>CAVVFJ010000009.1:0-22322 GCA_963747425.1 uncultured Solirubrobacterales bacterium
TTGCGCATAGGATCAACGCGCATGCCGAGGGATGGCGGAGAGTCCGGCGGCAAACGAGAGCTGCTCGTCTCTAGGACTTGGCTGCAGATAGCGGCCCTGGTCATCCTGGTCGGCTTCTTCGTCCTGGTCCTGCTCGCGTATCGGACCTACCAGTCCGACCCGCCGATCCCCGACAAGGTGGTCGACCCGAGCGGCCATGTGATCTTCACGGGGAACGACGTCCGGGCCGGGCAGAAGGTCTTCCTCCACCACGGCCTCATGGAGTACGGCTCGATCTTCGGGCACGGCGCCTATCTGGGCCCCGATTTCACCGACGACTACCTGCATCGCTCCTCGGCGATCGTGCAGAGCGCGCTCGGCGGCAGCGACTCCGACTCGGCGCGGCAGGAGACGATCGACCAGTTCCAGACCAACCGCTACAACTCGGACACCAAGACGCTGCCCTTCTCGGCTCAGCAGGCGAGCGCCTTCGGCCAGCTCCGGCAGCACTACTCCGACTTCCTCGACAGCGACACCACCCGGTACGGGCTGCTGCCGAACCCCGTCAACGGCCCCATCGAGATCCACCAGCTGACCGCGTTCTTCGCCTGGTCGTCCTGGGCGGCGTCGGTGCGCCGGCCCGGGCACAACTACTCCTACACGAACAACTGGCCGCCCGAGCCTCAGGTCGACAACGCCCCGAGCGCCAACGTGATCGTCTGGTCGGTGATCTCGCTGATAGCGCTGCTGGGCGGCATCGGCATCCTGTTCGCCGCCTTCGGGCGCTGGCGACTGGGCTGGCAGGGTCGCGACCAGGCCACCCTCAGCTTTCGTTCCCCGGCCGACGTTGCGCTGACCCCGGGACAGCGGGCGACCGCGTGGTTCTTCTTCGTGATGGCTGCGCTCTTCCTGCTCCAGACCCTGGTCGGCGGGATGTCCCAGCACTACCGCGCAGACCTGGGCGGCTTCTTCGGCATCGACATCGCCAACGTCTTCCCATACAACCTGGTCCGGACCTGGCACATCCAGCTGGCGATCTTCTTCGTCTCCACCTCCTTCGTCGCCGCCGGGATCTTCCTCGCGCCGATGATCGCTGGGAGAGAGCCGAAGGGGCAGCGGAAGCTGGCCTTCTTCCTTCTAGGGGCGCTGGCGGTGGTGGTCTTCGGCAGCCTGATCGGCGAGTTCGCCCAAATCCACAATTGGTTCTCAGGCTCGGTCTTCGGCCTCCAGGGCTTCGAATACCTCGACCTGGGCCGCTTCTGGCAGGTGCTGCTGATCGTCGGGCTCTGCGTCTGGGGCTTCATCCTCTACCGCGGGCTGAAGGGCCGGCTGACCAAGGAGCGGGTCGGCAACATGCCCTGGCTCTTCTTCCTCGCCGCGCTGGCGATCCCGGCCTTCTACGCGGTCGGGCTCCTGGTCCGAGCGGGGGACAACTTCACGATCACCGACTACTGGCGCTTCTGGGTCGTCCACCTCTGGGTGGAGGACTTCCTCGAGCTCTTCACCACGACGATGGTCGCGTACGTCTTCGTCCTGCTCGGAGTGGTGCGTGAGCGCGTCGCCCTGACGGTCGTCCTGCTCGACGTGATCCTGTACTCGGTCGGCGGAGTGATCGGGACGATGCACCACCTCTACTTCTCAGGCGCGCCCGCGGAGAACATGGCGCTCGGCGCCTTCTTCTCGGCCCTCGAGGTGATGCCGCTCACCTTCCTCACGGTCGAGGCCTGGAGCTTCCTGCAGCTCGGTGCGCAGCAGGAGCAGAAGTCCGCGACTCCCTTCCCACACCGCTGGGCCGTCATGTTCCTGGTCGCCGTCGGGTTCTGGAACTTCCTCGGCGCCGGCATCTTCGGCTTCCTGATCAACCTGCCGATCGTCTCCTACTACGAGATCGGCACGGCGCTCACGGCCAACCACGGGCACACGGCGATGATGGGCGTCTACGGGATGCTCGCGGTCGGGCTCGCGCTCTTCTGCCTGCGCTACCTGATCCCCCAGGACCGCTGGAAGGAGCGGGCGGCGAAGATGAGCTTCTGGGGACTCAACATCGGGCTCGCCTGGATGTCGTTCGCGACGCTCTTCCCGCTCGGCATCCGGCAGATCTACGAGTCGGTCAACAGCGGCTACTTCCATGCTCGCTCGCTCGACTACCTGACCACCAACACCAACACGGTGATCGAGTGGCTGCGGCTGCCCGGCGACCTCTACTTCATCGCCGTCGGCGTCCTCCCGCTGCTCTACCTCACCTATCTGGGCGTCCGTTACACCGTCAAGCAGGAGGTGATCGAGGAGCCCGAGGACATCCTCTTCACCGAGGTGACCGAACCGAAAGAGCCGGTGGGAGCGTGAGCGGGGTGGCGGTCGAGAGCCTGCTCGCGGTCGCCTACGCGCTCTTCCTATGCGTGGTCGCGCTCGGGCTGGACGCCCTCGCGAAGCACTCGCACCGGCGCTCCGAGCTCTACCGGACCGCGGGATTCTCCTACGACGCGCAGCACGACGCCTGGGAGTGCCCGGAGGGCGAGAAGCTCCACCGGATCGAGACAGACCACCAGATGCGGCTCGCGCGCTACCGGGCCCGCGCACACGCCTGCAACTCGTGCCCTCGCAAGGGCGACTGCACGGACTCCGACACGGGGCGCGAGCTGACCAGGTCCCTGGATCCCTGGCCTCACTCGGAGGTCGGCCGATTCCATCGTGGGATCGCCGTTGCGATCGTGGGCTTCGGGATCCTGGTGATCGGGGCCGGGGCCGCGCTGCACCATGGCCCGGCGGACCTGGCGGCGCTGGGGGCCGCATTGCTTGTCTCCACGGTCGTCGGCCTGTACCTGCTCGCCGATTTCCGGGCAGCGCCGAGCGGATTCCCGTGGGCAGAGGGCGAGCGGAGCGGCCCGGCCCCCGCAGCTCCGGCTCCCCCTGGCTGAAGCGGAGAGGGTGGGATTCGAACCCACGAGGCGGTTTAACCCGCCCACTCGCTTTCCAAGCGAGCTCCTTAAGCCACTCGGACACCTCTCCGGGTTTTCGACGCTTGAGTCTAGAAGCCAGGCGTCGGTCAATAAGATCGTGAAATGGCATGGAACGTGTACCTCGCCGGGGAGATCCACTCCGACTGGCGCGAGCGGATCGCCGAGGGAGCCCGGGAGACCGGTCTCGACGTCACCTTCAGCTCGCCCGTCACCGATCACGGCGCATCCGACGACGTCGGCGTTGCGATCCTCGGCGACGAGTCGGAGGGTTTCTGGAAGGACCACAAGGGCGCGGGCGTCAACGCGATCCGCACCCAGACCCTGATCCGGCAGGCCGACGTTGTCGTCGTCCGCTTCGGCGACAAGTACAAGCAGTGGAATGCCGCCTTCGACGCGGGCTACGCGGCGGCGCTGGGTAAGCCCATCGTCACGCTCCATGACCCGGAGACCACCCACGCGCTGAAGGAGATCGACCGCGCCGCGATGGCCACCGCCGAGACGCCCGAGCAGGTCGTGGGCATACTCCGTTACGTGCTCGAGGGCAAGCTGCCCGCCGGCGCCTAGCCGGAATCCCTCGCTAGCCTTGACGACCCGGAGGGGTGCCGGAGCGGTTGAACGGGGCGGTCTCGAAAACCGTTAGGGGCCTTCGGGTCCCTCGTGGGTTCGAATCCCACCCCCTCCGCTGAGCGCCACAGCAGGTCGTTCGTCAGAGGACCGCGATCGGATTGAACGGCGAGCCCGTCCCGCGCGGGAGCCGCAGAGGAGTCGCGACGACCATGAACTCCCAGCGCTTTTCCTGCTCGCAGGCCTCCGCGATCTCCTCAAGGTTGAGGCTGTCGGATTCCGCCATCCCCATCGCCACGATCTGCAGCGGGTGGATCGGGTAGAGGATGCCCTCGACGGTGCTGGGAACGGTTTCGCCGTCGCCGTACGCGGTCCCCGATGGCTGCCGTTTCCATACGCGGTGCCCGCTGGCCGAGGACGTCTGCCGGCGCATCGATCCGCCCGCAGTCCCGATCGACTCGGAGCCCGGGCACAGCTCCGCCTGCCACGTCCTTCCACGTAGAGAGGGCGCGCGAATATCGGCCGCTCGGGACTGACGGAGTTCAGTCGACCATCGATTTCGTTCCCTCTCGCGTTCCCCTCGACGGCGATCCCTCGACCGGCATTCACATGGCCTGGGTATGACTCGCGTCGCCTGTCAGCAGCCGGAGCGCATGGTCCAGCGCGTGCTCGATCGCGGGCGCGGTCTGATCGATGCTCCGTGGGCTTCCGGGGAAGTTCACGATCAGGGAGCGGCCGCGAGTCCCGGCGATCCCCCGGGACAGCATCCATGCCTTCGTGTGCGGCCGCGACGCGGCCCTCAACGCCTCAGCGATGCCCGGCGCTTCCCGGTCGACCACCGCTCGAGTGGCCTCGGGCGTCACGTCACTCGGTGCCAGGCCCGTTCCGCCGCTCGTCAGGACCAGGTCGCAGCCTTCCTCGTCGACCCAGTGCCGGATGCTGTGCGCGATCGGCTCGAAACCGTCCGGGATCAGCTCCGTGCCGACGAGCTCACCCCCCAGGTGCTCCACTACGGCCTCCAGCCGCGGCCCACTCTCATCCACTCCCCCGTTGGCCGCACGGGAGGAGCTGATCGTGATCACCGCCGCGCGGATCATCGGCCCGCGGCCTCGCGCAGCCAGTCATGGCGCCCGCCGCTCTTGGAGAGCAGCCGGACGTGGGCGATCTCGACGCCCCGCTCGAGTCCCTTGGTCATGTCGTAGACGGTCAGGGCCGCAACCGACGCTGCCGTCATCGCCTCCATCTCCACGCCAGTGCGCTCCCTCGCCCGGGCCGTCGCGAGGATGGAGAGACGCCCCGCGTCAGGGTCGAGGGTGAGGTCCAGGTCAATCTCGGTCAGGGGCAGAGTGTGGGCAAGCGGGATCAGCTGATCTGTTCGCTTCGCGGCCTGGACCCCGGCGATTCTGGCGGTGCCGAGGACGTCACCCTTCTTGGAGTCGCCGTGCACGACGGCTCGAGCCGTATCGGGCGACATCCGGACCACGGCCTCCGCTTGGGCGCACCGATCGGTAATCGGCTTGCTCGAGACGTCGACCATGCGGGCGGACCCCGAGCGGTCCAGATGAGTGAGGCCCACGCCGTTCCCCGAGACCCCGTCCCTGACGATCGCGCGGCCGCTGCGTTCCACCTTCCAGATCGGCGCCTCGGCCTTGATCTCGTCAATCGCCTCGCGGGCCGCGTCGAATGCCTCCTGCCGATGGGCAGCCGAGACCGCGACGATCACGCTCGGCTCGCCCTGCGGGACCGTGCCGAAACGGTGCTCCGCCGCCGCGGCCTCGAGCCGGTGACGCTCTGCGCAGCCGGCCAGGATCGACGCGATCGTTGGCTCTGCCATCTCACGATAGGCCTCGTATTCGAGCGCTCCGACGTGGCGCGGGGTTCCGGCGAAGACCACAATGGCGCCCGCTCCCGGCCTGGAGACGCTGGAGACGAGCGCCTCGAGCGAGAGCGGCTCCTCCGAGACGCGGGCACGGATGATCCGGTCCGCGGTGATTGGACCGGCACCGCCGCTGACGGGGGGGATGACGGCGAGCTCGTCGCCCGGGGAGAGCACGACGTCATCGCTCACGTACTCGCGGTTGACCGCCATGCGCAACGGCATCCGCTCGACCAGGTCCGCGAGCCCGGTGCGGGCCGCCAGCGCCGCGAGCGCGTCGGCAGTGGTGGCTCCGTCCGCGAGCTCGAGGTCGAGCACCTCGGTCCCGGCGCGCCGGCGCATCGTCGCGAAGAGTCGGACCGTGACTCTCATGCCGAGCTCCAAGCCTGGCTGCCGAGCGGGTCGCCCTGAAGCAGCTCTATCGCGACCCGGTCGCCGGGCCGTTGGGAGGCGGCTTCCGCCGGGATCAACGCGAGACACTCGGCGCCGAGCATCGAGCTCAGCACGTGAGAGCCCTGTGCCTTGGTCGGGGTCACATGCCAGCCATCGCTTGCGAGCCGCATCCGGCAACGAACCGCATGGGTGCGCCCGGGTGCCTTCGCGTAGGGCACGTCGAGGACGGCGCTGGTGATGGCGGTCGCTCTCTCGACGCCCGCGAGGCCAAGCAATGCCGGCCGGACGAAGAGGATGAAGGTGACCATCGCCGAGACCGGGTTCCCGGGCAGTCCGAAGACCAGGCCGTGATCGCCGACGCCGAACCAGGTAGGCCTTCCCGGGCGCAGCGCCACACCCCAGAAGCGCTCTTCGACTCCGAGCCCGGCGAGCGTCGGACGGACGTGATCGTGGCGCCCGACCGATACCCCGCCGCTGATCACCGTGACCTCGGCTCGCAGCGCCGACTCGATCGCGGTCCGGATCTCGCCGGGGTCGTCGCTCGACCGCGCGACGGAGGTGACCGAGGCCCCGGTGAGTCTGGCCAGCGCGGTCACGGAATGGGCGCTGGCGTCGCCGATCTCACCGAAACGGAGCTCCTCACCGGCCCCGCGCAGCTCGTCGCCCGTGGTCAATATGGATGCCGTCGGCCGCCGCCTGCAGGTCACCGCGGCCCGGCCCAGCGAAGCGGCGACCCCGAGCCCGGCCGGCCCGAGAACCGCTCCGGCCTCGAGCGCCGTCTCACCGCATCTCAGGTCCTCACCGCCGCGTCTCAGCCACGCGCCCGCCTCCACGGCGCTCGACACCTCGACCATCCCTCGGTCCGCCACCGCGTCCTCGAGGCGCACCACAGCGTCGGCCCCATTCGGAATCACCGCGCCGGTCGAGATTGCGACCGCCTCTCCGGCCCTCAACAGAGCGGCAGCCGGGGCGCCTGCGCGGGACTCGCCTGCGAGCGCGAGCCGGACGGGGGACTGGTGGGTCGCTGTGGCGGTGTCGGCCGCGCGGACCGCGAATCCGTCCATCGCGGAGCTGTCGAAAGGAGGAACGTCGTGGGGCGCCTGCACCGGCTCAGCCAATACCCTCCCGAGCGCGCCCCGGAGCTCGACGGTCTCCGCCGGTAGCGGCCTCGTCTCCGCCAAGACGATCTCGCGCGCCTCCGCAACGCCAATCAGGGTCTGGCGCGCGGGCGGGCCCTTGACCTGGGTGGCGCTCATCGTTCCGGAAGCGGTCGCGACAGGTCGGCCATGGCGTGCCGCCCCACCCAGCGGAGCACCAGCGCCGCGATACCGGCGCCAAACCCGATCGCCAGGTTTCCCGTGAGCAGAGTGATCAGGCCGACCCCCGCCGCGATCAGCCGGTCGTCGAGCCGCTCGAGCTTCGCGGCGAGCATCCCGTGCTGGATCGCGACGAAGAGCAGCAACCCGGCCAGCGCGCCGGGAGCCAGTCTCGTCAGAACGTCGGGCAGTGCGTCTCCGAAGACGAGCCCGAGCGAGAGGAAGAGCGCGCCCGCAAAGAGCGTTGAGGCGGCGGTGCGCGCGCCGAGGCGATAGTGCGCCGTCACCCCTCCGGCTCCGTGACAGACCGGGAGCCCCGCGATCAGGCCGGCCAGGACGTCGTTGACCGCCATCGAGCCGGCGATCGCCCTGGGGGTGACGCGGCGTGCGCGCTCGCCGAAGTAGCGGCGCTCGGCATCGGCCGTCGCCACCACCGAGTTGCCGAAGCTGAGCGGGATCTGGGCGATGACGAGCGTCGTCAGGGCAACTCCGAAGGCCTGCCGGTCGGGTGCCGAGACGCCCACGTGCTGGGGGCCCGGGTGCAGGCCCGAGGGCAGGCCGGAGACCGCGAGCCCGACGATCGCTCCCGCTCCCAGCACGACGAAGCCGCCCGGAAGCCAGGCGCCCTCCCTCCAGGCGAAGAGCAGGACGCAGCAGATCGCCGCCATCGCGACCGCGATCGCCGGATCGATGGCCGGCAGCCCCGCCCAGTTCCCCTTCTCCGCCAGGTCCAATGCCGCCTTCGTCAGCAGCAGCGCGACGCTGGCTTGGATCCCGCGCACGAGCACGACCGGGAAGCGCTCCGCGAGCCAACCAGCCGCCCCCGTCACAGACAGGACGAGCATCGCGGCCGCCATCAGCAAAGCTCCGGCGGCCAGCACGTCGGCATGCAGGTTGAGAGCGATGGCGGCTGCCGCGAACGCCTTCAGCGGCTGCACCGGCACGGGGACGCGGAAGTAGAGCGCGGCGCCCATGTAGGCGAGGCCGACGCCGCAGAACACCGCAGTGGCGTTGAGGCCATTGATCGTGATCAGCGCGATCGCGATCGGGATCAGCAGACCCGCATCGCCGAGGCCCCCGGCCAGCTCGTGGCGGTTCCACCGCAGACCGAGCTCCCGGAAACCGCGCACCTACCCTCCGATCGCGCTCATCGTCCGCTCGGGCTGGGCGAAGCCGGGCTCGTTGATGCGGTGTTTGAGCTCCTTGCGGGCGACCGCCGCCCGGATCAGGGCCTCCAGCTCGTCGTCGCTGGCCCCGGCCCTGATCGGCTGGCGCAGGCCGGTCTCCTCGAGGGAGAACAGACAGGTGCGCAGCTGACCGTCGGCGGTCAGCCGGATCCGGTTGCAATCCGCGCAGAAGGGTTCCGAGATGGGGCTGACAAAGCCGATCTTCCCTCGGCCGTCGGCGAAGCGGAAGACACGGGCCGTGGCCGAGGGCTCGCGGGGCAACTCCTGGAGCCGATGGCGCGCCTCGATCTCCCGCCTGATCTCCGCGCCGGTAAGCACCTGATCCTCGCTCCAGGAGCGGTCCGCGTCCAGCGGCATGAACTCGATGAAGCGGACCTCGACGTCGCGCTCGCGGGCAAACCGACAGAACGGCAGGATCTCCTGCTCCGTGAATCCGCGGATGCCGAGAGCGTTCACCTTCACCTGGCGAATCTCTGACTGGTCGGCGACCGCATCGATTCCGCGAAGGACCCGGGGAAGGGCATCGCGACGCGTGATCTGGAAGAAGCGGTCCCGCTGGAGCGAGTCGACCGAGATGTTGACCCGGTCGATGCCTGCGCCTGCGAGGGCCGCCGCGTCCCGCTCGAGCAGGTATCCGTTGGTGGTGATGGAGAGATCGCGGATCCCCGGAATGCGGGCCAGCATCGCGGCCAGGCTCGGGAAGTCGCGGCGAACCAGCGGCTCGCCGCCGGTCAGCCGTACCCCGCTGATTCCCATCTCCGCCAGCAGGCCGACGAGCCGACTGATCTCCCCGAAGCTGAGCAGCTCCTCTCCCTGGAGCCAGGGCAGACCCTCGGCGGGCATGCAGTATTGACAGCGGAAATTGCAGCGGTCGCTCACCGAGACGCGCAGGTCCGCGATGCGCCGCCCGTGTCGGTCCTCGAGTGGCGTGCGCTGGGCCATCGCCACATTCGATCAGCCGCAGCCGCTCAGACGCTCGCTTTCGGCGATTCGTCAGCGAATCGTTAGATCCTCGCTCTGACCACGCAGCACGCGGGCCGTATCCACGAAGGCTCGCGCCGATCCACGAATCGTGCCCGTCACCTTGGAGCGCCCCTGGCGGGGGTGATAGGTGACGGGAGTCTCCCGGACGCGCCAGCCTGCGGCGGCGGCCAGGATGACCATCTCCAGCGGCCAGCCAAAGCGCCGGTCGCGGATGCCGAGCGCCCGCAGGAGCTCCGTCGAAGCGGCTCGCATCGGCCCGAGGTCGCAGAGGCGCGAGCCGGTGCGCCGCCGGATCTCGGCGGCTAGAACGCGGTTTGCGAGCCGGGCGTGAACGGGCCAGGCCCCCGGCCTGGCGATCCGGCGCCCCAGCATCAGGTCCGCCTCGCCCGATGCCACCGGGCCGGCGACCGAGGGCAGCTCTCCCGCGTCCAAGGATCCGTCGCAGTCCATGAAGCAGACGAGCTCCGCCTCTGCGGCCGCCAGGCCGGCCGCGCAGGCCGCGCCGAATCCTCGCCGCGGCTCAACGACCAGATCGGCCCCGAGGCGGCGTGCGATCGCAGCCGAACCGTCCGTCGAACCGTTGTCGACGACGATCGGACGGTACCCGTCAGGGATCGCCGCCAGTACCCCCGGCAGCGCCTCGGCCTCGTTCAGCACCGGCAGGATCAGATCCGCCTGCGCCACCGCGGCTATGCCCGCTCGCCGGTCGCGGGTGACCGCGTGGCCCTGCGCAGGCGCACGGCGTAGATCAGCGCGGACCCCAGGAACAGGGCCGCGGTGAGCAGCAGCCAGCGCCCGAGGAACGCGTCGGCGTTGAGGCCCGATTTGAGCCGGTAGTTGTCGGCGCTGAGGCGGAGGATGAGCGGGAACCAGGCAGCCAGGGCGAAGCCCGAGAGGATCGTCGGGATGCGGATGTGGTTGATCAGCGGCACCGCCCGTTCGGTTGGCGGCCCCCGGAGGGGCCCGACGAAGGAGCGGTGGGCGATCAGGTTGAGCCCGGAATAGAGCGGAAACGAGATCAGGTCGTGAGCGACGATCGCCCCGCCCAGCCAGATGAACGTGTTGAGGGCGTCTGATCCCTCTGCGATCCGGATGGCCCCGTAGGCAGCGAAGCTCATCGTCACGATCACCGCCAGGAGGTGCAGCTGGGACGATCCGTAGAGCTCTCGCATCTGCCTCACCTCACGCCTCCCTGAAGTTCATCGACGAGACCCACTTGGTGTTGTGGACCCCTGGGGCGCCGGGAACGATCACTCGCGCCGGGTAGCCGTGGTCCAGCGAGAGGTCGGCTCCGTTCACCTTGAAGGCCAGCAGCGATCGGTCATCGGCGATCTGCCCCGAGCTGAGAATCGCGTGGTTGAAGCCGCCGCTGCGCTGCAGCGAGGAGACCTCGACGTCCGTGTCCTCGGGCGCGCCCGCAAGCGAGGCGAGGTCCTTGAGCCGCACACCGGTCCAGCGCTGCGTGGTCGACCAGCCCTCGACGCAGCCGATGGTGAGGTCGTGGGTGCAGTGGGGCATCGCCATCAGCTCCGCCCTGGACAGCTCAACGCGCTTCGAGCCCTGGAGTACGAGGCGCCAGTCAGTGCCCGTCTCGGCGGCGCCGATCCCCGCGGCGCGCGCTGTCTTGTTGATCTGGAAGGCATTCGGGCCGTCGCCGAGCTTCTGACCGCGCGGCGCGAGCAGCGCCAGATCGCGCAGCGGGCCACCGACGACCTGGCCCGCGGCCATTACGCCGAGCCCCGCCGACCCGGCGGCCACAGTTCCAAGCAGCGCGCGGCGCGACATCGTGGGCGCGGTCGGGTTGGCAGGTGCCGTCGAGTCGTGGGCGGCGGGCTCCGGCCTGGTGTGGGCGAGATCATCGCGCAGCGGGCGCACCACTCCCCGCTCCTTGAACGCCCTCCGCACGACCGGCAGCTTCAGTGTGACGTGGAGGGCGAGCGCGCCGAGGAAGATGAAGGCGCCGTAGTAATGCGCCGGGACGAAGCTGAAGGACCAGGGGTAGTAGAGCTGGATGTTGAGCAGCCCCGTGAAGAAGACGAAGATGCTGCCGCCAACGAGGAAGGCCAGGCTGGCCCTCTCCAAGCCGTGCGCCAGGCTTCGGACCGGCGGCCACTCGAACAACTTGGGCATCGCCGACCAGAGCTTGGCCAGCAGCAGCGGAATGGCGGTCACGCCGCTGACGATGTGCAGGCCCTGGGTGAAGGCGTAGATCCAGGAGGGCGAGGTCGGCCAGCTGAAGAGATAGAGGTTGATTCCGATGCCGCCCCCGGGAAGCTGAGAGTTGTCGCCAAGGCCGGGGTTGTACGCGGCCTGGGAGAGAAATCCGGTCACAGCGCAGATCACGATCAGGGGCAGCAGGGCGGAGCCGAGGACCGATGCGAGCCAGGGACCGCGCAGCGGGCTGCGCCAGAACTGGTCGCGGAAGGGTCCGGGGGGAGACTCATTCATCGTCTGGCCCCGCCCTCGTCCAGGGCGATCCGCTCGATCGAGTTGCTGGTCCGCCCGGCAATGAAGGCGGTTCCCGAGCGCGGGTCCACGGTCACCGAGTTGGGCTGCCTGACGGTCGGGTAGGAGATGATCCTGCGGAGCCGGTCCCCGCTGACGCGCAGGACGACGACCCGGTTGAGCGCAGTGAGCGTCACCCAGAGGCGCCGCCGGCTCGAGTCGTAGGCGACGCCGTACGGAGTCCCCGGAAGCGCCGTGCGCCCGACCAGGATCGGGCGCGGGGCCAGCCTGAAGCGGAGCAGCGCGCCGCCTTCCGTGTCAACGACCAGCGCTGTCTCGCCGAGCGAGACCGCGTGGGTGGGCCCGGTCCCGGCATCGGCCTGACCGAGCGGAGAGAGGGTACGGGCGTCGTACGCCTCGAGCAGGCGATCCCGGACCGCGACCACGGCGACGTATCGATTCGCGACCGAGGCGACGCCACCGGGCTGCCGCGGAGCATGGAGGGTGTTGATGACACGATCGCCCTGGACGACGCTCACGGAGTCTCCGAACTCGTTGGAAACGAACACCCGGCCGCCCGCCTCGGCGGCATCGTGTGGGTGCTCCCCGACCGGAACGCTCGCCTCATGCCTGCCGGCGGGCGAGAGCCGCACGAGGGTGTCGGCATCCTCGACGGGCACGAGCAGGGCACCGTCCCGTGCCAGGCTGAGGTGCCTGGGTGAGGCGGGCAGGCGGATCAGGCTGAGGCTCCGGCCGTTCGCCGGATCGATCTCGGCCAGGCGCCCGGGATTGCGAAGGCCGGCGAAGAGCTCCCGGCTCACCGGGTCGAAGGCGACACCCTCCGGCATCCCGGCGACACCGAACACCCGGCCCGCTGGTCGCTGGCTCGGCTCCGGCGAAGTAGCGGGCTCGGCCGCCGGAGGGGGGCCGCCGCCGCATCCCGAGGCCGCGGACGCCAGGATCAGGGCGACGGCGCCGATCGACATCGGTTGCGCCCATCGCAAGGTCCTATCCCGCGATCGCCTCGCGGCCGGAGGCCTCGTAGGCGGCCGCCTGGGGCAGGCTGAAGCGGACGCGCGTGCCGGAGCTGGAGTCCGCCAGCCATATTCGCCCGCCATGGGACTCGACGATCGCCCTCGAGATGGCCAGCCCGAGGCCCGCCCCCTCGGTCGTCCGGGAGGCGTCGGTCCCGGCCCGGTATGAGGGCTCGAACACGTGCGGCTGCTCATCTGACGGTATTCCGACGCCAGTATCGGCGACCTCGATCTCAACACGGTCTTCCAGCGCCTCGGCGCGGACCGCGATGCTGCCGTCAGCGGGCGTGTGGCGAATCGCGTTCTGGATCAGGTTGAAGAGGACCCGCTGCAGCTTCTCCGGGTTACCCGTGGCGGGAGCGAGATCGCCGGGGACCTCCGCGAATACCGTCACCCCTGCGGCATCAGCCTGAACGCGCATCGCGGTCACGGTCTCGCCGACCAGCTCGCCCAGCTCGACCCGTGAGACCGACCACTCGATGTCCCCGGCCTCAAGCCGCGAGAGCTCGAAGAGATCGTCGATCAGCGCGCCGAGCGCCGAGACGTGCGTGCGCATCGTGACCAGGTAGCGATGGCGGCTCTCCTCGTCCACGACCTCGTCCTCGAGCGCTTCGGTCAGCACCCTCAGCGACGTGACCGGTGTGCGGAGGTCATGGGAGACCGCCGCGACCAGATCCCGTCGGGCCCGCTCGGTTGCATCCAGTCGGCGGATCATCGAGTCCGCGGCAACGGCGAGCTCTCCGATCTCGTCGCGTGTCCCGTTGGAGACGGTCAGGTCGCGGTCCCCGGCGCCGACCGCGATCAGAGCGTCGCGAACGCCCCTGACGTCGGTGAGCACCTGGGCGAGCATCAGCTGAGCTGCCCTGATTCCTATCGCCGCAGAGAAGGCCACCGCCAGCATGATCAGGACCGCATCCTCGGCCGAGACGAACATCAGCTCGGCGAAGGCGATCACGATCGCCAGCAGCTGGCCGATCGTGATACCCACCATCGCGATCAGCTGCCGCTGTAGCGGGCCGATCCTGGCGCGCTTGTGCACGATCAGCTGGGCGCCCCCCAGTCCAAGAGTCCCGAAGAAGGCGAGCATGATCGCGGTCTCCGTCGCGGGCCTGAGGCCGAGTCCCGCCGCCACCACCACGAAGGCCGCCGCGGTGCCAATCCCGATGACGAGCGCCGAGCCCCTCATCCCGCGAACCGGTAGCCGACTCCCCAGACCGTCTCGATGAAGCGCGGCGCCCCGGGGTCCTGCTCGACCTTGGAGCGCAGCCTGCGAATGTGGACCGTGACGGTCGACGTATCCGTGTAGAAGGCGTATTGCCACACCGCGTCCATCAGCTGGGAGCGGGAAAAGGTCTGCGCTGGGTGCCGCGCCAGGAAATGCAGCAGGTCGAACTCGCGATGGGTGAGAGCGGCCTCCTCCCCTCGGACCGTGACCCGCCGCGCGGCCGGGTCGATCTCGAGCCCGTCGAAGACGATCGGTTCCCCTCGGCTCGAGGAGGTGTCCAGCCGGCGGCGCAGGGCATCGACTCGGGCGACGAGCTCAGCCGGCGAGAAGGGCTTGCAGACGTAGTCGTCGGCACCGAGACGCAGGCCGGTGACCCGGTCCGACTCGTCGCCCTTCGCCGTCAACAGGATCACCGCCAGGTCACCGTGATCGGGCGTACGCAGGCGATACATCACCTCGAGGCCGTCCATCCCCGGCATCATCAGGTCGAGGATCACGATGTCTGGCCGGTCGCGGTCGGCCATGGAGAGGGCCTCAGTGCCGTCTCGAGCGGCGCGCGCGCGATACCCGGCTTTCCGCATGTAGTTTGCGACCACCTCGCGGATGGTGGGCTCATCGTCCACCACCAGCACCGATCCGCGGCTGTGTTCCTCCTCGCCCATCGTGGCCGATTCTCCCAGCGGCCGCCCGTCATTCCGGGATTCGCTCACGTAGTTCATTGACTGTTCAGATCCACGTTTATTACAGGTCTCGGAACACTCTGCCGGGGAGGCCCGCACAGGCCCGGCGCGGGTTAGCCTCGCGGCATGGAGGGGCCGATCCTGGTCACCGGCGGCGCGGGCTTCATCGGCTCCCACGTCGTCGACGAGCTGGTTGCCCGCGGCTGCGAGGTCCGGGCGCTCGATTCGCTCGACCCCGCGGTTCACCCTGGTCGGCCAGAGTACCTGCGGGCGGAGGTCGAGCTGGTCGAGGGCGATCTCCGCGATCACGAGGTCGTGATGCGGGCGGTGCGCGACGTCGTCGCCGTGGCACACCTGGGCGCGATGGTCGGGCTCGAGTCGAGCTTCGCCGACGCCCCGGCATATGTGGCCTCCAACGATCTCGGTACCACGGTGCTGCTCGGCTGTCTGGCGGAGACGCGGTTCCGCGGCCCGCTGGCGCTCGCCTCCAGCATGGTCGTCTACGGCGAGGGCCGCTACGCCTGTCCGGTACATGGCTCGGTGCGGCCGCTTCCGCGGGCCCCGGAGGACCTTGCGGCCGGACACTTCGATCCGCGCTGCCCGAGCTGCGGCGAGGACCTCTCACCCCGCCCGGTGCCGGAGACCGCCGCCGTTGATCCGCGCAGCGTCTACGCCGCGACGAAGCTCGCCCAGGAGCACCTCTGCTCGATCTTTGCCCGCGAGCGCTCTGTTCGGGCTATCGCCCTGCGCTTCCACAACGTCTACGGGCCCCGGATGCCCCGCGACACCCCCTATGCGGGCGTGGCCAGCCTCTTCCTGAGCGCGCTGGCCGCCGGCCGGCCGCCCGCCGTGTTCGAGGACGGCGCCCAGCTCAGGGACTTCGTTCACGTGCGCGACGTCGCTCGCGCCAGCGCAATCGCGCTGCTCGAGGAGCACGAGGGCGGCGCCTACAACATCGCCAGCGGGCGACCGCGGAGCGTGGGAGAGATGGGGCGGCGGCTCGCCGAAGCTTGGGGTCGCGACGCTCCCTCACCTCGCGTCACGGGCGAGTTCCGGCTCGGCGACGTCCGTCATGTGTTCGCCGACCCGACTCGAGCCGCAGCAGAGCTTGGGTTCGAGGCTCGCATCGACTTCGGCGAAGGCATGCGCGAGCTGGCAGGCGCCCAGCTGCGCGAGCCACGGCGACGATCACCAGATCGTGTTGAAGAGGATCTCGACGGCGAGCCCCTGAAGGCCCAGCAGCGCCAGGACGAGGCGAAGCCTGCCGGGCGACTGTGATTGAGCCGCCGCAAGGCAGGCGAGCGGCACCATGAAGAGCCAGATCCTCTCCGTCTCGGCCTTGGTGTAGCCGAGCAGGGATGAGGCGGCGACGACCACTGCCAGCGCGACCGCGCTCGCCTCTCCCCGTCCGAGCGATCGACAGGCCTGCCACGCGATCGGCACCCCGAGCGCGACCAGAAACGCAGCGGGCGAGCCGAACAGCCAGAAGAGGTATGGCCGGCGGCCGCCGATGCCGGCGTAGTAGCGATCGTGCATCACTCGAAGGGCCGAGATCGGGTCGAAGCCGGTGGTGACGTGGAGCAGCGTGTAGAAGCCGATCACAGCGGCGGCGCAGAGGGCAGCAAGGATCAAGGCCGGGCGGGGTCCCGAGCGGCGCTCTGTCAGCACCACCGCCCAGGCGCCGACGGCGAGCAGGGCGAAGGAGAAGAAGGAGGCGATCGCGAGGGCGAGCGCTCCAACCGTCCGGAGGGCGCGCTCGCGCGCCGTCAGGGCCGCCGCGGCGGCGACCCCGAGCGTGGCGTACAGGGCATCCGCGGAGGTCGCGCCGTAGAGGAGCGTGGCGGGGGAGAAGGCGAGCAGGATCCCCGCGATCCGCGCCTTCCCCTCTCCCAGCAGGTTCCGGACCAGGAGATAGAGAAGCGGGATCGCGAGCACCCCGACGCCGATCGTCAGCGCCGCCATGGCCTGCGGCGTGTCGATCCGGAGGGCGTCGAGGGTGACCAGCAGGCCGGGCGGATGCCCGCTCGGGTGCGTGGGCAGCGCCGGAGCGATCCGATCGAAATGGGCGAGAAAGCCCCCCTCCCCACCGCGCACGAACGGCAAGGCCGGCAGGTACTCGTGCCTGCCCTCCCCGGTCCCGGCGTGGACCACGAACACCCCGTACCAATCCGAGGGGCCGACCCGGCTCAGATTGAGCGCGAGCCGGAGTCCGGCGCCGATGGCCGTCAGCGCTGCTCCGAAGGGGATCGGATCGAGGCGAGAGGAGTAGAGAGCGGGCGCCAGCCAGACCCCGGCTCCGAGCGCCAACACCGCGACCAGCGCATAGGGAGAGACGGCCGGCTGCCAGCCGAGGATGAAAGGCGGTAGGTCGGTACCGAGGAAACCGCCGGCGGCCCTCCAGATCATTCCCAACGCGATCGTGGCTCCAACGGCGGCGGCGATCGCCCATGCCGCCCACCGGCCTCGATCCGGGGAGGCGGGTTCGACCATCCGCGGCGGCGCGGCCAGTCGCGGTGCCGCGCTAGTCAGCTGCTTCGCGAGGGACATCGAGTTGGGCGAACCAGCGTCCGCGCGCCGACCAGACGTCGCTGATCTCGAGATCGGCCGCGGGCGCGATTCGCTGGACGTCGTCAATGCTGACCCATGCCCACGGGAACCATTCGCTGATCTCGTCCCCGCCCTCGATCCGGAGGCGAAGCTCGCGGCTCACCGCCTGCGGGGGTTCGAACTCAGCCAGCACCGAGCCGCCCGGGCGAAGCACGGACCCCAGGCGGCGGAGCAACTTGACGGGGTCGCCGTCGATGCCGAGGTTCCCATCGAGTAGGAGGGCGCTGCCCCAACGGCCGGAGTCGGGAATCGGGGCAAAGACGGATTGCCTCCGGACCCGGCAGCCCCGCGCGCGCGCGAGCGCCACCGCGCCCGGGGCGATGTCGAGGCCGAGCGCGGGTACGCCGAGCCGGGCGAGACCGGCGAGGTGGCGTCCCGGCCCGCATCCCACGTCGAGGACCGGGGGTACGGCCCGCTCGAGCAGATCGAGCTCCTCCTGCGGAGCTTGGCCCAGCCAGCGCCGGATCGGGAGCCGGCGCCGGCTCCCATCGTCTCCGACCGCGCGAAAGGGACCGGTATGAATCTCGCCGGCGGCCTTCGCGAGGACCCGATCGTAGACCTCCACCGCCGCTGCGCTCACGGCGCGGCCGCCCGGAAGGCCAATGAGCGGAAGGCGGCCGCAAAGTGCGTCCGGCGCCCTGCCGCAGCCGCCGCCCGGGCGTCCTCGATCCGGTCGACGTCCCGGAGCGGCGGCAGGAACCGGAGTCCGAGGCCGAGGTCGGACAGGCGCTCGACCTGCGCACGGCATGTATCCGCCGTGCTCATCGGGACGCCGAGGAACGCTCTGGGATCCGGGTTCTTCAGGCCGATGGCCCAGTAGCCGCCGTCCATGGCCGGACCGAGAACCGCGTCGGCTTTCGGCGCCTCAAGGGCGCGGATGCCCTCGAGCAGAAGCCGCGGGGTGATCTGCGGCGTGTCCATGCCGATCAAGAGGGTGGGCCCGGCGGCGTCCTCGAACGCCGCCGCCAGGCGCTCGTCGAGCGGTCCCCCGCGCTGCGGGATCACCTCGAACTCGGGACCGGCCCAGGCCCCGGGCTCGCCCTCCAGCACGAGCAGGCGCCCCGCGCATGGGGTGGCGCGGACGGCGGCGAGCGTGTCCCTCAGCGCCGCCTCGGCGAGCCCCGCAGCTTCTCTCGGGGTGCAGGGGGGGCAAAGGCGAGTCTTCACCCGCCCTGGACGCGGCGACTTGGCGATCACGGCGATCGAGATGGCCATGCGCGCGATTCTTGTCAAGCAAAGATTGCGTAAGGCTTACGTATGCCAATCCGCCTGAGCGCGGTCCCCGCAGCGGTGGAGGGCACTGGGCTCTCCTGGTCGAACTCCACCCCCTTCGCCGATCGGGAGCGGCGAGAATCCCGGCCATGAGAGTCGCGGTCGTCGGACACGTCGAGTGGGTGGAGTTCGCGCGCGGGGACCACGTCCCGGTCGCCGGCGAGATCGTCCATGCCGAGGGCTCTTTCGAGGAGCCGGCCGGGGGAGGGGCTGTGGCGGCGGTGCAGCTCGCCCGCATGGACGGCGGCGCGAAGCTGCTGACGGCCCTTGGCGACGACGAGCTTGCGGAGCGCTCGCGCCGGCGGCTCGGCGAGCTCGGCGTCGAGGTCGACGCCGCGAGCCGGCAGGGCCCGACGCGGCGTGCCCTCACCTTCCTCGATCGGCAGGGTGAGAGGACGATCACCACGATTGGCGAGCGCCTCAAGCCCCGCGGGGCCGACCCGCTCGCCTGGGACTTCCTGAGCGGCGCCGACGGGGTGTACGTGACGGCCGCCGATGACGCGGCCATGCGAGCCGCACGGGCGGCGAGGGTGCTGGTCGCCTCGCCGCGGGCCGGGAAGGTGCTGACCGAAGCCGGGATCGCGCTGGACGCACTCGTCTACTCCGACGAGGACGAGCTGGAGTCAGCCCTTGCCCGCCGGCTGGAGCCGCGGCCCGCGCTGCTGGTGGCGACCCGCGGTTCCGAGGGCGGCCGCTACGAGGCGCTGGAAGGCCGGAGTGGCACCTGGGCCGCCGCACCGCTTCCGGGCCCGATCGTGGACAGCTACGGCTGCGGGGACTCCTTCGCGGCGGCGCTGACCTACGGGCTCGCCGCGGGCGAGGACGTCGATTCGGCGCTGGCGCTCGCCGCCGAGGCGGGAGCATCCTGCCTGTCGCGGCGCGGCCCGTACGGCTGATCCTCCTCGGTGGCCGCGTCGAGATCGGGCTCGGGATCCACCGCGGTTTCGGCCTCCGGTTCCACGTCCGTCTCGGCCTCCGGCTCCTCCTCGGGGGCAGCGAGCGCTTCGTCATCTGCGGCGAACTCGGCCGCCTCGAATCCGGCCCTGTCCACAGCTCGATGAAATCGCTCGCCGAGGACTGCGCCGACGATCGCAAAGACCAGCGAGACGACGAGGGCCACCACCACAATCGCCCAGCCGCTCTGGCCCAGCGGACCTTCATCGATCGGATTGCTCGGCAGGGAGATCGACTTGGTGGGATCGAGATCTCCGCCCGCGATCCACGCCGTGATCGCGACTGCCAGGGCCATCAGCAGGCTGAGCAGCCAGATCCCGAGCCCCTGGCGCCAGCCGTCGAAGCGGGCCATGCGTGCCGCCACGTAGCCACCTGTGAGATAGCTGAGCGCGAGGACGGCGACGGGAATGGCGCCGCCTGCGGTCATCATGTGGTCGACCAGGCTGGCTGCGTCATCCCTGAAGCTGGTCACCCCGGCAGCGACCAGGCCGCCGAGCACCATCGCCGCCAGGGATGCGGCGAGGCCGATGGCGGCCAGCAAGCCGAAAAAGACGGCCTCCCACTGAATCTGCTTGCCGTACGCCAGCCGTTCCCGGCGCAGCTCGCGGCGGCGCAGCTCGAGCATCGCCCGGCCTCGATGCCGGATCACGGGTCCCTCGAGCGTGGGATCGGCTCCCATGCCCCGAATCATTTGCGGATCAGGCGATTCTCAAACCCGCTTGCGCTTCTTTGGGCGCAACTTGAGGACGACCGCGCGGTCGCTGGGTATCTCGGTTCCCGCCGCCGGGTTCTGCTTCCTCACGAACTTGCCGCCCTTGTGTCTTCTTCTTCTTCTTCTTGATTCTCGGCGGGTCACAGCCCGCGGCCGAGAGTGCCCTCCTGGCCGCACCGACCTTCTTGCCCTTCAGCTTGGGAACGATGCAGTTGAGGAGAACCTGGGCGTTGAAGCCGATCTCCCCGGTCCGGGAACCCAGCGGAGCCACGCCCGGGCCGCCGTCCACAAGCGGGGGCAGGAAGGCCTCGATCTGGGAGCCCGGCAGGTCCGGCACAGCGCCGACCGTGTCCGTGTCGTTCGTTGGATCGATTCCGATCAGGTCGCCCTGGCTCATGGGCAGACTCGCGGTGAAGGTGAGCACGCCCGGACCCGTGATCGGCCCGGAGCTCGCCGTGCCGGCGCCCTTGACGAGGCCCCCGTCGACGGGGTGCACCACCCGGAGCTTGAGCGGCCCGCCGCTCGCACCGATCACCTTCCAGCTGACGATGGTCCCGTTTGCGGGGGCGGTGACCAGCGCGCCCGGTTCCGGAAGGGCGGTAGTCACCGCGGTTCCCGAGCTGCCGAACTGCACGGGGGGGAGGGCGGCCGTCAGCGGGCTGCCCACCGTCACCGTGTTCGCACCGGCGGCCGCTGGGCCGACCAATGCCAGGCATCCCGCCAGGCCGAGCATTAGGAGTCCGTTCCTAGCTCTAACCATCAAACCTCCGGTTTGGGGGGTGGGTACTGCGAGCGTACGAAGCGGTCCCACATGCGATCCGTCATCGCGCGGCGCATGCCCATGATCATCCTGGCGGAGGACGTCACCTTGTACCGGGTGTTCGGTTGCCGGGCGGTCAGTGCCTTCGAGATCTTTCCCGCGACGGCCTCGGGCCCGGCGCCGAAGCGAGCCATGCCGCCCTCGTAGGCGCCGGCGGTCACCCGTGCCACGTCAGCGTTGAACTTGGCGTAGGGGCCGTGCTCCTCGACGTCGCCCAGGCTGCCCGCAGCGGTCTCGCCGAAGTCGGTGATGATCAGTCCCGGCTCGATGATGACCACCTCGACGCCGAACTCCTTCACCTCGAACCGCAGGGCATCCGAGAGGGCCTCGACGGCGTGCTTGGTGGCGTGGTAGACGCCGCCGCCCGGGAAGGTCAGCTTGCCGCCCATCGAGCTCAGGTTCACGATCCGTCCCGACCCGGCGCCGCGCATGCTCGGCAGCACGAGCTGGCACATCCGCATCAGGCCGAAGACGTTGGTCTCGAACTGCCTCCGCACGCTCTCCATCGGGATCGTCTCGATCGCCCCGCTCTGGCTGTAGCCGGCGTTGTTGACCAGGGCGCCGATCGGGCCGTCCTTCTCGGCCTGGATTCCCTTCCCTTCATCGTCAAGGTTGGAAGTCGGTTCATCAAGTATTAGGAGGCGCGGTGAATGCATCATCGCAAAAATAAACTTCATTCTTTGTTTCATTCCGGAAGAGGTAGGACTTTTGCCCAGGTCGTCTTTCCTGAGTTGCAGGAAGAAAACTTTCAGCAGGATCTCTATCCTTCGTATTAAAAGGTGGTTCCGATCTTGAGAAACAGGTCGAGATTTCCCGGGCCGTAAATTCTTCATAAAGAACCAGGTAAAAAAAACAAACCCGATATGGTTGTGCAGCTTTTCGGGAATTATATTTTTATTTCAAGTTATGTTCTGACTTTTCCTCTGCTGGGTGAAATCAACCCGGCAATTATCTGAACAAGGGTAGACTTGCCCAGATCCGTTAGGTCCTGATATCCCGTAGATTCCTCTTTTTTTTACTGAATTCCAAAGTTGAGGCCTGAAAATATAATTCTGTGCCCGAAAGTCTTTTTACTAATGACTGTGCTTTTCACCGAAAAGTTATTAGTTACGATACTAACCAGCTTCCCTACTTTCTTCGCATTTCCGGATTCAGTAATATGGAAAAATACTAGACGCCCGAAGCAACTTTTTTGTTTTTCATTATCCAGCCCGTTCCATTTAAGCACTTTCTGTCCTGAAATAAGATAGTATACGGTTTGGTGACAAATAAACCAGGTCCATCGATGCTGTATAAACGTTGAGGTCAGCTTTC
>CAVVFJ010000010.1:0-34936 GCA_963747425.1 uncultured Solirubrobacterales bacterium
GCTTAGAAGCAAGCATTCGGGACTCAACTTCCGCCGCCGACGCGCCGAAGAGGGGGAGGTGAGCTCAAGAGCGCTCCAGCGGGGGATCGTGATCGCGATGATCCTGCGACTGTCGGCGGCGCTCTCGCCACCTACTTCGTCTCCCACAGCCAGCTCATTCGACGCGATCGATCGGTGTCGAACGCCAAAGCGGCGATCTCCGAGCGCTTCGCCGCCGGGCCTACTACCTGGAGGACATGGCGGACATGGTCGGCGTCCACGACGACGCCGACCACCCCGAGTTCTCGCGCTGGGCCCACGTGCGCGGTCGAAACGAAGGCGCGATCGTGGGCGTCGAGTGGATTCGCCGCTCGCCGAGCGGCAAGCTCGTCCCGCCGCACGACATCGGCCTCGACCCGAGCTGGTCGGGCCGGCCGATCCGCGAACGGCCGCTCGCCCACGCGGAAGCGAGTCCCCGGCGGCACCCGATCGGAGGCCTCACTACACAAGCAGATGGCGGTCTCGGCGCCGGTCAAGCTGGCAAACGGAGATGAGGGCTTCTACCTGGCGGTGCCGGTCGTCTCCCACCGCGACAGCGGCGAGATCTCGAGCGTCGAGTCCCAGAGCGCGATCGTGGGGCTGGTCGACGCCCAGCAGCTGGTCGCGGAGCGCTTCCCCCGGAGCGGCCCAGACCCCGCTCCAGCTCCGCGACCGGGTGACCCGCTTGCCACGATCGGATCCGGCCTGGACCACACCTTCAGGGCCCCGTCGCGGCGCCCTCGCGCGACTGGACCCTGAGCGTCGACGGCGGTTCCCTGACACCCGCTGAGCAGGCGCTGCCCTGGCTGATCCTGCTGGTCGGCGGCGCGCTCACCTTCACCGTGGCGATGGTGCTCCGTACCTCGCGCGCAGGCGGGACGCGGCCCTGGAGCTCGCCTCCGAGCGCGAAACCGAGCTGGCGGCGTCGCTCGAGCGCGTCGAGCAGGCCAATCGCGATCTCGAGCGCGCCCATGCCGAGGCCGAGCGCCTCTCGCGCGAGGATCCGGTCACCGGGATCTTCAACCGCCGCCACTTCGGCGAGGTCCTGGCGGGGGAGCTCAGCGATCCGGAGGACGGCGGTACTGCCGCCGTCATGCTGCTCGACCTCGATCACTTCAAGCGCGTCAACGACGAACACGGGCACCTGATGGGCGACGCCGTGCTCCAGGCCGTCACCGACCGGATCGCCTCGGTGCTTCGCGAAGAGGACTGCCTGGCCCGGTGGGGCGGCGAGGAGTTCGCCGTGCTTGCGCCGTCGATCGATCGCGATGGCGTGCACGCGCTGGCCGAGCGCGCGCGCGAGGCGCTCGCCGAGACCCCGATCCGCGTCGGCGACGTCTCGATCGAGCTCACCCTCTCGGTCGGCGCCGCCCTCGCCACGAAGGGGCAGCGCACTCCGGACGCCCTCGTCCACGCCGCCGACCAGGCGCTCTACGAGGCGAAGGGCGCCGGCCGCAACTGCGTGCGCATCTGGGAGGGGGGCTCCGCGCCGAGCGGCGTCAGTGCACGGTGATCTTGGCGAGACCCTTGCCGAGCCGGTCCATGTCGACATGGCCCGAGATCCCGGGAACGCTGCCCGAGCTCGTGTACTGCCACACCGAGTAGCCGTGGCGGGCCCAGTTGGAGGCCGGGACCGTGGGTCTGGAGACGCCCCACTCGGCGACCCAGAGCGGGTACTTCGCCTTCGCGAACTCCCGCGTGTCGCCCGTCGCCGCCCAGCTCGTCGCGTTCGTGTAGATCATGGGCTTCCGGCCGAGCCGCCTGTTCACTCTCTTCACCCAGACGCGGATCCAGGTGCGCAGGGTGGTGGAGGTCATGCCGGTGAACGGCGTCTCGACGTCGAGCACCGGGACCAGCTCCCCCGGTTGCAGCGAGCCGACCGATGCCAGGAAGACGTTCGCCTCGGCGAGCGAGTCGGCGCGGGCATCGGCGATGGTGCCACCGCTCGCGAAAGCTCGGTGGTAGGCGCCCACGCGGATTCCAGAGGTTTCGGCGGCGAGCCGGTTGGTCGCGAAGTAGGGATCGGCGCCGCACTGGGCCGGCTTCACCGTGCAGTCGGTGCCGCTGCCGCGGCTCGCCTGCACGAACGCGAACCTGACCCCGGCGGCGGCGACGCTCGGCCAGACGATCGTGCCCTGGAAGCGGGACACGTCGATGCCGATGGCGCGGGTGCCCGCGCTCGCGGGCGGTGCGAATCCTGCCAGCGTCAGGCAGATGGCCGCCACGGCGATCGTGCCCGTTCTTTTCCTTCGCGGTCTCACGATTTGGTGCTCAAACCCACACCGCCGCCGATCGGAGCGGACGACTGCCCGGGATCGACGACGCCAACCGTCCATTTTCCCTGCAATCGGCGAATCGCCTGCGTCAAAGGGAATCGATCGGGTAAGCGAGACAGTGAAATGCAGTTCGACGGCGAAGCGTCCGAAGGCGTCGAGGGATTCGCTCACCAGGCGTTGATCTACCGCTCCCGCCAAGAGTTCCTGGACTTCGCGGTGCCTTTCGTGGAGGACGCGGCTCGGCGGGGGAGCCGGCCCTGGTCGCGGTGCAGGAGCCCAACCTCGAGGGCATGCGCGCAGCGCTGGGAGGCCCCCTGCCCGAGCTGACTCTCGTCTCGGTGGAACGGTGGTACGGCACTTCTGCCCGCACCCGCGAGAAGTTCGGCCGCTGGGTGGCCGAACATACAGACGGCGGCCACAAGCATCGCCGCCGGATCGACGGGCGCAGGGTCAGGGTGGTCGCAGAGCCGCCCTGGGCAGTCGGTCACGAGGCGCGGGTGCGCGACTGGGCCCGGCACGAGTCAGTGATGAACGTTGCCTTTGCCGGACACCCGCTCACCTTCGTCTGCACATACGACACCCGCGTGCTGCCACCCGAGATCGTCAGGCATGCCAGGAGCACCCACCCTGAGATCGTCGACGCCGGGGGGTCGGAGCGCAGCGAGCAGTACGAGGACCCGGTCGAGTTCTGCCGCCGCCTGAATACCTCGGTGCGCCACCCGGCGGGCGACCCGGAGACAGAGCTCACCTTCGGCCTCGCGGACCTGCCGGCGATGCGGAGAACCATCCGCTCTCTGGCGATCGAGGCGGGCCTGTCTCCCGCGCGCGCCGACGAGCTGGTGCTGGCGGTGCACGAGATCGCCACCAATGCAGTTGTCCACGGGCGCTCACCGGCGACCCTGCGGGTCTGGCGCGCGGACCGAGAGCTCGTCTTCGCGGTGAGTGATCGCGGCGAAGGCATCAAGGACGTCCTCGCCGGCCAGCTGACTCCCGCCGCGGCGGGCCCGGGGGGCCGCGGGCTTTGGCTGACCCGGCTCCTCTCGGACGCGGTCGAGATCTCCAACGGAACGGGCTGCACGGTCGCGATTCACGCGACTGCCCCGGCCCCCGTCCTCGCGGGCTAGACCAGCCGGAGGAGCCCCGAGTCGATCTCGGCCGCGCGCGTGCAGCCGCTCAGCGCCATGGTCAGGTCGAGCTCGGCCAGCAGGCAGCGAAGGACCGTCTCGACCCCGTTCTGGCCGTCGAGGGCCAGTCCCCACAGGTAGGGGCGGCCGACCAGCACGGCGTCGGCCCCGAGCGCGAGGGCCTTGAAGGCGTCGGCGCCGGAGCGGATCCCGCTGTCGAGGAGAACAGCCGTCTCCTCGCCGACCGCGTCGACCACGTCCGGAAGGGCATCGAGCGAGGCGATGGCACCGTCGATCTGCCGGCCGCCGTGGTTCGAGACGACGATGCCGTCGACGCCGCGCTCCCGGGCCTCTCTGGCGTCATCGGGGTGCAGAATCCCCTTGAGCACGATGGGCAGCGACGTGGTCCCGCGCAGCCATTCGAGGCGTTCCCAGGTGAGGTCGGGGTTGGCAAAGACGCCGAGGAAGTGCCCGACCGCGGCCCCGAGGTCCTCCTCCGGTGACTTCTCGAGACCGGCCTGGAAGACGGGGTCCGAGAGGTACTGGGCGATCCCGATGCCCTCGAGGAAGGGCAGGTAGGCCTGCTCCAGGTCACGGGGCTTCCACCCGGGCAGGTAGTTGTCGACCGTCAGGACCAGGGCTGTGTAGCCGGCCGCCTCGGCTCGGCGGACCAGGCTGGCGGCGAGCTCGTCGTCGTTCGGCCAGTAGAGCTGGAACCAGCGCGCGGCGCCCCCGCTCGCCTCGGCGATCTGCTCCATCGGGGTCGCCGACGCCGTGCTGGTGATCAGGGGCAGCCCGACTTCCGCGGCCGCCCGCGCCGAGGCGAGCTCGCCCTCGTCGTGGAGCAGGGTCTGCACCCCGATCGGCGCCAGCAGAACCGGCGCGGGCATCGTCGTCCCGAGCAGCTCCACCGAGAGGTCGCGCGTCGCCAGGTCCTGCCGCAGGACGCGGGGGACGATTCGCCAGCGGCGAAAGGCGTCGAGGTTGGCCCGCATGGTGTCCTCGGATCCGGCCCCGCCGAAGATGTAGGCGATGGCGCGGTCGTCGAGGGATTCCCTCGCACGGCTCTCGAGCTCGGCCCAGGCCATCGGGAGGCTCGGGCGCTCTCCCGCGAGCATTCCCTTTGCGTAGATCTCGCGGTAGTAGTCGCCGAAGAGGGGTGGGGGAGTCTCGGCGCTCGACATTGCCGGGACTCTATGTCGGCGGCTGCTTCTTCTTCAGCTTCTTCTTCTTGGGGAATGGCTTCGGAGGCTTGGCGATCTCCCGGCTGCAGGGCGGGCCGCTGCATTGGACCAGTCGCTTCAGGTGCTTGAGCAGGAACTTGCGGACCCGGAAGTAGCGAGAATCCTTGTAGACGGAGTTCAGCTCGAGCCGATCCCTGGAAAGGTCGTACATCTCCCGGCTGCCGTCCCCGTACTTGACGAGCAGATACCTGCCGGTGCGAATCCCGCGGTAGCGCGGCGCGACGATCGCGCGAGCGATCTGCGCCGTGTGGTCGAGATCGAGGTTCTTCACATATTTGCTCACCTTGACCCTGTGTCCGGCCGTTGCCGCGCCTGGCGTGCCGGGTTCGAAGGATGTCCCCGGTGGGCCCGTCTCGAAGAGGAGGGGGCGGGTCGATTTGAGCGTCGGATCCTGCGCGTAGCGGAGCATCGACTGGCCATCCTGGGGCAGCCCGGGCTGCGCCCCGGCCATCTGCAGGATGGTCGAGGTGATGTCCCCGTTCCAGACCAGCGCCTTCGACTGCGATCCGGCCGGGATCCCAGGTCCTCGGATCTCGAGAGGGACCTGGACCGAGGGCTCATAGGCGATGAACTTCCCCTGGTGCAGACGGTGCTGCCCCTGCATGAAGCCCTGGTCGGAGGTGAAGATCAGGTACGTGTTCCCGAGCGCGCCCTTCTCGTCCAGATCGTGGACGACCTTCTCGATGGCGTCGTCCACCGCCAGCAGGGTCTCCAGCCGTCGCTGGTATCGGTTCTGGATCTTGGCGATCAGGCCGGGGCCGAAGCGGCTGATCTTGCGGATCCATCCGGGCTTGTCGCGGACGTCCTTCTCGTTGAAGGTCTTGTCGATCGGCAACAGGGCATTGGCGAACAGGCCGGAGTGGCGCGGGGCCGGCGTCGCCGGGTCGTGGGGCGCGAAGAACTGCACCTGCATGTACAGAGGTGAGTCCGGGAAGTTCTTGAGGTGGTTGTCGATCCGCTGGACCGCCAGGTCCCCGTAGACGTCGGTCGAGTAGTCGTCCGGGCCATAGGACTTGTCCACGCCGTTCTGGTCGAGGGTGAAGCCGGTGTAGGACGAGGGGGGGAAGAGGAAGCCGTAGAACTCACCCCTGGAGGAGGGACCGGTCCCTCCGTCGTACGGGCCCCAGCCCGGCGGCACGTAATGCTGGTTGGTGACCTCGCCGAAGCCGTTTGGCATCTTGCCGATGTGGATGGTCCGGTAGCCGGTCGTCTGCAGCCATATCGGCAGGTCGTTTGTGTCGTTGAACGAGCTATAGCCTCCGGCCGGAGGCGTGTTGCCGAGGACGCCGGTGTTGTGTGCGTACTCGCCGGTCTGCACGGTGACCCGGGAGGGGCAGCAGAGGGGGTCGGACGCGTAGGCGCGGAGGAAGGACGCACCGGCGTTCCCGATCAGCGCCTGCGTCTTGGGCAGGGCGATCATGTCCCTGACCGTCTGATCGTCGGTGGTGAACATGATGATGTTCGGCTTCCCGCTCGCGGCGTGCGACTTCTCTCCGCGAACGAGCAGCGCGAGCACGGCGAGGCAGGCGAGTCCCGCCATCAGCAGCGCCGCCCTGGCCGTCCGGGTGCGGCCCAACCCCTGCACTTGAGAGGGCATCAATCGAACATAACGACGGCGGGGGGGTGAAGTTGCGGATAGGGTTCGGCCCCCGCGATGGGATTCCTCGAACCCTCACCGCCCCCGTTCGACCTGGAGGAGTGGAAGGCCGAGCCGCACCTGACGCGGTTGAAGCCACTGGTTCAGGACTGGGGCCTGAACGGGTTCGGCTCGCCCACGTTCGTCTACTTCATCTACGTCTTCAAGCTGATCGTCTTCAGCGTGGGGGCGTTGTTCGTGATCTCGCTGACGCCGGGGCTCGGCACGCTGGGCAACCTCGGCGATTGGTGGACCGAGCCGATCGTCTTCCAGAAGCTCGCCGTCTGGCTGCTGCTCTGGGAGATCCTCGGGCTCGGTGCGGGGTCGATGCCGCTCAGCTTCCGGTTCGTGCCCCCGATCGGCGGCGTGCTCTACTGGCTGCGGCCCGGCACCGTTCGGCTGCCGCCCTGGCCCGACAGGGTGCCGTTCACGAAGGGGTCGACCAGAACCGCACTCGACGTCGGCCTGTATGCGGGGGTGCTGGCGGCGGGGGTGTTCCTGCTCGCCTCGACCGGCGTCGACGCCGGTGGCGGCTCGGCCGGGAAGCTCGCGCCGGCGGGCATCGCCGTGCTGCTCGGCCTCCTCTGCCTGCTCGGCCTCCGGGACAAGGTCTCCTTCCTCGGGGCGAGGCCCGAGATCTACGGCACGATCCTCGCGGTCGGGCTCTTCCCGGTCGAGCACTGGATCGTCGCCTGGCAGTTCTGCCTCTTCTTCATCTGGTGGGGCGCCGCGTCGTCGAAGCTCAACCATCACTTCCCGTTCGTGGTCTCGACGATGATGAGCAACGCTCCGCTGATCCAGTCGCGCGCCTTCAAGCGCAGGCTGTGGCGCGACTACCCCGAGGACATGAGGCCATCGAGGATGGTCGCGGGCATCGCCCACTTCGGCACCGTCCAGGAGTTCCTCTGGCCGCTGCTGCTGATCACGGTCGACAACGACACGGTCCGGACGATCGCGATCATCGGAATGATCCTGTTCCACCTGAACATCACCTCGATGTTCCCGCTGGCCGTGCCGCTCGAGTGGAACCTCTTCATGATCTACGGGCTGCTGTTCCTCTTCGGTCACTACGGGGACACGCCGCTGTCGACGATCGGCGACCCGCTGCTGATCGTCTTCCTGGCGATTGCCCTGATCGGGCTCCCGGTGATCGGAGGCCTGCGGCCGGACAAGATCTCCTTCCTCCCGTCGATGCGCTACTACGCCGGCAACTGGGCCACAACCCAGTGGCTCTTCCGCAAGGGGAGCGGGGCGGAGGAGAAGCTCGATACGCGGGTCAAGAAGCCGGCGCGGATCATCGTCAAGCAGGTCGGGGAGATCTACGACCCCGAGACCGCTGAGTTCCTGCTCAACAAGGGGCTCTCGTTCCGCGCGATGCACTCGCACGGGAGGGCGCTGAACGGTCTGCTTCCGCACGCCGTCGACGACGTGGAGGACTACGACGTACGGGAGGGCGAGCTGATCTCGAACATCGTCAACGGCTGGAACTTCGGCGACGCGCACTTCCACGGCAGGCAGCTGCTCGAGGCGGTGCAGGAGCGCTGTGGCTTCGCGCCCGGGGACGTGCGGGTGATCGCGCTCGAGTCCGAGCCCACGGGCTGGGGCCGCGGCCGCCAGCGCTTCCAGGTCTGGGATCCGGTGGACGGCCTGATCGAGGAGGGGTCCGTGGCGGTCATGGACATGGTCACCCGCCAGCCATGGCTCGACGAGCGCTACGACGTCCCGGTCGCGGTCGATCGGGGCTCCGCCCCCATCGAAGAGCCCGTTCCGGTCGCTTGAGCGACGCGATCGTCGTCGGCTCGGGCCCCAACGGGCTCGCCTGTGCCGTGGAGCTGGCCCGGAACGGCGTGGAGGTCACCGTCCTCGAGGCGGAGTCGACGATCGGCGGCGGCACCCGGACCAGCGAGCTGACGGTTCCGGGGTTGCTGCACGACGACTGCTCCGCCACGCACCCGATGGCGGCCGGCTCGCCCTTTCTCAATTCGCTCGACCTGGGAGAGCACGGGCTCGAGTGGCTCTGGCCCGAGGTCGACCTGGCGCACCCGCTGGACGACGGGAGCGCCGGGGTGATGGTGCGCTCGATCGAGCGCACCGCGAGGGGGCTCGGAGCGGACGGTGCGGCCTGGTTGCGGGCGTTCGGGTCGTCCTCCGCGCACTTCGACGCGCTGCTCGACGACATCCTGGCCCCGATCGTGCATCTGCCGAGGCATCCGCTCCGCCTCGCGCGCTTCGGCATCCCGGCCGCGGCGCCGGCGACGCTGCTCGCCCGTTCTTGGAAGACGCCGCAGGCCAGGGCGCTGTTCGGCGGTGTTGCCGCCCACGCCTTCAGCCCACTCAGCCGGCCGATGAGCTCCTCCGTCGGCTGCGCGCTGATCGACGCCTGCCACGCCTTCGGCTGGCCCGTCGCCCGCGGTGGGTCGCGTTCGATCACCGACGCGCTCGCGTCGGTCCTGCGGGAGAACGGTGGGACGATCGAGACGGATCGGCGCGTTTCATCATTGGGGGAGCTGCGCGCGGATGTCGTCGTCTTCGATCTCGCGCCCGGGGCGGTCGCCGAGATCGTCGGGGACCGGCTCCCCTCGCGGGTCGCTCGCGCCTACAGCCGCTACCGCCATGGGCCGGGCGCGTTCAAGCTCGACCTCGCAGTCGAAGGAGCGGTGCCGTGGACGAATGAGGCCTGCAGGACCGCGGGGACGGTCCACGCGATCGGGTCCTTCGAGGAGATCGCGCTGGCCGAGCGCGCGGTGAACCGCGGGTCGATGCCCGAGCGCCCCTTCGTGTTGGTCGGGCAGCAGTACCTCGCCGACCCGAGCCGGTCGAAGGGGGACCTGCATCCCGTCTGGGTCTACGCGCACGTGCCCAGCGGCTATGCCGGCGACGCGAGCGAGGCGGTGCTGGGCCAGGTCGAGCGATTCGCTCCGGGCTTCCGGGAGCGGATCACCGCGAGCTCGGTGCGCGCTCCCGCCGATCTCGTCGCCTACAACTCCAACTACGTCGGAGGGGACATCATCACCGGCGCCAACACGCCGCTGCAGGTCCTGTTCAGGCCGCGCCTTGCCCTCGACCCCTACAAGACCGGCGTCGACGGCGTCTACATCTGCTCGGCTGCGACGCCGCCCGGTGCGGGCGCGCATGGGATGAACGGCTACAACGCGGCCCGATCGGCGCTGCGCGCCCTCGGTTCGTAGCGCTCGTCCGTAGTTCCCCCCGACGTTCGTCCAGTATTTCGCTCGGTTGTGCGTTCCCGGTGCCTGCGGTGATCCTTCTCCATGGCTGCGGGAACCGAATCCGGGCCGCAGGGAGGAGGAATCCTGCGCCCGATCGACTGGTCGCACAGGATCGCCGACGCTTTGGAGAGAGACCTCTTCGTATTGCACGGCCAGCGAATCGTCGACGTCCGAAGCGGCGAGACGATGCGCCATGAGCTCTTCCTTCGGATGGTCGATCGCCGGCGGTTGATCCCCGCGGGCGAGTTCGTGATGGCGGCCGAGGAATTCGGGTCGATTCGGGAGATCGATCGCTGGGTCGTCGGGCGGGCGATCGAGGTCGCGGCGACGGGAAGGCCCGTTGACCTGAACCTCAGTATGAGGTCCACTGACGAGGCGATGCTGGAGCTGATCCGCGACAGGCTGGCGGAGTCCGGCGCGGACCCGGGCGACCTCGTGTTCGAGCTGAGCGAGGACCAGCTGGCGGCGGCGGCAAGGACGCGCAGCGAGTTCGTGCATGCGGTCGCGGAGCTTGGATGCCAGGTCGCTCTCGACGCCTTCGAGAAGGGCGGGCGTGGATCGTTTCTGCTCAAGCAGTTCCCGATCGGCTACATCAAGCTCGGACCTCCCTTCATCGAGGACCTGGCCGTCGACAGAGAGAGGCGCCGCTCGGTCAGCGACGCCGTCCTCAAGGCCCACCGGAACGGCCAGAGGGTCATCGCCCAGGGCGTCGAGAGCCTTATCACCCTCGAGCTGCTCGAGAGCCTGGGCGTCGACGAGGCCCAGGGCAACGCGCTCGGCCCGCCGGAATCTCTCGAGTCGCTGATGGGTTCCACGGCTTAGCGGCCGGACCCGGGCAGCGGTCGATGCGGCTGAGAGGAGTCGAACCTCCACGTCCCGAGGGACACAGGCACCTGAAGCCTGCGCGTCTACCAGTTCCGCCACAGCCGCGGGCCGTCGAAGCTTAGCCTCAGTGCCTGTGGTGAGGCTGGCTACACTCACGGCCGTCGCAAAACCCGCCGCTATCGTCTAGGGGACTAGGACGCCGGATTCTCAGTCCGGAAACCCGGGTTCGAATCCCGGTAGCGGTGCCTCAGCTACTTGACCGTGAGGCTGCCGTACATGCCCCTCTGGAAGTGCCCGGGAAGGTTGCAGATCATCACGTAGCTGCCGGGGGTGAGCTTGAAGCTTCCGCTCTTCGTCTGGCCGGGTCCGACCTCCTCGATCTCTCCGGGCGTCTCGACGCCCTTGGCCTCCAGGCCCTCCTCGTCGACCTCGTTGCCCTTCACGGGCAGGGACGCCGGGCTCCGATCGGTCTTCAGCAGCACCAATTCGTGCTCGACCTGGCCGCCGTTCGGGGTGGTGATCGAAACTGGCCCCGCACTGGTGGTGACGGCATTCGGGGCGAACGAGTAATCGGCCATCGTGATCGTCAGTGCCTTGCCGACGCCGGTCGTCCCGGGCTGGCTCTCGGTCGTCGAGGCCTGTGCGGCGGCCGGCTGCACCTTTCGCCCCTCGTCCTTTCCGTTGCCGTAGCCGACCACGTACGCGATGGCGACCAGACCCAGGACGAAGACGCCGGCGATGAAACCGAACAGCACGACCATGAACCTGCGGTCGCCCTTCTCCTGCCGCTCCAGTCTGTGCCTCTCTCGCTCGTCCATTTCACCCTCTCCGAGTTGCTTTACGCGGCGCATCCTGAGCGATGCCGGAGATCCTAAGCGAACCATCAGCCACCTCACGTTGTCATGGAGGGCAACCCCGCACCGGATGGCCGATACTCCGGTCGATGCCCGCCCCGCTGATCGAGTTCCCGCCGACGACCCCGAGCGCGCCCGCCGCTTCTGGAATGGCGTGCTCGGCGCTGAGCTCGCGCCGCGGGAGAGCGGGGACGGGGAGGGCTGGGAGCTGGACAGCGACGGCCTGCGCCTCGGCGTCCACGAACGGGGACCGGGTCCCGGCGACACAGCGGCGCTGCCCTACATCACGGTGACCGATCTACCCGACGCGCTCCGGCGCGTCGCGGAGCTCGGCGGCTCGGTGATCCATCCCGGTGAGCGCTGGGCCGTCTGCCGCGACTCGGAGGGCAGTCCATTCGCCCTCGCCGCCGGCCGGGAGCCCCGAACGGGGCAGGGAAGCGCCAAAACGGGTCGAAATCGAGGCGATTAAGCACCCGTTAACGCCCGGAAAGTACGGCCAATTACCGATCCTGCGCCTGGGGTCCAAGGTAGGATCGCGCTTGGAGCTGCAGGACTGCGGCAGGAGAACCACTGCTGGGAAGCAGGTGAGGAGCTGAGGAGCTGCTGGAGGATGGGACCGTCATAGGGACCCGAACCGAAGCTTGCGGCTGGCGATCGGTCTGCCTCTGGGCAGGGCGGACGTGAGCCCGGGCGAAGAGGCGGCGGCACCGCGAAGCGCGCGCGTACGGGGGGGCGGCGGATTTACCCGCCTGGCCGCACTCGGCGCCCTCGCCCTGGTCGTGATCGCGATCCTCGTCCTGCTGCTCTCGGGGGGCGGTTCCTCCAACCACTACCGCCTGCTGTTCGAGACCGGCGGGCAGCTCGTCAAGGGCAACCAGGTCCTGATCGGCGGCGCCCCCGTGGGCAGCGTCGACGACGTCACGCTCACCGACAACGGGCAGGCGCAGGTCGACATCTCCGTCAACCGGCCGCTGCACGAGGGAACCTCGGCGATCATCCGCGCGACTTCCCTCTCGGGGATCGCCAACCGCTACGTCTCGCTCCAACCGGGCCCGGACAACAACCCCGAGCTCAACAACGACTCCATCATCTCCGAGGTCGACACGACCACCCCGGTCGATCTCGATCAGCTCTTCAACACCCTCCGCGGGCCCGAGCGACAGGCGCTGCGGAACGTGATCCAGGGCTCGGCAACGGTCTACGCCGGCAAGGGGCCGGAGGCCAACCAGACCTACAAGTACCTGAGCCCGTCGCTGGTCGCCACCGACCGGCTGCTCCAGGAGCTCGACCGGGACGAGGGGACCCTCACCAACTTCATCGTCAACGGCGCGAGCGTCGTCTCCTCCATCGCCGACCGCCGGAACGACCTCTCCGCCCTGACCCAGAACGCGAACGTGGCCCTGGGCGCGATCGCGAGCGAGAACCAGTCGTTCGACCAGGCCCTGGTCAACCTGCCGGGAACGCTCCGCCAGGCGAACACGACCTTCCACAACCTCCGGCCGGCCCTCAACGACCTCGATGTGCTGGTCAACGCCGCGAAGCCCGCGACCAAGAACCTCGCCCCGTTCCTGCGCCAGCTCCATCCGGTTCTGACCCGCTCGGTCCCGGTCTTCCGGGACCTGAACCGCGCGGTCAATCTGAAGGGGAAGTCCAATGACCTGGCGGATGCCACCGGCGACCTGACGGCCCTCGAGAAGCGGGCCGCCGAGGCGGTGCCGGTCACCGTCCAGTCGATGCAGGACTCGCAGCCCAACCTGCAGTTCCTGCGCCCCTACCTGCCCGACCTGATGTCCGCGGTCGCCCACCTGAACCAGATCACCGCCTACTACGACGCCGACGGGCACTACGCGCGGGTGCAGCCGACGGGGCTCGGTGTCATGGGGCTCAGCGGCGGCCCGCTCAACTACACCTTCACCCCTCAGAACGCCGCCAATGTCTTCAACGACTACGGCGCCTTCGGGACCACGAACAACAACATCTTCCGCCGCTGCCCCGGCGGCGGGACGCCGATCGTCGGCGGCAGCAACCCGTTCGCGTCCCCATCCCCCGCGGGCGTCTTCCTCGGCCCGCCCAACGGCGCCCCCGCCAGCACCTCCTCCTGCAACTCCACCCAGGTGGTGCCCGGACCATGAGGCGCATCGTCCTGATCGCGGCCGGCCTGCTGCTCGCGGCGATGCTGATCGCGCTGCCCGCGATCGGCTCCAACGGAACCAGCGGCACCTACCTGGTCAGGGGCTACTTCGACAACGGTTCCTTCGTGGTGTCGGGCGAGCAGGTCCGAGTCGCGGGCGCGACGGTCGGCACGGTGAAGTCGGTCGACGTCTCCGGCGAAGACGAGACCGCCAGCCTCGAGGGCGGGCCGCACGCCGTCCCGGGCAAGGCGGTGGTGGTCATGGAGATCACCGACTCCGGCTTCAAGGACTTCCGTCAGGACGCGAGCTGCCTGATCCGCCCGCAGTCACTGATCGGAGAGAAGTACATCGACTGCACGCCGACCCAGCCTCGCGCCCCCGGGACCCAGCCTCCGCCTGCGCTCGAGAAGATCTCCGACGGCGAGACGGGCTCCGGCGAGTACCTGCTGCCGCTGGAGAACAACGGCAAGACGGTCGACCTGGACCTTGTCCAGAACATCCAGCGGCTGCCCTACCGCGACCGCTTCAGGCTCATCCTCAACGACCTCGGTGCGGGTCTGGCCGGCCGCGGACAGGACCTCGGCGAGGTGATCGACAGGGCCAACCCCGCGCTGCGCCAGACCGACCGCGTTCTCGCCATCCTGGCCGCCCAGAACCAGCAGCTCGCCAGCCTGGCCAGCAACGGGGACGCCGTTCTCGAGCCGCTCGCGCGCAACCGCACCCACATCACGAGCTTCTTCCGCAACGCCGCGATCTCCGGCGAGGCCACCGCGGAGCGCAGCGCGGACCTCGAGGAGAGTCTCCGGAAGTTCCCCGAGACGCTGCACCAGATCAGGCTGACCTCGGCGAAGCTGAAGCAGTTCGCGGACCAGGGCACGCCGTTGTTCACCGACATCAAACGGGCCGCCCCGGGTCTGAGCAAGGCGACCGTCAACCTGCCCAGCTTCGCGCGCCTGGGCATCCCGGCCCTCCAGTCGCTCGGCAACGCCGCCCAAACCGCCGGGCCCAAGCTCGTGCAGTCCGATGGCCTGCTCACCGATCTGGCCAGCACCGCGAGCTCATCGGTCTCGGTTGGCCAGAACTTCTCCGCCTTCCTCGACACCTTCACGAAGACGCAGGGCTTCCAGAACCTGATGGACTTCATCTACAACTCGGTCGGCTCGACGAACGGCCTCGACAGGTTCGGGCACTTCCTCCGCTCCAACCTGCAGCTGACCAGCTGCGTCGAGGTCGCCGTCACCGTGCAGTCGGGATGTGAGGCGTTCTTCCAGGCGCCCGCGACGACTTCGACCACCACCACCAAGAAGAGCAAGAAGGCCAAGGCCTCGAAGGTCCGGAAGCGCCGGGGCAAGCTGTCCCCGCTCCCGCAGGTCGACGTCCCCAACATCCAGCAGCTGATCCCGCAGCTCCTCCCGGATCAGAGCCAGACCACGCCCGGCGGCACCGGCTCCGACGGCACGACGACGACGCCGCAGCAGAACCAGGGCACGACGACGACACCGTCCGGCCGGCAGGACGTCTCGATGAACGAGGCGTCGATGTTCCTCCAGTTCCTGCTCGGGGGCGGAGCATGAGGGGCGGGCGGGTCGGCAGCCTCGCCGCGAGCCCGACGCTGGTCGGAGCCGTGACCGTGCTGGTGGTCGTGGTTGCCGTCTTCCTCTCCTACCAGGCCAACCAGGGCCTGCCGTTCGTCCCCACCTACAAGCTCTCAGCCCAGCTGCCCAACGCCGAGACGCTCGTCCCCGGCAACGACGTGCGGATCGGCGGCATCAGGGTCGGCCAGATCAAGACGGTCGAGCCCGAGACGGTCGACAACGCACCCTGCCCGAACGACCCCACGCGCCAGTGCACCACCCAGGTGGCCAAGGTCAACATGGAGCTCAACCAAGACCTCAACCCGCTGCCCGAGAACTCGACCGTGGTCGTCCGCTCGAAGTCGGCGTTGGGACTGAAGTACCTGGAGATCGACCGCGGCAACTCCAGCCAGGGCTTCAGCCCGGGCTCGACGGTGCCGCTGACCGCCGCCCGCCCCGAGCCGGTGGAGATCGACCAGGTCTTCAACATGTTCGACGACCCGACCCGCGTCGCGATCCAGCAGAACCTGCTCGAGTTCGGCAATGCGCTCGCCGGGCGCGGGGTGGACCTGAACGAGGCGATTGGCCAGCTGAAGCCGCTGGTCCAGGTGCTCACCCCCGTCATGAAGAACCTGGCGGACCCGAATACGGGCCTCTCGAACTTCGTCTCCTCCCTGTCCGCAACCGCCGCGGAGGTGGCGCCGGTCGCCGAGATCCAGGGTCAGCTCTTCGCCGATCTCGACACGACGTTCGCCGCGTTCGCCCGCGTCTCGCGACCGTTCATCCAGGAGTCGATCTCCCGCTCTCCGGCGGCCGAGGACACGGCCATCGCGACGCTGCCCACGATCCGGCCGTTCCTCGCCAACACCGCCAAGCTCTTCAGCGAGCTTCGCCCCGGGTTCCACGCCCTGGCCCCCAAGCAGAAGGCGGTCGGCCAGTCAATCGTGGAGGGCGTCAAGGCGCTCGCCCTGGCGCCCGCCTTCAACGCGCAGCTGGACCCGACCGCTCAGGCGCTGCTCAACCTCTCCAATGACGGGGCCGCCAGGCAGGGGATCAACTCCCTGACCCAGTTCAACAACACGCTCGGGCCGCCACTCTCCTTCATCACGCCCGCGCAGTCGGTCTGCAACTACGCGACGCTGCTGTTCCGCAACGTCGCCAGCTTCCTCAGCTCGAGCAACGGGATCGGGACCAGCCAGCGGTTCATCGTCCTGCAGCCGCCGATCGGGCCGAACAGCGAGATCGGTCCTAGCTCGGCGCCGGCGAACGGCGGCGGCCAGCCCTCCAACTTCCTCCACTACAACCCCTACCCGAACACCGCGGCGCCGGGCCAGGAGCGCGAGTGCGAGGCGGGCAACGAGCCCTACATCGCCGGCCAGCAGGTGATCGGCAACGTCCCCGGCAACCAGGGGATCCACACCGAGGGCCAGATCCTCCAGCAGGTCGAGAAGAAGAAGAAGTCCAAGAAGAAGGGCAAGAAGTGACGGACGCGCGCCCGAACAAGCCGCCCGAGGCGCCCAAGGCCAAGGACTACGACGAGCGGATCTACCGCAAGGGCCACCCGCCGCACCGCGTTCGCAACGCGCTGATCCTGATCGCCCTGGTCGTGATCGGCACCTATCTGGCCTGGACCAAGTCGATCCCCTTCCAGTCGCACTTCGAGATCCACGCTGTCTTCAAGAACGCGGCGAACATCCGCAAGGACTCGCCGGTCCGTATCGCCGGCGTCAACGTGGGCAAGGTCGAGAGCGTGAAGAGCGTCTGCGACACCGGGCTGACCGGCAACTGCGCCAGCAACTACTCCGACGTCACCTTCACGGTCGACGACAACGGCCAGCCGGTCCACAGCGACGCCCAGATCGAGATCCGCCCGCGCATCTTCCTCGAGGGCAACTTCTTCCTCGACGTCCACCCGGGCAGCCCGAGCGCCCACTCGCTCTCGAGCGGCGACACGGTCCCCGTGACGCAGACCTCCACGGCGGTCCAGCTCGATCAGATCCTGACCTCCCTGCAGGCGCCCGACCGGGCCAACCTGCAGAAGCTGCTCGAGGGCTACGGGACCTCCCTCACCCACAAGCCGACAGCGGCCGACGACCTGACCCAGGACCCGCTGGTCCAAGGCAAGACGGCCGCCCAGGCGATCAACCAGTCCTTCGTCTACGGCCAGACGGCCGCGCGCGATTCGGCGATCGTCAACGAGGCACTGCTGGGCTCCGCGCCGCATGACCTCTCCAACCTGATCGCCGCGCAGGCGAAGGTGTTCGGCGCCCTGACGGGCCACGAGTCCCAGCTCCAGGGCTTCATCAGCAACTTCAACACCGTCACCGGTGCGCTTGCCTCGGAGTCCGAGAACCTGCAGCGCACGATCAAGCTGCTCGGGCCGACGCTCAAGATCGCCGAGCCGTCGCTCCGCCACACCAACTCGACCCTGCCCTTCCTGCGCGCCTTCGCCCGCGACCTGACCCCGGGAATCCGCGAGCTGCCGGCCACGATCGCCGCCTCGCAGCCCTGGATCAACCAGACCGCCGCGCTGCTCGGCAAGAACGAGCTGGGCTACATCGCGTCACAGCTCCGCGCCGCGGGCCCGGGAGCCGGCAAGTCGGCTGCGGATGGCCGCGGCCTCTTCTCCCAGCTCGGGCTGACCAGCGGCTGCGTCGACAACGAGCTGCTGCCGACCGGCGACGTCGTGCTGAACGACTCCGGCAGCGGATACAACTTCAACACCAACGTGCCGAACTACAAGGAGTTCGGCTACGCAACGACCGGGCTGGCCGGTGAGAGCGGGACGTTCGACGGCAACGGCCCCTCGCTGCGCTTCTTCTCCGCCGGCGGTCCGACCCCCACGGGAGGCCCGGTCCCGAACCTGCGATCTCCCGTGCCGGGTGGGAGCTCGCGCGGGAACGCGCTCTGGGGCGGCTCGACGACACCGCCGATTGGGACGCGCCCCGGGCTCGGCTCCAAGCCTCCGTTCCGCACCGACGTCGCCTGTCAGAACAACGCGCTCCCCGACCTGAACGGCCCGCTGGCGGCGCAGGGAACGCCCGACCCCGCCTCGTACCCATGAGACGCGCAATGAGAGAGCACAGCCGTGACGTGCTGGCGATCGTCGGCCTGGTCCTCGCCGGGCTATTCGCCGTCACCGTGATCCTGGTGAACCAGCGCGCCGTCCTGCCCAACTGGGTGCCGCTGATCGGAACCGACCGGTTCGAGCTGAAGGCCGATTTCTCGACCGCGCAGGCGGTCACGCCGGGGCAGGGCCAGTCCGTCGACATCTCCGGCATCAAGGTCGGCGAGGTCAGCAGCGTGACCCTCCAGGACGGGCACGCGGTGGTGGGGATGGAGATCGACAACAAGTACGCGCCGCTGATTCACACCAACGCCTCGCTCCTGCTCCGCCCAAAGACGGGCCTGAACGACATGGTGGTGGAGGTCGACCCCGGCACCCAGTCCACTCCGGAGGTCAAGGAGGGCTCGACCGTCCCCCTCGCCTCGACCCAACCTCAGGTCAATCCGGATGAGTTCCTGGCGGCGCTTGACGCGGACACCCAGCAGTTCCTCAAGCTGCTGCTCGCGAACGGGGCGGAGGCCCTCGACCCCGCCAAGGGGCGAGACGTGAAGCTCTCGAACGCGCTGCGCCGCCTCGATCCGTTCGCGCGCGACATCTCCAGGATCAGCGGGGCGCTCGCGACCCGCCGCCAGAACATCGCCAACTCGATCCACAACTTCCAGCTGCTCTCGACCGAGCTCGGGAACCGCGACCAGGACCTGGTCAACTTCGTCGATTCCTCCGACGATGTGCTGGCCTCGTTCGCCAGGGAGCAGGCCTCGATTCGAAGCGCGGTAAGGGAGCTGCCGGCGACGCTGAAGGTGACGAAGGGCGCGCTGACCAGCTCGAACAAGCTCGCACTCCAGTCGGGCCCGGCGCTGAAGAGGTCCCTGCCCGGCGCCAAGGCCACCGGGCCGGCCCTGCGCGCCCTGCGCCCCTTCTTCCAGCAGACCGCCGGCCCGATCCAGAACCAGATCCGGCCGTTCACCGTCCAGGTCAAGAGCCCGGTCACTCACGTGGCGCAGATCTCGCAGGGCCTCGGCGCTTCGGCCCCGGGCCTGAAGACGGGATTCACGGACCTCAACACCGGCCTCAACGCGCTCGCCTACAACCCGCCGGGGTCCGACGAGGGCTTCCTCTTCTACGTCCCCTGGCTCAACCACAACCTCACCGCGGATTACCTGCTCCAGGACGCCTACGGGCCGATCCGGCGCGGCCTCGTCCTGGTGAGCTGCTCGACGGCCTTCACGGCCGACGGCACGCTGCTCGCCGAGCCCTACCTGCGGCTGCTCTACCAGCTCACCGGTGCGCCGCGGGCCAAGAACATCCCGGGGTGCACCTCATGAGCAACCGCGGGCCGACAGTCGGGCAGATTGCGGTCGCGGTGGCATTCGCCTTCTCGTGCTTCGGGCTGCTGCTCTTCCTCTGGGCGACCTTCGGCGGGCCCGTGCCCCTGAAGCCGGAGGGCTACCGGATCAAGGTTCCCTTCAGCGAGGCCACGCAGCTGGCGCAGGAGTCCGATGTGCGCATCCACAACGTCTCCGTCGGCAAGGTGAAGTCCATCGACCTGGCCGACTCCGGGCCGAACCGCGACCTGGCGGTGGCGACGGTCGAGATCGATACGCCATACGCCCCGATTCCCGCGGACACCCGGGCAATGCTGAGGCAGAAGACGCTGCTAGGCGAGACCTACGTGGAGCTGACGCAGGGAGACAAGCAGCGGGCCGAAGCTGCCGGAGGGCGGAACCCTGCCCAAGGCGCAGGTCCAGCCGTCGGTCCAGCTCGACGAGATCTTCAGGACCTTCGATGCGAAGACCCGGGCGGCGTTCCAGACCTGGATGCAACAGCTCGCCATCGCGAGCGCGGGTAGGGGCGCCGACCTCTCCGCGGCGATCGCAAACCTCGAGCCGTTCGCCGAGGACGCCAACAAGGTGCTGCGCGTTCTCGACACCCAGCAGGGAGCGGTGCAGCAGTTCGTGCGCAATACGGGGGTCGTGTTCCAGGCGCTCAGCGAGCGGCAGGGCCAGCTCCAGGGCCTGATCCGCAACTCCGGCACCGTCTTCCACACCACGGCCGTGCGGAACAAGGACCTCGAGGCGACCTTCAAGGCGCTGCCCACGTTCCTGGACGAGTCGAGGCTGACGCTCAACAGGCTGCAGAGCTTCTCGCGCAACGCGAACCCGCTGATCACCCAGCTCCACCCGTCGGCGAGGGCGTTGAGCTCGGACCTGAAGCCGATCGCCAAGGTCTCACCCGACTTCAAGGGCTTCTTCGTCGGGCTGCGGAAGACCGAGAAGCGCGCGAACACCGGTCTGCCCGCGCTCCAGCAGCTGCTGGACGGTGATCTGCCGCCCCTGTTGCACGAGTTCGTCCCCTTCGGCCAGCAGATCACGCCGATCGTGGCGGAGATCGGCCGCTACCAGCGCGACCTCACCGGCTTCCTGGGCAACGTCACCGGTACGACGCAGGCCCAGACGAGTACCGAGGCGGGCGTTCTGTCGCACTACATCCGCAGCTCGGCGCCTCTCTACCCCGAGGACCTGGGCATGTTCGGGCCGACCGCGCTGAGCGAGCACCGGCTCGCCTACTCGCGGACCAACCCGTACATCGCCCCGGACAGCGCGCTGAACGTCGCCGGTGGCCTCTCCACCTTCGACACCCGGCCCTGCACCAGCCCACCCGGCCTGTCCGTCGGCCTCGGGCCAGCCTCCTCCTACACGAGCAGCTCGTTCTTCAAGAACCGGGCCACGTTCGACACTCCCCAGGAGATGTTCGACGAGCTCAAGGCCACCGCCTTCGGGGGCAAGACCAACAGCGCGGCCCTGCCCTCGCCGGCCTGCTCCAAGCAGCCCGCCCAGCCCTCGCTCGGGCGGATCCCGGAGTTGAGCGACTACACGCACGTCTATGCGAATCCTTGATTCCAGGCAAAGTCGCCCGGATGGGTGCTTTACCGACTATTTGGGACGCCCGATTTCAGGCGTGTGATTCGCACAACTAAGCCCATTTCGCTGTGTTAGGTTCAGCGACAGAAGGCAAATCCAAGGGCTGGCGCGCCCGAAACTTGGGGTGGGCGTCAGGGAAATGCCATACGGAAAAGGAGTGGTATGCGTAACCGCAAGTATCTGATCGGCGCCTTGATGGGCGTGATCGGGGCGTTGGCCTTCTCTGGCGTCGCCTCGGCAGCTCCCATCTCGCAGTCACTGGAGACCACGGTGACGCCGGCAAAGCAGGACAAGAAGGTGTTCGGCGGCGCCTCGCTGCACAACATCATCAGCACGACCGTCGACAATTTCGCGGCGTCTCAGTCGCCGAAGACGACGACGTTCACGATCGACCCGAACGTCAAGTTCGTCAACGGCAACATTCCCGTTTGCCCGCTGACAGCGATCCAGGGCAAGTTCACCGCCCAGGCGCAGGCTGCCTGTCCGCAGAGCATCACGGGTCAGGGGACCGTCCAGGTCAACGGCGGCGCGATTGGCGGCACGGTGACGTTCTTCAGCGGTGGGCCCAGCACGATCTACGTGCAGACCGACATCGGACCCAACGCGACGAGCCTCACCATCATCGGCACGATCACGGGCAAGATCCTGACGTTCAGCAACATCCCGAACACGCCCGGCCTGATCCTGACCAAGTTCGACACGACGTTCAACAAGATCAAGACCGGTAAGCAGAAGGTCAAGGTCAACGGCAAGAAGAAGAAGCTGCCCACCTTCTACTTCATGGCGCGATGCAAGAAGGGCAAGTGGAAGACAAGCGAGAGCACCAACTTCTACAGCGGCGAGACGCTTTCGGCGTCCGCAACGCCTGAGAAGTGCAAGGCGAAGGGATCCAAGAAGAAGAAGAAGAAGTAGGCATTCCTTCAATCTGAAGTTGCGAAAGGGGCGGCCTTCGGGCCGCCCCTTTCTTTGTGGGTCGATGCGGGCAATCCACGCACGCGGATGACGCCGCATACCTTCGCTGGATCGCTCTGCAGCGCCCCCGCGCAGGCGTCTAGCCCCCATCGACCCACTACGATGAGCCATTCACAAGGGCCGGTGGTCAAGGGAAGTCCGGTGAGAAGCCGGCGCGGTCCCGCCACTGTGACCGGGTGATGTGACCGAAGCACTAGTCCACTGAGGAGCCACCGGCTCCTTGGGAAGGCGCGGCGGTCGTTAGCCCGGAAGCCAGGAGACCTGTCCCCGGCCAGCCAATACGACCCTCGAGGAAGGGGTGGCTCACAGATGAGAATCACTGTCTCGATTGCGGCGCTGGCGTCGCTGATCGCGTTCGCCTCGTTCGGTGTCGCGAGCGCGAGCGCGACCGTCGGCGACGATCTGCGCGTGGTTGGCTCGAGCGGCCAGCTCGACGACATCACCCAGTACAGCGACACGACCACCATGCCCACCAGTCCCCAGGCCGAGTGCTTCGGGCCGGGCAGCGGGGGCACCGGCCAGGGCGTCGGCGTCCCGGGCGCGAACGCGCTCGGCGTTGTCGTCGAGGCCGCCGAGAGCCGGCAGCGGCTGAATCCGCTGCAGCTCACCGACAAGTTCGTGCCCGACGGGTTCGGGCTGGGCGTCTGCGGCATCGGCGGTCAGGTGGCCGCGGGCTCGGCCTTCTGGTACACGAAGGTGGACCACGTCGGGCTCCAGGTGGGCGGCTCGCAGTTCCCGATCCACGCTGGACAGCAGGTGCTCTGGTACCTGGCGCCGAATTTCCCGGCTCCGCCCGAGCTCGTCCTGAACGCGCCGGTGCGCGAGCCGACGGGGACCCCTTTCCCCGTGCAGGTGCTTGCGTACGCCGACGACGGCAGCGCCACCCCGGCCGCGGGCGCGGTCGTCTCGGGCGGCAACGGCCCGGTGACCGCGGACGCCTCGGGCAACGCGCTGGTGAGCGTCAGCGGTACCGGGACGCGGCAGCTGCAGGCGACGCTGGGGGACGACATCCCGAGTGCCGCGACCAAGGTCTGCACGGCGGACCCGGTCGGCGACTGCCCGCGCGCGCCCGGCCGGCTCATCGTCGGATCGGACGTGCCCGACAACATGCTCGGGACCGCCGGTGACGACCGGATCAAGCCCCGCGGCGGCAACGACCGAGTCCGGGCGAAGGGCGGCGACGACCGGATCGACGTCCGCGGCGGCGGCAAGGACCGCGTCAACTGCGGCGGCGGCACCGACGTCGTCAAGGGCGACAAGCGCGACAAGATCGCCAAGAACTGCGAGAAGCGCAGCCACGGCGGCAAGAAGCACAAGCACGGCAAGCACAAGGGGAAGAGCAAGAAGTGATCCCCGCACGCTGCCTGGCGGCCGCCCTGGCGCTCTGCGCCTCGGCGGCCGCCGGCTGCGGGCTCGGGCCGGGCAAGGACGAGGGCGACGTCAATCTGACGGTCAGCCGCGACTACGGGGACAAGGTCCTGGCCCAGAGGACTGACTCGATCAACGAGTCGGACACCGTCCTCCGCGTCACCGACCGAAACGCCGAGATCACGACGCGGTACGGCGGCGGCTTCGTCCAGTCGATCGACGGCCTCGCGGGCGCTCAGAGCGGGGGCCGCAGCAGCGACTGGTTCTTCTACGTGAACGGGATCGAATCGCCGATCGGCGCCGCCCAGTACGACCTCTCCGGTGGCGACCGGATCTGGTGGGACTACCGCGACTGGACGGCGGCGATGCGCGTCCCCGCGGTGGTGGGCTCGTGGCCGGAGCCGTTCGCGCACGGTTTTCAGGGGAATAACTGGCCGACCTCGATGGACTGCCGTACCGACCAGCAGGTCTGCGCGGCGGTGTCACGACGTCTGGCGGCGGCGGGCATTCGCCGGACCGGGCCGGCAGCCGGGGCAATCGAGCTCGAGGTCGGGACCTGGGAGGAGATACGAGACGGCCGGGACGCCGGGCTGCTGTCGGCCGGGCCCGATCGCAGCGGCGTCTTCGCCCACTTCGTGGGGAGCAAGAAGCCCCTGCTCGAACTGCTAAACCAGCGGGGTCAGCCCGCCGGAAGCATCGGCAAGGGCGGCGGGCTGATTGCGGCGCTGCGGCCGGGGGATGGCCCCCCCACGTGGGTGGTCACGGGCACCGACGCCAAGGGCGTCGCGGCCGCGGCGGACCTGGTCGGCGACGCTCTGCGCAACCACTACGCGGTCGCCACCCAACCGGGGGCTGGCGCGATCGGGGTGCCCGTACAGTGAGATCGGCTTTTGCCTATACACCTGGGCGCAGCCCGTTGCACCGCGCGCCACCCGGAGCGGCGGTCATCTACTTCGGCGCCCTGGCGGCGATCGCGTTCGTTTACCCGAATCCGCTCGTCCTCTTGGCGGCGGGCATCGGCGCCGTGCTCGCCGGCCTCGCGGCCGGCGCTCGGCGGGCGGTGAGGGCCTCCCTGAAGCTCGGTACCTCCCTCTTCGTGCTGATGGTCGCCGTCAATCTGCTCGTCAACCACCGAGGGGACACCGTGCTGGTCCGAGGCTGGGAGATGCCCCTGCTGGGGAACACCGACATCACCCTCGAGTCGGTGGTCGAGGGAGCGGTGCTGGGCGTGCGGGTGGTGGTCGCCGTGATCGTCTTCGCGATCTACTCGGCCTGTGTCGATCCGGATCGCGTGCTGCGTGCCCTGCGGCCGGTTGCCAAGCGCTCGGCGATGAGCGCCGGCCTCGTCACGCGGATGGTGCCGCTCGCACTCAGCGATGGAGCTCGCCTACGCGAGGCGACTCAGCTCCGGGGCCCCGCCGCGACGCCGGTTGGAAGAGGGATGCTCGCCCGCCGGGTGGTCGAGAGCTCGCTGGATCGCGCCGTCGACGTCGCCGCCACGCTCGAGCTGCGCGGTCATTCGCTCTCGGCCCGGGCGCGCCCACGATCCGAGCCTTCCCGGGACACCCTGCCCGTGGCGGCGTCCGGAATCGCGATTCTGGCGATCACCTCGGCGGCCGCCCTCGCGGGTATCGGCAAGTTCGAGGCCTTCCCGGGTGTGAGGCTCGACGCCGGTCCCGCGACGCTCGCGCTCTGTGGGATCGTCATCGCTCTCGCCCTGGCTCCCTTCACGCGAGGGCGCGCGCCGGCGCGACCCGTGAGATGGAGGAGGTGGCGGACCCGTGGCTGATCCGATCCTGCGCTTCCGCGGGCTCACCTATCGCTACCCCGGCGCGGCCGCCCCCGCCCTCGCGGGCATCGACCTGGAGATTCAAGCCGGCGAGTTCGTGGTCCTGGCCGGCCGATCCGGCTCGGGCAAGTCGACACTCCTGCGCGCGGGGTGCGGGCTCGTGCCTCACTTCCACGGCGGGCGCGTCGAGGGCGAGCTCGAGGTCGCGGGTATGGAAGTCCGCACGCACGGCCCGGCGGAGCTGGCCGAGGCGGTCGGGCTCGTTGCCCAGGAGCCGGAGACGCAGGTGGTGAGCACGACCGTCAGGTCCGAGATCGAGCTGCCCCTGGAGCTGCGCGGGATGCCGCCGGAGGCGCGGGCGCGGGCGGTGGAGGAGGTCAGCCTGGCGCTGGCCATCGACGGGCTGCTCGATCGCGCAACGGACACACTGTCGGGCGGAGAGCTGCAGCGGGTCGCTCTGGCGTCGGCTCTCGCCACGCGACCGCGGCTGGTCCTGCTGGACGAGCCGACCTCCCAGCTCGACCCCGTGGCGGGGGATGAGCTCATCTCCCTGTTGCGGCGGCTCAACGAGGAGTGGGCCGTGGCGGTGCTTCTCGGGGAGCACCGCCTGGAGCGCTGTCTCTCCGCGGCCGACCGGGTAATCGCACTGGATGACGGCGCGGTCACCTACGACGGACCCCCGGCGACCTTCCTCGGATGGGCCCTCGAGCGTGACGACACGCTGACCACTCCGGCGTCGCGCCTGCTCGACGGTGTAGGCCTGCCCCCGGCCCCGAGCGTCCGTGAAGCCCGGATGACCCTCATGGGGTCAGGTCTTGCAATCAAGCATCGCGGTGTGACAACCCCCGTGGCGAGGCGCCGGCGACGTCGCGGCGACCCCGTGGCCTTCGCCTGCCGCGACCTCTGGGTCGAGCTCGGCGAGGGCGAGGAGCAAACGGAGGCCCTGAGGGGGGTCGACATCGACCTCTTGCCCGGCGAGCGGGTGGCGCTGATGGGGAGCAACGGAGCCGGTAAGAGCACGCTGCTGCGCGCGGCCGCCGGGCTGGTCGATCCGCAGCACGGCCGCATCGAGCGCCCCGCCGGAGTGGCCCTGCTGCCGCAGCGGCCCGGCGACCTCTTCGTCCACGAGCGAGTCGGCGACGAGGTTCGCGGCGAGGCCGGGGCGGCGGCGCTGCGCCAGTTCGGCCTCGAGGGTCTGATCGATTCCGACCCGCGGGATCTCTCCGGGGGAGAGCGCCAGCGCCTGGCCCTGGCGATCGTGGTCGCCGGGCGGGAGACCGCAGAGGGAGGGATGCCGGGCGCGCTGCTGCTCGATGAGCCGACGCGCGGGATGGACCGCAGCCGCAAGGGTGAGCTGGCAGGCCTATGCCGTGGGCTCGCCGCGCGCGGGACAGCGTTGATCGTCGCCACCCACGACGTGGAGTTTGCGGCCGGCTTCGCCGACCGGGTGATCCTGCTCGCGCGAGGGGAGGTCGCCGCCGACGGCACAGCCGCCGAGCTGCTCTCGGGCGGCTGGTACTTCTCCAGCGAGGTCGCCCGGATCCTCGATGGCGCGGCCGTCACCGTCGAACAGGGGATTTCCGCTCTCCGCGCCGCCTCGGAGAGCGGGAGCGCTTCCCCGGCTGGAGGTGGGGGATGAGCTGGCAGGCGGGCGCCTTCGCGGTGCTGGGGATGAGCCTCCTCGGTGGGTTTGGCTGGTACGAGCGCTCGCGCCCGCCGTCGCAGATCGTCGCGCTGGTCGCCGCCCTCGCGGCGATCTCGGTGGCCGGGCGGGTGGCGTTCTCGCCCATCCCGAACGTCGTGCCAAGCACCGACATCGCCCTGATCTCCGGTTACGCCCTCGGCGGCGCGCCCGGATTCGCGGTCGGGGCGCTCACCGGGCTGGTCTCGAACTTCTGGCTCGGCCAGGGCCCGTGGACCCCCTGGCAGATGGCCGGGTGGGGGATGACGGGGCTGCTCGGGGCCGGCCTTGCGGCGGCCACGGGGAGGAGGGTTGGGCGGGTCTGGCTGGCAGTGTTCTGCGCCTTCGCCGGGTTCGCCTACGGGGCCCTGCTCGACTTCTCGCTGATGGTCACCTACGGCGGGGAGCAGTCCCTCGGCAGGTTCCTGGCGCTGTCCGCTCGAGGACTGCCATTCAACATCGCCCACGCCGCCGGCAACGCCGCGCTGGCGCTCGTTGCGGGGCCCGCGATGGTGCGGATGCTGCTGCGCTACCGCAGCCGCTTCGAGTTCGCCTGGAAGCCGTTGTCCGCCACGGCCCCGCGGGCAAAGGGAGCGACCGTAGCCGCCTCTCTGATCGCCGCCGTGCTGATCGCCGGTCCCGCTCTGCTCGGCGGCCAGCGGGCCGACGCGTCGGGGAGCGGCTCGGGGGCCGCGGTCGGCTGGCTCCGATCCGCGCAGAACGGCGACGGGGGATTCGGCTTCGCCCCGGGCGAGGAATCGAGCCCCGCGATGACCGGCTGGGCGGTGCTCGGCCTGGAGGCGGCCGGGGTCAATCCCCTCGACGTCGACCACGGCGACGCAACACCCATCTCCTACCTGGCGGGCACGGTCGGGGAGATCAGCACGACCGGCGACATCGAGCGGACGATCCTGCTGTTGCATGGCGCCGGCCTCGACCCCCGCCGCTTTCAGGGCCATGACCTGGTCAGGCGGCTGTTGGCCCGGCGCGGCGGCGACGGCTCGTGGGGCGGCCAGGTCAACCCCACCGCGTTCGGAGTCCTCGCCCTGCGGGCGGCCGGGGTGAGTGGCGGCAATTCCGGTTCCGCGGCGTGGCTGCGCCAGAATCAGAACCAGGACGGCGGCTGGGGCTTCGCGGCCAAGGCCGCCAGCGACGCGGACAGCACCGGAGCGGTCCTGCAGGCCCTCGCGGCGGCCGGCGGCGGAGGGATCCGAGCGGGCGTCTCCTACCTGCGCGACGTGCAGCGCCAGGGCGGTGGCTTCGCGCTGACGGGCGGCCCGGTCAACGCGCAGTCAACCGCCTGGGCCGCACAGGGGCTGCTCGCGGCCGGCGTCTCGCCGTCGTCGGTGCGCCGCGGCGGCTCATCGCTGGCCTATCTGGCATCGGCTCAAGCGGGGGACGGTCACTACCGCTACTCGTCATCGAGCGATCAGACGCCGGTCTGGGTGACCGGGCAGGCGCTGCTGGCCGTCAACGGCGCCGCCTTCCCGCTCAGCCCGGTGCCCAGGCTGGCGTCGCGCGCGGCTGCCGGTGGCGGTGGGGCCGCAGGCGCGACGGGGGGAGCCTCGGCCGGCGGCGGCAGCGGCGGAAATGCGCAGTTCTCCGGAAAGTCACCGGCAAGTTCCCCGACCGAGACCCAGCCCACCGAGCCGGGCGATCCCCTTCCGATTGCGCCCGCCTCCTCCACCCAGGACGACGGAGGCGGCGGCATCCCAGGCTGGCTCATCGCGGGCGCTGTCGTCGCGCTCGCCGCCGCCGCGGTGTGGGGCGGCTGGGTGATGTACCGGCGGCGCCTGCCCTAGGTTTCCTGCAATGGAAGTCGAGGAGGCGATCCGCACTCGTCGCACCCACAAGGCCTACCGGCCCGAGCCGGTCGACCGCGCCGTGCTCGAGGAGGTTCTCGACCTGGCGCGGTGGGCGCCAAACCACAACTTGACGAATCCGTGGCGCTTTCGGGTGATCGGGCCAGCGGCCCTCGAGCGCCTCAAGGAGGCCGCCGGCCCGGAGTCGGCATCCAAGCTCGACCGCGCCCCGACGCTGGTCGTCTGCTCGTGCGCCCTGACGGGCGATCCGATCCAGGACGAGGAGGACCTCCACGCCGCCGCCTGCGCCGCCTACATCGTCCTGCTCGCCGCCCACGGCCGGGGGCTGGCCACCTACTGGCGGACTCCGGAGGTCCTTCGCACCCCGGAGGGACAGGCGGCGGTGGGGATGCCCGAGGACGAGCGCTTCGTCGGGCTCCTCCATCTCGGCAAGCCGGTGCAGGAGCAGCGGGCGCCTGAGCGGTTGCCAGCCGACCAGGTGATCGAGTTCCTCGAATGATCTCCCGCGACCGAGCGCTGGCTGCGATGCAGGAGGACCGCTTCGACGTGGTCGTCGTCGGCGGCGGGATCACCGGCGCGGGTGTGGCGCTCGACGCCGCCTCGCGCGGCTACTCCGTCGCGCTGGTGGAGCGCGGCGACTACGGCGAGGGCACCTCGAGCCGCTCCTCGAAGATGGTCCACGGCGGCCTCCGTTACCTGCAGAACTTCGACCTCGGGCTGGTGCGCGAGGCGTTGCTGGAGCGCCAGCTGCTGGTCCGCCTCGCTCCCCACCTCGTCTACCCGACGCCGTTCCTGGTTCCGGCGCTGGGCGGCGAGCGCAAGAACCGTGCGATCGGGATCGGCCTCAACATGTACGACGTGATGGCGACCTCGCGCATCGGGCGGGGTCGCAGCCAGCGCAACGAGCACCGCGAGGAGGCCGAGTACTGGTCGCCGGACCGGCACCGCACGATCTCCGGCGAGGAGGCGGCGGAGCTGATCCCGGCGCTGGAGCCGATGGAGCCGAGCTCCGCCTACCTCTTCTACGACTGCCAGACCGACGACGTCCGCCTCGTGCTCACGGTGCTGGGGGAGGCGGAGCGGTTCGGCGCGGTGATCGTCAACGGGGCCGAGGTGACGGAGGTGCTCGAGGAGGGCGGTCGCGCCGCGGGCGTCGCCTTCACCGAGGCCGAGTCCGGGGAGCGAATCGAGGTCCAGGCGGACAACGTCGTCAACGCCACCGGCGTCTGGGCCGACCGTATTCGGCCGGAGGAGCTGCTCGCCGAGGAGGAGATCCCGAACATCAGGCCCAGCCGCGGGACCCACGTCACCCTGTCGAACGAAGATCTCGACATCGGCACCGCCGCCTGCATCGTCCCGGCGGCCGGCGACCGCACGATCTTCGCGCTGCCCTGGTACGGGCGGGTGCTCGCCGGGACGACCGACTTCGACTACGAGGGCGACATCGATCACGTTCCACCGAGCGGGGACGACGTCGAGTATCTGCTCGATGCCCTCAACTCGTACTTCGGGACCGATCTCGGCCCGTCAAACCTGACGGGCGCCTATGCGGGCGTGCGCCCACTGATCTCGACCGGCGATCCGAAGAAGTCCGTGGACATCTCCCGCCGTGCGGAGCTCTACGAGACCTCATCGGGGATGCTGACGATCACCGGCGGCAAGCTGACCACCTTCCGGCGGATGGCCGCCCAGGTCGTGGATCGCATCGTCCAGCGCGACGGGCGTGAGGCGGAATGCCGAACCGACGACATCCCCCTGGGGATGCCGGCCCGCCCCGAGGACCTGGAGACGGGCGTCGAGCTCCCCGACGGCGCAACCAATCAGCTGGCCTTCCGCTACGGGCACGCCGCCCGGGAGGTGCTCGACCTGTGCGATCGGCGACCGGAGCTGGCCCAGCCGATCGTCCCCGGGCACCCGGACCTGATGGCGGAGGTGGTGATCGCCGCCCGGCGGGAGCAGGCGCGCTCGGTCGCCGACGTCCTCCTGCGGCGCACCCGCCTCGGATTGGTGGCTGCGTCGGAGCTTCGCGACGGCGAGCGGGTCGAGGCGGTCGCCGCCGCGCTCGCGCGGGAGCTGGATTGGAGCGGTTCACGCGTGGCGGCCGAGACCGAGGCGTGGAGAGGCGTCAGCGAGGCCGAGGGCCTCGACCCGGGCAGGGCGCTCGCGCGGTAGCGGGCGGTGCCCGGATCCGTCCCTCTAGGATGCGCGCCTTGATGGCCCTGACCGACGAACACCTCGCGGAGCTTCATCGCCGCGCGCGCGAGCTCGGCGTGGAGCGCTACCGAATGCTGCCTCGGGATGAGCTGATCGAGGCGATCTCGGAGAGATCTGAGGGGGAAGAGGAGCCCGTTCCGGAGCCCGAGGCCGAGACGGAGCCCGAGGCCGAGGCCGAGACCGAGGACGTCTCCGGCGTGCTCGACCGGATGCCGCAGGGCTACGGGTTTCTTCGCCTCAGCGGCTTGAGCGAGGCGGAGGGTGACGTGTACGTCTCCGCCTCGCAGATTCGCCGCTGCGAGCTGCGTCCCGGCGACCAGGTGAGCGGCCCCGCCCGGGCACCGCGCCGCGGGGAGCGCCATCGCGCCCTCGTCCGGATCGAGACCGTCAACGGACAGCCTCCCGAGGAGGAGCGCGGGCACTTCGAGGACCTGACCGCCGCGCCGCCCCACCGGCGCCTGCTCCCTCCCGACGCTCCCGGCGACCCGCTGGTCCGCGCGGTCGACCTGCTCGGTCCCCTGGCCCTTGGCCAGCGAGTGCTCGTCGTGGCCCAGCCGCGCTCGGGCCGGACCACGCTCCTGCGCGCCCTGGGATCGGCGATCGCGGACGGGGGCGCGCATCTGTGCGTGCTGCTCGCGGACGAGCGGCCCGAGGAGGTGCCGCAGTGGGAGAAGGCCGTTCCGCAGGCCGAGATCTTCGCGGCCACCGCCGACCAGGAGCCGCGGGACCAGGTTCGCGCCGCCGAGCTGGCGATGGGCCATGCCAAGCGGCTCGCCGAAGGCGGCGAGGACGTGGTCGTCCTGATCGACTCCCTGAGCAGGCTCGCCCGCGGCTACCGCGACCCGAGTCGCGTCAAGAGGATCTTCGGCTCGGGCCGAGAGCTCGCGGAGGACGGCAGCGGCTCCCTGACGGTGATTGCGACCGTGCTCGACTCGGACGAGCGCGGGGCGGAGGTGAGGGAGGCGCTGGAGACGACCGAGAACCTCCTGCTGCGGCTCGACGCCGGCCTGGCCGCCAAGGGCATCGTGCCCGCGCTGGTCGTGGCCGACTGCCGGGCGTCCGGCGAGGACGAGCTGCGCGATCCGGAGGAGATGGAGAAGGTCCGCCGCCTGCGCGAGGAGCTCGGCGGGATGGACGCCGAGGAGGCGGCCCAGGCGCTCTCGGATCAGATCGTGGCGACCGGGAGCAACGCGGAGCTGCTCGCCCGGCTCTAGCCGGCCATGGCGCCACGACGCCCTCACCTCTCGGACATCCTTCACCTGCCGCGCCTGCCTGGGATACCGGATGTCCTACATCGGGTCCGGGTTCCGTCGGATCTGGGATCCGTGACCACGGTCGCCGCCGAGGAGCAGCCTGACGCCGTGGGGCTCGACGCAGAGACGGTCGAGCACATCTGGGATGGGGCGCTCGACCTCTACCGCAGCGGCGTCCATCCGGGCCTCCAGCTCTGCCTGCGGCGCGAGGGGAGGGTGGTCCTGGACAGAGCGGTCGGGCACGCTCGCGGCAACGGGCCTGCGGACTCCGAGGACACGCCGAAGGTCCCGATGACGACCGAGACGCCGGCGTGCATCTTCTCGGCCTCGAAGGCTGTCACCGCCATGGTCATCCACCTGCTCGACGAGCGCGGGCTGCTCCACATCGGCGACCGCGTCAGCGAATACATCCCCGAGTACGCCCAGAACGGCAAGGAGGGGACGACCATCGCCCACGTGCTGGCGCATCGCGCCGGCGTCGCCTCCATGCCCAAGGACGCGCTCGACCTCGACTCGCTCAACGACTGGGACCGGATCGTCCGGCTGATCTGCGAGGCGAAGCCGACCGTCCGCCCGGGGCGGCTGCTGGCCTACCACGCGGTCTCGGGCGGGTTCATCCTCGGCGAGATCGTCCGGCGGGTCACCGGGGAGACCGTTCGCGACGTGCTGGCGAAGGAGATCCTCGACCCGCTCGGCTTCCGGTGGATGAACTACGGCGTGCGGCCGGACGACGTCGACGAGGTCGCGCTCAGCTACGTGACCGGCCCGCCGCTGTTGCCGCCGCTCTCGACCCTGGCCACGCGGGTGCTCGGCGCGCCGCTCGACGAGGTGGTCGAGGACTCGAACGACCCGCGCTTCCTGACCGCGCTGATCCCCTCGGCCAGCACGGTCACGAACGCCAACGAGCTCTCGCGGTTCTTCGAGATCTTCCGCGCGGGCGGGGAGATGGACGGCGTCCGCGTCATGACCGAGCGCACGATCCGGCGCGCGCTGACGGAGCAGTCGCACCTCGAGATCGACTTCTCCCTCATCTTCCCGACCCGCTTCTCCTACGGCCTGATGCTCGGCGCGGACTACGTCAGCCTCTACGGCCGGGACACCGACCTGGCCTTCGGGCACCTCGGCCTGATCAACATCATGGGTTGGGCAGACCCCGAGCGGGCGATCTCCGTTGGCCTGATCACGACCGGAAAGGCCATCGTCTATCCCGAGCTGCCGCGCTTCTACGGCCTGATGCAGCGAATCGCGAGCGAGGTCCCGAAGACGACTCGCGCCGAGCTGGTTGCAGGGCTAGGCGCGGTCGCGGCCGCCGTAGGCGATCGCGCCCCAGGACGGCTCCGCGGAGAGCTCGATCAGCTCCGAGTCGCGGTCCGGCTGGACGTACCCGAAGGTCTGGGTCGACTCGTCGAAGACGATGTCGAGCTCGCCCTCCTTGACGCGCTGGTCGAGCCAGGCGCCGCGGAAGACGAGGCGGCGAAGCCAGTGGACGAGGCTCTTGTTCGAGGGGCCGACGAGCTCGTCCCAGTTCTCGTTGACGTGGCCGCCGAGGGGGGAGCAGGGCTCCCGGATCTCGCCGTTGACCGCGAGCTCGAGCAGGTCCTCCAGCTCGTGCTCGTCGAGGCCCTGGCGGACGAAGTCGAGCTTGACCGCCGCCTGCTCGACGCGCTGGGCGAAGTCCCGCTCGTTGAAGGAGAAGCGGAGCTCTCCGTACTCGAGCACGTAGTCGGCGCCCGATTCGTAGTTTCCTCTGCGTGCGGTCTCGTCCACGGCGTTCGTGCATCTTTGCGGATGAGGGTCGTCGTCGCCAGTCTTTCGGGGGCCCTGAACGGCCGGTTGCAGCAAAAGGGAACCCAGGATTGGCGTCGACGTTTGCTAGCGAAAAGCGCACCCCTCCAGGTGGTCGTTGACCAGCCCGATGGCCTCCATCGTCGCGTAGGCGGTGGTCGGTCCGACGAAGACGAAGCCCCGGCGCTTGAGCTCCTTGGCCAGCGCCTTGGACTCCTCGGTGATCGCTCGGGATCGTCGGAGCCGGTCTTCGGCGCCGGGCGCGCGCCGGGTCCGGGGCGAAGCTCCAGATCAGCTCGTCGAGCGACTCTCCGGCCGCGTGCAGCTCCCGAGCCGCCTTCGCGTTGGTGATCGCGGCCTCGATCTTCTTGCGGTTGCGGACGATGCCCGCGTCGGCGAGCAGCCGCTCGACGTCCCTCGTCTCCGTACGCGGCGACCTTCTCGACGTCGAAGCCGTCGAATGCGCGCCGGAAGTTCTCGCGCTTGCGCAGGATCGTCAGCCAGGAGAGCCCCGACTGGAAGGCCTCGAGGGTGAGCCGCTCGAACAGCTCGGTCTCGCCATGCAGCGGCCGGCCCCATTCGGTGTCGTGGTAGTCGACGTAGTCGGGCGAGCCCAGGGCCCAAGGACAGCGCGGCTTGCCGTCGGGTCCCTCCTCCACGCCGTTCACGGCTCGTACGGCGGAGCCACGCCCCAGCCCCAGCGCGGCGTCGGCGCCTCCTGGGGCACGTCGTCGGCGCCGGGCTGTGAGTTGTGGAGGGCGAGGCGCGTGCCCCACTCGACGTAGGCCATGAAGGCGAGCGGAACTCGGGGTCGTCGGGGAGGCCGGCGTCGTCGGCGGCCATGCTCATCAGGGTCGCGAAGCGCAGGCGCTGCTCCGGGGTGATCCCGAGGTCACGGTGCTTGCCGACCATGCGGTGGTAGCCGCCGAGCTTCTCGGTGTAGTCGGCCGGCCCGCCGAAGACCTCGATCCACCAGAGAGTCACGTTGTGGCGATGCTCCTCGCTGACGCCGCCGGGGAAGAGCGGAGAGATCAGCTCGTCGCCCTCGACCCGGTCGTAGAAGGCGCCGATCAGCCGCTCGAAGGCCTCGCGTTCGCCCGCCCACTCGTACAGCGTCGGTGGATTCCCCCTCGGCCATGGACTGAAGCTACAG
>CAVVFJ010000011.1:0-164064 GCA_963747425.1 uncultured Solirubrobacterales bacterium
CGACATGCTTCGCTCGGAGGTGACTGCATGAAGGCGGTGGCGGCGTGAGAGCACGGCGGCCCGGAGGTGCTGGCCGTCGAAGAGGTGGAGCGGCCGACGCCGGCCGCGGACGAGATCCTGATCGAGGCGGCGGCCATGGGCCTCAACCCGGTCGACACGCAGGTCCGGGCCGGCTCCTGGGTACCTGACGAGATGGGCCGCCCGCCGATGATCCTCGGCTGGGACGTGGCCGGCATGCCGGTGGAAACGGCAGGCAGCGATCTCCCGTTCGGCCGCGGCGACAGGGTGTTCGGGATGCCCCGTTTCCCGCAGCTCGCACGCTGCGACGCCGAGTACGTCACGGCCCCGGCCGCGCACATGGCCCGTGCGCCGGATTCCCTCACCGATCCGCAGGCCGCGGCCCTGCCGCTGGCGGGGCTCACCGCCTGGCAGGCACTCGTCGACGTGGCCCGCGTCTCGCAGGGCGATCGCGTCCTGGTCCAGGCCGCGGCCGGCGGGGTGGGGCACCTCGCCGTGCAGATCGCTAAGGCCCGCGGCGCCCATGTGGTGGGCACCGCGCGGGCGGAGAAACACGACTTCCTGCGAGAGCTGGGGGTGGCTGAGCCGATCGACTACACAGCCGGCCCAATCGAGTCGGCGATCTCCGACATCGACGTGGCACTCGATCTCGCCAACGAGGATGAGGGAGGGCCTGCTCGCCTCGCTCGCCACGCTCCGAAGGGATGGTCTGCTCGTCGTGGTCGCCGGTGACCTGACGGAGGCATTGAAGGATGGCGCGAAGGAGCAGGGAAAGCGTGCCGAGGAGATGCTGGTGACGCCCGATCGGGTCGCCCTCGAGTCCCTCGCCCAGCTCGCAGATGAAGGGCGGCTCACCGTGCACGTCGATGAGGTCTTCCCGATCGACCAGATCACGGATGCGCACCGGCGCCAGGAATCCGGCCGCGTCAAGGGCAAGTTGGCGATCGTTCACTGATCAGAGCCCCCTCCACGCGGTACGGTGCCCATGCCTTGACTCTCGTCCTGATCATCGTGGGGATCCTCGTCCTGCTCGGACTGGCCGCCCTGCTGCTCTACAACCGGATGGTGTCCCGCCGCAACGCGGTCGACAACAGCTGGGCGCAGATCGAGGCCGCGCTCCAGCGGCGCCATGACCTGATCCCGAACCTGGTCGAGTCGGTCAAGGGCTACGCCGAGCACGAGAGGTCGACCTTCGAGGAGGTCACCAAGGCCCGCTCAGGCGCCGTCGCCGCCAAGGCGCCGGGCGCGCAGGCCGCCGCCGAGGACTTCCTGACTGCCGCGCTCGGCCGGCTGATGGTCGTCGCCGAGCAGTACCCGCAGCTGCGCGCCACCGAGAACTTCCAGCAGCTCCAATCCTCTCTCGGAGACCGAGGACCAGATCCAGATCACCCGCCGCGTCTACAACGACACGGTCCAGACCTACAACACGATGATCCAGCAGTTCCCGGCGTCCCTGGTCGCCAACCAGTTCCACTTCGAGCCGCGGCAGTTCTTCGACGCGCCGAAGGAGGCCGAGGCGACGCCGGAGGTGAGCTTCTCGCAGGACGGCGTGACGGGGGCGGCGGCGGAGAAGCCGAAGACCTGAGCTCCGGATGCCGCGCCGCAGCCTGATCGCCGTCCTCGTTGTGCTGGGCGCATTGCTGGCAATGCCCGCATCGGCGCTCGCGAGCGCCGACATCACCGATGCCGACGTGAGCCTCCGGCTCGCGCCGGATGCGAGCCTGCTCGTCAAGGAGCGCCTCACGTTCGACTATGAGGGCACCTATCACGCGTCCTACAGGGACATTCCGTTGTCGGGGTCTGAGTCGATCGACGCGAACAGCATCAGCATCCGCGAGGGGAACCGCGTCTACCAGCCAGGCGGCTGCACGACCTACGGCTGCACGGACCAGACGGGCAGGTTCGGCGTGACGCAGGCGCCGGACGGGGGGGCGATCCGCATCGTCTGGCACCACAACGCGAGCAACGAGCAGCGGACCTTCATCCTCTCGTACCGGGTGGCGGCCCGCGAGCACGTTCGCGCCTACGACGACGTGATCGACGTCTACTGGAAGGTCTGGGGAGACCAGTGGGATTTCAGCCTCGATCACCTCACGGCGGACCTGAAGAACCCGGCACTGGATCCAGCCAACCCGCTCTATCGCGTCTGGGGTCATCCCCGGGACGTCGAGGGCAAGACCGTCCGTGGACAGGGAAAGGCGACCCTCGAGGCCTCGGACATACCGGCGCATCAGTTCGTGGAGTTGCGAGTGACGATCCCCCGCACCAAGGGACAGGACGTGAGCGCGGCCGGCGTGCACAGCGGAAACGGCCTGCCGGCGATCCTCGCCGAGGAGCAGGGCCTGACCGACGACTTCAACTCGCCCTGGAACAAGACCAAGCGATTCGTGGCGCACCACGCCGAGCTGCTCGCAGGCCTGGTCACCGCGCTCCTGCTGCTGATCCTGGCGTTGATGCTCTGGCTGGCGCGCGAGCATCCGACGTCCACCGGGAAGTACGTCCCCGAGCCGCCCGACGACGCGAGTCCGGCGCTCGCCTACGGGCTGGCCCACGAGGGTGAGGACTCGAGCAACACGGTGCTCGCCACGCTGCTCGACCTGGTCGACCGCGGCTATTACGACACCAAGAACGCCACCACCGAGGACGAGAAGCTAGACCTCGCCATCTCGAAGGCGAGCAAGCGACCGAGCGCGAAGCTCGAGACCTACGAGCAGGAGACGCTGTCGACTTCTTCGACGAGCTGGTCGGCGACGAGACCGTGGCGATGAGCGAAATGAAGGACCGGATCCCGGAGCACAGCGCCACCTGGCGAGCGCGCTGGGAGGCCATGACCAACGCCCTCAACAAGGCGGACTGGGGGCAGCTCGTGTGGGACCGCAACCTCAATCCGCTCAGCGTGCTGATCGCCTTGATCGGCGGCGTCCTGGTCGGCGCGATCTGCCTGATCCAGAACAGCGTCGAGAACCACTGGTTCGTGACGGCGGTGATCGGCGCGGTGGGGGTTGCGATCGTCGCGTTCTGGCCGGCGCGCCGCCTGAAGCGCCTCGGCCGCGAGTACCGCGAGCGCTCCGCCAAGTGGGAGTCGTTCGAGCGCTGGACCGACGACTTCCCGCGCCTCGACGACGATCCGCCCGCGACGCTCAAGCTCTGGAAGCGGATCCTGATCTACGGCGTCGCATTCGGAACGGCGGACCGGATGATCAAGTCCGGCCGCATCCCCGAGCCGGTGCTGCAGAGCTCCGACGGCTCGTGGTCATACGGCTACCTGAGCGGCGCCTACGTCGGCTCGACCTTCAACGCCGGCTCGTTCAGCTCCGGCTTCTCCTCACAGGTCGCACCCGAGTCCTCCAGCGGAGGGGGCGGCGGCTTCAGCGGTGGCGGCGGTGGAGGAGGGGGCGGTGGCGGCGGAGGAAGCTGGTAAGTCCTCATTCGAGGCCGGCGGCCTTCAGCGCCGTGCCGCGGTCGTAGAACTCCTGGACGCGGATGCACTTGTCCTCGTCGTCGAAGCTGAAGACCTGGGCGATCTTGTCGGAGATCTGCAGGCCGGTGATCTCGTTGCGGGCCCAGCGGTAGGCGATGACGACGACGTGGTCGCCGGCGTCGATCAATTCCTCCGGCGCGAACTTGAGCTGGCCGACGGCGTTCCGCCACCGGGTCCAGAACTCCTGCACTCCCTCGAAGCCCTTGTAGGTCCCGGGGAATGGGTCGCGCTCGGGGGCGACCCACTCGACCTCAGGGCTCATGTGCTCGAGCACCCAGCGCGGGTCCTCGGCGTTCCAAGCCTCGAACCCCTCCCTGACCAGATTGACGCGATCGACAGCCATATCGACGCTGCGAAAACTCTATTCGATGCCGGCGGCCGCGTAATCGGCGATCGCCATCACGGTGAGCTGCGGGTTGACGGTCACCGACGAGGGGAAGACGCTCGCGTCGCAGACGTAGAGGTTCTCCGTCCCGTGCACGCGAAAGCGCTCGTCGACGACGCCCTTGGCGGGGTCGCGGCTCACGGCGTTGCCGCCTTGTGGATGGGAGGTGTGGAGCCCGATGTCGGTGTTGTCGCGGACGATCTCGTCGAGCTCGTCCACCTGCTCGGGCGAGGTGTAGGAGATCGAGCGGAAGGTCATCGGCATGACCCGCAGCGCGCCGCTCGCGAAGTGGATCCGGGCGGCGAGCTTCGTCCCTTTGAGCAGGAGCTTCAGGTCCGATTCGGCGGGCTCGTATTCGAGCTTCATGCCCCTGCCGCGGAAGCCGGGCTTGACGGTGGCGTTCGACTGCGAGCCGACCACGACTCCGATGCAGCTCAGGTGGGCGTAGCGGCGCATGTTGTGGAAGTGGTCGGAGAACCAGCCCGGCATCAGCAGCGCCTGCGTCCCGACCGGGTTGAACCAGGACTCGAGGATGAGCTGGTCCTCTCCGGTCGGGCGGTAGCCGTGGGTGATCTGGAGGCCGTCGAACGAGTTGAGCTTCTCCTCGAAGTCGGCCGTCAGCGGAGCGCCGACGTTGAAGGAGAGGCCGGTTCCGGCCCGCTGTCCGCCGAGATTGCTGCGCTGGAGCAGCAGGCTCGAGGCCAGGGCCCCGCCCGCGACGACGACCGTCTTGGCGGCCACCCGGAGCCGGCGGCCGTCCGAGAGCGTGCAGCGGACCTCGGTCGCGCGGCCCCCGCGCGTCTCGATCGTGTCCGCCAGGCACTCGCTGAAGATCCGGACCGCGCCCGGGAAGTCGCGCTGGGCGCGCGGGAGGATGTTGTCGAGCGCGGAGAGCTTCTTGCCGTAGGCACAGCCGATGTTGCAGTAGCCGGAGCCGAGGCAGTCCTTGATGTTGGCGTCGACCACGCCGCCCTCACCGTCAAGGCCGAGCTCCTCGATGCCCTTGGCCATCTTCGAGCCGCCCTTCTCGAGGTACTTGTTGTCCTCCTGGCTGTAGACGGGGAGCCACTCCCGCAGCTGCTCGAATGACTTCAGAAAGCGATCCTCGTCGATGCCGGCGTCGAGCCCATCCGTGTCGTTCCAGCGCTGCAGGGTGTGCGGCGGGATGTCGTAACAGACCGCGTTGTTGACCACCGTGCTGCCGCCGACGCATTTCCCCTGCAGCACCTGGAACCGGGTGTCGGTCGACATCTGCAGCCCGCCGTCGTTCAGGAGGTTCGCGAACTGCACGCGCTCGTCCTCGCTGAAGTCTCTGGGGTTGACGTACTTGCCGCCCTCCAGCAGCACGACCTCCCGGCCACGCTCCGCGAGGCGATAGGCGAGCACCGAGCCCGCGGCGCCGCTGCCGACGATCGCGACGTCCGCGGTGATGCGCTCGGCGTCCACCTCGTTCGGCTCGCTCACGTCGAGGGTGGCGAGCTTGCCCACCCTCTTGATGACCTTCTCGTAGCGCTTGCGCTTCGAGAACGGGACGTAGCCCGTCGAACCGGCCGTGCGCGGATCGCCGTAATAGCCGATGATCACCATCTGCTGAGCCCCGGCGAGGATCGCCTGACTGAGCTTGCGGAGCCGGGTGGGCAGGCGACGCTCCACGACGTCGGTGAAGAAGCAGCGCTCGATGAAGGCGAGGCGGCGCTCGGGTGCCATCAGGGCGAACGGCGGCCGCAGCCGGAGCAGCGGGTAGACCGTGAGCGCGGTGAAGGCGAGCGCGGCCACGTTCTTGTTGCGCGCGGTGAGGGAGTCGAGGAAGTCATCGATCCCGGACGCGATCTGCTCGGGGGTCAGCTCCTCCTTCGGTCCCATCACGAGGATCTCGGCCATCGCCATCGCCGTGATGAACTGGTGCGGCCAGAGGTAGCGAAGGCCGTACCGGCCCTTGACGGCGGAGTGCTGCAGCAGCGCGAGCACCAGCGCCACTGCGGCCGCCGCCGCCGCCCAGATCAGGAGCTGGAGCGTCGAGCTCAGGCTGGTGCCGAGAGGCGAGCCGAAGGTGCCCTCGACGCTGTCGTGGTTGCCGAACGCCAGCATCAGGAGAAGCGCGCCGACGATCAGCAGGTGACCGAGGACGACCAGCTGCGTGGCCCAGCCGTTCTGGCGCACGTTGCCGGCCGCGATGAAGCAGAGGACGCAGAACAGGCCGTCCTTGGCGAAGGAGTTCGCGACGAAGGGGAACTCGGCGGAGGCGAAGAGGCCGAGCACGGGATAGAGAATGGCCTGCGCGAGGAAGAAGACGGTGAAGAAGCGGAGCGCCAGCTCCAGTCGCCGCTCGGGAGCTGTCAGCTCAGGAGCTTGCACCGGAGCGATCGCCGCGCACGGCGCTCAGCGCCGCGCTGCGGTCGTAGTACTCGCGGACGCGGACGCACATCCCGTCCTCGAAGTCGTAGACCTGGATCACGCGGTCGGAGATCTCCAAGCCGCTGTGCTCTCCCTTGCCCTGGCGACGGGCCACGACCACAACGGACTGCCCCGCGTCGATCAGCTCCTCGATCTTGAAGTTGAGCTGCCCGACGGCGGCCCGCCACTGGGACCAGTAGCGCTCGACGCCGTCGTAGCCGCGGTAGGTGCCGGGGTCCGGATCGTCCTCGGGCGTGATCCACTCCACCTCCGGAGACATGTGATCGAGCACCCAGGTCCGGTCGCCAGCGTTCCAGGCTTCATAGCCCTTCTCCACCAGCTGTACGAGCTCCTCGGACATCTCCCTCCTCCTCGGAAACGAGTATCCCAGCCTGTTCGCCATTAGGCTTGGCGGCGTTCGGATCTGAAAGGGGCTTGGCATGAAGGCGATCGGGAGAATCGCGGTTCCACTCGCAGGGGTGCTGTGCGCCGCGGCCCTGGCAGCTCCGGCGGGCGCCGGCCAGTCGGCGGCGAGCCGGGTGACCCTGAAGGTCGCCGGCGGCCCTCCGTTTCACGGCCGTGTGATCAGCAAGAACCCCGCCTGCGTCGCCAACCGCAAGGTCCAGTTGCGGGAGGTCGCCCCGGAGCATGCCTTGATCGACTACGCCGACAACCGCACGAATGGCAAGGGCAAGTGGGTCTTCAGCTCGCAGCTCCAGGGCGCCACCGTCGTCCAGGCGAAGGTCACTCAGTCGAAGGCCAGCGGCGTCACCTGCCGGTCCGCCCTGTCGCCGCAGAAGGGGCTCTAGCTTCGGACGTCTTGGAACGCCTGGTGGAGAGTGGGCGCGCCTTCAGCGGCTAGTCTTCCCGCCTCCGCGCTTGGGGGATCTCGAACGATTAGCCATCCACACGGAGTCGATCGATTAGCCGCGCCCGGCGGCTAGACCCATGGCTAGACCACAGGCAACCACGCGACCGGAATCGACGATCGAGAGTCCGCCCGCGCGCGCTCCTGGGCACCGGATCGGATCGGGGATGCCCAGGTCGAAATCGCCTTGGCCGCAGCAATGGTCGGGGCCATCTTGCTGGGTGTGTGGCTGGGGCGCGACATCACCTTCTCGCCGGACGAGATGTACTTCTTCGGCTCCAGTCCCCACCTCGACCTGCAGGCGGCCCTCGAGCCCTACAACGGTCACCTGGTTCTCGTCCCCCGCTTGATCTATGCCGCGCTGCTGCATACGTCCGGGGCCGACTATCTCCACTTCCGCCTCCTGGGGATCGGCAGCCATTCTCTTGACGACAGCGCTGTTCTTCGTCTTCGCCAGGCGGCGAGTCGGAGCCCTCGCCGCACTGGCGCCGACGCTCGTGCTGCTGTTCTTCGGGTCCGATTACCTGTCACGCGGTCTCGGGCAACGGATTCACGATTCTGCTCACCCAAGCGGCCGGAATCGGTGCCCTCCTCGCGCTGGAGCGTGAGGATCGAAGGGGGGATGCCCTCGCTTGCGCGCTGCTGTTGTTGGCGGTCGCCACCTACTCCGAGGGGCTTCCCTTTGTGGTCGGCGCGGCGGTGCTGATCCTGCTGGGGCCCGACCGCCGGCGCCGGGCCTGGGTGTTTCTCATCCCGGCGGTGCTCTACGCGGCATGGCTTCTCTGGTCACACAACCGTGTCGGCGGAGCCGAGGGCAACGTCGACGCTGAGCAATCTTCTGCTTGCCCCGAACTGGGCGTTCAATTCCTTGGCCTCGAGCGGAGCGTCGCTTGTTGGCCTCAACTACCCTCGCCTCGGCACCGGCTGGGGTCCGACCGTTGCCGTCCTGGCGCTCCTCGCCCTCGGCCTGAGGCTGTGGCAAGGGAGCATCCCCCGCTTCCTCTGGGCGACGATGGCCGTGCTGGGGACGCTCTGGCTGATGGGGGCGGCGGCGGCCTCATCCGCCATGCGCGGCGTGCCCGACTCGCCCCGATACATCTACCCCGGGCGCAATTGCCGTCCTGCTCGTCGCGGTCGAGGCAGCGCGGGGAGTGCGGATCCAGCGTCGAGGCATGACGATCCTCTACGCCGTGGCCGCGGTCAGCCTGGCGACGAACATTGCCCTGCTCCGTGACGGCTCGAGAGACTCGCGGGCGAAGCCCGGTCTGATTCGGGCGGATCTCACCGCCGTCGAGCTGGACCGAGGACGTCTTGGTCCAAACTTCCCGACCGCCTTCGGTCTGCGTGCGGTGCTCCGCGAGACCGGCGACGGGAACACGGCCACCGGCTATCTCGCGGCGGTGAGGCAGTTCGGCTCACCGGCGTTCTCGCTGCCGGAGCTCCGGACACAGGGTGAGCTGACACGGGACGAAGTCGACGCTGCGATTGCCGACGCCAACGGCATCCTCCTGACGGCCAACGAGTCCCCCGCAGGGGGCATTGCGCCCAAATCAGGGGAAAGGTCGGACAAGGGGTCAGCTTCGAGCTTCCCGCCGGGCGGCGCCGTGCTCCGGTCGAGCGGAACCACCGCCCCGCTGGTCGCTCCGCCGGTTCGGGAGCGCCTTCACCGTCCCGGCCGGCCAGCTGATCCCCGGGCAAGTGGATGGCGCTCTCGGTGCCGCGCGACTCGGCACCCGATCCCTGGTACGCGGCTACCTCGGCCGCGCCGTTGCTGATCTGCAGTCCCCCCGCAAAGTGATGGCGACGCACAGCCGAGCAGATGGCGGGCGCCGCAAGCGCGAGGCACACCTCGCCGGGAAGCGCCGCGATCCTGGGCTCCCGCCGGGATCCGGGAGGGGAAGGTCTGGATCGCGCTGGCGGCTGCGATGGCTGCATCCGCGGCGCTTTGATCTGTGGCTCGGCCGTGGTACGAGCTTCTCGCTCGATGAGATCCGCATCTTCGACAGCAGCGCGAATCTCGACCTGAGGACGGCTTTTCACCCGTTCAACGGGCATCTTGTCCTTACCTCGCGGCTCGCCTACGCCGCGATCCTCAATGTATTCGGGGCCGGCTATCTCCCCTTCCGCCTCCTCACGATCGCCACGGTTCTGATCACGGCGGGGATGTTCTTCGTGTTCGCCAAGCGGCGCATCGGGCCCGTCGCCGCATTCGCTCCGACGCTGGTGCTGCTCTTCTACGGCTCGGACTCCCCTTCACGTGCTGCTGGGCAATGGATTCGACCGTCCTGCTCGCGTTGGCGGCCGGACTCGGCGCGCTGCTCGCGCTCGACCGCAGGGATTTGAAGGGTGATGTCTGCGCCTGCCTTCTGCTCTGCCTCGGCGCTCGCCACCTATTCCGTTGCGCTCCCATTCGTGGCCGGCGCCGCCGTGCTGATCCTGATCGGGAGGACCGCTGGCGCCGAGCCTGGGTGTTCCTCGTTCCCGGCGGTGCTCTACGCGGCATGGTTCCTCTGGTCTCGAAACCAGGCTGGGAGCACCGGGACACGACCCAGCTGTCGAACCTGCTGCTGGCGCCGAACTGGGCGCTCAATTCGCTGGCGAGCGTCGGGGTCGTCACTGCTCGGGCTCAACTATCCAGGCTCGGCAGCGGCTGGGGTCCCGTGATCGCGGTGGCCGCGCTCGCGTGCACTCGGCTGGAGGTTGTGGCGGGGGAACATTCCGAGGTGGCTGTGGGCGACAATGGCCGTGCCGGCAACCCTCTGGCTCATCGCGGCTGCGGCTGCGCTCCCGCCGATTCGCGTGCCCCAGAAACCCGAGTACATGTTCCCGGCCACGATCGCCGTGCTGCTGGTCGCAGTCGAGGCGGCGCGCGGGGTGCGGCTCCAACGTCGCGGGATGACCATCCTCTACGCCGCGGCGGCGATCGGCCTGGCCACGAATATCGCCCTCCTCAGGGACGACGCGCGGCTATATCGCGACCGAGCCAGGTTGGCACGGAGCGACCTGAACGACGGCCGAGATCATTGGTCGGCACACGCGCCAGCGATTGCCGAGACTTACCTGCCATGGCTGCCATCAGCCATCGAGATCACGAGGATTGACGCGGACCGAAGACGGGGAATTATCTTTGACGCCGTGCGGAGGTTCGGATCGCCGGCGCTGTCCGCTCGCCTCCCTGCGCGCCAGAGCGAGGCACTTCGGGACAAGGTCGACGGCATGCTCACCGAAAGTCTCGGACTGCATCTCCAGCCGAGCCCGGTGCCAGGCACTCGGTGCCGGTTGATCACGGGGAGGCTCGGACGGGAAGTGAGCTTCGAGCTGCCCCCCGGCGGCATAGTCTTGAAGGCAAGCGAGGGATCCGGGCCGGTGACACTGCGTCGTTTCGGCAGCAGCTTCACCGGTCCAAGCAGGCCAGCTGCTCCCGGGCCAGTGGACGGCGCTCTCGGTGCCGAGCGACGCGGCACCCGATCCCTGGTACGCGTCAACCCCGGCGCCGTTTGTGACGGTCTGCGGTCCTCCGCGTTTGTGATGTCGATGCACGCGGGGCAGGCGACGAGCGTCACAACTCGCGGCGCACCTCGCCGAGTAGCGCGACAGGACCGGATCCCGGCCGTGATCCGGGAGCGAACCGTCTGGATCGCGTTGGCGGTTGCGATGGCTGCATCGGCTGCGCTTGACCTGTGGCTCGGTCGGGGTACGGCTTCTCCATCGATGAGATCCGCATCTTTGACAGCAGCGCGCATCTCGACCTGGGGACCGCTTTTCGGCCCGTTCAACGGGCATCTGGTCCTCACCACGCGGCTCGTCTACGCCGCGATCCTCAACGCTATTCGGGGCCGGCTATCTCCCCTTCCGTCTCCTCACGGTCGCCACGGTCTCTGATCACGGCGGGGATCTTCTTCGTGTTCGCCAAGCGGCGCGTCGGGCCCGTCGCCGCGCTCGCCCCGACGCTGGTGCTGCTCTTCTACGGCGCGGACCCGAATCACGTGCTGCTGGGCAACGGATTCACCGTGCTGCTCCCGTTGGCGGCTGGGCTCGGCGCGCTGCTCGCGCTCGACCGCGAGGGACTTGAAGGGTGATCTCTGCGCATGCCTGCTGCTCTGCCTGGCCCTCGCCAGCTATTCCGTCGCGATCCCCTTCGTGGCCGGGGCCGCCGTGCTGATCCTGCTGCGGAGCGACCGCTGGCGCCGAGCCTGGGTGTTCCTCGTTCCGGCAGCTGCTCTACGCGGCCTGGCTCCTCTGGTCGCGAAACCAGGCCCAGGAGCACCGGGAACAGCGCTCACCTGTCCAACCTGCTGCTGGCGCCGAACTGGGCGCTCAATTCGCTGGCGACCGTCGGGTCGTCGCTGCTCGGGCTCAACTATTCCCGTTCGGCACAGGCTGGGGCCCCGTGGTCGCGGTCGGCGCGCTCGTTGCGCTCGGCTGGAGGCTGTGGCGAGGGAACATTCCGAGCTGGCTGTGGGCGGCGATGGCGGTGCCGGCGACGCTCTGGCTCATCGCGGCGGTGGCTGCGGCCCCTCCATCGCCGCCGGGTGCCCCAGAGATCCGAGTACATCTACCCGGCCACGATCGCCGTGCTGCTCGTCGCGGTCGAGGCGGCGCGCCCGGCTGCGGCTCCAGCGTCGCGGGATGATCATCCTGTACGCCGCGGCGGCGATCGGCGTGGCCACCAACATCGCCCTCCTCAAGGACGGCGCGGTCAGTTATCGCAGCTACGACCATGTTAGCCGAGATGCCTGACCGCCGCCGAGATCGTCGGTCCAGCAACGTTCCAGCGAGTTGCCGACCAACTTCGGTGACTCTTTCTGCCATTACAGGACAGTCCGCCATTACCGGACGACTAGACGCAAACGTGGCGAATTACTTCAATGCGGTGCGGCGATTCGGATCGCCGGGGTTTTCGCTGGCCTCCTTGCGAACCCAGAACGAGCCCACTCGGGAGGCGGTCGACGGCATCATCGCCGAGGGCCTCGGGCTGCAACTCCAACCGAGCTCCGCGCCAACGACTCCCTGCCGGTCGATCAAGGGGAGGCCCGGGCGGGCGGTGAGCTTCGAACTGCCCCCCGGAGGGGTCGTCTTGAAGGCAAGCGAGGAAACCGGGCCGCTGACACTGCGCCGCTTCGGCGGCAGCTTCACGGTCCAAGCAGGCCAGCTGATCCGCGGCGAGTGGACGGCGCTCTCGGTGCCGAGCGATTCGGCGCCCGATCCCTGGTATGCCGCGGCGACAGCCCCCACGTCAAGGTCTGTCCCCTGACCGCTTAGCCGTTCGCGGGAACGCCTACGTCGGCATCGCCCCTCCGCGCCGGCCTCAACCACGCTTCGGATCTCGTACTGCTCGGCTCGCTGGCGAGAGCGCTCGTGGGACGTCGCTGCGATCAGCTGGCCGAGCAGGCCCAGTGTGAAGAACTGAGCGCCGACCATGATGCAGAGCACGCCGAGCAGTAGCAGGGGCCGCTCACCGATCGCCGCTCCCCCGATCTTGAGAACGGCCAGGTAGGCGCAGATCGCCGTCCCGATCGTGATCAGGGTCAACCCGATTCCACCGAAGAGGTGGAGAGGCCGCAGGCTGTAGCGGCCGAGGAAGACGACCGTGAGCAGGTCGAAGAGGCCGCGCGGGTAGCGCGCCACTCCGAACTTCGAGGTCCCGTGCACACGGGGGCGATGCTCGACGGGAAGCTCCGCTACGCGCCACCCGCGCTGGGCGGCGAGCACCGGGACGTAGCGGTGCAGCTCACCGTAGATCTCGAGCGATCGGACGCAGTCGCCACGGTATGCCTTCAGCCCGCAATTGAAGTCGTGCAGATCGCAGGCCGGAGACGCGCGCGGTAACCCAGTTGAACAGGCGCGATGACCATCGCTTCATGACGGGGTCGCGTCGCCGCCGCTTCCAGCCGGAGACCACGTCATAGCCTTCGTCGAGCTTCGCGATCAGGGCAGGGATCTCGGCCGGATCATCCTGTCCGTCGGCATCCAGCGTGATCACGATCTCCCCGAAGCTGTGCTCGAATCCGGCCGTCAAGGCCGCTGATTTCCCGAAGTTCCGACGCAACCTGACCACCCGGACACCGTCATGCTCACGCGCGTGATCCTCGAGGAGCTCACCGGTGCCGTCCGTCGAGCCGTCGTCGACGACGACGATCTCCCAGTCAAGCTCCAGCCCGGCGCATACCTGCTCGATCTCGTCGAGCAAGCCCGGCAACGCCCCGCATTCGTTATAGGCGGGGATCACCAGCGACAGCTGGGGACCGGGCGGGGAGGCCATTTCCGGGGCGCCGGCAGGATCGGGATCGCCGACCACCCGGGCCTGAGACTCAGGCGAATGGCGAGCAACTTGAGGGCTCATCCGGACGCAAAGTAGCGGACCGCGCGGGGTCGCCGCGAGAGCCAAGACCGGCGACCTGGCTCTACAGCGAGGCCGCCTCGGCGGGATCGCCCCGCTCGCCCTCGTCCTCCCAGTCGGCGGCCTTGCCGAGGCTGGCCCCCTTCACGACCTTGAGGCCGAGCATCGCGCACTTCATCCGCGTCGCCGAGATGTCGATCCCGAGCAGGTCGAGCACGAAGTCCTTGGGCAGCGCGAGGATCTCCTCCCGCGTCATGCCCTCCAGCTCGTCGGTGAGCAGTGAGGTTGCGGCCGTGGAGATCGCGCAGCCCTGGCCCTCGAAAGCGACCTCGGAGATCTTGCCGTCCTCGCCGAGCTTCAGGAAGACGTGCTGCTCGTCGCCGCAGAACGGGTTGTTGTCCTCGAACTCCAGGTCGTAGTCGTCGAGTCGGCCGAAGTGGTGGGGCCGCTTGTAGTGCTCGAGGATCTGGTCTCGGTAGAGCTCGTCCATTGCCTAACCGTAGCTAGAGCTCGAAGACGCGCCGGGCGTCGAGCAGACCGTCGACCAGCGCGTCGACCTCGGCGCGCGTGTTGTAGACGGCGAAGCTCGCCCGAGTCGTGGCCGGCACGCCGAGCCTTTGCATGAGCACCTGGGCGCAGTGATGGCCCGCTCTCACCGCCACGCCGTGACGGTCGAGGATCTCCGAGACGTCGTGGGCGTGCACGCCCTCCATGTCGAACGAGATGATTCCGCCGCGATGATCGCCGGCGGATGGGCCGAAGATGGTCAGACCCGGCACCTCGGCCACCCGCTCGAGTGCGTAGGAGGTCAGCTCCGCCTCGGCGGCGTGAACGGCGGGCAACCCGAGGTCCTGGAGCCACCGGACGGCCTCGCCGAAGCCCACCGCCTCGCCGATTGCCGGCGTGCCGCCCTCGAACTTCGCCGGCAGGTCGGCCCAGGTGATCAGCTCCTTCGAGACCTTGCGGATCATCGATCCGCCCCCGATGAACGGCGGCATCTCCTCGAGCAGCTGACGGCGGCCGAAGAGCGCGCCGATCCCGGTGGGCCCGTACATCTTGTGCGCGGTGATGGCGTAGAAGTCGGCTCCGAGCTCGGCCATGTCGAGCTCGAGCTTGGGCCCGGCCTGAGCGCCGTCGACGACGAGCAGGGCGCCGGCCTCATGCGCCATCCGGCCGATCTCGCGAACCGGGTTGATCGTGCCGAGCACGTTCGAGACGTGGGCGACGCAGACGAGCTTCGGGCCGCGCTCCAGCAGGCCGGCAAAGGCGTCCATGTCGAGCGTGCCATCGTCGGTGATCGGCGCCCAGTCCAGGTGGGCTCCCGTCTCCTGGGCCACCTGGTACCAGGGGACGACGTTCGAATGGTGCTCCATCTCGGTGACCACGATCCGGTCGCCGGCCGAGAGGTTGGTCCGGCCCCACGAGTAGGCGACCAGGTTGAGCGCCTCCGTCGCGTTGCGGACGAAGATCAGCTCGCGGCGGTCCGCCCCGATGTGCGAGGCGACCGTGCCGCGGGCCTCCTCGTACAGCGCCGTGGCCTCCTCGGAGAGCGTGTGGACGCCGCGGTGGACGTTTGCGTTGTGCTCGCGCCAGTAGCGGTCCAGGGCGTCGAGCACAGCGAGCGGCTTCTGAGCCGTGGCGCCGTTGTCGAGGTAGGCGAGCGGCTCGCCGTGGATCCTCCGGGCGAGGATCGGGAACTCGGCTCGGATCTCCTCGAGCGAGCGGGGGAGGGCGGGCGCTGTCGTGGCAGTCGGCTCCATGCTCCCGCGTGGGCGGCCTACGCCGCCGCGGCCTCCACCTCGTCCTTGATCCAGCCGTAGCCCTTCTCCTCGAGCTGCTCGACGAGCTCGGGACCGCCCTCCTTGACGATCCGTCCGTCGTAGAGCACGTGCACGCCGTCCGGCTTGATCAGGTGCAGGATCCGCTGGTAGTGGGTGATGATCAGGACGCCCATTCCGGGCCCGGCGAACTTGTTGACGCCCTTCGCGACGACTTGCAGAGCGTCGATGTCGAGCCCGGAGTCGGTCTCGTCGAGGACGGCCATGTCCGGCTGCAGCATCGCGAGCTGGAGGATCTCCATCCGCTTCTTCTCGCCGCCGGAGAAGCCCTCGTTCAGGTAGCGCGAGGAGAAGTCCTTGGGGATGTTGGTCAGCGCCATCGCCTCCTCGGTCTCCTTGCGGAAGTCCTTCAACTTCACCGGCTCCTCGCCCGCGCCCTCGCGATGCGCGTTGACCGCCATGCGCAGGTACTTGGCGACGGTGACGCCGGGGATCGCGACCGGGTACTGGAACGCCATGAAGAGGCCCATGCGGGAGCGCTCGTCCGGCGAGGCCTCCGTGATGTCCTCTCCCTTGAAGGTGATCGTCCCGTCGGTGACCTCCAGGCTCGGGTGACCCATGATCGCGTTGGCGAGGGTGGACTTGCCTGAGCCGTTCGGCCCCATCAGGGCGTGGATGCTCCCCTTCTCGACGTCGAGGCTGACCCCCTTGAGGATCTCCTTGCCCTCGGCGGTCACGTGCAGGTTGCGGATCTCGAGCTCTGCCAATTGGGACTCCTGGTTCGGTTGTGAGTTGTCGCTACGCCGCGCTGACCGCGGCGGTCTTGGAAGCGGGCTCGGGCGCGTGCTGATCGGAGAACTCGACCAGCTCTGCGAGAGTCGTGCCGGCGAGCGCCTTGGTGACGCCGCCCTGTACCCGCGTCCAGAGAAGCTTGGTGGCGCATGCCCGATCGCCGTCGCTCTCATGCGAGCAGGAGACCTTGCCCTCGGCATCGAGCTCGAAGCACTCCATCGGGGCGATCGCTCCTTCCAGCGCCTCGACCACCTCGAGCATCTCGATCTCGTCCGCGGGCCGCCCGAGGCGGTATCCGCCGTGGGCGCCGCGCTGGCTCTCGACCAAACCCGCCTTGCGCAGCTTGGCGACCAGGTGCTCGAGATAGGAGAGTGGGAGGCGCTCCGACTCGGCGACGGCGCTCAGTGCCACCGGGACGCCCTCCTCCTGGCGGCCGAGCTCGACCATCAGGCGCACTCCATATTCGGCTCGGGTGGAAAACAGCATCGCCAGGAAATCCTAGCGGAATGGTCGGTTATGGCCGGACCGATTCACCTAGGTCGCGAGTTCCCTCGAGCGGGCGACCACGCCGCGCAGGACATCCCGGAAGGCCGCGTAGTCGCGGCCGCCGATCACCGCCGCGTGGCGGGCCTCGATCTCCGCCACGATCTCGTCGCCCCGCTGCAGCTGCTTCAGCCCGCGCTGAGTGGGAACGACGAGCTTGGCGCGCCGGTCAGCCGGGTCGGGTCGCCGCTCGACGTAGCCCAGCTCCTCGAGCTCGTCCACCAGGCGGCCCACGATCTGCTTGTGGCGTCCCGAGAGGCCGGCCAGCTCGGTCGCCCGGACCCCGTCCTCGTCGAGATACGCCAGCACCGCCCAGTGGCGTGGGTTGAGATCGTCGTATCCCTCGGAGGCGAGCCGGGAGAAGAGCTCCTCCTGCAGCGAGTAGCTCAGCTGGCTCGCCAGAACTCCCAGGTCGGGGTTCCATTCCTGGCGCTCCCTGCGTCTCTTGGTGGTAGTCACGAATCCAAGAAAGTAGCAATATGTGATGGTTCCGGTTCGTGATGAGGCCTTATCGCCCGTTGAGGCTCCTCCGTATACTCGAGCCCAGACCACTTTCACCTCCCGAGAAGGAGATCTTTCGGAGATGACAACCACCGGACGTTCCAACTGGCAGGCAACCCTCAAGACGGTGATCCTGCTCTCAGTCCTCGGCGGCATCCTGGTCGGCGCCGGATACCTGATCGGCGGCCCCTCGACCGCCCTCGTCTTCCTCTTCATCGCGGTCCTCATCAACATGGGCAGCTGGTTCTTCAGCGACCGGATCGCGCTGGCCGCCGCCAGGGCGAAGCCGGTCTCAGAGGAGGAGGACCCGCGTCTGTATCAGATGGTCCGCGACCTGACGACGCGCGCCGGGCTCCCGATGCCGAGGCTCTACGTGATCCCGCAGGAACAGCCGAATGCCTTCGCGACGGGCCGCAATCCGAAGCACTCCGCGGTCGCGGTGACCGCCGGGATCCGCAAGCTCCTCACGGAGGACGAGCTGCGGGGCGTGCTCGCGCACGAGCTCGGACACGTGCGAAACCACGACATCCTGCTGACCTCCGTGGTCGCAACGATCGCGTCCGCCATCACTTGGATCGGCTACATGGTGCTCTGGATCGGGGGCGATGACAATTCGCCCCTCGGGATCATCGGCCCGCTTCTGCTCTGGATACTCGCCCCGATCTCCGCGGCGATCATCCAGATGGCGATCTCGCGCCAGCGCGAGTTCTCGGCCGATGCGACCGGCGCGGAGATCTGCGGCAATCCGGAGTCGCTGGCCTCGGCGCTGCTGCGCCTGGAGTCGGGCGCCCAGGCGGTGCCGATGCAGGTCAACCAGGCGACCGAGCCGCTCTACATCGTCAAGCCGTTCAAGGGCGGCGGCATCGCCTCCCTCTTCTCGACGCATCCGCCGATCGAGGAGCGGGTGCGCCGGCTCCGCCAGATGCGGCCGACCATCGGTTAGCGGCTGCCAGGCCGCTCGACCTTGGAGCGAAGGGCGAAGCCCGTAGCGACTTGTGTGGGGCGGCCGCTTGCAGCCGCGATCTGATGGCGAAGCAATGACTTACAAACTCTTGAAAGCCGGGGACGCCTTCTGGCGTCCCTCGAACCAGATGAAGGTCGAGAACACGGACCTCGCCAAGCAGCTCGAGGCCGAGACGCTCGGCGCGCGCCTCTGGCGGCTTCATCCCGGCCAGGCGAGCACCTGGCACCGGCACTTCGAGACGCACGAGCTCTACGTGCTGCTCGAGGGCGAGGGCAGGGTGCGGGTCGACGACGAGGTGCTGACGCTGACGCCGATGTCGGCGCTGCTCGTCGAGCCGGAGCACGCCCGCCAGCTCTTCAACGACACCGACATGGACGCTCTCTGGCTGGTGGTGGGTGCCCCGCGCGAGGGCGTCAGCAGCACGCTCGAGATGAGCGAGGAGCAGCTCGCCGCCATGTATCCCGACGGGCCCAAGGCGCTGCCCCCGGAGCTGGGAGGCGGTCAATTCGAGGGCTGATCACGGCTATACTTCTTGAAGATATGAAATCGGATCAGGATTTGGGAATATGAGCTCCGTGGAGATGCCCCGCAAATACGTGCCCCCGCCGCTCGAGCTGGTCAAGAGCCGGATCGAGGAGCTGATCCCGCCCGCCGCGAAGGAGGAGATCGAACGCGGCGCCATCCTGATCGACGTTCGCGATCCCGAGCGCTACGACGCCGGGCACCTGGCGGGCGCGGTCAACGTCCCCGCCGGCGACAGCGCCCGCGACGCCCACGACGCCGCCTACGTGGAGGCGATCGAGGAGGCCGGGGCGGGCCCGGATGATCGGGTGATCCTGGTCTGCGGCGAGGGGAACCGGTCGGCCCGCGCCGCCGACGCACTCCAGAACGAGCACGACTTCAAGCACGTGGCCTCAATCATCGGAGGATCGAAGCTCTGGAACGAGCTCTCCTATCCCATCGAAGGGGAGATCGCGATCGGCGACGAAGAGGCCGAGACACACTTGGAAGGCGAGGAGGACACAACCTGATGGCCACCACCGAGACGATCGAGCAGGTCAAGGAGCGGATCGAGGAGGTCGACCCGGCCGAGGCCCTGGAGGAGCTCAAGGGCGAGGGCGTTGCCCTGATCGACACCCGCGAGCCCTACGAGCACCTCGAGGCCCATCTCGAAGGTGCCGAGCTGGTTCGCCCCGCCGACGTCGTCGACCGCATCGAGGACGTCGTCCCCGATCACTCGCAGCGGGTGCTCCTCTACTGCGCATCCGGCAACCGCTCCGCCCGCGCCGCCGACGAGCTGCGCGAGCTCGGCTACGAGAACGCCGCGTCCGTGCGCGGCGGGATCAAGGCCTGGGAGGCCGAGGGCCTTCCGGTCGTGATGGCGGAGGGCATGACTCCCGAGCAGCGCAACCGCTACTCCCGCCACACCCTGCTTCCCGAGGTGGGCGTCGAGGGACAGCTCAAGATGCTGAACGCCAAGGTCCTGCTGGTCGGCGCCGGCGGCCTGGGCGCACCGTCCGCGCTCTATCTGGCCGCGGCCGGCATCGGCACGCTGGGCCTGGTCGACGACGACGAGGTCGACGAGTCGAACCTGCAGCGCCAGGTGATCCACAACACCGAGCGGATCGGCCAGCCCAAGACGGAGTCGGCGCGCAAGACGATCGAGGCGCTGAACCCCGACGTCGACGTCATCGAGCACCGGACCCGGCTCGACGCCTCCAACATCATCGACATCATCTAGGACTACGACGTGATCGTCGACGGGGCGGACAACTTCCCGACCCGGTACCTCCTGAACGACGCGTCGGTGCGGCTGCGCAAGCCGGTCGTCTCCGCCTCGATCCTCGCCTTCGACGGGCAGATCTCGACCTTCGTCCCCTTCGAGGGCCCCTGCTACCGCTGCCTGTATCCGACGCCGCCCCCGGCCGAGCTCGCCCCGAGCTGCGGCGCCGCCGGCGTGCTCGGCGTGATGGCGGGCGTGATGGGCCTGCTGCAGGCGAACGAGGTCATCAAGCTCGTGGTCGGCATCGGCGAGCCGCTGATCGGTCGCCTGCTGCTCTACGACTCGCTCGGCACGCACTTCACCGAGCTCAAGGTCCGCCGCGACCCCGAGTGCCCGATCTGCGGCCCGAACGCCGAGGAGATCCCGGAGTCGGAGATGGGCAAGTTCCCCGACTACGAGCTCTTCTGCGCAGCCTGAGCGCGGCCCGGTAGGTTTCCCGCCCATGCCGACGATCAAGGTGCCACCGGTGCTGCGCCCGCAGACGGGCGGCGAGGCTGAGGTCAGGGTCGACGGTGACAACGTCGGCGACGCGCTCCGGGCTCTCGCCGAGCGCTACCCCGAGACGAAGGACCAGCTCTTCTCGCCCGAGGGTGAGCTCAACCGCTACGTCAACGTCTATCTGAACGACGAGGACGTCCGGGTATTGGACGGTCTCGACACCGCCGCCGGGGATTCCGACACCGTGGTCATCCTGCCGGCGATGGCGGGCGGCTGAGCGGGCTGACCGCCCCCGAATCCCCAGGGGCTAGGGCGTCCCCCCGGTCAGCCGGGTGAAGGCGCTCCAGGCGGGCTTGGGCTTCAGGTCGGCGTTGAACAGGCCCGTGTACTGGAACCAGATCCCGCCGCGCGGGATGTCGCGCCACGAGTACCAGATCACTCCTTGGATCTTGTACCGCTTGCGGTTATGCGCCAGCAGCTTGTAGGTCTGGCGCAGGTACTGCGCCTGGCGCCGCCGCGACACCGTCAGCGCTGTCCGGGGGCCTCCGGTGGCCCAGCCGACCTCGGTGAGCCAGAGCTTTGCCTTCTTGTCCTTGTGCCGGGCCATGGTCCGGCGCCAGTCCCTGACGCGGTCCAGGGCCTGCCTCGGCGTGGTCGAGTACGGGTGCAGCGCCGTTGCGTCGAAGAGCCTCTTTCCCCCGCTCCGGTAGATCCCATCCAGGAAGCGGTCACCGTCCATCGAATGCTTGAAGCGCGGGGTGGGGAAGAGCCCCGCGAGCACGATCTTCGCGCCCGGGTCGCCGCTCTTGATCCCGGCGTGGAACTTCTTCAGCAGCCGGACGTACTGCTTCGGATTCGGCTTGCGGTACCAGAAGCTCGGCGAGTTGACCTCGTTCCAGAGCTGCCACCAGACCACCGGGACTTGCGGCACGTTCGGGTGCTCCGCCCAGAAGATGCCGTCATGGCCGTAGCGCTGGGCGGCGGCCGCCACGAAGTTCCGGAAGTCGGCCCAGTGCTTCTTCCCGGGAGGCAGGTTGGGGCGCTGCGCCACCCAGGGCGGCGAGCCGTAGACCGTCGGCAGCACCCTGATCCCGTTCGCCGCCGCCGCCTCGACGATCTGGTCGTAGTGGCTCCAGTCGTAGGGAGCTCCGCCGCTTGGCTGGACCGCTCCCCAGTAGAGGTTGATGCGCAGCGTGCCCAGGCGGGCGGCGCCCATCCGATTGACCTCGTTGGGGCTCGGATCGTCCGCCGGGATCAGGCCATAGAACGCCCGCGGCGCCGCGTGCGCTGCGGTAGGGCCTCCCAAGGAGACCAGGAGGCCTGCCAGGAGCGCGATCAGGCACGCCCTGTGCGCCCAGGACCTGCAGGCAGGAGTGTCGAGGTGAGATCTGGTCACGGTTCGGAGAACACGCGCGAGCCGGGCCAGTTGCGATGGCGCGGCCGGGCGGTTTCGCCAGGTCTGCCGTCAGCGCCGCCTCGACGTCAGGGCGTCCCCCCGGTCAACCGGGTGAAGGCGCTCCAGGCGGGCTTCGGGTCGAAGTCAGCCGTGAACAGCCCCGTGTGCTGGAACCAGATTCCACCGTTGATGTCCCGCCACGAGTACCAGATCACGCCGGCGATCTTGAACTTCTTGCGATTCGCCGCCATCAGCTTGAAGGTCTTGCGGAGATCCTTGGCCTGCTTCTGGGGTGAGACGACCAGCGCCGTCGGCGGGTTGCCGCCTGTGGCCCAGCCGATTTCGGTGATCCACAGCGGGGTGCGCTTGTCCTTGTAGCGGGCCATGATCTTGCGCGTGTCCTTGACCGCTTTCAGGGCGTCGCGCGGCGTGCTCGCGTAGGGATGCATGGCAACGGCATCGAAGAGGCGCTTCGACCCCTTGGTCTTGTAGATGCCGGGCAGGAAGCGGTCGAGCGGAATTCCGTGCTTCACCCTTGGCGTCCTGAAGAGCCCGGCCAGCACCACCTTCGCCGAGGGGTCGCCGGCCCTGATGCCGGCGCTGAACTTCCGCAGGAACTTCACGTACTTCTTGGGGTTGGGCTTCCCGACCCAGAAGCTGGGCGAGTTGACCTCGTTCCAGAGCTGCCAGTAGATGACCGGCAGCCTCGGGATGGTCGGGTTCTCCGACCAGAAGGTGCCGTTGGCGCCGTAGCGGGCCGCAGCGGCCTGCACGAACGTCCTGAATTCGGCCATGTGCGCCTTGGTGGGCGGATTGTTCGTCCTGTTCGCCGCCCATGACGGGGAGCTGAACACCGTCGGCAGCACGCGGATCCCATTCTTGGCCGCCTCGCCGATGATCGCGTCGTAGTGGCTGAAGTCGAGGGGCGCGCCGGCACTGGGCTGGACGGCTCCCCAGACGAAGTTGATCCGGAGCGTCCCCACCTTGCCGGCGCCCATCCGGGCGATCTCGGTCGAGTCGGGGTCGTTGGCCGGGATCACCCCGTAGAACGCGCGGGGCGCGGCGGCGCTCGCATGCGGGGCGAGCACGAGGCAAATCAGCAGGGTCGTCGCGATGACGAGGCGGCGCACGGTCACTCTCCTTGTGTTAGGCGGCTTTGTCCCGGCCGGTGATGATCTCGCCGTCCGGTGTTCGAGGGCCGCGGGCGCCGGGGGCGCCTGGGTTGGTCTGGGGCTCGGGTTCGCCCTCGCCGTCGCCGAGCTGCCTGCGCCGCAGGGTCATCCCCACGGCCGCGGCGATCACGGCGGCGATCATCAGCAGGACGATCGGGTTGAGCAGGATGCTCCCGGAGGAATCGCCACCGCCACCCGATCCGGAACCTCCGACGGGCACGCCCAGCTTCGCGGCGTCGTCCTTCTTCTTGCCTTTGCCGTTGCCGTTGCCGTTGGTGGTGTCCTGTGAGCCCTTCTTGCTCCCTTGTGGCAGGGTGGTCTCTCCGGATCCGCCACTGGCGGAGTGGGCGGTGCCGCTCCCGCCCGCACTCGGGACCTTGGGCAGGTATTCGTCCCCGGCCGGGCCGGCCAGGGCGACGGGTGCGAGGGCAAGCGAGAACGCCGCCCCCGCAATCAGTGCTTTGACTGTCATGCGGGCGCTCATACGGAATTGTGAGGGGGCGAAGATACTGCCTTCCCCGCCAGACTGCGTTCGAATCCATGATTTCAACGATCAGACAACACGCAGGCGCCGCATTGGTTGCGGCGGCGATCGTGATTGCCGCCTTTGCGCAGGGCCTATTCGACCCCACGGGTTACGCAGCCGCCTCGATCGTGATCTGGGCCGCGGTCGTGGCGGGGCTGGTGGCGCGCGCCCTGCCGTCCGCCCCCGTCGGCTGGCTCGCGGCGGCGGCCGGGCTCTGCCTCGCGGCCACCGCGGTGCTCGCGACCGCCTCGGTGGCTTGGGCGAGCGACCAGGGCCGCGCTTTCGACGAGGCGGTCAGGGTCTCGTTCTATCTCGGGCTCTTCGTGATCGCCGTCTGCACCGCGAACCGAGGCGGCCGGGCTCAGTGGCTCGGGGGGCTGGCCGGCGGCCTGGGCGTCGTCGCCGTGATCGCGCTCTTCTCGTATCTGCAGCCTGGCATCCTCGACAGCGGAGTCAGCGACGTCCCGAACGCGGCGGGCCGCCTTTCGTACCCGATCGGCTACTGGAACGGGACCGCCGCTCTGCTGGCGGCCGCGGCAACGCTGCTCGCCTACGGCGGCGTAAAGGGGCCGACCCGGGCCCTGCGGGCCGCCGCGACGGCGGCGATCCCGCTGGCCACGCTCGGCATCTGGCTCGCAAGCTCCAGAGGAGGCGGGGCCGCCGTCGTGATCGCATGGGCCGTCCTGGTGGCGGCGTCACCCGATCGCGCCCGGCAGCTCCTGACCATCGCGATCGGGGTGCTGGGTGCCGCGGTGCTGATCCTCGCGTCGGAGCAGATGCACGCGCTGACGAGCGGCGTCGTCGACTCGGCCAAGCGGGACGACGGAGATCTCATGTCCGCGCTGTGCGTGGCGGTGGCGGCGATCACCGGCGCCATCGCCTGGTGGGCGGATGGATGGAGGCCCACGATCCGGATCTCGCGCCCGGTCGGCGTTGCCCTGGGCGTGGTGACGATCGCCGCGATCGCCGGCGGAGCGATAGCCGCTCATCCCGCCGATCGGTTTCGCGAGTTCGAGAGGGCGCCGGACGCGCGTGCAGGGATCCCGGTCGGAGCCGCCGACCTGAGCTCGAATGGACGCTGGCAGTTCTGGGGCGAGGCGCTCGACGCCTTCGAGAGCAGTCCGGTCGGCGGCGTGGGAGCGGGCGGGTACGAGGGCTGGTGGGGCCAGCATGCGAGCGTGCCGCTGTTCGTCCGCAACGCTCACTCCCTTCCCCTGCAGCAGGCCGCCGAGCTGGGAATCCCCGGGATCGCACTCTTCCTCGGGTTCGTGGGGGCCTTGGCGCTCGCGGGGTGGCGCCGCCTCCGTGAGGGCCTCGAGGGGGACGCCGGGATTCTGGTCGCGGTGATCGCAGCCGGGGCCGTGGGGGCGGCCGTCGACTGGACCTGGGAGTTCCCGGCGGTGTTCGGCCCCGCGGTCGTCTGCGCGGCCCTGCTCTTGGCGTCGGCCCCGACTCGCCCGCTCGCGCGCGACGGGTACCTCCTCGGCGTGGGCACCGTGGTGGCCGCCTGGGTCGCCATGGTCGCAGGCGGGCTGGTGGTGCTCACCGAACTTGAGCTGACCCAGAGCAGGGATGCTGCCTCGGCGAACCGGATCGGCGAGGGGATCGATCGGGCGCGCGCAGCGAAGACCGTTCAGCCCTGGTCGTCGGAGCCGTACACGCAGCTGGCGCTGCTGGAGGCGGATCGCGGCGACATCTCGCAGGCGCTCGCCTACCTCAAGCAGGCGGAGGCGCGCGACTCTGAGGATTGGCGCCTGTCCTTGATTGAGGCTAATCTCCTACTGACGCGAGGAGATCGGGCAGGGGCCCATACGGCAATCGCGCGGGCTCAGAGCCTGAGCCCGGTTCCGTTGACGGTGAGGACGCGTCCGACCAGACAGGGATGAGCCGGAAGAGAGCAGAGCAGCGTTGAGTCCAGCAGAAGCCCGCACCAAGGCGCCCGTAAGCGACTTCCTCGACTCCAAGTCCGTGCGGCGGGCCCTGGTCGAGGCGTCCGCACACTCCACCCCCCAGCCGCGGTGGTGGCGCGACGTCCGCCGCCGCCGGCTCCTTGCCCTTGCGGACTGCTGCGCGGTCGGCCTCGGACTGGCGCTCGCATTGCCGCCGGAGCGCGCCATCTGGATGCTGGCCTTCCTGCCGGCCTGGATTCTGGTCGCGAAGCTGGCCGGCCTCTACGACGCCGACCACCAGGTGATGCGTCACCTGACGGTGGACGAGGCCCCCGTGATCTTCGCCTGGGGCGTAATCGGGGCTGTGGCCGCGAGCCTGCTCGGCGGACTCACCCCGGCCGGATCCCTCAGCACCGGTGAGCTTGCGTTGACGGCGGGGGTGACGATCGTCGCGGATTTCGTCCTGCGGGTCGCCGCCAGAGCCGCGTGGCGGGCAAGCACGCCGCCCGAACGCGCGCTGATCGTCGGCGATCACAGCCTCGCGCACGCCATGCGCCGGAAGATCGTCCTGTTCGCCGATCTGCACATGTCATCGGTCGAGCCTGGGGACTACGCCCGCGGCATCGACCGGGTGGTTCTCGCACACGAGCGGATCGACGCAGGTGAGATCGCCGTGATCTCGGAGCTCTGCCACCGGCAGGGGGCCAAGCTCAGCCTGGTCTCTCCGCTGCGCGGGCAGGCGACTCCACATGAGATCTCTCGCCTGGCGGAGCTGCCGGTGTTCGAGTACCTCACCTCCGACGTCTCCCGCTCGACGATGATGCTGAAGCGGGTCCTCGACCTGATCGTCGGCATCCCGCTCGCTGTGCTCGCCGCGCCGCTCTTTCCCCTGGTGGCCCTGGCCATCTGGCTCGAGGACCGGGGCCCGATCCTGTTCGCGCAGCAGCGCGCCGGCTTCCACGGCGAGCCGTTCCGGCTGCTCAAGTTCCGGACCATGCACGTCGGCGCCGACAGCTCGCTCGAGGATCTGCTGGATGAGCTGCCCGAGCCGATGTTCAAGTTCCGCCATGACCCGCGGGTCACACGCGTGGGGCGGGTGCTGCGCAGGCTCAGCCTCGACGAGCTTCCGCAGATCTGGAACCTGCTGCGCGGCGACATGAGCCTGGTCGGGCCGCGGCCCGAGCAGCTCGATCTGGTGGAGCGCTACAGCCCGGAGCACCGCTTCCGGCTGGACGTGAAGCCGGGCCTCACCGGCCCGATGCAGGTGCACGGCCGCGGAGAGCTGACCTTCGAGGAGCGTCTGGCGGTCGAGCTCGACTACGTCGAGAACCTCTCCATGGGCCGCGATCTGCGCATCCTGGCGCTCACCCCCGTGTGCATAATTCGGGGCACCGGAGCCTTCTGAGCGCGACGGTCATCGTCCCCACCGTCACCCCGGCGCGGGCGGTGAAGCTTCTGGAGTCGCTGGCGGGGGAGGGGATGGACTTCGAGGCGATCGTGGCCGACAACGGCACGGGAGCTCCGGAGCTCGACCGGGCGGTCGCCGCCATCGACGGGGCCCAGGTCCTTCGCCTGGAGTCGAACCTCGGCTATTCGCGCGCAGTCAACCTGGCGGCGCGGCAGGCGCAGGGCGATGCGCTCGTCCTGCTGAACGACGACAGCGTGGTCGACCCCGGCTACGTCGCGCGGATCACGGCGGCGCTCGATCCGGCGAGCGGGGTCGTGATGGCCGCGGGCGTGATGCGCGACGCCCGGGCAACCGGCCTGATCGAGACGGCCGGGATCGAGATCGACCGGACCCTGCTCGCGTTCGACTACCTGAACGGCGAGCCGGTCGAGGTGCTGGAGGGGCCCGTGGCCGATCCGGTCGGTCCCTCCGGGGCCGCTGCGGCCTTCTGGCGCGATGCGTTCCTCGAGGTGGACGGGTTCGACGAGCGCCTGTTCGCCTATCTGGAGGACGTCGACCTCGTCCTGCGCCTCCGCCGCGCGGGTGGGTCCTGCAGGCTGGCGAAGGGGGCCAGGGGGCATCACGAGCACTCGGGGACCCTCGGGTCGGGATCGCGCCGCAAGGATTACCTGATGGGCTACGGCCGGGGATACCTGCTGCGCAAGTGGAACGTGATCACGCCGCGGCGACTTGCCGGCATCGTCGCCCGCGAGCTCTCGGTCAGCGCCGGTCAGGCGGTCTTCGACCGGAACCTCGAGGGTGTGCGTGGGAGGGTCCGGGGGCTCCGCGCCGGGCGGCCCTCGGAGCCCTATCCGCCCGCGGCCCTGCTGCCAGACCCGCCGTCGCTCGCGGCCTCACTCGGCCGGCGCTTGCGCAGGCGCGCCAGGCTGCGGCGCAGGAGCGAGTGAACGACCGCGGTCGCGAGCTTCACGGCGATCCCGACATAGATGACGGCGTTGAGCGCCCACGAGCGGCTCGGCGCGTAGTGCTTGCGATAGAAGCGGTACATGCCGCGATGGAAGGCGTAGTTGAGGCGGACCGATCGCTCGCCGCCGGTCGTGCCGCCCTTGACGTGCATGACGGTCGCACCCGGCTCGTACCAGGTGCCCCAGCCCGCCTGGGCGAGCGAGTAGGAGAGGTCGAGGTCCTCCATGTACATCCAGTAGCCCTCGTCGAATCCACCAACCTGCTCGAATGCCGAGCGCCGCATCAGCATGAACGCCCCGTTGACGGCGTCCACGGGGCCCGAATCGACATCCGGGGCGCGGTAGGCGGCCAGCTTCCCCGTGGCGCCCGCTCGCCGGCCGACGCCCGTGAAGTGGCCGAGTGCGCTGAGGGGCGTGGGGAACGACCGCTTCGAGGCATGGTCGAGCGAGCCGTCGGGGCGGATCAGGCGGGGCCCGGCCACGGCGACCTCGGGATGCGCCTCCATGGACGCCATCACGGTGTCGAGGGCCCCCTCGGTGACGGCGGTATCGGGATTGAGCGCGAGCACGTACGTGGCTTCACCGCGCGTCGCCCCGAGGTTGGTCGCCGCCGCGAAGCCCAGGTTCGTCGACGAGCCGACCAGCTCGACCTCCGGATATCCGGCGCTGACCATCTCGCTCGTCCCGTCGCCGGACGCGTTGTCCACGACGATCACCTTCATGGGGCCGGACGGTGGGTGCGCGCGCAGCGAGTCGAGGCACTCCCGCAGGAGCTCCCGCGACCGGAAGGCGACGATCACGACGTCGAGTGACGCGCTCTCGGTCACTTCTCGCGGCCGGGATCCGGCGGGATGCTGGCGTCCCGCGGGAGCAGCCGGCTTGGCCTTCGCCGGCCGGCGGTCCACGCCGAGACGGCCCGGCGCCTGACCAGCGCGTACGCGTAGAACAGCTCACGATCCAGGGTCTCATCGTGACCCCAGAGGCGCCTGGTGCGCCGTCCCAGGAGCCAGCTGAGCCCGGCCACCCCGCTGTCGGCCGAGAGAAGGCGGCGCAGGGTCCTGCGCTTCGGGGGAGTCATCCGCGGCCAGCAGCGCAGCCGGAGCACCTCCAGGAGGAGGAGCTCCTGGTGCCAGTCATAGAAGTAGACGATGCGCGAGCCGCCGGTCGGGTTGCGGAGACGCTCGAGCAGGTGCCTTCGAACCGAGCGCGGCTTCTTGTTGGCCTCCGAGTGGCCGATCACGGCGTCGCCGTGCTGGACGTAGTCGTAGAGCGGCTCGTCCACGTAGGCGATCTCCCCGCGCGACATCGCGACGACGGCGAGCCAGTGGTCGTGGAACGCCCGGGCCAGACGGGGCGGGAAGGGCAGTGCGTCGTCCAGGAGGTCGCGCGGGAACAGGGAGGCGGCCCCGGTCACCGAGTTGGCGAGCAGCAGCGAGGCGTAGTTCGTGTAGTTGTTTCGTCGCTCGGTCCAGTAGGAGGGCCTGACGAGCTCGCCCGTGGGGCTGACGATCCGGGCGTCGCTGTAGACGAGCTGCGCGTCGCCGATGCCCTCGAGCAGCCGCTCGAGCTTCCCTGGGTGCCAGCGGTCGTCCTGGTCGCAGAGGGTCACGAAGTCGGCGCCGGCGGGCGCCATCGACAGGGCCCGCTCGAAGTTCCGGTAGAAGCCGAGCCGGCTCTCGCTGCGCGAGACGACGAAGCGCGGATCGTCCCCGGTCAGGGTCAGGATTCGCTCGAAGGCCTCGTCCGAGGAGCGGTCATCGCTGATCAGGCAGATCCAGTTCTCGTGCGTCTGCCGCTTGATGGATTCGAGCTGGATGCGGAGCAGGTCCTCCGGCGGCTCATAGGTCGCCATGCAGATCGCCACGCGCGGGCCGGGGCGATCGGGGAATTCCGGCGGGGGGGCGTCCGCGGGGGGCGGAAGCTCCGGCTGGGCATCGACCGAGCCGGCCGGGGCCCGCGCCTCGCCCCCGCCGGCGAGGGTCAGGACAAGCTCGATCTCGAGCCGCTGCGCGCGATCGATCGGCCCCACGTCGACGAGCGCGACGAATCCGCTCCTGTACGCATGGGCGCGGGCGGGATCGCCCGCGTCGAGCCCCTCGTAGACGTCGTCGCGCGGCAGACGGAAGCGCTCGACCGGCTGCCGGGAGTCGCCGATCTGCACCTGGAGCTCGCGCGTCCTCTCGCTCGGGTGGTAGCAGTAGCCGCCGATCACGAAGGCGGTGCCTCGGCCGACGGCGATCCGGGCGGGCGGGTGGATCTCGAGGCCCGCGACGGCGGGTTCGCTCCCGACGGGCATCGCTAGCTCCGCCTGCGCAGCAGCTTCCGCGCGTATTCGTAGAGCTCCATGTCGAGCCGATTGTCCTCGGCGATCCGCGACCGGAACGAGTCGGGCACGTCGTCTGCCTCGGTGACGTTGCCGTGCCCCGTCGGCCCGAGCTCCCAGCCGAAGCGCCGCTGAAGCCTCTGGGCAAAGGCCTCGAGGTCCTCCTGGATGCCGAACTCGTCCATCTTCCTGAGCGCCCGCTTCGCCCGCCGGAGACGTCGTCGGTCGAGGTCGATGACCGTCATCATCCCGTGCGTCATCTCCTCGGCCCGCAGGGAGAGCATCTTCACCATGTGGTTCTCGATGAACGGCCTGAAGCGCGCCGGATCCTCGTAGATCTCCTCCAGCGAGCGCTCGCTGTCCGCCGGGGTCGTGTCCCGGTGGTGGCGCAGGTAGCTGAGGGTGCGCTCGACCGGGTCGCGGAGGACGGTGAAGGTGGTGAAGTCCGCGTCGAGGAGCTCTGTCGTGCAGAGAGGGAAGTGACCGGTCACCACCCTGATCTCGTCACGGCGCGCCTTCCAGCGCTCGAGCAGGATGTGTGGGAAGAGCTGCGGCGCGACCGCGGTCGGGCTGCCGTCCGAGGGCGCCGGGATAGACGGCCTCCGCGGCCGAAGTACCACCGCATGCGCACGTACAGCGAGACCCCGCCTGTCTTCTGGATGTGGACGAAGAAGAACCGGCGAGGTTCCGGAGGGCTCCTCACACAGCGAGGGGCGCGTACTCCGCGGGGGAGGCGGAGGCCCCGAAGAACCAGCTCTCGATCGCCATCCGGCTCTTCTTCATCGAGGGCTCGGCGGCGGTCGAGTGCAGGAAGAGGTCGTCGAAGAGCAGCACGTCCCCCGGCTCGAAGATCGGCCGCACGATCCCGGTCTCGCCGGCGGCCTCCTCGGCGACCTTCGGGGAGACCGACCATTCGAAGAGCGCGCCGTCGGTGCCGCTGGGGACGAGGTGATCGAGGCGCCGGGGGACGACGTCCATGCCCGGGCGCCTCGTCGCCGCAGCGTGAGAGCGACAGCCAGACGTTGAGGGCGCGGACGTCGCCCATGAAGGCGCCGTCCTGATGCCAGCCGTGGCCCGCGTCGGGGTCGACCTTGCGCAGGGTGCACTTCTCCACGGAGATCGTCGGGCGCTCGCCCAGGTAGTCGTTGATCACGCGGCGTCAGCCCCGCGCGGTCGAAGCAATTGAGCATCTCGAACATCAGGTGGGGGGAGTCGGCGACCCAGAGGCCTCCGCCGCCGGCGACCCAGTCACGGCCACCCTCCTCGCCGGCGAAGCGCGGGTCCGGCACGAACTCGTGGTAGTAGCCCGCGTCCGCCGACTGACCGGCCTGCAACGCGTCGCGGGCCTCGAAGGCGGACTGGATCTGCGTCGACGAGGCTCCGCGGCGTCGTCCCGGCTGAGCACGCCTCGAACCAGCAGGCAGCCGTCGCGGAGAATCCCGGCTCGCAGGATCTCGGGCGTCAGCTGCTCGGGCGTGACTCCGGCGAGCTCCCCGTTGCGGTCGGGGAGCTGATCGAAGGCGGGCTCGGGGTAGTCGGCCCCGCCGGCGGATGCGTCCAGCAGCCGGATGCCGGCCGCATGGCGGAGCGCCACCAGGCGGGTCTCGACCTCCGCGATCGCGGTGCTCGCGGTTCGAGCGGGTCAGCTCCTCGATCTCAGCGACGAGCTCCTCGGTGCTCCTCCCGGCCGCCACCTCGGCAGCGGAGCCGCCCAGGGTGGCCGTCGAGCCGGATTTCTTGCGTGAGCGAAAGATCATGTCTCGATGACAGCGAAGCAAAGTAGCAGCACCTCCGCCGGCGCTGTTACTCCCCCGTCGGGCGGGCCGGGACCCCGACGACGGTGGCGCCGGCGGGCACGTCGTCCACCACCACGGCGTTGGCCCCGATCGAGACGCCGGCGCCCACCTTGACTCTGCCCAGGACCTTGGCGCCGGTGCCGATCGTGACGTCCTCCGCGATCGTCGGGCCGACGATGTCCGCGCTTCGCAGCCCGATGGTGACGAAGGGTCCGATCACCGCGCCGGGATGGATCTCCACGACGCCGTCGATCACCACCTGCCCGTGGAGCAGGTAGAGTCCCGGGGTGGATGACCACCGGGTCTCCGATCGAGACCTGGCCGGTGGCCATGGCCAGCCGGTGGGCCAGGCGCGGCAGCAGCGGGCACGCCCAGCCGCTGGAGGCGAGCCTTGACCCTGTAGAGCGCCTGGGCGAGGAATGCGTCGCTGGTCCAGATCAGGCGCAGTATCTGAATCGCGGCATCCGCGCGCGAACGGAGCTCGTGGCGCTCGCCCCGGTGAAGAGGTGATATTCGAGCGTCGGCGACCAGCGGCCTCGCGCAGGCCCGGGTGGCGGGCCCGGATCTCGCTCATCAGCGCCTGGCCTTGCGGGTTCTCGGGCTTGAACATCGCGAACCGGAGCGTAACCGGATGCGTGCGGTGCCTAGACTCCGCGTCGGCCGGGCCCCGAACCGCGCCCCGATCGCCATGCCGATGAAAGTCACCTCCTACTACCACCGGACCAATCCGGACGAGGCCGGCTACTCGCTCGGCAACTTCGCCGAGATCTGGGGAGCCTGCTTCGATGCGGCCGCGGTCGGCTCCGTGATCGAGGCCGGCGCGGAGAGGGGGAGGCTGACCGAGGAGCTGCTGCGGTGGGCGGCGCCGAGCGGCGCGCGCGTGACGGCGATCGACCCCATGCCGCACGACGACCTGGTCGAGCTGCTCGACGAATACCCGGACCTCCAGGTGGTCGCGGAGACCAGCATCGAGGCGCTGGGCCATCTGCAGATCTCGGACGCGGTCGTCCTCGACGGCGACCACAACTACTACACGCTGAGCGAGGAGCTGCGCCTGATCGCCGAGCGTGCCCCCGAGGGCCGGATCCCGCTGCTGGTCTTCCACGACGTCTGCTGGCCGCTCGCGCGCCGCGACCAGTACGCCGCTCCGGATCGCATTCCAGCAGAGCATCGCCACCCGTACGGCGAGGACATCAAGCTCGTTCCGGGGAATCCGGGCACGGCCGAGCGAGGGCTCCCATTCGAGTGGGGTGCGCTGGAGGAGGGCGGTCCCCGCAACGGCGTGATGACCGCGATCGAGGACTTCATGGCCGGGCACGACGGCCTGCGGCTGGCCGTGATCCCGATCTTCTTCGGCTGCGGGCTGCTCTGGCCGGAGAGCGCGCCCTGGTCGGACGCGGTGGCGGAGATCGTCGAGCCGTGGGACCGCAACCCGATCCTCGAGCGGGTCGAGAAGGCTCGAGTGACCCAGCTCGTGCAGCGCCACTCCCGCGAGCAGGAGATCGACGACGGGCTTGCCTACACCCAGAAGCTGGAGGCCGCCATCAGGCACCTGCTCCACTCGGGATCGTTCGCCGCGGCCGAGTGGCTCTCAAAGGCCCGCGGGCGCGGCAGGCCGGCGATCTCCAGGCAGCAGCTCAGCGACGTGCTGGCGGAGAGCCCCGAAGCGCCGCCCGACGATCAGCGCTGACGGCTCGGCAACGCCCCGGGCGAGTTGCCGTTCCGTGACGGCTCTTCCCCGCGCCTGATCAGGGACTTGAGCCAGCGCAGGGGCTTGGTCAGCCGCCAGCTGGCGCTGTGCGTGACGGAGTCGAGCTGGCGCTGGAGGTCGAGGACGGCGGCGTCCCTGGCGAGCTCCGCCGCGTTCGCCTGCATCAGCGCCGCGTCTCGGCGCGCCTCGGCCCAGCGCGTCCTCTCCTTCCAGTCACCCGGGACCGACTGGGCGGGGGAGAGCTTGCCGTCCCACTTCTCGGCGACCCTCATGTGCGCCGCGACCCACCCCTCGACGTCGCCGATCAGCTCGAGCGAGTGATGGTGGATCACCTGGATGTGCTCGGTCATCACCTTCTTGCCGGCCGCCCGCACCTGCTGGCAGAGGTCGAAGTCGTAGCCGTGGAGCCGCCCCAGGGACTCGTCGAAGCGGATGTTCTCGACGACCCACGGGGAGAGGGCCATCATGAATCCGTCGATCGTGTCGACCTCGCCGGTCCGGGCCTCGGGAGGCGCCTCCTCGATGTGGAAGGTCGAGCCGAGGATCTCCCCGCCGCCGTATTCGTCGTATTGGTGAGAGAAGGAGGCGAGCGTCACCGAGCCGTCCCACCAGGCGATGTTCCGCACCCCGATCGCGCCGGCGCAGCCGACCAGCCCGACATCCGGGTCGCGCAGCACGTCCCTGATCTTCCGGCAGAAGTCCGGGTCAACTATCTGAGCGTCCTGGTGCAGCAGCACCAGGGCCTCGAGGTCGTCGAGCTTGCCGGCCTCCTCCATCAGGAGGTTGTAGTTGCGGAAGATCGACGCGTCGCCGAGGCCGGCGGAGCCGAACGCCATGATCTCCGAGTCCGGCTCCGCGACGAGCTGCAGGCCAGGCTCGGCGCAGCGCCGGTAGAGCTCGTGGTCGGTGATTGCGGAGCCGAAGGCGATCATCGCGAGCGGAACATAGCGTCAGATCGCTATTTTCGGCTCAGCACGCCGATCGACGCGATCCTGCGCATCGGGTAGCTGTCATACGGCAGCGCGCCCCGCCAGCGCTCGTGCGCTTCGGCGGAGACGAAATAGGCCTCGGGATCGGATTCGAGCCGCCGGATGAGCTCGTGCAGGCGATCCAGCGGCAGGCCCGACCCACGCACGATCTCCTCGAGGCGCTCCAGGTGCTGCTCCGCCCCCCAGCCGGCCAGGACGTGGTCGACCGCGTGTATCGAAGCGCCGCCGGAGGCGAGCAGGTCGGTCGCTGCGGCGATCACGCCCCCCAGCGCCTCCAATGGGATGTGCTCGAGGACGGAGACCGAGTAGACGGCCGCGTAGGTGCCCTCCAACCCAGCGCTCGGCGGGAAGCGCTCGCGGATGAAGGTCACCTCCGGATGGGACCGGCTGAACTCCTCGAACTCACGCGGCCCCTGGCCGCTGCCGTCGTATGGATCGACGATCGTGACCTCGTAGCCGAGCCGCGAGAGCAGGTCCGCGACCAGCGGCTCGCCGGCGCCGATCTCCACCAGGCGCCCGCCGGGCTCGACGACGCCGAGGATCGCCTTGACCATCCAGCAGCGCTGCAGGTCCTTCATGTCGGAGCTCGCGCGCGCCAGGCCGCCCAGGTTGTCGACACTGTCCGCCAGGTCGCGAACCGTCCCGTAGGAGAGCGGCTCGACCTCGAAGCGGCCGCGGTAGCGCTGCTCCAGCTCCCAGAGGCGCTCGGAGGGGACGTTGCGGCTCACGCGGCCACCGGACCCGGCCTGGCGGCGAGCTGCTGCCGGTAGAACTCGGCAAGCTGCGCCGCGTTGTCGGGCCAGCTGAGGCGATCCAGGGCGAATTGGCGGGCACGGCGGCCCAGCCGGCCGACCAGGTCGGGGTCGTCGAGCAGCAGCTCGATGCGCCCGGCGATGTCGAGCGCGGTCCCATCACGAAGCAGCAGCGCGTCCTCGCCGTCGGTGAGCTCGTTGGCGAGGTTGCAGGCCGGCAGGATCACCGGGCGGCCCATGGCGAAGAACTCCGGCAGCTTGGAGGGCAGCCGGTAGCGGTTGAAGTCGTCGGGCGGGCCCGGCTGCACGTAGGCGTCGGCCAAGGCCAGGTAGCCGGGGATGTCGCGCCAGGGGACGTCCCCCAGGTCGGGGACGCCCTCACGCAGCGCCTGGAAGGCGCGCGGGTCGACCCCGCCGAGCTTCGTGCTCCCCAGCCGGACCAGCTTCACGCGCCGTCCGCGGCGCTGCAGCAGCTTGACCGCCAGGTACAGGCTGAACAGCTCTCGCTGATTCGCCCAATGCCCGATGCCGTGGTAGACGAGCACGAAGTCATCCGGACCCAGTCCCAGCTCTTCGCGGGAGACCACCGGGTCGAGATCGGGGCGAAAGCGCTGGTGGTCGACGCCTGGAGGCGCCACATGATGCGGCCTCCGGCCGAAGTTGAACGCGTTGAGCTCCTCGGTGATCACGGTGACCGCGGCGGCTCCCTCGAGCAGGCGCGGATAGTGGACGGGGTGGATCAGCCCCTCCGTGCAGAGCTCGTCCTGGCGCTCGCGCGGAAGCCTGCGCAATTGGTCGTAGGGCAGCTTCAGGGCGGTGGAGACCAGGAACTCCTCGTTGTCCTCGAGGTGCACGACGTACGGAGCGCCGAGGACCTCCGCGGCGCGCTCGGTGGCTTTGCGAACGATCTCGCGTGGGGTCCAGGCGCAGATGATCGTCTCGTCGGGGTCGCGAGCCCAGTCGCGCAGCTTGCGCTCCAGTCCCTCGTAGTTGATGGTCTCGAAGCTCGGCTCGCCGACGTTCGCGATCCGGTCGGTCCGGCCTCGTCCGCAGAGGACCACCTCGATGCCCTCGTCGGTCATCTCCTCGCCGAAATGGAACGCCTGGATGACGCTGTTCACGTGCAGTGCGCCGAAATGCAGGAAGAGAACCCTCATCCGATCGTCTCGCGCTTCGCGATCGCATGCGGGTCGCGGCTGAACGGCGACAGCGCATAGTCGGCGGCGGCCCGGAAGAAGCGCCGGTTGTAGAACGGGTCGCCCGCTTCGAGGGACTCGTACCAGCGGTCGACGAACAGCGCGCGGTCGATCACGTCGAAGTCCGAGAGCCGGCGCGCTTCGGTCGTGCGGATCAGGGTCCGGGGTGCCGGGGCGCAGACCGACGCAAGACCGCGTTTCGCCAGCCGCATGCACAGGTCGAGGTCGCCGAACTGGCGGCTGTACGCCTCCTCGAACCCCCCGAGCCGATCGAACACCTCGCGCCCGATCAGCATGCAGTCCATGCCGATCGCGGAGACCTCGCGGGCGCAGCAGAGCGAGCCGTAGTAGCCGTCGCCGCCGGCGTCGAATCCGCGCATGGCCGGCACCGCCGGGTCATAGAGGCCGACGGCGAACCCGGCCGCGTCCACCCGTCCGTCCGGATGGATCAGAGTGGGCCCGACCAAGCCGACGCCCGGCATCCCGGCGTAGAGCAGCAGCTGGTCGATCCAGTCGGGCTCGACGACCTCGGTGTCCTCTCCGAGGAAGGCCAGGTACTCGCCCCGCGCGCGGCTCGCTCCCAGGTTCGCCCATCGGCCCGGGTTGAAGGACCCCTCGGGCGCCGCGACGCGCACGAGCCCCCGTCCCTCCGGCCTCGGCGCGCCGTTCCAATCGCGCTCGACAGCGATCACCTCCAGATCGGGGTAGGAGGTCCGCTCGAGCAGCGCGTCCAGGGCCCGGTCGCCCTCGTCATGCACCGGCATCACGACGCTCACCGCGGGCCTCGGCCGGCTCGGGCCCGGGTGGAGGCGGACTCTGTGCGGGATGGTCTCGTGGGGGACCGCCTCGGCCGCGATCCCGCGACGCCGCAGGTGGGCGTCGACGGCGCGCGCCTGAAGCTCGGGCACGCCGTCCTTCTCCCCGGTCCCGAGCGCGATGCTGCCCGGGATCGCCCGCCAGTGGTAGAGCGTATGCGGGATGTGGTGGATCCGCTCGGTTCGCTCGGAGAGGCGCAGCAGCAGCTCGAAGTCCTGGATGGTGTCGTAGCCGGAGTCGAAGCCGCCCACCTCGTCCACCAGCTCGCGCCGCGCCACCAGCAGATGGCCGATGTACATCGCGCCCAGCGCGTAGGTCGGCGACCAATCCGGCTTCAGGAAGGTGTCGGCGGTCTGTCCGTCGGCCGTGATCGTGTCCTGGTCGGAGTAGGCGACGTCGATCTCGTCCCCCGAGAACGCCTCCGCGACTCGGAGCAGAGCATCGGCCGTGAGGACGTCGTCGTGGTCGAGAAAGGCCACCAGCTCGCCGCGGCAGAGTGCGAGCCCCTGGTTCGTGGCCCGCGAGATGCCCCCGTTCTCGTCGAGCAACTTGGCCGTGATCCGCGTGGTCGCGGGAGACGGCGCGCTTGATCGTCCGCAGGGTTTCGTCGCGCGTCGATCCGTCGTCGACTATGCAGAGCTCCCAGTTCTCGTATTCCTGGGCCCGGACCGAGGCGATCGCCTCCCGCAGGTACCGGGGCTCGGTCTCGTAGGTGGGCATCACCACTGAGATCAGCGGGCGCTCCGCGAACGTGTCCATCGCGCTACCTCCCGCGCCGCAGCATCTTGCCGGCGGCCCGCAGGGGCTTCGTCAGGCGCCAGCTCGTGGTGGCCTCGTACTCGGCCGCGACCAGCGTGGCGAGCGGGCCCCGGCGGGCCCAGTCGAGGTCGGCTTCGGAATATGCCCTGCGCATCAGCTCGCGATTCATGTCCTCGCGCTGCTCGTCGAGCTCGCTCCGATGCCTCCGCTCCATGCGATCCACCTGGGAGCGGAGGTAGGCGGCGTTCGCGCTCGCCGCCGAGAGCTCGCGATCCTCGCCCGGCTCCGGGCGCTCGAGCTCGGACACGGAGATCGGCTCCTTCCTGCCGCGCAGCGACACCAGCCTGCGCCCGTCGCCCTGATCGATCGCGATCATCTCGAAAGCGCGGCCCCAGTGCGCGCGCAGCCACCACTCCGAGTGGAAGACGATCCGGCCTCCGGATCCGTTCAAAGGGGCGAGCGCGGTCATCCCGATGCGCGACTCGTCCCAGCCCTCGCCGGTGAGCCGCTCGAACGTCGCCGGGTCGGCGAGGCCGACGACGGAGCTCGCCTCCGTCGTCGAGCAGGCGGCGAGCTTCGAGCAGCCATTCCGCCCAGCCCCGGTCGATTCTGGTGAACGCCGAGCGCGCCTCGATCAGCTCGAACGAGCCGTCGGCGAACTCGAGTGGCGGGGCGGACGTCTGCTCCAGGGCGGCGTCGAGGTCGAGCTCGCGTGAGGGTGGGCCCGGCATCGGGCAATCGTAGAACCGACCGCGTTTCCGGGCGAGCCAGTAGCCTCGCCAGCGATGTCAACCGACCAAGCAGGCAATGGGGCCGATCGGGTGCGCAAGGCGCCGGTGGTGATCGAGGCGCGCGAGCTCGAGAAGGCCTTTCGCATCCCCGTCCATCGCATCGACTCCTTCAAGGAGCGGTTGGTGCATCCGCTGACCCGGCTCGAGTACCGCACGCTCGAGGCGCTGCGCAAGGTTTCCTTCGACGTCCACCGCGGCGAGTTCTTCGGCATCGTCGGACGCAACGGCTCCGGCAAGAGCACGTTGCTGAAGATCCTGGCGAGCATCTACCGGGCGGACTCCGGCTCGATCAGGATGGCCGGCCGTCCCGCGCCGTTCATCGAGCTCGGTGTCGGCTTCAACGTGGAGCTGACCGCGCGGGAGAACGTCACGCTGAACGGCGTGATGATGGGCCTCTCGCAGCGCGAGGCGCGTCGGAGGCTGGACGCCGTGCTCGATTTCGCCGAGCTCGAGGAGTTCGTCGACCTGAAGCTGAAGAACTACTCCTCAGGGATGCTGGTCAGGCTCGCGTTCTCGGTGATGATCCAGGCCGAGGCCGACATCCTGCTGATCGACGAGGTGCTCGCCGTCGGCGATGCGGCCTTCCGGCAGAAGTGCCGGGACGTCTTCCACGAGATGAGGGACAGCGACCGGACCGTCGTCCTCGTCACGCACGACATGAGCGCGGTGCAGACCTTCTGCCACCGCGCGATGCTGATCGACAACGGCGACCTTCGCGAGATCGGCGACCCCGAGGAGGTCAGCGAGCAGTACCTCCGCATGAACTTCGCCAAGCGCCGCATCTCGATCGGGGGCGACAGGGAGGTGGACCTCGTGCCGGACCTCCTCGCCCGGGTCTCGGAGGCCTGGCTCGAGAACGAGCGCGGCGAGCGGATCGAGAACGTCGAGGTGGGGGAGCCGATCCGGCTGCGCGCCACGATCGAGGCGCGCGTCGACATGGCCAGCCCGACCTTCGGCCTGCAGTTCAGCAACGCGGACGGCGTGCAGGTATTCGGGCTCAGCGGGCGTCTCGCGAGGACGCCGAGGACGAGGTGCTGCGGGCCGGGCAGCAGGCCCGAATCAGCGCCACCGTCGAGAACCCGCTGAGGCCCGGGCGGTACACGGTCGTCTGCTGGGCGGCGGTCGCGCGCGACGCGGAGGAGGCGGCCCACCAGGCCATGAAGCTGCTGGAGTTCGTCGTGTTCGGCGTTGAGGGCGGGCCCGGGCATCGTCTCGGTGCCCGGCGAGCTCGGGGTGGAGGTCGAGTCGGCGCCGCGCGCCGGAGGCGAGGCAATGAGCGTCGAGGCGCAGCTGGAGCTGCGAGACGTGCGGGGCCCGTCGGCGGTCGGTGGAGGGTGGAGGCGCTTCGGGGAGCTTCTCTTGCTGCTCTCGGTGACCGAGTTCAAGCGCACCTACTTCGGCACGGTGCTCGGCTACCTGTGGTCGCTGCTCCGCCCCCTGCTGCTGTTCGCGGTGCTGCTCTTCGTCTTCACGAAGATCTTCCGGCTGGGCTCACGACGTGCCGCACTACCCGGTCCTCCTGCTCTTCAACGTCGTCCTCTTCGGGTTCTTCTCGGAGTCGACTCAGGGCGCGGTCGGCTCGGTGGTGGGCCAGGAGGGCATCGTTCGCAAGACCCAGTTCCCCCGCATGGTGATCCCGCTCTCGGTGGTCGTCACCGCTCTCTTCAACCTCGGCATGAACCTGATCGTGGTCGTGATCTTCATCCTCGCCTTCGGCGTCTCCCCGACGTGGACCTGGCTGCTCTTCCCGCTGATCGTCGCCGTGCTGTTCGTCTACTCCACGGCTGTCTCGCTGCTGCTCTCCTCGCTCTACGTGCGCTTTCGGGACACGCTTGATCATCTGGACCGTGATGGCGACGGCGCTCTTCTACGCGACGCCGGTCCTCTATCCGATCGAGAAGGTGCCGAGCAGCTATCGGGACGTGATCCTGCTCAACCCGCTCACGCCTCTGTTCGTACAGGCCCGCCACTGGGTGATCGATCCGAGCGCCCCGACGGCGGTCAACGCCGCCGGCGGATGGACCCATCTGCTGGCGCCGATCGCCCTGTTCGCGGCCATCTGCGGGCTCGGAGCCTGGTACTTCAATCGCGAGGCGCCGCGGATCGCCGAGGAGCTCTAGGCCTCTAGGACCGCGAGCCCTCGGGCGCTTCCTCGGCCCGCACGGGTCGGTCCGACCGCTCCCCCGAGGCGCTCTGGGCCTGACGCCCGAAGCGGTGCGCCCAGCGCCGGATCGGCTGCTCCACGAGGCGCGCCGAGAGGTATCCGTACAGCAACGCTCCCCGGACGACGATCGCGGACCAGACCGCCAGCGTTCCGACGCGTGCCGTCCCTTCCCAGGACCTGGTGGAACACCAGGTAGAAGATGATCGGGGCCTGGATCAGATACACCCCGTAGCTGATGTCGCCCAGCTTGCGGGAGAGGGGAAATGCGAAGGGCAGCTGCAGCCGCGGCGAGGCGAGCGCCAGGGCGACCATCACGGTTGCGAGCGAGGCCGTGTAGCCGACGGAGAGGAACACCGACTCCCGGACCTTGAGATTGGGGAGCGCGGCGAGCGCATCGTCGCCGATGGCCTGCCGCCCGGCGAGGTAGACGAACAGCGCGAACACCAACGCCGGCCACCACCAGCACGCGCGCGGCCATCTTCTCCAGCTGAGCCCGGTCGTAGCGGCTGCGCAGCTCCACGTAGGCCCAGGCTCCGGTCATGCCCGGCCGCGAACGAGAAGGCCCAATTGGGGAGCTGGATGACGGAGTCGAGCCGCAGCTCCGTTGCCCGCTCCAGCGCTGAGGTCGATGCCCACCCAACCGGCGACATCCGCGATGTGGGCGAATCCCTCGCGCCAGACGACGGCGATCGCCAGCGCGATCGCGAGGCCGATCAGAGGGCGCCGGAAGTAGGCGGCGGCGATGAACGGAAGCACGATGTAGAAGCCGATCTCGAGCGTCAGCGTCCAGACCGGGCTGTCCGGCCCGAAGCCGATCAGCGTGTGCGGGCTGAACAGCGCCACCAGCGTCTGCTGCCCGCTGAAGTTGCTCGCCAGGCCCCCGAGACCCGGCATCGGCACGCCGGGCTTGGTCGCCATCACGAGCAGCATCACGCCGAGCGAGAGCCAGTAGGCCGGGAGCAGTCGCGCTCCGCGGCGGATCGAGTACCCGCGAACGCTCCCGAATCGCCCGCCCTGGGCGACCGTCGGGAGGAAGACGACGAAGCCGCTGACGATGAAGAGGACGTCGACCAGCTGCGGGCCGGTCCCCCAGATCAGCTGTCCGCCGAGGGAGGACGCCCCGATTCCGTCCAGGAAGCCCGAGCTGTGGACGACGTGGAAGACGACGATCGCCATGATCGCGAACGCCCGGTAGCCGTCGAACGCGGGCACGACCGGCACGCCGTGGGCGGCCCGGTCGTCCTTTCCCGGGTCCGAGAGCGGCCGAATCGCCTCGTGCTCCTGTGGTGCGACGTCCGAATCGCGGGCATGCCGATCCGCGGCGGTGGCTGACGTTGGCACGGAGCGTGGATGTTAGGTCAGGTCGGCCTGCGGGCGAACGCCCAGACCTGGACCGGAAGGTCGGGCTCGTTGCGCAGCGAGTGCCAGGGGCGAAAGGCGGGCCAGCGGTCGAAGTTGCCGACGACGCAGTCGCGGTTGCCCCAGGATCCGACCTCGTCGACCTCGAGCCCGCCGCGCTCGAGCAGCGTCCGCAGGCCGCGTGGGGTGAACCGCCAGTAGTCGCGCATGTCGTAGAGCAGCGGCAGCTCGTGGACGCGGACCAGGAACGGGGTCGAGACGATCACGTGTCCCCCCGGGACGCAGAGCTCGCGGAGGTTCGACGCGGCCAGGAACGGGTCGGGGACGTGCTCGAGCACCTGCTCGCAGATCACGACGTCGAAGCGGCCCGGGCTCGGTCGATCGGCTCGCAGAGATCGAACTCCGGGTACATCAGGCTCGTGTACTCCTTCCAGCCGCGCCCGGCGTGGGTGTCGCCGCTGACCTCGGCCGCCCTCAGCTGCTCCGGCCCGAGGGCGTCGAGGTGGGCCGTCACGTCGTCGTTGAGGACGATTCGCTGCCAGTGCTCCTGCGGCACGTCGGTGTGCGGGTAACCGGACGGGGTCGGCGATCCGGCGAAGGCGCCGCGCCGAGGTCACGCAGCCGCGCCCCGGTCTTTCGGACCGGGTTCTGCGGCGGGAGTCGAGGGCGCTCAGAACAGCCCCCGGAAGCTCTCTGGAATTCGCTCGACCGCGATGTGGACGCCGTCGTCCTCGAAGCCGCTGTCCTCGTAGAACCAGCGCTCGAAGTCGCCCTCCTCCGCGGTCCGGTTGCTCACGCCCAGCCCTGCTCGCGATCCAGCTCGCTCCAGGCACGGTCCCGGCGCGAGTCGGTGGCGAGCCCGGCAGAGCTCGTAGTCCATTCGGTGCAGGTGGATCAGCCGCAGGTCGGGGTCGTAGTTGAGCTGCCCGTCCGTCCGGTGATGGAAGCCCGGAACCCAGGACATCGGCCCGGTCGCGATCGCCGGCTTGTTGAACGCGCCGTTGGCGAACCAGAAGCCGCGCTGGTCCAGGATCGGCCGGCTCAGGTCATAGGGGCTTCTCTCGATCGATCATGTGGATCAGCTCGTAGCCGATGCAGTTCGACCCACCAGTCGTCGAGCTCGTCGAGGTAGTCGCCGAGCGTGCCCCATTCGGGCGTCGGGGTGATGATCTCGTCGACGTCGGTGACCAGGACGACGTCGTAGTCCGCCCTCGATCAGCTCGTGCTGGACCCTCTCGACCGTCTCGCACCATCCAGGCGTGGTCGACCGGGTCGTGATGGCCCGGAATCCGCGACGAAGCCCTCCCTGTCCGTCGAGCCGTCGGTCGTGTCGTTGTCGAGCACGTACAGGTCGGCGGGGTCGAAGAAGCGGGAGTAGTAGTCGAGCCAGATCGGCAGGAAGACCGGCTCGTTGTGGACGATGGTGATCGCGGCGCGCCGCTTGCCGGCACCGAGCCGCTTCAGCCGCCGGCGGTGCGCCCTGTCGGTCCTGATCGGCTCCCAGAACTGGCCGAGCGGCGGCTCGGTGCTGCTCGTGCACCTCGGGAATCCTGACCTGGGAGACGATGGCGAGATCCAAGGCTAGGCCGCAGATCAGGGGCGCACGCGCGTAGAACAGCCGTGACCGGGGTCCCCGTCATCGAACGGGTCATCCTGCACGAGCGTCACCTCGAAGCCGCTGGTCGCGAGCGGCCCGGTCTCGTGCTTGCCGGTCCCTCATCCAGGTGGAGCTCGCCGGACGACCTGCCGGATCGACGGCCAGTCGGAGTCGTCGATGCCGGCAAGCACGTCGAGCTCGGCCTTCTCCACGTCGATCTTGAGCAGGTCGACGCGATCGATGCCTCGTCCCGGAGCACCTCTGAGACGGTGCGGAGCTCGCAGGGCAGCGCCATCGATCGACGAAGCGGCCCGCAGGCCCGCGTCCACCTGCTCCTCAGATGCCGCCGATGATTGAGCAGGGCGGTGCGCAGGTTGGCCTGGTCGGCGGCGGGCTCCGCGTATAGCCCGGAGATCTCGATCACATCGTGGGGTAGTAGGTGATCGTGCCGTACCGAGATCTGGACGAGAGACCGTAGATGTGGGGAACGCAGGCCGGGAAATGGCGCAGGTTCTCGCGCAGGAGCTCGAAGATCGGCGTGACGGGCTCGAAGCTGTGCACCAGGCCCGCGTTGCACTCGAGCGCGAAGAACGCCGCCGCCACACCCGATATTGCCGCCAACGTCGAGCACCACGTCGCCTTCGCGCACCTCGACCCCGTGCTGGAGATAGGTGCGATCCCCGACGACCTCCGGCAGCCGGACGATAGCTGTGCCGGGTCGGGATGGCGCAGGGTTCGCTTGAGGGTCTCGATCGTCTGCTCGGTCCTCTCCGAGCCCGTGAGCCCTCGGTCTTTCCTGGCCAGGCGCATGGTCTCTGACCTTATCCCGCTGGGGAGTCCACGGCCGTCGCGAATCGGAATCGGGTTAAGGTTCGGCGGTGCAGCGCCGCATCGGATTGGTGCTCCTCGACTACGACCAGGCGCCGATCACGCAGCGGTGTCTGCGGTCGGTCGCCGCGGGGAACCTTCGACCGGACGAGATCGTCCTGGTTCAGAACGGCGAGCGGCCCGTGGATCTCGAGTCGGATCCGGTGCTCGCCGGGCTTGGGGTGCATGTGCTCCACCCCGAGGGGAACGTCGGCGCAGCCGCCGGCCGGAATCTGGCGCTGGACCACCTCGTCGAGAGCTCGGACGTGGAGCGCTTCGTCCTCCTCGACAACGACACGGTCGTGCCCCCGGAGTTCTTCGAGCTCGCTGGAGGGCGAGGGTTCGAGGAGTTCGAGATCGTGGCGCCCCTCGTCTTCGACATGGACTCCGACAAGGTCATCTACGCCGGAGGGAACCACGACCGCAATCACATACCGGAAGTCATCGCGGCGTGGCCGGAGGGCGAGACGGAGCCCCGCGAGGTCGACTGGGCGCCCACCGCCGCTCTTCTCTTCGATCGCGATTCCTGGCTTCGGGTCGGGGGATTCGACGTCTGGTACGAGTTTCTCTGGGAGGACGCGGAGTGGTGCTACCGCGCGGCCGCGCTCGGCGCGAGGATCCGGGTGGAGCCTCAGCTCAGGGTCATGCACCAGCCCCATCAGTCGAGCGGTGGCCCTTTCAGTCCCGAGCGGCTCCGTCGCTGGTCGCGCAACGGCACCGTGTTCATGTTCGAGACCGCGCAGGGCGGTTGGCGCTCGAAGCTGAGCTGGTTCGGGATCGAGCTGCGCCGCGTGGCACGCGAGCTGCGGGCGGGGTGGAGGCCGTCGGCGATGGGGCGCCTCCGCGGCCTCGCACAGGGACTCCGGGAGGTGATGCGCCGGCGCCGCACCCGGGCCGCGAGGTGATTCGCCGCAAGTCAGCGGCCGATCGCACGATCGAGGTCGCCTGCGCCACCGACTCGGCCTTCCTCCCGCACTGCGCGACCATGCTTCGCTCGCTGCTCGATCATTGCGACGGTCGGGCGCGGATCCACCTCCTGCACGGCGAGGGGATCGCCGCCGATCAACTCGAGCGCATCTCGGACATGGTCGTCGACGAGGGCTGTCAGCTCGTGCCCCACCTGATCGATCGGGGCAGGCTGCGCGGGGCTGACCGGTTCGCACCGACGCCGGTCGTGGTACCGCATCCTCCTGCCGGAGCTACTCCCGGACACAGAGCAAGTGCTCTATCTGGACTGCGACATAGTCGTGACCGAGAGCCTGCGGCCGCTCTGGAACTTCGATCTCTCGAGACATTCCGTGGCCGCCGTGAGCGCCGTCTTCCCCTGGCCCGAATGGGGCGCCCGCCACTGCGCCGCTCTCGGCATAGAAGACCCCCGTAACTATTTCGTCTCCGGGCTGATGCTGATGAACCTGCGCAGGCTGCGAAAGGACGGGCTTCCCGGGGCGGCGCTCGATCTTGCGCTCTGGAGCGCGGCGATCGAGGCTGGTTCATGGAGCTGCCGGACGGAGACGACGAGACGTTCAGGGAATACCTCGCCGCGCACCCTGAGCGCATGATCTTCGCGGATCAGGACGCCGTCAACGCGCTGCTGGCGAAATCACGGCTGGTGCTGCATCCGCGCTGGAACTGCACGAACCAGCTGATCGAGTCTCCGTTCAGCGTCGGGGTGTTCGGCGAGCGGGAGAGGGAGGAGGCGATTCGCAACCCGGCGGTTCGCCATTTCGAGGGAGGCACCCGGCCAAGCCGTGGATGCCCGGTGCGGACCCGGAGGACCGGGCGCTTTACTGGTCGTATCGGAACCGGACGCCCTGGGCCGAGCCGGTAGTCGCAAAGCCTCGCGGGTAGGGTGCAGCCGATGGCGGCGGCCGACCGCGCTCAGGGCAAGCTCGGCGCCGCCTCCGCGCCGGCTCGCGAGTTCGGCTCCAGCGCTTTTCTCGCCTCGCTGGCCCTGGCGGGCTCCTTCGCCGCCCTTGGGCTGAACAGCATCTCGATCTCCAGGATCGAAGGCGCGGATGGCGCCGGCCTGATCGCCCTCTCCACCCAGTTCGTCTTCATCGCCACGCTCGTCGCCGGTGGCGGACTTCGCACGAGCGTCACCTACAGGGTCGGCGCGGGGCTCTGGTCGCCGCGCAGTGCCGCCCGGGGCGCCCTGATCGCGTCCCTCTGCCTCGGTGTGGTCGGGGCCGCGCTCGGCATGGGCCTCTACGAGCTGCTCCGAGACGGCGCCCTGAGCGACTTCAGCTTCGCCATGGCCGCCTCGCTGATGGGGGCGCTGCCGTTCGCGCTGGCCTGGTGGATCGTCCCCGCAATCGCGCTGGCGCGCGAGCGCTACGAGGCGTACGCACTGCTCACGGTCTCGGGTCCCGTCTCCGTGCTGCTGATCTGCCCGGTGGCCGCGCTGGCCGCGGGCAGGACGGGAGCGGTGATCGGGTTCGCGGCCGGCTGGGTGCTCGCCGGCCTGATCGCCGTGGCCTGGGCCGTGCGGCACGCCCGGCGGCCGGACGCGATGCACGGACCCGATCAGAGCGTTCGGCAGGCGGGCGGGTTCGGGGCCCGAGCCTGGGTCAACGACCTCTTCCAGCTGATCAACGTGCGCCCGGACCTCTTCATCCTGAGCGCGTACTACGGCGCCGCCAGCACGGGCGTCTATGCGGTGACGGTCTCGATCACGTCCCTGGTCTGGATCGTCTCTCAGCCGCTCGCGTCGGTGGTCCTGCCGCGGACCGCGATGGTCGCCGCGGCGGCCGAGCCGGGCATCGCTCCGGTGATCCCCGCGTCGAGACAGGGCGCGGCGGTCCGGCACGCCGTGCTGGTCTCCGCCGTCGCAGCGGTGGCCGTGATCCCGGTGCTCGCGGCGGCACCGCTGATCTGGGGCCCGGGGTTCGGCCGCACCCTGACCCTCGGGCTGATCCTGCTGCCCGGGGTCGCGCTGCTCGGCGTCGGCCGGGTGATGGTCGCGGCGTTCACGGGCGAGGGAGCGGCGAACGAGGCCCTCTTCGTCGGACTGGTGAGCTTCCCGCTCACCTTCATCGCGTTCCTGCTGGTGATCCCGGACCATGGATCCACGGGCGCGGCGATCGTCTCCTGCGCCTCGTATGCGGTCGCCTCGCTGCTCGCGGCGTACCTCTTCCTCAGAGCCCCCGGGCACTCGCCGCGGTCGTCGCTGGTTCCGCGGGCCGACGACCTCCGCGACTACCTGCGGCTCGCTCGACAGGGCCTGGACGCCCTCGGGCGCCTAGGGCGTCCCGCCGGTCAACTCGGTGAACGCGCTCCACGCCGGCTTGGCGGAGCCGTCGAGCGTGAACAGGCCGCAATGGCCCGGCCAGAGCTGCCCGGGCGTGTCGTTGAGCGAGTACCAGATCACCCCGTCGAGCCGAAGGCGCTCGCGGTCCGCGGCGGCCAGCTCGAACGTCCGCTTCAGGTACTCGGCCTGACGCTCCGGCCCGACCGTGAGACCGGACGGCAGGCCCGCGGATGCCCAGCCGACCTCCGTGACCCAGAGCGAGGCGTCGGAGTCGTCGAAGCGGTCCATGACCCTCCGCGCCTCCTCGACCACGGCGATCGCGTCGTCGGGCGTGCGCGCATAGGGGTGCACCGCGACGGCATCGAACAGCCCCCGTCCGCCGCCCCGGTAGAGCTGGGAGATGAAGGTTCGCATGAGGATGCCGCCCCTCGGCGTGGGGAAGAGGCCGCCGAGCAGGATGCGCGCGTTCGGGTCGGCGCCGTGGATCGCCGAATCGAATCCGCGCAGCAGCTGCAGGTAGCCGCTCGGGTCGGGGGTCGGCTTCCAGAAGAGAGGGGTGTTCGGCTCGTTCCAGGCCTGCCAATCGACGATCGGGAGCTTCGGCAGCTCGGGATGGTCCTTCCAGAAGGTCCCGTTCGAGCCGTAGCGCCGGGCCGCGGCGCCGGCGAAGCGCTCGAACTGCGGCAGGCGCGAGCCCAGCGGCGGGTACTCGGGCGAGGGCTCGGCCCAGGCAGGGGAGCTGTAGACGGTCGCCAGCACGCGGATCCCGTTCCTCGCCGCCCCGCCGATCACGTCGTCGTAGTGGCTCCAGTCGTACGGGGCGTCCGGCCCGGACTGCACGGATCCCCAGGCCAGGTTGATCCGGAGCGTCCCCACCTTGCCGCGGCCCATCCGGGCCAGCTCGGGCGCTCCCGGAAGCGGCTCGGCGGAGATCACGCCGTAGAAGCCGCGGGGCGCGCCGATCGGCGCTCGCCGCCGCCGCCTCCGCCGCAGCCCGCGAGCAGGCCGGCGGCAGAGCAGGACGCAGAGGGCGAGGCCGCGAAGCCTCAGTGCTCCAGCACCTGGCCGAGGAAGCGCTTGGTGCGCTCCTCCCTTGGGTTGTCGATCACCTGCTTGGCGAGACCCTTGCTCGACGATCACGCCCCTGGTCCATGAAGATGACCTCGATCGGCGACCTCGCGGGCGAACCCCATCTCGTGGGTGACGACGAGCATCGTCATCCCCTCCTTCGCGAGCTCGCGCATCACGTCGAGGACATCCTTGACGAGCTCCGGGTCGAGCGCGCTGGTCACCTCGTCGAACAGCATCAGCTTCGGATCCATCGCCAGAGCCCGCGCGATCGCGACCCGCTGCTGCTGGCCTCCCGAGAGCCGCGCGGGATACTCGTCGACCTTGTCCCCGAGCCCGACGCGCTCGAGGAGCTCGGCGGCTCGCCGCGCTCGCCTCGTCGGCATTGCGGCCGAGCACGATCCGCTGCGCCAGCACGATGTTCTCGGTCGCGGTCATGTGAGGGAAGAGGTTGAAGTGCTGGAAGACCATGCCGATCTTCGCCCGGGCGGTGACGATCTCCGAGTCCCTGAGCTCGTGCAGCTTTCCGCCGACCTGCCGGTAGCCGATCAGCTCGCCATCGACCCAGATCCGGCCGCCGTTGATCTTCTCCAGGTGGTTGATGCAGCGCAGGAAGGTGGACTTCCCGGACCCCGAGGGGCCGAGGATGACGTACGACCTGGCCCTGGTCCACCTCCATCGAGATTCCCTTGAGTACCTCCAGGCGCCCGAAGGACTTGTGCACGCCCTCCGCCTTGACGACCGGCGCATCAGAGCGCCCCTCCGTCCGATTGGTCGCCGTGTCTCTGTAGGAGCCGATCCGGGTCAGCGTGACGCGCTCCCCAGCCTGTCCGTATCTGCTCGAACAGCGTTATTGGCTCTTCCCTGCCGCGACCGCGTCCGTAGTGCGCTCGAGGAAGAACTGGCCGATCGAGAGCACGGTCGTCATCGCCAGGTACCAGATGCAGACCACGATCAGGAGCGGGATCTGCTGGAAGTTCTGCGAGTAGATCAGCTGAGCCGAGTAGAGCAGCTCCGGGATGGCGATCACGCTCACCAGCGACGGTGTTCTTCAGCATCGAGATCGTCTCGTTGCCGGTCGGCGGGATGATCACCCGCATCGCCTGCGGCAGCACGATGCGGCGCATCGTCTGGGCGCGCGTCATGCCAAGCGCCTTGGCGGCCTCGGTTTGGCCCTCCTCGACCGAGATGATCCCAGCGCGGACGATCTCCGCCATGTAGGCGCCCTCGTTGAGGCCCAGGGCCAGCGTACCCGCCAGGAAAGGGGTGATGAAGTCGTTCGCGTTCAGGTGGATGAATGACGGGCCGAACGGGATCCCAAGGTCGATCGTCGGGTAGAGCGCCGAGATGAAGTTCCAGAGCAGGATCTGCACCAGGAGGGGGGTGCCGCGAAAGACCCAGATGTAGATCCAGCTCGAGCCGCGAATCAGCGGGTTCGGCGAGAGCCGCATGACGGCGAGGAGGACGCCCAGCACGATTCCGGACACCATCGCCGAGCCGGTCAGCTCGAGGGTCTTGACGACGCCGTCGAGGATGCGGCTGTCGAACAGGTACTGGCCGACGACGTCCCATTTGAAATTGGGGTTGTCGATCGCCGATCGGATCAGCGACGCCGCGATCAGCGCGACGATCGCGGCCGCGATCCAGCGGCCCGGATGACGGACCGGAACCGCCTGGATCTCCTCAGGCGGCTCCGGTCCTACTGCCTCCGCTTGTGTGCCGGGGGTGGCTGCCACCGGCGTTCCTCCGGCTCCTTCCGGCTAGCTGGTCGCTCCGTTGATCTGCGGATTACTGATCGCCGCGTCCTTGAGCTGCCAGTAATCGAAGATCTTCTGCATGGTGCCGTCGTCGTACAGAGCCTTGACGGCGTCGAGCAGCGGCTGGGCCAGCGGGCTGCCCTTCTTCATCGCGATCCCGTAGGGCGCAACTCCGTACGCCTCGCCGAGCTTGAACTTGCCGTCGGACTGCTCGACGATGTACGCCGCCACGGGCGAGTCGGCCATGCCGAGCTCCGCGCGTCCGCTCGAGATCGCCAGGTTGGCCCCGTTCTGGTCCGGATAGACCTGGACGTCGACGCTTGCACTTCTTTGCCTGGCCCTCGGCGTCCTCCTGCTGGGTCGTGCCCTTCTCGACCGCGACCGAGTGATCGCAGAGGTCGGCCAGGCTCGCCGGGTTGACGTCGCTGTCGGCCGAGGCGTAGAACGAGGTGCCGGCCTGGGCGTAGGTGACGAAGTCGTTCGTCTTCTGCCGGTCCAGGGTGTCCGTGAACGACGAGATCCCCAGGTCGTACTTGCCGGCGGTCAGGCCCGGCAGGATGCTGTCGAAGGGGGTGTTCTCCACCTTCGCCTGTGAGTCCCATGATCTGCCCGAGGGCCTTCGAGATGTCGGCGTCCGCGCCGATCACGGTCGTGTTGTCGCTCGGCCCGAAGAACTCCATCGGGCGGATAGGTCGCGTCCGACGGCGATCGAGAGCTGGCCGCTCTGCGAAACGGCGTTCGCCGCCGCGCCGGCGATCGCCGGTCGTCCTTGGCGACGTTGATGCCTGGCGTTGCGGTCAGCTCGCCCCCGGCCGCGGTCGTGCCCGTCGTGCCGTTGTCGTCGTTGCTGCTGCCGCAGCCCGCTGCCACCGTGACGGCGGCGAAAGCGACCACTGCGATCAGCGCGGTAAGTCGGGATTTCATGTCTTCTCCTCCCCCTGAGGGGTGCGTCGGGTACGTCGCGCACCCTATCCAAGCGCCGTTAAGCACAGAATGCGGCCTCTACTTCACTTTCTGAAGTATGCTGTCTGCGGATGAGCACCGAGCCGCTCCTCAATCGTCCCTGCGGCGGCCACTTCGAGAACGTACTCGAGGCGATCGGCAACACACCGCTGGTCGAGCTGCCGCGCCTGACGCCGAAGCCCGAGGTTCGCCTCTGGGCGAAGCTCGAGGGCCGCAACCCGACCGGCTCCGTCAAGGACCGGGTCGCCAAGTACATGATCGAGGACGCCGAGGAGCAGGGCGCGATCGAGCCGGGGCACACCATCCTCGAGCCGACCTCCGGCAACACCGGTATCTCGCTGGCGATGATCTGCCGGCGCAAGGGCTATCCGCTCAAGGTGGTGATGCCCGACAACGTCACCGAGGAGCGCACGCAGCTGCTGCTGATGTACGGCGCCGAGATCGTCTACTCCGAGGGTGCCAAGGGATCGAACGGCGCCGTCGAGCTGGCCCTCGAGATGGCCCAGGCCGACGCGTCGTACTACATGCCCTACCAGTACGGCAACGAGGCGAACCCACGCGCCCACTACGAGGGCACCGCGAAGGAGATCCTCGACGAGCTCGACGAGGTTGCAGCCTTCATCGGCGGGCTCGGCACCGGCGGGACGCTGATGGGGAACGGCCGGCGCCTCAAGGAGCACGATCCCGAAACCAAGATCGTCGCCGCGGAGCCGATGCAGGGCGAGCTCGTGCAGGGCCTCCGCTCGCTCGACGACGGCTTCATCCCGCCGATCATCGACCTCGCCCTGCTGGACCGGAAGATCATGGTCTCCAACATGGACGCGATCATCTGGACCCGGAAGCTCCTCCACGAGGAGGGGATGTTCGCCGGAGTCTCCGCCGGCGCCATCGCCTACGTGGCGAACAGGATCGCCGGCGAGCTGGATGAGGGCAACGTCGTCTTCCTGGTCCCCGACGACGGCTGGAAGTACCTCTCGAGCGGCATCTACACCAAGCCGCTGGAGGAGCTCGAGAACATCGACTCCACCGTTTGGTGGTAGCCGGTAGCCCCAGTGACGGCGGCCCCGATAGTGCGAGGGCGCGACCAGCGGGAGCGACCCGTTAAATGCCGGAGGAGCCGCCGTCCGATGTGATGGGCCGCGTCGTCGCGCGCGTCAAGAAGCTGGCGGCGGACTACGAGCCGCCCACCTTCGACGAGGTGCCGAACCCGGACGCCGCGCTCTTCCTGGCCGCGATCGACCACCAGACGGGCTACACGGAGCCGCACATCGGTCGACGGCGAGGGCCCGTACGAGGGCAGCGCACTGCTCTGGGCGCTCGGGTTGCGCGCGGAGCGCCGCGCTCCGGGAGCGCTCACCGCCCGCTCGCTGATCGGCGTCCCGGCGGAGGCCATCGCCGCGGTCTTCCGCGCCGGCCAGGACAACCTGCACGACCCCGAGCGGCGCGCCAAGCTCTGGGACGACCTCTCCAAGGGCGTGCTGAAGAACTACGGCGGCCAGGCCGAGCAGCTGATCGAGGCTTCCGGAGGCAAGCTCGCCGGGCCGGGCGGCGCGTTGGTCCGGCTGAGCGAGTTCGACGCCTTCGCCGACCCGCTGCGCAAGAAGGCCTTCCTGGTCTGCAAGATCTGGGAGCGGCGCGGCTGGCTCAGCGTCTCGGACCCCGAGTCCTGGGAGGTCTCCGCCGACAACGTCCTGATGCGACTGGCGCTCCGGTCCGGCCTGGTGCCGGAGGGCGACGTCGACGAGGTCCGCGAGGCCACCAGGGACGCCTTCAAGCAGGTGGCCGAGCAGGCGAAGATCGCGCCGCCCGTGCTCGACGACCTGCTCTGGGAGAAGGGCCGTGAGGACCCCGACCTGATCGGCGACGAGGCCGGCGACCTGAGTGAGCCGCCACGCCGCGAGGGCGTCGTCTTCTACTGAGCGGCCGGCGCCCGGGCGATCAGTCCAGGCCGCGAACGCGCCGGAGCCAGGCCTGCAGCTCCTGCGGGGTCCATCCTGATCCGAGGCTTGACGTACTTCTCGCGCCGTGACCGGTTCGCACCGGCGGCGAGAGCCTGGCGCAGCGCCAGCGCCGCGAGCTCGCGCTCGATGAAGAGGCGCTCTCGCTCGATGCGCGTGACGTAGCGCCCGCTGCTCGTGGCTGGGCCGCTCGCGGTAGACGTTCGGGCGCAGGGCCGCCGGGAACTTGAAGGCCGTCATGGCGGGGACCCGGATCACCCGGGTGGCCTGCGGCCTGGGCTCTGACCGAGGAAGTCCATGTCCGGAGCGCTGCCGGCCCTCCTCCCAGGTCCGCCACCCGCCGATCCGGCTGGCCAGGGCGGTTTCGTGGACGAACGAGGTGGGGGGAAGCCAGGTGCCGGACGGCAAGGGTGCACTCTGCGACCAGCCCGGTGAGAGAGTCCGAATCCTGACTTCCGGGCGGGCCAAGGACCTCGGCGAGCGCGAAGGCGAAGGTCGGCGGACTGCGCGCTGGAGGTGGGCGAGCATGGTGGCCAGGTGCTTCGGGTGCCAGAGGTCGTCGTGTCCCTGATAGGCCACGTACTTCCCCTTCGCCAGCTCCAGGCCCTTGTTGTTCGGGATCGCCTGGCTCCCCGAGTTGGCTCTCGAGGTTGTGCCACCTGACGCGGGGATCGCGGAAGGAGGCGACGACCTCCTCGGAGTCGTCGGTGCAGCCGTCGCCGATCGACGAGCAGCTCGAGGTTGGGATACGTCTGCCAGAGCGCGGAGCGGATCGAGTAGCGCAGGACGCTGCTCCAGTTGTAGGTCGCGAGCACGACGCTGACGAGGGGCCGGCCCTCGACGACCTGGTCCGCGCGGGCATTGCGGATCAGCGATCGCGCCAGCGCCACCCTGCGACGAACCGCGCTCAGAAGCTGTAGGGGATCAGGTCGGTGTCGCGCGGGAGGGCCCACTTGTCGGGGTCCTCGTGGTCGTACGGCTTCGTGGGGCAGTTGATGAACAGCGCGTCGGTCGTGCCGACGTTCTGCACCGCGTGCCAGACACCGGGCGGGATCACGAGAAGGGCTCGATTGTCGTCGCCGAAATGGAGCTCGTTGAGCAGCCCGCGGGTCGGCGACCCGTCGCGGTCGTCGTAGAGCACGATCTTGGCGGTTCCGAGCGAGAAGAAGAGGCGGTCGCTGTAGGTCCTGTGGAGCACGAAGCCCTTGATCTGCCCGGGCCTGATCGTGATCTGGTAGACGTAGACGAGCGGCTCGTCGCTCAGGTCCCAGGCCGGATTGAAGACCTCGCAGAGCGAGCCGCGCTCATCGGGATGCGTGACCGCCTGGCGCCAGACGACGCCGTCGATCAGCGGCTCCAGCCGCTCACCCTCCTTGGTGACCGTCTGCTCGAACTTCCGTGCGTCCTTCAGGCTCGGGACATGTGGCACCCCATCTGAAGCATCGCCACCGTTCGAGACAGCTCTCCCTTTTGAAGCTTGCTCGATGCGCCAATCCTAATCCGGCTCGGGTGCCCACGTCCACTAGTTTCTTCATGAATGAGGGTCTCTCGCCCGATCTACGAGGAGCTGCTGGCGCACGCCCGCGAGGAGGCGCCGAACGAGTGCTGCGGGCTGATCGGCGGCTCGGACGGCGTCGCCAGGACGGTCTACCGCGCGCGCAACGCCGAGGCCAGCCCCCTGCGCTACAACCTCGATCCCCAGGACCAGTTCCGGATCATGACCGAGATGGACGAGAGGGGGGAGGAGCTGTCGGCGATCTACCACTCACACACCGCGAGCCCGGCCTACCCCTCGCAGACGGACATCAACCTGGCGTCCTATCCCGACGCGCTCTACCTGATCGTCTCGCTGGCGGACGGAGAGAAGGACCTCCGCGGCTACCGCATCACGGATGGCGAGGTCACCGAGGTGGACCTCGCCATCGATTGAGCCGGAGTTCCCGATGACCGAGTCCGCGGGGCCGCTGGTCTGCCCGCGCTGCGCGCTTGCCCATCCGATGAGCGAGCGCTTCTGCCGCAACTGCGGGATGCCGCTGGTCTACGCCGGCACGCGGGAGGAGGAGCCGATCACCGCTGCACACGAGCGGGCGCGGAAGGTGCGGCCCCAGTACGCCAGGGGGGACCTGAAGCGGGTCACGGGCGCCCGCAGCCTTGCCGACGGAGAGCTGATCCAGTCGATCCTGCTCGATCAGGGGATCCCGTCGATGCTCCGCCGGGCGCGCGGCTTCGACGTGCCGGACTTCCTCGCGGCGGGCCCGCGCGACGTGCTGGTCCCGGAGTCCGGCTACGAGGCGGCGCGCGAGGTGCTTGCCGGGACCGACATGCTCACCGCCGAAAGCCCGGCTGGCTCAATGCCCGGGATCGGCTCGCCAGCGCGGCTCGCGGTTGGCCTGATTGCCGCCGTTGGAGTCGGCGCCCTGATCGTCTATCTCTTCTATCTCGCGTTCGGGTGACCGGCGACGACGCGGCGGCGAAGTTCGTGGCCGCCGCCTGATGCTGGGGTCGAAACCGAACTCGGGCGGGGAGCCGAGACCCAGGTCGAGGTCCGGCCGCTCCAGGGCCTCGCTCAGGGAGGATGCCTCGAGGGACTCCGACTGCGGGTAGAGGATCTCGTCGAGGTGCATCCTCCAGGCACGCTCGATGTCACGCATGCGCGCTTCGAAGGCGAGCTCCAGGTTGCCTCGCGGACCCGCGCGGTGGAGGCGCGACGCCATCCGGACGCAGGCGTCTGGCCCCGCGTGGCGATCGAGCAGGTCGAACACGGTGCCGCCCAGGATCAGCGCGTCGCGCCGGGTGGGCGGGAAGGCGGGGCGATCGCCCTCGCGCAGCCTGGTGATCACCGCCGCCCGGTAGAAGGAGGTCTGGCCGCTGAAGTACTGCGCCGCCCCCTCGACCAGCCAGGCCCAGCGCAGATAGGTGATGAAGCGCCGCGGGGTCCACATCGGCGGGAGGGCGGTGTTGTTGGCCGCCAGGACGATCTGGCAATACATCCGCTCGGCGGTGCCGCGCAGCGCGCGCAGCGAATCCTCCCCGGCCGAGCGCCTCTCCATCCAGGAGTCGTTGAGCGTGTGGATCTCGCCGGCCATCGGCCAGCCCGCGAGGTAGCGCCGCGCCGCCGGCGCGGCCGACCAGCGCACGGCGGGCAGCAGGGGGTGCGCCATCGAGAGCCACGCCGGGTTGTCGTGGAGGATGACCGTGACCGCCCCAGGCACCTGATCGAAGCGATCCTCGAGGCGCAGCCGCAGGTCCTCCAGCGAGTCGAGCACCCGGTGAGCGCAGGCGAGATCGGCGTCGTCGTGGCGCGCGGTGAAGCTCAGCGAATCGGTCTCGATCCAGGTGATGGAGCCAGGCTACTCGCGGGCTCGGGCGCGCTCGAGATCCAGCTCCGTCTCGACGCCCATCCCGACCAGCGCCCCGTGCGCCTCCTCGAGGCTGGCGGCGGGCGAGACCGCGGTGGCGAGGGGCACCGCCGACTTGGCCGCCGCGACCGGGTCGAAGAAGAAGGTGAGCGCGCCGAGTGGAGTGAGCTCGACGGTTCGCCTGCCCCCTCGGATCGGGAAGGGGCCGCGCTCGCCTCTGGCGCAGCGGACGGCGTTCAGGCTCGCCTCGGTCGGGACGACCTCGGCTGCCGAGCTGACCAGCTCGCAGGCCTGCGGGGTGAGCCCCCAGGCGCCCAGCAGCGCGTCGGCGGACTGGAGAGCGGTGATTCGCTCGAGTACCTCGTCGGGAGTGAGCTCGCCGTCGCAGCCGGGCCCATAGACGGCCCCGACCACCTCGCTCTGCTTGGCGAGGAACAGCCCGGCCGCCAGCACGATCGCGTCGCACAGCGGGCTGGCGAGGCCGGGCTCGTCACCGTGCGCGAGCACGTCCCCGCCCACGTCGAGCAGGACGATCGCGTCGCAACCGAGCTCGGCCGCCGCCTCTGCCAGGCCGCCGGCGAGGGCCTGAGGACCTCCGGTGATGTCGAGCAGCAGGACCGGTTGGCCGAGGTGGGCGGCCATCCGCGACTCCGAGAACTCGACGCCGTCGAGCGTGGTCGTCGACCCCTCGGTGAGGACCGCAGCGGAGCCGCATGGGCGCCCGCCGCGGATCTCCTCGAGCGAGCGGGGGCCCGGGCGCGGATCGATCGGCGAGCGCTCCCAGGCGACTCCGCCGAGCACCCACTCCGTGCCCAGGCCATCGAGCAGGTCGGTGACGCCGAGGGCGCCGACCACGTCGCCACCGCCGCCCATGCCGATCAGCAGGGCTCTGCGGCTGTCTCTAAGGGCCTGAAGTGGCAGTTACGCCGGTACGAGATCGCCCTGGCAGATCTCGCGGATCGATCCGGCGGCGCGCTCGAACTCCTCGTCGGCCATCACCGGCGTTCCCTCGAAGGGAAGATCGCGATCGATCTCGACCCACGAGCGGCAGCCGTGGTGCTCGTCCTTGACGCGCACCGTGACGGGCCGCGGGATCCGGTGGACCCGGAGAAGCAGCACGTGCAGCGGATGGGTCCGCTTCCAGGCCAGACGCTTCTGGGCGTAGTCCGGGGTCCAGATGTGGAACGGCGTCAGCGCCTCGACCACGCGGTGATCGTCGGTCGTGAAGTGATCCGTGATCTCGGCCCAGCTTCGGATCCGCACCCTGTCGGGCTGGGGGATGCCGCCGTCCTGGAGCAGCGCCCGCGGGGGCGGCTCCTCGTCGGGCCAGACACCCTCCTCGAGGGCGCGACGAAGCTCCGGATGGTGGGACTCGCGAACCAGGTCGTTCCGCTGGTGGTCGAAGGTCGGATAGAGGAAGAACTGGTCGTGCTCGACCTCGAAGTGCTTGTCGTCCTCGCGAATGCCGCCCTTCCGGAGCGCGACGAGCTGCTCGCCCTCGGCCAGCGCTCGCACGGTCACTGCCCACTCTTTCAACGCAATCGGCATAGGTCTCAGGAAGTCAATCTGGTTCGGATGGCGAGGGGCGGGACGAACGATTTCGGCACCAGAGCCCCTCGGAGGCGCGCAGTCTAGACGACGAAGTCGGCTTTGACAACCCTTGTGCCGCTTTGTCACAAACTCAGGGACTTAGTTGTAAGTGCCAGATAGCCCATTCCCATGCGGTCCACATCCTGGTTGACCGGCCAATCGACGCAAGATGCGCAATTCGCAAGGAGGCGCTAACGATTCGGTTCGGGGCCGTACCCACCGCCCCCGGGGGTCTCGATCCGCAGCCGGTCGCCCGGCGCGAGCTCCCCCTCCGCCTTGGAGGGGATCGCCGTGCCGTTCAGCAGGTCGCGACCGGGCAGGCCGGGCTCACCGCCATCCCTGCCTTTCGGCGCGTGGCGCCGCCGCTCGGCGATCAGCGTGAAGCGCATCGGCTGGGTCGCCTCGAGCTCGCGTACGGTGCCGTCACCCCCGCGGTGGCGGCCCGCCCCGCCGCTCCCGCGCCTCACCGAGAGCTCCCTGACCAGCACCGGGTAGTCCGTCTCGAGTGCCTCGATCGGCGTGTTGAGCGTGTTCGACATCGCCACGTGCTCCGCGCTCGGGCCATCCGCATCCCGGCAGGCGCCCTGGCCGCCCCCGATCGTCTCGTAGTAGGTCCAGCCCTCGGCCGACAGGGTCACGTTGTTCATCGTGCCCTGTCCGTCGGCCCCGACCGGGGCGAAGCGCTCCATGGCGGCGAAGACCAGGTCGGCGACCCGGCTCGAGGTCTCCACGTTGCCGCCGACGACGGCGGCCGGGGGCCGCGCGTTCAGCAGAGATCCCTCCGGGGCGCTGACCGTCACGGGTCGCCAGGCGCCCGCCGACGGCGGCGCGTCCGGATCGCAGACCACCCGAACCGCGTAGATGCAGGCGGCCTTCGTCACCGAGAGGGGGCAGTTGAGATTGCCGCGCACCTGCTCGGCGCTGCCCTCGAAGTCGAGCTCGAGCGAGTCGCCGCGGACGACCGCTCGCACCCGCAGCCGGATATCGCCGTCGCGTCCCTCGAGCAGATCCTCGGCGGTGCTCTCGCCGTCCGGCATCTCGGAGAGCGCGGCGCGGGTGCGGCGCTCGGCGTAGTCCAGGATCTCGCCGGTGGCCGTGGCGAGCAGGTCGCGGCCGTGCCGGTCGGCGAGCTGTCGCAGGCGGCGGATGCCGGTCAGGTTCGCCGCGCGCTGGGCGCGCAGGTCGGCGAGGCGCTGGTCGGGGTTGCGCATCTGGCTCGCGAGGCCGCGCAGGACGTCGTCGTCGGCGCGGGTCGGCGGGATCACGACACCCTCCTCGTCGAGGGTCACCGAGAGCGCGGGCATGCCCCCCGGGGTGGGTCCGCCGATGTCGGCGTGGTGCGCGCGGCTGGCGGCAAAGCCGAGCAGCTCCTGCTCGTGAAAGACGGGCGAGATCAGCGTGATGTCCGGCAGGTGCGTGCCGCCGCGGTAGGGGTCGTTGAGGATCCAGAGGTCCCCGTCGTGGTGCTCCTCGTCGACGATCACCGCGACCGCGTCGGGCATCGAGCCCAGGTGCACCGGGATGTGCTCCGCCTGCATGACGAGCTCGCCCGCGGGGTCGAACAGCGCCGTCGAGCAGTCTCGGCGCTCGGTGATGTTCGGCGAGTGCGCCGAGCGGATCAGCACGGCGCCCATCTCGTCGCAGGCGGCGCGGAGGGCGCCGGTCATCACCTGCAGGGCGACCGGGTCGAGGGCGCTCATTCGTTCCCTTTCCGCGCGGTGATGGTCCCGGCGTTGTCCACCGAGGCGGTCCAGCCGGGCGGCAGTACCAGCGTGGCCTCCGGCAATTCGAACACGCACGGGCCGGCAGCCTCGAACGCCGCCTCGGGCTCTCCGCGCAGCACCCGCGTCTTCACCCATTCGCCGTCGAAGCGCGCCTCGCGCTCGCCCTCGCTCAGCTTCCCGTCCGCGGCCGCCCGCGGGCGCGGCTCCGGTCCGGGCTCGAAGGCGGCGACCCGGATCGTGACCAGCTCCAGCCTGCCCTCGGGGTCCCGGTAGCCGTACCGCGCCTCGTGCTCACGAGCGAAGTCCTCGGCGAGCTGAGCGGGATCTGGGCGAGCCGGGCCCGGAATAGGCAGCTCGAACGCCTGGCCGCGGTAGCGAAGCTCGTAGACGACGTCCAGGTCTGCTCCCTCCATCCCGGCCAGGAGCGGCTTGCTGAGCGCGTCCACCTCGGAGGCGACGCGCTTAGCGGTGATCTCGTCGGCCGAGAGGAGCACCGTCCGGGCCGTGTCCCGCCGCCGCCCGGCGGCGATCAGCCCGAGGGCCGAGAGCACGCCGCTTGCCCGCGGGCAGACGATCCTCGAGATCTCGAGCTCACCCGCCAGCGCGGCGGCGTGCATCGGCCCCGCCCCGCCGAAGGGGAGCAGCGCGTAGTCGCGGGGGTCGATTCCGCGCTCCACTGTGACCACCCTCAGCGCGCGAATCATCTCCTGGTTCGCCACCCGGATGATTCCCTCAGCCGTCTCGATCGCGTCGAGGCCGAGTTCCTCGGCGAGGGAGGCGAGCGAGCTCCGCGCCGCATCCTCGTCCAGCGCGACCCCTCCGGCGAGCTCCGAATCCGGCGAGAGATAGCCGAGCAGCAGGTTGGCGTCGGTGACCGTCGGCTCGGTGCCGCCGCGGCCGTAGCAGGCGGGCCCCGGCTCGGCACCGGCGGAGCGCGGCCCGACGCGAAGGGCTCCGCCGACATCCCGCCAGCCGATCGAGCCACCGCCGGCGCCGACGGTGTGCACGTCGACCATCGGCAGCTGCACGGGACGGCCATCGATCTCGCGGGAGTCGGTGCGACGGACCTCGCCGCCGTCGACCACGCAGACGTCGCAGGAGGTGCCGCCCATGTCGATGCCGATGGCATAGGGGTTTCCCGCCTCCTTGGCCAGGAGGGCGGCCCCAACCGCGCCCCCGGCCGGGCCGGAGAGCACGCTCCAGGCTCCGGCTCGGGCGGCCTCGGCCGCCTCCGCGGTGCCTCCCGAGGAGCGCATCACCTCGGGCTCGGCGAGGCCGCGCTCGCGGCAGGCCGTCGCCAGGCTGGTCAGGTAGCGGCCGAGCAGAGGGGTGAGGTAGGCGTCGATGACCGTCGTCGAGAAGCGCTCGAATTCGCGGAAGGCCGGCAGCACCTCGTGCGAGGCCGAGACGTGCACGTCCGGCAGCGCCTCGCGGAGGGCGGAGGCGATGCGCGCTTCGTGCTCGGGTTCGCGGAAGGCGAACAGCAGGCAGACCGCGATCGACTCGACCGCGCGGCCACGCAGTACGCCGATGAGCCGCTCGATCTCCTCGTCGGTCAGCTTCTCGATCACGCCGTCGGGACCGACCCGCTCCGCCGCCTCGAAGCGGTCCTCGACCGCGACCAGCGACCGTGGCTTGCCCCGGCAGGGGTGGTAGAGGCTGGGGCGAGCCTGGCGGCCGATGTCGAGCAGGTCGGCGAATCCCCGCGTCGCGACCAGAGCCGTGCGCGCCCCGCGCTCTTCGAGCAGGGCATTGGTCCCCACGGTCATTCCGTGGGTGAAGCGCATCCACCGCGCCGGGCTCGGCGCCGGCCCGCTCGAGCACCTCGTCGACCGCGGCGATCACCCCGCGCGACTGATCCTCGGGCGTGCTCGGGACCTTGGCGGTGTGCAGCTGATCGCCGTCGAGCAGCGCGGCGTCGGTGAAGGTCCCACCGACGTCGACGCCGAGCAGCATGGCCGGACTATGACGCCTGCGCCACTCCGATCGCCAGCGGGTGGACGAGCGCGGGCATCCAGCGCCAGCGGCCGCGTTCGACGGTCTCGACCCGGAGGTCGCTGTCGCGGAGCAGGTCGACAGTCGCCCGATTCGCGTTGCAGCCCGCGGCGAACGCATGCCACGGCCGGTGCAACCGGTCCTGCCAGCCGGCTAGGCGCCGCGAGTCCGACCGCACGTGCTCGAGGAACAACAGCTTGCCGCCTGGGCGGAGGACCCTGGCGATCTCGTCGATCGCCTGGCGCGGTTCGTCGACCGTGCAGAGGACCAGCGTCGAGACCACCGTGTCGAAGCGATCGTCCTCGAAGGGGAGTCGTTCCGCATCGGCCGCCATTACCGAGGAGGGGGTCCCCGAGCGCTTTGCTCGCCGCTCGAGCCTGGCGGCCATCGGCGGCGAGGGCTCGGTCAGTACCAGCTCCTCCAGACCGTCCGGGTAGTGGGGGAGGTTGAGCCCGGTTCCGGCGCCGAGTTCGAGCACCCGTCCCTTCGCCCGTCGGAGCAATTCGGCTCTTCGCTTCTCCATCCCGGCGCGCTCGCCCACCCATAGAAGCGGGTCATAGGCCGCGCTGAAGACGCCTTCCCAGACCTTGCTCATTGTCGCCCCTCTCGCTCGTGTGAACTTGTCACCGGTTCTACGAGGAGCGTGACGCTGCGGCTTGGCCGAGCAGTGTGCGGTGCCGCACAGAGGTCGCCGTCATTGCGCGGCGAGAGCCCCCAAGGGGTGGGGCCCTCCACCGGTCGATCAGTCCCAGGTTGTCGCTAGGCGGCGGCTGCCTCGACCTCGCGCACCTCGAACTCCTCGAGATGCTTGTGCGAGGGGCAGTAGTCGCGCCCCGGCAGCGGCTCGCGCTGGCAGGGCGTGCCCTTGCGAGTGCTGGCCAGGCAGTTTCGCTCCTGGCCATCCAGCGTCACGTCGGCCGGCAGAGAGTCGAGGAACTCCTCGATCAGCTCGATGTGCCGCTCGACGACCATGTAGACCCGAACCTGCTCGGCGAGCGCGAAGTACTCGCGAATCTCGGTGAACAGCGTCTTCGCCGGCCGTGCGAAGTAGCGGCGGTCCGAGACCAGCCTCTGAATGGTGGCCTCACACGCTTCCAGCAACGTCTGCCGGGCGGCGAACGTCCTCTCGACGCCCCCGGTGGTGTCGATGCGAGGAGCCAGGTCCCTGTAGATGGAACGACTGAATTGATACATCCGTGATCTCTCCTTTGCCCCCCTGAAGCCTCATCCGCGGGCCTTCCTGCCCTTGGAATCTCCAGGCGATTGGTGATTCAACCACGCGCATACCCAAAATTGGGTTAAGGGCGGATTAAGTAGTTTTAAGTAGTCTCAGGCCCGCGCTTTTGAGTACGCGTGGCCTACTCCCACGCCTGCCAGGCGAGCTGATCGCCTCGGCAGACCAGGTGGCGGCCGTCGAGCGCGTCGTCGCGGTCGGGATACTCCAGGCGGCGGTGTGAGCCTCGCGATTCCTTTCGCTCGAGCGCAAAGCGGGCGATCAGCTGGGCGAGCCGATAGGGGTCCGAGAGGAGTCGTTCGAGGCGGTCGGCGCTCCTCAGCGGGCCGGCGAGCTCCCAGACCGCCTCTCGGGTCTCGGCCGGAGGCGGTTCGAAGCGCCAGGAGGGCGGATCCGGTGGCGGTCCAGGGTCGGGCTCCGCTGATGCGGCCGACGCCGCCCGGGCTCCGAGGACGAAGCACTCCGTGAGGGAGTTCGAGGCGAGGCGGTTCGCGCCGTGCAGGCCAGTGCAGGCGCACTCGCCGACCGCGAACAGGCCCGGAAGAGACGAGCGTCCCTCGAGGTCGGTGGCGATCCCGCCCATCACGTAGTGGGAGGCAGGTGCGACCGGGATCGGCTGCCGAGCAGGGTCGTGTCCCGCCTCTCGAAGGGCCTCGAACACGCTCGGAAAGCGCGTCTCGCTCAGTTCCCGCATGTCCAGGAGCACGTGATCGGAGCCGTCACGCTCCATTCGGTCGAGCACCGCCAGGGTGACCTCGTCGCGCGGCGCGAGCTCGTCCGTGAAGCGCTCGCCGGCGGCGTCCAGGAGGGTCGCGCCCTCGCCGCGGACGGCCTCGGTGACCAGCAGGCCGTCGTGGCTCGTTCCCGGCGCGGCCAGCGCGGTCGGGTGGAACTGGCAGAGCTCGAGGTCGGCGAGATCCGCTCCCGCCGCGTGAGCCATCACGGGCCCCGCGCCGATCGCCCCCCAGGGGTTGGTGGTGCGGGCCCAGAGGGCGGCGGCGCCGCCGGTGGCCAGGATCGTCGAGCGGGCGCGGATCGTTCCGGCGTCGGTGATCACCCCGTGACAGCGATCGCCGTCGCTCCACAGGGCCACCGCCGACGTCCTCTCGATCAGCTGGACGCGATCGTTCTCGGCCGCGAGCTCGGTGAGCCGCTCGGTGATCCGGCGCCCCGTTGCCGCACCCCCGGCGTGGACGATCCGGCGGCGCGAATGGCCTCCCTCTAGAGCCAGGGATAGAGCCTCATCGGGATCCCGGTCGAACTTGACACCGCGGTGCTCGAGCTCCCAGACCACCCCGGGGGCCTCGGCGGCGAGGAGCTCGGCCGCGGAACGGCGGCACGCGCCGCGGCCGGCGGCGAGCGTGTCCTCGACGTGCTGCGCGGGCGAGTCGTCCGGGCCGATCGCGGCGGCGAGCCCGCCCTGCGCCCAGAAGCTCGAGCTCTCGCTGAGTGGCTTCCTCGACACCATCGCCACCCGAGCTCCGCCGTCGGCCGCGGTCAGGGCCGAGTAGAGGCCGGCGGCGCCCCCGCCCACCACCACGACGTCGAGGAGGTCGTCCGGCGTCATCGAGCCGCGAACCGTACTGTGCGCGGATCTCGGGTCTCTACCTCCGACATCCGAGCTCCTTCCAGCACGACACCGGCGGCCATCCGGAGAACGCGAGGCGGCTGACCGCGATCGAGGAGGCGATGTCCGAGCGCGACTGGCTCGGGCTGGAGCTGGTCGAGGCCCCGGCGGCGACGCGCGAGCAACTCCAGCGCGTCCACGGCGACGCCCATGTCGATGAGATCGAAGCTCTCTCCGCCAAGGGTGGCGGGATGATCGACCTGGACACGATCGCGAGCGCCGGCTCCTGGGAGGCGGCGCTCCATTCCGCCGGGGGCGCGGTGCACGCCACCGAGCGCCTGCTGGAGGAAGGGGGCTTCGCGTTCTGCGGCCTGCGCCCGCCGGGCCACCACGCCGAGCGGGACAGGGCCATGGGGTTCTGCCTGTTCAACAACATTGCCGTGGCGGCGGCGCACGCGATCGCCGAGTGCGGAGCCGAGCGGGTGCTGGTGGTCGACTGGGACGTCCACCACGGGAACGGCACGGAGGCGATCTTCTACGGGTCCTCCGAGGTCCTCTACTCGAGCATCCACCAGAGCCCGCTCTATCCCGGCACCGGCGCGGCGACCGACTTCGGCAGCGGCGCCGGGGAGGGATACACCGCCAACCTCCCGGTTCCGCCCGGAAGCGGCCCGGACGAGTTCCTCGCCCTGGTCCAGCACGTGGTGGCGCCGATCGCCAGGGAGTGGAGGCCCGGCCTGCTCTGCGTCTCGGCCGGCTACGACGCGCACCGAGACGATCCCCTCGCCAACTGCGAGCTCGACGACGCGGCCTACTGGGACATGGCGGCGACGATGCGGGACCTGGCGGGCGAGCTGGGGGTCCCCCTGCTCATCTGCCTGGAGGGCGGCTATTCGCTCGGGGCGCTGTCGCGCTCGGTGGTGGCGACCCTCGACGCGGTCTCCGGCGATGGCGTCCCGCGCGCGGCGCCGGGCGCGCTCGCAAGCTCCTACCGGGATCGCCTCGCCCGATTCTGGCCCGTGCTGGCCGCAGCGGCCTAAGCCTGAGCTCAGGCGGTCAGCCGGTCCCTGATCTCCGCCATCAGCTTCTTCGGGAGACCCGGGACCCCCTCGAGGTCGTCGACGGAGGAGAAGCCGTCCTGGCGCTCGCGATAGGCGATCAAGCGGGTGGCCTGGGTCACCGACATACCCAGCTCGCGGAACTGCTCGAAGGTTGCCTTGTTGACGTCGAGCGGGCCGCCGCGGCGGGGCTTCGGCTTCGCCTTCGTGTCCTTGGCCTTGGTCTTCTTCGCCTTTGAGGCGCTCTTCGATCCGGCGCTCGCCTTCGCCTTCGAGCCCTTGGTGCTTCGCTTCGACTGCGCATCCTTCTTCGCCTTGGCGGCCTTGGCCTTTCGCTGCTGCGCAGCCTTGGCGCGGGCCGTCTTCTTCTCGGCGGCCTCCTTCTCGCGCGCAGCCCTCTTCCGGGCGGCCTCCTTCTCGCGGGCGGCCTTTCTCGCCGCGGCATCCTTTTCGCGCGCCGCCTTCTTCTCGGAGGCTTCCTTCTCCCGCGCCTGCCTTCTTCTCGGCCGTCTGATTCGACCGAGCGTCCTGTCTCGGCCTTGGCCTCGGCCTCCCCCTCGGCCTGCTTCTCCTGATCGCGTGCGGCGGCCTTCTCCGTGCGCCTCGTGCGCCGGGCCTCGGCGCGCCGGCGGAAGAAGCCGGCCTTGGGCTCGACCGCCTCCTGCTCGTCGGTCTCGGGCTCGTTGTCGGCCGCGGCCTTCTCGGGCAGCTCGATTCCGACCGAGGTCGCATGCGCCTGGGCGCCGCTGGCGCGGTCCATCACGGACTTGATCCGATCCTCGAGTTGGCGGAAGCGACCCTCGCGCTCCTCCGTCACCTTCTTGCGGTCCTCGTCGGAGGCCTCTCCGAGCTTGCTCTCGGCGGACTCGGCGCGGTCCTCGGCGTCGCGCAGCTGGTGCTCGGCGGCCTTCAGGGCCCGGGCTGCCTCCTCGAGCTCCGCGGCCAGCTCGTGCTCGCGCTCGGCGAATGACCGCTCCGCCGCCTCCTCGGCCTCGCGCTTGGCCTGAGCCACCTGGCGCTTGGCGCGCCCCTCCGCCTCACGCTCCAGCTTCGCGACCGCCTGTTTCATGCGTTCCTCGGCTTCGGCGTTGGCCTTGGCGGCCGCCTCGGTGCGGGCGGCGGCAATCTGCTCCTTGACGCCGCGCTCGGCCTCGCGCTGGAGGGCGCGGGTCTGGCCGCGGAGCCACTCGGCCGCGGCGTTCCGGGCCTCGCCCTCCGCGTCGAGCCGCGCGGTTTCGGTCGCCTCGACCTTCGCCTCGGCTCGCTTGGCCCGACTCTCGGACTTCTGGATCAGCTGTTCGCGTGAGCCCCGTTCCTCCTCGAGCTCGGTGCGGAGCGTCTGGATCTCCCCCTGGAGACGGCGCTCGGTCTCGGCGCGGACCGCCTCGCCGGTGACCTGAACTCGCTCCTCGGCCTCCGCCCGGAGCGTCCGTTCCTGCTCGGCCAGGCGGTGCTCGGCCTCCTTGGCCATACGGGCCTGCGTCTCGGTCTCGACCTTGGAGAGGGCTTCCTGGATCTTCGCGTCGGACTCGGCCTGCAGACGGCGCATCTCGGTGTCGAGGCGCTCCTCGGCTTCGCTTTGCACCCGGGTCTGCTCCGCGGCCAGCCTCGACTCGGCACCCTCGACCCGTTCGCCGGCAGCCTCGATCTGCTCCGCGATCTCGTCCAGACGGCGCTGCGCCGACTCGGCGGCCTCCGTCGCCGCCTCCTGCTCGCGGCGCAGGGATCGCTCGCGCATCTTGAGCTCGGACTCGAAGCGGAGCTCGGCGGCTCGGCGGGCGGCGTCGACCTCTTCGCGCGCCCGCGCGTCGGCGTCCGACTTGATCTCGGCGATCCGCTTGGCCAGCTGTTGCTCGAGCTGGCGGCGAATGGTGCGCTCCAGCTCGGCGCGGCTCTCCTCCAGCCGCTCACGCTCCTGTGCCGAGAGGCGCTCCTCGGCCTCGGCCACCTCGGCCTTGGCCTGGTCGGAGGCCTGAGAGCGGATCTCCTCCTCGGCCTCCCGGCGGGCCCCCTCGACCGCCTCCTGGATGCGCGCCTCGGTCTCGGTCTCCATCGCAGCGATCTGGGCCTTGAGCTGCTCGGTGTGCTCGCGCAGCCTCTGATCCGCCTCCCGGCGGACCTTGCGCTCGGCCTCCTCCCGGACCTGCTCGGTGTCCCCGCCCGCGCGCTCGGCCCGCTCCAGCCTCTCGCGGGCGTCCTTCAGGGCGGCCGCCGCCTGGTCGCGCTCGTCGATCAGCTCCTTCTCGCGAGACAGCATGCGCCGCTCGAGCTCGGCTTCGAGCTCGCGCCGGACGTCGCCGCGCTGCTCGCGCAGCCAGTTGGCCGCGTCCTCGCGGGCCCGCGCATCGGTGACGGTGACGTCTCCCGCGGCGGCGCGGGCCTCGGCTTCCTCGAGGCGGCGCTGGACCTCCTCGAGGGACCTGGACGCCCGCTCGCGCTCCTGCTCGAGGTCGTCCTCCAGGGCCAGGATCTCCGCCGTCGCCCTCTCCTCGGCCTGGCGGCGGGCGGCGTCGACCGCCTGCTCCATCCGGTCGTCTCGCTCGCCGTCGGCGGGGCCTGTGCCCGGGGCGCCGGCGGGCTCGCTGGCGACCGGGCGATCCTCAGCTCCCACTACGGGGCGGACGACCGGGGTGCGCTTGGGGGCGGGCCGAGCCTTTGGCTGCTCCGCGCCATCGTTGGGGCGCTCGGTCATCGAGGCGGTCACTTTACGCGACGTGTGCGCCGGACCTCGGCTCGCCGAAGCACCGGCGAGGGGGGATTTGGCGCGGAGGCGTTCGCCTTCGGCCACACGCTGGTCTGGTTCGGTTCGCCGGCGACGGCGAGCCTCGCGGAAACGAGCCCGAGGAGGTTTTGTTCATGCGAGAACTCGTCGCCCGAGCCCAGCTCGCCGTCCACGATCTGAGCCGCCGGCTGCTGGGTCCGCCGGCCCGGAGCGGCCAGGGGACGGTGGAGTACGTGGGCCTGATCCTGCTGGTCGCCCTGCTGATGGTGGGGATGGTGGCCGCGATGAAGGGCTTTCAGGGCAAGCAGGGCCTGGAGCTGGCCCAGACGATCGTCGACAAGATCCGCGAGGCGGTGGGCCAGGTCAAGTTCAAGTAAGCGACCCCTGCACAGGTGGGCTTGGGCGCCGGCGTTTGATGCGAGACTGGCGCCCATGCCCGCCGGCCGCAGCTACGACCGCGCTCCTGCCGACATCCGACCGGTGACGATCGAGCCGGGCTTCGTCCGGACCGCCGACGGGTCGGCCCTGATCTCGCAGGGCGAGACCCGCGTGATCTGCACCGCCTCCGTGAGCGAGAACGTGCCCCGCTGGATGGAGGGCAAGGGGCGCGGCTGGGTCACCGGCGAGTACGCGATGCTGCCGGCCTCCACCGGCGATCGCAAGGCCCGCGACATCAGCCGCGGCAAGCAGGATGGGCGTGGCGTCGAGATCCAGAGGCTGATCGGCCGGTCGCTGCGCGGGGTGGTGGACTTCAAGGCCCTCGGCGAGCGGTCGGTCTACGTCGACTGCGACGTCCTGCAGGCCGACGGCGGCACCCGCTGCGCCGCGATCACCGGCGGGTTCGTGGCGCTGCAGAGCGCACTCGCGAAGCTGGTCGATGCCGGGACGATCGATGCCCTGCCGCTCAACCAGTCGGTGGCCGCGGTGAGCGTCGGGATGGTGGACGGCAGGGCGCTCTGCGACCTGGACTACGACGAGGACTCGACGGCGGAGGTGGACGCGAACGTGGTGATGACCGGCGACGGCGGCCTGGTCGAGGTTCAGGCGACCGCGGAGCGAACGCCGCTTTCCCGAGCCTCGCTCGACGAGCTTCTCGCGCTGGCCGAGGCCGGGATCGCGCGGCTGCGCGAAGCACAGGAATCCGCAGTCGGCGAGCTCCCGGGCTGACACGCGATCATCTAGCCGGCGATGTCGGCATTGCTCCTGGCCACCCGGAACGAGCACAAGCTCCGCGAGCTCCGCGAGGCGCTGCCCGGCGTCGGGATCGATCCCCTGCCGCCCGAGATCGAGCTGCCGCCCGAGGATGGTGAGACGTTCGCCGAGAACGCGCTCGGCAAGGCTCGCGCGGCGCACGCCGCGACCGGCCGCGCCGCGGCCGCCGATGACTCCGGGATCGAGGCGTACGGTCTTGGGGGCAGGCCCGGGGTGCGCTCGGCGCGATATGCCGGCGAGGGGGCGAGTGACGATCAGAATCTGGCGAAGCTGCTCGAAGAGGTCGGCCGCCAGGAGGACCGGCACGTGGCGTACGTCTGCGCGATCGCCCTGGTGGAGGAGGACGGATCCGAGTCGGTGTTCGAGGGTCGCTGCGAGGGGACGCTGGCGAGCGAGCCGCGGGGGAGCGGCGGCTTCGGCTACGACCCGGCCTTCGTCCCGGATGACACCCCTCCGGGCGACGACCGGACCATGGCCGAGCTGACCCCGGCCGAGAAGCACGCGATCAGCCACCGCGGCAGGGCGGCGAGGAAGCTCGCGGCCCACCTCGGCGTCGAGGTGCCGGGATGAGCAGCTCCATCGGGCCGATAGGTCGAGGCCGCATCACCAAGCCGAGGGCCGCCGCCGTCTCGATCGCCTCCAACTCGGCCCTGATCGCCCTGAAGCTCGCGGCCGCCGCGATCACCGGCTCCGTCGCGATCCTGAGCGAGGCCCTTCATTCGATGATCGACCTGATCGCCTCGGTGATCGCGTTCGTCTCGGTGAGGCGCGCCGACGAGCCGGCCGACGTCGAGCATCCCTACGGGCACGAAAAGCTCGAGAGTCTCGCCGCCTCGATCGAGGGGATGCTCATCCTGGCCGGCGCGGGCCTGATCGTCTACGAGTCGGTCCACAGGCTCGCGACCGGCGCGGGTGTCGAGAAGCTCGGGGTCGGCATCGCGGTGATCGGCTTCTCCGCGCTGGCCAATGCGGGTGTCTCCGCTTTCCTGCGGCGACAGGCGCGCCGCCACCGCTCGCCGGCGCTCGCCGGTGACGCCGCTCACCTCGGCACCGACGCCCTCACCTCGTTGGGGGTCCTGATCGGCCTGGTGCTGGTCCAGATCACCGGGGCCGCGGCGATCGACTCCGCCGTCGCGATCGCCGTGGCGGTCGTGATCGTCTTCGCCGGGGTGCGGATCCTGCGGCAGTCCGCTGCGGCCCTGGTCGATGAGGCGCCCCCGGCGGAGGAGATGGACCGGGTCGAGGCGGCCATCGCCCGGGCGCGGTCGGGAGCGCCCGAGATCGTCGGCTACCACAAGCTCCGCGCCCGGACGACCGGCCGCCGGCTCTACGTCGACCTGCACGTCCAGTTCCGCACGGGCACCACGCTGGAGCGGGCGCACGCGCTCGCGCACGAGCTGCGCGACGCGATCGAGTCCGACCTGGGCGACGCCGAGGTCCTCATCCACGTGGAGCCGGAGAGCTCCCGCCACGATCCGGCGGAATCGCCCCGCGAGGGCAGCTTTCCGAGCGGGCTAGGCGGAGGAGAGTTCACCGCGGCGGCCAGCCCGACGGCGCCGACCACGATGCTGTAGCCGGTGTATCCGCCGACGGCCAGGAGGACCACCGAGATCCCGCAGATGACCACGACGGTGAGCCAGGAGCTCTGCTGGAGAGTCACGCTCGCTATTTTCACCTAATGACGCTCGTTGACGCCCCGACCCTCTCCGACGCCGGTCGGGCCGTGTCCTATCTCGAGGAGATCTCGCCCGAGATGAGGGGTTGCGCGATCCTCTCCGGCGCCGGCGAGGTCCTGGCGGCGAGTGGCGACAGCGATCGCTGGGGTGAGGCCGGGCGCGATCTGGTGGCCGCCGCCGACGCCGCGGGGAGCGAGCCCGTCGCCCACGCGCACATCGCCACCGGCGACGGCGAGGCCTTCTGCGTCCGAGAGGGCGGACTGACCGCGGTGGCCGTCACCGAGCGCTTCACGTTGGCGTCGCTGATGCTCTTCGATATGCGGATCACGCTTCGGCGGCTGGTCGCGTCGGGCACGGCGGGATGACGACCAAACCGCACCGGCTGCTGCTCGACCGGGTCTCCGGCTACGCGGACGAGGCGGCCGCTTACCTCCGAAGGCGCCGGCACCTGCGCAAGCCATTCGCAAGGACCTACTACGACGGGGGCCGCAGCGTCGCCTTTGCGGCCGACTCCGAGGAGGGGCGGGCGCTCTTCCTGGCCGCCTCTCGTCTGATCGAGGTCGCCGGCCCGCCGAGGCGGGCGAGGAGCACCAAGTGAGCATGGTGGATGAGAGCGTCGCCGCCCGCGTCCTGGAGCGGGCGCTCTCCCGCGGCGGCGACTTCGCGGAGCTCTTCTGCGAGGAGCGCCAGGGTTTCACCCTCTCCATCGACGAGTCCCGCGTCGAGCGACCTCAGTCGGGCAGCGAGCGTGGTGGCGGCATCCGGGTGATCGACGGCGAGGTGACCCGCTTCGCCCACGTCGACGGCCTGGCGGAGGAGGATCTGATGCGAGCCGCGGATGGGCTCGCCTCGGCCCTCGACGGCGACGGCACCGAGCCGCTCGCCCTGACGTCCGCGGCGCCGCCCGAGCTGCAGGAGATCGAGATCGATCCCGCGGGCGTCCCGGCCGAGCGCAAGGCCGAGGTCCTGAGAGAGCTCGACGAGCGTGCGCGCTCCGCCGGATCAGAGGTGGCCCAGGCCTCGGCGAGCTACAGCGAGGGGCGGCGGCGGGTCGCCGTCTTCAATTCCGAGGGCCTCGAGGCGAGCGACGACCGAACCCGGGTGCGCCTCGGGGTGCAGGTCGTGGCGCGCAAGAACGGCACGGTCGAGACCGGCTTCGAGACGCTCGGCGAGCACCGGGGCTTCGAGCTGCTCGACGGCGACCCCGCCCGGATCGCGGAGCAGGCCGCCGGCAAGGCCCTGAAGCTGCTCGGCGCCGATCCGGCGCCCGCCGGTGAGATGACGGTGGTCGTCGGCGGCGGGTTCGGCGGTGTCCTCTTCCACGAGATGACCGGCCACGGCCTGGAGGCAGACGCGGTGCAGAAGGGCGCCAGCGTCTACGCGGGCAAGATGGGCGAGAAGGTCGCCGAGCCGCTCCTCAATGCCTATGACGACGGAGTCATGCCGCACGAGTGGGGGACTGGGGCCATCGACGACGAGGGAACCCCCTGCCAGCGGACCGCGGTGATTCAGGAAGGGAAGCTCACCTCCTATCTCTACGACCGCCTCCGCGCTCGCCGAGACGACGTCGAGTCCACGGGCAACGGGCGGCGGGCAAGCTTCCGGGACCTGCCGATCCCGCGGATGACCAACACCTACATCGAGCCGGGAGACGCGGACCCGCAGGAGCTGATCGCGGAGGTGGACAAGGGCTTCTACGCCGTCTCCTTCGGCGGCGGCCAGGTCGAGCCCGCGACCGGCGACTTCGTCTTCGGGGTCTCGGAGGGCTATCTGATCGAGGGCGGCAAGGTGACCAAGCCCTGCCGAGGCGCGACCCTGATCGGCAACTGCCTCCAGGCGCTCACCCGGATCGACGCGGTCGGGAACGACTTCGAGATGAAGACCGGCTTCTGCGGCAAGGCCGGTCAGACCGCGCCGGTCGGCACCGGCCAGGGCCATGTCCGGATCAAGGGCATCACCGTCGGCGGGACCGCCGTATGAGACGCGAGGGCGCTCCGAAAGGAGCGACCCGTTTGATGGAGGACGTCGCGCGCCGCGCGGTCGAGGCGGCGACCGCCGCCGGAGCGAGCGACGCCGAGGCCTGGAGCGAGGGCTCGCGGAGCCGCGAGGTCCGGGTCCACGCCGGCGAGGTCGAAAGCCTGACCGAGGCGAGTGGCCGCGGCGTCGGCATCCGGGCCTGGATCGGGACGCGCACCGGATACGCGTACGGCACCGACCTCTCCGACGCCGGCCTTGCCGAGTTGGCGGAGTCCGCGGTGGGCGCCGCGCGCGTCGCCGACGAGGACGAGAACTCGGCCGCGCCCGACCCGAGTGGCGAGCCGGCCGAGATCAAGGGGTTGCGCGACCCCGCGGTGGCGGACACCGAGACCGCCGAGGTGATCGACCTGGCCAAGCAGATCGAGCGCGTCGCGCTCGATCGCGACAAGCGGGTCACCGGAGTGGAGGAGGTTGTCTACGTCGACGAGGACGGCGACGCGGCGATCGCGACCTCGCGCGGCGTCTCCGGGAGCTTCGGCTCCTCCGTCGCGTACTCGTTCCTGCAGGCGATGGCGACGGAGGACTCGGAGGTCCAGACCGGGCTCGGCTTCGGGGTGGGCCGCTCGCCGAAGTCCCTGAACGCCGAGGAGATCGGCGGGGAGGCCGGGGACGAGGCCGCCTCGATGCTCGGGGCGGCCAAGCCCGAGTCGCGCACCTGCCCCGTGGTCCTCTCGGAGCGGGTCACCGCCAGCTTCGCCGGCTTCATCGGTGGCGCGCTGAGCGCGGACGAGGTCCAGCGCGGTCGCTCACCGTTCGCCGAGCGGCTCGGAGACGAGCTCGCGTCCGCCGCCTATGTGCTCGCCGACGACGGGATCGATCCCGGCGGCCTCGCCAGCGCCCCCTTCGACGGCGAGGGGACGCCGCGCGAGCGGACGCCCCTGATCGCAGACGGCAAGCTGCTCGCCTACCTGCACGATTCCTACACGGCCCGCCGGGGCGGGGCCCGTTCCACCGGAAACGCAGCCCGGTCCTCGTACCGCTCGCCGCCCTCGGTCAGCCCCTCGAACCTGGTGCTCGAGCCCGGCGACCTCTCCCTGGAGGGGCTGCTCGAGAGGGCCGGGGACGGCGTCTACATCACCGAGGTCGCCGGCCTTCACTCGGGCGTCAACCCGGTCACGGGCCGCTACTCGGTTGGGGCGTCCGGAAGGACGATCAGCGGGGGCGAACTCGCCGAGCCGCTCCGGGAGTTCACGATCGCCGGCGACCTCCTCGGCACGCTGGCCGCTGTCCAGGCCATCGGCTCGGAGACCCGCTGGGTTCCGTTCGGCGGGTCGGTGAAGAGCGCGCCGATGCTTGTCGGCGAGATGGCCATCGGCGGGGCGTAGCACGGACCGTCATAAGCCCGATATTTTGGCTTCAGGAGCCGCTGTTAGGCTCGGCGCGAACTCCAATCCGTAGGAGGAGATGACGTGACCAAGGCTGAGTTCCTCGACGTGCTCGCAGGCGACAGCAGAATCGGCAGCAAGAAGGAGGCGGGGCAGGCCGTCGATGCGGTGCTCGACGCCATCATGGACGTCCTCCAGGGCGGAGGCGAGGTGAACTTCACCGGCTTCGGCAAGTTCGCCGTCGCCGAGCGTGGCCCGCGCCAGGGCGTCAACCCGCGCACCGGCGAGCGGATCTTCATCCCGGGCGGCAAGGTGCCGCGCTTCTCGGCCGGCTCAGGCCTGAAGAAGAAGGTCAAGGGCGGATAACGACCCGGCCCTTCGCAGACAGGCTCGCGGCGCTCGTCGACGAGCGCCGCAGCCAGGTATGCCTGGGCCTTGACCCGGACCCGTCTGCGCTTTCTGGGGAGGCGGCGCCGGACGCGGATCTAACCGATGTCGCCGACCGGGCCGCCGCCGCGGTCTTCGAGCACTGCCGGCGGCTGATCGAGCTCGCCGGTCCCGCCTGTGTGGCGGTGAAGCCGCAGCTGGCCTGCTTCGAGCGGCTGGGCGCACCCGGCTGGCGTGCCCTGGGCGAGGTCTGCTCGGCGGCGCAGCGCGCCGGGCTGCTGGTGGTCGCCGACGGCAAGCGGGGCGACGTCCCGGTCACCGCGAAGGCCTACGGCCAGGCCCTGGTCGGCGAGACCGAGACGCCGTGGGGGGCGGTCCGGGGTCTCGACGCCGACGCGTTCACCGCCAACCCCCTGCTCGGCGAGGACGCGATCGAGGTGCTGGTCGAGGCGGCTCGGGAAGCCGCGGCCGGGGTGTTCGTGCTCGTTCGAACCTCGAACCCGGGCGCTGCGCGCCTACAAGACCTCGTGGTCAGCCGGCCCCGGACGCGAAGCGGAGGAGCCGGCGTTGATGCTGGTCCGGTGCACGAGGAGCTTGCCAGGCTGGTCGCCGAGGGGGCGCCACAACTCGCCGGGAAGTCCGGGCTCTCGGGGCTCGGCGCGGTGGTGGGCGCGACCGCGCCCCAGCATCTCGGCCGGCTCCGCGAGCTGATGCCGGACTCGATCTTCCTGATTCCCGGAATCGGCGCTCAGGGCGGCAAGCCGGAGGATCTCGGCCCGGCGCTGGCTGCCGGGACGCCCCGCATCGGTGCTGGTCGCTGCGGCGAGAAGCATCGCTGGGGCGGACGATCCCGCCGCGGCTGCGGAGGAGCTACGCGGGGCGGTTTGGAGCCTCAGCAGTTAGCCGGCAGTACCCTGTCGAACCCTCGAATGCCGGACTACAAGCCGAATCAATTCGTCCGCGTGTTCGCCGTGCTGGCCCTGATCGCGGCCCTCATCCTGGTGGTCGCCGTGGTGGCGACCTCAAACGGGGGAGGCGGCGGCGGGGACAACGGTGACTCGCATAAGAAGGCCCATATCAGCAAGGCCGGCCGGCGGGCCTTGCACAAGGGCGTCTGGATCGTCCGTTCCGGCGACACGCTGGGAGCGATCTCGCTGAAGACCGGCATCGATGAGACCACGCTCCAGGCGCTCAACCCGGACCTCGATCCGCAGACCCTGCTCGAGGGCCAGCGGATAGCGTTGCGCTGACGGTGCTCGGAATCGACGGCAGGCGGGGAAGGGGGCGCGTTCGCGCGGCGATCGCCATCGCTCTCGCGACCATGCTCATCGGCCTGCCCGCGTCGGCCGGCGCAGCAAGTGGCCCCAGGATCGACGCCAAGGCGTGGATCCTGATCGACCCTCGCGACGATTCGGTCCTCGCGAGCAGCACTCCCGACAAGCATCTGCCGATCGCCAGTACGACCAAGCTGATGACGGCGTACCTCGCGCTCAAGAAGCTCAAGCCCAACCAGATGATCGCGGCGCCGACCTATCACCCGAGCGCCTCCGCCGAGATCGAGCTCGGACTTCGGCCCGGCGAGCGGCTGCGGGTCCGGGACCTGCTCTACGGGCTGCTCCTGCCAAGCGCGAGCGACGCCGCCCAGACCCTGGCCGTCGGGGTCTCGGGCTCGGTGCCCAAATTCGTCACGGCGATGAACCAGACGGCCCAGCGGCTCGGCCTGACCGACACGAGCTATGCGAACCCGATCGGGCTGGACGACCCGCACAACTACTCGAGCGCCCGCGACCTGGTCGCGCTCGCGTCGATCCTGCTCCGAAACAGGCTCTTCGCTCGCATCGTCAACACGCCGGCCGCCACGCTCCACAGCGGCGATCACCCACGGACCGTGATCAGCCGGGACACGCTGCTCAACGAGGTCCCCTGGATCAACGGGGTCAAGACGGGCCACACGCTCGGCGCTGGGTACGTCCTCGTAGGCTCCGGCACCCAGGACTCGACGACCCTGATCTCCGCGGTGCTCGGCGCTCCCGACGAGCCCACCCGCGACGCCGACACGCTGAAGCTCCTGCAGTACGGCTTCTCCCTCTACCACCCGGTTCAGCCGGTCCGAAAGGGACAGGAGCTGGCCGATCCCAAGCTCGATTACCGGAGCGATCACCTCTCACTGGTCGCCAGAGACGCCCTTCCGGTCAATGTGCGACAGGGCCAGCACGTCGCGACTCGCGTCACCGCGCCCGACGAGCTCAGCGGCGCCGTGAAGGAGGGCCAGGTGCTCGGCCGCGTCAGGGTCACCGTCGACGGAAAGCCTGCGGCCGCCACGCCCCTCGTCGCGTCCCGCTCGGTTGGTGCGGCGACCACCCTCGACAGGGCGATCTCGGTCGCGAAGAATCCGATCGTTCTACTTCTTTTTGGCGCGATCGTGATACTGCTAGGAGTGCTGCTGATGAGACGAGGGCGCGGATCGAATCAGCCCGAGACGGCCACCCCGCGAACTCGAGAGAATCGTCAACAAGCCCCCCAACAGAGGACCCCGGAAGAGAGGCGCAGGATGCACGAGGAGAGAATGCGCAGGAGGCGCCAGAGAGCGGAGCGGGAGGGGGGCACCGGATGATCCTCACCGTCACCCTGAACGCCGCCATCGACCGCACCGTCGCGGTTCCGAGCTTCCGGCAGGGCCATCGCCACCGAGCCGTCGAGGCGAGCACCGTCGCCGGCGGCAAGGGCGTCAACGTCGCCCGCGCCCTGAAGCTGCTCGACCGGCCCGTGATCGCCACCGGGCTCGCCGGCGGCCCGACCGGCGCCCGTCTGATGGAACGCCTCGCCGAGGAGTCGATCCTCACGGACTTCACCTGGATCGCCGGCGAGTCGAGGACGAATCTCGCCGTCGTCGATCCCACCTCCGGCGAGCAGACCGAGATCAACGAGCGCGGCCCGGACGTCAGCGCCGAAGAGCTCGACCGGTTCCTCGAGAAGCTTCTCTACCTGGCGCGCGGTGCCCGCATCTGCGCGATCGCGGGCAGCCTGCCGCCCTCCGTCCCGGCGTCGTTCTCCGCCCGGATCGTCGAGGAGCTCAAGCAGATCGGCGTCGACACGATCGTCGACACCGACGGCGAGCCGCTCGTCGCCTCGCTGCGCGCCGGGCCCGCCGCCGTGACGCCGAACGTGCGCGAGGCGGAGGGCGCCGTGGGCCATGAGTTCAACGATCGCGAGGACGCACTGCTCGGCCTGCGCAGCCTGGTCGAGCTCGGGGCGACCGACGCGGTGATCACCAGGCCCCAGGGCTGCGTCGCATCCCTGTTGGACGCCGACGATCGGCGCCACGCCTACGAGGTCACCGCCCCGGAGGTCGAGCCGGTCGCCACCGTCGGTTCGGGGGACGCCTTCCTCGCCGGCTTCGTCGCCGCGCGCTACGACGGGCACCCCCCGGAGGAGTGCCTGCGCTTCGCCGTCGCCTGCGGCGCCGAGTCGACGCTGCACTTCGGCGCGGGCAGCATCGACCCGGCTGAGGTCGAGCGGCTGCTCCCGGGAGTCGAGGCGCGCGAGCTCGAGGCCCCCGCGACGGTCTAGATCCCGGTAGGGCCCGGGTTGACCGCTGTTATCCTTGGCCAAGCGTTGATAAGGACCCCCGAAACGCCGCTATCACCGCATTTCCGGCCCCGCGACGCGGGGTTTTTTCGTCCGCGAACGAACGTAGGGTGAGCAGATGACCGATCTCCCGACGCCGCGCACCTGGATAACGCGCACAACGCGGCGCATCTCTTCGTCCTCGGGCTCGCCTTTGCAACCAGCAAAGGCTTCGCCCTCGATCCTCGATCTGCTTGGTCGTGCGCGTCCCCAGGCACACGCCGCCGGGAGGTCGGCCATCACATGGAAGTAGAGATCGGCCGCGGCAAGAAGGGCCGCAGGGCATACGGCTTCGATGACATCGCGATCGTCCCCTCCAGGCGGACCCGCGACCCCGACGACATCGACATCACCTGGACCCTCGGTCCGTACCGCTTCGAGCTGCCCCTGCTCGCCTCCGCGATGGACGGCGTCGTCAGCCCGAAGACCGCCGGCCTGATCGGCAACCTCGGTGGCCTCGGGGTCCTCAACCTCGAGGGCATCTGGTCTCGCTACGAGAACGCCGACGAGAAGCTCGATGAGATCGCGGCGGCGCCGAAGCCCGTCGCCACGCGGATCATGCAGGAGATCTACGCGGAGCCGGTCAAGGCCGAGCTGATCGCCAAGCGCATCGAGGAGATCAAGGCCGCCGGCACGGTTGCGTGCGGATCCCTGACTCCCCAGAAGGTGACCGAGCACTACGAGACCGCTCTCGAGGCGGGCCTCGACATCCTCGTCATCCAGGGAACGGTGATCTCCGCCGAGCACGTCTCCACCCAGACGGAGCCGCTCAACCTGAAGCAGTTCATCGCCGATCTCGACGTGCCCTGCGTCGTCGGCGGCTGCGCCTCCTACAACACCGGGCTCCACCTGATGCGGACCGGCGCTGTGGGAGTCCTGGTCGGCGTCGGACCCGGCGCGGCCTGCACGACCCGCGGTGTCCTCGGCATCGGCGTGCCCCAGGCCACCGCCATCGCCGACGTGGCCGCCGCCCGCGGGCAGCACATGATGGAGACGGGCAACTACTGCAACGTGATCGCCGACGGCGGCATGCGAACCGGCGGCGACGTCTCCAAGGCGATCGCGGTCGGCGCCGACGCCGTGATGATCGGCTCTCCGCTGGCGCGGGCCAAGGAGGCCCCCGGCCGCGGCTTCCACTGGGGGATGGCGACCTTCCATCCCTCCCTGCCTCGCGGTGCCCGGGTGGCCACCAACCAGGACGGCACGCTCGAGGAGATCGTGCTCGGGCCCGCCCAGGACAACGACGGCACCTTCAACCTGATGGGCGCGCTGCGGACCTCGATGGCGACCACCGGCTACGCGGACATCCCCGAGTTCCACCGCGCCGAGGTGATGGTCGCGCCGGCTCTGATGTCGGAGGGCAAGCAGCTCCAGCGCGAACAGTCGGTCGGGATGGGCTCGAACGGGCGCGCCACCGTGGCGGCAGCGGTCGCAGTCTCGGATGACTAGGGCGCCTCAGAGGCCCCGCCCGCGTCTACGGCGGCGCCCTGACGGCTGCGGATCGGCGCCTGGCTTCGTCCTCGGTAGTCCGAATAGCGCTGCTATTCGGACTACCTGCGTCCTCGCCATGCTTGATCCTCGCTCGTCAGACCGCCACCGTATCCGCGGTCGTGACCTCTGACGCGCCCGCGGCCAGCGCCGCTTCGGATGACACCCAGGCTCGGGTCCACGTCCCCGAGCGCAGCGTTCCCGGCGCTGAGCCGGAGCTGCGGGAGGTCGATAAGCACGCCCCGGCGCAGGCGACCGAGGAAGTGCTCGTCCTCGACTTCGGCGGGCAGTACAGCCAGCTGATCGCCCGCCGGATCCGCGAGTGCGGCGTCTTCAGCGAGCTGCTTCCGCACGACACGCCGCTGGAGCGGATCAAGGAGCGCGGGCCGCGCGGCCTGGTGCTCTCGGGCGGGCCGGCTTCGGTCTACGCGGACGGGGCGCCCGCCCTCCGCAAGGAGCTGCTCGACCTCGGCATCCCGGTTCTCGGCATCTGTTACGGCATGCAGCTGATGGTCCACGAGCTGGGCGGCAGGGTCGAGCAGGCCCCGGCCGGCGAGTTCGGGCGCAGCCAGCTCACGCTCCGCGATGGCGGCGGCACCCTGCTCGAGGGGCTGCCCGCCGAGCAGCAGTGCTGGATGAGCCATCGCGACACGGTCTTCGAGGCGCCGCCCGGCTTCACCGCTCTGGCCTCGAGCACGGAGTCGCCGGTGGCCGCGGTCGAGGACACCGAGCGCGGCCTGTATGGCATCCAGTTCCACCCCGAGGTCGTCCACACTCCCTACGGCACCGAGATCCTCACCCGGTTCCTCCGCGACGTCGCAGGCTGCCGCGAGAAGTGGTCGCCCGCCTCGCTGATCGAGGAGCAGGTCCAGGCGATCCGAGCCCAGGTCGGCGACGCCCGCGCGATCTGCGGACTCTCCGGCGGAGTCGACTCCGCGACCGCCGCTCTCCTCGTCCACCGGGCGATCGGGGACAGGCTCACCTGCGTCTTCGTCGACCACGGGATGATGCGCAAGGACGAGGCCGAGCAGGTCGTCACGGCCTTCCGCGAGCAGCACGGCATCCAGCTGGTTCACGTCGACGCCGCCGACCGTTTTCTCGACCGTCTCGCCGGCGTCGACGATCCGGAGACCAAGCGCAAGATCATCGGCGAGGAGTTCATCCGGGTCTTCGAGGAGGAGGCGGGCAAGGTCGAGGACGCGCGCTTCCTGGTCCAGGGCACCCTCTACTCCGACGTGATCGAGTCGGGTGGCGACGGCCGTGCGGCGGCGACCATCAAGTCACACCACAACGTCGGCGGCCTCCCCGAGGAGATGGAGATGGAGCTGGTCGAGCCGCTGCGGATGCTGTTCAAGGACGAGGTCCGGGCGGTCGCTGCGGAGCTCGGGCTTCCCGAGCGCTTCGTCTGGCGCCAGCCCTTCCCGGGCCCGGGCCTCGCGATCCGCGTGGTGGGTGGGGAGGTCACGCGCGAGCGCCTCGACATCGTCCGGGAGGCGGACGCGATCCTGCAGGAGGAGATCCGCGCCGCCGGCCTCTACCGCCAGCTCTGGCAGTCCTTCTGCGTGCTGCCGGTCGTCCGCTCGGTCGGCGTGCAGGGCGACGAGCGCTCCTACGCGCACCCGATCGTGATCCGCGCGGTCACCTCCGATGACGCGATGACCGCCGACTGGGCCCGTCTGCCCTACGACCTGCTCGAGCGAGTGTCTGCCCGGATCATCAACGAGGTCCGCGGCGTCAACCGCGTCACGCTGGACCTCACCTCGAAGCCGCCGGGCACCATCGAGTGGGAATGACGGGGCGCGGCTAGCCCGCCCCGTCGTAGAAGAGCCGCTTGCTTGCGGAGTACTGGCCGGGCGGGGGCTTCGGCTCCTCCTGCAGCGGGCCGCCTGAGCGCTTGTCCCACGCGCGCAGGTGGGGGAGGGGATCGGTGCGGCTGCCGCCGGCGAACCAGCGGCCCTTCCAGAGCTCGAAGTGCAGGTGGCAGACGGCGCTGTCCGTCCCCGTGTGCCCCACGGAGCCGATGCGCTGCCCGGCCCGGACTCTGCGCTTGACGCGAACTCGCGCGCGGCCCTTCATGTGGCCGTAGACGGAGTCGAAGCGGCTTCCCTCGCCGTGCAGCACGACGTAATTCCCGTAACCGGTCGAGTAGCCGGCGGAGCGCACGACCGCGGAGTGGGTCGCCACGATCGGCGTGCCGCACCTGGCGATGATGTCCTGGCCGGTGTGGATGGAGCCGTCGCCCCGCTTCACGCCGAAGCCGGTGACGTCCACGTTGCCGTAGTTGTGGGGCCCCTTCAGGGGGTAGCGGTAGCGCTGGTAGGCCGATGCCGGGGTCGCGGTCGCCGCGGCTGCGATCGCGATCACCAGGAAGGCTGGGACGAGTCGGCGGAGGCGCATACCCGGGCTGGAACACATCAAGCGCCCGGTTGTAGCACCCGCCTGGGAGCGGGCGGTTCCTAGAAGCCCTGGTAGGTCTGCAGGTAGGGAAGGGGGTTCACGGCATGCCCGCCGCGATACCACTTGCCGAGCCAGAGCTCGAAGTGGAGGTGGCACGCCGTCGCGTCACCGGTCTGCCCGACGATGCCGATCTGCTGGCCGGGCTGCACGACCGTGCCCTTCGTGACCGAGGCCCGCGCGGCGAGATGCGCGTACATGTAGTCCTGGTGGAGCTTCTTGTTGCGGATCACGACGTAGTTGCCGGCCAGCTTCTGGAAGCGCACCCACTTGACCTTGGCCCGGCTGACGGCGACGAGAGGCGTGCCGCAGGCGGCCATGATGTCCTGGCCCTGGTGGCTGTGGCCGCTCCGCGCGGCGCCGAAGCCGCCGCCGATGGTGTGCGCGCCGGACACGGGGAAGACCATCGAGCCGGTCGGTGCCGTGGTCGTGGTGGGGTCAGTGGGGGTGGTGGTGGTCCCGGGCGCGCCGACGCCGCCGCTCTGGGCGAAGGCAGCCTGAGTTCCGAGGGCGGCCGTCGCGATCGTCAGCGCAGCGATCAGCGCCGCTCCCCTTCGAGACGTACGACCAACCGGCTTGTCGATCAAGGCGCTTCGCACTCTCTCTGCGGCCTACGGAGTTAGCTGGCGGGCTCGCGCCGAGAGCGGCGCTACGAACCAGTTGGTTGCGATTCGCCCCTGGGGTGTGAACCCCTTTGGGTCCTCCGTTCCCCTCGAGTGACTCAAGGGAACTTGGCCTTGCTGGCGCGGCAGTATAACCAGAGGGCCGGGGGTCACCCCCAGCCCTCTGGTTGCAAACCGCACGACCGCTACTGGATGTAGCCGTCCTCCTTCAGGTACTGCGTGGCGACGGCGGCCGGATCCTGCTTGTCGATGTCGACGCGGGCGTTGAGCTCCTGCATCACCGGCAGGGTCAGGCCCTTCTGCACGTTCTGGATCGTCGCCTGATAGTCGGGCCCGGCCTTCTGGACCGTCGACTGGTCCGTGACCCAGATGACGTTCCCCGAGGGGAAGATCCCCTTGTCGTCCTCAAGCAGGACGTACTTGTCCGGGTTGGCGGAGAGCTGGGCGTCCGAGGTGAAGACGACCGAGGCGTCCGCCTGACCCTTGTCGAGCACCGTGTACCGGAGCCCGATGTCGACCGGGTTGAACGACGCGAACTGCAGGCCGTAGGTGTCCTGCAGGCCGACCAGGCAATCGGCACGCTCGCGGCACTCCGGAGAGCCGTAGAGGTTCAGGTCCTGGGACTTGCCCTGGAGGTCGGAGATCGTCGTCACCCCGAGCTCGTCGGCCTTGCTCTTCAGCATGCCCAGCGCGTTCGCGTCGGCGAAGGGCGTCGGCTCGAACGCGGTCTGCCCCTTCGGCTGGAGCTCCTGCTGCGCCTGGGCATATGCCGCCTGGGCGTCGGCCGGAACCGTGTCCTTGCCGAAGATGGACTGCAGCAGCGTCGACGTGTACTCCGGGTAGCCGCTGATCTCCCCGTCCTGGAGGGCCTTGTAGGCGATCACCTCGGACCCCAGGTTGAGGTTGGTCTTCACGTCATAGCCCGCCGCCTGGAGGGCCTGCGCGTAGATGTTCCCGAGGATGTACTCCTCGGTGAAGTTCTTGGAACCCACGGTCAGCTGGATTCCGCTGTTGTCGGGGTTCGACTTGATCAGGTTCGCGGAGTTGTCACCGCTCGTCCCCGTGTCGTTGTTGTCATCGCCGCCCCCACAGGCAGCGACGCCAAGAGCAAGCACCAGCGCCGCAATCAGCGCAAAGGCCGCTCTCACTCTCACTCGCGGATGGCCCCTCATCACGGATCCTCCTCTGGTCTGGGGCTTGCTACACCCCTGGAATGGACCGCGTAAGCCTATGCGGCTCGCACCGGCCCGCGCCACCTTCAAGCCCCGCGGGGTGAGCAGCCACTGCACGCCGGCTAGGCCGAACTCCAGGCTCAGGGCGAGCAAGGCGATCAGGATCGCCCCCGCAACCACCCCCTGGTCGCCGTAGACGTTGCGGTTGATGATGTAGTCGCCCAGGGTGCTGAGGCCGGCGAGGGAGGCGAGCGCGACGGTCGCGACGATGTTGACGGCGGCCGTGCGGACTCCCGCCATGATCGTCGGCACCGCCAGCGGAAGCTCCACCCTGAAGATCGACTGCAGACTGGTCATCCCCATGCCTCGCGCGGCCTCCACCGCGTTCCGGTCCACCTGGCTGATCCCCACGTAGGTGTTGGTCAGGATCGGAGGGATCCCGAGGATGGCGAAGGCGAAGGTGACGTTCGCGAGTCCCACGCCGATGTACGCCGCCACGAATGCGATCAGGGCCAGCTCGGGCACCGCCCGGCCCGCGTTGCCGAGAGCGATCGCGAAGGACTCGCCCCTCCCGAGATGGCCGAGGATGATCCCGGCGGGGAGGGCGACCGCGGCCGCCACGCCAAGGGCCAGGAAGGTGACCTTGAGATGCTCGCCGGTCAGCACGAGTGACTTGTGAGGACCGCCGACGAGGTTGTCGCCGATCCGCGCCCTCTGCTGGTGGAGGATGAAGTCGAAGGCGTCGCCGAAGGTGCCCAGGAAGCCGAGATGGATCGCGGTGCTCAAGCCAGTGCCTCCTTCGACGGCCTACGCCACGGGGCGAGCAGACGCTGTGCGAGCAGCAGAAGCAGGTCGAACGCGATCGCCATCAGCACCATCAAGCCGCCGGCGATGACGATGTTGGTCTTGAAGCTGATCTGCTGGTAGAGGGGTTGGCCGAGCGTGTTGACGTTGGCGAACACCATCAGGCTCGCGATCGCCACCGTTGAGACAGTCGCGATTCGCAGCCCGGCGATGATCTCGGGCAGGGCAAGCGGCAGCTCCACGCGCCAGAGCAATTGACGGTCGGTCATCCCCATCCCGCGCCCGGCCTCCTTGCTCTCGGGCGGGACGTTGGCGAGGCCGGCGACGATGTTCCGGTAGATGATCTGGAGCGTGTAGACGGAGAGGACGATGATCGCCGTCGTCGTGCCCAGCCCAGTGATCGGCAGGAGCAGGAAGATGAAGGCGAGGGAGGGGATCGTGTAGAGGATGCCGGTGGTGCCGGTGAAGGTCGGGATCAGCCAGCTGCGACCGTGGGAGACCAGCGCCATCCCGAAGGCGGCGACGAAGCCGATCGCGACGCAGACCAGAACGAGGAGCACATGGTTGACCAGGGGGGTCGTGTAGCGGTCGAAGTTGTCGATCGCCCAGTCGAAGCAGAACGCTCCGTTCTTGGCCTGACAGGGGGCGTTCGGGCCTGTCCGGTTGTGGATGGCGACCTGCCCGACGAGTGGGGCGAGCTGGGCGACGAGAGCGGTCATTCGCCCAGCGGCCGCTCGACGGGCCGCTCGACGGCGGCGTGCTCCTCCACCTTCGCGTCCGGGGAGACGAGGAACTCCGAAATGATCTCCACCGAGAGCACGCCCGCGATTCGTCCCTGTGCGTCGGTCACCGGCGCGTACTGCGTCTCGGTCTGGAGCAGGTCTGCGAGAGCGTCCCTCATCACGTCATCCAGGTCGAGGATCGGCTCGGGACCGCTGTCCGGGGTTTGCGCGACGGTGTCGGCGCTCAGATCCGTCTCCGAGAGCCAGCCCACCGGCCGCCGGTCGGAGTCGACCAGCAGCGCATGGGGGACTTCCGCGCCTTCGAGTTTCAACCTGACTTCGGCCGTTGCCTGGCCGACAAAAGCCAGCGGTGCCTCCCAGAGGTCGATGTCCCGGACCCTCATCAGGGCGAGGCGCTTCAGGGCCCGGTCGGCGCCGACGAAGTCCTCCACGAAGCCGTCGGCAGGCGCCATCAGGAGCTCGGCCGGAGTCGCGAACTGGGCCAGGTGCCCGCCGTCCTTCAGGATCGCGATCCGGTCGCCCATCTTGATCGCCTCGTCGATGTCGTGTGTGACGAAGAGGACCGTCTTCTGGATGTTGGCCTGGAGCCGGAGGAACTCGTTCTGGAGGCGCTCCCGGTTGATCGGGTCGATGGCGCCGAAGGGCTCGTCCATCAGCATCACCGGCGGGTCCGCGGCAAGGGCGCGGGCGACGCCGATCCTCTGCTGCTGGCCGCCGGAGAGCTGGCCGGGGAAGCGATCTCCCAGCGCCGGATCGAGCCCGATTACCTCGAACAGCTCCTTGACCCGCTTGTCCGTGCGATCCCGGTCCCAGCCGAGCAGCTGCGGGACGGTCGCGATGTTGTCCGCGATGGTCTTGTGAGGGAAGAGACCGGTCTGCTGGATCACGTAGCCCATCTCCCGGCGTAGCTCCGTCGCATCGCGATCGCGGACCGAGACGTCGCCGATCAGGATGTCCCCCTCGGTGATCTCGACGGTCCGGTTGACCATCCTCATCGCGGTGGTCTTCCCGCATCCGGAGGGCCCGACCAGAACGCAGATCTCTCCGGCCGGGACCTCGAGCGAGAGGTTCGAGATCGCAGGGGTGGTCTGCCCCGGGTAGCGCTTGGTCACATCCCGGTAGGAAACCGATGCTGCGGCATGCCCAGCCTCCACTGCGGGCGATCCTACTCCCGCGACCTGGCTATCATGCGCCGGCCGCGACCCCCCTTAAACGGGTTGCGCTGACGCGCACCCTCGCATCAAGCTCTTTTTATGGCCACAGCGACAGCGATGAAGACCTACCAGGCGAACGCCCAGGACCGCACGCGGGACTGGTACGTCGTCGATGCCGACGGCAAGACGCTCGGCCGTCTTGCGACCCAGATCGCCGACGTGCTGCGGGGGAAGCGCAAGCCGACCTATACGCCCCACGTGGACGTGGGCGACTTCGTGGTCGTGGTCAACGCCGAGAAGATCGCCGTCACCGGCAAGAAGCGCGAGGACAAGCGCTACTGGCGGCACAGCGGGTATCCGGGCGGGATCCGCTCGCGCACGCTGGGTGACCTGCTGGAGCAGCGTCCTGAAGAAGTGATCCGCAGAGCCGTCAAGGGGATGCTTCCCCGCAACCGGCTGGCCCGTCAGCAGCTCCGCAAGCTCAAGGTCTACGCCGGCCCCGAGCATCCGCACCAGGCCCAGCAGCCCAAGCAACTCGACCTCCAGACTTGATGGCAGACGAAGAGCAGCAGAAGCCCGCGGAGGAGGGCACGCCCGAGGAGCAGCAGGCCGACGAGCAGCAGGCTCCCGAGGAGAGCCCACCGTCGGAGGGCGGCACTCCTGAGCAGGGCGATTCCGAGCCTGAGGCGCCCCCCGCCGAGGAGGCTCTCGTGGAGGACGCCGCCGCGGAGGACGACACCCCCGCCGAGGAGCAGGCCGCTCCGGCGGATGAGGCTCCCGCCGAGCCCGCCCAGGCCGAGGGTAAGAAGAAGAAGGAGGAGGTCGTTCCCGGCGCCGAACTCGATCCGATCGCGATCGACACCGAGCGCCCGCTGGACGCTGAGGAGCGCGCCCGGCGAGAGGCCGAGGAGGAGGAGCGCGCGAGGCGTGAGCGGGAGCTGATCGGCGAGGTGGACGAGACCGCCCCGGTGGCGGCCAAGCCCGCCAAGCTCTCCGGCGACGCCAGCTACTCCGCGACCGGCAAGCGCAAGTCCTCTATCGCCCGAGTGATCCTGCGCCCCGGTGACGGCAGCATCCAGGTCAACAAGCGAAGCCTCGAGGAGTACTTCCCGCGCGCCTATCTGCAGACCGTCGCGAAGCAGGCCCTCGTTCAGAGTGGCTACGAAGGCAACGTCGACGTTCGCGTCCGCGTGCACGGTGGCGGCATCTCCGGCCAGGCATCCGCTGTCCGCCATGGCATCGCGCGAGCACTCTGCGACATCGATCCGGAGCTTCGCCCGGAGCTCAAGCGCCGGGGCATGCTGACCCGCGACGCGCGGGTCAAGGAACGTCGCAAGGCCGGCCTCAAGAAGGCCCGCAAGAAGCCTCAGTTCTCGAAGCGCTGAGGCCGCTGCGAACCTTCGCCTGGCGTCGTCCTCGGTCGGACGGCTTGCTCACGTAGGACTCAACTACGCTCGCTTCGCCGTCCTCCCTGCGTCCTAGCCAGACTCGGTTCTCACGGCCTCAGAACGTTCCCCGATGACATCAGCCTCGCGAAAATATTTCGGGACCGATGGGGTCCGGGGCCCCGTGGGCGAGTTGCTCACCCCGGATCTCGCCGTGCGGCTCGGCCGCGCGGCGGCGCTCCAGGCCGAGGCCGAGCGCCCTCAGGTCCTGATCGTCCGCGACACGCGCGAGTCCGGCCCGATGCTGGAGGAGGCCCTCGCCGCGGGCGTTGCTGCCGGGGGAGGGGACGCGATGCTCGGCGGGGTCCTGCCGACACCCGCCGCTTCGGTGCTGGCGCGCCGGCTGAGCTTCGATCTCGCCGCCGTGGTCTCCGCATCCCACAATCCGTTCGCCGACAACGGGATCAAGTTCTTCAGCTCCCGCGGCGCCAAGCTCGACGACGACACTGAGCTCGCGATCGAGGCGCGCATGGACGATCAGACCGGTGAGCGCGTCGGGGGCGTACGGGTGCTCGAGGGTGCGTTCGACGACTACATCAGGGAGCTGCGAACGGCCTTCCAGCTGGATCTCTCCGGCCTGCGCATCGCCCTCGACTGCGCCAACGGCGCCACCCACCGTGCCGCTCCGGTGATCTTCGGTGCGCTGGGCGCGGATCTCGTGCTGACCGCGGTGGAGCCCGACGGGCGAAACATCAATGCCGGCTGCGGCTCGACTCACCCCGAGACCCTGGTCGACCTGGTCAGGACGTCCGGCGCCGACATCGGCTTCGCGTACGACGGCGATGGCGACCGGGTGCTCGCCGTCGATGGCACCGGGCGGCTCCACGACGGCGACGACCTGATCGCACTGATTGCCACCGACCTCCAGGACCGCGGTGAGCTGGAGGGCGGGGTGGCGGTGACGGTGATGACCAACTTCGGCTTCCACAAGACGATGGAGGCGGCCGGCATCGATGTCGCCCAGACCCAGGTCGGCGACCGCTACGTGATCGAGGTGCTGCTGGACCGCGACTGGCACCTGGGCGGCGAGCAGTCGGGGCACATCGTCTGGACCGACTTCGCGCCGACGGGCGACGGAATCGCAGCCTCGCTTCTCACTCTGCGCGCGCTTCGCGGGCGCCGGCTCGAGAAGGTGGAGCCCTTCGATCGGCTGCCCCAGCGGCTCGAGAACGTCCGGATCGCGGATCGCGGGGCCGTTGAGGGCGCCGCGGCCCTCTGGAGCGCGGTCGATGCCGAGAACGCGACGCTCGAGGGACGCGGCCGCGTGCTCGTCCGGGCTTCCGGGACGGAGCCTCTGGTGCGGGTGATGGTCGAGGCCCCTGATCAGCAGGAGTGCGAGGCGATCTGCAAGCGCCTCGTCGAGATCGCCAAGCGCGAGCTCACCTAGCGGTTTCGCTCTACCCTGTAGCACCCCTTATGTGCGGCATCGTCGGATACGTAGGAGACCGACCGTGCCGGGACCTGCTGATAGCCGGGCTGGAGAAGCTCGAGTACCGGGGCTACGACTCCGCCGGCATCTCAGTGATCTCGGACGGCGAGATCGACAGCGTGCGCGCTGTCGGCAACCTCGCCAACCTCCGCGCCGCGGTCGAGGAGCACTCTGCCAACGGGGATGCCGGCTCGGTGGCGGTCGCGGCCAGGCCCGCGACGATCGGGCTGGGCCATACGCGCTGGGCCACGCACGGCCGGGTTACCGAGGAGAACGCCCACCCGCACGGAGACTGCGACGACAACATCCACATCGTCCTCAACGGGATCGTCGAGAACCACGCCGAGCTGCGGCGCGAGCTGATCGGCGAGGGCCATGAGTTCACCTCGGAGACGGACGCTGAGATCGTCGCCCACCTGATCGAGCGTCACTACGAGGGGGACCTGACGGAGGCCGTCCGCAAGGCCTTCCACGACCTGCGCGGCCACTACGCCTTCGTCGCGATGCACAACGATCACGAGGACACGCTCGTCGCGGCGAGGAAGGAGTGCCCGCTGATCGTCGGCCTCGGCGATCACGAGAACTTCGTCGCCTCCGCGATCCCCGCCTTCCTGGCCGAGACTCGACGCGCCCTCGGAATCAAGAATGACGAGCTCGTCACGATCCACAAGGGCGACGTCACCGTGATGAACGCCGATGGGACCGTCGTCGAGGGCCGGGAGCCGCTCGAGGTCACCTGGGACGAGGACGCCGCAGAGAAGGACGGCTACGCCACCTTCATGCTCAAGGAGATCCATCAGCAGCCCGACGCGGTGGCCGAGACGATCACCGATCGGCTGCCGAATCTCGACGGCGTCGACCTCTCGGACATGGACCTCGACGACGATTTCCTCAAGTCGATCGAGCGGATCGTGATCGTCGCCTGCGGGACCTCATACCACGCCGGTCTCGTCGGCCGCTACGCGATCGAGCAGTGGGCGCGGGTGCCGGTCGAGATGGACATCGCCTCTGAGTACCGCTACCGCGAGCCGGTGCACCGTCCCAACGACCTCGTCATCGGGATCACCCAGTCCGGCGAGACCGCCGACACCCTGGCGGCGATGCGGCTGGCCAAGGAGGGCGGCTCGAAGGTGCTCGCGATCTGCAACGTGATGGGGAGCCAGGCGACCCGGGATGCCGACGCGGTCCTCTACACGCGCTCGGGTATCGAGATCAGCGTGGCCGCGACCAAGACCTTCGTCTGCCAGGTGGCGGCCGTGTACCTGCTCGGCCTTCGTCTCGCCGAGCTGCGAGGGACTATTGAGCGGGAGCGGATCAGCGAGCTCGTCGCCGAGCTCAAGTCGCTCCCCCACAAGATCCAGGAGACGATCGTCTCCTGCGACGAGCGCGTCAAGGCGATCGCCCGCTCCCAGCACGACCAGCGCTTCTTCATGTACATCGGCCGCCACATCGGGCTGGCGGTCTGCCTGGAGGGTGCCCTGAAGCTGAAGGAGATCTCCTACATCCCCGCGGACGCCTACGCGGCGGGCGAGATGAAGCATGGGCCGATCGCGCTGCTGGACGAGTCGACCCCCGTGGTCGCGGTCGCGACGGACAGCCCGGTGGTCGAGAAGATCCTCTCCAACATGGAGGAGGTCCGGGCCCGGGGCGCCGACGTGGTCGCCGTGGCGACCGAGGGCTGCGTCGGCGTCGAGGAGGCCGCCGACCAGACGCTGTTCGTGCCACGCACCGACTGGATCCTGCAGCCGATAGTCGCGATCGTGCCCCTGCAGCTGCTCGCCTATTACATCGCCCGCGAGAACGGCCTGAACGTGGACCAGCCACGCAACCTGGCGAAGACGGTAACCGTCGAGTAGCTGGGCTACGATCCCCGCCTCTTGAGTTCCCGCCGACTCCCTGCGCTGCTGGCTGCCTGCATCGCCGTTCCCGCTGCGATCCTGGCGGGCTGTGGTGGCGGCGGTGGTGGCAGCACCGATGTCGGCCCGGCCGCCGCGGTGCCGGCGAACACGCCGATCTATCTGGACGCCACCGTGAAGCCGACCGGCTCGGCCAAGGCCGACGCCAGCGCGGCTTTGGGCAAGATCCTCGACACGCCGGACCCCGGCGCGAAGATCGTCTCGCTGATCGAGGACCAGTCGAAGGCGGACGGCCATCCGATCAACTACCAGCAGGACGTCGCGCCCTGGCTCGGCGAGAAGGCCGGGGTCTTCTTCACCTCGCTCGGAACGAGCTCACAGGGCGTGGCAGTCGTTGAGACGACCAATCCGGCCGCCTCGCTCGCCTTCGCCCAGAAGGCATCCGGCGACACCCCGACCGATCCCGCGCCTCAGACCTACAACGGCGCCTCCTACCAGACCGACAAGAGCCAATCGGGCCAGGTCTTCGGCACCGTCGGCAACTTCCTGGTCGAGGGTGACCTCGCCGGCTTCAAGGCGGCGGTCGACGCCAACTCCGGCGACTCGCTCGGCGACACCAGCGACTTCAAGGACGCCATCGGCGACCTGCCCGAGGACCGCCTCGGGACCGTCTACACGATCCCCAAGGACTTCATTGCCGCACTCGGGCCCGACCAGTTCGATCCGAACAGCCAGGCACTGCTAGAGAAGACCGCCGGCGACTCGATCAACGAGCCCGCCGCGGGCGCGCTGACGGCCTCGGCGGACAGCATCGAGCTCGAGGCGACCGGTGGCAGCAACGGGGTTGACACGCCGGAGAGCTCGCTGATCGCCGCTGTCCCCTCGCAGGCCTGGCTTGCCTTCGGCATCGGCAACCTCGGGGACACGGTCAAGCGGAGCCTGGATCAGGTCAAGGAGTCCATTCCGAACTTCGATGCCGTCGTGCAGCAGATCCAGTCGACCACCGGGTCCTCGCTCGACCAGCTCGAAGGCGCCCTGGGCGACGCGGTGATCTACGTCCAGGGGACGAAGCAGTCCTCCCTGACCGGCGCGCTCGTCGTGCAGACCAAGGATGCGGACCTGTCCGGCAGGCTGCTCAACCAGCTGAAGGAGCTGCTCCAGCTCGGCAGCGGCGGCGTCAAGCCGCTGCGGCTCTCGGGCGGTGGCACCGGGTTCCAGATCAACGATCCGAGCGTGGCGCCCCGGCCGGTTGAGATCGCCCAGCAGGGCGACAAGCTCGTGATCGGCTACGGCGCCAACTCCGCCGAGCAGTCTCTGGCGCCCGCGCAGACGCTGGCCGATGCGCCGACGTTCACGACCGCCCACGGACAGGTCTCGTCGCTCGGCACCGACCTCTTCCTCGACTTCCCATCCGTCTTCGCGCTGGCCGAGTCCTCGGGGTCGAAGTCGGACCCCGGATACCGACAGGCCAAGCCCTACCTGGACGCGCTCACCTATCTGGTCACCGGCTCGGGCAGCAGCGGCGACAAGGCCGAGTTCAAGGCGGTCGTGGGGCTGAAGTAGCCGTGCCGCTCGCCGTCGGCATCGACCTGATCGAGATCGAACGCCTGGAGCGCGCGCTCGAGCGCCGCCCGCGGCTTGCGGACCGCCTGTTCACCGAGGGCGAGCTGGCCTACGCACGCGGCCGCGCGCGTCCCGGCCGTCATCTGGCGGCCCGCTTCGCGGCGAAGGAGGCCGTGATCAAGGCATTGGGCCGAGGTGTGCCGCTGCGTGAGATCGAGGTCGAGGCGGGCGCACCCCCAACTGTCCGGCTCCACGGGAGCGCCGCGGAGTCCGCGGGTGACGTCGAGATCGCGATCTCGCTCACCCACTCGCGCGAGAGCGCGGCGGCCGTCGCGATCGCCGGCTAGGGCGGCGCCCGCCCCACCTGCTCTTCTCCCGCTGCGGGGTAGGCTGGCGCCGATGGAGGACTGGCTCGATCCCTGCCTGGACGCCGAGGAGATGCGCGCCACCGACCGCTGGGCGATCGAGGATCGCGGCGTTCCCTCGCTCGAGCTGATGGAGACGGCCGGCCGCGCCGTCGCCGAGGCCGCCGCCCAGGTCGCCACCTCGGGCCGGGCGGCGGTCGTCTGCGGCAAGGGGAACAACGGCGGGGATGGGCTCGTCGCCGCGCGAGCCCTGCGCGAGACCGGGCTGGAGGTGGAAGCCCTCCTGCTCGCGCCGCCCGACGAGCTCTCCGACGACGCCAGGGCGAACGCCGATCGCGCGGGGGGGATGAGACAGGTCGATCCGGGAGAGCTCCCGGCCGCAATGGAGGGCGCCGGAGTCGTCATCGACGCCGTCTTCGGCACGGGCTTCGCGGGCACGCCGCGGGGTCCAGCGGCATCGGCGATCGACGCGATGAATGAGGCGGACGCCCCTGTGGTGGCGACCGACATCGCATCCGGCGTCAACGCCTCGAGCGGCGAGGTCGAGGGAATGGCCGTCGCGGCCGACGTCACCGTGACCTTCCATGCGCCGAAGCTGGGGCACTGGATCGCTCCCGGCAAGGAGCACACCGGGGAGCTGCGCGTCGCCCCGATCGGAATCCCGCAGGGCGCGCCCATCGACCCGAAGGCGGGCCTGATCGATCCGCGGGTGCTCGAGCTGGCGCCCAGCCGGGCCGCCGGCTCGACCAAGTTCAGCTCCGGGCAGGTGGTGATCATCGGCGGGTCGCGCGGGCTCACGGGTGCCGTCTGCCTGGCGGCGTGCGCTGCGATCCGCGCCGGCGCCGGTTACGCGACGGTGGCGGTCCCCGCCGACCTGGAGCGGATCTTCGAGGTGAAGCTGACCGAGGTCATGTCGATTGGGTGCGCGAGCCGGGACGGCAGGCTGCGCCCGGCAGCCTCGGAGCAGATCCTCGCCGCGACCGAGCGCGCCGCCTGCGTGGTGCTCGGGTCCGGAATGGGCCGCGAGCCGGGGACCCAGCGGCTCGTCCGGGAGCTCACCGCGAGGATCGCCGCGCCCCTGGTGATCGACGCCGACGGCCTCAATGCCCACGCCGCGCGCATCGAGGGGCTGGCCGAGCGCGGGGCGCCATTCGTCTTGACGCCGCACGCGGGGGAGATGGGCCGGCTGCTCGACAAGGACTCCGAGGCGATCGAGGCCAGGCGGGCGGAGAGCGCACGAGAGGCAGCCGAGCGAAGCGGCGGGATCGTCCTGCTCAAGGGGGACGACTCGATCGTCGCCGACGGCAAGCGCCTGGCCGTCAACCGTGTGTCGGCCCCCCAGCTGGCGACCGCCGGGACGGGCGACGTCCTTGCGGGGATGATCGCCGCCCTCATCGCCAGAGGCGTCGAGCCATTCGCCGCAACCTGCGCCGCAGTGGTGGCCCACACCCGCGCAGGCCGAGCGGCGGGAGAGCGGATCGGCCACGACTCGGTGATCGCCGGCGACGTGATCGACTCGATACCCGCGGGGCTGGCGCCCTGAGACCGCCAGATCAGATTGGCCGAGCCCTGGCGAATGTTGACGTCGGGGCGGTGGAGCGGAACTGCCGGACGCTCAAGGACCGCGTCGGGGAGGACACCGAGCTCTGCGCGGTGGTGAAGGCGAACGGGTACGGCCACGGGGCCGCCGCCTGTGCCGCCGCGGCGATGCGCGGGGGGACCACGAGGCTGGCGGTCGCCGCCGCGTCCGAGGCCGAGGAGCTCCGGCTGCACTTCCCGGAAACCCCGATCCTCGTGATGGGGGCGCTCACCGAGGCGGAGCTGCGAGTCGCCCTGGCCGCGCGGGCCGACGTCGCGGTCTGGCACGAGGAGTTCAGGGAGCTCTGCTCGCGGGCCGCCGCCGAGCTCGGCCGGATCGCGCGGGTTCACGTGAAGCTCGACAGCGGGATGGGGCGGCTGGGGGAACGCGATCCGGCGAAGCTGATCGAGCTGGCCCGCGCCTGCCACGCCGACCAGAGGCTGGAGCTGGCGGGAGTCTGGACGCATTTCGCCACCGCCGACGAGGAGGGCGATGCGTATCTCGGAGAGCAGCTCGCCGCCTTCGTGCCCGTCGCCGAGACGGTGCGAGAGATCGCGCCGGAATGCACCGTCCACGCCGCCAACAGCGCCGCGACCCTCCGTGACGCGGCCACCCACTTCGACATGGTGCGCTGCGGCATCGCCGTCTACGGGCTGGATCCGTTCCAGCGAGATCCCGCCGAGCACGGCCTCGAGCCCGCGCTCGAGCTGCATTCGTACGTCGCCGACGTGAAGCGCTTCGAGGCCGGGGCGAGCGCCGGCTACGGCCGCACCTGGCAGGCCCCGGTGGACACCTGGGTCGGCGTGCTCCCGATCGGATACGGCGACGGGGTGAGGCGAGGCCTCTCCAACAACGGGGAGGTACTGGTCGGCGGGAGGCGGTATCCGCTGGTCGGCACGGTCTCTATGGACAACATCACGATCGACCTCGGCCCCGAGACGGACGTGGAGCCGGGGGCGCCCGCCGTGCTGATCGGCGCCCAGGGCTCCGACCGGATCCTGGCCGAGGAGGTCGCAGCCCGCCTCGACACGATCAACTACGAGATCACCTGTGGGATCTCGCAGCGGGTGACTCGCGAGGTCCGGGAATGACGCTCGAGGACTCGCTCGCCGCGGCCCCATCGATTGCCGCCGCGCGGACCGCGCTGGAGGAGGACCGGGGCTCGGCCTGGATAGTGGGCGGCGCGATCCGCGACGCCCTGCTCGGGGAGCGGGTGGCGGATGCCGACATCGCGGTGGAGCCCGGTCGGGAGGAGAGCGCCGCCCGCGCGATCGGCAGGGTCGCCGGCGGATCGGCCTTCCAGCTCTCGGAGGAGCACGCCGCCTGGCGCGCGGTGTCCGGCACGGAGGGCTGGCACGTGGACGTGGCCGCCCTGCGTGCGGATTCGATCGAGGGCGACCTCCGAGCCCGGGACTTCACCGTCAACGCGATCGCGGTCCCGCTGGCCGGGGGCGATCCGATCGATCCGACCGGCGGAGTGGCCGACTCCGAGGCCCGGCTGCTGCGAGCCGTCTCGGACTCGGCCTTCGGGGACGATCCCATCCGGCTCCTTCGAGCCTGCAGGCTCTCCGCGGGCCTTGGACTGACGATCGACCCCGGGACCCTCGAGCTGGCCCGGGCCCATGCGGCCCACGCCGCGGACCCGGCCGGCGAGCGCCAGTTCGCCGAGCTGCGAGGAATCGTCGCCGGGCCCGATCCGCTGCTCGGTGTCGAGCTCATGGACCGCCTTGCGCTGACCGCGGTCGTCCTGCCAGAGCTCGAGACGCTTCGCGGAGTCGTCCAGAACCCGAATCATCACCTCGACGTCCTCGGCCACACGCTCGCCGTCCTCGAGGAGTGGCTCGGCATCGAGGCGGACCTGCGCGAATTCGCCGGAGATCTGGCGGCGGAGGTCGAGGCATTCCTCGCCGAGCCCCTCGCCGATGAGCTCACGCGCCAGGGCGCACTCCGGTTCGGCGCCCTCTTCCACGACCTGGGAAAGCCCGAGACCCGCTCGGAGGGCTCGGGGTACGTGACGTTCATCGGCCACGATGAGGTCGGCGCCCGGATCATCGCCGGGATCTGCCACCGCCTGCGCACCAGCCGCCGGCTCAGCGTCCAGCTCCAGGGCCTCGCCCTTCACCACCTGCGGCTCGGCTTCCTGATCCATCAGCGGCCCCTGTCCCGACGCGCCGTCTACGACTACCTGGTGGCCACGGAGCCGGTGTCCGCCGACGTCACCCTGCTCACCGTCGCCGACCGGCTGGCCGCGCGCGGCGAGGGCCCGCTGGCGAGTCCCGAGATGGTCGAGGCCCACCTCGATCTCGCCCGGGAGATGCTCCGCGATGCCCTCGTCTGGCACCGGGACGGCCCGCCCCGCCCGCCGCTGAACGGGGACGAGCTCGCTGACGAGCTCGGACTCTCGCCCGGCCCGGAGATGGGCAGGCTGCTCGAGGAGCTGCGCGCCGAGGCGTTCACCGGCGAGATCAGCGGGCGAGCGCAGGCGCTCGAGCGGGCCAGGCAACTCCGCTAGCCATTTGTCGGGGCTTGGCGACCATCGCGGGTATCCCGGAACGAGGCGTGACCGCTCTCAATAGAGAGAGGAATGACGCCAGCTAGGAAGGGAGCAGGAGCACGATGAGAAGACTTGTCAGCGCCTGCGCGGTGTGCGCGGTGGCGATCGGGTTGGTCGCCGTGCCGAACGCGCTGGGCGTGAAGAGCGCGAAGAAGGTCGGTGGCACGGTCTCGGTGGGCGTGACGCCCACCACGGTCGATTCGACCACGACCACGCTCATCGCCAGCGGACGTGTCTCGAGCAACAGCAACTGCAAGAAGGACAGGACGCTGCACTTCGCCTATGTCAATGGTGCGACCGTCACGCCGCTCGCCGAGACGGCTGAGACGAAGTCGAACGGCTCGTACACGGCGACCCTGCCCAAGCCGACGGACACGAACCCGCCCACGGCGAGCGTCGTTCTGAGGGCGACCGTCGACCCGACGACTCGCAAGGTCGGCAGCAAGAAGAAGGGCAAGAAGACGAAGAAGGGACGCCGCTTCGATTGCCTGACGTTCAGCGGCGAGAGCGCCCCGATCGCGATCGCCCCGGCGACTCCCTAGTTAGACAAGACGGCATCCATGTGCCGGCGAGTGGCTCGCTCCCCCGCGGGCCACTCGTATTTTGGGTGTCTGTAGCCTGCCGCCCGGATGGCGGACCCTGACTGCTTGTTCTGCGGCATCGTCGATGGCTCGATCCCGAGCCAGACGATCGACTCGGACGAGCGCACGGTCGCCTTCATGGACATCAACCCGGCGACGCCGGGGCACGCGCTGGTTGTGCCGCGGACCCACTCCGCCGACCTGCTCGAGATAGCGCCCGAGGACCTGTCCGCGACGATGCTGGCCTCACAGCGTCTCGCCGGCCGCATGAAGGAGGTTCTCGGAGCGGACGGGATCAACCTGATCAACGCCTGCGGGGCCGTTGCCTGGCAGACCGTGTTCCACTTCCACATCCATGTCGTGCCCCGATACGAGGATGATCCGCTCAAGCTTCCCTGGATCCCCGAGCCCGGGGATTCCGATGAGATCGCGGCGACCGCCGCCAAATTGAGAGGTGAGAAATGATGCGAGGGTCCGACGAGCGAAGCGAGGAGGAACCCGTCTCATGGCGAAGCGTCGACCGATAAACCTGGAGCGCGACGGCAACGTCGCGTCGATCGTCCTCTCCAACCCGCCGCTCAATCTGTTCGGCGACGACGCGTGGGGGGCGTTCGTCTCCTGCATCGAGGAGGTCGAGGGTTCCGACGCGCGTGCGCTCGTCTGGCGGGCGGACGGTGACATCTTCACCGGCGGCGTCGACGTGAACAGCTTCAAGAGGGTGCAGGAGGAGGGGAGCGCTTCCGATTCGTTCGGCTCGCTGATCCCGGTCGTGCGGAGGCTCGAGGAGCTGCCGATCCCGACTCTGGCCCTGGTGCACGGCCTCTGCCTGACCGCCGGGCTGGAGATCTCGCTGGGCTGCGACATGATCTGGGCGACGGAGTCGGCGCGCTTCGGGCTGGTCGAGGCGGTCGTCGGGTTGACCCCTGGGGCGGGCGGCACGCAGCGGATGGCCGAGCGCGCCGGGCCGGCGCGGGCCGCGGAGTTCGTGATGAGCGGCGGCCTCTACGACGCCGCGACGCTCGAGCACTGGAACGTGGTCAGCCGCGTGGTCCCGGACGACCAGCTGCTCGAGAAGGGGATGAAGTTCGCGCACCGGCTCGCGGACGGCCCCACGGTCGCCCATGGCGCCACGAAGAAGATCATCCGCGCCTACCGCGCTGGGGGCGTGAACGAGGCTGACAGCGTCACTCCGAGCGTGTTCGCCGACCTGTTCGCCTCGGATGACCTGAAGAACGCGGTGGCGAGCTTCCTCGAGGAGGGACCCGGCAAGGCGACGTTCGAGGGGCGCTGATACACCCGCTACCCTGCCCGGTCGCATGGCGAAGGAAGAGAAGATCGAGATGGAGGGCGAGATCACCGAGGCGCTGCCCAACACGATGTTTCGCGTCAAGTTGGACAACGACCACGAGGTCCTCGGCCACATCTCGGGCAAGATGCGCCGCCACTACATCCGCATCCTCCCGGGGGACAGGGTGAAGATCGAGCTGTCGCCGTACGACCTCGACCGGGGGCGTATTACCTACCGTTACAAGTAGAGGGCTTTTCCACTCCGGTGGCTGTTCCCGCAAGCTGGACAGCAGGTGTCTACCTAATTATGATTAGTCCCAGTGCTGGGACTGAGGGGAACAAGCAGACTGGTCGTATTGCTGGTGCTCTTCGGGCTCGCCCTGATCCTGGCCCTCTGCGTGGTGCTGCTGTCGACTCAGCCGTCGGCCGCGTAGCTCACAGATAGGACCTGGACGCGGTCGGATCCGGATCCGCCAGCTCCGCGATCAACGAGGACCAGCCGAATTCCTTGGCGCCGAGGCCCTCGCCTGAGTAGGGCTCGTAGAACTCGCGGAGCCGGTGCTCGGCCACCGCGTCGCTCAGGCGCTTCGCCATCTCCGTCGCTTCCTCGTCGTATCCGAGTCGGAGCAGCCCGATCCAGATCAGCCACGCCGAGTTGATCCAGGTCGGGCCTCGCCAGTAGAGGCGGCGAAGCGGGCCCTTCCACTTGCGGGGCTCGAAGGTCGGCTCCTCCGCGGAGACCGAGGTGGGCGGGAAGGGGAGCCAGTATCTGCGCTGATCGAGCAGGTGCTCCTCGATCAGGCGCCTGCCGATCTCGACCGGGAGGTCGGGAAGCGCCAGCGGCGCCAGTGCCGACCAGGTCGAGGTACGGATGCGGCGGTCCTGCCCAGCCGGGTCCGTCCGGCTCTCGTGGGCCAGCTCGCCGCGCGCGACGTCGAGGAAGAGCCCGCGGCGCTCGTCCCAGAGGCGCTCGACGATCCTCGGGGTGATCGAGGGCTCCCCGGCCGCGATCCGGGCCAGGCACCAGAGGACGTTGGTGACCACCTCGCAGAGCAGCGGCCCGCCGGCGTCGAGCACGTGGCGCGCGTCCCAGCCGAGTCGCCTGTTCCTGGCGATCAGGAAGGGGAACAGGGGCCGGGCATGAGCGCGCAGGCCCCAGACCGGGTCGAACTTGGGCGACGAGTCGAGGCCCGACTCATCGGGCTGGACGATCCAGAGCAGCCCGTCGCCGTCCAGATCCCGATTGGCCTCCAGCCACCGGTGATGGGCCGCGATCCCTGGCTCTGCCGCCGGGTCGCCGACCGCGATCCGCCAGGCCCAGGCCAGCAGCGGCGGCTGGATCGTCGACGTGTTCCGCGCCTTCCGTGAGGTGACGTTGTAGGTCCAGCGGCGCTGCCAGTCGACGTGGCGGTGCCAGAAGATCGTGTGGCCGATGAAGCCGTCCTCGGACGCGCCCGCCAGCAGGCTGCGGAGCTCGCTCTCGGCGCGTGAGCGGTCGAACCGGCGCCAGACGATCGAGTGGAAGCACGAGTCCCAGTACCACTGCCAGGGATAGTGGCCCGGGCTCGGCCTCGAGTACCCATACGGGACGCCATCGCGTTCGCCGTCGGTCCAGTTTCCGCGCAGCGTCTCCTCGGCGACCCTGAGGACGCGTCCGGCCTCGACCGAGACTGTCGTTTCAGTCAATTGTCATCCGCCGCATGCCTCGGAGGGCTATGAGGCTGAGAATCGCGGCCAGCCCGAAGAGCGCCAGATAGCCCGGCCAGGTGTCGCTCCAGGTCACCGAGCCGACGAACCCCTGGCGGGCGGCCTCCACGACCTGAGTCACTGGGTTGATCCGGGCCACCGTCTGCAGCCATCCGGTGAGCAGCTCCACCGGGGCGTATGCCGTCGTCAGCAGGACGGCGAGAAACATTCCCACCTGCATCACCGGGGCCGCCGACTGGGTGCGGAAGCGAAAGGCGAGCGAGGTGCCCCAGGTCGCGGCCACCACGGCCATGCCCATGACCAGGGTGAGCGCGATCGCCAGGCCGAGCAGTCCCGGCCAATGAGCTCCCACGGCGAACGCGACCACCAACAGGCAGGTCGCCGGCAGCAGCGACCGCAGGCTTGCCGACAGGACCAGCCCCGCGAGGAGGACGGGGCGGGGTGCCGGCGAGGCGAGCAGACGGTCGAACCAACCCTGCTCGATGTCGCGCGCCAGATTGACGCCGGTGGCGGCGCCGGTGAAGGCCGCGCCCTGCAGGAGGCTCACCGGGATCAGGAAGCTCTGGTAGCTGGAGGTCGTGAAGCCCGGGAGCAGGGTCAGGCTGCCGAACACGCTGGTCAGCCCGAGGAAGAAGATGGTGGGAGCGAGCACGCCCGGGATCGCCGCGCCCGGGACCCGGGTGATCTCGTTGAGCGCTCGCCGGACGAGCACCCGGATGGTCGCCGTGGAGCTTCGCCAGCTCACAGGCCTCTCCGCAACCTGCCGCGCATGGCGAAGGCGCAGAGCGCGAAGCCGAGCGCGCCAATCCCGATCACCGAGGCGATGGCCTTCAGCTCCGTCGTGGCGGACCAGCTGGCGATGATCGGCTCGCGGATCCCGTTGACGATGAAGCTGAGCGGGTTGTACTGCGCCACCCAGGAGGCCGGCTCGAGCATCAGATTGGCCGGGAAGAACGCGTCGGAGAGGAACAGGATCACGAACACCAGCGGGAAGATCCCCTGGACGACGCTGGCGCTGTTGGAGCGGAGCGCGATCGCGGCGCCGATTGAGCCGAAGGCGAGGGCGGACGCGGAGGTCAGCGCGATGGTCCAGATCACCGCTGGCACCCCCTCGTTGATGCTCGCGCCGAAGATCAGGCCGAGGATCGTGAAGTAGACGGCGATCATCGCCCCGAGAATCGCGGTGGCCGTCAGCCGGCCCAGGACCACGGAGGAGCGCGAGATCGGCGCCGCGTACAGGCGGTCGGTGAACCCCATCTCCATGTCGATCGCGAAGGCGATCGCTCCGGAGTTGCCGGTCATCATCACCGACTGGACGATCGCCCCGGCCAGCATGAACGAGAGGAAGTTGGCGACCGGCGGGAACCCCGGCAGGTCGACCGCCCGTCCCGCACCCGCGGTCTGGATCGCGAGCAGCGCCGTGGGGAAGATCACGAGCGGCGCAGCGAGCTGAGGGCGGCGAAGGGTTTGCTTGACGGAGCGTCGTCCCAGTGCCAGGACCACCCGCGCATTCGCCGCCAGCCGGTCGATCACTCGACTGCCTCGACCTTCATTAAGCGGGTCGCTCCTCGGCTTCGCCTGCGGGGCGCCCTTGCACATCCTGGGAGCCCTCGAGGTGCTGTCCCGTCTTCTGCACGAACACGTCATCGAGGGTGGGCTGGACCAGATCGAGGGACTCCACGTCCAGCCCCTCCTTGTTCAGGGCCACGACGATCGGGCCGACCTCGGATGTGCCGTGCTCGAGCTCGACCATCAGCGTCCCGTCCCTGGCCGGCAGCGGGCGCCCGAAACGGGCCAGGACCACCTCGGCTCGCTCCTCCTTCCCGGCCTGCTCGACCAGCGAGAGCTCCAGGTGCGGCCTGCCGACCTCCGCCTTGAGCGCCCCCGGGGTGCCCTCGGCGACGAGGCGGCCGCCGGAGATGATCCCGACGCGGTCTGCGAGCTGGTCGGCCTCCTCCAGGTACTGGGTGGTGAGGAAGACCGTGGTGCCGTCGTCGTTGAGCTTGCGGACCTCCTCCCAGATGGCCTTGCGGCTGACCGGATCGAGGCCCGTGGTGGGCTCGTCGAGGAAGAGGACCTCCGGGGTGTGCACCAGGGCGGCGGCGAGGTCGAGGCGGCGGCGCATGCCGCCGGAGTAGGTGCCCACGCGCCGGTCGGCGGCGAGGGTGAGCCCAACCCGGTCGAGCAGCCATTGGCCGCGCTCCTGCCCGTCCGTCTTGGAGATGCCGTGCAGGGTCGCCTGGAGCTCGAGCAGCTCGCGGCCTGTCATCAGCGGATCCAGGGCGGCCTCCTGGAGGGCCACGCCGATCTTGCGGCGGACGGCGCCGGCGTCCTTGGCGACGTCGTAGCCGGCCACGACGGCTCGGCCGCCGGTCGGCTGAAGCAGAGTGGTGAGCATGCGGACCGTCGTCGTCTTGCCGGCGCCGTTCGGCCCGAGGAACCCGTAGATCTCGCCCTCTGCGACCTCGAGATCGACGCCGTCGACGGCCTTGATCCCGCCCTCGAACTCGCGAGCAAGCTGCTGCGTCTCGATCGCGGCCACGGTCAGGGGAAGATAACCGGCGGCCGGGACCGGGCCCGGAGGGCGGTCACACAGCGGATCAGGCCATCGCGGTGGCGCGCATTTCCACGAACTCCCGGTCCGTGGCGCGCTCGAGCGCCTCGGCGGCGTCGAGCAGCAGCGCGTCGGCGCCCCAGGTGGCGAGCAGCTGCAGCGCGACCGGCATGCCGGCGTCGAGCCCGACGGGGACGCTCACGCCCGGGACGCCGGTCAGGTTCGCGATCACGCCATGGCGGGCGTTGCCGGCATCGGCGGACTCGACGCCGGAGGGCAGTTCGATCAGAGGCTCCGTCAGGGAGGGCGCCGCGGCCGGGACCGTCGGCCAGGCGAGCAGGTCGATTCCATCGAACAGCTCGATCAGGTCGCGTCGCGCCTTGGCCCGGATCAGGAACGCTCGAGCGGTCAGACTGAGAGGGAGCAGCGCGCGGAGCTTGAGGACTCCCCGGTTGATCACGCTGAGCTCCGGGCTGAGCGCGTTCAGGTTCTCGGGGTTGAGGTGCGCAGCCTCCTCGGCCTGTGCGACGAGCAGCGCGGCCGGCAGCACCAGCTCGAGGTCCGGGAGCTCGACCTCGATCACCTCGCCGTCGACCTCGCCGCGCAGCGACTCGAGCGCGGCCTCGCAGGCCTCGCGTACGCCGGGCGCCGAGTTGCTCCAGAAGGGGTCCCGGATCACTCCTATCCGCAGGCCGCCATCGATCGGGCCGGCCGGGAGCTCCTCTCCGAACAGTGTCGAGGCGAGCAGCCGGCAGTCGGCCGCGTCCCGGCAGAGCGGGCCGGAGACGATCGTCTCGGTGTTGGCGATGTGGTGGCCCGCCATCGTCGAGCGCCCGAAGGTCGGCTTCAGCCCCGTTAGGCCGCAGTACGCGGCGGGATACCGAATGGATCCGAGCCCATCGGCGCCGACCGCCCCGGCGACGAGCCCGCCGGCGACCGCGGCGGCGGGGCCGCTCGAGGAGCCGCCGGGGCAGCGCTCGAGGTCCCAGGGGTTGTGGGCCGCCCCGTAGACGGAGGTGTTGCCGGTGCTGCTCGAGCCCAGCTCGTGCATGTTGGCGACCCCCGCGATCACCGCGCCGGCGTCGCGCAGAGCCCGGTACGGCCCAGATTCGCCGGGCTCCAGCTTGACGCCGGGGACGCTGGCCGCGCCGACGGTCTCGGCGCGCCAGGGGAGGGGCCACTCGTCCTTGATCAGGACCGGGACACCCCGAAGCGGGCCTTCGGGGGCCTGCTCGAGCATCCGGCGCGACTCGTCGGGGAAGGTTGCGATCACGGCGTTCAGGTCGGGGTTCCGCTCCTCGATCCTGGCCAGGCATGCGTCGAGCAGCTCGCCAGGGTCGAGGTCACCGGCTGCGATCCCCGCCGCCTGGTCACGTAGTGGCAGGGAGAGGGCGTCGAGGCCGCTCATCGGGCCGGGGGGCGAGAGAGGTCGGCGTTGGGCTCGGGCTCGATGCCGTCCAGATCAGCGTCACGAAGGAGGTCCATGCCCGGCTCGTAGATCGACCAGACGCCGGCCATCACCGCCCGCTCGCCCTCGTCCGTGTCGATGCCGAAGATCTCGAGCGCGCCCTGCAAATAGCTCTGGAATGCGGATTCTCCGTCCATGGCCAGGGAACCCTACTGGCCACGCTTGCAAGGAAACCCCGCAACCCTCCTCGAAAAGGGGTGTTCAATGAGACTCATGGGCCAGGACGCTCAAGCATTCGCACGCGCGTACAAACTCGCCCTCGCGGCGATGGTCGCCGTGATGGCGGCCGCGCTCGCGGCCGCGCTCGGCACGGGCAGCGCCGGCGCCGCGCCGCGCGTCATCGTGCTCGGCGCGGCGACCCCAGCGACTCCCTCCTGCCCGACCAACTGCCAGGCGGTGGGCAAGACCACCGGTTTCCAGACCTCGATCACCGGAGCGGCGAACCCGTTCCTCGTCCACCTCCGGGGGCGCCTCGTCGCCTGGTCGATCAAGACCGGGGCGCCGAGCACGAAGCCGAATCCGAACAACGACAACCAGAGCGACTACGACTTCTTCAGCAAGACCTTCGGTGGCACACCCAAGGCGAGGGTCTCCGTGCTCAAGCCGATCATGAAGAAGATCAAGGTCGGCAAGCCGATCTACAAGCTCAAGTCCCAGTCGCCGGTCGAGGACCTCTCCTCATACCTGGGGCAGACCACCACCTTCACCCTCGACACGCCCCTGCGCGTGAAGCCGAACAACGTCGTGGCGCTGACCGTCCCGACCTGGGCTCCGGCGTTCGCCATCAACCAGAGCGCCAACACCAAATGGGCGGCGAGCCGCAAGAAGGGCAAGTGCAACGCGACCGCTGACATCCTGGCCGGTAGGCCGCAGGACGCCCTCGGCACGCAGCGCTCCTACGGCTGCGTCTACAACACCGCCAGGCTGCTCTACTCGGCGACCGTCGTCGCCGACCCGAACCAGAAGCCGCCGAAGAAGAAGAAGAAGAAGTAGGGCCTACCCGCAGGCCTGCGGGTTCTGCTTGCACTGCTTCTCGAACTGCTCCTCGGGGCTCCCCTTGGGCGGCGGCACGTCGTTGGTGGCGGAGTCGGGGGCGTTCGGGTTGTAGGTCTTTCCGCCCTTGGTGGTGACCGTCGTGTCCGGCGCGGTCGTGGCGGCCGGTGCCGTCGACGTCGTGAGGCCCGGAGCGGTCACGGCCGGGATGGAGACCGCGGGGGTGGTCGTCTCGCCGGAGCTGTCGCTGCCGCATCCCGCGGCGATCAACCCGATGGCGAGAGCCAGCGGGACGACGGCAATGTGGGAACGGCTCACGACCCGTCGAGGGCCGGCTGGCGCAGTCCGCAATAGGGGCAGTCGCTGACGTCGAGCCCGATCAGCTGGTCGCAACGACGGCACGCGCGCAGGTTCTCGGGCGCCCTGACCAGGGCGGACTCGGATGGCGCGAGCGGCAGCGTCGCCGCGGCAACCCTCATCTCCTCGCCCGATTCGCGGTCGACGTAGACGCCGTCCGGCTTCACCTTGGCGAGGGCCTCTCGGCCCGACGCCGGGGCCCTGAGCCGATAGGTCTGCTCCGGGTTCTGCACGGGCGGCACGTTACCAACGAGCCGGACCCCAATACGGTTGACGCGTGCGAGTTCTGATCTTTCACGGGTACCTGCTGCGGGGAACGGGGTCCAACGTCTACAACGCCAGCCTCGCCCAGGCGCTGGCGCGTCAGGGGCATGAGGTGCACCTGCTCTGTCAGGACCGGAACGCGGCGGAGCTGGACTGGGTGGACGCGGTCGGAAGCTGGGAGGCGGGCCACCTCGAGGTCGACCGGGTCCGGGATGCCGGCCAGGGGGGGACGGTCACCGTCTACCGGCCCGAGATCGGAGGTCTGCTCCCGGTCTACGTGCTCGACCGCTACGAGGGCTTCGAGGTGAAGACCTTCCCCGAGCTCACCGACGGCGAGCTCGATCGCTACCTGGAGTGCGAACGTAGGGGCGGTGGGCGACGTCGTGGCTGCGGCCGGGGCGCCGGAGGCGGCGCTCGCCAACCATCTGATCATGGCCCCGGCGATCCTCGCGAGGGCCGGCCTGCGCTTCGCGATCAAGCTCCACGGCTCGGACATCTCCTACACGGTCGCGCCGTATCCCGAGCGCTTCGTGCCCTACGCCCGGGAGGGCACCGACGCGGCGGCCGGGCTCCTCGCCGGCTCATCCCACACGGCGCGGGCGCTGTACGAGACGGTGCCGGACCCGAGCCTGCCCGCCCGGACGCGGCTGGGGCCCCCCGGCGTCGACGTCCATCGCTTCCGCCCACACCCGGAGGCGGAGGCGCTCCGGAACCTGGAGGGCCTCGCCGCGCAGCTCGACCGGGAGCGCCCCGACGCCGGGGAGTCCCAGGACTCCTTCGGGCGGGACGCCCCCGCTCTCGCCGCCGCTCTGCGGTCGTGGGGGGAGGGGGACCCGCGGGTCCTGTTCGTCGGCAAGCTGCTGATCAGCAAGGGCGTCGACCTCCTGGCGGCGGCCTGGCCGCTGATTCACCGCGAACGCCGCGCTGCGGGCGCCCCCGCGCCGCGGATCCTGCTGATCGGGTTCGGGGCCTTCAGGGCCGGGCTGGCGGAGCTGGTCGATGCCCTGGGTCGCGGCGACCTCGATGCCGCACGCGAGATTGCCACCAGGGGCCGCGGCCTCGAGGGCGCCGAGGATGCACCCCTCCCGATCCTCTCCGAGTTCCTGTCGAATCCCCCGGACGGCTATGTCGACGCGGCTCGCGAGGCCGCCGGCTCCGTCCTGATCGGAGGCCGCTTGGAGCACGACGAGGTCGCCGACGTGATGCCCGCTGCCGAGACCTTCGCCATGCCGAGCACCTGGCCGGAGGCCTTCGGGATGGTGCCCGCGGAGTCGGCTGCCTGCGGGGTTCCGCCCGTCGCGGCGGATCACTCGGGCATGCGGGAGGTGGCCCAGCTGCTCGCTGACGCCGTCGAGCCCGACCTGGCGCCCCTGCTCAGCTTCCCAGTGGGGCTGGGCGCGGTTGAGGAGCTGGCCGATCGCCTCGAGGGGTGGCTGGCGCTCGAGCCCGAGCGGCGCCACCGGGCAGGCCTGGCCCTGGCCGGGCGGGTGGACGAGCTCTGGAGCTGGGACGGTGTCGCCAGGACCGTGATCGCGGCCTCGAGGGGCGAGCTGGACGATCTGCCGCCGGTCGTGGCGTGAGTCACGAGCCGGTGAGACGGTCGCTTCAGGTTCACTGAATAGAATGGCGCCCGATGCGGGGCCTCCCTCTTGCCAAGCTGATCGCGGCAGTAATCGTCCTCACCGTCGTCACCTCGGTGATCATGCTGATCCCGAACTGGAACGGCGAGGAGGCGTCGACGGCCGCCGTCAAGATCGACAACCTGCTCGACGTGATGATCGTGCTCAGCTCGTTCGTCTTCTCGATCGTCATGGTGATGCTGGTCTACGCCGTCTGGAAGTGGCGGGCGAAGCCGGGCGACGAGTCGGACGGAGCGCCCATCCACGGCAACACCCGCCTCGAGATCGCCTGGACCGTGATCCCCACCGTGATCGTCCTCTTCGGCGCGATCTACTCGTGGATCACGCTGGACAACATCGAGGCGCACGACAAGAACCGGATGGTCGTCGACGTCTACTCGCAACAGTACGAGTGGCACTTCGACTATCCCGAGACGGGCACGACCTCGCGGGAGCTGCACGTTCCGGTCGACCGCCAGATCGAGTTCAGGATGCACGCGCTCGACGTGATCCACTCGTTCTGGGTCCCGGAGTGGCGGATCAAGAAGGACAACGTCCCGGGAATCACCACTCGCGCCTACATCACCCCGGACAAGGTCGGCGACTTCACGCTCGTCTGCACCGAGCTCTGCGGCATCGGCCACTCGACGATGCGGGCGCCGGTGGTGGTGGAGCCCTCGCAGGCGACGTTCGACCGATGGGCCTCGAGCCAGCCACCGATCAAGTCGGACGAGCAGCAGGGGGAGAAGCTGCCCTCGGGACCAACGACGCCGAAGCAGGTGGCACAGTGACCTTAGGAACGACTGAGATAATCCCGACGATGGAAGGATGGCGGGAGTGACTGCGGCCCTGTTCAGGCGCCCGGGCTGGTGGAGGGCCCTGGTCTACACGATCATCGCCGGCGCGTTCGGCTTCGCGCTGGTGGTGGCCCTGCGAAAGATCTCCGGGCTGCCGGCGTTCCAGACCGAGCCGACCGGCTACCCGCAGGTCATCGTCCCCGCGATCACGGCGCCGCTCGGCTTCCTGATCGGGATCGGCTGCTTCGACTACTGGTTCCGCTGGGCGATCGGCGCACCCACGTTCCCCAAGGAGCGCGAGCACGAGAACCACGGCGCCTACAGCTGGCGGGACTACTTCAAGGTCAACACCGACCACAAGGTCATCGGGATCCAGTACCTGGTCACGACCTTCTTTTTCTTCTTCGTCGGCGGGCTGATCGCGATGATCATGCGCGCCGAGCTGGCTCAGCCCGGTACGCAGATCGTCGACCCGGGAACCTTCAACAGCCTCTTCTCGACGCACGCCGCGTTGATGATCTTCGTCTTCGTGATCCCTGCCTTCGCCGGGATCGCCAACTACGTCCTGCCGCTGATGATCGGCGCACCGGACATGGCGTTCCCGCGGCTGAACGCGCTGAGCTTCTGGATGCTGCCCCTGGCCGGCCTGCTCTTCGTCGGCAGCTTCGCGGCGCCGGGCGGCGCCTTCGACGCCGGCTGGACCGGCTACGCGCCGCTCTCGACAGGCGCGCCGTTAGGGCAGTCCTTCTTCAACCTCGGGGTCCAGTTCGCGGGGGCCTCGTCGATCGCCACGGCGCTCAACTTCCTGGTCACGATCGTGACCATGCGGGCGCCGGGGATGAACTTCTGGCGCCTGCCGCTGCTGGTCTGGGCGAACCTCTCGACCTCGCTGCTGGTGGTTGCCGCGACGCCGTTCATCGCGGGCGTGCAGTTCATGGTCCTCTTCGACCGGATCCTGCACACCAACTTCTTCCAGGCGGCCTTCGGTGGCGACGTGGTCAGCTACCAGCACATCTTCTGGTTCTACTCGCACCCGGCGGTCTACATCATGATGCTGCCCGGGTTCGGGATCGTCAGCGAGGTGATCTCGGCGAACTCGCGCAAGCCGATCTTCGGCTACCGGCTGATGGCCCTGGCGCTGATCGGCATCGTGGTGCTGAGCTACTCGGTCTGGGCGCACCACATGTTCGTCGCCGGCATGTTCAGCTGGCTGCGGGTGCCGATGATGATCACCACCCTGCTGATCGCGGTGCCGACCGGGATCAAGATCTTCTCCTGGCTGGGAACGCTGTTCGAGGGGGTGATCCATCTCAAATCGACGGCGATGCTGTTCGCCCTCGGCTTCATAGCCACCTTCACGATCGGCGGTATCTCCGGCGTGATGCTCGGGATGATCCCGATCGACATCCACGTCTCGGACACCTACTTCGTGGTGGCGCACATCCACTTCGTGCTCTTCGGCGGCTCGGTCTTCACGATCTTCGCCGGCGTCTATCACTGGTTCCCGAAGATGACCGGGCGGATGTACGACGAGAAGCTCGGCCGCATCCACTTCTGGCTGACCCTGGTCGGGATGCTCGGCACCTTCATCCCGATGCACTGGATCGGGATGGAGGGCATGCCCCGTCGCGTCGCCGACTACTCCGCCACCTTCGGGGACTGGAACCTCTTCATCTCCGTCTGCGCGTTCATACTCGGCGCCGCCCAGCTGATCTTCCTCTACAACATGATCGTCAGCTGGCGCTTCGGGCCGAAGGCGGGGCCGAACCCGTGGCGCGCCAAGACCATCGAGTGGCAGGTCTCCTCGCCGCCGCCGGTGTTCAACTTCGATGAGATCCCCCGCGTCGTCGGCGGGCCCTACGAGTACGGCGTGCCCGGCGCGCGGCACGTGATCATGCCCGGCGAGGAGGCCGAGATCAAACAGCCCGAGCGGGCTGGGGTGGGGGCGCCGTCGTGACGGAGGAGACCGCCACGCAGGGCACCGAGGCGATCACCGACGTCGGTACGCCTTCCGAGCACGCCTCCGAGGTGGTCGCCAAGCGCGAGGTCGCCACCTTCGGGGATCCCGACCCGCCGCCTTCGCGCGAGGGCGCCAAGCGGGTCCTCTGCTTCCTCAATGAGGTGGCCGGCGGGCGCAAGCTGCTGACCGCATGTCGCGAGCTCTCCGACGCCGGCGCCGAGTACTTCGCCGTGGTGGCGCCGCAGAACCTGCCGATCGTCGGGCAGCTGGTCGACGTCGAGGAGCGCCGCGCCGCCGCCCAGAGCCGCGTAGACGTGACGCAGTCGGTCCTGCGGGAGTTCGGGATCGAATCCGAGGGCGCGGTGATGGACCCCGAGCCGGCGCTGGCCCTCGACGACGCGGTGCGGGCGACGCAGCCCGATCACATCCTGCTCTCCTGCCTTTATGAGACCCGCTTCGGCCTGACTCGGAAGGACCTGGTCGAGTGGGCGAAGGCCCGCTACGACGCCGGGGTCGAGCACATCGCGGTGCGCGTCGACGACGACGCCGTGCGCTGGGACCTGACCCACACGCTGGTGGTCGCGACCCAGACGGTGAACAGCAAGGACCTGGTCGACCGGCTCGCTGAGCGCGCCAAGGAGAAGCCACACCGCTACACGTTCATCTGCCCGCGCTCGGGCGCGATCAGCCGCGAGGAGGTCTGCTCCCGGCTGGCCGCCACGCTGGCGGAGATGTATCGCAACGAGATCGACGCAACCGGGCAGCCGATGAGCCCAGAGCCGTTCAGCGCGATCCAGAACGCGATCGAGCACTACCGGATCGACGACATCCTGATCTCGACGCTGCGGGGCGAGCAGTCCAAGTGGCTCGAGGAGGGGCTGATCGAGAAGGTCCAGGCGCTCACGGACAAGCCGCTGGAGCACCTGGAGTCCGGGACCGAGCAGGCGGCTTCCACAGCCGAGCCGGCACCGGTCGGAGCGGGAGAGGCGGGCTGATGGAGTCCGCTTCGGTCGCCGTCGGCCACGCCGAGGAGCACCAACCCCATCCGCCGGAGGCCAACCAGAGCTCGCGGATAGACCGCCAGACCCTCGGGATCCTGCTCTTCATCGTCTCCGAGGTGATGCTCTTCGGGGCGTTCTTCGCCTCGTACTTCTTCCTGCGCGTCGTCGCCAACGACGGGCCGTGGCCGCCACACCCGTTCGAGCTTCCCGTCGCGGTCGCGGGGATGAACACCGCGATCCTGATCTCCTCGAGCTTCACCATGCACTGGGCGCTGGAGGCGATCCGCAAGAACAACCGCCGCGCCATGAAGATGGGGTTGGCGACGACCTTCCTGCTCGGCGCCACCTTCCTCTTCATCCAGATCAACGAGTACGTCCACATCGGCTTCAGCGCCCGGGACGACGCGTTCGGCTCGATCTTCTACGGCCTCACTGGCCTGCACGGCGCGCACGTCACCGTCGGCCTGCTCCTGCTCGCGATCGCCAACGTCCGCGCCTGGCGCGGCCACTACGGCCCGGAGGCGAAGGACCACCTCGGCGTCGAGGTGCCCGGCATCTACTGGCACTTCGTCGACGTCATGTGGATCATCGTCTTCACCACCGTCTACATCCTCTAGCTGCGGTCTCCCAGAGCCACATAGAGACGATCCGCCTGGGCCACGAGGGATTCAATCGCGCCGACCTCTCCTGGACGAAGGAGTGGGTCGCGGATGACGTCGCGTGGCGCCCCACCGGGGCGTTCCCGGGCCTCGAGGGGGTCTACCGGGGGCCGGAGGCGATCGAGACGTGGATGGACACGATCCGGGCGGAGTGGAAGGACTTCCGCGTCTCCCTCGGTGAGGTGCTGCGCGAGGAGGAGAACGCGGTCGTGATCGCCGAGCATCTCTGGGGTCGCGGGCGCGGCAGCGGAGCCGAGGCCGAGATGACCGTGTACTCGGTCTACCGCTTCGACGCCGAGGGCAGGATCACGGAGCGCGTCGCGTTCACGACCGCCGAGGAGGCGCTGGCCGCGCTCTGAGCCGGCGCCGCTGAAGCCGGCAGATCTGCGTAAGGATTCGTACGCATAGCGGACGAAACGCGACGCAGAACGGATCGAATTGCCCGATTCGGCATGCCCGGACGCTTGCGGGATCGGCTGGTCGCGATCGACGTGCTGCGACTCGGTGACGTGGACCTGAGCATCGCTCGCGAGGAGGGAGAAGGGTTCCGGAGCGTCGCCGAATGGCGACACGCCCACGAGCGCTTCTGGAACGAGGAGGTCATCCCGAACCTGCCAGGTGGCTTCGCCGAGCCGCTCAGCGACGAGACACGAATCGTGATCGAGCGTTTCCGGCGCGGCTAGTCCGCGGTGAAGAAGCCGGGCGCGTCCTGTGCCATCAGCACCCAGGCCGCCGGGGCCGCGGAGGGCCAGACGTGGTACTCGACCCCGTAGGCGGTGTTGGTGAGCGCCTGGTCGGCCTGCAGGGGTCCGGAGCCCGGGGTGATGGCCAGCCACGAGCTGATCTGTGAGTCGAGGGTGCTCGTGCTCTGGCCGAGCGCCTTCGTGACGAGCCGCAGCATCGGGGTGGCCTCGAACCAGAGGACGTTCGGGCCCGAGGACTCCAGGTAGGGCCTGTAGCCCGAGAACGGTCCGTGGGCCGAGTAGGTGTTGTTGTAGGTCGCGGGATCGGTCGACTTGACGATCGATCGCCCGCTGACCGAGAACTTGCTCTTCGCGTAGCCCAGCACCTTGCTTGCCGTGTTGCTGCTGCCGTTGACGAGCTCGAACAGCGCGCCGTAGGCCTGTGCGTCGAGCGGCTGCACGCCGTCGCCGAGGCCTTGGATGAAGTGGGTGCCGGAGCCGTGACCCTGGAGCAGATCGCCCTGGATGGCCGCCCCGATCGTGGCCGCGGCCGCTCCGTACTTCTGAGCATCGCCGCCGTGGAGCTCAGCCGCCAGAGCGCCGAGGAAGAAGTAGGCGAGCACGTTGTGCTGTGTCGAGTACCAGGGAAGCTCGGGTCCGCCCCGAAGCAGGCCGTCGGTGCCCTGCAGCGAGAGCAGGTAGTCGGCCGCGCGGGTGGTCATGTTGCGGTAGGTCGAGACCCCGAAGATCCGGTCGTACTGGGTCGCCGCCAGGCCCACCCAGGCGATCGTGCCGGTCCTGAACATGCCCGCGCCCTGCCCGCTGGCGACGTCGAAGGCGATGTCGATCGAGCCGTCGTTGTACTGCAGGGCGGCGAGCTGGTCGAGCAGCTGGCGGGCCTGGCCCTTGTCACCGCCGGCGACGAAGGCGGCCGCCGTGACCGCCGAGTCGTACGTCCAGGACCAGTTGAGCAGCCGGTTGTAGGACGGGTCGTCCACCGGGATCTGATACGAGCGGGTCAGGGCCAGCGGCTGCTCCAGGGAGCGGGAGGACGCGATCCGGGCCACCGGGCTGGCGTCGTAGCGTTTCGGGCCACGATCCACGCTGGGCACGGCCAGCGCCTCCGAGGACTTGCCGGCACGCTTCTTGCCCTTGCGGCCGGCATGCAGGCGCGGGCACTTCCGGCGGGCCTTCTTGCGCGCCTTGCGGCGGTGCTTGGCGCACTTCGGGCCGGACTGCTTTGCCAGCCAGCGGGCGAGCGGGTCGGAGGGGGCCAGCCCCTTGGAGTACGGCCAGGCGAGCCGCACGCGGCCGCCCCTGCGGTGGCGCTTCTTCTTGCCATGGCGCTTCTTGGCCTTGGCGGCCGACGCCGGGGCAGAGGGGCTCGCCTGGGCGATTCCCGCCGAGATCGAGCCGAGGGCGAGGGCGGAGGCGACGAGGGCGACTAGAAGCCTGCGGATGGTCACCTCTCCTCAATCGGCGCCGCGGGGTCGGACCTTTATCCGGGAAAACCCGCTGTCTTCGGCAGAAAAGTGATGAGCTTGCGAAGATCGGCCCCGTGAGCACGCCACCGCCACGCCCGCGCAACCCGCTTCGCAACGAGGCGGACATGTTCCGGGTCCTGCTGATGTTCGGGGCCGGTGCGGCGATCGTGATCGCCGTTGCGCTGCTGATCGGCTCTCTGGCGGGGGCGATCGTGGGGGCGGTGCTCATCGCCATCGGCCTCTGGCGAACCTGGGGCCTGATCCAGGCCTGGCGCCGCTACGGCTCGAACTAGCTACTTGCCGCCGCCACCGGTCGCCTGCTGCAGGTAGGCGACGAGCTGCTGGAGCTGCTGCGGGGTCAGCGTCTGCCCGAAGGTCTGAGGCATGACGCCGGACGGGTAGCCCGGGGTGATCTTTGCGTTCGGATCGCTGATCGACTGGGAGATGTCGGCGGCGCTCATGCCCTTGAGAGCCTCGTCCAGGTCGGGTCCGGTGGTGCCGGTCGTCCCTGCCTGCGCCAGCGTGTGGCAGCCGCCGCAGTTGGTGGCGAAGAACTGGGGCGGCGCGAACACGGGCGCCTTGATGCCCGGCACCCCGGCAACGCTCGCCACGTACGCGGCGACGTCCTCGGCGTCATCTCCCGTGACCAGGTTCCGCGGCATGTAGATGTCGGTCTGCTGCGGGCTTGCCGGCCGCGCGTTTTCGATCTGGTACGAGACGACGCCCTTGATCGTGTCCGAGTCGAAGCCGTTCGAGCGGGCCTCCTTGAACGCGTAGTCGAGGTTCGGCCCGACGTCGCCGCTGGTGCCCGCGCCCGTAAGCGTGTGGCAGCTGCCGCACTTCTGGGTGAAGAGCTGCTGGCCCTTGTCGAGGTCGGGCTTGGGGCCGAGGTTGCAGCCGGTCAGGCCGACGACGGCCGCGGTCGCGGCAACGGTGGCGACCAGCCAGATCGCCCGTCCATGGTCCCTGAGCCGGTGCATCAGCGCGGGAATCCTATCTGTCGGGGCCGACCCGCCCACCCGTCGCCCAGGCGTGGGATAAGCTTGCGCCGAACGGCACTAGGGCGACCCGGACAGGAGGCCGAGTGGAGGTTCGCGAGGGCATGTCGAGCGTGGTTCTCGCCGTGGGTCCCGGTCACACGCTGCGAGAGACCGCGACGAAGATGACCGAGAAGGGAACCGGCGCCGCGCTGGTCTTCGACGACGAGTCTCCGGCGCCGAGGATCATCACCGAGCGCGACATCCTCAACGCCGTCGGCACGGGCAAGGACCCGGACGCCGAGAAGGTCGCCGATCACATGAGCGAGAGCGTCATCTCCGCCGAGCCCGCCTGGAGCCTCGAGCAGGCGGCCGAGGAGATGGTGCAGCGCGGCATCCGGCACCTGGTCGTCGTCGAGCGCGGGGAGCTCGTCGGCGTGCTCTCGATGCGCGACATCGTGCGCTGCTGGACGCAGGTCGGCGCGACCTCGTCCATGTCGCCGCCATAGGACGCGGCTCAGTTCCCACGGCGGTTGACGCGGTCGCGTCCGCAAGGCAGAATCGGGCCTACCAACAGCACGGAAGGAGACCGACGTGTCCTGGAGCCTGAAGGGGAGCTACTTCGAGACCTGCTCGTGTGACCTCATGTGCCCGTGCAACATGTCTTTCGACCACGGCGCGACCTATGACTACTGCCGGGTCACCCTCGTCTTCAACATCAAGGAGGGCGAGATCGAGGGCACGGACGTCAGCGGCCTCAGCGTCGCGGCGATTGCGGACACTCCGAAGGTCATGACCGAGGGCAACTGGCGCCTCGGGATGTTCATCGACGACCAGGCAAGCGACGAGCAAATGGAAAAGCTCACCGCCGTCTTCGGGGGACAGAAAGGGGGTCCGATGGAGGCGATCACTCCCCTCGTTGGCGAGATCCTCGGCGCCGAGCGGGCGTCATTCGAGGTGGTCGAGGAAGGGCTGCGCCACAGCGTCAAGATCGGGGACGCGATCGACTTCGAGATCGAGGACATCGTTCCCTTCGGTGTCGAGACAGGGGAGCCGGTACGGCTCGTCGGCGTCTTCCATCCGGCCTCGTCGGAGTTCAACGCCGCCGAGGCGAAGCGCTCGAAGATCAGCGCCTTCGGCATCGAGTACGAGGGGAAGACCGGCATCTCGGCGTCCGAGTTCGCCTGGGCTGCCTGAGCGCTAGGGGGCGGGCATCCCCTTCTCGTCCCCGTTCATCCCGCCCTGGGATGGCGTCTTCTGATCGTTCATCGCTCCGCCGCCGCTCGAGTCTTCGTGCATGCCCATCGAATCCATCGCCTGCGCCGCCGCGGGTGAGTCCGGCAGGGTGAGTCCCGGCACCTTGTCGGGGACGAAGGCCACCGCGAGCCCGAGCACGACCAACAGTACGGCGACGGAGCGATTGGCCACTGCCTTCCAAGGCAACAGCTTCTCGAGCGCGATCAGGGCGGCGATCAGGACCATCCAGCCGATGCTCATCACGCCGAGGGCGAAGAGCGCCGCCATCAGTCCCCAGCAGCAACCGACGCACCAGCCCCCATGCTCCATTCCCATCCGCAGCGCGCCGATCCGGCCCGAACGCCAATGCATGAGCACGAACGTCAGCGGATTCCGGCAGTGCCGCAGGCAGACGTCCTTGAGAGGGGTGAGCTGGTAGATCGCGGCCGCGATGATGACCCCGCCGGCCACGTAGGGGCCGCCGCTGTCCCAGGTCAGGAAGCCGAGGTCGAGAGACCGCCCGATCTCGAAGAGCGCGTAGGCGAAGAGGCCCGCCGCCGCCCAGGTGACCAGGTAGCCGCCGACGAAGATCGCGGTGGCGCCGGCCTGGGTCGGCTGGCCTTTCCGCCGCTTTCCCTCTTCGATGCGCGTGTACATGACCACCATCGGCGCGATCGACGGGAACATCATCGCGGCCATCATCACCACCCAAGCCGTGAGCCAGAAGCCGAGACCGCCTAGATCCGTGCCCGGGCCGGCGTCCATGCCGGCCATCCGGTCCCCTGTGATCGCCCAGGCAATGGCGGCGAGAAGCACCAGGCCGAAGATGAGGCCGAGCTGCACCACGCTCGGCAGGGGGGGTACACGGCGGAGTGTCGCTGACTCCATCGGCCTCTAATTATCCAAGAAGCCGACGTCGGCGGTCCGGCTACTCGGCCGGAGGTGAAACCGACAGCGGGATCGGGGCGGTGTCGGTGTGCTGCCGGTTCGGCATGCGGGCGATCTCGGCGCGATTCGCGCGCAGCCAGGCGATCAGCGAGGGAATGGCGATTGCGGCTCCGATGACGGAGTAGGGCCACCAGGCGAACAGCCCAACGATCACCGCGGCGAAGCCGAAGGCGAACAGGGCTGGAGCGACGCTGGGCCGCGACAGGTAGATCGCCTCGGTCGGCTTCGGGGGCTGGCTCATCGCAGGTAGAGGATCGCGACGTAGAAGGCCAGGGCAAAGACGAGCAGCGCCAGGCTGGCGGTGACCATGCCGGCGCGGATGGTGGCTCTGGCTCGCTCGCGATCCACGGGCGGAACCCTATAACCCTCGGTCGAGGGCCATCGCCACGAAGAGCAGCGCCAGGTAGGCGAGCGAGCTCAGGTAGAGGCGGCGCGCCGCGGGCCGCGACGGGTGCGCCAACAGGACGAGCGCGAGGCCGACGAAGCCCGCCCCCAGGGCCAGCGCGGCGATCAGGTACGCGGTCCCGAACAGCCCGGTGATGACCGGGCCGACCGTGACGGCGACCAGGAGCAGGGCGTAGAGGACGATCTGGTGCCGGGTGGTGGTTTCGCCCCGGACCACGGGGAGCATCGGGACGCCGGTGCGGGCGTAGTCGTCGGAGATCAGGAGCGACAGCGCCCAGAAGTGGGGCGGGGTCCAGAAGAAGACGATCGCAAATGGCCAGAGCGCCTCGAGGGAGAGGGTCCCGGTGGCGGCCGCCCAGCCCACCAGCGGCGGCATCGCGCCGGCGGCGCCACCGAGGACGATGTTCTGGGGCGTGCGGGGCTTGAGCCAGAGCGTGTAGACGAAGACATAGCCGAGCAGCCCGGCCGCCGCGAGGGCCGCGGTCAGCGCGTTGACCGTGATCCAGAGCTGGACCACAGCGACGACGCCGAGCGTCGTGCCGAAGAGCAGTCCGCGTCGCGGCTCGATGCGCCCGCTCGCCAGCGGCCTGCCCGCTGTCCGCGCCATGCGGGCATCTCGCTCGCGCTCGATGTAGTGGTTGATGGCTCCGGCGCCGCCGGCGGCCAGGTACCCGCCGAGGCAGGTCCAGAGGATGGTGGAGAGAGCCGGGCCGCCGGGGTCGGCGACGAACATCGTCGCCACGCAGGTGAGCAGCAGCAGGGAGATGATCCGCGGCTTGGTGAGGGTGACGTAGTCGTTCGCCACCCCGATCGCGGTGCGCATCGTCCGGGCCCGCGCGTCGCCCGGAGTGGTGGAGACCTGCTCGCCGCCGGGACGGCTCGAGGGGATCCGGTCGGATCCGGTTCCGAGGTGGACGCTCATGCCGCGGCCGCCGATGCCTCGGCCCGCGGCGCCCTCTCACGCCCCGCAGAGCCGCTCGGCAGCCAGGCGAGCTTGTAGGCGATCGAGATCACCGCCGCCCAGAGCAGGGTCCCCGTCGTCAGGTGGGCGACGATCAGCGGCCCGTGCTCGCCGAGCCAGACGTTGAGCGCGCCCAGCGTGAACTGGCAGAGCAGCAGCAGCGCGGCCAGAGCGAGCAGCCGGTCACGTGAGCCGCGCGCGTATGCGACCAGCAGCAGGAGGATGATCGCGATCGTCGCCGCGTAGACGAAGACGCGATGCGTGAGGTGGATGTCGGTCAGCCGGTTGTTGCCGAAGGGCAGGAACCTGCCCGATCCGCACTCCGGGAACATCTTGCCGCAGGCCAGGTGCGCTCCGGAGATGTTCGGGCCGACGTCGTTGACGCCCTCCTCCTCGGTGCCGGCCATGTAGCCGCCGGCGACGATCGCGCAGAGCAGCAGCACCGCCGCTGTGGCCGCGTAGGGCTTCAGCCCGCGGACCGGAGCAGCCGCGGTCCCGGCTTGGACGGCCGCATCGGAGCGCGCCTTGAAGCTGAGCCAGAGCAGCAGGCCGAGCAGGATCATCGCGGTGCCGAGGTGGGCGGCGACCAGCTCTTCCGCCAGGCTGTGCTCGACCGTGAGCCCGCCCAGGCCAGCCTGGACCAGGACGAGCACGCCGGCGATCAGGGAGCCACGGAAGGCCCAGCCGTGTTCGCTCGCGCAGGTGCTTGTATGCGCGCCAGCAGAGCAGCGCGATCAGGATCACGACGACGGTCGCCAGCAGCCGGTGCGAGAACTCGATCACGCGGTTCTCGTTGCCGACGAACGGGATCACCTGGCCGCCGCAGAGCGGCCAGCCCTTGGTGCCGCTGCCACCCGGCCCGCAGCCGAGCCCGGACTGGCTCACGCGGACGATTCCGCCGACGACGATCAGCAGGAAGGTGACAACTGCGGTGAGGTCTGCCAGGCGGCGAAACCGGCGGAGCTGCTCCCCGCCGCCCCCGGCAACGGGTCCGGCCATGGCGTCAGGCTACCGGCTCTTTGGTCTCCGCCTCCGCGGGCCGAGAGGCGTCGTGGCGCCTCACCGCCTCGCGGATGTCGCGCAGCGGCTCGTCGCTGCGCACGTCGGGAACCACGTCGAAGTTGTGCGGGGGCGGGGGCGAGGTCGCGAACCACTCGAGCGTCTCGCCGCCCCACGGGTCGTGCCCGGCGGGGGTGCCGGACTTGACTCCGAGATACGCGTTGACGATCGAGAGGACGATCCCGACGGCGAGGACGAACGCGCCGATCGTGGCGATCAGGTTGAGCGCGTCGAGGTTCATCGCGTTGATCGCGTCGCTTGCCGCAAAGAACTTGAAGATTTCGACCTGCTGCCCCTCGAGGCCGGCAAGGAAGAGCGGGATGAAGGTGAGCTGTGCGCCGAGCACGATCAGCGCGACCGACGGCTTGGCGAGCCCCTCGCTCATCGTCCGTCCGGTCATCTTCGGGAACCAGTAGTAGAGGGCCGCGAGCCCGCCGAGGACAGGCCCGCCGACCAGCACGTACCCGCTGGCCGCGGTCGATGCGGTGGTGTCGGCGAGCAGCCAGTTGACGGGGATCACGCTCTGGATCAGCTCACCGACCAGGCCGAAGCTCAGCGTCGAGATCGCGGCGAGCGCGAAGACCATCGGCGCGCGCATCCGCAGGACCCCGCCGGCGATGGTGCCGATCCAGTTGACGAAGATCGCCCCGATCGGGATCGCGAGGAGCAGCGCCATCAGCATCGCGCCGTAGAGCCAGCCGATCGGGATCGACGCGCTCATCATGTTCTGCATCCAGGCGAGCAGTCCGAGCGGCATGATCGCGGCCATCGAGCTCATCAGCGCGCCACGGGAGAGCAGCGGCTTGCCGGAGAAGACCGGCAGGATCTCCGAGATCGCCCCGATCGCGGGCAGCAGGAAGATGAGGTAGCAGCCGGTGAAGAAGATCCAGCTCAGGTGCTGGTAGTAGATCGGCGCGCCGCCCTCGCCGGGGTCGAAGAAGACGCCTCCGAAATGCCGCTCCATCTCGAGCATGACCAGGGCGGCGAGCATCGCCGAGCCCGCGACGATCATCGTCCAGCTCGAGACCGCGCCCGAGAATGCGAAGGCGGGGAGCCTGCGCCACGCCAGCCCGGGCGCTCGGAGCTTCGCGATCGTCACCGCGAGGTTGATCGACTGGAGGACGAGTCCCAGGACGGTCAGGCCGACCGCCGCGATCCAGACGTCGACGCCGTTGTTGGAGATGAAGACCGTGTCAGAGAGCGGGGGCCACGAGTTGAACCCCGCCTCCGGAGGCGTGTAGGCGAAGCTGACGTAGAGGAGGGCCCCGCCGAGGACGTAGAGCCAGACCGACAGCGAGGAGAGCCGCGGGAACGCGAGCGAGCGCGCCCCGATCTGAAGCGGCACGACGTAGGTGTAGAGGCCGAAGGCGAGGGGCAGGGCGAAGAGGACGATCAGGGTGGCGCTGCCGACCGAGAGCAGCCTGTTGAAGGTGACCGGCTCGATCAGGTCGTTCTCGGGCACGGCCAGCTGGAGTCGCATCAGCAGGTAGGCGACCATCCCGAGCACGAGGAAGGAGAGGGACGCCCCGATGTAGAGGCGGCCGACGTCCTTGTGGTCGGAGCTCATCACCATCTCGAGCCAGCGCGGGCGCGCCGGCACCGGTCCGTCGGTGACCAATTCCGGGCGCTGCGGGGCGAGTGTGCGTCCGTCGCTCATCAGCTCTCCCCGTTCACCCGTCTGGACGAAGGTCTGGGCCGCCTGGATCCCCGCGGCCTGCTGCTCGAGCCAGGCCTGGTAGGTCGGCACATCGACGACGTGGACACGGGTGCGCATGGCGGCGTACGAGGCGCCCGAGAACGCGTAGCTGGCGCCATCGAAGTCGCCCGTCTCGTCGGCCTTGAACCAGGTCGAGTTGCTCTCGCCCGGGGTGGCGTCGAACTTGCCGCTCAGGCCGGGAACCCACCAGCGGTGCACGACGTCGGTCGAGCAGAGGTGCAGGATCACGGTCGTGTCGACCGGCACCACGAGCTCGTAGTAGGAGTAGGTGCCGTCCGGGTACTCGTAGCGCCAGATCCACTGCTGGCCGCACGCCCTGATCTCGAGCGGGGCCGACGAGGCCGAGGTGTCCGGCAGGGTGAGCGAGCGCTGCGCGGTCAGCGATGCCGTCGCCTGCAGCCCGTCCGGCCCGGACGCCTCGACCTTCTTGGCGTTGTGGGTCTCGATCACGCCGAGGACGAAGGTGGCGGCGACGATCGCGGCGAAGACGCCTGCGGTCCCGATCTGTGCCGGCCGCCGCACCACGAGGCGCCGCGGCTGCCGGCCACGGGCGGAGCGGAAGCGCATGACGAGGCCGACCAGGGCGAGGTTGATCGCCACCAGCAGCACGAGGCCGACGACGAGCATCACCCAGTACAGGGTGGTCATGTCGTCCGCGTTGGGCGAGTGGGCGGTGTGCGGGCCGAGCAAGGCGGGCGTGAGTCTATTACGCATCGAAAACTGGCCAGCTGGCCAATGTGCCGGATGTTCTGGCAGAATCGCCGTCATGGAGGAGAACGGGACGGCCACCCGGACTCTGCGCCGGATGGCGGCGTCGGATCCCGAGCTTGCCGCCCGCCTCATCGTGCAGTCGCTGCCCGCCGCGGCGGCGGCGCTGCCCGCCGGCCTCAGCTACCGCCTCGAGCTCGAGGGCCTGGGCGCCTGGACCGTCAATTCGCTCGGCGACCGCGCCGAGGTCACGGAGAGCGCCGTGGGCGCCGACCTCAATGGCGAGGCCTTTGCGATCTCGACCGATGCCGAGACCCTCGCGCTGCTCGCCTCCGGCCGCAGCCCGGTCGGCGCGATGGCGCGCGGGCGCATCAAGCTTCGCGGCAGGCGACGGAAGGCGCTGGCGCTGCGCCGGCTCTCGGTGGACGCGGGCCCCCGCGACCTCGCGCGCCTTGGGCTGCCGGTCGACCCGGATCTGGTCTTCCGCTCGCTGGCCTATGCGATCGAGCCGGAGTGGACCCGGGGCCACAGCTTCACCGTCGCCTACGAGCTGGTCGGTGACGGGGGCGGCGCCTGGCGGGTGGAGGTGGCTGACGGCGACGTCCGCGTCCGCCGTGGCGTCGGCGATGACCCCGACGCGATCGTCCGGATTCGATACAGCGACTGGCTCCGGATGCTCTCCGGCGAGCTGACGCCCTCCGACGCGATGAGGCTCGGGTACACGGAGGTGGACGGAAGCATCTTCCCCGTCACCCGCATGGGCCGCTGGATCGATCGCGCCGAGGGGATCGATGCCCCAGAGCTCGCCCGCGAGGTCCGGCAGCGGCGCCTGCAGGCCGAGAACGCCGGCAGCTGGGGCAGCAAGGTGGCCACCAACGGCGCGTCCGCGGACGCCGGCGATCCGGCCGAGTCGAAGCGCCCCCGCGGCGGCCTGATGAGCTACGAGCAGCTCTACGCGCTCTGGGAGCGGCAGAACTGGCGTGCGCACGAGCTCGACTTCTCGGTCGACCGGGAGCACTGGCTGGTCAGCCCGGCGGAGTCCCAGCAGCACACCGCCTTCAGCATCGGCAGCTTCTACGTCGGCGAGGAGCGGGTGACCGCCGACCTGGCGCCCTTCCTGCTGGCGGCGCCCAGCGGCGAGGTCGAGGCCTTCCTCGCCACCCAGCTCGTCGACGAGATGCGCCATGCGGTCTTCTTCGACCGCTGGGCGAGCGAGGTGATGGGGCTCGAATCGGGCAGCTTCCGGGCGCGCCTGCGGGAGATCGAGGACCGCATGCTCGGCCCGTGGCACTTCCTGTTCGACGACTCGCTGCGGGACATCGCCGACCGGATCAAGCAGAGGCCCGACGATCTCGAGCTGTTCGTCGAGGGCATCGTCACCTACCACATGGTCACCGAGGGGGTCCTGGCGATGCCGGGCCAGCGGATCATGATCGAGTACACCCAGGACCACGACCTGTACCCGGGCTTCAACGAGGGCTTCCGCCTGGTCGAGCAGGACGAGCACCGCCACATTGCCTTCGGCGTTCGCTTCCTCAAGGACGTCTGCGTCGAGCGGCCCGAGATGAAGGGGGTCGTCCTGCGGCGCCTCGAGGAGCTGCTGCCGAAGGCCGCCGAGGTCTTCTGCCCGCCGGAGGCCGATGACCCGTCGGACTTCTTCTCCTACGGCCACCACTCCTCCCAGATCTACGGCTTCGCCTACCAGGCGCTGAAGCGCCGCATGGCCGCGATCGGGATCGAGATCTCGCCGCCCGAGGAGCTCATGCCGGGCCCGGTCGACTTCGGCGGCCTGGCGGAGCGGCGTGTCCTCGCTGCACAAGACGCCGCCGGTTAGCGGCCGCGATCCATTTCCGCGACTTGATCCGGCGATGCCGTGATGCGAACATACGTTCGTGTCATCGGCCGCGTCGATCCTCCACGCTGACGCCGACGCGTTCTTCGCCTCGGTGGAGCAGCGGGACGATCCGAGCCTGCGCGGCCGCCCCACGATCGTCGGGGCCGGTGTGGTCATGGCCGCGAGCTATGAGGCGCGCGCTTATGGGATCCACGGCGGGATGGGCGGACGACGCGCGCACCAACTCTGCCCACGCGCCGCCGTCGTCCCGCCGCGCTTCTCCGCCTACTCGGAGGCAAGCAGGGCGCTCTTCGAACTGTTCGAGGAGATCGCGCCGCTCGTCGAGGGCATGTCGCTCGAGGAGGCCTTTCTCGACGTGCGCGGGCTGGAGCGGATCTCGGGGACCCCGCGCCAGATCGCCGAGCGGCTGCGGCGGCAGGCGCGGGAGCGGATCGGTCTGGCTGTCACGGTCGGCGTCGCAAGGACGAAGGTGCTCGCCAAGATGGCGAGCCGCGCCGCCAAGCCCGACGGGCTGCTGGTCATCCAGCCGGATCGGGAGGCGGAGTTCCTCAGGCCGCTTCCGGTCGAATTCCTCTGGGGAGTCGGTCTGGTCACGGCGGACAAGCTCCGCGCCCATGGCATCAAGACGATCGGGGAGCTCGAGCGCCGCGACCAGGAGGAGCTTGCCCTCTTTCTCGGGGGCCATGCCGCGCGGCATCTTCATGCGATCGCCCATCGCCGCGACCCGCGACCCGTGCGTCACGGCCCACGCCGCCGTTCGATCGGCACGCAGTCCGCGTTCGCGAGTGGAGGGAGGTCGGAGCCGGAGCTCAGCGCCCTGCTGGTCAGCCTCGTGGACCGGGTCACCCGGCGGGCGAGGAAGGCCAACCGCGCGGGCCGAACGGTGACGCTCCGCCTCCGCCTTGGTGACTTCTCCCGAATCACCCGCTCCCGCACACTTCCCCATCCGACGGCGGGCACCGGCGCGATCCTGGCGGCGGCGAGGGCGCTGCTCGCCGCGGCCAGACCGCTGATAGAGCGACGCGGCATCACCCTCCTGGGGATCACGGTGGCGAACCTGAGCGACGAGGCGCAGCTCGAGCTGCCTCTGGAGCCGGGATTCGACCCGGCGCTCGACCTCGCGATCGACGAGATTCGCCGCCGCTTCGGGACCCAGGCGATCAGGCGTGGGTCGACTCCACCCTCGACGCCGCGGCACGTCTCGCAGGTCTGAGGCCGTCCCGCCCTCCAATAGGGTCCGGTTCGTGAGCAGCGTACGTGAGGTCACCTTCGAGCTCTTCCGGGAGCACGGGATGACGACGATCTTCGGCAATCCGGGCTCGACGGAGCTGCCGATGCTCGCCGAGTTCCCCGACGACTTCCGCTACGTCCTCGGGCTGCAGGAGGCCGTCGCGGTGGGGATGGCCGACGGATTCGCCCAGGCCTCCGGCGGCCCGGCTCACGTCAACCTCCACACGGCGCCGGGAGTGGGCAACGGGATGGGGGCGATCTTCAACGCCCAGGCGAACCACTCGCCGCTGGTGGTGACGGCGGGCCAGCAGGTCAGGGCGCACATCACGATGCAGGCCAACCTGACCAACCGCGACGCGACGCGCGTCGTCCATCCCTTCGTCAAGTGGAGCTTCGAGCCGCCCCGCGCCCAGGACGTCCCGCATGCGCTCGCGCGGGCGATCCACACGGCGTCACTCGCTCCGCGCGGCCCCGCCTTCGTCTCCCTGCCCATGGACGACTGGAACGCCGAGGCGGATCAGGCCTCCGGCGCCGTCGTCGAGCGGACCTCCGAGCCCCGGTCCGGGCCGGACCCCGACGCGATCAGGGCGCTCGCGAAGCGGCTGGAGGAGGCGAGCAATCCCGTGCTGGTCGCCGGTCCGGACATCGACGCCAGCGGCGGCTGGGATGACGCCGTGGCGCTCGCCGAGCGCCAGAAGCTTCCGGTCTTCGCCTCGCCGGCCCCGGGGGGCGGCCGGCTCGGCTTCCCGGAGGGACATCCGCTCTTCCAGGGCGTCCTGCCGCCCGCGATCGGCCCCGTCGCCGAGACGCTCAAGGGCCGCGACCTGATCGTCGTCGTCGGCTCCTCGGTCTTCCCGTACTACCCCTACATCCCCGGGCCCCTGCTCCCCGAGGGCGCCTCGCTGGTCGCGATCACCAGCGATCCGGATGAGGCAGCCCGCGCCCCGATGGGCGACGTGATCCTCGCCGACGTCGGGCTGGCGCTGCGGGCGCTGCTGGCGGAGGTCGGCGAGGCGAACCGCGCCGAGCCGACGCCGCTGCCCGAGCCGAGCGCCGGGGACGAGACCGACCCCCTCACGCCGACGATGGTGCACAACACCCTCGCCCAGGTCTTCCCCGACGACGGGATCGTCGTCCTCGAGTCGCCGTCGAGCACGCTTGCCCTGCGCAACCAGCTCCGCATCTCCAAGCCCGGCAGCTACTACTTCGGTGCCGGCGGAGGACTCGGCTTCGGCCTGGCGGCCGCCATCGGCGTCCAGCTCGCCCAGCCCGACCGACCGGTCGTCTGCGTGCTGGGCGAGGGCTCGGCCCAGTACGCGATCACCGGCTTCTGGACCGCGGCGGCCTACGACCTCCCGGTCACCTTCCTGGTCCTCCGCAACGAGGAGTACTCGATCCTCAAGTGGTTCGCGGACGTGGAGGAGGTGAAGGGAGCTCCCGGCCTCGACCTCCCGGCGCTCGAGGTCGCGAGGGTCGCCGAGTCGTACGGTGTCGGCTCGAAGACCGTCTCCGGCCGCGACGAGCTGCACGCCGCGCTCGAGGACGCGATCGGAGAGAGCAAGCCGCGGCTGGTCGAGGTCCCGGTCACACCGGGCATGGCGCTGTTCTGACGATGTCCGCGCCGGGCGGAGCGAGCGGGCGGTTCCGCTTGATGAACCACACCGTCAACCCGGTCCTCCGGGCGGTGCTGCGCTCGCCCGCTCACAAGCTGGCGAGCGGGCGCGTTGCGCTGATCACCTACACCGGCCGAAGGAGCGGGCGCGAGTACACGATCCCGGCCTTCTACCGAGACAAGGGCGACGAGATCACGATCGCGGTGGGCTGGCCCGACCGCAAGGTCTGGTGGCGGAACCTGACCGGCGAGGGTGGGGACGTCCGCCTCGTGGTCAGGGGCCAGGATGTGGCCGGGCACGCGGTCGCCACTCGGGACGCCGGCCGGGACGCGCTCGTCCGGGTCCGGGTGGAATCCCGCTCCTGACCCCGCTCGCTTAGTCTCACCCCGTGGATCTGCTCGCGCCCAACGTGGACCGGATCGCGCCGGAGGGGAGTGAGGCCGCCAACGACCGGGTGCCGGACGAGCTCGCCTCGGGGACGCCGGAGCCGCTGCGAAGCGAGCTGATCGAGCTGCTCGGGCCCGACCGCGTCCTCACCCGCGTGATCGACCTGGTCCGCTACGCCTCCGACGCGAGCCCCTATCGGCTGCTGCCGAAGGCGGTCGTGATGGCTCGGGATGCGAATGACGTCGCAAAGCTCTTCGCCTACTCGCGTGCCTCGAAGATCCCGCTCACCTTCCGTGCGGGAGGAACGAGCCTCAACGGCCAGTCGCAGAGCGACGGGATCCTGGTCGACGTCCGCCGGCATTGGACCGGGGTGGAGGTGCTGGACGACGGCGCCCGTGCCAGGGTCAAGCCCGGGACGGTCCTCGGACATGCCAACAGAGTGCTCTGGCCGCACGGGCGCAAGCTCGGGCCCGACCCCGCCAGCACCGACATCGCCTGCATCGGAGGCGTTCTCGCCAACAACTCCGGCGGGATGCGCTGCGGCATCGTCGCCGACTCCTACAGCACCGTCCGCTCGCTGACCTTCGTGCTGCCGTCGGGGACGGTGATCGACACGGCCGCCCCCAACGCCGGCGAGCGCTTCGCCCAGGCCGAGCCCGAGCTCGCCGAGGGACTTGCCGAGATCCGGGACGAGATCCGTGCGGACACGGAGCTCAGCGAGCGGATCCGCAAGAAGTTCGAGATCAAGAACACCACCGGCTACCGGCTCTCCGCCTTCCTCGACGCCGACGAGCCGGTCGAGATCTTCCGGCGGCTTCTGATCGGCTCCGAGGGAACGCTCGGTTTCATCGCCGAGGCCGTCCTCGAGACCGTCGTCAAGCCATCTCGTACGACTGTCTCCTGGCTGCACTTCGACGGCATCGAGTCGGCGACCGAGCCGGTGCCGGCGCTGGTGGAGGCGGGCGCGACCGCGGTCGAGCTGATGGTCGCCCCGGCGCTCATGGTGGCCGCCCAGAACATCGCCGGCGCCCCGCAGGACTGGCTGGAGCTGCCGCCGACCTCGGCGGCGCTGCTGGTGGAGTTCGGAGCGGAGTCGGACGGCGAGCTCGACCGGCTGGTCGCGGGAGCCGAGGAGATCCTGAAGGAGCACGAGCTCATCAAGCCGGCGGACTTCACCCGCGATCCCGAGCGCATCGAGGTCTCCTGGACGGTGCGGGAGGGGCTGCACGGGCTGATCGGCCGCTTCCGCGCCCCCGGGACTTCGCTGATCATCGAGGACGTCTGCGTGCCCCCGGAGCGGATCGCCGAGTCGGCCCGCGACATCCAGGCCCTGCTCGGCGAGCATGCCTTCCTGCCCGGGGTGGCGGGCCACACGTCCGCCGGGAACCTCCACTTCATGCTCACCCCGGACTTCTCGAAGCAGGAGGACACCGACCGCTACGAGGCCTTCATGGAGAAGCTGGTGGCCCTGATCCTCGACAAGTACGACGGGTCCCTGAAGGCCGAGCACGGCACCGGGGTGAACATGGCGCCGTACGTCGAGCGGGAGTGGGGCCAGAAGGCGACCGAGCTGATGTGGCGGGTGAAGGGCCTGGCGGACCCCGACGGGGTGCTCGCCCCCGGCGTCCTGCTCAACCGCGACGAGGGCGCCCACCTCCGCAACCTGAAGACGACCCCGGAGATCGAGGAGGTCGCGACGACCTGCGTCGAGTGCGGCTTCTGCGAGCCGGTCTGCCCGAGCCGTCACCTGACCACCACGCCGCGGCAGCGAATCGTGATCCGCCGCGAGATGGCACGACAGCAGGCGGGATCGCCGGTGCAGCGGGCCCTGATCGAGCAGTACTCCTACGACGGCATCCAGACCTGCGCCGCCGACGGCACCTGCCAGATCGCCTGCCCGCTCGGGATCGACACCGGCAAGCTGATCAAGGGCTTCCGCGCCGAGGAACACCCCGACAAGGCGCAGCGGCAGGCCGTCCGGGTCGCGGAGCGGTGGGCGTCGGTGGAGAAGACGGCGCGCGCGGGCCTTCGCGCCGGCGCGGTCGCGGGCCCGCTGATGCGCGGCGCCGCCAATGCGGCACGCTCGGTTTTCAGCGACGAGCTCGTCCCCTCCTGGCCCCGCAACATGCCGCCGCCCGCTCCGGCGAAGCTGCCCCTGACCGCACGCGAGGGCGCGGCCGCCGTCTACATGCCGGCCTGCGTCAACCGGATCTTCGGACCGCCACGCGGCGATGGCGCAGGGCTGCCGCTGCCCGAGGCGATGGTGACCCTGTCGGCGCGGGCGGGCCTACCCGTCTGGATCCCGGACGACGTCGGTGGACGCTGCTGCTCGGTCCCCTGGGCGTCCAAGGGCTATACGGAGGGCGCGAAGCTGATGGCGGACCGCACGGTGGAGGCTCTCTGGCGCTGGAGCGGGGAGGGGGAGCTGCCAGTCGTGATCGACGCCAGCTCCTGCGCCCATGGCCTCGCCGAGGAGGCGCGTGAGCGCCACGACGAGCTGGAGGTTCTCGACTCGGTCGCGTGGGCGGGCCGTCTGCTCCCCAACCTCGAGATCCGTGAGAAGCTCGGCTCGGTTGCGGTCCACCCGACCTGCTCGACCCGCCACATGGGGCTGGAGCGCGAGCTGCGGGAGATCGCCGGCGCGATGGCGGATGAGGTGGTCCAGCCGATCCGCGCGACCTGTTGCGGGATGGCCGGCGACCGCGGGATGCTCCACCCGGAGCTGACGAAGTCGGCGACGGCGGAGGAGGCCGCGGAGCTCGCCGGCTCGAAGCACGACGCCTATCTGTGCAGCAACCGCACCTGCGAGATCGGCCTGCAGGAGGCGACCGGTGCCGCGTACGAGTCCTTCCTGATCCCGCTCGAGCGGGTCAGCCGTCCCTGAGGGCGGAGACCGGCTGGGGCTTGCCCAGGTGGTAGCCCTGGGCGAAGTCGACGCCCAGCTCCTGGACCATGTCCATGGTCCGCTGATCCGTCACGAACTCGGCGACGGTCTTGATGCCGAGGCCCTCGCAGACGTCGACGAGCGCCCTGACGATGAGCTGATCGGTCTGGCTCTTGGGCAGCTCTCGGACGAATTCGCCGTCGATCTTCAGATAGCTGATCGGCAGGTGCTTCAGGTAGTAGAAGGACGCGTATCCCGAGCCGAAGTCGTCGAGCGCGAAGCGGCACCCCACCCTGGAGAGGCTCTGCGCGAAGAGGCGAGCCTGCTCGATGTCGGCGACCGCTGCGGTCTCGGTGACCTCGAAGATCAGGCTGGCCGGATCGATTCCGCTGGAGGTGAGCTCGCGCCGCACCTCGTCCGGGAACCTGGTGTCGCCCATCGTCTTCCCGGAGAGGTTGACCTCGAGCGTGAGCTCGCGCCCCTCCCTGTTGTGGGCGGCGATCAGCCGCACGGCCTGCTGGGTGACCCATCGGTCGATGCCGCCGATCAGGCCGAAGCGCTCCGCGGTCGCCAGGAAGGCGGCGGGTTGCACCAGGCCGCCCCCCTCGTCGCGCATCCTCACCAGCACCTCGTGCTGCGTGGTCTCGCCGGTCTTCAGGCTCACGATCGGCTGGCTCACGAGGACGAACAGTCCCCGCTCGGTTGCCTCCCGCACCCGCTCTGACCAGGCGCGCCTCTCGTCGCCCTCGGCCCGGCTGTTGGGCTCGTACCCGATCGCCCGGTCGCGCCCGGACTCCTTGGCGGTGTGCATCGCCGTCTCGGCCTCGGCAAGTAGCTCGGTGCCCATCACCGGCCGCCCGTCGAGCGCGGTCACGCCGGCGCTCAGCGTGACCCGCATGGCCTCGCCCGCGAGGACGAAGCGGTGGTTGCGTGCGATCTCGAGGAGCTCCTCTGTCAGCTCGAGGGCCTTGGGCATGTCGGCGGCGTGGACGAGAATCGCAAAGGCGTCGCCTCCGACGCGGGCGAACACGTCGGTCTTGCGCAGGCGCTTCTGGACCAGCTCGGAGAGCTCCACGAGCAGCTGGTCGCCGGCCTCGACGCCCAGCGTCTCGTTGACGTACTTGAAGTTGTCGACCCCGAAAGCGATCACGGAGCCGGGCGTCCCGTACCGAGCGGCATGCAGGACGTGCTCGGTGAGGGCGCGCTCGAACCCGATCCGGTTGACGAGCTCGGTGAGCGCATCCTGGTCGGCCATCAGCTTCAGGCGGGCCTCGGCGAGCTTCCGCTGGCGGATGTCGTGCGCAACCGCCGCAACCGAGGGCGCCTGCCCGACGCGGACGTCGCTCAGCGTCAGCTCGATGGTCGTCGACGAGCCGTCCGCCCTGCGGGAGACGACCTCCCGCCGATCGCCCAGCAGCGGCGCCTTCTCGCCGGCGTCGAAGCGGGCGAGAGCGTCGATGTAGTCGTCCGCGAACGGCTCACTCAGCAGGCTCGGGAACGCGCGTCCCTTGAGCACCGCGGCGGGCTGTCCATAGAGCTCCTCCGCGGCGGCGTTCGCGTAGGCGATCACGCCGCCCCTGTCGAGCAGCAGGATCGCGTCTGGAAGGCCCTCGAGCAGGGCGATTGTCGGCGCGTGACCGCTGTCCGCGGCCACGGCAAGGCGGGTGGACTTCACATAGAACTATCGGCACAAGGCCGCACCGCGCTTTAGACTCGCGCCTCCTTGCCCGGCAACGGCAGCGCACCGAGATCATCGTCGCCCTGGCGCCCGCTGGTGAAGGGCGCGGCGGCGGCTGCGCTTGCGGCGGCGTTCGTCGTCCCTCTGATTCGCAAGAAACGTCGCATTCACCCGGCCGTGACCACGGCCGCCCTCGCAGCGGGACCGCCTGCGCTGGCCGTCCTGAGACCCCGGAGCAAGCTGCGCGACGCCGGGATGTACGCGCTCCAGATGTGGGCGTTCGTGCTCGGGCACGAGCTCCCCTACGACAACCCAGAGAGGGCTGAGAGCCGGCTGCGCGTCGGCTACCCGATCCGGGTGGATCGGGTGCTCGGCGGGGGAGAGCTCCCCAACGTCAGGCTGCAGCGAGCTCTGGGCGGGCTCGGCAACAGGAACGTGATCAACCGGTTCCTCTGCTGGGTCCACTGGTCCTGGTTCTTCGAGCCCCACGGCGCCCTCACCTACATCCTCGCCCGCGACCAGGAGCAGTTCGCGCGGTCCGCGAGGCAGATGTCTGCCGTCTATGACCTCGGCTGCATCGTCTACGCCGCGGTCCCGACCGCCCCGCCGTGGTGGGCCTCCGAGGAGGGGCACACCGACGCCAAGATCCGCCGGATCATGGTGGAGGTCGGCGAGGAGGAGTGGGGCAAGGCATGGCCGGTCCTCTACGACGCTCTGGGCGGGAACCCCTGGGCGGCGATGCCCTCGCTTCACTTCGCGACCTCGTTGATGGCGGCGCTGCTGCTCTCCGAGATGGGGGTGCGGGAGGGCCTCGCCGGATGGGCCTACGCCGGGACACTCGGCTTCGCGCTCGTCTACCTCGGCGAGCACTACGTGATCGATCTGCTCGCGGGCGCGGCTCTCGTATTCGCGATCCGCAGGGGAGAGCGGTACGCCGAGCCGCTGGCCCAGGCCGTGAGTAGGGCGTTGCAGCAGCTGGAGCGCATCGCGACCGAGTAGCCCCCTTTGCGAAGATTGCCCATGTGAGGGAGGAGCGCCCGCAAAGCGCTCAGGATCACGAGGAAACCGCCCGCGAGATGGTCGCGGAGGCTGAGCCCAGCTTCTTTGCCGACCCGAAGCGCCTGATCCAGACGGCGGTCGCCGTCGTCCTGCTGCTGGTCGCGATCTACGTCCTGATCCCGAGGCTGTTCGACCTCCAGGACGCGCTCGGGAAGATCTCGGAGGGAGACCCGGTGTGGGTGGCACTCGGGGTCGTCTTCTGCATCGCGATGTTCGCCGCCTACGTCGCGCTCTTCCGCGGCGTCGTCGGCGAGAAGGTGATCCACCTGGAGTGGGCGGAGAGCTACCAGATCACCATGGCGGGCCTGGCGGCCACCCGCCTCTTCTCGGCGGGCGGAGCCGGCGGCATCCTGCTCACCTACTGGGCACTGCGCAAGGCGGGAATGGAGCGCCGCCAGTCGGTCTGCCGGATGGTCGCTTTCCTGGTGGTCCTCTATTCCGTCTACCTGCTGGCGATCATCGTCTTCGGAGTGCTGCTGCGCACCGGAGTGCTCTCCGGTGAGGCGCCGCTGTCCGGCACCGTCATACCGGCGGCGCTCGCCGCGGTGGCCATCGTCATCGGCCTACTGATGGCCCTTCTCCCCGACGACTTCGAGCGCCGGATCGAGCGCCACGCCTCGGGTCGCTTCGGCGTGATCGCCAGACGGCTCGCCACGGCCCCCGCCACCTTCGCGCAGGGGACCCGGACCGCCATCGCGTTCGTCCGCCATCCCAGCGCGGGCGCGTTGGCATTCGGCGGCGCGATCGGCTTCTGGGGCGCGAACATCGCGATCCTCTGGGCCAGCTTCCATGCGTTCGACGTCTCGGTTCCCCTGGGGGTCGTGATCCAGGGCTTCTTCCTCGGGATGGTCGCCAACCTCTTCCCGTTCGCCCCGGGAGGCGTCGGGGCCGTCGACGCCGGGATGATCGGCGCCTTCGTCCTCTTCGGTGTCCCGAGCGCGGAGGTGTTCGCCGCCGTGCTCACCTATCGCGTGATCGCCTTCTGGCTGCCGATCCCGCCGGGGATCGTCGCCTTCTTCCAGCTCCGCAAGACCGTCAACCGCTGGGAGAGCGAGGGCCGCGAGCGCCCGGAGCCGGTCGGAGTGGGGAAGCCGGAGACGGCGGCGGCCGGCTCGTAACAAAGGAACACCTGGCGCTACTATAAAAAGTGAAGTAAAGAAGAGTCCCACATGAACGGCGACCACGAAAACCGTCGCCGAATCCACAGGTAGCCTCCGGAAAGGGCCAGATGAGCGACAACGAGACTGACAAAGAGCGGGTCGAGAACCTGATCATCCTCGGCGGCGGCCCCGCCGGGTATACGGCTGCGCTCTACGCCGCTCGCGCGGAGCTCGAGCCACTCGTCATCGAGGGCTTCCAGTGGGGCGGGCAGCTTCAGAACACGACCGACGTGGAGAACTACCCCGGCTATCCGGAGGGCGTGATGGGCCCGGAGATGATGAATCAGTTCCGCGCCCAGGCAGAGCGCTTCGGCGCACGGTTCATCACCGACGACGCCACCGAGGTCGAGCTCACGGACGGCGGAATCCAGACCGTCCGCGTCGGCAAGGACACGCATCTGGCCAAGGCCGTGGTCCTCTCCATGGGAGCGGAGCCCAAGCGGCTCGGTATCCCCGGGGAAATCGAGCTCGGCGGACGCGGCGTCTCAACCTGCGGCGTCTGCGACGGCGCCTTCTTCAAGGGCGAGGACGTGGCAGTGATCGGCGGCGGCGACTCGGCGATGGAGGACTCCATCTTCGTCTCCAAGTTCGCCAAGAAGCTCAGCATCGTGCACCGGCGCGACGAATTCCGCGCGTCCAAGATCATGCAGGAGCGCGCCCGGGGCAAGGAGAACATCGACTTCGTGACGCCGTACACCCCGGTCGAGTTCGTCGCGGGCGACGACGGCAAGATCGCCAAGATCCGCCTCGAGCACGCCGAGACCGGCGATCAGAAGGAGATCGAGGTCGGCGGAGCCTTCGTCGCGATCGGTCACCGGCCGCGCTCGGAGCTGGTCGAGGGCCAGGTGGACCTGGACGAGGAGGGCTACGTCGTGGTCGATGAGCCCTCCACCAAGACCAAGCTCGGCGGGGTCTTCGCGGTCGGCGATCTCGTCGACCACACCTATCGCCAGGCCGTCACCGCCGCCGGCAGCGGGACCAAGGGCGCCCTCGACGCCGAGTGGTACCTGCGCGACATGCCGCCCGACCCCGAGGAGCACTGGGGCAAGAACACGGGCGCCATCGTCGAGGCAGTCGAAGCTTCCTAGAACCGACCGGGTCCTACTTGACATACCGGTCGGTATCTGATCAGATACCGGGGGGTATGTGAATGGAGCTCGCCACCGCTGACATCTCCACGGCCCCGGCGACGCGAACGCCGGAGCTGCCGCCCGGCCCCGACTGGTCCATCCTGAAGGCCACCCGGCGGTGGTGGCGCCGGCCGCTGCAGACACTCGATCAGTGCCATTCGCGCTACGGCGACATGTTCACCTACCGGCTTGCGCACGAGGGGACCTGGGTCTTCCTCGCGGATCCCGAGGCGATCAAGCAGGTCTTCACGGGCGACCCGCGGCTGCTGCACGCCGGCGAGGCCAACATCGCGCTCCTGCCCGTGCTGGGCGAGCGTTCGGTTCTCCTCCTCGATGAGCCCGCTCACATGAAGGAGCGCAAGCTGATGCTGCCGTCCTTCCACGGCAAGCGCATGCAGGCCTATCGGGATGTGATGGCGCAGGTGGCGTCCGAGGAGATCGATCGCTGGCCCGCTGACAGCCCTGTGCGGATGCGTCCCCGGATGCAGGCGATGACGCTCGAGATCATCCTGCGGGCGGTCTTCGGCGTCGATGAGGGGGAGCGCCTGACCCGTCTCCGCGACGAGCTGCGGCGCACGCTCAACCTGCTCTCCAGTCCGCGCCGGGCGGCCTTCATGGTGCTTCTGGGCCCGGAGCGGCTGCGGCGCTTCCCGCCCTTCAGGCGGAACATGGAGCGGATCGACAGTCTCCTCTTCGAGGAGATCGACGCCCGCCGCGGAGCCGCCGACCTCGCCGACCGTGACGACATCCTCTCGCTGTTGCTCCAGGCCCGCCACGAGGACGGCGAGTCGATGAGCGACACGGAGCTGCGGGACGAGCTGATGACCCTGTTGGTTGCGGGGCATGAGACGACGGCGACGGCGCTCTCCTGGGCCGTCGAGCTGCTGGCCAGGCATCCCGCCGAGCTCGACCGGCTCGAGACGGAGATCGCGGCCGGGGAGGACGCCTACCTCGACGCCGTGATCAAGGAGACCCTCCGGCTGCGCCCCGTGATCGCCCTGGTGCTTCGCAAGCTGGTGGAGCCGATGGAGATCGGCGGCCGGCTGCTCCCCGCAGGAGTCTCCGTGGCGCCCTCGATCTACCTCGTCCACCGCCGACCTGACGTCTACCCGGAGCCCGAGCGCTTTCGCCCCGAGCGCTTCATCGAGCAGGGACATGAAACGGGTGGCGCCTCGGCTTCGCCTGCGGCGCCCCCTCCCACCACCTACACCTGGATCCCCTTCGGCGGCGGCGTCCGGCGATGTCTGGGCGCCGCCTTCGCGGAGTTCGAGATGGCCGTGGTGCTGAGGGAGCTCGTCGCCCGGAGAAGGTTGCGGCCGGTGGGCGAGCCCGAGCATTCGGTGAGGAGCACGATCACCAACGTCCCGAACAGAGGGGCGGAGGTGCTCGCGGTGCCCCGGTGAGCACGGCGGAGCACACCTTCCTGTTCTGTGACCTGGTCGGGTTCACGGCGCTGACCGACTCGGAGGGCGACGAGCGAGCTGCCTTGGTGGCGGCCGGCCTTCAGGAGCACGTCCGAGCAGCGGCGGCGGCCAACGGCGCGGAGGTCGTCAAGGCGATGGGGGACGCCGCGATGATCCGCTGCGGCGATCCCTCTCCGGCGGTTCTGCTCGCCCTGCAGCTCGTCGAAGACGTCGAGTCCGATCCGGCTCTCCCCCCGCTCCGGATCGGCGTCCACACCGGCTCTGCCATCGGTCACGAGGGCGACTGGTACGGGCGGGCCGTCAACGTCGCCTCCCGCCTCTGCTCGGTCGCGGGCGGAGGGGAGGTGCTGGTGAGCGAGGCGACGCTCGCGGCCGCGGTGGAGTTGCCCTCGATCAGCGTCGGCGAGCGGCGGCTGCACTGGCTCAAGAACGTCACCGAGCCCGTGGCGGCGCGCGCGACGGAGCTCGACCGGCGGGCCGGCCGGCTCTCGAGCATGCTGGAGTCGATTCCGCACCGCCTCGGGTTCGGGCTGGGCAGCCATGTCACCGCGGGCGGCGCCCGATGAGCCCGCAGCTCAGCCGCAAGGAGAAGCAGGCGAAGACCCGCTCGTCGCTGCTGGCCTCCGCGGCGAAGCTGATCTGCCGCAAGGGCATCTCCGAGGCATCGGTCGAGGACGTGGCCACCGACGCCGGCTACACGAAGGGAGCCTTCTACGCGAACTTCAAGAGCAAGGAGGAGCTCTTCCTGGTGATGCTCGACGAGAAGTACGCCGCCGAGCTCGAGCGCATCGAGGCCACCCTCCCGGGTGAGGATGCGGCGGCCGAGGAGGTACGAAGGTCCGCAGAGGAATTCATTCGCTTCGCCTGGGCGGACTCGCAGTGGCCGAAGCTCTACATCGAGTTCACGATTTACGCCTCGCGCAACCCCGACTTCCGCGAGGAGCTGGCCACCCGGAATCGAGCCATGCGCGACCAGATCGCCGAGGTGATTCGAGCGTGGGCGTCCGACCTTCCCGGTGAGCCGCCATTTCCCTACGAGGACGTGGCCATGATGCTGCACTTCATGGTCGACGGGTTCTTCATCGGCCGGCTGGTCGAGCCGAGTCTCAGCGAGGAGCTCTACACCGCGATGGTGACGACGTTCTTCCGCGGCATCGGCGCGTCCGCTCTCGGGCTCGACCTCGAGGCCATCGCCGAGGCTCAGGACGCGAAGTCGCGCAAGGCGGGCGCGGGCCGGTAGGCCTCGCCCTCCAGCTCCCGCATCTCCTCGAGTACGCCGAGCGCGCGGCTCCAGCCGAGCCGCTCTCCCCACTCGAGCGGCCCGATCGGCCAGTTGTAGCCGAGCCGCATCGCCGTGTTGATGTCATCCGCGGACGCCACCCGTTCGCCCAGCGCGAAGCAGGCCTCGTTCGCGATCGTCGCTCCGAGCCGCGTCAGGACTCTCGGCGCGTTCTCGCCGGCGACCTCGATCAGCTGGTCCTCGTCGAAGATCGGCCGCTCGCCAGGGAGGTCCGGATCGCGAGGGCGGTGCGGAGTGTCCTTCTCGTACGTGTAGAAGCCGCGACCAGTCTTGCGGCCCAACCTGCCCGAGGCCACCATTCGCTCGTGGATCGGGGTCGGGCGCCAGCGCGGCTCGCCGAAGGACTGCTCCCAGAACGACTTCGCCACGGCGAAGTTGACGTCGATGCCGATCAGGTCCATCAGCTCGAAGGGCCCCATCCGCAGCCCGGCGCCGAGCCTGACGATCCGGTCGATCTCGTCGTGTGGCGCGATGCCACCGCCGAGCATCCTCAGCGACTCGAGGAAGAACGGCCGCACGCAGCGGTTGGCGACGAAGCCGACCGAGTCCCTGGCGCGGATCGGCGTCCGGCCCATGCCCCTCGCCACCTCGGCGGTCAGCTCCAGCGCCGGCTCCCCGCTCTCGTCACCGGCCACCACCTCGACGAGCTGCATCAGCGCCGGTGGGTTGAAGAAGTGCATGCCGACGATCCGGGCAGGCTGGGGGATGGCCGACGCGATCGCGGTGACGGACAGGGAGGAGGTGTTGGTGGCGAGCACGGCGTCCGGGCCGCAGACCGAGGCCAGTCGCCCGAACAGATTCCGCTTCACGTCCAGATCCTCCGGCGCAGCCTCGATCACCAGGTCGCACTCCTTCAGGACCTCGACGATCGTGTCCGTCTCGACCCTCTCGAGAGCGTCGATCGCATCCTGCTCGCGCCAGCGGCCCCGCTCGGCCCCGCGTCGGAGGGCACTGCGGAGCTGCTCGAGGCCGTTGCTGAGCGCCTTGCTGTCCAGCTCGTAGATGACCGTGCGATAGCCGCCGAGCGCCGCGATCTGCGCGATTCCGGCGCCCATCGTCCCCGCGCCGACGACGCCGACTCGCTCGACCGTCATTCCGAGCTGGTCGGCGGGACCATCGCGTTGATCCCCGTCGCATCGCGCCCGATGATCAGCTTGTGGATCTGGGAGGTGCCCTCGTACAGGGTCGTGACCCGGGCGTCGCGGAGATAGCGCTCGACGGGGTAGTCGTCGACGTAGCCGGACCCGCCGTGCACCTGGATGGCGGCGTTGGCGCACTCGACCGCGGCCTCCGTCGCGTAGTACTTCGCGATCGAGGTCTCGACGGTGTTGCGCTCGCCGCGATCCTTGAGCGCGCCGGCGCGATAGACGAGCAACCGCGCGGCGTCACGCTTGACGATCATGTCGGCGATCAGCTCCTGGACCAGCTGGAAGCTCGCGATCGGGACGCCGAACTGCTTTCGCTCCTTCGCGTATGCCACCGAGGCGTCCACGCAGCCGTCGCAGATCCCGACGCAGCCGGCGGCGACGCTGTAGCGGCCGTTGTCCAGTGAGCTCATCGCGATCTTGAAGCCGTCTCCGACCTCGCCAAGCAGGGCGTCATCGGGGACCTGCACCTCGTCGAGCGAGATCTCCGCGGTGTCGGAGGAGCGCAGGCCGAGCTTGCCGTGGATCTCCTGGGTGCTGTAGCCATCCGTCGCCGTCGGGACCAGGAAGCAGGCGAGACCCCTGTGCTTCTTCTCGGGGTCCGTCTGGGCGAAGATCAGGGCCACCTCGGAGACGCTCCCCATCGAGATCCACATCTTGTTGCCCGTGATCGTCCACCCGGAGTCGGTCTTCTTGGCACGACTGCGCATGCTCGCCGGGTCGGAGCCGGCATCCGGTTCCGTCAGGCCGAAGCAACCCAGGGCCTCGCCCGAGCAGAGCCGGGGCAGCCACTCCCGCTTCTGCTCCTCGGTGCCCCAGCGCTCGATCGAGCCGGCGACGAGCGAGGTCTGCACGGAGACGACGGTGCGCGCCGAGGAATCGACGCGGCCGACCTGCTCGACGATCAGCGCGTAGCTCAGGTAGTCGAGGCCGCGGCCGCCGTACTCCTCGGAGACCGGCGCGCCGAGGTAGCCCATCTCGCCGAGCATGGTGGCCAGCTCGCGATCGAAGCGACCGGCTCGGTCGTTGTCGCGCACTCGCGGGGCGATCTCCTTGTCGGCGAAGTCCCGAGCGCTCTCGGCGATCAGGCGCTGCTCGTCTGTCAACTGGAAGTCCAAAGCTCGGCTCAGCCTCGATTCAGGACGACCTCAGGTGGAGACCTGCATCTCTCGCGTCAGCACCGAGCCGAATGACTCGGCCGCCTCGCGAGTCCGCTCGCCGGGCACCTGGGGCAGCTCGCGGCCATCGATCGCGGAAACCGGTTGCACCTCGCGGACGGTGGACGCCAGGAACGCCTCGTGGGTCCCGCGGAGGTCCTCGACCTGGAAGGCCCCTTCCTCGACGTGCAGCTCTCGGACGATTCTGTCTCTCGTGATCGACTCGAGGATCCCCACGTCGATGGCCGGGGTGAGCAGGACTCCGTCATACGAGACCCAGAAGACGGTCGAGGTCGGGGCCTCGAGCACGACGCCATCGGGGCGCACGAGAACCGCCTCGTCCGCCCCCTGACTCTGGGCCAACCGCGTTGACTCCATGTTGGCGGCGTAGGAGAGCGACTTGACGCCGTTCAGGATCACGCTTGGCGAGTAGGTGACGGTCGCCAGCCGGACGGTCTCACCTCGCGCCGGGAGGTTCTCGGTGAAGGCGAGGCGCCGGCCGCCGCGCGTCACGACCAGCCTGAGCTGCCCCTCGTGGTCCCCGAACTCGGCGAGCAGGGCGGAGATCTCTGCCTCGAGAGGCTCGCGCTCCACCGGGAGCTCGATGGCTGCCGCGGAACGCTCCAGGCGGTCGAGATGCTCGGTCAGGGCGAACGGCCTGCCGGCATAGAGCCGAATCACCTCGAAGACCCCGTCGCCGCGCAGCAGGCCGTCGTCGGAGGCCGGGACGCGCGCCTCCGGGGTGGGCACGATCCGGCCGTCGACGCTGGTCAGCTCCGGCGAGGGCATCGAACGCGAGGCTACAGCGCCTCGACCACGGTCGCGACGCCCTGCCCGACGCCGACGCACAGGGTCGCGATGCCGTAGCGCGCTCCTCGGCGACGCAGCTCCCAGACGAGGCTGGTCATCAGCCGCGCCCCCGAGCAGCCCAGCGGGTGGCCGAGGGCGATCGCGCCGCCATTGACGTTGAGGCGATCCTCGTCGATGCCGAGGCCGTCGGCACATGCCAGGACCTGGGATGCGAAGGCCTCGTTCAGCTCGATCAGGTCGATCTGATCCAGCTCGAGACCCGCGCGCTCGAGCGCCTTGGGGATCGCGATCATCGGCCCGATCCCCATGTAGGCCGGGTCCACGCCGGCGACCCCGATCGAGACGATCCGCGCCATCGGCTCGCGGCCCAGCTCCTTGGCAGCCTCCTCGTTGCCGAGCACCAGGCAGGCGGCTCCGTCGTTGAGCGTCGATGAGTTGCCCGCGGTGACGGTGCCGCCCTCGCGGAAGGCCGGCTTCAGCTTGGCGAGCTTCTCCATCGAGGTGTCCTCACGCGGTCCCTCGTCCACGGACATGGTCGTGGGCTCGTCGCGGCGGCTCTTGGGCGGCACCTCGACCGGCACGATCTGCTCATCGAAGCGGCCCTCCTGTCGGGCGGTGACGGCCCGCTGGTGGCTCTGCAGCGCAAAGCGGTCCTGCTCCTCCCGCGAGACCTTGTAGCGCTCCGCGACGTTCTCGCCTGTCTCGCCCATCGACTCCGTGGAGTAGAGCTCGGACATCCGCGGGTTGATCATGCGCCAGCCGAGCGTCGTGTCGTAGAGGGTCTGCTCGCCCCGGGCGAGCCCGGATTCCGGCTTCGGCATCACCCAGGGAGCCCGAGACATCGACTCGACGCCGCCCGCCAGGTAGAGCTGTCCCTCGCCTAGCCGGAGCGCCCGGGAGGCCCCGTTGACCGCCTCGAGGCCCGAGGCGCAGAGCCGGTTCACGGTCACCCCGGGCACGTCGACCGGCAGCCCGGCCAGCAGCGCCCCCATCCGAGCGACGTCACGGTTGTCCTCACCGGACTGGTTGGCGGCGCCCATGTAGACGTCGTCGATCCTCTCGGGATCGAGGCCGGTGCGCTCGACCGCCGCCGAGATCACGTGGGCGGCGAGGTCGTCCGGCCGAATCCGGGAGAGGCCGCCGCGGTAGCCGCCCATCGGGGTGCGAACGGCGTCGATGATCAGGGCCTCTGGCACGGCAGGTGAGAGTAGCGGTAGCCTCAACCTCGGGAGATGGTCTTCATAGCCCTAACCCTTGGGCTTCTCGTCCTGCTCTTCGTGATCATGGTCGTGCTCGCCCGCACCTTCCAGGGCCACAGCGTGGCCGATCTGCTCGACTGGAAGCCAACCCGCTCGCCCGAGGTGGAGGCCCAGAACGAGGTCGATGACATCCAGCAGATGATCGATGCCCAGAACGCCCTGCGGAGAAAGCGCGGTGCGAAGGAGATCACCGAGGCGGACGTCGAGCGGCAGGCGCGCGAGGATCAGGCGATCCGGGCGCGAGGGCGCGGCCCGTTCGCCCAGCGGCGCGATGATGCGAGCCCGTAGCGGAAGCGAAGCTGAGCAGCGAGGCGTTTAGTTCTAGTGGCCCGCGCGCTGATCGTCGGCTGCGGCTGCCGCGGCCGTGACCTCGGCTCCCAGCTCGCGGCGCTCGGCTGGCAGGTGCGCGGGACGAGCAGGGAGCGGACCGGGCTGGCCGCGATCGAAGCGGCGGGCCTCGAGCCGGCCGAGGCGAACCCGGACCGGCCGGGCACGGTGCTCGATCTCTGCGCCGATGTCGCCGTGGTGGTCTGGCTGCTCGGCTCGGCCACCGGCGAGGCGGACGCGATCGCGGCGATCCACGGCCCGCGGCTCGAGCGCCTGCTCGAGAAGCTGGTGGACAGCCCGGTGCGGGGCTTCGCCTACGAGGCGGCCGGATCCGTCGACGAGCGGCTCCTGGCCGAGGGCCGGGAGATCGTCGAGCGGGCGGGGGAGACCTGGCGCATCCCGGTGGCCCTGCTGGCCGGCGGCCGGGACCAGCCCGGGTGGGCCGGGCGGAGCGCCGAGGCGGTGGCCGGGCTACTGGCCGGTTGAGCTGCCCTGGAAGGCGTTCGCCGCAGAGGGCGGTGAGCAGGGGCTCTCCGGCGGGATCGGATACTGGTCGCCGGGCTCGCCACACGGGGTGGAGGGCGACACCGGCCTTGCGCCCTGCTGCGCAACCTGCTCCGCGTTGGCCGGCGTGGTTGCCCATGGCGCCGCGTCCTTGAAATGCGTGGGCGGCTTGTCGAACAGCCCGACGAGAAGCAGCCAGCCGCCGAGAATGACGACGAGCACCGTCGCGACGGCGACGAAGAACATGACCTGGCTGCGGCGTGACGGGCCGTAGGAGTGGCCGACGACCTGACGCCGCTTGTCCTGGCCCATCGCATCGAGCGTCGATGGCGTGTAGTGGTCCGCCTCCATACCCAATAACAACGATACCGCTGGGGGACGCAGGCAGCGCCGCCGTTCCGGTCGGCCGGCTTGGCAAGGTAATTGGCTAAAATCTGATCAGGATTACCTAGTTAGACAATTACCCCAAGAGAGGCGAACGATGGCCGATTACGCAAACGACGTACTGGTCGAGACCGATTGGGTCGCCGAGCATCTCGACGACGACGACATCCGGATCGTCGAGGTGGATGAGAACCCGGCGCTCTACGCCGAGGCCCACATCCCGGGCGCGATCGGATTCGACTGGAAGAAGGACCTCCAGGATCAGGTCAAGCGCGACTTCCTCGGGCCGGAGGACTTCGGGAAGCTGATGGGAAGCCGCGGGATCTCGAACGACCACACGATCCTGCTCTACGGCGACAGGAACAACTGGTTCGCCGCATACACCTACTGGTACTTCCGCTACTACGGCCACGACAAGGTCAGGCTGATCAACGGGCCACGCGAGAAGTGGATCGCGGAGGACCGCCCGACCAGCACCGACGTCCCGTCGTATCCGGAGGCCGGCTTCGAGGCGAAGGCCGGCGACGACGCGATCCGGGCCAAGCGCGACGAGGTGCTGTCTGCGCTCGACTCGAGCACCAGCCTGGTCGACGTCCGCAGCCCCCAGGAGTACTCGGGCGAGCTGATCGCGATGGCCGGGTACGAGCAGGAGGGCGCGCAGCGGGCCGGTCACATCCCCGGTGCCGCATCCGTGCCGTGGGCCCAGGCCGTCAACGAGGACGGCACCTTCAAGTCCGCCGATGAGCTTCGACAGCTCTACGAGGGCAAGGGCGTGATCGAGAACGGCACCCCGATCATCGCCTACTGCCGGATCGGCGAGCGCTCGGCCCACACCTGGTTCGTCCTCCACGAGCTGCTCGGGCAAGGCGACGTCAAGAACTACGACGGCTCGTGGACCGAGTGGGGCAACCTGGTGGACGTGCCGATCGAGAAAGAGGTCTGAGGCGTGATGGGGCGGCCGGCGCAGGCATGCCGGCCGCCCCGATCACTTCACGACGCGGTACTTGAGGTGCGCTACCCCGGGTCCCTCGACCGCGCGGAGCTGTTCGAGCTTGATATCCGGGCCCACTCCGTCGAAAAGGCGCTCGCCGCCGCCCAGCAGTAGCGGGGAGACGTGGATCTCGAGCTCGTCGACCAGGCCGGCCGCCAGGTACTCGTTGATGATCTCGGCGCCGCCGCCGATGTAGACGTCCTTGTCGCCGGCCGCCTCCCTGGCCTGCGCGAGGGCGGACTCGATGCCGTCGGTGACGAAGGTGAACGTGGTGTCCGACAGGGTGAGCGGCTCGCGCTCGTGGTGGGTGAGAACGAAGACCGGCTTGTGGAAAGGCGGGTCCTCGCCCCACCACCCTTGCCAGGGGTCGTCGGGCCAGGGGCCGCCGCCCGGGGGCCCGAACTTGCCGCGGCCCATGATCTCGGCGCCGACGTTGGCAACGGCCTCCTCGGCGACCGGGGTGTTCTCGTTGACCTCGCCGCCCTCCCTGCCGTGGGGCTCGCGCCAGGTCTTCAGCTTGAGCATCCAGTCGTGGAGCTCTTCGCCGCCCTCGCCAAGAGGGTTCTCCTCGCTCTGGTTGGGCCCGGCCACGTAGCCGTCAGCAGAAATCGCGATATGCACTCTCACTTTGCTCATGCCCTATAGACGCCTCCTCGTTCCGAAACTCATCGGTTTGGTCGGTCCAGACGATTGAACAGGTCGCCGAGAATCCGCGCGGTCGCGCCCCAGATCAGCTTGTCGGAGATCAGGTAGGTGTCGGTCTTGATCGGGACGCCGCGGCGAACGAGGCGTCTCTTCTCATACGCGGCCTCCAGGTCGTCGAGCGAGGCGACCAGCACGCTCTCCACCTCCGCCGGGTTCGGCTCGAACCGCATTCCCTGCTCGATCAGCCCGACGAATGGGTGGACCTTGTAGTTGGTCACGAAGGTGCCGATCGGGGGCAGGGCGCCGACGACCTCGACTCGCTCGCGTGACAGCCCGATCTCCTCCTCGGCCTCGCGCAGGGCCGTGTCCAGCAGCTCCTCGCCCTCGTCGCGGCGGCCTCCCGGAAACGAGATCTCGCCGGCGTGGCGGTTCAGGTCCGAGCGCCGCTCCGTGAAGATCAGGCCGGGGTTCGCGGGCCAGCCGTGCATCGGAACCAGCACGGCGGCGTCGGTGCGCCCGTGGGCGTCGAGCCGCTCGGCCTCGCCTGGGGTAAGGAGCAACTCCCGCAGATCAGATGATGATCTGGACGACTCCGCCATCCACGCTCCATGCCGCGCCGGAGGTATAGGAGGCGTGCTCGGAGCAGAGAAAGACGATCGCACCGGCGACCTCGTCGACCTCGGCCAGGCGGCCGATCGGACGACCCGCGGCCGCGGCCTCGACAGCTTCGTCACGGCTGGACAACCCCTCCATCTCCATCACCTGGTCGAGCAGGCCACCCTCATCGGTCCAGAGCTCTGACTTGACCGCGCCGGGACAGATCGCGTTGACCAGGACACCGTGCGCCGCATACCGATCGGCGTAGAGCCGCGACAGGGAGAGCTCGGCGGCCTTGGCCACGGAGTACTCGGGCGTGGTGCCCGACGGGCGCTTTCCCGACGAGCTGGAGACGTTGACGATGCGGCCCCAGCCACGCTCGCGCATCGCGGGAACGGCGGCTCGCATCAGGCGCATCGGCGCCATCACGTTCAGCTCCCACGCCGCGTACCAGTCCTCGTCCGGGACGTCGTCGAGATCCCGCCGGCGCGCCGTGCCGGCGTTGTTGACCAGGACGTCGACCTGGCCGAGGCGCTCACCGGCTTCTCGAACGATGCGCTCGGCAGCCTCGGCCTCGGTCACGTCCGCGACCAGTGACTCGGCGCGGCCACCTGCCTGCTGGCCCGCGGCGGCGCACTCGTCGGCCGCCTCGACGAGCCGGTCCTCGGACCGGGCCACGAGCAGTACGTCGGCACCCTCGGCGCACAGCATCCGGGCGGTGGCCAGGCCGATGCCCCGGCTGGCACCGGTCACCACGCAGGCGCGACCGCTGAGCCCCAGGTCCACCGGCTAGGCCTCGATCAACTCGAGCGAGTCGTCGACCTCGTTGTCCTCCGCCATCAGGGCCTTGTGGACCGGGCACTTGTGAGCGATCACCAGGATCCGCTCTCGCTGCTCGTCGGTGAGCTCGGCGGGCGTCCGGATCTCGACCGTGAACTTGGCCGGCGTGTCGGTGGTCGACTCGTGGAATTCCACGAAGACCTCGACATCGCCAAGCTCCCATCCCTTGCGATCCGCGTACATCTCGATCGTGATCGCGGTGCAGCTGGCCAGGGACGCCGCGAGCAGCTCGGTCGGCTTCGGGCCCTGGTCGCCGCCGCCGCGGTCCTCGGGCTCGTCCGCGATCAGGCGATGCTCGCGAATCTCGATCTCGTGCTCCCAACCCTTCCTACGCCGGGCGATCGCGCTTGGCATCAGGCTCCCTCCCTGCCCTGGAAGATCTGCGGGTTCGGCTCGTCGGCGAAGCGGGCCAGGGCGAACGCGAGGTCGGAGGCGCGGTTGAGGTAGCGGAGAACCGCATCGGAGGCGAGGCCCTCGGTGTCGCTGAGCTCGACGGTCCGGCGCTCGGCGCGGCGGATCGCCGACCGGGCGACGTCCAGCGCCGCGGAGAGCTCGGTCCCCCCGGGGATGACGAAATGGGGCGGCAGGTCGACCTGGTTCATGTAGCGGTCGATGTCCACCTCCACCGCATCGATCATTCCGTCGGTGATCCGGCTGATGCCGTCCTGGAGGCGATCGGCGGCCTCCGGCGAGGTCGCAAGCTCGGCGCCGGCGACGAACAGGTCCTGCTGGAGGGAGAGGATGGTCGCACGCAGGTCGGCCTGGTTGTCCGCCTTGCAGAGCGCGCGGGCGACGCCGAGCGCCGAGTTGGCCTCGTCGATGGAGCCGTAGGCCTCGGTGCGTGCATTGGTCTTCGGCACGCGCCCCCCGTACCAGAGGGAGGTCGTGCCGTCGTCTCCCTTCTTCGTGTAGATCTTGACCACGTAAACGACGATATCGGGGAAAGGAGCCCGGCTTGGCCGTCAACGTGTTGTTCGCGGGCATCGCCGTCGCCGACCTGGACGCCGCCATCGAGTGGTACGAGCGGCTGCTTGGTGTGCCTCCCGACATGGCTCCGAACGAGACCGAGCGGACCTGGCGGCTGACCGGCGAGAGCTGGATCTACGTCGTCGCCGATCCCGAGCGCGCCGGCAAGAGCCTGGTCACGGTGATGGTCGACGACCTCGATGAGCGCCTGGCCGGAATGGAGGCGAGGGGCATCGAGGTGGGTGAGATCGAGACGATCAACGAGAGGACCCGGAAGGTCGGGATCCTCGATCCCGCGGGGAACCTGATCTCCTTCGGCCAGGCCGGTTAGCCGAGCGGGTTGAAGGCGATCCCGGTGAGGAGCTTGGGAAAGAAGTAGGTCGACTTCGGGGGCATCGTCTCTCCCTCCGCCGCCACCGTGCGGACCTGATCTATGGGCGTGGGGCGGAGTACGAATCCGGCCTGGTACTCGCCGGAGGCCAGCTTCTTGAAGACGTCACCGATCTGGGGCGTATAGCCAATACGCCGCTTCGCGGCGATGTCCTCGGTGGTCATGCCGACGATGCCCTTGAGGATGAGCTCCTCGAGGATCGCCGCGTCCAGGGTCCGGTAGGCGTCGGAGTAGCCCGCGAGAGCCTCGTCGAGCCGCGCCGTGTCTCTGAGGCTCAACCTGAAACAGCGCTCATAGCGCGACTCCATGAAGCCGAAGACGCCGACTCCCTCGGTGCCCGCCGGGTCGAGATCCGGGACGGGGACCTGCTCGACGTCGAAGATCTCACTCACGGCGTCCCTGATCGTCTCCTCCGGGGCCGGACCGTCGGTCCGGGTTGACAGCAGCCTGTGGGTCGGGAAGACGGTGAGGCCCGGGTCCTCGAGCGAGACCAGCGCCATCAGGACGTAGTCGGCGGGGCCGCCGGCGCCGACCTCGCGCTGGTAGGCGAGCGAGGTCTCGTAGCGATGGTGGCCGTCGGCGATCAGCAGCTCTCCTGCCTCGAGCTCGGCGGCGACGGCCTCGTGCACGGCCGGGTCGGCGACCCGCCAGACGCGGTGGGTGGTGCCGTCGGTGTCGGTGACCTCGCCCCAGGGATCCCCGCCGAGCGCGGGCTCGAGGTGCTGCCAGGCGTCGCCGGGATGCAGGGCGAAGATCGGCGAGAGGTTGTGCCGGGTCGCCCGGGTGAGCCGCAGCCGGTCCTCCTTCGGGCCGGGCTGGGTGCGCTCGTGGGGGCGGATGCCCTCGCCGTACGGGGCAAGCCTCACGCGCGCGAGGAACCCGCGGCGGGTGAGCCGCGATCGGTCGGGCGCCGTGTAGTCCTGCTCCAGCGCCCAGATCTGGGGCTCGTCGTCGCGGCTGAGCGCTCCCTCCTCGGTCCAGCGGCCGAGCAGCGTCGCCGCATGCTGGTACGGATTTCCGCCGTCGGGATCTCGCGGCAGGTCCAGCTCGACGACGTTGTAGGGCGAGCGCGAGGCGAGCTCGGCGCGCTGGTCCTCGTCGATCACGTCATAGGGAGGGGCGACGACGTCGTCGAGCGCGCCGACCTTGTCGAGGTCGTAGTGGAGCGCCTGGAGCGGTAGTACCTCTGCCACGGGTGCGACACCCTAGACTCGCCGGCCACGACGCTCTCTCGTCACGCAGCGAGCGCCACACGTCACACCTGCTCAATTCGCATCGAGGCGACGTATCCGCCAAACAGAGCGAGAAGGCGCGGCAGCTGCGCGCTGAGCAGGACCTGACGATCGACGAGATCGCCGAGCGACTTGCCGTCTCCCGAACGACGGTCTACTTCTGGGTCGGCTGCCATGCCAAGGCGCAAGTGCACGGCCCGCGGTGGCCCGGCGCACACAAAGGGCGACATCGGACCCAGCGGAAGTCCTGACGTCATCGGGAAGACCGGCCTACGAGCTCGGCCGCCGGCAAATTCCGAGGTTGGCTCGCCTGTCCACTTTCAAAGATCTCGTGTGTCTCTATATCGGGGCGGGCTACAAGCGAAACCGGAAGACGGTCTCCAGTCGCCACCTCCGACCCAGCGGCAATGCGGCTCGCTGTGCACTGGCTGGATCAATTCACGACGAAGCAGTTGATCTTTGCGATCCAGTATCACGCCGATCAACGGCCCAACAGGTTGCGGGCGTATTGGGAGGGAGAACTTCGAGTACCGGACATGCCGATCGAAGTTCTACGGAAGTCGAACAGCGGACAACTCGCACATCGGACCTGGCGGTCGAAGCACGGGGTGCTAACCGTGAAAGTGCACGACACCACCTTGCGCGCCCGCGGGCAGGGATGGATCGATTACATGCGAACCGACTGGCTAGACTCGCCACCGCCCGGGGCGTAGCGAAGCCTGGTTATCGCGCGGCTTTTGGGGAGCCGAGATCCCCGGTTCGAATCCGGGCGCCCCAGACCTCGTGCGCAGTATCAACCACTGTGCTCCACCCGATCGATCGCGGCGTGGGTGCTCTTCGCGGCCTCCGGATCGGCCAGATCGATCCCGGGCGGCAGCTCCACGTGCAGCTCGCCCGACGGGTCGAGCCCGATGTGCGCCGTCTCGGCGCGGCAGTCGAGGACGTGCCCGCCGCGCGTTCGGTCCTCGCTGATGAAGTGGAGGTGCCAGCCGGCGACCTCGATCCCCTCGGCGTACTCCGGGAAGCGGAAGCCGAGCATGGTGCCGTCCACGCCGGTGAGCTCGAAGACGCGCTGCTCGCCCACCACCTCGGTCAGCGGCCTGTACGGCGGCTCCTGGCGCGGAACCGATCGCGCCCTGACCTGCTCGAAGCGGCCGTCGATTCGGACCGCGCAGGAGGCGGTGTCCGCCGGGATCCTCCGGTCGATCTCGGCGAGCAGCCGATCGTGATCGATCGACCCCTCGAGGTCGAACTCGATCGCCGGCTCGAACGGGGCGACCACCGCGAACGGAGTTCTCTCCTCCTGCGGCACCTCCGAGATGTTGCCCTCGACGTCCGCGCGATAGAACCGCCCGTCGATCGCGATCATCTCGCCGTCCAGATGGTTGAGGGTCCCGAGCCCGAGGTCGCCGTGCTCCGCGAGCTCGGCGAAGCTGACGTCGCCCTCGAAGGATCCCTCCAGCAGCGCCCCGATCGTCGACGCCTGGAAGAGCACGTGCGGGTCATGCTCGGCGTGCAGGTCGGCGTGACGCATGGCCTCGACGTGCAGCGAGCGGATCCAGCGTTCGTCGAGGCTCAACGCGCCGGGTCCAGCGTTCGCGCCGTCTCGGACTTCGGCACCTCGCGCTGATCCGGGTTGGTGCCAAGGACCCGGTCGCTCACGTTGTTGGTGATCCCGTGCCAGAAGTGCTCGTTCTTGAAGTGGTGGAGGCGGTGGTTTCGCCAGATCGCCTTGTAGGCGCCGGTGCGCGGCCGGTAGGCGGTGTGGATCAGGAAGTGGGTCCACTCGTAGACGAAGACCATGCAATAGCCGGCGATCGCGGCGCTGACCATCGCGCCCAGCGGCACCGGCCCCGCGACCAGGGTCACGATCCCGACCCCCAGCGCGATGGTGAGCGGCACCGCCACCACCATCAGGAACGCCGCCTGCCACCAGTAGAGGAGGACCATGTCCAGGTCGTTCGGGTCGCCATGGTGAGCGCGGTGGGCGCGGGCCGCCACGGTCTCCAGCTCGCGGCCGCGGACCCTGACCGGATTCGCGTGGAGCAGGTAGACGTGGATCGCCCACTCACCGAACGGGTAGATGGCCAGCATCGCCGCGACGGCGACGCCGTCGCGCCAGCTCAGGTCGCCGACGACCGCGCGCACCACCAACAGCACCAGGACGCCCACGCCGAGCGCCCAGGGCGACTCCTTGCGCAGGAACTCCCGCCGCGCCTGCCCGAGCGAGCTGACCTCTCCGGAACGCACCGTCAGGGCAGCGTAGTGCTCGGGCCGACTGCGACACGCCGATGCACGCCTGGGTAGAGTGCTCGTCTACGCATTTCTAGGTATAGGCGACGAGCAGAGGAAACGGGGCGAAAGTGACGGGCAGATCCGCGAAGTCGACGATCCGTAGGCGGCGATCGGTGGCGATCGCGCTCGCACTCGGGCTGCTGGTCGCGCTGCCCGCGCTCGCCCTGGCACACATCGAGCGGGCCTCGTACTGGCCCGACCCGGCCGCCGACACCTCGGTCAGCCCGCCCGCAGGAGGATCGGTGCCCGCCGTCCGCGGCCTCTTCAGCGCGCTCAAGAAGAAGGAGCCCGGCAAGACGCGGGTCGTCTGCGGAAAGGTGCCGAAGAAGAAGGTGCGGAAGCACGGCAGCCGCAAGAAGCTCTCCAGGAACGAGTCGATCAAGTCGCTCAATGGAGGCCTGAGGTCGGCGCGAGCCAATGGCTACCAGCTGCGCCCCTCCCAACCCGCCATCCGGGTCAGCAAGAAGGAGGCCAAGAAGCTGCGCCGCTTCAACATCAAGCTGCTCCGGCGCTGCCGTTTCAACTCGATTCAGGCAGCCGTCACCGCCTCGCACAACAACGACCGGGTGGAGATCATGCCCGGCACCTATACGGAGCCTGCCTCGAGGGCCAAGCCGACCTTTGACCCGTCCTGCGCCGACCTCAAAGAGACCAACGACAAGGGCGAGACGGGCGCCGTGTCGTACCGCTACCAGGCGCAGTGCCCGAACGACCAGAACCTGATCGCGGTGATCGGCCGCGAGCCCGGGGCGAACCCGCCCCCGCAGCCTCCGTCGACGGACCGTCACGGCATCCCGGACCTCGGGCCGTGCATCCGCTGCAACCTTCAGATCCAGGGCACCGGCGTCAGCCCCGACGACGTCGTGGTCGACGGCGGCGACCCGGCCCTCGGGGATCATTCGGCGCCCGGGCCCAACCCGCCGCTCTACGCCAAGGACGTCGGCATCAGGGCGGACCGCGCCGACGGCTTCGTGCTCGACAACGTCAAGGTGCGCCACGTCAACGAGCACGACGTCTACATCACGGAGACGGACGGCTCGCATGTCGACCGGGTGAAGATGCCCTACGCCGGCGAGTACGGCCTGCTCACCTTCGTCGCCGATCACTCGCTGATCGAGAACTGCGCCGCCTGGGGCAGCGGGGACTCGGGGCTCTATCCTGGCGCCGCCGCGGATCTCGGCGACGCCGTTCCGCCGGATCAGCGCCGCTACGGCACCGAGATGCGCAACTGCGACAGCTTCCACAACGCGCTCGGCTACTCGGGGACCGACGGCAACGCCGTCTGGATCCACGACAACGACGTTCTACGGAAACACCCAGGGCTTCTCGACGGACGTCTTCACCGCCCCGGGGCACCCCGGCTTCCCGCAGGACTCGGACCTGATCGAGAACAACGACTTCTACTCGAACAACTTCAACGACTACCTGCCCCGCTGCACGGCCGGGCAGACGCCGGGGCCGATGGGCCCGAATCAGGGCTGCTCGGACTTCAGCCCAAGCGTGCCGGTCCCGATCGGCACCGGGCTCTGGATCGCGGGCGGCAACCACAACATCGTCCGCAACAACCACTTCTGGGACAACTGGCGGCGCGGCGTCATGCTCTTCGGCGTGCCGGATCAACTCGTCTGTGGTCCGAGCGGCAGCGTCGACGCGAGCCAGCTCGCCGGCTGCGACCCAACCAAGGTCCCGCCGTCGACCTCGTACAACAACCAGTTCTACGGGAACGTCATGGGGGTCGCCCCCGACGGCTCCAAGCAGCCCAACGGCACGGACTTCTGGTGGGACGACTTTGTCGGCAACACCGGCAACTGCTGGCACGACAACACCGGGGTGAACGGCAATCGAGCCAGCGTGACCAGCACGCCGCCGCAGGCCCCGCTCGCCGGACAGTCCCTGCCTGCATTCCTGCCGGAGAACTGCTCGACCAGCACCGGCACGGGTGGGGCGGCGCAGGAGGCCGAGCTGCTCAACTGCTTCGCGGACATCACCGCGGACACGAGCACCTGCGACTGGTTCAGCACGCCCGCCAAGCCATAGCGAGCCCAGGGCGTGCGGGAGGGGGGCCGACCCGAGGAGCCTCTCCCGTTTGGCTCCGCGCGCCGGTCCCTTCCTGTTCCCGCGGTGTACCCCTGAGTAAGACTTGAAGACCGGCAGGCATCTTACCTAATTTTGCTCTGGGCAAAAGTGAGTAGTCCGATCGTCCACTCTTGGGCGCACGCGACGGCGCGATTGGCCGTGAGGGGCGGCGGTACGCTCCTCCTGCCGGCCCCCGTAGCTCAGCTGGATAGAGCGCCGGCCTTCTAAGCCGGATGTCGCAGGTTCGAGTCCTGCCGGGGGTATTCAGGGCCTGAGGTCTTCTCTCCGAAACTCTCGTGCCCGGCGTGGGTTAGATTGCCGGAGCTTCATGGGACAGAATCCCGAGGAGGGGACTCGGGTTGAGAGAGGAGAACAACTTGCCCGCCCACGCCGTTTCGGTCCGAGTCTGGAAGAACTTCGCCATCGTCGCCGCTGTCGTGGCGGGTCTGGTGTTGTCCGCCGCCCTCGCGCAGCGAGCCGACGCCAAGGCCAAGGGGAAGGGCCATGCCAAGGTCACCAAACCCACCAAGGGCCCGAAGGGCTTGAAGTTCTACAAGCCGCCGAAGAAGAAGAAGCTGCCGAAGCAACACGGGACGCTGATCTGGACCCGCAAGGCGACCGGTCTCGTCCCGCTCGCCAACGCCAGGTACACGAAGCTCGTCCTCTACACCTCGCGCACGCCCCAGGGGTCCAAGACCGCCGTGTCCGGCTCGGTCAGCGTCCCGAGGGGCAAGCCGCCGAAGAAGGGCTGGCCCGTGATCACCTGGGCGCACGGGACGACCGGCGTCGCGGACGTCTGCGCGCCGTCCCGCAACAGCGTCACCTCGCCCGCGCAGCCCTACATCTCCTACATCTATCCCGACCTGAACGCCTGGCTCCAGGCGGGCTACGCCGTGTTGCAGACCGACTACCAGGGTCTCGGCACGCCGGGCAAGCACGCCTATCTGGTGGGCAAGGCGGAGGGCCGCAGCGTCCTCGACATCGTCAGCGCCGCGCGCCAGCTCGACCCCAAGATCAGCAGGCGGTACCTGATCGCCGGGCACTCCCAGGGCGGTCAGTCGGCTCTGTTCGCCGCGAGCGAGGCCGCGCGCTGGACCCCGAAGCTGAAGCTCCGCGGCACCGTGGCGTTCGCACCGGCGTCGCACGTCCTCGACCAGTCGGCACTGCTGCCGTCGCTGACCAGCCCGAGCTCGCTGACGGCGCTTGCCACGCTGATCATCGACGGTGCGTCCACGCAGTCGAGCGCGATCAACGTCAACGCGATCCTCTCGGACCAGGTGCTCGGCTTCTACCCGCTGCTCCAGAGCCAGTGCCTGGCGCAGCTCGGTACCTCCGGTGAGCTCGGCGGCATCCCGCCGTCCCAGCTCGAGCGCCCCGGAGCCGATCTCAGCGCCCTCAACCCGGTGCTGGCGGCGATGAACCCGGCGGTCCGGACAGCGCCGCCGATCCAGCTCGAGCAGGGGACGGCCGACACGACCGTGTTCCCGTTCCTCACGGACCAGCTCAACGGCGAGCTGGTCGGGCTCGGCGATCAGGTCACCTACCTGAAGTACCCGGGCATCACACACGCGGGCGTCGTGACGGCCGGGGAGGCCGACGCGCTCGCCTTCTTCCAGGCACACCTGCCCGGACGCTGAGCCGTGCACCCGGGGCCGCAGCCGGCGGCCCCGGGTCCCGCTAGATTGAGGGCACGCGGTGGGCGTAGCTCAGTTGGTAGAGCTCCTGGTTGTGGTCCAGGTGGTCGCCGGTTCGAGTCCGGTCGCTCACCCTTCAGGAAGTCCCGGTTAAGCGAGGTTTTCTGCGTGGGCCGCCGGGTTGTCCCAAGGGGGGCTGAGAGGTTAGGGTCGGCCTGCGGTACCAGGGGCAGCAGCATCGATAAGGGGGTAGGAGGAAGTATGGGAGCAGATGAAAACGTCGCGATCATGCGGCGCGCTTACGAGGCGTTCAACGCGGCCGACATGGACACTCTGATCGAGGTCTTCGACGAGAACATCGTCTGGCACCTGCCGGGGCGGAGCTCGATGGCCGACGACTACCAGGGCCGCGACGCGACTCTCGCCTACTTCGGCCAGATCGGGGAGAGGACCGGTGGCACCTTCCAGGCCGAGCTGCAGCAATTGTTCGCCGGCGATGACGGCCGCGTGGTCGGCCTCCAGCGCAGTACCGGAGAGCGAGACGGCAAGAGCCTGGATGTGAGCAATTGCATCGTCTTCGAGCTCAAGGACGGCAAGGTCGTCGACGGCCGGGAGCACTTCAACGATCTCTACGTCTGGGACGAGTTCTGGTCGTAGGCCCAGGCGGCATCAGGGTTCGCTGTACGCCCGCTGCTTGAGCCGGGCGCGGAATGGACCGGATTCATGCTCGGCGTCAGCGTTGCCGATGGAGCGGCAATGGCGCAAGACGGATCGGTGACTCAGAGTTCGGTGCCCGGCAGGCGTTCAATCCTCGCCACACTCGTGCTGGCCGCGCTTGCCGCGGCCGTGCTCCTGCCCGCCCCCGCGCGGGCGGCGTGGAAGGACTTCAACTTCAGCGCCAATTTCTACAACGAGTACGGCTGGTGCCAGGCCTACGGGCACCCCACGACGGCGAGCGCACCCAATCCTGGCGGCTGCCAGGGCAGGGCCGCCGGTGGGCCCTCGCCGTGGACCAACGGCGCACGGCTCGCACTGGACTGGAGCGCCGACTACAGAGCCGACGTCGGGGTCGTGAAGACGGTCCATATCTCCTCGAATGGCGGAACCGACGCGGCTGACCTACAGGGCTACACCAACAGCCCGCAGTGGGAGCGGATGATCGTCAACAAGGGCAACATCCCGGGCTTCCCCCTGGTCGCCACCGGCACGGATTGGAATCAGCACCCGGGCTGGTACAACGGCGCCCTCTCCGTGGACATGCAGTACCACCAGCAGTGGTACGCGCCGAAGACGAGCGGCTATTCGATCGCGCTGCAAGGCTGGTTCGGAACACCGTGAGCGCGCACCGAACAGCGCTCGCACTGCTTCTCTGTCTCGGCACCGCAATTTCGCTGGCCGCCTGCGGCGGCGGGAATGACGGTGACGCAGTCCCTGCCTCGTCCTCCGCCGAGCTCATCAATCAGGCCGACGCGATCTGCGAGCGCGAGGACAACGAGATCGCGAAGGACATGGTCAACCGCTTCGGCGAGGACAGGCTGGGCCCGGCCCCGAAAGCCCAGGAGCGCGCCTTCGTCACCGAGACGGTGATACCGGGCATCCAGGCCCAGGTCGACGGGCTCTCCGAGCTCGAGGTCCCCGCCGACGATGGCGGGCAGTTCGATCAGTTCCTGGCGGCGATGCGCAAGGGGCTGCGGCAGGCACAGGGCGACCCGCTCGAGCTCACGGTCTATGGCGACAGGGCTCGCCGGAACCCCGTCTTCAAGGACGCACTGCGACTTGCCGACGAGATCGGCTTCGACGACTGCACCGAGGGCGAGCCGGACATCCCGGGCTGAGCCGGCTAGGGCTGCGCCACCGGCGCCGGCAGCTCCTCGCCGGCCTCCGGGGTAACGAGGATCGCGCCTTCGCCTGAGGCGTAGGCCTCCTCGCCGTGATGGATCAGGTCCATGCCTAGCGCCTCGTCTCGTTCCTCACCGCGCAATGAGGTGACGAAGCTGATCCCACGCAGCAGGGCATAGGTCATCACGAACGCGTAGGCCGGTCCCGCCAGCGCGGCGAAGACCTGGTCGGCGAGCTGGCTCGGGTTGCCGTAGAGGATCCCGTCGGACACCCCGTTCCACGATGCCTGCGCGATGAAGCCGATCGCCAGGATCCCGGTGAAGCCGGCGACGCCGTGGGCGGCGAGCACGTCGAGGGTCTCGTCGACCCGAGTGCGGGGGCGGTAGACGATCACGAAGTAGCAGGGCAGGGCGCCGACGGCGCCGAGCGCCAGGGCCCAGCCGGGGCTGATGAAGCCGCCCGCCGGCGTGATCAGCACGCAGCCCACGATGATCGCGGTGGCCGCGCCGATCGCGGTCACCCGCCGCCCCCGGAACAGGTCGAGCGCGAACCAGGCGACGAGCGTCGCCGCCGGGCAGAGCAGCGTGTTGGTGAAGGCGAGGACGCTGGGGTTCCCGGTGCTGAACCCGCTGCCGCCGTTGAAGCCGAACCAGCCGAACCAGAGCAGCCCGGCACCGAGCAGCACGTAGACCGCGTTATGCGGCAGCAGCGCCTGGCGCCCGTAGTCCTTGCGCGCGCCGACGACGAGAGCCGCGGCGAGCGCCGAGAAACCCGAGCCCATCTCCACCGGGACGCCGCCCGCGAAGTCGAGCGTGCCGCCCTCGATCAACCAGCCGCCGCCGAAGGCCCAGTGGGCGAGCACCGAGTAGACCAGGATCGACCAGAGGGCGGCGAAGACCATGAATGCGCCGAACTTCATCCGCTCCACCACCGCTCCGGAGACGAGGGCCGTGGTGATGATGCAGAAGGTCGCCTGGAAGGCGAAGAAGACGAGGTGAGGGATCGTCGTGCCCTCGCGAGGCACGAATGTGACGTCGTGCAGGCCGACGTAGTTGAGGCCGCCGATCAGGTCGCCGGTCCCGTCGAATGCCAGCGAGTAGCCGACCACGGCCCAGGTGACGGTGGCGACCGCGATCGCGGCGACGCACATCATGAAGGTGTTGAGGGTGTTCTTCGCCCGGACCAGGCCGGCGTAGAAGAGGCCGAGCGCCGGGGTCATCATCAGGACGAGCGCTGTCGCGGCCAGCATCCAGGCGGTGTCGCCTGTGTCGACCTGGGCCGCCGCGATCGGGATGCTCATGAGCCGCCGACCGGGGTGACCGCCGCGTCATCGGACTCGCCCGTGCGGATCCGGATCGCGCGCTCGAGAGGGACAACGAAGATCTTGCCGTCGCCGACCTCGCCGGTCCGGGCTCCCTCGCTGAGAGCCTGGACCGTCGGATCGACGAACGGATCGGTGACCGCGATCTCGAAGCGGACCTTGTCCGAGAGCTCGACCTTCACGGTGGTCCCGCGATAGGTCTCGACATGGTCGAGCTCGCCGCCGTGTCCCTGCACGCGGCTCATCGACACCCCCTTGACCTCCGCTCGGTAGAGCGCCTCCAGCACGTCGTTTGCCTTCTCGGGCCGCACGATTGCGATCACGAGCTTCACGGATCCACCTCTCTCGGACGAGACAACAGCGCCAGCCGCTGTTGAGGGCGAACCTAACTGGGCCGCCCGACGGAACGAATCAGCAGATACCGGGCCGGTCGATCAGGAGGCGAACCGTCGAGCCCCTGCGAACAGTCGATCCGGCGGCCGGCGACGTCTCGCAGACGTTCCAGTCGGAGGGGACCAGCACGCCGAAGAGGCCACCGCCGTCTTCGCTCGTGCGGAGCCCGAGATCGTCCAGCCGCCGCTCGGCGACGTCGAGCGGCTGCCCGGCGAGCGAGGGCACCTCGATCCCGCTCGGTGCCGGCGAGCGGCCGCTGTCCGCGAGCCTCGGCACCTCGACCAGCGCGGCGGCCCCGAGCGCGGCAACCACCAGCAGGACCGCGAGCACTGCGAGCCAGCGCCGTCGCCTCCGCCGCTTCGGCATCGGGTCGGTGGGCGGCAGGCCCGGGTCGCGGGAGAGGCGAACCGTCTCCGGCAGTGGCGCCGCCTCGCCCGCGGCCACGACGTGCTCGGGCTCGGTGACCGCCTCCCCTCGCGCGGCCGCGACCGCTGCGCGGCCGAGGTCGCCGGCGGACGGGTACCGGTCGGCCGGGTCCTTCTCCATCGCCCGGCGGATCACCGGATCGAGCACCGAGGCCCTGCGGCCGCCGGTGGCCGGCGGCGCCTCGTTCACATGGGCCCACATCTTCGCCGAGCTCTCCCGGTCGGCGAACGGGACCCGGCCCGTGAGCGCGTGGAAGAGCACGCAGCCGAGGGCGTAGACATCTGTGCGGGCGTCGACACGGCGCCCCTCGATCTGCTCCGGCGCCATGTAGTCGACGGTGCCGATCACCTGGCCGGTGGTGGTCAGCCCGCTCGTCGAGGCGATCGCCTTGGCGAGCCCGAAGTCCGTCAGGTAGGCGTCGCCGTCCTCGCCGACGATCACGTTGTGCGGCTTGACGTCGCGGTGGACCAGTCCGGCGGCGTGGACCGCGTCCAGGCCGTCGGCGACCTGCGAGATCAGCGCCGCGGCGTCGTCCGGGGGAAGGGCGCCGTCCATCGCCACCAGGTGGCCCAGGTCGCGCCCCGGCACGAAGCGCATGGAGACGTAGAGGAGGCCGTCGCGCTCCCCGGCGCCGAACACGGTGACCACGCGAGGGTGCTCGACCGACGCCGCGGTCAGCTGCTCGGAGCGAAACCGCGCGCGGAAGTCCTCGTCGTTCGCCAGCTCGGCGCGGATCACCTTGAGCGCCACCTGCCGCTCGAGGCGCAGCTCGGTCGCCAGGTAGACGATTCCCATTCCGCCGTGGCCGAGCGTGCGCTCGATGCGGTAGCCCGCGAACTCCGAGCCGGCCGACATCCCCGGCCCGCCCCCTCTGATCGTTCCCTCGACTGACACGGATCCTCAGTATGGCCGTACTTATCGCCGCCCCGGCTAGTCTGGGCGTCGTGACCGCCACCTCGATGGGCTATTGCGTCGTCTTCCAGACCCTGGCGAGCTCGCCCGAGCTCTCGGTCTCGTTCGACCGCGCGTAGCGGTGCCGCGGTCGGCGCGCGCAAGTCAGGTCCTCGATCGCGTCCGCCGGGTTCCCGCGGGATTCGTCACCACCTACGGAGATCTGTGCCCGGGGGCGCCGCGGTTCGCGGGGTCCGTGCTCTCCGAGTGCCACGACCCCGACGTCCCATGGCAGCGGATCGTTCGGGCCGACGGGTCCCTGGCGAAGGGATTGCAGCAGCGCCGCCTGCTCGAGGCCGAGGGCGTGCCCTTCCGCGGAGCGCGCGTCGACATGGACGCCGCCTGGGTTCCGGCCGACCGCTGAGGCCCGGTAGCCGGCGCCCACGGGCAGGAGCCGGCCGCCCGGGCCGGAACAGGAACGCGGAGCCGCACGATGATCGTCGACAGCGCCCACTACAAGGACGGCGTGCGCCAGCACGAGGAGGCGCTGAGCCCTGAGCGGGCGGCGGAGCTGCGGGACCTCCGCCGGCGCCGGCGAGTTCGTCTGGATCGGCATCCACGAGCCCGCGCCTGGGGACCTGGAGCAGCTGCAGGAGGCTGTTCGGCCTGCACGAGCTCGCGGTCGAGGATGCGCAGCAGGCCCACCAGCGGCCGAAGATCGAGGACTACGACGAGAACGTCTTCGTCGTCCTGAAGACCGCGCATTACCACGAGGACCGGGAGGTTGTCCATTTCGGCGAGATCCACCTCTTCGCCGGCCCCGGATACGTGATCACCGTTCGGCACGGGCCCGGCAGTGAGCTGGCCACGGCCAGGCAGAGACTAGAAGCGCGTCCCGACCTGGTCAGGCTCGGAGCCTCGTCGGCGGTCTGGGCAGTTCTCGACAAGGTCGTCGACGACTACATTCCCGTGGTCGACTCGATCGAGGACGACATCGAGGAGGTGGAGAAGGACGTCTTCGACGACGACATCCCGGCCCCGACCGCCCGCATCTACAACCTGAAACGGGAGGTCATCGAGTTCCATCGAGCAGTCTGGCCGCTTCTCAACCCACTCGAGACGCTTGAGCAGGGCGGGTTCGAGCGGGTGCCGGAGGACCTGCGCAGCTTCTTCCGTGACGTCGCCGACCACGCCCGCCGGGTGGACGAGCAGGTGCAGTCTCAGCGCGAGCTTCTCACGAGCGTCCTGCAGGCGAACCTCTCGCTGGTCAGCGTCAACCAGAACGAGGTGGTGAAGCGGATCTCGGCGATCGCGGGAATCGTCGCCGTGCCGACCTTCATCGCCTCGGTCTACGGCATGAACTTCGAGCACATGCCCGAGCTCGATTGGCGCTTCGGGTACCCGCTCTGTCTTGCGTTCATGGGACTGGTCGCGCTCGCGCTGGTCGGCTACTTCAGGAGGATCGACTGGCTCTAATCTGGATTTGATGCAGCCGTTACTCGCGCACGTCGGCGGCCCGGTGTTCGAGCCTCTCCAGGCCGCGGTGCTCACGCTGGTCGCGACCGCTTACTCGCTGCGCGCGATCAACCTTGCCCAGGAGCATCGCCCGGTGTCGACGTGGAGGCTCGTTTGCTTCGCGTCGGGCCTGGGCCTGATCGCGATCGCCTTCATCTCCCCGCTCGGCCGCCTCGACGACGAGCTGGTCCTCGCCCACATGGGCCAGCACCTGCTGATGGGTGACCTCGGGGCGTTGTTGCTCGTACTTGGGCTGACCGGGCCGCTGCTTCAGCCCCTGCTCGCCAACCGCTGGCTGGGATGGCTCCGCCACCTCGCCCACCCGCTGGTCGCGCTCCCTCTCTGGGCGGTCAACCTCTACGTCTGGCACCTCCCGGTGCTCTACCAGGCGGCGGTCGCGCACAACTCGGTCCACGCCCTACAGCACACCTGTTTCATTGGCTTCGGGGTGTTGATGTGGATGCCGCTGGTCGGGCCCCTGCCGCAGCCCCGCTGGTTCGGGATCCCGGCGAAGATCGGTTACCTGATCGGCGTTCGCTTCGCCGGCATCGTGCTCGGCAACGTCTTCATGTGGTCGAACTCGGTCTTCTATCCGGACTACGCGGCAGGGGAGGCGAAGTGGCACATCTCTGCAGTGACCGATCAGAGCATCGCCGGCGTGATCATGATGATCGAGGGCGGGTTCGTCACCCTGGGCGTGCTCGTCTGGCTCTTCCTCCAGTGGGCTCAGCAGGACACGGAGCGCCAGCGGCTCCTCGACCTGGCCGATTCGCGCGGCGTCCCAC
>CAVVFJ010000012.1:0-427426 GCA_963747425.1 uncultured Solirubrobacterales bacterium
ACGCCGTGGATCTCGGCGAGGCTGTCGAGGTCCGCGCGGGCGCGAGGCCGCGATTCCTTCGAGCGTTCGGTTGTTCGCGACCGTGTACGCGGGCTTGCCGCGCGCGGCCTTCAGCCGCCAGGCCCTGAGCGCCTCGAGCAGCGACTCGTCCTCGGGTGAGAGGTCGGCCGGGGGAGAGGCGGACTTCGAGCTCCGGCGCTTCGCCTTCACCTCGAGCTCCTCGGGCGACGGCAGCCACGACTCCGGATCGCAGACATCGCAGCAGCGGCCCTCCGGCGCGCCCGGGGTCGAGTCCCCGAAGTGGTCGAGCAGCCTCCGCCGCCGGCAGCTCTCTCCGAAGCTGAACGACTCGACCGCGCGGTAGGCGCGCCAGGAGCGGTCCGTCGCCGCCTTGCAGGCGGCTCGGGCGGCGGCCAGGTCGATTCGGTCGTTGAAGCGGAGCTCCAGGCGGCCTCCGGGGGCGGGCTCCACCTCGAAGGCGCCGGCTCGCTCGGCGATCGCCAGCTTGACCCGGTCCTCGTCGATGCGCGGGGCGTCGATGGTGGAGCGGCCCTCTGAGTCGGAGCCGGCCTTCAGGCGCTGGGCGTAGAGGGAGACGGACTCGGGCTCGACCTCTCGCATCTGGATGAAGCGGACCAGGCGGCCCAGGTCGGAGCGGCCGGCGAGGAGGACGGCTCGGGCGGGGAGGCCGTCGCGGCCCGCGCGGCCGGCCTCCTGGTAGTAGGCCTCGACGCTCGTCGGGATCGCCCAGTGCCAGACCGATCTGACGTTGGCCTTGTCGACTCCCATGCCGAAGGCGTTGGTGGCGGTGATCACCTCGGCGTCGCCGGTCATGAAGCGGTGCTGGGCGGAGGCGCGCTCGTCGGGGTCCATGCCCGCGTGGTAGCCGGCGGCGCTCAGGCCGGCCTCGCGCAGGGACTGGGCGACCTCCTCGGTGTCCTTGCGGGTCCCGCAGTAGACGATCGCCGGGCGGTTGGCCTCGTCGCGGAGGCCGTGGAGCAGCATCGCCAGCTTGCGCGCCTTCGATCCCTTGCCCTCGAACTGGACGATGTCGAAGCTCAGGTTGGGGCGATCGAAGCCCGCGCGGATCATCAGCGGGTCCTGAAGGCCGAGGCGCTGGGCGATCTCGGCCGAGACGTCCTCGGTCGCGGTCGCGGTGCAGGCCATCACCGTCGGGCGGCCGAGCCGCTCGAGCACCCGCGGCAGGCGCAGGTAGTCGGGGCGGAAGTCGTGGCCCCACTCGGAGATGCAGTGGGCCTCGTCGACGGCGAGCAGGTCGACCTCGCGCTGGCCGACCGCGTTCATGAAGCCGGGCTGGGCGAAGCGCTCCGGCGAGCAGTAGACGATCCGGGCCCGGCCGTCGCGGATCTGCGCCATCGCGTCGCGCGCCACCTCCTCCGGGAGGCCCGAGGCGATCATCACCGCCGGGTGGCCGTCGGCCGAGAGCCGCCGCCACTGGTCGGCCATCAGCGCGATCAGCGGGCTGACCACGATGGTGAGCTTGTCGCGAGGCGAGGCCGGGGAGCTGGTAGCAGAGGCTCTTGCCGCCGCCGGTGGGCATGACGACGAGCGAGTCGCGGCCGGCGAGCGCGGCCTCGACCGGCTCGCGCTGGCCGGGCCGGAAGCCGTCGTAGCCGAGGTGGGCGAGGAGGGCGTCGGGGTCGCGCGGGCCGTCGTAGGCGCGGACGGCCTGCGACCGGCTCGGCTTCGAGCCCCTCCAGCCCGTGCAGCGCCGCCTTCGCCTCCTCCATCTCCGGAAAAGAGGCCTGCGCCAGATTCTCGCCCCGCTGGGTCACCCGCTCACCATGGCGCAGGGCGCGGTCGGATCGTGCCTGGCCGGACCGGTTTCCGTAGTTATCCACGCGTCTTGCACCGATAAGTACCGATGTGCGCGGCTTGTTCAGCTGCATAGGTTGACCGCATCGTGGAATCCGGGCTCTCGAGGGGGGCGCTCAGGGGGATCACGGCTGGTCTGCGCCGTGGGCGACTCGTCCTCGCCCTGGGAGCATTGGCGCTGATCGGCTCGGCCACCATGGCGGCGCCGTCCGCCTTCGCGAACACCCCGCCCACCTGTGCCGATCTGGGTCCCTTCTCCGCCTCGGCCGGTGAGGCCATACCGCTCGCGGCCGACTGCTCCGATGCGGACGGGCCCAGCGCGCTCACCTACTCCGTCGTCAGCTATCCGACGGCGGGAAGCCTGTCGGTGTCGGGGGATCCCAGCATCGGGACGGCCACCTACACGTCCTACCTCGGCTTCAGCGGGACGGACACCTTCACCTACCGGGCGTTCGACGGCGTCGATTACTCCAACACGGCGACCGTCACGCTGGACATCACCGGGCCTTCGACCACGAACCAGCCGCCGTCATGTCCCGATGCGAGCGCGTTCGTGCCGAGTGACGGCTCCGTCGACATCTTCGCCAACTGCACCGACCCCGAGAACGACCCGATCTCCTACGGCTGCTGCAGCCCGGGCGTAACCGGCGGCACCCTGCAGTTCCTGTCTGCGAGCAGCGTCCGCTACACGCCGAATCCCGGCACGACCACGGACAGCTTCGGTTACTCCGCCCACGACAGCGCCCACCCGTTCAGCAGCGTCCCCGCCACCGTCCAGATCACGGTTACGAGCCCGGGCGCCGGCACCTTCGACACGGCCCCCGACGCGACGCCGACCGACCCCTACGTCGCCTCCCTGACCACCACCCAGCCGGGGCCGGTGACCATCGACACGCGAGCGGTGACCGCGACGCCCCCCACCGGGTTCTTCCTGCTCAACCAGGAGTTCGACATCACCGCCCCGCCCGCGCTCGATGCCGACCACCCGCTCCAGCTCGTCTTCACCATCGACGCCTCCAGCGCGCCCGCCGGCCCGGTCACCGTCTTCCGCGACGGGGTCCCGATCGCCGATTGCGCCGACCAGAGCGGCACCGCGAACCCCGACCCGTGCGTGAAGGGAGCGGTCACCGACGCGAACGGAGACCTGCAGATCACCGCGCTCAGCACGCACGCCAGCGTCTGGAGGTTCGGCGTCCCGAGCGTGGTCCCCTACGACTTCGGCGGCTTCTTCGCGCCGGTCGACAACCCGCCCGTGCTGAACGCCGTCAAGGCCGGGCAGGCCGTGCCCGTCAAGTTCACCCTGCACGGGGATCAGGGCCTGGACGTGCTGGCGAGCGGATATCCCAAGTCCCAGACGATCGCCTGTGATTCCGATCAGCAGGTCGATGGGATCGAGTCCACGGTCACGGCGGGGTCGAGCGGCCTCTCCTACGACGCGGCGAGCGACCAGTACACCTACGTCTGGAAGACCGACAAGAGCTGGGCGAAGTCCTGCCGCCAGCTGGTCGTGAAGCTGGACGACGGCACCACGCACCGGGCCAACTTCAGCCTCAAGTAGAGCGCGGAGCGTGAGCCGGATTGGCTCCGGCTCACGCCATTGCGGTCAGCCGAGTGCCTCGACGGCCGTTGCCGTGTCGCCGTAGAACTCGGCGCGGGTGATCTCGCCGCCATCGACCGTGTAGAGCCAGATCGAGTCGCCGCTGAGCTCGTTGCCGCTCTTCGTCTTGCCCACGCCCGAGACCGTGACAACGACGTGGCCGCCGTCGGCCTCGAGGAACTCCTTCGGCTGAGGATTCACCTCCTCGAAGTTGGACAGGAACTTGCCGATCATCTCCTTGAATCCGTCCGGGCCGGTGTAGGTACCGCCCCACGGCAGGCTCTCGGGGATGACGATCTCGGCTGAGTCGCTCGTCGTCGCCGTCGCGGCGTCCATGTCGCCCTTCGCGAAGGCATCCCAGCCATCCTTGACTGTGTCTGCATTTGCGCCCATTGCTCTCTCCTTCGGGTCGCGCCCCTTGTTGTCGGAGCACCGGCCCCGCAGTCAAATCAGTGGCCCCCATCTCGCGCCTCGTGGCAATCGCGCCGTTGGTGGCTTTCCGGTGGGGAGTGAGCTGCTTGGCCGCAGGGCCAGCCTCTATCGACAGTACTCCTATTAGGCGCCGCGGGCGAGGATCGTGGCGATCACGCCGAGGAAGCCGACCATCTGCACAGAGATCATCGTGATCCAGGCACGTGTCATTGTCTGACGGAGCTCGCGAATGTCGCTGTCAACGCGCTCGAAGCCGCTCCGCATCGACTCGGCCAGGTCATCGAGTCGCTCGTCGGTCCATGTGGCGCGGGGCACGTCACCAGGGTAGACCGTGGGACGCTCCTCAGCCACGACTTGCCCGGACCCGCTCCACGACCGTCTGCGCCCGGCGCGAGATCCCGGCCGGGGTGTAGCGGAAGGGGCGGCAGCGACCGCGGTGATACGGGAACCTCGAGGCCTCCCGCGGTCCCAGGACGAGGTCGATGACCCGGCCCGAGGGGTCGAGCAGCCACCAGTGGCTCTTGCCGCGGTAGCGCAGCTGCATCGGGCGCAGGCCGGCGTCCCAGCCGCCGGCGAGGTGGAAGTAGGCCTCGGCCGCGACGTAGGCGAAGCCGTCGAAGCGGCCGAAGCCGCTGCGGTACCGATCCTGGGCGAGCTCGTCGGTGAGGGCCGCCTGGACCTCCCGCTTGAGCTTGTCCGCGGGCGCCAGGCGGACCACAGACCGCCCGGCGCCCGCGGAGGGCTGGCGCTTCGCGCTGGAGGGACTCACTGCCGCCCTAAGGCAGCGGCGCGGGAACTTCTCCCCTCAGATCAGCGGGCCTGGGCGGAGAGCGGGTGCCCGTTCGTCGGGCCCGTGTGCTGCTCGACCATCACCCGGAACGCGTCCGTCGCCTGGGGGCCCCAGAGGGCCGAGTAGCAGGGCTCGCAGAGGAGCTCGCCGGCGGGGGTCTGTCCGGGCGCTGGTGAAGACCTCGGTCAGGCATTGGGCGCAGTGCTGCCGCATGGCCTTGATATCGGCCGCGAGCAGGGATTTCGTTAGCGCCACCGGCCCATTTGGACGATTCAGCCCATGGGCCAGGCCGGCCCCCCTTCCCGTGCCAGCCGCCGCAGACCACGACGCAGTTGCCGCTCCTCATCGGAGCCCTGCAGGTGGGTGGTCCTGACGGTCACCGCCCGGCGCCCGGGGTAGATCGACTCGCTGACGTTCCGCAGAAGGACGCCGCCTTCGTCGCGGTCCGCGTCCTCGCTTCCGCCTGCCTCTTCCTCTCGCATCCCAGATCCCTCCTTGGATCGCTTGCCGGCTCATGAGGGGCATGCCCGGATCGCAGCCGTTTATGCCTGGACCGGATTGGCGGCAGGCCCGCTTGGGTAGGGTGGCTCGCAATGAACTTCCGCAAGCTTGGGGATTCGGAGATCGAGGTATCGGAGGTCTCGCTCGGCTCGTGGCTCACCTACGGGGGCGGGCTGGAGCAGGAGCACACCGAGGCCTGCACCAAGGCGGCCTTCGAGGCCGGGATCAACTTCTTCGACACCGCCAACGTCTACGGCGGCGGCGCGGCCGAGACGGCGTGGGGGGAGGTCCTCAAGGACTTCGACCGCTCCACCTACGTCCTCGCCACCAAGGTCTTCTTCCCGATGTCGGAGACGGACAGGGGCCTCTCCCGCGAGCAGATCCTCAAGCAGATCGACGCCTCGCTGGAGCGCCTGCAGACCGACTACGTCGACCTCTACCAGTGCCACCGCCCCGATCCCGAGACGCCGATCGAGGAGACCATGGAGGCGCTCACCGAGGTCGTCGAGGCCGGCAAGGCGCGCGAGATCGGCTTCAGCGAGTGGACCATCGAGCAGATCCAGGCCGGGCTCGACGTCCCCGGTGCGCGCAAGTTCGTCTCCTCCCAGCCGCAGTACAACATGATCTGGCGCTCCCCCGAGGCCGAGCTGATCCCCTTCTGCGAGGAGCACGGGATCTCGCAGATCGTCTGGTCGCCGATCGCCCAGGGAGTGCTGACCGGCAAGTACGTGCCCGGCGAGCCGCCGCCCGAGGACTCCCGCGCCGCCGCGGACTCGATGAACTGGGCGATGGACCGCTACCGCTCGGACGAGCTGCTGGAGGCGGTGCAGAAGCTGTTGCCGGTCGCCGAGCAGGCCGGGCTCGAGATGGCGCACATGGCGCTCGCCTGGTGCCTGCGCCAGCCCAACCTCGCCTCGGTGATCATCGGCGCCTCCCGTCCCGAGCAGGTCTTCTCGAACGTCAAGGCCTCGGGCGTCGAGCTCTCCCAGGACACCCTCGACGCGATCGACGAGGCGCTCGAGGGCGTCACCGTCACCGGACCGCGGCTGGCGAACTTCGTCGCCGAGGGCGTCACCCACCGCTAGCCGGGCGGGGTAATCCCCAGGCGCAATTCGGGAATTTCTACGGATGCGGGGCATCCGGAGGCCGACCTAGTGTTTGGCCCAATCGGCGTGGCCAGCAGAGGGGCGCATGGGTAGGGGACTCGCCTGGGGAACTACATACCTAAGGAGGGAATTGATGTCGAATTCGCTGCGGCGCCTCGCGCCGCTGACGGGGATCGTCTTCGCGGCATTGCTCGTGGTGACCTTCGCCAGCCCGAGCACGCCCGACGTCCATGCCACGGGCGTCGAGGTGATCAACCACTACAAGGACCACCACAACGCCCACCTCATCGGCGACCTCGCCGGAGGCCTCGGCGTGGTCTTCTTCCTCTTCTTCATCTCCTCCCTGCGGAGCTTCTTCCGCGACAAGGAAGGCGCGGACGGCCTCTCCAGGGCGGCGTTCGCGGGCGGAATCCTGATCGCCGTCGGAGGGGCGATCTTCACCAGCCTCGACGTCGCCCTGATCGACGCCCGGAACGACATCACCCCGCAGGCAGCTCAGGCGATCAACGTGCTCAGCAACGATTTCTTCTTCCCGTTCGAGATCGGGCTGGTCGTGTTCGCGCTCTGCATCGGCCTGGCGATCATCGCCTCCGCCGCGCTGCCCAAGTGGCTCGGCTGGGTGATGGTCGTGATCGGGGTCATCGCCCTCACACCGGTCGGGTTCTTCGCGTTCTTCGTGGTCCTGCTCTGGTCTGCGATCGTCGCGATCCTGATCTACCGCCGCAGCGGCGCCCCCGCGGCGGCCACCGCATAGGGACCGAGCCTAAGCGGCGGCCAGGCGGTCGAGGAGCCCGGCGAGAGCGTCGGGCTCCTCGACCATCGGGAAATGGCCGCCCGGGATCTCGATCGGCTCGACTCCGAGCAGTTCGCGCGCCATGAACCGCTCCCACTCCGGCTCGAAGAGCTCGTCATCGGTGGCGTAGATGAGGACGACCGGGTTGCCGGGAGGGGCGTCAAGCGGATACTCGTCCCGTGGCATCGCCATCGGCCGCAGCCGGCCGGCCAGCATGCTGTTCCTCGGCGGCGGCACGCGCCCGTAGAGCGCCTTCAGCGCCACGCCCTCGGCCCAGACGCTGGTGCCGTCGGGCGCGGTCTCCGGCCATGGGATCCCCTCGCGGAAGGCGTCCGGCGCACCGGGCGGCGGCTCGAATCCGCCCAGCCTCGGACACAGGTGCACGAGCAGTGAGTCCGGTTTCGCCGCCGCGACCAGCGACGAGTAGGCGGTTCCCTGGGAGTGGCCGACGATGACCAGCGGACCCTCGACGCCGTCGAGCGCCTCGAGCGCCGGGCGGATGCGCTCGTCGAAGCCGGCGTCGGGATCATGCAGCGGCAGGTCGGGCGCCAGGACGTCATGGCCGCGCTCCTCCAGCAGCGGTGTCAGCTCATCCCAACAGGAGGGCTCGTGCCAGGCGCCGTGGATCAGGCAGAAGGTGGCCATCGCGTGGCAGGAGCAGCCGATGTGCCGGTTGCGAGATGGTGTCGATCACGCCGATCAGGCCGACGAGCATCGCGCCGCCTACACGGCAGCATGACCAAGCGAAGGTCATCGATCACGCCGCGAAGGTCAGCGAATTCATGGCGCATTTCCGTCGTGAGATCACGGATGTCCTGTCGACTCGAGCGAAGCCATGCCGCATCGCAGTGGCCAGCTCCTCCTGACGATCGATCAGATCCAGGCCGCTCATTACCATGCCCGAAGTAGGCTACAGCGACGATCCCTACAGAACTGAGCCAAGGTCGCAAGTAACCGGGCAAAGAAAAGGCCCGCCGGAGCGGGCCCTTTCCAAGGTTCAGAAGCTTGGGGCTCCCTTACGCGACCTGCTTCACGCCGGTCGCAGCCGGGCCCTTCGGGCCGGCCTCTGTCTCGTACTCGACCTTCGCGCCCTCTTCGAGCGAACGGTAGCCGTCGCCCTCGATCGAGCTGAAGTGAACGAAGACATCGTTCGAGCCATCGTCGGGTGTGATGAACCCATAGCCCTTGTCATTGCTGAACCACTTGACGGTTCCGGTAGGCATCTCGCCTCCTCTTAACTGTGCTGCGAACGCGAGGAAGCTGAGAAGCAACAACGCGAGCGCTACGCACACCTTTGCCGGTAGTACCGGCCTAACGCGCGGGACGGTAGCAGCCTGGGAGACGGAACTACTGAGCGGCGCCCAGACGACATAGCACTTGATAGACCGACGTGAAGTCGATCTCGAAGCCGTTGCGGGCGGCGCGCAGGTAGAGCCGCCAGACGCGGAGCCGCTCGGGGCCGGCCAGCTCCTCGGCGCGCTCGATGTTGTCGTCGAGATTCCGGATCCAGTGGCGCAGCGTCTCCGCGTAGTCGGACCCGAACTCCTCGACGTGCTGCGCGATGAAGCCCGCCCGCTCCAGCGCCAGGATCACGCGGGAGACCTGGAGCGTCTCGCCGTCGGGGAAGACGTAGCGCTCGGAGAACGCGCCGCCCTCGACGCTGCCGTGGCGCAGCCGCGAGATGCCGTGGTTGAGCAGCCGCCCGCCCGGCGCGAGCATCGAGGCGAGCTGCTCGGCGTAGCGGTCGATCTGCGCCTCGCCGACGTGCTCCACCATCCCGATCGAGGCGACCGCGTCGAAGTTCTCCCCGGCCAGCTCGCGGTAGTCCTGGACGCGGATCTCGACCCTGTCCGAGAGACCGGCGTCCGCCACTCGCTTGCGCGCAAGCTCCGCCTGGTTCTGGGACAGGGTGATGCCGACGGCCTCGACGCCGTGGCGCTTTGCCGCGTGCATCACGAAGCTGCCCCAGCCGCAGCCGACGTCCAGCACGCGCTGGCCGGGCTGAAGACCGAGCTTGCTGCAGACCAGCTCGAGCTTCGCCTCCTGAGCCTGCTCGAGGGTGGCCGGCTCGTCACGGGTGAGGATCCCCTTGCGTTTCGGCACGCGCGAGAAGAAGGCGCAGGAGTAGGTCATCGAGGGATCGAGGAAGAGCGAGAAGAACTCGTTGCCGACGTCGTAGTGATGGCGGACGGCCTCGCGGTCGCGCTTGGTGGTGTGCTTGCGGCCGCGGAGGTGGAGCTCGGCCTTGGGCGCCGGAGGCGGGCGGTGGACGCCGGCCGCGCGCAGCGCGGCGGTGATCAGGCGGGCCTTGGCCGCAGCCCCGACGGGAGGCGGCTGCCAGTCGTTGAGCAATCCGATCACCGCGTCCATGTCGTCGACCTCGATCGCGCCGGAGACATAGGCGCGGCCCAGGCCGAGCTGCCCGGGCGCGGCGACGGCGTAGGCGATCGCCTCCTTGGAGCGCGCCTTGAAGGTCGGGCCACCACCATTTGCGCTGGTCGAAGGGACCTTCGATCCGTCCCAGAGCTCGATGGTGAACGGCCGCTCGGGGAAGGCGCGCTCGATCTCCTTGACGAGTGGCTCGGTCGGCATGTCCCGACCCTAGTACCTCGCGAGATTCAGGTCCTGTTAGGGATACCGAATTACTCACCACAGGCTTAGGAAATGGCGCTAGGGTCCGTTTCCCCCGGGACTCGAGTCGCGACGACGAGAGTCGGAATCGGCTCGGTCAGGACCAACAAAGGAGATCCACATGTCGGACGCTGCCGCTGGCGTCACAGCGCCCCCCACCGGCCCGCCGACAACGGCGGCGCCGTCTGTTCCCTCACCTACTCGTAAGCGCGTACCCCGTGCGGACGACATCCAGCCGGTGGCGCACGAGACCCGCGACCGGATCATCACCGGCCTGCTCACCGTGATCCCCTTCCTGATGCTCGGCTTCGTCGTCTGGCAGCTCGCGGGCAGCTGGCTGCACTGGAGCGACCTGGTCGTCTTCGCGATCGTCTACATCCCGTACCGGGCTCGGCATCACCGTCGGCTTCCACCGCCTCTTCACGCACCGGAGCTTCAAGACCGGCCCGATTCTGCGCGGCGTGATCGGCGCGCTCGGCTCGGCCGCCATCGAGGGCCCGATGATCTCCTGGGTCGCCGACCACCGCAAGCACCACGCCTTCTCCGACCAGGAGGGCGATCCCCACAGCCCGCACGTCGGGCATGGTGAGGGCGTCTGGGCGCAGTTCAAGGGCTTCTTCCACGCGCACCTGGGCTGGCTCTTCATCCACACGCAGCGCGGCTCCAAGACGCGCTTCGCACCCGACCTGCTCAAGGACCCCGTGGCGCGCTTCATCGACAAGACCTTCGTCTTCTGGGCGCTGATCGGCCTGGCCGTGCCGTTCGGGCTCGGCGTCGCCATCGGCGGCACCGTGCTCGCCGGCGTCACCGGCCTGCTCTGGGGAGGCGCGGTGCGGATCTTCGTCCTGCACCACGTCACCTACTCGATCAACTCGCTCTGCCACATGTTCGGCAAGCGGGACTTCGAGACGACCGACGAGTCGCGGAACCTGGCCTGGCTGGCCATCCCGACGTTCGGCGAAGCCTGGCACAACAGCCACCACGCCTTCCCGACCTCGGCCGTGCACGGGATGAAGGCCCGGCAGATGGACCCGTCCGCCGCGGTGATCTGGTCGCTCGAGAAGCTCGGTCTCGCCTGGGACGTCGTGCGGATCGCGCCGGACCGCCAGGCCGCCAAGGCCGCCGCCTGACCGAATAGGGTCAGCCAAGTGTCTCGCCGCCTCGTCCCCGCGCTCGTCGCCTGCGCCGCCATCGCGGCCGGGCTCGCGCTGGCCGCCTGCGGCGGCGGCGGTGGCAGCGACGTCGGCGACGTCCAGGGGATCAGTGCCGACTGCGGCGACGTCGAGTACCACGGCAGCGGGACCGCCGAGAAGCTGATCGTCTCCGACCTGCCGCTGAAGGGCGACTCCGCCGAGCGCTCCAAGCAGCAGAACGACGCGATCATCCAGGAGATCGCCCGCAAGGGCTGGCAGGCGGGCAACACCCAGGTCGCCTTCCAATCCTGCGACGACTCGATCGCCTCCACCGGCGAGTGGGACGAGAACCTCTGCCGCACGAACGCCCAGAAGTACGCCGCCGACCCCGACGTGATCGGCGTGATCGGCACCTACAACTCCGGCTGCGCCGCGATCGAGATGCCGGTGCTGAACAAGGCGCCGGGCGGCGGCGTGCCGATGGTCTCGCCGGGCAACACCTTCGTCTGCCTGACCGAGCCGAGCCCGACCCTCTGCAAGAAGGATGAGCCGGGCACCTACTTCCCGTCCGGCAAGCGCAACTACATCCGGGTCGTGCCGAACGATGCCGTCCAGAGCGCGGGTCTCGCGACCTTCGCCAACGGGCACGGGATCCACAAGCCCTTCGTCCTGGTGGCCGCCGACGATCCGACCAGCAAGGGGCAGGCCGACACCTTCGAGGGCGCCGCCAAGTCGCTCGGCATGCAGATCGCCGGGGTCGAGACCTACGACCCGAAGGCGAAGAGCTACACCGACCTGATGGCGAAGGCGAAGTCCTCCGGCGCCGACGCCGTCCTGCTCGCCGGCCTGCTCGAGGAGAACGGCGCCCAGCTGATCAAGGACAAGGTCGCGGCGCTCGGGCCCAACGACGGCGCGGTCAAGCTGCTCGCCCCGGACGGGTTCGCGCAGCAGAGCACGATCGATCAGGCCGGCGCGGCCTCGGCCGGCATGTACGTCAGCCTGCCGGGCAAGGTGCCGGAGAGCCTCACGGGCGCGGGGCGGGATTTCGTCGGTGAGCTCAAGGCCCAGGTCGGAGACGAGCCGATCGAGGTCTTCGCTCCGTACGCGGGCGAGGCCGCCGAGGTGCTGGTCAACGCGATCAAGGTGGGCAAGACGCGTGCCGGCACGATCGACACCCTCTTCAAGACCCACGTCACCGACGGCATCACCGGCACCTTCTCGATCACCCCCAGCGGGGACCCGAATCCCGCTCCGATCAGCGTGCAGAAGGCGGCGAGCACCTTCGAGCTCGAGAAGACGATCGTGCCGCTGCCCCAGCTGATCTCCGCCGCCCGCGGAGACTAGGTCACACCTCACAGCCCGCCGGTCGCCGACGTTTAGTCGGTGACCTACGTGAGAAAGGGCTCGTGATGGGCAGAGAGCAGAAGCTTCGACTTGCGAAGGCCGTGATGGTTCCCATCTGGAGCAGCGGCTTCATCGTCGGCACGCTGGCGGTTCGGCACTCCTCCGGGCTCTCGGTGCTCTTCTGGCGGATGAGCATCGCCTTCCTGGTGATGACGGCGATCGCGGCGCTGCTGCGCGCTCCCTGGCCGCGCGAGCGGCGGGCGCTCGTGCAGATGGTCGTGGTCGGCCTGCTCCTGCAGGCGGCGCAGTTCGTCGGGATCTTCCTGGCCCTCCAGCACGGCGTCGCCGCCGGCCTGGTTGCGCTGCTGGCGGGATCGAGCCCGCTCCTGGTCGCCGTCTTCGCCACCTTCCTGCTCGATGAGCACCTCAGCCCCGTCCAGTGGCTGGGCTCGGCGATCGGCGTCGCCGGGGTGGTGCTGGCGGTGGCCGAGGAGCTCAACGGCGGCGGGTCGGCTCTCGGTTTCCTGTTCGCGGTCATCGGCCTGGCCGGACTCGTCGGCGGGACCCTGGTGCAGCGAGCGAGCGGCTCCAGCGTCGATCCGCGCGCGGCGAATGCGATCCAGCTCGCCGTCGCGGCGGTCGTGATCGCCCCGCTCGCCGCCCTCACCCAGGGCTTCAGCCTGAGCGCGCAGACGCTCGCCCCGCTCGCCTGGTTGATCTTCGGCCTCTCGATCGGCGCGGTGATGCTCTTCTTCTGGCTGCTGCGGAACGAGAAGAGCGGAGAGGCGACCAGCTTCCTCTACCTGGTGCCGGCCACGACGGCGATCGCCGGCGTCCCGATCCTCGGCCAGCCGCTCAGCATCGGCGCCGTCGCCGGACTGGTGCTCGCCCTGATCGGCGTGCGGATGGTGAGTGCCCCGGCCGAGGGTCTCAGCAGGGGTGAATGGGTGCGGCGCTTTGCACTACCTGGAAGGCTGAGCCGGGGATCGACTTGAGCTGGTCCAGGTTCTCGTCGGGCCAGCGGCGATCCGAGGTGCCCGAGATGAACCAGTTCGAGCCGTTGTCGGCGACGATCAGGCCGTACTGCTTCATCGCCGCCGCGACCGCGTGCGCGGGCCCGCTGATCTGAGAGATGTCGTAGCCCGCGCTTAGGCGCAGCCGCAGCCCCATCGGCGGGGCGCTCGGGTTGCTCGTGTCGCCGGCGCAGTGCGAGGCGGGGTGGACCCAGGCGTCCTGCGTCGAGTCGACGGTCACCCGGATCGCGTGGTTGATGTGGCCGGCGGCGGCCTCGTCGTAGCGGACGAGCCCGGGGAAGATCGGCAGGCCCGCCGCATCGGCCGAGGTGAAGCCCTCGGGCCGCAGCGCGGCCGAGCGCAGGTTCCAGATCACGCCGACGTCGGCGTTCCAGTGGGCTTTGGGACGTTTCCGCGCGAAGGCCCGACCGAGCTCGTAGAGCCTGCAGCGGAACCGGTCGACTGCGAGCACGTGCCGGTCGCCGTCGGAGCTCTGCCCGCCCTCCACCAGAGCCTTGAGCGGGACGCGGTAGGCGCCGTGGTCGGACTCGTCGCCATAGGCGGTGAAGTGCACCTTGGTGCGCTTCTGGCTCTTGCCGGCGACGGCGTAGGGGAAGCCGTAGGCGCGCGGCGAGCCGAAGTCCGGGTGCAGGAGGTCGCCGCCGTGCGCGTTGATGTAGGCGACGTAGTTGGCCGAATTGGGGTCGACCGGGGCCGCCGAGATGTCCTGGTTCCAGGCCGACTCGTCCGGGGCCGACGGCGCGTTCGCGGCGGCGTTCGAGGCAGGGAAGACCGGGCAGCCGCCGAGGCTCGGATAGGGGCCGCGGGGCTGCTTGTGAGCGTGATGCTTTCGCTTGGCGGCGCTCGCACCGGCCAGCACGAGCCCGAGCGCGACACAGATCGCCAGCACCTTCCCCGGCCAACGCATGGGATCGATCCTACGCCGCCCGCTCCCGGACGACCTCGGCGACGTCGAGGCGGCGGACCGCCCGCAGGCCCGGCAGCTGGGAGAGCAGGGCGACGATCAGAATGGCGAGCGCGGCCAGCACGAGGGTCGAGGCGCGCATCTGGAGGCTGAAGTCGAACTGGTCGTTGTCGAACTGGGCCATGAACAGCCTGGCCAGCTCGTACCCGATCAACAGGCCCGGGCCGATCCCGAGCAGCGTCATCAGCACGTTCTCGGCCGTGATCATCCGAGCGAGCGTGCGGTGCCGGGCGCCGGCCGCCCGCAGCGTCGCCACCTCGACCACTCGCTCCGCGATGTTGCTCGTCATCGCGTTGAAGAGCAGCGCGAACGCCATCGCTCCGCCGAAGATCAGCATGATGCCGACGAAGGCGTAGTACAGCCCCAGGTACTTGTTGACGGTGTCGTAGAGGGCCCGCGTGTCGTAGAAGGCGACGGCCCCGGGAAGGGCACTGAGGCGCCTGCGCATCTGCTCGCGGTCCACGCCGGAGCGGTAGCGGACCAGCGCCACGTTGCCCTCGCCGAGCGATGGCCCGGCGGCGGCCCGCACCTGGTCGAGGGTGGCGTAGACGTAGGTTCCGAGCGGCTCGTCGACGAAGCCGTCGAGCCGCAGCATCGCCTGTCGCGCGTCCGGCAGCGACGCGTCGACCGCATTGCCCGCACCAACGCCGAGCTTGCCCTGGAGCGACTGTCCAGCCAGCACGCCCGACGCCGGCAGTTGCGTGCTCCCGCCGCCGGGCGCCAGGAAGCCGTGCATGTCGGTGCCGGGCTGGAAGCCGTCCAGCTCGGTCCGGTAGCTGCGATCTCCGGACCGCAGCGTGACCGGAAGCTCGGCGCCGGGCTCGGCGGCCGAGACGCCGGCCACCTGGCGGACTCGCCGCAGCTCGCCCGAGCCTAGCCTGGGCTGGAAGTAGACCTCGGCGTCCTGGCGCTGGACCTGATTGAACTGCTTGTCGACGAGGAGCTCGGTCGTGTCGATCATCCCCCAGGAGACAAGGATCAGGCAGAGCGCGAGCACGACCCCGAGGACGGTCGACAGGGTGCGCAGCCGGTTGCGCCCAATCGACCGCACGACCATCAGCGAGCGGACGGGCAGGGATCGCAGGGGCGGCACGAGGCGCTCTGCGAGGCTGCGGTGGCCGCCGCCGGTCGGGGCGAAGCGGCGCATCGCCTCGGCAGGAGGCGTCCCGGCGGCGCTTCGGGCGGGGAGGGCGGAGGCGAGCAGGGTCGCCGCGACCCCGAAGAAGATCCCGAACGCGATCGTCACCGGCGAGACGCTGACCACGGTCACCGGGATCAGCAGCTCCTTGACGTAGGCGTGGGTGACCACTCCGGCTAGCAGGACCCCGCCGATCGCCCCGAGCACGGCGCCCGCGATCCCGGCCGCGAGGCCGAAGAGCAGGTAGTGGCGGATGATCTGCCCACGGGTGTAGCCGCAGGCGCGGAGCATGCCGATGATCGGGCGCTGAGAGGTGACCAGCCGCCGCATCAGCACCGAGACGGCCAGGGCCGCCGCCGTCAGGAAGAGCAGCGGGAAGAGGATCGCCAGGGTCCGGAAGCCGTTGACGTCCTCCTGGAGGGCGCTGTTCGAGGGCTGCTCGGCTCTCGTCAGGACGTCCGTTGCGCCGGCGGCTTCGGCTGCGCCGGTCAGCCTCGCGGTGAGCGCGTCGTCCGCGGCGCCGTCCGGGTAGTAGATCGCCACCTGTCTCTGGCCGGCGGCGCCCGCCAGCTTCTCCGCGAGCGGCTCCGGCGCGAAGAGCACGCCGAACGACTTCGGCGCGGGCAGAATGTCCTGGCGGCTGGGAGAGGGCCAGAAGTACTCGGGGGAGGCGGCCACCCCCAGGATCGCGACCCGCCTCGGTCCCGTGGCGCCGTTGACGGTCACCGAGTTCCCCGCGGAGAGGTCGAACTCGTCGGCCATGTGCTGCTCCACCAGCACCCCGTCGGGTCGGCCGGGGGAGAGGTAGGAGCCCGAGGTGAGGTCGACCCGATTCACCGCGGGCTGATGGGCCGGCGGCAGCCCGACCACCCGGCCGAGGAACTTATCCGCCCCGACCTGCATCGGCAGGTCGGCGACCGTCCGTTCCTGCACGGCCTCGGCCCCGCCGGCTCGCGCCTGGGCCGCGATCCGCGCCGTATCCCCGCCCGTCACCGTCAGGTCGGCGAACCGCTCCTCGGAGTAGGCGCGCTTGTAGGAGGCCTCGAGGCCGCGGAACGCGTCGTAGCTCGCCGCATAGAGGGCGACCCCGAGCAGCACCGTGATCGCGATCGCCGCGAACTGGGCGCGCTGGCGCCTGATGTCCCGGCGGGCCTTGACGGTGAGCGTGCTCACCAGTCGAGCTGCATCGGGTCCACCGGCGACGCCTGGCGCTCGTCCGCGACGATGCGGCCGTCGCGCAGGTGGAGGACCCGGTCGGCCATCCGGGCGATCTCGGCGTTGTGGGTGACCAGCAGCACCGTCTGCTCCGGACTCGCGGTTCACCTGGCCGCAGCAGGGCGAGCACCGTGCGGCCCGTCTCGAGGTCGAGCGCGCCGGTCGGCTCGTCGCCGAGCAGCACCCGCGGGCGCGCCGGTCAGGGCCCTCGCCACCGCCACCCGCTGCTGCTGGCCGCCGGAGAGCTGCGCCGGGAAGCTGTCGAGCCGGTCGCCCAGGCCGACCTTGGAGAGCATCTCGGCCGAGCGCTCGTGGCTGCGCTCGCCGCTCAGCTCGGCGACCAGCTCGACGTTCTCGAGCGCGGTCAGCGTGGGGATCAGGTTGAAGAACTGGAAGATGAAGCCGACCGTGCGCGCGGCGGAAGTCGGTGCGGCCCTCCTCGTCGAGGGCCGAGACGTCGCAGCCGCCGACGACGATCTCGCCCGCGCTGGCCGTCTCGATCCCGCCGATCAGGTTGAGCAGCGTGGTCTTGCCGGAGCCGCTCGGGCCGAGCATGACGACCAGCTCGCCTCGAGGGATGGTCAGGTCCACGTCGCTGAGTGCGTGGACGGCGAGCTCGCCCTCGCCGTAGGTCTTGCTGACGCCGCGCAGCTCCACCGCCACGTCGGGGCTCGATCCGGCCTCGGCCGCTCCGGTCTCTGCGGTTGCTGGGTCGCTGGGCATACCCAGGCCCACACCCTATGGGGCGGAGCGGCCTAGACGGACTCGGTCTGCGTCTGGAGCGACGGCGGGGCGTCGGCGCGGACGGCGGGCTGGTCGCCCTTCTGCACGCGCCGGCGGACCTTGACGTGCTCGGCGAGCACGTAGGAGCCGACGACCAGGATGCCGGCGAGCAGCTGGGCGCCGATCGTCTCCCAGTAGGAGTAGATCTCGAACCAGGAGCCCATCCAGGTCGGGACGGTGAACGGCGTGGGATGACTCGGGATCCAGCCGAGGTCCATGAAGGAGAGCGCGGTGCCGCCGATCATCACCATCAGCACGACGGCCACGAGGGCGCCGGTCATGATCAGCATCCGGCGGTAGGGAAGCTTGTGGTGCAGCCAGAAGGTGAGGACCCCGACCACGGCCGTGCAGGCGAGACCGATCGCCACGCCCTCGAGGACGGTGGAGGTGCCGTTCTGCAGCTGCAGGTTCTGCAGGAAGAGCACGACCTCGAAGCCCTCTCGGTAGACGGTGGTGAAGCCGAGCGCGACGAGCCCGATCAGGACCCAGGGGCCGGTCTGCGTCAGCAGCTTCTGCCGTCGCTTGTGGTGGCGGCCGATCCAGTCGGACCAGTAGACCTTGTGCACGAACCAGTTGAGGACGACGAGCAGGACGACGATCGCCAGGAAGCCGGTGATCGCCTCGAGCTTCGGTCCGAGCGGCGAGGCGACGTCGAGGAGCGCCTGGACGACGAACCAGGTGGCGACCGTCGCCCCGAAGGCCACGATCGCGCCGCCGACCACCGGGCGCCGCTTCGACTTGTTGGTGCCCAGGAAGCTGGCGGTGACGGCGGCGAAGATCAGGATCGCCTCGAGCCCCTCGCGGAAGACGATCATCCCGGAGTTGAAGACGGCGGTGCCGTGGCTCATGTGCTGCTCGGTCGGGTCCGCCGGGCCGGTGTTGGCGGTGGCCATCAGGTAGACGAGGCCGGTCACAACGGCGAGGCCGCTGAGCCACCAGGCCAGGCGCGTGTAGGAACTCCGAGTGCTTTGGTCGGGCTTCAAGATTCGGGCACCCTAACAGATTCTGAATTAGGGAGCCCTAAGAGCCGGCGCTGACGATGGTTTGCTAAGCTAATTAGCGATGCAAACTATTCCCGAGGTCCAGGAAGAGCTCGCGCCCGCGCCTGCGGCTGGCGATCACCCGGATGGCGAGGCGGCTGCGCCAGGAGGCCGGGACGGACCTCGGCCCCTCGCAGGTCGCCGCGCTCGCCACCATCGAGCGCCATGGACCGCTCTCCCCGAGCGAGGTCGCCGAGCGCGAGCGGATCAAGCGCCCGACCGCCACGCGGATCGTGCGCCGCCTGGAGGCCGCGGGACTGGTGGAGAGGGTCAAGGACCCGGACGACGGCCGCGCCTCGATCCTCAGCGCCACCCCGGAGGCCCGGGCCATGTTGAAGCGCCTCCGCGCCCGCAAGACCGCCTATATCGCCAGTCGCGTCGCGGACATGGATGCGGAGGACCGCCGCACTCTCGAGCGGGCCGCCGAGCTGCTCGAGGGGATGCTCGAATGACCGAGGCCCTCGGCCGCTCGTTCGCAAGCCTCAGCATTCCGAACTTCCGCCGCTACTTCACGGGCCAGCTCGTCTCGCTGTCCGGCAACTGGATGCAGATGATCGCCGAGATGTGGGTCGTGCTCTCGCTGACCGGCAGCGGCGTGGCCGTCGGCGTCACCACCGCGCTTCAGTTCCTGCCGATGCTGATCTTCGGGGCGTGGGGCGGGCTGATCGCCGACCGCGTGCCGAAGCGGCGCCTCCTTCTCCTCACGCAGGGGCTCCACATGATCGCCCCGCTGACGATGCTCGCCCTCGCCGCGGAAGGGGCCCTCGTGCCCTGGATGGTGTTCGGCCTGGTCTTCGTCCGCGGTTGCGTCAACGCCGTCGACTATCCGACGCGGCAGGCGTTCGTGATGGAGATGGTGGGCAGCGACCGGGTGGTCAACGCCGTCAGCCTGAACAGCGTCCTGGTTCACGGCGCCCGCGTCATCGGCCCGGCATTCGCCGGCGTCCTGATCGCGACCGTCGGCGTGGAGCCGTGCTTCGCCCTCAACGCCGCGAGCTTCGCCTTCATGATCTGGGTGCTCGCCGGGATGGACACCGAGCGGCTGCAGCCCGCCGAGGTGGCGCGGCGGGAGCCCGGCGCGGTGCGCGCGGGACTGCACTACGTCCGCCGCGAGCCAGAGCTCTGGATCCCGCTGGGACTGATGGCGATCGTGGGAACCCTCGGCTACAACTTCCAGGCCGTCTTGCCGCTGCTCGCCCGGTTCACCTTCGACGGCGGCGCCTCGACCTACGCCGTCCTCGTCGCCGCGATGGGGCTCGGCGCGATCGTCGGCGCGCTGATCAACGGAGCGCGCGGCTCCGTCACCCCGATGCTGCTGGTCGGCGCCGCGCTCGTCTTCGGAGTCCTCTCGCTGCTCGCCGCGGGCGCGCCGACGCTGGCGCTCGAGATCGCCGCGCTCGCGCCGCTGGGCGCGGCCACCGTCACCCTCGCCGCGAGCGTCAACTCGTCCCTCCAGCTCGCTTCGGAGCCCAGCATGCGCGGCCGGGTGATGGCGCTCTACTCGATCGTCTTCCTCGGCTCGACGCCGATCGGCGGCCCGCTCTCGGGCTGGCTCTCGGAGGCGGTCGATCCGCGCGCCGCGCTGGTGATGGGCGGCGTCGCGGCGATCGCCGGGGCGCTCTTCGCCCGGGTCGCCTTCGACCGGGTCGCTCGCATTCCGCTCGACGCCACGCCGCACCCCGCCTAGGCCGGCTAGGAGCTGCCGCCGAGTGCGGCCACGATCTCTGCCGCCGCTCGCGCGCCGCTCTTCACGGCCCCCTCCATGTAGCCCTGGAAGGTGTAGGAGGTCTGCTCTCCCGCGAAGTGGCAGTTCCCGCTGGGCTTCCCCTCGACTCCGGCGAATGAGGTCATCTGCCCGACGCGGTAGTAGGCGTAGGAGCCGCGGGTGAACGGTCGCCCCGGCCAGTAGTCGAGCACCGCGCGGCCGTTGAACGTCTCCGGGACGCCGGGCAGCACCGGTCGGAGCTGTCCGAGGAATCGATCGGCGCGCTCGGCGGCAGTGGCGCCCCCGAAGTCCTCTCCGATCGTGCCGCCGGTGTAGTCGACCAGGATCCCGGCGCGACCCGGCTGAGCGCGGCTCGCCTCCCAGCTCGACTGGTAGCCCGTGTCGGTGTAGGTGCTGCCGTTGGCGTCAAGGGCGCGCCAGCCCCGATCGGAGAACTGAACGTTCAGCTTCGAGTTCGTTCCCATGCCCTGTTGCTCGATGGCCATGGTCTTCACCGGATCGAAGCCCGCGCCCGAGTAGTCCACCGACTCCCGCATCACCGCAAAGGGCAGCGCCAGGACCACCTGCGACGCCTTCACTTTGTTGCTGCCCCCGTCGCCGTCGAAGGTGAGCTGGTAAGTGCCGCCATCGAGCCGCTTGATCTCGACCAGCTCCGAGTTGAGTCGGATCTGACCGTCCAGCTCATGCTCCAGCCGCCGGACGACGAGGTCGTTGCCTCCCTCCACGTGGAACTTCTCGTTCGACGCGCCGAAGAGCCGCAGGCGCCCGCCACCTGAGTACCCGAGCAGGTAGAGGAGGTTGAGGGAGGTCTGGTCCCCGATATCCGCGCCGAACTCGGTGTTGTAGGCGACGTCCAGCAGCCGCCCCAGGTTCGACTCGAGGCCGCCCGGCACGTTCTCCCGTATCCAGTCGGCGATTGACATGTGATCGAGCTCGACGCCGCGGGGCTTGTGGCGATTGTGGAGCGTGGGGTAGCCCGTCTCGCGGATGTCGCTCTTCAGCTTGGGATAGACGGTTTGGAAGTCGGCGACCGCCTGGGTCACGGGGTAGTGGAGCCCGTCGAAATGGAAGACCTCGCCGGTTCCCGGCTTCTCCGCCGCGATCACGTTGTCGAGCTTCAGGCCAAGCTCGGCGACCAGGTTGCGCATGCCGAAGTGGTCGCTGTCGATCAGCTCGCCGCCGTGCTCCGCGATCTGGCCGTCCGCGAACACTCCGCGGATCGTCCAGACGCGCCCGCCGAGGCGATCGCTCGCCTCGTGGACCACGGCGCGGTGGCCCGCCTGCTTCAGCCTGTGCGCGCAGACGAGGCCCGCCAGCCCGCCACCGACGATCACCAGATCCTCGGTGCGCTCGGGCCCCGGCGAGCTCCCGCATCCGAGCGCGGACCACGCTGTGCCCGCCGCCATCGCCGCGGCCGCGCCCTGCAGCACCTCCCGCCGGCTTCTCGGCCGCTCGAACCACCCATCATCGCGTCGCTCGGAGCCCTCGCCGTCCTCGGCGAGCGCTCGCTGCAGGCTTGCCAGAAGCAATGTGCGCGACACAACTCTCCCCGCTCTCCGACCTCGATCCTATGCCTTGGCAGGGGTGCGCTTGCATAGAGTGCGCTCCAGTGGCTGACCTCGCTGAGCTTTCAATCCACGGACGGGTAGCGACGGCGGACGACTCCGACTGGGACCAGGCGCGTCAGGCCTGGAACCTCGCCGCCGTTCAGAACCCCGCGGCCGTCGCCTTCGTGCAGAGCGCCGACGACGTCTCCAAGGTGATCGGCTTCGCCCGCGAACAGGGCCTCCGGGTGACCGCGCAGGGAACCGGGCACGGGGCGACCTCGTTGCCGGGACTCGAGGAGACGATCCTGATCAAGACCGAGCGCCTGAAGGGGATCGACATCGACGCCGAGGACCGCACCGCCCGGGTGGAGGCGGGAGTCCTCGCCGCCGAGCTGGGGGCCGCCGGGCAGGAGAGCGGCCTCTGCTGGCTCCCGGGCACGTCCCCGGACACGGGCGTGGTGGGGTACGCGCTGGGGGGTGGACTGAGCTGGTTGGGTCGTCGCCACGGGTTCGCGTGCAACCACGTCACCGCCATCGAGGTGGTGACGGCCGATGGTGAGCCACGTCAGGTCGACGCCGAGGCGACCCCCGATCTCTTCTGGGCTCTGCGCGGTGGGGGAGGGGGTTACGCGATCGTCACCGCGCTGCACCTCGACCTGCTGGCGATCTCCGAGGTCTACGCCGGCGCGCTGATCTTCCCGGCGGAGGTTGGAGCGGACGGCCTCCGCGCAGCCCGGGACTGGGCCGCCGCCGTCTCGGAGGACGTGACCTCGAACATCAGATTCCTGACCCCGCCGCCGCTGCCCGATGTCCCCGAGCCGATCAGGGGCAAGCCGCTGTTCGCCGTCAGCGCCGCCTGCATCGGCGAACAATCCCAGGGCGAGGAGGCGGTCGCGCCGTTGCGCGAGATCGGCGAGCCGATCATGGACACCTTCGCCCAGATCCCCACCTCCGGGCTGAGCCGGGTGGACATGGACCCGGAGCAGCCCGTGCCCGGGCTGGTTCATTCCGCGCTGCTCAGTGACCTTCCGGACGACGCGGTCGATGCCCTTGTCGAGGTCGCGGGCCCGGATTCGGGGTCGCCGCTCCTCGCCGCCTCCCTGCGCCAGACCGGCGGAGCACTGGCGCAACCGGCGGAGAACGCGGGTGCGCTCCAGAAGCTCGACGGCGAGTACGTGGTGGCGGGCATCGGTGTGCTGATGGATCCGAGCTTGCGAGAGACCATCGACGGAGCCCTCGATCGGCTCGTCGAGGCGATGGACCCGTGGCTGGTCGAGGGCGCGTTCTTCAACTTCACCGAGCGCCCCTGCGACGTCGACGCGATCCTGCCGGCGGCGACCTGCGAGCGGCTCGCGCACGTGAAGCGCAGCTGGGATCCCGACGACCTGATCCTGGCGAACCACGCGGTCGCGCTGGCGACCGCCTAGACGCCGAGCCTCTGCCGGCGCGGCGAGCGCGCGCCGACGATCTGACCCCACTCGGAGTCCTCGATCAGGCCCGGCTCGGTCGAGTCGAGCCAGTCGAGCAGGGCGTCCGCCAGGCCGTCCGGATCCTCGATGTTCGGGAAGTGAGCCGCCTTCGGCAGGGTGACGAAGCGGCTGTTGGGAATGCGCTCGTGGGCGGCGAGCCCGTGCTGGATCGGGATGGTGTTGTCGCGCTCGCCCCAGACGATCAGCGTGGGCAGCTCTCCGAGCAGGTAGAGGCGGTCCATGGCGCTGACGTGCTGGCCGCGCACGTCGATCACCGCGCGCAGCGTCTGCAGGAAGGCCCGCCGGGCGGCGGCTTCCTGGAGGGGCCGCATGGCCCGAGCGACGGCCTGCAGATAGACGCCCTTGCGGCTGCCTCGCGCTCGCATGCGCTCGCCCGCACCCTCGATGGCCGAGCGAACCTGGCGATTTGCGACCAGCCAGAGCCCGGCGGCGGCTCCGGGCAGGGCGGCCCCGCGCAGCAGTGGCCCCACCTCGTGGCCCAGGCCGCCGCTGGAGATCAGGGCGAGGCGCTCCACGCGCTGGGGGAATTGGTAGAAGAACTGCATCGCGATCCCGCCGCCCAGGGAGTGGCCCACGACGGTGGCGCGCTCGATCCCGATGGTGGTCAGCAGGTCCCTGATGCTGCAGGCGTGGGCTCCGAGGGAGTAGTCGCCTCGCACCGCGGCGGAGTCGCCATGGCCGAGCAGGTCGGGGGCCACGACCGTGTAGCGGTCGGCGAGCTGCAGCGCCACCCTCTCCCAGTGCCGGGAGGAGTTGACCATCCCGTGGATCAGGACAACCGGCGGCCCGTCGCCGGCGATCCGGTAGATGACGCGGTGGCCGTGGAGCTCGATTTCCCACTCGTCGAAGATCAGTGGACCCCCGGGTTCACTCATTCATCCACCCTAGAGGACCCGCCTCGCCCTCCAATCAGGGGGAAACAAAGACCGACCGCCAATCCTTGGCGGCCGGTCTTTCAAACAGGCCCCGTCAGGACGGGCAGGGGTACGTCTCAGGGGCCTTACTTGGGGGGTATGTAGTGGATCCAGGCGACGGGAGGCGCCTTGCGGCAAACGCCTGGGTCCTATGGGTCGAGAGGCGGTGGTTGGGCGTCCGGCCCAGCACCAATTCTCCCGACCAAGGGAGTATCTAGCCAGGCAGGGGCTGAGGCAATACCGAAAACTGGGGCGATCCCCAGAAGCGCTCCCATTTGGCCAATCGCTGGCTCAGGCGGGGGCCATCGCGGCCGAGAGCGCCGAGCCGTGCAGGATGTCGAGCTCCGAGACCTCGATCTCCTGGAGGCCGAACGCCCTCATCACCTGAACCAGGATCACCGTCCCGGCGACGATGGTGGGCGCCCTGCCCGGCTGGAGGCCAGGCACCCTGAGGCGCTCGGCGAGCGGAAGCGAGGAGAGCCGGCTCAGCATGCGCTGAATTCGCTGCATCCCCAGGTGGTAGCCGTGGACGCGGCCCGGGTCATAGGGCTCGAGCGCCTGGTCGATCGCCGCGAGAGAGGTCGGCGTTCCCGCGACGGCGATCGCTCGAACGGGCCGGCCGACGGGCTGGGCGGCGATTGCCCGGTCGATCAGGTTGCGGATGTCCGCGGCGAGGTCCTCGAGCTCGTGCGGATGCGGCGGGTCAGCGGTCAGGTGGCGCTCGGACTGCCGGATGGTGCCTGCCTGAAGCGAGGTATGAAAGCCGACCTCGGTGCCGGAGCCGACGATCAGCTCGGTTGAGCCTCCGCCGATGTCGAAGACCAGCGTTGCGCCCTGATCGGGGCGATGGGCGGTCGCGCCCAGATAGGTGAGGTTTGCCTCCTCCTCGCCGGTCAGCAGCCGGGCGTCGAGATCGAACCGCTCGCGCAGCTCTGCGATGAAGGCCTCGCCGTTGACGGCGTCGCGGACGGCGCTGGTCGCGAACGCCATCGTCCGCTCCGCACCCATCTCCTCGTAGCAAGCCTTGTAGTCAGCGATGACACCGCAGACGTCCTCCACTGCATCGGAGCAGATCAGGCCCGAATGGTCGACTCCCCGGCCCATGTTGGTGACGGTTGTCCGCCGCTCGACCTCATGGACGCCCGTGCCCTCGACGTCGGCGATCAGCAACCGGGTGGAGTTGGTGCCGATATCGACTACGGCAACGCGCATTCCGACGTCCATGTCGTCCGGTCCCCGTTCAACTGGTGGCATCCTAACGATGAGGGTCTGGTCGCGCGAAACCCACACCCCGGACGAGGCTCAGCCCAACCCTTCTAGCCCCCCTTGCGGAAGCCGAACAGCGCGGTGAACGTCTCCGCGCCCGAGTCGGCGCCTGCCATCGGCGAGCCGGTAGCCACGCCGAGGCCGACCTGGCGGAACTGGCGCGCCAGCAAGATGCCGCGGTGCTCCGGGCTGTGCATCCACCCGCGGACGATGGCCCGAGGCGTGGCGCCCCTCTTTGCTCCCCACTCGAGCGCCTCGCCGACGCCCCACGCGGTGGCGCCGGCCGTATATCCGGCGCTGGCGGCGCGGGAGGCCGGAGTGCCGTCTCCCTCGTGGGAGAAGAAATTCTGATTGACCATCGCGTTGCTGTGTGTCTGAGCGGCCGCCACAAGGGGAAGGCTGCCGCGCACCCGCTTGCGATGGTGGCGCGCTCGCTGGCGGTTGATCAGGCAGGTCACCGCCTGCCGGGCCTGGTCGGTCGATTGCCTCGCCGGCTTCAGGTTCGCTCCGTGGCAGGCGCTCGCCTGCGAGGCAAGTACGGAGAGCAGTGCCGTTATTGCCAGAAAAACAGCTATCGCTGTCTTGCGCATTCGGACCTCTCTGTCTTTTTGCGCTTCCGGGGTTAGCTGTCGGGCTAGCGCGGAAAGAGTCGCGCTGTACCTGGTATTCGGCACTTCGCCCCTGGGACCTTGGGTCCCCCGGTCGTCAGTCACATGGCAACTGACGATTAAGCAGGTCTATGAAGCGCGAAAACTTAGCAGGCCCACCGGTCGGCCGGGCCGTTTGCCGCATCGAGAATCGCGCGATAAACTCGCTACTACCGACGCGGGGTGGAGCAGTCTGGTAGCTCGTCGGGCTCATAACCCGAAGGTCGCGGGTTCGAATCCCGCCCCCGCTACTAGCCAAGGGCCCTCGAAAGAGGGCCCTTGGTGTTCTCGGCCCTGATGACCTTCGTTCGGGATCGCGCTTGCTCAGATACGCGAAGAGTCTGCTCATCTCTCACCTCCGGATGGGGATGAAACGGGGCTCCGCGAAGCTTGAGTCGCAGCGCATTCACGTAGATACGCGCGAGCGTCGCGACGGTCATCGGCGGATACCGGAACAGCAGCCGCAGCATTCGCGTGCGGGTGACCTCGGAGCGGCGTAGTGCGATCGAAGCAACGAAGACCTCGCGGCCGCCCTCGTGATTGCGGATCACAACGCCGAGTCTCTGTCCCGGCCGGGTGACCGAGATCTCGTAGGTCTGTTCCATCGATTGGAACGGGGACACGTGCATGCCCTTCTCGAAGCTGCAAGTGATCGGTTCATCTTCTCCGTGACCGTCCGAGTCCAAGACGTAAGCGGTCCGCTCGCCCCATGGCGTATTCGTCACCTCTGCGATGACGCTGTCGAGGCCGCCGTCAGGCGTATGGAGGAAGAGGAACGAGACGGGGTTGAATCCGACACCGAGGTAGCGCGGGTTCGCGAGCAGGCGCACGGGCCCCGCCGGTCGGCGGCCGAGACGAGCTTCGACCAGGTTCCGGGCGCGCGCCGCCAGTGAATCGCCGTCGCCGGGGAGATAATCGCCGTCACGGAAGCGCGCCGGGGCCGGGCGGCGAGCCGACCACAGTGGAATCCCATCGAGGAGGCCGGGGAGCTCCTCGAGCTCGAAGAGCGGCATGAAGACGCGGTAGCCGAAGGAGTGGGGGACCTCCCCGGCTCGGCGATGCGCAACCCAGCCCTCGTAGATGGCTGAGGCCGTCATGCAGCCTCCGCCAGCTGCTCTACGACCGGCTCGGCGAGCTCTCTCATCCGCGTGGGCCCCCCTGCCTTCTGCAGCGGCCTGCGGCCGCCGAGCTTCTCCGCGACCCGCAAAGCCGACCAGACGCCGTCCTCGTGGAACCCCCACCGCCAGTAGGCCCCGCAATAGTGGGTCCGCCTGAGGCCGGAAATCTCCGCCCAGCGGCGCTGCGCGGCCACGCCCTCGGGCGTAAAGACCGGGTGGGCGCAATCGATCTTGCGGATGACCGTCTCCGGGTCGATCGCCTCGGTCAGGTTGAGCGTGACGAGATAGTCGCGATCCGCTACGAGCGACTGGAGGCGGTTCATGTGGTATGTCACCGTCGTCCGGCCGGTGGGCCGGTCTGTCAGGTGATAGTTCCAGCTCGCCCAGGCGCTGCGCCGCTGCGGCATCAAGCTCGTGTCGGTGTGGAGGACGACCTCATTCCGCTGGTAGGGAATCGCGCCGAGGACCTCGGTCTCGGTGGGCGCCGGGTCGGCGAGTATTTGGAGCGCGACGTCGGAGTGGACGGCGATCACGACCTCGTCGAATCGCTCGCACGAGTCATCCAGCGCGATGACCACCCCATCCGGCAGGCGGTGAATTCGCCGGACCGGTGCGCAGAGGTTGACCCGGTCGAGGAATGGTGCGATGAGCGCCTCCACGTAGCGGTGGGACCCTCCCGTGACCGACCGCCACGAAGGCCGGTTACGCAGCTGAAGGACCCGGTGGTTGTCGAAGAACTCGGCGAGGAAGCCCGCCGGGAAGTTCCACATCTGGGCTGGGTCCGCGGACCAGACCGCCGAGGCCTGCGGGACGAGCAGCCGCTCGACGAAGTAGTCCGAGTAGCCACCGTCCGTGAGGAAGCGGCGGAGCGACGGTCCCCGGTCGCCGCTGCCCACCAGCTTGCGGGCCTCGCGGTTGAAGCGGACCAGATCCCGCAGCATGCGGTGAAAGCGCGGGTCGAGTGCGTGCGCGGGACGCGCGAACAACCCGCGCGGTCCCGTGGTCGCCCATTCGAAGCCGCCGCCGTCCGAGACCGAGAAGCTCATTTCTGTCGACTGGGAGGCGACCCCGAGCTCGGCCAGCATGCGCTCGAAGTTGGGGTAGTTGAGGTCGTTGAAGACGATGAAACCGGTGTCGACCGGCAGAGGGCCAGCGGGAGTCTCCACCTCGATGGTGTTCGTGTGCCCACCGGGGTAACCGCCCGCCTCGAACACCTGGACGTCGTGACCCGCGCGGTGAAGCTCCGCCGCTGCGACGAGGCCAGAGATGCCGGCTCCGACGACGGCGATCCGCTTGTGCTCGGCGCTCCGCCTCATCGCTGCACCTGGGAGACAGGCCCACCGAGCTGCGGATTGCGCAGCCGCTTGCCCAACCCCTCCCGCGCGTCCTCCCCGACACGGTTGAAGATCCCACGCAGAGGCAGGTCGAGCAGCCTCCGGATCCCGCGGAGCCTGAGGTCGGCGTCCCACGTCACGCTGCTGGCGGTCGACCCGAGCGGGTCGATCCGCGCCTCGTCGCGGACCACGACGGAGTCGGTCTCGGCGGCGAAGACGACGCGGTGCGGCGGATCGACCTCGACGATACGGTAGGGAAGCGTGATGCTGCGCCCGCGGAACCTCACCTCGAGCCGGTAACGCGCGCCCTCGGTGCGCGGCTCTCCTCCGACCAGCTCCACCTCGTCGACGCTGGGATCCCATTCCCCGGCGGATCGCAGGTCCGCCAGGTAGTGCCACACCTCCTCCGCGCTGTGAGGTGCTTCGACCTTTCCGATGTATCTCGCCATCTCGTCTTCCTTTCTCTCGCTGGTCAGCAGATCGGGGCGGTTCTCGGGGACTCCGAGACGGTGCAGAGGCGCTCGCACTCCCGCCAGAGCGCTTCTCTGTCCTCGGCCGTCTCGCGGGTCGAGGGGAGGCGGTGCTCGGGTCGCGGCTCGCGGTCCTGCCAAAACGCGCCGGTCGCCGGCTCGAGCGTCGGCTGGGTCCCCAGCCAGACGATCGTGTCGGCGCCCTGGCGCGCGTCGCGCAGAAGCAGGCGCATCACCCGCCGGAAGCGGGGCAGTGAGGTCCTGAGGCCGGCGGTGTCGACCCAGCCGGGATGCATCGCGTGGAAGGCGACGCGATCGGCCGGAAGGCGCTCCGCCCAGACGCGGTTGAGGGCGACCTGGGCGCGCTTCGCATGGGCGTAGAAGCGGGCGCCGTCGAAGGGCTGCTTCTCGAGCTGAAGATCGTCGGTTCGCAGGCGGGCCGTGTACATGCCGCCCGAGGAGACGGTGATCACCCGCGACGGCTCAGCCGCGAGCAGGGCTGGGAGCAGCAGCGAGGTGAGCAGGAATGGGCCGAGGACGTGCGTCGCAAACGTCAGCTCGACGCCGTCCGAAGTGTGGGTTCGCTCCCGGGGAAGCACGCCGGCGTTGTTGACGAGGAGATCGAGACGGTCGAAGCGCGCCTGGAAGCTCTCGGCGAACCGCCGCACCTCCGAGAGATCGGAGAGGTCGCAGAGCTCGAGCTTGACGGTGCCCCCTGACACCGGCAGCCGCGACTCGATCCGGCCGATCGCCCGTACCGCCCGGTCGTAGTCACGGGCCAGCATGTACACCGTCGCGCCCGCGGCGGCAAACCCCTCGCAGGCAGCCTCGCCGACGCCCGAGCTGCCGCCGGTGACGAGTACAGTCTGACCGCCCAGGTCGTTCCCCCCGGCGGCATCCTCCCAGCCCAGGCCTCGCGCGCCGTAGCCGAGACGGGAATAGCCTGGGACGACCGCCAGGTCGAGAGCCCGATCGATCGGTCCCGTCATCGAGTGGCTCCCTCGGGCTCGCGTGAGACCTCGAGTGCGGCTTCGTCGCCGAAGACTCGGCGCCCCTGCTCGAACTGGGTGCGGTCGCGTCGCTCGTTGACGATGCCCCAGGCGAGCAGCCCCAGGGCTCCGCAAACCAAGGCGAAGACGACGACCCCGTAGAGGAAGATGCCGATCATGGGGTCGCCTTGGCGGGTGAGCCGTGGGGCAGATCCGGAACGCGCCGGGGAGCGAGGAACGCGCCCAGAGCGAGGATCGACGGCACCCAGAGCCCAACGAAGATGCCGTCCGTGTGCTCGCCGGTGAAGTAGAGGACGACCGAGAGACCGAACGAGAGCAGGGCCGCCGCCAGGAACAGACCCCTCGCGGCAAGCGTCCTTCCTCCGTGATACAGGTTCATCGCGTCCTCCTTCTGTCTAGTTCTTATCAAGGGTTTGTCTAGAGTTGACGAGGCTGGTTGTAGCAGGTAGGCTGGGTACTGTCAAGAGTCTGTCCAATGTCTGTCCCACCCAACACACCTGATCGAGGACCACTCGTCCGCATCGGCGAGCTCAGTCGGCGCACCGGCGTGGGCGTCGACACGCTGCGGGCGTGGGAGCGGCGCTACGGCCTGCTGCGGCCGCAGCGCAGCCCGGGCGGCTTTCGGCTCTACGGGACGAGCGACCAGGAGCGCGTCAGCGCGATGAAGTCGATGATCGACTCGGGTGTCTCGGCCGCCGAGGCGGCACGACTGGCGGTGTCGCGCGCATCACCGGCGGCGGAATCCGGCGTGGGGGAGGGCGGGGACGACCACGCCGAGCGGCTGGCCGCCGCCCTCGACCGCTTCGACGAGGCCGACGCCAATGCGATCCTCGACGATGCGATCGCGCGCTTCACAGTCAACGCCGTCGCGAGCCGCGTCCTGCTGCCGGTGATGCACGAGATCGGCACGCGGTGGGAGAGCGGCGAGGTCTCAGTCGCGGAGGAGCACTTCGCGACCGCCCTCCTGCGCGGGCGAATGCTGGCTCTGGGCCGAAACTGGGGTGCAGGGGGTGGCCCACTTGCGGTGCTCGCTTGTCCGCCAGGCGAGCAGCACGACCTCGGCCTGATCGCGTTCGGCCTCGTGCTGCGGGAGGGTGGCTGGCGCATCGCCCTCTTGGGCAGCGACACGCCGATCGAGACGATCGCCGACGCCGTGGCGAAGCTCGCCCCGAATGCAGTGGTGCTCGCCGCGGTCACCCGGGAGCCGTTCGAGCGCGTCGTCGGTCAGATCAGGGCACTCACGGCCGCGACGACGGTGCTGATCGGTGGCGAGGGGGCGAGCGAGAAGCTTGCGGAGCGCCTTGGCGCCCAGGCCCTCCCGCCCGATCCGGTCAGTGCAAGTGCGGGTATGCCCGGAGCGGGATGACCACCGGCGCTCGCACAGCCCTGGTCACCGGTGCCACCGGTTTCATCGGGGGCAGGCTGGCCAACGCCCTGTCCGATGACGGCTGGCACGTCCGTGCCATGGTTCGCGAACGCGGGCGGGCGGGGGGCCTCGCCGATCGCGGCGTCGAGCTCTTCGAGGGGGACGTCCTGGACGCCGATTCGCTCCGGGGCGCCGGGGACGGGGCGGAGGTCGCCTACTACCTGGTCCATGGCATGGGACGGGGCGGCGAGGGCGATTTCGAGGAGCGGGAGCGCGAGGCGGCACGGAACTTCGCGGAGATGGCGAAGCGCGAGGGGATTGGTCGCGTCGTCTACCTGGGCGGCCTCGGAGACAAGCCGCGCTCGAAGCACCTGCGGAGCCGGGCGCAGACGGCGGAGATCCTCGGCGAGCACGGTCCCTCGCTGACCTACTTCCGGGCGGCGATGGTCGTGGGCGCCCGCAGTGAGTCGTACCGAACCCTCCGCTATCTGGTCCAGCGACTGCCGGCGATGATCGCGCCCGCCTGGCTCTCCACCCCCACCCAGCCGATTGCCGTCGACGACGTGATCGCCTACCTCCGCCGAGCCCCGGACCTCGAGGAGTCGGCGGGACGAGAAATTCAGATCGGCGGCCCCGACGTCCTCTCCTATGGCGACATGCTCGACCGGATGGCCCATGCGCTCGGGATCCAGCCACGCCCGAGGATCCCGGTCCCGCTGCTCACGCCCTGGCTCTCCTCGCTCTGGATCGGTCTCGTCACCCCGGTCGACGCTGGGGTCGCACGGCCCTTGGTCGAGGGCCTGTCCACGCCGACGACCGTCACCGATCCCTCCGGAGCCGCCCCCTTCGGAATCGACACAGTCCCGTTCGCAGAGGCGCTGCGGCGGGCACTGGCCGAGGACCCCGATATCTCCACCTCGGGATGAGGGCCGAGCTCCGGCTCTATCCGGACCGGCTCGGCAAGGTGCCGCGGACGGGAGCCGTGGAATCCGTTCAGGAGGCGGAGCTGTGGCTCGACGAGCCCGCCTCGCAGGTTGTGAGCCGGAGCTTTCTGGAGCGGGCGGCCCACGCCTACTGGCGGTTGATCACGCGGTTCACCCTCGGCCTGGTCAGGCTCATCTCCGACGACGGCGGCGATCAGTGCGTCGTGCTGCTCGGACGACCGCTCGTACTCCTGCGCTTTCACGCGCCGGAGTACGAGGTCTCCGGCCGGGAGGGCTCCGTCAGCTGGCGGATCAAGCGAGGCCTCCTGGTCTCGAGAGACGGCCGGGATCGCGGAACGTTGCGCCTCTCGGTGTCGGCCATGGAGCTGTCCGAGGGCGGCTGCGACGTTCACGTGCGGCTGGCTGTTCAGAACTTCTATCCGTGGCTGCGCGGCACCGGGCGGTTCGCGCGGATCGGCGTCTGGATCTACGCGCGGACCCAGCAGCGCATTCACGGGGCCGTTACCCGCGGCTTCCTGAGACGGCTCGCGAGGACGGCCCCGGACGCCTAGCTCGGCGGCGGGACCAGCGGGTCCGGATAGTCGAGCCCCCCGCGGACTTCGCGGTCGAGCTTCCAGGGCTCGTGGATCGCCCTGCCCTCGATACCGGCGAGCTCGGGGACCAGCCGGCGCACGTAGGTGCCACCCGGGTCGAACCGACGGGCCTGCCGGATCGGGTTGAGCACGCGGTTCGGGCGAGTGTCGTTCCCGGTCCCCGCGACCCACTGCCAGTTGCCGACGTTGTTGGCCAGATCGCCGTCCACCAGGAGTCGCTCGAAGTGAAGAGCGCCGGCCCGCCAATCGATGCCGAGAGTCTTGGTGAGGAAGGAGGCGACGATCAGGCGCGCCCGGTACCGCGTCCGCCGATCCGAGGTACCAGCCGTGGTACCAAACTGAGAGAACCTCAGCTGATCTCAGCTCATCTCAGCATGCCCGCCGTCGCCTAGCGTGAGTCCACCGACCGGTTTCAGGGCATCTCATAACCCGAAGGTCGCGGGTTCGAATCCCGCCCCCGCTACTCACGAAAGGCCCGCAAACGTGGGCCTTTCGTTTTGGTGCGGCCAGACTAGATGGCGAGCTTCTAGCCAGGCGAAGTAGTCGCGCATCACCCGGTCTCCTCCTTGACCACCTCCTTGAACTGATCGGCGATCGCCTCGCCCGCCCCCTCCACGGCCTTTCCGACCAGCGGATTGACGACGACGCTGACCACCGCGCCCGCCAACTGTGGGGCGTTGTCCCGAAACCAGCGCAGCACCGTCCGCACGCGGCCGACGTCGGGCCGCTCGCTGACCACCGCGCGCTCCAGCTCCTCGGCTTGCGCCACCGCCTCGCCGCGCCGCTCGGGCGGGGCCTCTTTCTCCACCGATGATCGGAACTGCTCAAACACCCCGCGCAGCTTCGCCGCCTCCTCGGGCGTAAGGCCGGCCTTCTGGGTAACGGTGTTGTAGTCGCCGATGACCACCTGGGCCTGGCTGACGTCCCCGATATGGATGTTGAACTTGCCGGCGGATTGGTCGTCTGCGGACATTCCGTTTGCCTCCTCGCCCTACGGGACGGTGGTGTCCGATGGGGCCGCGCCGCTTGATGGGCTGACGCCGTCATAGGTGCCGTCAGAGGTGCCGTCCTGGGTGCCATTTGGGCCCGTGGTGCCATCGGTCGGGCCCGTGGCGCCATCCGTCGCCCGCCCCACCGTAAACATGGCCTTCTTCGTATGGGTCTTGCCGGCTCGATCTTTGGAAGTCACGGTGAAAGTGTGAGTGTCCACGCTAATGACGCCGATCGGACCCCCATCGGGGATCATGCGCTCATCGTCGAGGGTCCCCTCACAAGGGACGGCTTCAGACCCATCGGGATTGGTGCAGCTGAAGCTGGCAACGATCGCTCGCCGCGGCGTATTGCGTGGCGTGGGCTGGCGCGTTGATTCGGTGTCGACGTCAGCGACGTCGCATTCCGATCGTCCGTCGACCCACCCGTCTCATTCCGATCGCTCTTCGCCCCGTCGCCCGACGAGCGATCAGGCGAGGTCTGATCCGCCGCCGCCGCCCCTACTGGCCAGGACCACGCCGCCCAAAATGAGGGCGGCGAGCGTGGCGAGCGTCGCCAAGGTGACGCCGAGACGCGGCCGCCACGGTCCGCCGCCGCCGTTTCCGCCGCCGCCATCTGTGCCGTTGCCGCCCCCGATCTGACCCAGGTTGTGGCGGGTCAGCTCGGCGCCTTCGCGGTCGCCGAGGCGCTGGCGGATCTCGAGGGCAGCCCCGAGTTGGGGGCTGGCGGCCTCGTTCTCTCCCCGGCAGAGGGCGAAGCTCCCCAGCTGGTGCAGGAAATAGGCCTCCGCGGGCTCGCTGGCCAGGGCGCGCGCCGCCGCCAGGCCGGAGGTGAGCACGCTCCTCGAGCTCGACCAGGCGCCGGCGAGCGCCAGTCCAGTCCCGGCCACGACCGCGAGGGGCAGGGCATCGCGCCAGCGGCCCGAGTCGGCGCCCAGGGCCAGTGCGGCCTCGATCGCCTCCCCCTCCGCCGCGATCGCGGCGGGCTTCGCTTGCCCGCGCGCCCAGACGGCGAGATGGTCGAGCAGGCGACCGGGGAACCCCGACTCGGGGGCGAGGGCGAGCCCCTCCGGCAAGTCGCGAGCGAGGCGATACCTGGGGCTCTGGCTCTTCACCCACCCGTGGCGCTCCAGCTCCGCGAGCTCGCTCGCCGCCCGGGGCGCGTCCGCGAGAGCGGCGATGTGCTCGGTGCCAAGCGCGGCGCCGTCGACGGCCGCCAGCACCCCGAGGATGCGTCGCTGCGAGGCTGTGAGGGTCTCCGGGTCGATCCGCCGATCGAGCACCCCCGAGTCGTGGGTGAGCTCCTGGAGGGAGGCTCGTCCATCCTGGATCAGGGCCGCGGTCTCGACCAGGGACTGCGGCCGTCCATCGAGCCGCTCCACGATGGCCTCGGCGTCCTCGCGCCGGCTTGGGCCGACCGCCTCGCCGAGCTCGCGCTCGAGCAGGGCGACTCCGGCCTTTGAGTTGAGGCCGCTCAGCGCCCGGGCGGTCCCCCGCGACCAGAGGGCGCGCGCCTCAGAGCCGATCACGAAGCTGCATCGCGGGGCGCCGTCCAGGAGGGCGTCAAGGTCATCCCTGTCGAACTCGCAGTCATCGACGATCACGAGCGCCTCGCGCTCGATCAGGAATCCCCCGACCTGGGCGGGATCGGGAAGGAACGGAACATCGCATTCCCAGAATGCGGCGTACAGCTTCACCTGGACCTCGTCCAGGCTCCTTCGCCTGACGGATTCCAACACCACGCCCTCGGGAGGTGGGCTGGCCTGCTCGGCGGTGAGCTTCAAGAGGGTGGTTTTGCCGATGCCCTCGTCCCCGTAGAGCTGGACGGGGGATTCGGCGGAGGCGGATCCGGCGAGGGCCAGCTCCTCCTCCCGACCGAAGGCCTCGGTCCGTGCGGCTGGGTGATAGGCGATCGGCACCGCCCGCAGCCGTGGCGCCGGCGCGCCGCCGGCCTGGATCACCGTCACCTTCGCACCCTTCGGCGTCTGCACGGTGTTGTAGTTGCCGATTACAAGCTGGCTCTCGCTTACGTCACCAACGTGCAGTTCGACTTGTGGGGTGGCCGTCTATCTCACCCGATTCTCAAGCCCAGCGATCCTTGCTGGTGCGCCGGGCCACAGACTGCAGGGAGCCGAGCGCCTGCGACGACGTTACTCGCCGACGCCGGAGCGATCAACCCCGGACCCGCTCCGCCTTCGAGCGGGAGTTGAACCACACCTCGAGGCGACCGTCGAGGTCAGCCCGGCGCGCCGAGCGTGCCGAGGATTTTGCGTAAGTCGTCCTCGACCAGGATTTTGGGGAGTGCCCTGCCCTCGTCGTCGGGCCAGCGAACGAGGCGGATCATGCCGTCCGCGATCTCGATGCCAGTGACGTCGCCATCGGGAAACGAGCAGCACCCGGTGTTGAAGTAACACGGGGGCTCGATCGGGATCGACGCGGGCTCGGTGCTGCGCTCGATCGCCTCGATCCACCCCAGCTCGGCGCGGAGCCGGGCGATCTTGTCTCGGTCGGTAGGCGACTTCGCTTGGGCGCCGTCCAGCTCCCCCTGCACCTCGGAGAGCGGCCGATGTTCGGGTTTCGGCGGGGTGCTCGTCCCGAACACGGGCTTGTGGGTATGGCCCGCGATCAGGACTGGCTTTAGGGGGTGCGAGCGGGCCCAGGTGAACAGCGCCCGGTTGTGGCGGGCCCGCAGGTCCCAGTCTCTGGCCGGGGTGGTCGCGCTGAACCCGAACCGGCGTTGAAGCGGCCGCCAGATGTATCGGACGACGAGCTTCGAGAACCAGGCGAAGCGCTGGCTCTCGGCCGTCCCCTGATGGCCGTGGATCAAGAAGAGAAGCCCGAGCCTCTCGCCGCCGCTCGTGATCCGGAGCTTCAGCGCCTCGCGCACCTTGAGCTGCGGGTAGTAGCGCCAGAGGCGCTTCTCCACGTTGGCGCGGTGTCCCCAGTGATCGTCGTGGTTTCCCCAGAAGCGCTCGTAGCGTCCCTGGCGGTGGAACTCGGCCTCCAGCTCCAGCGCCTTGGCATACGCCACGAGTGGCTCCTCGGGAGAGTTCTCCCACAGCTCTTCGACGTCGCCGAGCACATATAGCCGGTGGCCCTCCTCGAGGTAATAGCCGAGCGCCGCCATGTAGGCGCGCTCGCAGCGGCGGAAGTCGTCGGCGCCATCGCGCGCGCCTTTGTGGTGGTCGGAGAAGACGACGAGCTTGGCCGTGTCGAGGTCGAGTTCGTGCTCCTCGGTCGCCTCGCGGTCGAAGGCCTTGCTGAGGCCCTTGACGATGTCGCGCTGATAGCTGTCGAGTTTCTCGGCGGTGATGTTATCTCCAGGCGGTGGTGAGAACGCGAACGGCGTTCCCGGAGCAGATCTTCTCGGCGTCGGCCTCGCCATAGCGCTGCCGCAACCCGGCCTGTAGCGCCGCCATGTGCCCGAGATGGCCGAGCCCAGTCAGCGCCGGCTTGATAAATCCATCGAGATCTGAGCCGATGCCCACGTGATCGAGCGACTTTGTCACGCCGTGAATGTGATCGATGTGGGTACAAATAGCGTCGACCGATGCCTCGAAGTCCGCCGTCTGGCTCCTCCGGAATTGGCCCCCACCGAGGAGGTAGTGGGGGCAGAGGATGATCCCGATCAGGCCGCGGCGCTCGGCGACCCGGCGGATGGTGTCATCGGAGAGGTTGTACTCCCGCCGGCGCAGACGCCGGAATCGACAGGCCTCGTGGGTAGCCAGAACCGGCATCTCCTTCTGCGGGTCGCGGCGGTCCATCAGGTCGAGCGTGGCTGCGGTCGCTCGGGAGGACATGTGGGTGATATCGATCAAGACTCGGTGCTCGAGCATCGCGTCTGCCGCGATCATGCCGAGCTCGCTCAAGCCCTTGCGTGGCTGGCGGAAGATGAGCCGGTAGAGGGGGTCCGGGAGAAATGGGAGCGCCGGCGCGTTGGTCGCGATATCCCGCCAGAAGAGATGGGCGAGCGTGATGTAGGCCACGCCACGTGCCGCCAGCTGGCCGACCGCGCTGCGGATCTCCTCCTCAGTGCCGCCAAGGTGATAGCCCCCCTCCACACAGTGGATCAGCACCTTCTGGTTCGCGGTGAGGGCGGCAGCGAACTCATCCGGCGAATGGGCGACGGCCACGCCGGGATCCGAGGCGACGCTTTCCTCGACGAATTCGAGCTGTCCGAGCAGGGACGGGAGATACGTGCCATCGGGCGGGGCGCCGTAGCTCTTCGAGAGGTCCATCTCGTCGAGTGGATTGTGGAGCACCGAAAGCAGCACGCCGACGTCGCCTTCTCTCATCAGCTCGATCGTGACCCCGGGTTCCTCGCCGGGCCCTTCGTAATTGAAAAGGCGCGACATAAAGTTCACGAAGCGCGCTCGCCACAAAGCATCGCGCCAGCGGACCAAGCCTTGGTGGGCTGTCCCCTCGTTCCGAGGAACGAGGTGCATCGGGTAGTGGGCGTGCAAGTCGATGAGCATGGCGATTTCGGGACTCGATCACACCGGCCGGTAGCACGGGGCGTCCTGACCCCTGTGTGGCCGGTATGCAGACCGCTCCGCTGGGATCTCGCGCTCTTGAAGCGACACGACGAAGATCACCGTGAGGAGAGTGTTACTCGGACAAGCCGGCGGATTTGAGTGCTTCCTGCCGGTCGGCAGTTATCGCGATGCGCCTGATCTTGTCGTCCTCGACGGTGACGACGGCGTAGGCGGTCAGGCTCAGCTGAAGGCCACTGCGGCGGCCCTGCCCAATAGTGGCGGTAACGCACACGAACCGGCCTCGCCCTGCACGGATGAATTCTTGTGGCTCCAAGTGGAAGTCCCCGAAGGACTCCCAGAGATTCACGGTCCATTGCAGGGCTCCTTGGTGCCCCTCATGCCACGTCGCACCTGGAATACCGGGATAGTCTTGGAGCTCGACGTCCTCGCGCAGATACCGAAACGGCTTGGCCTCAAACGGGTCGTCGAGCTGGCTTCTTCCGAGACTGTTGAAAGCGTCGCAGAGGTCGCCGAAAAGTCGAAAATCTTCTTCCTCTGGCGCGTAGAACGCCGCCTCTCTCCAGCCGAGCTTGAGTGAGGCCCAGAAGGGGGGTTCCTGCCGGACTCTGGTAACCCCGATCGCAGCTTGGCCGTCCTCCGCGTTGTGCTCGAGCACCTGCGCTTCATCGTCAAACATGGTCCCCTCCTCCGTTCAACCTCTCCAGGGTCCTCTTCACGTCACTCATGGTCCCTCAGTGCCGGTGAGAAATGTGTGACACAAGGCACGATCTGGGTGTGGCATACGTCACGATCGCGTCGCGCGGCAAAACGGAATGCCGTGTTCGGCCCTAAGCGGCTTGGACTGCCGCGGGTGCGGCGGCGGCGAGCATCTCGCGAAGTTGTCCCTCGGGCACTCCGAGCGGTAAGACGAGGTCGATCGCGTCGGCTCCGGCGTCGAGCCAGGCCCGAACGGCGTTCGGTGCCTCCGCGTAGGTGCTCATCACGGTCACCTCGCTGGCCAGTTGCTCCGCAGCGGCGGGCAGCTGCGGAGGGCCGCCACTCTGGTTCGAGGCGAGCAGCGCATCGACCTCCCTTGTGAATCCAAATCGATCGCGGAGCATCCGTGGATAGATCGGGCCCATCCGAGTCAGGTACGCGAGTAGCCAGCTCGCGGCGATCCGGCGGGCTGCACCCTCGTCCTCGCCGATCGCGAGGGGGACGCTCGCAGTGACGCCGGTCGTGGTCGGCTCCTCGGCCAGCGCTTCACCCTCGGCGAGCAGTGCCCGTCCATCCAGCAATCGCGAGCGGGCCCAGAGAAATGGCAGCCAGTGGTCGGCGAGCTCGCCCGCCAGACGGACCGAGGCCGGCGAAAGTGCGGCGAGGGAGATCGGCACAGGCCCCTTGGCGGGTGCCCCGAGGCGGAGTGGCCTCACATCGTCTCTCTCGAGCGGCACCCGGTCGCCCCGGAGCAGTGCCCTGACGGCGGCGATCGTCTTACGCATCCGATCGATCGGCCGCTCCCAGGTGAGGCCGTGCAGGCCCTCGACCAGCGGGGGGCTGCTTGCGCCGAGGCCGAGCTCGAAGCGGCCTCGGGAAGCTCGCTGGAGGCCCGCGGCGGCCATCGCTATCGCCGCCGGCGTGCGGCTCCAGACCGGGAGAACACCGGTGGCGAGCCCGATACGTGATGTGACCCCGGCGACTTGGGCAAGGAGCACGACCGCGTCCTGGGTCCAGCCCTCGGCGGCCCCGAACTGCGCGTAGCCGAGCTCCTCTGCAGCGATCGCGAGTCGGATCGTCGCGTCCGCATCCTCCTGGAACGGCGTGATTCCGACGCCCACCCGCGGACCGGCACCCGGCGAGGCGTCGGTTGTCCCGTTGGTGTCGGGCGGGGTCATGGTTAGGCGTTACGCGAGAGCTGGGAAGGCGGATTGGAGCAGAAGAGTGGCCCTGTCGGGAAGTTGTGGCGACGAATGACCGTACGGCCTGCGGGGCATCCTGAAGTGGGCCCCACCGCTCGCCGCGAGATGGGCATCCGGTGGTACCAGCCGTGGTTCCGAACTGAGAGAAACTGAGCTGATCTCAGGTGATCGCAGCGTGCCTGGTATGGCTCGGCATGAGCCCACCGAACGCCGTCAAGGCATCTCATAACCCGAAGGTCGCGGGTTCGAATCCCGCCCCCGCTACTGACAAGAGGGCCGCAAACGCGGCCCTCTTGTGTTCTTCGGTCCCTGAAGCCGGCCGACTCGGGGTACCACGGGCGGCTGAACGAGGTGCCGATCAACCGCCCGGTTGAACCTGCGGCGGCGCCTCGGCTATGGCGTGAACACGTCGGTGTGGCACGGCAGCCCGCCGCAGACGTCCACAACGCTGCCGTTCGGTTCCAGGAAGGCTGACTTCTGGGTCCGAGCCGCGACGGTCGCACGCACGTCGCTGTGCGGGTCGCGCCCGGTCGTGGGCGCAGTATTGGTCACGGGCGGCGGTGCGACCAGGCCCGGGCCGTCATCCCAGATCACCCACGCCGAGCCGTCGAACGGGTAGCTCGGGATCGTGGGCACCCCGTAGAAGAGGTTCTCGTCCTGGGCGCGTGCGGGCAGGTCGAGGGGGGGTTCGTGCCCGTAGGCGCCGATCGTCCGCGCCTCCACCGCGGCGGCGTACTGACTCACCTGATGGTCGCCGTAGGCGGTCTGCATGAGCACCTGATGGGCGGGCGTGTCGGGGAGCGGATCGGAGGTCATGTGCGCCGCGTACGCGTCCGCCTCACCTCGATCCCAGAGTTGCTGCATGAGGTCGAGCAACAGCGGGTGAATCGACGGGTCCGTGTAGCCGCCGCCCGGCTGCAGGCCATAGAGGAAGGCGGCGAACTGGGTGAAGTCGGTGCTGCGCTGCAGCAGGATCCCGCCGTAGTCCATGCCGGTCACCCCGAGCACGGCGCGCGTGAAGTCGGGCGCGACGGCCGTGGCGATGCCGCCCATGATCCCGCCCTGGCTGTTGCCGTCGTAGTAGAGGTGGGTGCTGTCGAAGAGCGGGTTGCCGTTCTCCTGGAAGGCCGCGTTCGACGCGAAGCCGCTCGGGTTGGACAGCAGCCGGCCCAGGAGGAGCGTGTTGAGCACACCCTGCTGCAGCCGGTCCGCGACGGCGGGGAACCGGTTGATGTCCTGGAGGGCGCTGATGTCGAAGAGCGTGTCCGCCGACGCGAGGCCCCACCAGTCCGTGGCGCAGAAGACGAAATCATGTTCCGCCGCCATGTCCTGGACGTTGCCGGCGTGCACCTCGGTGCGCGATCCGAGCAGCCCGTGCCCGTACAGCGAAGCCCGCGCCGGGGAGCCCCCGGCCGCCCGCGGGATGATGCAGTCGAACTGCGCGGAGCCCAGGTTCCCAGGCTGCTGGGTCGGCGTCGCGTCGGGGCTCGTCGAGCTGTAGTGAAAGCCGCCGCCGATCGCGCAGTTGGCCGTGGTCATGTAGCAGGGGACCGTGAACGTCCCGACGATCTCGCGCAGGAGCTTGGGGTTCTGGTCCGGCGTGAAGTTCTGCACACCGGTTACCTGGAACGTGGGCGCGTTTCCCTGCACCTGCACGTCGGAGAGGTTGCTGTCGCCCAGCTGGGAGAAAGCGTCGTTGCGAATCGAGAGCATCGGTGAGGTGAGGCTGTGGCTGCTCGCCACCGTGAAGTCCCAAGCCGCGTACAGCGTCTTTCGCTTGATTCCCGCCTTCTTCAGCGTCTTGAAGATCGAGCGATAGCGCTTCCGCTGATCGCGCATCGACTTCGGCAGCGGGTTGTGATCGCGAAGGTGGGCGAACCAGGCGGGCGCGTGGAGCGAATGCCCGCCGGCATCCTTCAGGTTGCGCAGGGCGACCACGTAGCGGTGGCCCTCGGTGAGGTTCTTCGCCGGGTGGATCAGCAGCGTCGTGTGCGCCGGGTCGCCCGCGTTCGCGTCCAGCTCGGCCCAGATCAGCGTGCGCTGCCCGGTGGCAGCGTCGATGACCACGATTGGCGCCTTCGGTGCGTAGGTCCGGGAGAGATCAGTCAGCCGGACCGGGTTCGTCTGGTCGAAGGCCGCTGGGTTGTCGAGCCCGGGGACGCGGATGATGATCGAGCTTCCGGGGCTGAACCCGTCGTTGCGGTCGTACGGAGCGACGCTGACCTGAACGCCGTTCGCGTTCGTCGGCATTGCTGCCTGGGGAAGGTCCACGCGCACGCCGGTCGCGCTTGTCGGATCCGACTTCGTGAAGAGATTGTTCGGGAACGGCAGCAGGCATGGCTGCGAGAACGGCTGGCAGTCCGCCGCCGGGGCGGCGGCGCCGGCGGAGCCGGGCGCCAGGAGCCCCAGCGATACGAAGCTGACAACGATCGTCGCCGCCCGGGTCCCCCGGCCGGCCCGCATCCTCTTCACCAATCCCCTCATGGGCCACCTTCCTTGGCTCTTTGCCCTGCACCGGCGGTTCATCTACTCCGCCAAACACCCTGTTCCGCCATACCCCGCACCCGCATACCCAAACACCGAGGTTCGGTTTACGCGCAAGGTCGAGCAAGCAGCACCTCGCCGATTCAGCACGTCGAAACCGCTGCTTCCCTGCAAGCAGCTATCGCAACTCGCTGCTCTTGGGATCCGGTTCCGGGTACCAGCCGTGGTACCGAACTGAGCGAAACTCAGCTGATCTCAGCTCATCTCAGTGTGCCTGGCATGGCTCGGCATGAGCCCACCGAGCGCCTTCAAGGCAAGGGCCCTCATAACGAGGGCCCTTGTTGTGTCTGACCCTGTGATTCAAGCGGGAATTGCGGCGGACCTCTCGTGCGACGGTGCCTTCTCTTGGAGCTCTCGTGGGTGGAAAGGGCGAGCCGGAGTGAGCCAGCCCGCCTCAGCGCTCGATCCGGCCGGGTAGCAGGAAGGGGTAGGGCTGCCGCCTGACTCGGCGGCGCCAGGCGCGATCGAGCCTGCGGATCCGAAGCAGGGCGGCCCAGAGCCGGGCGTCCGAGCGGTAGTGGCGGCGCACCTCGTCCTCGGTGAGCGGCTCGTACAGGTGTGCGTTGAAGCGGTCGAGGAACGCCGGGAGCCAGCCCTCGAGCCGCTCCTTCAGCAGGTTTCCGGCCAGGTCCAGGTAGACCTTGCGGAGATCGCGGTAGGTGTCCAGGATCCCCGGGGCGACGAAGCGGCGTAGTGGCCACCGCAGGATCGCCGGATAAGCGTCCGCGAGCAGGTCGAGGTCGAGTTGGGAGTCGCCCTCAGCCGACCAGATCAGCGGCGTCGAGACGTCGAAGTAGGTGAGCTCGTCGGCATCCCAGGTCCAGTTGGCGAGTTGGGCGTCCAAGCCGAGGTGGGGGCCAACCGCCGCAGCCGCGGCGGAGGCGACGGCCTCGATCAGCGGATGCCCCGCCTCGGGGTCCGCTTGCCTCAGGGTCGTGGTCGCCAGGTGATCGGCTGGGAGCATCGGCTGCACGACGTACCCGGCGACGGTGCCGTCGTGGAGCTCGACGGCCCGCATCTCCGTCTCGACGACCCGCACGCCGGCCGCGCCGAGTGCCTTGAGATAGTCGTCGAGCGTGGCCCTGTAGGCATCCAGCCGTTCCCGGGAGCGGAACGGGGGGAGCCGCTTGCAGGCGAATCGCCCGCCGCCGGGCGGCCAGCTCAGGACGAGCGAGATCTCCCCGTAACCCAGGATGGGGAGCCCCCTCTCGTCGCCCGACGAGAGGGCGGCCTCGACCAGGTACTCGAGGCTGTGGAGCTCATCGTCGGAGAGGCCCGCGAGGCCGGTCTCCGTGCTGGTCACGACAGCGCGGCCCCGACCGCCGCGGCGATCTCGTCGACCTCCGCTTCGCTGACGATCAGCGGGGGCTTGAACTGGGTCACGGAGTGATCGTGCTCGGCGTACACGGCGAAGACCCCTGAGTCGATCAGCTTTTTGGCGGCCATCACCCCTCCCTGCTCGTGCTCGAACACCAGGCCCATGGTGAGCCCGAAGCGCCGAAGCTCGAACGGCATCTCCGCGAAGGCGTGCTCGAATCGCTGACCCAGCGCCTCGACCCGCTCCAGGAAGCCGGGCGTCGAGATCTGGTCCATGACCGCGCTGGCCGCTACGCAACCGATCTCCGCACCGCCGAAGGTCGAGACGTACGAGAAGGGGTGGCTCTCGAAGAAGGACTCGAGCTCCTCCGTGAGCAGGGTGGCGCTGACCGGATAGACGCCGCCGCCGAGGCCCTTACCGGTGATCAGCATGTCCGGCCTCACCTCCTGCTGCTGGTAGTACCAGGCGGTCCCGGTGCGACCCAGGCCGGTCTGAACCTCGTCGAGGATCAACAGGGCGCCGGCATCCCTGGCGGCCTCGCCGACCTCGCGCAGGTAGCCGGGATCGGGCGGGACGAAGCCGAGCGTTGCCGGGATCGTCTCCATGATCACCGCCGCGGTTTCGGAGTCGATCTCCTGCCGAATGGCCTCGATGTCGTTGAACGGGACGTGCACGAAACCGCTTGGCGCGAACCCGAAGGGCTCGAGCCAGCGGGGGTCGCTGGCGGCCAGTGCGAACCCGCCGGCCCCGTGGTAGCCGCCGAGCGCGGCGACGATCCTGGGCCGGCCGGTTACCGCTCGAGCGAGTCGCACGGCGAGGTCGACGGACTCGGTCCCAGAAGGGGTGAAAACGGCGTGCGTGAGCAGGCCGTCGGTGCTCGCTGCGAGCTGTTCCGCCAACCGCGCTCGGTAGCCGCTGACGAGATGATGGTTGCCGACGTCTACGTGATCCAGGCCCTCCCGGACGGCGGCGACCACCGCCGGATGCCGGTGGCCCAGATTGAAGACGCCGCCGTTGCAGTGACAGTTCCAGTACCACCGATCCGAGTAGGCATCGCGGAAGCGGGCGCCCTCGCGCTCCCCGATCACGAGGTCGACGCCGATCGCCTCGAGTGCCCTCGCCTTGCCGCGGTCGACGTGCGAGGCGAAGGCCTCGATCGTCTCCTCGCGCGTGCCATAGGGCTGGTCGGCGGTCACGCTCTGCGTCTCGCCCGGAGCTTTCATGAGCGGCCCTCCTGGTCGCTGTGTCCTCACGCTGAACCTACCGCCAACGAGGGCCCTTGGTGTTTCCCGCGCCGCTCGCTCGCCACTCGTCCGACTCCAGGTCGGGCGGCAATAGAGTGCGGACATGTCTGAACCCGTGCTTGTCGCCGTTGAGGACGATGCGGACGCACTGCGGGACATCGAGCGAGAGTTGCGCGACCGCTACGCGCGCCATTACCGCGTCGTGTGCGTGCGGTCTGCGAAGGAGGCGCAGGCCCGTCTCGCTGACCTTGCCGCTGCGGGTGATGAGGTCGCCCTGGTTCTGGCGGGCAAGTCGCTGTCCGGGACGAGCGGAAGCGAGTTGCTGGATGAGGCCCGTCACCAGCATCCACACGCAAAGCGCGGGCTGTTGCTCGGGTGGGGCGATTGGGGCAACCCAGCGACGGGCGAGGCGATCTTCGATGCGATCGCCCATGGTCGCATCGACCACTACGTGGTCAGGCCATCAGCGTCACCGGACGAGCTCTTTCACCAGGCGATCTCGAGCATGTTGCTCGAGTGGGCAGAGGCGCAGCACACTTCGCCGAACACGATCTACATCGTCGGCGAGTCTTGGTCCGGCAGGGCATTCGAGCTGAGGGAGGTACTCGAGCGCTGCGCGATCCCGCACTCCTTCTGTCTGGCCGACTCGAATGACGGTCGCGCTCTCGTCGCCGAGGCGGAGGAGGGGGCGGAGCTCCCGATCGTCGTCTTTCCCGACGGAACGGTCCTGACGAACCCCAGCGACGTCGAGATCGCGAAGGCGTCGGGCTCGCCTGTGAACCCGGAGCGGATGGATTTCGACATCGTGATCGTCGGCGCCGGGCCGGCTGGTCTGTCGGCAGCCGTATATGGGGCGTCGGAAGGATTCAGCACACTGGTTGTCGACGAGGGCGGGCTCGGGGGTCAGGCGACTTCCAGCTCGCTTATCCGCAACTACCTCGGCTTCCCTCGAGGGGTCAGCGGGCGTCGGCTGGCTCAGCAGGCGTACGAACAGGCGTGGGTCTTCGGGGCCCAGTTTGTCTTCATGCAGAGAGTGACCGACCTGCGGCGCGAGCACGACGGACTCAGCATCACCCTCTCGGACTTCGGCCGCGTGCGTGCCCGCGCGGTGCTCGTGGCGACGGGCGCCAGCTACCGTCGACTCGGCGTCCCGGCGCTCGAGGCGCTTAATGGAGCCGGTGTGTTCTACGGTGGTGCGGCTTCCGCGGCGCCCGCCATGACCGGTCGCGACGTCTACGTCCTTGGTGGCGCGAACTCCGCCGGTCAAGCCGCGCTGCACCTCGCGCGCTACGCGCGACGCGTCACCCTCGTCGTGCGCGCTGATTCACTCGGCGCAGGGATGTCGCACTACCTGGTTCGCCAGGTGGAGGCGGAACCAAGGCTGCAGGTCCGACTCGGGACCGAGATCGTCGGCGGCGGTGGCGACGGCTGGCTGGAGCGGCTCGTGCTGCGCGACGGCGCAGACGGAAGCGAGGAGACCGTCGACGCCGAAGTGCTGTTCCTCATGATCGGAGCGCGCCCACACACCGACTGGCTGGCACCGGAGGTCGACAGGGATCCCGAGGGTTTCGTCCTCACCGGCACGGATCTTGGAGAGGACCGCGACTGGTCCCTCGATCGCACCCCGTTTCTGCTCGAGACGAGCATCCCCGGAGTCTTCGCCGCCGGAGACGTTCGACACGGTTCGGTGAAGCGTGTGGCGTCTGCGGTTGGAGAGGGATCAGTGGCCATCCAGCTCCTCCACAGCATGTTCGCGGCCGATCGGCTGCATCCGCGCGGCCATCCGATTGAGCCCGCTGCGCTCGAAGCCGGTATGTGAGGGCCGGAAGTGTGAGGCTACTGGGCAACAGTCCCTACCCAAGGAGAGGTGAATGGCAGACAGCGTCTATCGAGTCACCGAAGTGGTCGGCGTCAGCTCGGATTCGTGGGAGCAGGCGACCAAGAGCGCAGTCGAGAAAGTCAGCGAGACCGTGCGCGACCTGCGAATCGCCGAGGTCGTTCGTCAGGACGTGACGATCGATGACGGAAAGGTCTCCGAGTTCCGCATCCGGCTTGGGGTCTCGTTCAAGTACGACAAGGAGTAGCGGCTCGGTCCCCGGGGACGCCGGTCGGGCGGCGGTCCTCGGGCGCCCGCCCTGGTGCGTGGAGTTCCACGTTCCCGGCGGGCAGTCCGCCACTAGGCTGACGTCGGCATGACCCTTGACGACCGGCTGGACCTGTACGAGGTGAAGGCGCAATTCGAGCGCTTCACCGAATGGCTCGACCTGGGGGAAATCGTCGCCGACCTGGGATTCCTGCGGCGGGCGCGACGAACGCTGTTGCCCCTGCCGCTGATCGATCGACCTGCGCCGATTGACCCCTCGGCGCACCTGCGGCCGTTCGGCCCGCGACCGGTGCCGGAGCTTCAGGGCAAGCGGATCGCTCTGGTGGCCTCGGGGGGCGGCGGGGCGGCGGTGGCCCTGGCGGGGGTAAAACGTGCCTTCGAGGAGGCGGGAGTCGAGCCGGCCGAGATCATCGGGTGCTCCGGCGGGGCGATCTGGGGCTCGATGTGGGCGGCCGGTATGAGCTCCGACGAGATGACCGACTTCTCGCTCTCCTGGCGGCCGGAGGACTACCTCGACATTCAGTGGCTGAAGCTGCCGCGGTTTGCCCTCTCGGCGCTCAGAGGGTTCTCGGGGCTGGCTAAGGGAGAGGCAATCGAGCGCCTCTTCGACAGCCGGCTGAGGGGGGTGCCGTGCGGGGAGGCGCCGATTCCGATCACGACCATCGTCTACAACATGGACCTCGGCAGGGTCGAGTACTTCGGGTCGAGGCGCACGCCCGAGGTCACCATCGGCCACCTCGTCCGGGTGGCGATCGCGCTGCCCCTGTTCATCGAATCGGTTTCCGTACGCGGCCATCTCTACGTGGACGGGGGGATCATCGAGAACTGGCCGGCGCAGCCGGCGATCGAAGCCGGTGACCGCTTCGACCGCGTGATCGGCGTCAACCTGATGCTGCCCAAGGGCTTTGAGCCCCGGGACATAAGCGGCTGGCCGGATAGGACCGGCGGCCTGCTGCAGGCGAGCCGACAGCTGCAGCAGGGCTACCACCTCGAACTGGCGCGGCGGGCGAAGGACGAGCTGGGGGAGAAGCTGAACCTGATCGAGCCGATCGACGAAGCGGAGATCCGAGGCGTCTCGTTCTACGACCTGTTCCTGGACCGCACCCAGTGGCCGCGGCTGATCCGGCAAGGCTACGAGTCGGCGACCCAGGTGCTGCAGAGCTTCCGCTGAGCCCTCGGCGAGCTGCGCGCCGGAGCTCCATACTCTGTGCATGGCCGTTGTCGACGCCGATGTGCAGCCGACACCAGCGAGCCGCCCTCCCGCCGGGCTCACCGCCCTGATCGAGCGCTTCGACCCCGATGTGATCGACGTGCCCAGCGGCTCGGCGCGCATCCGCCTGGCCGTCGATGGCGAGGGGGAGTGGGACGCGGTGATCGATGACGGCGCGATCGAGTTGCAGCCGGCGAGCGAACGCGAGCCCGACGCCCTGTTGAGCGCCGACCGGGCGACCTGGGAGGAAATCGCCCGTGACGTGCGCGGCGGAATGACCGCCTTCCGCGAGCGCCGCCTGAGCGTCCGCCAGAACCTTCACCTCGGCGTCGGCTTCCTTGCCGCCACCAGCGGCATTGCCGACGAGCGCGGGCTTCGCTTCGAATCCGTCCGCACCCGGCTGGGCACGATCTCGACGCTCACAGCGGGCGAGGGCGATCCCGTGATCTGCGTGCATGGCCTGGGCGCCACCAAGGCCTCCTTCCTCCCAACCGTCGCCGCCCTCGCCGACCACAATCGAGTGATCGCGATGGACCTGCCGGGGTTCGGCGATTCCGACAAGCCGCTCGGCGCCCCCTATGACGCTCCCTACTTCGCTCGCGCAATCGAGGCCCTGCTCGATGAGCTCGAGCTCGAGCGCGCCCACCTGATCGGCAACAGCATGGGTGGGCGCGTGGCGATCGAGATGGGGCTGCTTCGACCTGAGCGCACCGGGAAGGTTGCGCTGCTCAGCCCGGCGCTCGCCTGGTTGCGCAGTCGCCGCTGGCGCTGGCTGCTCCAGGCACCGCTCCCCATGCTCGGCCTGATCCAACCGGCGCCGCGCGTGATCACCGAGCCGATCGTCCGCAACCTGGTCCCAGGTGGCAAGGACGGCTGGTCGGCCGCGGGCGTCGATGAGTTCCTGCGCTCCTATCTCACCCCACGCGGTCGGGTTGCCTTCTACGAGGCGGCCCGAAACATCTACCTCGACGAGCCGCACGGCGAACGCGGCTTCTGGACTCGGCTCGCCCAGATGTCGCCCCAGACCCTGTTCATCTGGGGGCGCCAAGATCAGATCGTGCCGCTGGCCTTCAGGACCCACGTCGAGCGGGCACTTCCCGCGGCGCGTCACCTGGAGCTCGACTGCGGCCACGTGCCGCAGCTCGAGGCACCGAAGCAGACGCACGACGCCATCCGCGAGTTCTTCGCCTGATCCTTCTCTGACCAGGCGGGCGGTGATCCGGGGCAACATCGGGGTCTCCATGCCGGCGAGGTGACGCTTCCGCCGACGTGCCAGCCGCCGACGTCCTGACCGCTGATTCCAGCGACCGGAGCCGCCGTCCGGTCGCCTTTATTCCTGCTCGACCGCGATCACGTTGCCGTCCGGGTCCTTGAACCAGGCGCTCGCGGTGTCCCCCAGCCGGGCGATGCCCTTCTCGTCCGTCTTGATCGGATCCATGTCGTACTGCTCGAAGGTGAGGCCGCGGGCGGTCAGCTCATCCACGGTCGCCTCGATGTTCGCGATATCGAAGCCGGCCAGCGTCGCACCGGACTTGCCGGCATTGTCGGGCGAGGGATAGACGTGAAGCGAGGAATCCCCGCCACACGGATACCTGATCCCCCCATCCGGCTTCTCCACCCCGTTGGACAGGCCGAGCACACCTTCATAGAACTCCCGAGCCTTGCCCATGTCGGAGACTGCGATCGTGGGGACCACCTGACTGTCGCTCAGTCCCATGACGACTCCTTTCGCTGTTGCCTTGCCTGATCCAAGTCCCGGATCAGTGAGCGGCCATGCATCTCTCTCAGAGGGCCTCAGTCCAGACCAGCGCCGAGCCGTCGAGGACGACCGTCCCCTCCTGGTTGGTGATCGTGGTCCGAAGCCTGGTCAGCGGCTTGTCCTCGCGGGCCTCAAGCACCTCGACCGTGGCCGTGATCTCGTCGCCCGGCCTCACCGGGGCCTTGAAGTCCCAGTCCACGTGCAGGAAGACCGTGCCGGGCCCGGGCAGATCCTCGGCGACGACCGCGTTGAGCAGGCCTGAGGTGACGCCGCCCTGAACGATGATCCCGCCGAAGGTCGAAGCGGTGGCCGCCTCCACGTCGTAGTGGAGCGGATTGCGGTCACCTGTCAGCTCGGTGAAGAGCTCGATGTCGCGCGAACGAACGACCCGGGTCCTTTGGGCTGTCTGTCCCACCTTGGGGGCGCTCACCACCGGCAGCCTAGATCACGCAGGCGAGGCACCCGTTGAGCGGGATCGCGCGCCTGTAGGTTGCTGTTCGTGGACCTGCTGGAGGTCGCCGACAAGCTGTGGCGCGGGGAGCTGGAGGTCGCCGGGCCTCCCGGGCCGGAGGGTTTCGACGAGGCGAGGGAGGCGAATCCGTTCCTCCCCCGCGGCGAGCTGGTCGAGGTCGGGACGGGCACGGCCTTCGTCAGCTCCTTCGCCAACGTCAGCGCCTTCGAGACCGGCGACGGGCTGGTCTGCGTCGACAGCGGCGCGTCCTTCTCGGCGCCCGAGATCCACCGGCTGATCCGAGAATGGTCGCCGGCCCGCCTCGACACCACGATCTTCTCCCACGGGCACATCGACCACGTCTTCGGGGTGGGGGAGTTCGAGCGGGAGGCGGACGAGCGTGGCTGGGCCCCTCCCCGGGTGATCGCCCACGAGGACGTGCCCGCCCGCTTCGACCGCTACAAGCTCACCGCCGGCTACAACAGCGCGATCAACACGCGGCAGTTCGGCGTCGAGGTCCCCTGGCCGACCGAGTACCGCTACCCGGACGAGACCTATCGCGACGAGCTCGAGCTCGAGGTGGGGGGCGAGCGCTTCGAGCTCCACCACGCCAGGGGCGAGACCGACGACCACACCTGGATCTGGGTCCCCGGCCGGCGGGTGCTCTGCACGGGCGATCTGATCATCTGGTGCGTGCCGAACGCCGGCAACCCGCAGAAGGTGCAGCGCTATCCGCGCGAGTGGGCGCAGGCCCTGCGAGAGATGTCGGGGCTGGGCGCCGAGGTCCTGCTGCCCGGCCACGGGCTTCCCGTGGTGGGCGCCGAGCGGGTGGGGGAGATCCTCGCCGACACCGCCGCCCTGCTCGAGCACCTCCACGACGAGGCTGTGCGCCTGATGAACGAGGGCGCTTCGCTCGACGAGATCCTGCACCGGGTTCGCCCGCCCGCGGAGCTGCTGGAGAGGCCCTATCTGCGCCCGATCTACGACGACCCGGAGTTCATCGTGCGAAACGTCTGGCGCCAGTACGGCGGCTGGTACGACCTCGATCCCGCCAGCCTGAAGCCCGCGCCGGGCCCCGAGCTCGCTCGCGAGCTGGCGGAGCTGGCGGGGGGCGCGTCCGGCCTGGCCAACCGGGCCCGGGAGCTGGCCTCGCGCGGCGAGCTCAGGCTCGCCGGCCAGCTCGCCGAGCTCGCCGCCGCGGCGGCCCCGGACGATCCCGAGGTCCGAACGGTGCGGGCCGAGGTCAATGAGCAGCGCCGCGAGGCCGAGCCCTCGCTGATGGCGAAGTCGATCTTCGCCGCGGCCACCCGCGAGTCCCGCGACGAACGCCGATGAGCGCCAGGGATCACCTGCTCGAGACGCTGCGCAAGAACGCCGAGGAGGCCGCCTCCTGGCAGTCCCCCATGTACTCGCTCTTCTGCACACGGATGGCCGAGGACGTGGAGGCCGGGGGACCGACCTGGGAGCTTCTCGAGACCTACGCGGACGAGCCTGCCGACGAGTACTACCCGTTCCGGGCACTGGCCGGCGTCCATCACATGGTGCTCTCCAAGGAGCTGCCCGAGCTCAGCCGTCATTATCCCTCCGAGGGAGGCGACGGCGACGCCGAGGCGGCGTGGCCGATCGTCAGGGAAGCATTCAGCGGGATGTCGCCGGAGATCCTCGACTCGCTTCGACATCCGCTGCAGACCAACGAGACCGCCCGCTGCGGGGCGCTGATCGGCGGCTTCCTCACCGTCGCCGCCGAGACCGGCCTGCCGCTCAGGGTCCGGGAGCTGGGGGCCAGCGCCGGGCTCAACATGCACTTCGACCGCTACCGCTACGAGCAGGGCGGCATGGCGTTCGGGCCCGCGGACTCGCCGGTGCGCTTCGTCGACCACTGGCTCGAGGGCGTGCCGCCGTTCGAGACGCCGATGGTGATCGCCTCGCGTCGCGGCTGCGACATCGACCCGATCGACCCGACGACCGACCGGGGCCGCACCTCGCTGCTGGCGTTCATCTTCCCCGACCAGCTGCCCCGCTACGAGCTGCTCCGCGAGGCGATCGAGGTCGCCCGGAGCTTTCCCCCGGAAGTCGACACCGAGAGCATCGACACCTGGATCGCCCGCGAGCTCGCCGACCCGCCGGCGGGAGAGGCGACGGTCGTCTTCCACTCGCTGGTCTGGATCTACCTGACGGAGGAGGTTCGCTCGGCGACTTCGGCGGCGCTCGAGCAGGCGGCGGCGAGTGCCAGCGCTGAGCGGCCCCTGCACTGGCTTCGCTACGAGCTCGCGCCGGACCTGATGCGCTGCGAGCTTCGCCTGACGAGCTGGCCCGCCGGCGCCGAGCGCCTGCTCGGCAGCGGGGACGTGCACCTGGCGCCCGTCACCTGGCTCGGTTGACGCAGCTGCTCGACACCGCCATCGCCCGCTGGGACGAGCTCGTCGCCGCCGAGGGGGCTTCGGCGGACCGACTCGCGCAGCTGCGCGAGTCACTCGTCTCGCGCGGGCAGTCAGTCGACGGACGCCCGCTCTGCACGGTCCTGCGCCCGCACTTCGTCACCGAGGAGATGTTCGCCCGGCAGGGCGATGTCGCGGGCCTGATCTGCTCGGCTGCGGAGAAGGTCCGGGACGCCCTGCTCGCCGACCAGCACCTCGCCGAGCTGCATCTCGGCGAGTTCCGGAGCTGGATGGGCGACCTGCTCGAGGTCGAGGCGCGCCCGGTCGCCGAGGGGGCGATCATCAGGCTCGACGCCTCGATCGCTCGCACCCGGCTCCACTTCATCGAGCTCAACGCGGATACCCCGGAGGGCTTCGGGCACCACGACGCGATCCTCGATTTCTTCTCCGGGCTCGAGGCCTACTCACGCTTTCGGAGCGAGTACGCGGTCCGGCCACTGCGGCTCGAGCCGCACCTGCGCTCGACCCTGCTCGGGCTCTGGTCCGAATGGGGCGGTACGGGCAATCCCCAGGTGGCGCTGATGACGGATACGTCGAATCCCGCCATCGTCTCGACGCTCGAGGTGGACGTCGCGAGCCTGTCGCGCAACGGGATCGACGCGGCGATCGTCGACTTTCGCGAGCTCGAGTTCGCCGGCGGGCGGCTCACCGCCGCCGGCCGGTCGATAGACCTGCTGCAGAGGGTGATGCCGACGGCCCAGTGCCTGCGAGTCCGCGACCAGCTCGGCCCGCTGCTCGAGGCCCTGCGCTCGGGCAGCGTCTGCATGGTCAACCCGTTCCGCTCGGAGCTGCTCGGCCACAAGGCGATCTTCGCCCTGATGACCGACCCGGAGTTCGAGGCGCGGCTGGACGCACGCGAGCGCGCCGCGGTGCGCGACCACGTGCCCTGGAGCCGGCCGGTCCGCGCCGGGCGGACCACCGACCGCGACGGTTCCGAGGTCGATCTGGTCGAGCACGTGCTGGCCGAGCGCGAGCGGTTGGTGCTGAAGCCGGCGCACGAGTACGGCGGGCGCGGCGTCACACTCGGCTGGCGAACCGACGATCGGGCCTGGGCCGCGGCCCTCGCGGCCGCGATCGAGGGTGACTTCATCGTCCAGGCGCGCGTCGAGCTCCACCGCCGCTCCTTTCCCTCCCTGGAAGAAGCCGGCGCGGAGAGATCCTTCTACGAGGACACCGATCCCTTCTCGTTCCGGGGGCGGCTCGGTGGCTTCCTGACCCGTCTCAGCCCATCCGAGATCACCAACGTGCATGCCGGGGGCGGCCTCACGGCCAGCGTCGCGATCGGGCCGCTCGGGTGACGGATGGCCGATTGAAGACGAACCAATTAGGCTCCCTGCAGGGCGGGGTCAACGGCAAACGGACTTCGAGACGAGGAGATGGCTAGATGAGGATTGGCGACGAGGCCCCCGATTTCGAGGCCGACAGCACCGAGGGCAAGATCAAGTTCCACGACTGGATCGGCGACGGCTGGGCGGTGCTCTTCTCGCACCCCAAGGACTTCACGCCGGTCTGCACGACCGAGCTCGGCTACATGGCCAACGCGAAGCCCGAGTTCGACAAGAGGGGCGTGAAGATCATCGGCCTCTCGGTCGACCCGAGCGACAAGCACAAGGAGTGGGCCAAGGACATCGAGGAGACCCAGGGCATGGCGCCCAACTATCCGATCATCGCCGACTCCGACTACAAGGTCTCCAAGCTCTACGACATGCTCCCCGCGGAGGTCGAGGGCGACCCGGCCGACCGCACCCCCGCCGACAACCAGACGGTGCGGAACGTGGTCGTGATCGGCCCGGACAAGAAGGTCAAGCTGATCCTGGCCTATCCGATGACCACCGGGCGGAACTTCGACGAGGTGCTCCGGGTGATCGACTCGCTGCAGCTGACCGCGAAGCACAAGGTCGCGACGCCCGTCAACTGGAAGCAGGGCGAGAACGTGATCATCTCCGGCTCGGTCTCCGACGACGAGGCCAAGGAGACCTTCGGCGAGTGGGAGTCGCCGAAGCCCTACATCCGGATCGTGCCGCAGCCGAAGTAAGCAGGGGCGAATAGGCCGAGCCTCGGCCCATAGGCGTGTTAGGTTGCCGCGCCAATACCGGGTAATCCACCCGGTCAACTCTCTGGGAGGAGAGCCATATGAAGAGTCGCGTTTTCGCAGTTCTCTGCGTGCTGGCGGCCTGCTTCGTCTTCGTTGCCCCGGCGTGGGCGACGAAGTACGTGGCATTGGGCGATTCGTACTCGTCCGGCACGGGGACGCGGACCTACTACGACAGCAACTGTCAGCGGTCGGTCTACTCCTATCCGTACCTGCTCCACAACGCCCATGCCAGCTGGACCTTCGTGCAGGCCGCCTGCAGCGGGGCGAAGACCGGCGACATCATCAACACGCAATCGTCGAGCCTCACCTCGGACACGAACTGGGTGAGCTACACGATCGGCGGCAACGACGCCGGCTTCTCGAGCGTGATCACCACCTGCGCCTACCCGTCGTGGGCCTCGGACTGCAACGGAGCGATCGACGGCGCGCAGAGCTACATCAACAACACGCTCCCGGGCCGGCTCGACCTGGTCAACAACGCGATCAAGTCGCACTCGCCGAGCGCCAAGGTGGTCGTGCTCGACTACCCGCACCTGTTCAACGGCGAGGACTGCAACGCCGGCACCTGGTTCAGCCCGAGCGAGGAGACGCGGCTCAACCAGACCGCGGACATGCTGCGCGACAAGCTCAGCCAGGCGGCTTCACGAGCGGGATCGAATTTCATCTTCCGCGACGTGATCCCGCCGTTCATCGGCCACGCCGTCTGCGATGGCGGCGGTGGGTCCTCGACTGAGTGGATCAACGGACTCTCCAATCCGGTGGGGGAGAGCTACCACCCGAAGATCACCGGCCACGCCAACGGGTACTACCCGGTGCTCCACGGGGTGACCGGCTGACGGATCAGTCTGGGTGAATCGACGGCCTCGGCCGGGCCGCGTCGTTGGGCGCGGCCCGAGCCGGCCGTCGTGTTGTCGTCATGCACAATAGGATGTGTTGCAGTGGGAGAAGGAGAGTTGAACGCCGTCCGGGCGGCCATGCGACTTGGCCTGCCCCTTGCCATGGCCGCGATCGGCATCGCGCTGCTGTTCGGGAGTCCTGCGGGGGCTCTCGCGGCTCCCTCGAGCGGCAAGCTGGCGATCTCGCCCGCGCCGAACACGCCGGACGCCTCTCCGGGGACCCAGATCAGCGTCCTCGGCGTGCCGAGGCGCTCGATCCGCGGTGTCAGCGTGACGGGAGCGTCGACAGGCCCGCACACCGGGCGGCTGCTCGCCTATTCGGGGCATCGCGGCGCGAGCTTCGTCCTCGACCAGCCCCTGGCCCAGGGCGAGTCGGTCTCGGTCGCGATCCGGATCCGGGGCCGAAAGCCGATCGACTACGGGTTCACCGTCGCCACGCTGGGAACCACCCAGCCGCCGCTCAACCTGAACGCCACGCAGCCCGACAAGCTCGACCACTTCGTCACCGAGCCGGGTCTCACGCCGCCGAAGATCACGGTCAACAAGGCCTCCAAGAAGACGCGGCGCAGCGGCGACGTCCTGCTCGCCCCGCTGCCCTCGCCGGTCGTCCATCCGGAGAGCAACAACACGGTGACGATCAAGCCCGTCGGCCCCGGCGGGCCGATGATCGTGGACCGCGCCGGCAAACTGGTCTGGTTCAGGCAGCTGACGCGACCGGAGGTGGCGGCCAACCTGAGGCTCCAGCACTACAGGGGGCGCAAGGTGCTGACCTGGTGGCAGGGCACCGTCACCCCGTCCGCCTTCGGCGTCGGCGGCGGAGTGATCGCCGACCACTCCTATCGGGCGATCAAGGTCGTCCACGCAGGCAACGGCTATCCGATGGACCTCCATGAGTTCCAGCTCACCAAGGAGGGGGACGCCCTCTTCACCATCTACTCGCCGATCCGGGTTCACCTGCCGGGGACCCCCGAAGGGAAGCTGTCGCCTCTGCTCGACTCGATCGTTCAGGAGGTCGACATCCGGACCGGCCTGGTCGTCTGGGAGTGGCATTCCTACGGCCACATCCCGCTCGAGACCTCTCAGGCGACGCCCCAGAACAGCGCCTCCTACGACGCCTTCCACATCAACGCGATCCAGCCGCTCAAGCGGGACAGGGTGCTGATCTCGGCGCGCGACACCTCCGCCGTCTACAAGGTCGACCGGGCGAGCGGCCGGATCCTCTGGACCCTGGGCGGCAAGGCGAGCAACTTCCGGCTCGGCCCGGGCGCCCAGTTCTACTTCCAGCACGACGCTCACATGTTCAGCAACGGCCGGATCGGCATGTTCGATGACGGGGCGGGGCCGCCGCAGCTGAATCCGTACTCGCGGGGGCTCATCCTCCAGATCAACGCCAAGCGCCACAAGGCGACGCTCGTCAGGCAGTTCGCCCGCTCGGCCGACACCTCGGCGCAGAGCGAGGGCAGCCTGCAGAGGATCCCGGGCGGAAACGTCTTCGTGGGCTTCGGATCGACGCCCTTCTTCTCCGAGTTCTCGCAGCGCGGACGGCTGCTCTTCGACGCGAGCCTGCCCGCGGACGACGGGCAGCTACCGGATGTATCGCTTCCCCTGGACGGCGACGCCGACCACACCCCCGGCCGTCGTTGCACAGCGCACCAGTGCATCCGCGGTGTCCGTCTTCGCGAGCTGGAACGGGGCGACCAAGGTTGCCAAGTGGCGGATCCTCGCCGGCCCGAACGCCCGCGCGCTCACGCGGGTCGCGACGGTCGCCAAGCGGTCCTTCGAGACCCGGGTCGACCTGAACAGCGCGGCGACGACGTTCGCCGTTCGGGCCGTCGACTCGAAGGGCCGCGTGCTCGGCCGGTCAGCTGCGGTCCCGGCCTCCTGAGGATCCTCCCGGCGCAGAACCAGCCCGCGCCGGCCTAATTTGGCGCAATTGGCGATCTTTTCCAACAGCGGCGTACCCTCTTTTGGGGTCTGAGCCGCTATATCAGTAGCCGGCGACTCGACTTCGGAGGAACGGATGCCACAGGGGTACCAAGGCCGAGCGGGGGTGAACGCGCCTCCCTTCGCAGTTCACAGCGAACGCACCAACGGGAGCCAGCGGATCCGCCTGCTCGGAGAGCTCGACCTGTCGGTGATCGGGAGCGTCGATCGCGAGATGCGCCGCGCCGAGGCGAGCGACGCCCCGCGGATCGTGCTCGACCTCGGTGAGCTCGAGTTCATGGACGCCTCGGGGGTCCGCCTCCTGCTTCAGCTGAGCGCCAGGTCGGAGAGCAACGGCGATCGGCTGCGCATCATGGGGTCGCGCGCCCAGCAGGTGCGACGCGTGCTCGAGCTGACCGGGGCCGACGACGTCCTGCCCCTGACCGCCTGAATCAGCCGCAGCGCCCCTCTCACTCCGAGTCGAACCCGGGCGTAAGGTGTTCGAGGGGTAGGAAGTGTTCGTCCGAAGAAGCTCGATCGCGGTTCTGGCCCTGCTCGTGGCCCTGATGGTCGCGCTGTTGGCCTGCTCCGCGAGCGCCGACGCCTTCAGCCGCAGCCAGGCGCGCTACGTGCAGGCCGCGAACAAGGGCGTCAAGAAAACGCGCCATTGGTGGAACCGCGGAAGGCACTGGTACAGCTCGGTGCTCGGGGGATCGCAGGTTGTCTCGCTCTGGGGGGTCGTGCCGCTCTTCGAGGCCCTGGCGGGCCTGCAGACCGCGGCGCCGTCCGCCAAGCACCTCCACAACCTCAACCGCTTCGCCTGGGGCGCCCAGCGCTACCTCAACCCGACGCTCGAGCCGGTGCCAGGGTTCGGATCGAAGCCCCACCAGCACGCGCCGGGCAAGACGACCTGGTTCGACGACAACGGCTGGTGGGGCCTGGCGTTCCTCGATGCCTATCGCGCCACGGGCAACGGCCGATACCTGGCCGATGCGGAGATCGCGCAGAACTTCATCAGCGTCTCCGGCTGGGACACGACGCCGGGGCGGCCGGGAGGGCTCTGGTGGAACACCAACCACAGCTTCTACGCGGGGGAGACCCTGGGCTCCGGAACCCTGTTGTCGGCCCGTCTCTACGCGATCACCCACGACAAGCACTACCTCGACGACGCGATCAAGTTCATCGACTGGGCCAACGTCTGGCTGGTCGACCCGACGACCGGCCTCTACGCCCGCCTCCGCAAGCCGGGCACCTACGGACAGGTCACGACGACCGACTCGAGCACCGTGGGCGGCACGTCCAGCGCCCGGGCGTCCGCCGCCGACGCCCAAGCCGTCGATGCCAACCCGGACGAGGCCGCGAAGCTCGAAGCCGCCGGCGATCCCACCCCCGCGCCGGGCGAGGCGCAGGCGTCCAACAACTACCCGCCGTTCGCGGCCTCGCCGATGCCGTACGTGAACGGGCCGATGATCCTCGCGCATCAGATCATCTGCGACGTGGCCGGCAAGAGGTCCTACTGCCAGCGGGCGGAGCAGCTCGCCAACGCCACCCTCAGCGCCTATGGCCGCTTCTGGATGGGGCCGCAGTTCGACTTCTGGTATGCGCGGACGATGCTCGAGTTCGCCAAGGACAACCCGAACGGCAACTGGTACGGGATCGCTCGGCGCAGCGCGAGGAGCGCTCTACACCGGGCGCATGACAAGCACGGCCTCTATCTGCGCACCTGGTACGGGAAGAAGGCGTCGAGGGCCAGCGCCCCGAAGGGCAGCCTCCAGCTGCACGCGGCGAATGCGGCGCTCTTCGCGTGGATGGGCGCGCTCGGGCGTTAGCCCAAGCACTTGCCGTATGCCTACGGGCCGGCCGCCGCGAGCGCGACCAAAGCCAGGGCGATGCCGAAGATGGCTCCGATCGTGTACGCGAAGACGAGACGTCCGCCCCGAATTCGATCGGTCGCCAGGTGATCGATCAACGTGCTCATGCCAACCTCTCTTTCTCGGGCCTACGGGGTTAGCTGACGGGCTCGCGCTGAAAGAGTGCGCTACGGATGGACCGATTCGCCCACGGAGCTGAGCTCCAGTTGGTTCCCCCGTTCGCTTGTTGATCAGCGGCGGCCACAGACACCGCCGCCGAACAATGCGATTCGGCAGGTGCAATTGCGAAACCCGTACCCGATCGGCACAGGTTGAAACCAGGCTAGTGAGGTTGGCGGCTGCGTGCGCCGGTTAAGCGGCGGCCTTGCGGAGCTTGCCGTCGCGCTCGAGCTCCTCGCGGACCTTGCGCACGTGGCCGGTGGAGCAGTTGGCGCGCTTGGCGATCACGCCGTCGGGCTCCTCGGGGCTGCGGCGGAGCTCGAACTCGAGCAGGGCCTGGCGCCTGGAAGCCCAGCCGTCACCGTTCGCGCCGATGGTCGCCTTCTCGACGGCCTTCTCGCGCTGGCAGTGCAGGCAAAGCCACTGGCCGCCGGCCTTGGTCCAGCCCTCGGGTCGCCGGGGGGTGGACTTGCTGCCTGCGGCATAGCGCACGGTCACCTCGCAGCCGGCGCAGGTCCAGCGCCGTGTGCGGGGCGCGCGAGCGCGCGTACTGTGCTTGGTGGTAGTTGCGGTCTTGGACATGGTTACCTCCGCGGTCGAGTGCTGCGTTCGCGAAGGCTGCCTTTGGGTGGAAGAACTGCGCGAAAACGCTGCAAATGCCGGGTTTCCATGGCCCGGCGGGGACGTACATATTAGCAGATGCTGAAATGCCTGCAAATAGCGTCTTTTTGGGCCAAATTGGCCGATTTCACCGCTCGGTGACGCATTGGGACCGGTGAAACCGCTACGAATACCCGCCCCGTGCTTGGCGTCGACCACAGCACCGATTCCGGTGTGCGGCTGACCTCGCGATCCACCTGGGCCCTGATCGGCGCTCTGATCGTGCTCGTCGGCGCGCTCGCCCTCTGCCTGGACCGTTTCCACAACGGCGACTTCTACCTGTCGCTGATGAGCGGTCGGTTCGTCGCCCAGCACGGCGTCGCCACCCACGATCCCTTTGCGACGATCTCCCAGGGCGGGACCTGGCTGAACCAGCAGTGGCTCTCGGAGCTGACGTTCTTCCGCGTCTCGCAGGTGCTCGGCCCCACCGGCCTGACCGTGCTCTACGCGGTGCTGATCACCGCACCGCTGGCCCTCCTGCTCTGGATCTGCCGGCGAAAGGGCTGGCGGATGCTCGTCGCGGTCGCGGCCTTCTACTTCCCTGGGGTTCTCGCCGTGATCCACCCTCGCGCGGCGGGGTTCACCGTGCTGATCTTCACGGTGCTGGTCGCCCTGCTCATCCTGCTCTGGCACGAGCGGGGAGGAGCAAGGACGGGACGGCGTCATGCCTGGTGGGCGCCGCTCGCAATCCTGGTGCTGTTCGCGCTCTGGGCGAACCTTCACGGCGGGTTCATCGCCGGTCTCCTGCTTCTGGGACTCGCCACCGTCGGGCTCGCGATCGACAATTGGCGCGGGATACCAGGCGCCGTCCCGCTCTCGCGCGTCGCCGTACTCGGACTTCTCGTCGTGCTCGCCGCGGCGACGGTCACCGTCGCCACACCGCTCGGGGCGGCGATCTGGAACTACCTGCTGAGCTTCCAGAACCAGGCGATCTCACTGGCGAGCACCGAGTGGGAGTCCGCGTTCAGCTCTCCGCTGGCGGTCGTCTATCTGTCCTTGGCGACCTGCTTCGCCGCGTGGATGTGGGTTCGCTCACCGCGGCCGCGCCGCGCCACCACCCTGTTGGTGACGGCTGGATTCCTCGTCTTCGCCGGCTACTCGGTACGGAACATCGTCTTCATCGGCCCGGTCCTCGCCCTGCAGGTGGCGTGGACCGCGCCGAATCGGGGCCCGACGCCGATCCGAGGGCCGGTAGCCCTCTTCGGCGCGGCCGCGGCGGCGGCGACCCTCGTCTGGGCGCTGGTGCTCGGGCCGGCGCGCGACGATCCGACGCTCGGCTTCCCGGTCGCCGACTACGCGATCGCGCATCCACCCGAGCACGGGCGCATCGTCACCTACGCCGGCGTGGGCTCCTACATCAACTGGCGCTCCCCGGATACCCCGGTCGTGCTGAACGGCTGGCTCGAGCAGTACACGCCGCAGGAGCTCCAGGACAATTACCGGGTCCTTCGTGCCGGGACGGCTAAGGATCTGGCCGGTGCCCTCCGCCGGATCCACGCGGGAGCCGTGATCGTGCACCTGCACTCCTCAGTTCAGCGGCTCGAGGCGGCCGGCTTCCGCCCGGAGTTCTCCTCCGGCGGGGGGACGTATCTGGTCCGGGTTCCTCATGGGGCGAAGCTGAGCGGGCCTTAAGGGTCCGCTCTACCATCTCGCGCGCCGATGGAGTCCCTCCCCGGAACCGCTGATTCGGCGCTCGAGCCGGCTTCCGTCGGGCCTCCGGCCGTCCCGTCACTGCCTGGCATCAAGGCCGGACATCGTGCCCTGATCGCCAACACGTTCCTCGGCGGGATGGTCGGCTCCGCCTTCCTGATGGCGGCCGGCGCCGCGTCCAAGCACTACGGGCCGACCCTTCACATCCACCACGGGCTCCCGACCTCGATCAGGGGCCCGCTCCACGGCATCGGGCTGTCGCTGAGCGGCACCGAGTTCGCGGTCCTCTTCATCATTCTCGGGGTCTGCTACCTGGGGGTCCTGCTCTTCGCGGACTCGGTCCGATTCCGCATCGGCGTGGGGGCGATCGTGGCGCTGCACCTGCTCTTCGTGATCGCGCCGCCGCTCCTCTCCAGCGACATCTTCAACTACGTCGGCTACGCGCGGCTCGACGCGGTGCACCATCTGAACCCGTACGTCCATCCGCTCTCGGCGGCGCCCACCGATCCTTCCTACATCTACGTCGGCTGGCCGCTCAACACGACGGCCTACGGGCCGCTCTTCACCCTTGGCACCCTGCCGCTCGGCTGGGTCAGCTTCACGGCCGCGATCTGGCTGCTCAAGTCGGTGACGGCGCTCGCCAGCCTCGCCTGCGTGGCGCTGGTCTGGGCGTGCGCGACCCGCCTGGGCCGGCCCGCGCTCCCGGCGACGCTGTTCTTCGGCCTCAATCCGGTCCTGCTCGCCTACGCGGTGGGCGGTGCCCACAACGACCTGCTGATGCTGGCAGCCGCGCTGGGCGGCATCTACATGCTGCTGATCGGGCGGGAGTCCGGCATGGCGGCGCTGGTGGTGGCGGTGGCGGTGAAGAGCTCCTCGGTGGTCCTGCTGCCCTTCGCCCTGCTCGGCTCACGAAGGCCGTTGCGGGCGTTGCTCTGGGGGACGCTCGCGGCCGCGGTGATCGTCGTCGTCACGCTGCTCGCCTTCGGCACGCACGTCTCGAGCCTCCTGCACGTGCTGCAGCACGACGCTCGCCTGGAGACGCCGAACGACGTCCCCGGAGTGATCAACGACGTGCTCGGTCTTGGCATCACCACCCACACCCTCGGCAGGATCGGGATGCTCGTCCTGCTGCCGACCGTCGCGCTGCTGCTCGTGCGGGTCTACCGGGGAGGGAACTGGCTCGAGAACGCGGGGTGGGCGACTTTCGCCGTCCTGGTGACCACCACCTGGTTCCTGCCCTGGTACCTGATCTGGTTCCTGCCCCTGGCGGCGCTTGCGGTCCGGCCCTATCAGCGCTTCTCCGCGCTGGCCCTGACCGCACTGGCGATCGGGCTACAGCTGCCGCTGGTCTTCGGGCACTAGTTACTGACCGAGGATCTTGGCCTTCTCGGCCTCGAACTCGGCCTCGGTCAGCGCGCCCGATTCCTTCAGCTTCGCCAGCTTCTCGAGCTGCTCGACCGGGTCCACCTGAGGCTGCGCGGGCGCCGGCGGGGCCATGCCCGGCACCTGGCCCATCCCGGGCATCCCAGCCTGCATCTGCCCGGCCTGGGCGCGCATCTGCTGCGCCTGTTCCATCAGCTGGCCGATCTGGTTGGGGTCGATGCCAGCGGAGGCGAATGCCGCCCCCTGCTGGGCCTCGGGGGAGTAGTCGACGATGATCTTGTCGTGGTCGGCCGGGTCGTAGAGGACGGGCACCGTCTGCCCGGCGCTCGGCACAGCCAGCTGCGGAAAGCTGAACCGCTTCTTGACCTCGAACTCGGGCTCGTCGTCGGGCTGGACACGCAGGTGCGCCTTGAGCGCCAGCTCGGTGTTGCCGATCACGCCCTCGGCCCCGCGCGTCACGGCCATTCCCTTCTCGGCGATCTCGACGACCGTGGCGTTGGCGCGCTTGCCGCTCTCCTGCAGCTGCTTCATCAGCTTCTTGGACGGCTTACCCAGCATGAGTTCCTTCTCCTTGTCGAGGCAGGCGGAAGCTCACCCTAGCGCGCCACCCTGCGGCGCGATAGGGCGCTCCACCGACGTTCGAGCAGGCGGGCTTAGAATCGCCCGATGCGTCAGCTGACCAGCCTCGACGCGCAGTTCCTGGCGCTGGAGAGCTCGCACCAGACCGGTCACGTCGCCGGGCTGACGATCCTCGATCCGTCGACCACCCCGAGCGGCGAGCTCACCTTCGCCGACATCCGCAACCTGATCGAGGAGCGGATGCCGCTGCTGCCACCTCTGCGCTGGCGGCTGGTCGAGGTCCCATTCGGCCTCGACTATCCGTACTGGCTGGACGACCCCCACTTCGATCTCGACTTCCATGTCCGGGAGCTGGCCCTGCCGCCCGGGGGCGCGAAGGAGAAGCTTGCCGAGCAGGTTGCGCGGATCGTCTCCCGTCCGCTCGACCGTGGCCGCCCCCTGTGGGAGGCCTATCTGATCCACGGGCTCGAGGACGGCCACAAGGCGCTCCTGACCAAGATCCACCACTCGCTGATCGACGGGCTCTCGGGTGCCGAAATCATGGGTGCCCTCTTCGACCTCGCGCCGGAGGGGCGGGAGCTGCCGCAGCCCGACACCAACGGGGCGGACCGTCAACCAACGGAACTGGAGATGCTGACCCGGGGGCTGATGGGATTCCCCCGGTACCCGCTCAGGATCCTCCGCTCGCTGCCGAGCGCTCTGCCGAACCTCGATGAGTCGCCGGTCTTCGCCGGGATTCCCGGGACCGGCCTGGTCGCAAAGGTGGCCGACCGGCTGTCGCGGGCGGTGAGCAGCCGGGAGAGCGGCGTGCTCGCCCATACGCACTACAAGGCGCCGAAGACCTGCTTCAACGGCCGGATCTCCCCGCACCGGCGGTTCGCATTCGGCCAGCTCGACCTGGAAGAGGTGAAGGAGGTCAAGAACAAGCACGGCGTCACCGTCAACGACGTGGTGGTCTCGATCTGCTCCGGGGCGGTCCGCAGCTGGCTGCTCGAGCACGACGAGCTGCCGCCCGATCCGCTCGTCGTCCAGGTGCCGGTCTCGGTCAGGACCGACGAGCAGATGGGGACCTTCGGCAACCGGATCATGCTGATGAGCGCTCCCCTCTTCACCAACGAGCCCGACGCCGTCCGGCGCCTCGAGAAGACCCACTGGGCGCTCGCCGCGATGAAGGAGCACCACCGCGCCCTGCCGGCCGAGCTGCTCCAGGACACCAACCACTTCATCCCGCCGGCTGTCTTCGCACGCGCGGCGCGCGCGACCTTCGCCATCTCCACCAGCGGGCGCGGTCGCCCGACCTGGAACATGGTGGTCTCCAACGTGCCCGGCCCCCAGTTTCCCCTCTACTGCGCGGGCGCCGAGTTGGTCGCCAATTACCCCGTGTCGGTGATCACGGACGGCATGGGACTGAACATGACGGTGATGAGCTACCGCGGGAAGATGGACTTCGGCATCGTCGCCGACCGCGACCAGATGCCCGATCTCTGGTCGATGCTGGACCGGCTGCGCGCCTCGCTCGAGGAGCTGAAGTAGCGGAGCTGACCGAGATCGTCCCGGACCCCGGAAAGGGCCGGGCGTATGAGCAGGCGATGCGGCCGGGCATCGCCGACGCCGACGCGGCGGGCCGCTGCCGGCTGGACGCGATGGCCCGCTGGCTGCAGGACGTCGCCTACGCGGACCTGATCGATTCCGGCTTCGAGGGACGGGGTGCGTGGATCGTGCGGAGGACCCGAATCCGGGTGGAGCGATTTCCTCGCTTCGGCGAGGACCTGATCCTGCGGACCTTCTGCAGCGGCATCGGTCGCTTCTCCGCCGAGCGACGCACGTCGATCAAGGGAGACGACGCGGCCGTGGAGACCGTCTCGCTCTGGGTCTGTCTGGATCCGGAGCGCGGCAGGCCGATGCGGTTTCCGCCCGACTTCATCGCGATCTACGAGGACAGCGCCGGGGGCCGCGACGCGAACGTCCGCCTCCGGCACGACGACCCGCCCGTGGACGCGGAGCGCTCGCCGTGGCATTTCCGCGCCACCGAGATGGACCCCGCCGGGCACATCAACAACTCGCACTACTGGGTGCCGCTGGAGGAGGAGCTGGCCTCGGGACCCGAGCCGGACTCGATCGACGTCGAGGTCGAGTACCGCGATCCGGCGGTCTCGGGGGAGGCGGTCCTGCTCAGGCGGGGCTCGTCGATGTGGATCGCGGACGCCGACGGCACGGTCAACGCTTCGCTGATCCGAGCCTGAGCGAAGAGAGTCGCTAGGCGACCGATCGTGCCCGAGCGCCGTCGGCGGCCCTGGCGTGCTCGGCGACCGCGTCGATGATCTGGGGCCAGACGCCGCGAGGCAGGTCGTGTCCCATCCCCTCGATCATCATCAGCCGAGCCCCGCGGATCGCTCTCGCGGTCGCCTTCCCGCCCGACGGCCTGACCATCTTGTCGACGGTGCCGTGGATCACCAGCGTCGGCGCCTTGATCGTGCCGAGTTTCTTGGTGCGGTCGCCCGAGGCGACGATCGCGCCGAGCTGGCGGCCACCGGCCCGAACGTCAAAGCCCCGGTCGAAGCTGCGTCCTGCGCGTTCCCGGATGTACTGCTCGTCGCGTGGGAAGCCGGTCGATCCCACCAGCCCGAATACCTCGGCGGAGCGCTCGATGTAGCCATCGCGGTCGCGCGGAGGGGGGCGGAGGAGGTACCGGTAGACCGAGAGCGCCGGCTGGCCGTGCCAGCGGCTGCCGGTCGTCGACATGATCGAGGTCAGCGAGCGGACCACCTCGGGATGCTCGGCGGCGAGCATCTGGCCGATCATGCCGCCCATCGAGGCGCCCACGATGTGAGCCGGGGAGATATCCAGCTCGCGGAGCAGGACGGCGGCGTCCTCTGCCATGTCGGAGAGCGTGTACTGCTCCGGGCCCACTCGCCGGCGCATCATCTGGCCCAGCGTCGGGGGGCGGAAGTCGAAGTGGGTCGAGCGCCCGATGTCGCGGTTGTCGAAGCGAACGACGTAGAAGCCGCGCTCGGCCAGCTGCTCGCAGAAGTCCTCGTGCCAGGCGATCATCTGCGTCGCCAGGCCCATGACCAGGAGGATCGGGGTGTCGTCGGGATCCCCGAAGGCCTCGTAGCAGAGGGTCACGCCTCGTCCGACGTCGCAGAACTCCTCGGGCATCCGACGATCGTAGATCGCGGGCGGGGAGGACATCGCGCCCGCGCGGCGTAGACAGACGTACCACTACCAAATATTGATTAACAGCGAGAGCACCTCTACTGTGGAAGAGGGTTGTTTGCGGGGGGATTCGTTCGACCCGCGGGAGGCATCAGATGCGCATCTGCCAGAGGGCTTGGAGATGAAACCGAGCATTCTCATCGTCGAAGACGATGTGGTGGCGCGCGCCCAGGCCGCCCGGATCCTCAGTCCGCACTACGAGGTGGACGCCGCCGCCGACGCGCACGAGGCCCGCGGAAAGCTGATCGGCGGGATGGTCGACCTGCTGCTCTGCGACCACTACATGCCCGGAGAGAGCGGCATGGACCTCGTCGAGAACGTGCTCGCGCGGGAGGAGTCGATTGCCGTCGTGATGGTCACCGTCGCCGATGACCACGGCCTGGTCGAGCGGGCCTTCGAGATGGGCGTCTACGGCTACCTGATCAAGCCGTATCGCAGCGCCGACCTGCTGATCACGGTCAGTAACGCCCTCCGTCGCAGGCAGCTGGAGCTCCAGGCGCGCGCGCACGAGCGCCAGCTCGAACAGGAGATGATCGCGCTGAGCCTCGAGACCGAGCGGGTTCGCCAGCTCCTGCGGAACTCGGAGGCGTCACTGGAGAAATCCCGCCTCGAGACGGTCCACAAGCTCAGCTTCGCGGTCGAGATGCGCGACCAGGTCACCGGGCATCACCTCTCGCGCATGGGCGCGTATTGCGAGGAGCTCGCCCAGCGGCTGGAGCTCCCGGATGAGGTCTGCGACTCGATCGCCCTCGCGGGGCAGATGCACGACATCGGCAAGATCGCGGTCCCGGACCACATCCTCCTGAAGGCTGGCCCACTGACGGCGGAGGAGAGCGCGCAGATGCAGACCCATGCCGAGATCGGGCGCGAGATCCTGCAGGGGTCCGAGTCTCCGCTCCTCCAGCTGGCCGAGTCCATCGCCTGGACCCACCACGAGAAATTCGACGGAAGCGGATATCCCCGAGGCCTGAGGGGGGAGGCGATCCCCGAGGAGGGCCGGATCGCCGCCGTTGCGGACGTCTTCGATGCCCTCACCAGAGACCGCCCATACCGCAAGGCGATGTCGTTGGCCGAGGCAGCCGTGGTCATGGCCGAGGGCCGCGGCTCCCACTTCGATCCTCGCGTACTCGACTCGTTCATGAGCCAGATCCCGGTCGCGGCCGCCGCCTAGGCGGCCGTGCGGCCTGGTTGCTTCTGGGTATGCGATCCGCAAGCGATCTTGCACGCCTGTTAGCAACTGCTGACATTTCGGCGGCGAAGCTCTAGCCTGGCCGGACTGCCGCGGGCGGCCCGCATTAAACGGGTTGCTCTGCGGCTGCGCCTCCGAGCACCCTCGGATCAACGCACCTATGCCGACTCCACCGAGTAGAGACAGAGGGCGATCCACCCCCCGCGGGCGTGCCGCCGTGCTCGCGCTGATGGTGCTGGTCACGCTGGTGATCGGGTCGGTCCTCGGCCAGAGCGCGATCGGCGATCCGGCCTCCAAGATCGCCCAGAAGCAGGACGAGCTCAGCCGGATCCAGTCCAACGAGGGCCCGCTGCGCTCGCAGATCGACAGCATGAACACGCGGGTCGACCAGCTGATCGGGCGGGAGTCCCAGCTGCGACAGGAGCAGGCGGCGGCAGAGCACGAGCTGGCGGCGAAGCAGGCCGAGCTCGACAAGGCGACCGCCGAGCTCAATGCCGAGAAGGCCGAGCTGGCGAGGGTCAGGGCGAAGCTTCAGGCGGCGGTCGGCGCGCTCGAGCAGCTGCTCGTCGACATGTACAAGTCGAACGATCCCGACATCACCGCCGTGGTCATGCGCTCGGCGAATTGGTCGGACCTCCTTACCCGCACCGAGTACCTGGACCACATCCAGAACTACGACGACGAGGTCGTCGCCCGCGTTCGCGGCCTGCGCGATCAGATCACGGCCCTGGTGGCGCAGCTGCAGACGACCCACGACCGCATCCAGGCCGCCCGCGACCAGGTCGCCGCCAAGGAGCGGCAGATCGCCAGCCAGCACGCGCAGATCCAACGGGAGCAGTCCCAGCTGGTCGCGGCGCGGAACGCCCGAGAGGGGGTCCTCCAGGCCCTGCTCAGCAAGGAGGAGCAGATCCAGACGGACCTCTCCAACATCCCGGCGCCGGCCGGCCGGGCAACGCTGGATTCGAGCGGCGACGCGATCCCGCCGTCGAACGCGCCTCTCGCGGTGCGCGCCGCGATCGAATCCGCCAATCAGATCGACGACCTCCCCTACGTCTGGGGAGGCGGCCACGGCTCCTTCACCGCCAGCGGCTACGACTGCTCGGGCGCGGTCAGCTTCGCGCTGCACGGCGGCGGCTTCCTCTCCAGCCCCCTCGACTCCACCGGCCTCGAGGTTTGGGGGGAGTCCGGCGGCGGCAACTGGATCACGGTCTTCGCGAACAGCGGCCACGCCTGGGCGTACATCGCGGGCCTGCGCTTCGACACCGGCGGACCGGGCGGCGGCAACGGCCCCCGCTGGAGCACCGTGATGCGCGACGACACCTCTAGCTTCGTCGCGCGGCACCCTGCCGGCTACTAGCCGCTAAGGCAGGGCCGCGAGCTGCGGGTCGCACTCCACGACGACCGACGCGTCGCCGATCTTCCATCGGTCCCGCCGAGCCGGAGGGGCTAGTCAGTGACGATCGCGTCGGCGTCGATCTCGTGTCCGAGCTTGCCGATGCGGCGGGTCGTGGCCGTCATGGCCATCGACAACTAAACTACTACACAACTGTTCACTTGTGCTACTCTGTTCGCCATGGCATCGAAGGTCGAGATCCCGCGTCCCCTTCCCGCCCCGCTGGTGGAGCGGGTGGCCGAGCGCTTCCGAGTGCTCGGCGAGCCGATGCGGATCAGACTGCTCGAGGCGATGCGCGACGGCGAGATGAGCGTCCGTGACCTCCAGGAGGCCACCGGCTCCTCCCAGCAGAACGTCTCTCAGCACCTCGGGGTTCTGCTCCGCGCAGGAATCGTCAGCCGCCGCAAGGAGGGGAACTTCTCCCACTACTCGATCAGCGACCCGGTCGTCTTCTCGCTCTGCGACGAGGTTTGCGGCGGTCTTCGCCGCCAGCTCGATGAGCTGGACGCCCTGCTGGACGGTGGAAGCTGAGATGGAAGCCTCCGGTGCGCCAATCCGGCGACGCTGGCCGCTCGAGCGAGTGCTCTTCGCGCTTGCGGGGACCGTGATCTTGATCAGCCTTGCCCTGGCTCTGCTCGTCTCGCAGTGGTTCCTCATCCTGACCGCCTTCGTCGGGGTCAACATGTGGCTGTACGTGCTGGTAGGCGCCTGTCCGGCCTCGTTCGTGCTCGGCCGCGCCTGCCACCTCCAATCGGTCGTCTATCCCCGCGAGTCATGAGCCAGGTCGGCCCGATAGGCAGGCTCGGCCGCTACACGGCGACTCACTTCAGGGTCGTGCTGATCGGCTGGGCGATGATCGCGCTCGGCCTCGGGTTCCTCGCTCCACGGGTCGAAACGGCTCTCTCCGGCGCCGGCTGGGAGACGAGCGGCTCGCAGTCCGTCCAGGCGCGCCAGCTGATCGACCGTAACTTCAACGGCCTCTCGAGCTACGGCTTGATGGTCGTGGTTCATTCGCAGAGCGCCGCGGTCGGCGATCCCAGCTTCGACACCGCGATCGCAGCCGTCGAGCGCAAGCTGCGCGCCGACCGGGCGGTGCGAACGGTCGTCCCGCCGCGTCGTGGCGCCTCGATCTCGCCGGACGGGCACACCGCGATCGTGCAGGCCGGGGCGGCCCGCGACGCGAACGCCATGGTGCGTGCCGCCGAGGATCTGAAGGGCCCGCTCAACGCCCTCGGCCGAGACGGTGTGCAGGTGAACCTGACCGGCGCCGCCGGCATGTGGTCCGACTTCAACGCCGCCAACAAGAGCGCGATGCTCCGCTCCGAGGTGATCTCGTGGCCCGTGACCCTCGCGATCATGCTGGTGGCCTTCGGGTCGCTGGTGGCCGCCGGCCTGCCGCTGATGCTGACGATGGTCGGCCTGGTGGCCGCGGCCGGGTCGCTCTACATCGGCACGAAAATCATGCCGGTCTCGATCTGGGCGATGAACTTCGCGCTGATGTTCGCGCTCGCGCTGGGCATCGACTACGCGCTGTTCGTGGTGCACCGCTTCCGCGGCGCCTTCTTCGGTTCGAAGCTGTCGCCCGAGGAGGCGGTTGCCCAGACCATGGACACGGCCGGCAAGGCCGTCCTCTTCTCCGGCATCACGGTGTTGATCTCGCTGAGCGCGGTGATGCTCGTGCCGAGCCCGGCGTTCCGCTCGATGAGCCTGGGAATCATGCTCGCCGTGATCTTCGTGCTGGCGGCGACGCTCACCCTGCTGCCCGCCGTGCTCGCCAAGGTCGGCCCCGGGGTGGACAAGCTCTCGCTGCCCTGGGTCCACTCCGGCGAGCACCGCTCGGCGCGCTTCGCCGCCTGGGGCGAGCGGCTTTGGCGCCACCCATTCCGCTACGGGGTCCCTGCGCTGGCGGTCCTCATCGTCCTCATCGTGCCGGTGACCCAGCTCGATACCGCGATGCCCTCGATCAAGGTCGTCCCCGCGGGCGATTCATCCCGCGTCGGCTATCAGCAGGTCCAGGCGGCGCTCGGTCCGGGTGCGACGGGCCCGCTGCAGGTCGTGGCTCCGGCCGCCGACACGCAGGCCATATCCGCGACGGTCGCAAGCGATCCGGGCATCGCCCAGGTGATGCCCGCCGAGCGATCCGGCAACCTGGCGCTGATTCAGGCGATCCCCAAGCAGGATCCCTCCAATCCGGCGGTGGGCAGGACGATCGACCGGCTGCGGTCTGACCTGCCTCAGGGGACCGTGGTCGGTGGAGCCGTCGCCGAGAACCATGATCTGCAGGCGGCGCTCTCCGCCAAGACGCCGCTCGTGATCGGTGTCGTGCTGGGCCTCGGCTTCGTGCTGCTGCTCTTTGCGCTGCAGGCACCGCTGATCGCCGCGGCCGGAGTCGTCACCAACCTGCTCGCCACGGGCGCGGCGTTCGGAGTGGCGAAGTGGATCTTCCAGGACGGCGCCCTTCATTCGCTGCTCGGCTTCGAGCCGCAGGGCTTCCTCGACGCCTGGGGGCCGGTCTTCTTCTTCGCGATGATCTTCGCGATCTCGATGGACTACACGGTCTTCCTGCTGTCCTCGGCGAAAGAGCACTGGGACCGCACCCATGACGCCAAGGAAGCGATGGTCGGCGGCCTGGCGCATTCGGGGCGCGTCATCTTTGCCGCCGGCGCCGTGATGGTCGCTGTCTTCTTCACCTTCGCGCTCTCCGGGCCGCTGCCACCGAAGGAGATGGGGTTGATCCTCGGGATCGCCGTGCTGCTTGACGCGATGCTGATCCGGCTGCTGCTGATGCCGGTACTGCTGAGGCTGTTGGGCCCGTGGGCGTGGTACCTCCCCCGCTGGGCCGACCGGGTGCTCCCCGACGTCCGCTTCGGACACGGGGAGGAGCTTCCGACCGAGGCTTAAGCCTTCGCCGGCAGGCAGTAGCCGTAGGCGGTCAGCCCAGGCGCCGCGCCGAAGAATCCGTAAGCGTTGGCCGAGAAGGTGCCATCCGGGTTGAAGCTCCCGGCCGCGAACAGCGCGTTGGTCGACCCATTCGCGCTGAAGCCGCCGGCGGTCAATCGCTTGCCCGCCGGGCATCCCGGGGTGGTCGTCGTCGCGGATCCGCTCGCCGCGACGGGAGCGGGAGAGGACGCGACCTCGGTGAGGATCGGCCTCTTCATCCTGGCGCAGTAGGCGATCGCAGTGAGCTCGCCCGAGCCGGTCCCGTAGGCATGCCCGCTGACGACCCAGGCCTTGGGGCCGGAGGCGTGGGACTCGGTGACGTAGTCGCCGCCGTCGCTGCGGAAATCGGTGCGCTGGAAGCCGCCGGACACGAGGAACTGGCCCTTCGGGCATCGGGCCGTGACGGTCTTGGTCTGCCCGGGTCGCACGTACACGGTCTTATGCGGCGTCGGGGTCGCCGGGATCACGCCGAACCCGCACATGACCTGAACGGTGACGTTCCGCGGGGTCGTGCTGCCGGGGCTCGGGTCGAGGTCGACGACGCTGATGTGCCAGCCCCGCTGGGCGCCGAGGCGCTCATAGGAGTGGGGATAGATGCCGGCTCCGTCCGGGTCGGTCGGCGGACTGACGGTCATGCCGCCGCCGACCGGGAACTTGCCCCCGGGGCAGATGGTCTGCAGGCGCGGTGCCGTGTCGGGCTTGCTGATGTTGAAGGCCCTGCTCGCGAGGGTGAGGTTGGTCAGCGGCCGGGCGAGCCCCGGGGTGGGCGCCCCCTTGTGCCCCTGGAGGCGGACCGTTCCCTGCTTCGAGTCGAGCACGAACGTGCCCCCCCTCGCCCGTAGCGCCATCCGGAGGTGCTCGCAGGTCGTGCCCTGCCGCAGGACGTAGACCTGGTTCAGGTGGGCGAGGTGCTTGGTGTTCGGGGAGACGCCCACCTTGCGGTGGCTGGACTGGTGGATCGCCTTGGCGAGCTGCGGCGGCGCCGGATAGCAGCCGTCCGTGCTGAAGCGGCGCTCGAACAGGGCGATCTTGTAGGCCGCCTCCAGCCGCTTGGTCGCGACGTTGAAGCCCGCCTTGATCCCGAACGCGCTCGGGGCGATGACGAGGCCGGCGAGCAGTCCGATCAGGATGGCGAGGAGGGCGGTTCGCTTCATGGGTCGCTGAGAACAGATTCCCTGCCGGGAAGTTGCGCATATTCGCAGGCCCCGCGGACCGAGACATGTCGATACATTCTGTGTTCTGTGTATCAGTAAGGGTGAGGGGCGAAAGAAAGAGGAGAGGAATGAAGATTCGGCAGAGAATGCCTTCCCGGCTGGCGCTGGTTGCGATCGCGGCCGGAGCGCTTTGGATGGGCCTCGTCCCGGCAGCTAGCGCCAAGCCCCCCAAGGTCCGGTTCAAGGTGATGCACGGGTTCCAATCGCCCGGAACGCCGGCGAACCTGAACGTGGTCGGGGCCCTGAAGACAGGGAACCCGAAGGCGAAGAACGTCCTCGTCCTCAACCCCGGGACCTCGGCCAGCGCGGCCTACTTCGAGCCGCTCGCGAAGTCGATCGTGAAGGTGCTGCCCGACTGGCAGGTCTGGGCCGTGGAGCGCCGCGAGAACTTCCTCGAGGACGAGTCCGAGCTCAACCTTCTCAAGCAGGGCAAGGCGAGCGCCACCGACCTCTTCAACTACTACCTGGGCTACCTCAGCAACCCCGGCATCACCAACCACCTCCACCCGGTGCAGGATTCCCAGGTGCCCTTCGCCCGGCAGTGGGGGATGAATACCGAGATCAGCGATCTCCGCAAGGTGGTGAAGGCAGCCGGGAGGAAGGGCCGGAACGTCGTCATGGGCGGCCACTCGCTGGGCGGCTCGATCACGACCGCCTATGCCACCTGGGACTTCAACGGGCGCCCAGGCGGCCGTGACCTCTCGGGTCTCGTCCTGATTGACGGCGCCAGCAGCCCGATCCCGGTCAGCGCGGACCAGGCGCAGACTTCGCTGAACGACCTGCAGACCTCGTCGCCGTGGCTCAGCTTCGGCGGCATCCCGGCTCCGCTCGCCGGGCTATTCGGGATGGTCGGGTCCGCGGGTGCGAAGGCGGCGCCCAACAGCCTCTCGGTGTTCACCGGCTGGCCGCTGCTGCCCACCAACCTCCAACCTCCGCCCGGGGTCAACGCGACCAACGAAGCTGGATTCGGCTACTCGACCGACGCCGCCACCTCGCCGCCCAACCTGCGTGCCGCCCAGGTCCACTCAGGGCACCTGGCCGCGAGCGGCGACCCGCGCGGCTGGGAGCGCGCCGGTGCGATCACACCGATCCAGCGCTGGGCGGACATGTTCTCGGGATGGGGCCTGCAGAACCTGGACGGCACGGCCTGGTACCACCCGATGCGCCTGACCATCGATTCGGGCGCTGTGGGCGATGGGCTGGCCAACCCTGCGCAGTCGGTCCTGGACGTGCATTCGACCGACGCGGCGAAGCTGCCCAAGCGGCTCCGGATCTACGCCTTCGGGGCGGCACTCGGAGGGCCGAACGTCCTTACGGCGGCGAAGACGTTGGCCGCTACGGCGCACATCCCTCGCCGGAACCTGAAGCTCGTCAACCGGCAGCTCACCTACGCGCACAACGACCCGAACAGCGCTCAGCCCAAGGTGAACGCGTTCTTCAAGCGGTTGATCCCGTTCCTGAAACAGGTCGGCGGCAAGAAGGTGAAGAGCGGGAAGAAGAAGAAGTAGGCCGGCTCAGCCAGCCTCCACCCGGCGCCCGCTGGAGCGCCAGGTGCCGACGCCGCCGTCGGCGACGTGCAGGACGCGGTCGAACCCCTCGCGCTGGAGGATCGAGGCCGCCAGGCCGCTCCGCTTGCCGCCGCTGCAGATGGCGGCTATCTCCCGGTCGCGGGGCAGCTCGCCCTGGCGACCGGGCAACTCGCCGTAGGGGAGGTGGATCGAGCCGGGGATGTGAAAGTCGGCGAACTCGTCGTCGTCGCGGACGTCGAGGACCACGAGGTCGCCGCCCTCCAGCCGTTCGGCAAGCTGATCGGGATCGATCAGCTCGATCGTTCGCACCGGGCGGCCCTCGGAGCGCCAGGCGGTCATTCCGCCCTCGAGATATCCGCCGACGCCGAGGCCGACGGAGGCGAGCAGCTCGGCGGCCTCGAGCTCGTACCCCTCGGAGGCCGCGACCACGATCAGCTGGGCGTCGGGAGGGACCACTCTGGCCACCTTGGTGGCGAACCCCGTCTCGTATGCGGAGGCGCTGATGGCTCCCGGGACATGGGCCTCGTCGAACTGCTCATTTGTCCTGGCGTCGATCAGCAGCGCGCCCTCGGCGATGCCGACCTCTACCGCGTGCGGCGCCAGCGGGATCGGCGTACTGATCTCCTCGATCAAAGGTCCCCGGTTGAGGGCGACGATGTGCTCGACGTTGGGGGGACGGGCGCCAAGAGTGGCCACCGCGTCCTCGACGAAGTCGCCCTCGGTCTCGAAGCGCAGCGCCCGGTTGTGCTCGCGCTCGAAGCCGATCGTCGAGGTCGACTTGTGGTCGATCCCGGAGCTGCCGCAGGCCGAGCCTCCAAGGTGACCGGGCCATACCTCGACCTCGTCGGGGAGCGACATGAGGCGCTCGTGCAGCGACCGGAAGATCCCGGCCGCGCCGTCGCGAGGCTCGATCGCGAGGTCAGGGCGTGCGACGTCGCCTACGAAGAGCGAATCGCCGGTCAGCACCGCCCAGGGGTCGCCGCCGCGGTCGGCGTCGCGGAGCAGGAAGGAGGTGTGCTCGGGCCGGTGCCCAGGCGTGTGGAGCGCCTCGATCTCGACAGCGCCGAGGTCGAGGTGCCACCCGGCCCCAAACGACTCGTGCGGGTACCCGGCACCGGCGAGCTCGTGGATGTGGATCGTCGCGCCGGTTGCCCGCGCCAGCCTGCCGTGGCCCGAGACATGGTCGGCGTGATTGTGGGTCTCCAGGACGTGCTCGATGCTGACCCCGTGCAGCCGGCTGAGCCGCAGGTACGGCTCAATTGACCACTGTGGGTCGATGACCGCCGCGACGCCGGAGTCGGTGTCGCCAACCAGATACGAGGCGCAGCTCAGGTCCTCGTGCAGGATCTGACGAAAGAGCACCTGCGCCAGGTTAGGTTGCGCTAGCTGCCGGTGAAGTTCGGCGGGCGCTTTTCGACGAAGGCGATCACACCCTCGATGAAGTCCTTGCTCTGTCCCTGGTCGCGCTGGGCTTCGGCCTCGGCATCGAGCTGGCCGGCGAGGTCCGCGTACATGCGGCGGTTGAGCAGCCGCTTGGCGCCGGCGTATGAGCGCGTCGGGCCGTTGGCGAGGCGCTCAAGCAATGCGGTGGAAACCGGCTCGAGCTCGTCGTCGGCGACGATCTGGTTGATCAGGCCCCAGTCGAGCGCCTGCTGGGCCGGGACGCGCTCGCCGAGCATCGCCATCTCCGCGGCGCGCGCGTAGCCCACGCGGGCGGGGAGGAAGGCGGTCGACCCGCCGTCCGGCACCAGGCCGATGTTGACGAAGGCGAGCAGGAAGTAGGCCGAGTCGGCCGCGACGATCAGGTCTGCGGCGAGGGCGAGCGAGCAGCCGATCCCGACGGCTGGGCCGTTGACGGCGGCGACCACCGGTTTCGGCATCTCGCGAAGCGCGGTGATGACCGGGTGGTAGATCTCCTTGAGGCGGGCGCTCAGGTCGGGCAGGCCGCCGACCGACGTGTCACGGGTCGCGCTGTCGCGCGCCCTCGCATCTCGCTGCTCCTTCAGGTCCGCCCCGGAGGAGAAGCCACGGCCGGCGCCGGTGATCAGCACCGCGCGGGTCGACTCGTCGGCGGCCACGGTGCTCACCGCGTCGAGCAGGTCCCGGCCGAACTGCTCGTTCCAGGCGTTCAGGGCGTCGGGGCGGTTGAGCAGGATTCGGGCCGCGGGCCCGTCCTTGGTCAGGTCGACCGTCTCGTGGGATGCCACGCCGGAAGCCTATTCTCCCGTCCCGTGAGCTTCAGTTGCGGTCATTGGTTCGTACGAGCGGTGGCGGTGCCTGGCTTGGGCCAGGACTGTCCGTCGTCGGCGATCAGCTCGAGGGCGAGCCGGCCGCGATCCGGGGGCGGGGCCTCGTCGACGCGTCCGGGGCGGGCTGCCGCGGAGCCCTGCCGAGGCCGCGTCCGCCAGCTCGTCGACGAAGGCCGTGGCTTGGAGTCAGCTGTCCCGCGAGCCACCTCTGCGCGATCGCGTGCGCGGGCCCGGTGACGATCGCGGAGATCACCAGCATCGATTTCGGGCGAATCTCGCTCTTCTCGATCAGCGGGGCCATCCATTCGCGGATGGCGGCCGCGATGCGGCGATTGAGCTCCTCGACCTCCGAGCCCCGGGCGACTCCTAGTCGAGATGGCCTCGCATGTAGACGAAGCGGGCGAGGTCGGGGTGTTGCTCGATCCAGCGCAGCTGTGCGCGATCACGCCGCGAACCGCGGCGCGCAGCGAGCGGGGCTTACGGCCACCAGCTCCAGAGCCCCTCGTGAAAGGACGCGATCGCGTCGATGAACAGAGCGTCGCGATGGCCTCCTTGGTGGGGAAGTGGTGGAACAGCGCGCCGTCGAGACCTCGCTCCGAGAGCGGATGTCGGCGATCGTCGTCTGGGCGTAGCGTCTCGGAAGCCCGCGAGCGCGCGTCGAGAACACGGCGCCGGGTGTCGGTGATCGCATGACAGAGCAGAGTAACACTCCAGAGAAACACTCTGCACGCCTCATCGGCTTACATACGCGTGCTTCGACACGAGACGCACCCGGAAGCGGACCGGAACCTGCCTCGGCCCGTGGCCAAACTGCTGACTCGCGCGCTGCAGCGCTCGGTCCAGCGCACCTGGATCCCGATCCGGCTCAGCGCGCCTGGACCGAGGCGGCGGCGAGGATCAGCCGGGTCCCGCCGGGGATCTCGATCGAGCAGCGGTCGCTCGGCGGCGTTCCTAGCGACCGGATCGAGTCCGGGGACGCGGTTCGCACCCGCGCCGTCCTCTATCTGCATGGCGGCGCCTACGTCCTGGGGTCACGCCGGACGCATCGCGGCCTGGCCGCGCAGATCGCGCTCGCCGCCGGCGCCCCGGTGCATCTGCCCGAGTATCGCCTCGGCCCGGAGCACAGGCATCCGGCGGCTCTGGAGGACACCCTCGCCGCCTACCGGGAGCTGCTGGCCTCCGGGATCGACCCCAAGTCGATCGTGATCGCCGGGGACTCCGCCGGCGGCGGGCTGGCCGTGGCACTTGCCACCAGGCTGCGCGACGAGGGCGAGCCGGTACCACGGGGACTCGTCGTCCTGAACGGCTGGCTCGACCTGACCTGCTCGGGTGCGTCGATGGGCAGGAACGCCCGCCGAGACGTTGGGCTGTTCCGCGAGTGGACCGTGCGCAGCGGCGAGCTCTACCGTGGCGACGCCGATCCGCTGGACCCCGAGCTCTCCCCGGTCGGCGCCGACCTCCACGGCCTGCCGCCGACCTACATCCAGGTCGGCACGCACGACATCCTGCTGAGCGACTCCGATCTGTTCGCCGAGCGGGCGCGGGCGGCCGGGGTCGAGGTCGGCTACACGCGGTGCGAGGGCATGTGGCACGACTTTCAGATCGGGGCCGGACTGCTGCGGGAGGCGGACGAGGCAATGGCCGACCTCGGGTCCGCTTTCGACGACATCTGGGCCGGCCGCCCGCTCTCGGCGCGAGCGAGCGCCCCGAGCAACGGCCGGCAGGACGCCCAGCGTCGCGATCATCGGGGCGGGCTTCGGCGGCATCGGCCTCGCGATCACCCTGAAGAAGGCCGGCGATCGATGCGCTGACGATCTTCGAGAAGGCCAATGGGGTCGGCGGCGTCTGGCGGGACAACACCTATCCGGGCGCGGCCTGCGACGTCCCCTCGCACCTCTACTCGTTCTCGTTCGAGCCCAACCCGGACTGGAGCCGCCGCTACTCTCCGCAGCCCGAGATCCTCGACTATCTCGAGCCTGCGTCGAGCGGTACGGCCTGCGGTCCAACCTCAGGCTGGGGACCGAGGTGACTCGCGCCGAGTTCGACGAGGATTCGGGGCGCTGGCGGATCGAGACGGGTGAAGGCACGGTCGAGGCGGATGTTCTCGTCTCCGCGTGCGGGCAGCTCAGCCGGCCGGCAACGATGCGGATCGAGGGGTCGGAGCGCTTCAAGGGCCCGATCTTCCACACTGCTCGCTGGGACCACGGAGTCGAGCTCCAGGGCAAGCGGGTGGCCGTGATCGGCACCGGCGCCAGCACGATCCAGGTCGTCCCCGCGATCGCCGATCGGGTTGGCCAGGTCGACGTCTATCAGCGCTCCGCGCCGTATGTGATCCCCAAGAAGGACCGCCCGTACATGCCGTGGGAGAGGCGTCTCTTCCGCTGGTTCCCCCCGGCGAGGCTGATCGCCCGCTTCACCCAGTGGCTCTTCTTCGAGATCTTCATCGCCGCGTTCAATCAGTTCAAGGCGGTAGGCAGGGTCGGCGTCCGGATGTTCGAGCGGAACCTCGACGACCAGGTCTCGGACCCGGAGCTGAAGCGGGCCCTGACCCCCGACCACGTGCTCGGCTGCAAGCGGGTCCTGATCTCGCCCGACTACTACTCGACCCTCGAGCGGCCCAATGTCGAGCTGGTCAGCCAGGGCGTCCGCAAGCTGACGAAGAGCGGGGTGGTGGCCGAGGACGGGACCGAGCGCCCGGCGGACGTGATCGTCCTCTCCACGGGCTTCGAGAGCACGCGGTTCCTCGCCCCGATGGAGATCCGCGGACGGGACGGGCTCGACCTGAACGAGGCCTGGCGCGAAGGGGCGAATGCCTACCTGGGGATGACCGTCGCCGGCTTCCCGAACCTGTTCGTCATGTACGGGCCCAACACCAATCTCGGCTCGGGCTCGATCATCTTCCAGCTCGAGAGCCAGATGGCGTACATCGCCGACGCGGTCGCGAGATTGCGGCGCACGGGCGGGTGGCTATCGGTTAGGCCCGAGGTTCAGCGGGCCTTCGACAGCGAGATGCAGAGCCGCCTCTCCACCTCGGTCTGGCAGACGGGCTGCAACAACTGGTACCTCGACGAGCACGGCCGGAACACCAACAACTGGCCGGGCTTTACGCTCGAGTACCGGCGCCGGACGAGGCGCCTGGACCCGGCCGATTACGAGCTGATCGCGTAACGATCGGCGGCCTCCCGGGACCGGGAGGCTATGCGCAACTGGCCGCTGCTCGTACGTCTGGCCTCCGGGGCCGTCTTCGTCGCGTTCGGCGCGGCGAAGTTCATCAATCACGGCGCCGAGGTCGATTCGTTCGAGACCTACGGATTGCCCTCTGCGGATGCCTTCGTCTACGCCATCGGCGTCATCGAGGTGGTGGGAGGGGCGATGCTCCTGCTCGGTCGCGGTACACGTCTCGCCGCGCTGGTGCTGGCCGGCGACATGGCCGGGGCGATCGTCGTCTCCGGCATCAAGGAGGGCGAGCCGATCAGCCTGACGCTCGCGCCCGCCCTGCTGATCGCGATGCTGTACCTGCTCAACTCAGGACGTCGGGCGTATATCCGAGCACCCTGATCTGCTCGAGCAGGCGCTCGGCGTGCTCGGGCCCGCGCGTCTCCATCACCAGCTCGACGCCGGTCTCGCTGACCGAGAGGCCCACGCCCTCGCGCACGTGATCCACGTCGATCAGGTTGGCGCCGCCCTCACCGATTGCGGTCAGTAGCGCGGCGAGCGAACCGGGCTCGTCGGGGATCTTGGTGAAGATCCGCAGCCGCCTCCCGCGCCCCGTCTCGTGGTGTCGCGCGAGGTCGGCGAGGACGCCGGTGTCGATGTTGCCGCCCGAGAGGATCACGACCGTCGTGCCCGTCGCGGCGGGCTGGACCTGCTCTCCGATGAGCGCCGCGACGCCCACGGCGCCCGCCCCCTCGACGACGAGCTTGGTCCGCTCGAGCAGCAGCATGATCGCCTCGGCGATCGCGTTCTCGTCCACGATCACCTCTTCATCGACCAGGTCCTCGAGGAGTGGCGCTGTGATCTCGCCTGGCTGCTTCACGGCGATCCCGTCGGCGAGCGCGCACTGCGAGCGGATCCCGACGATCTCGACCGTCGGCTGCGCGGCCTTGATCGCGGTTGCGACCCCGGACGCCAGGCCGCCGCCACCGATGGGGATCAGCACCTTCGCAAGATCCTCGACCTCCTCCACCAGCTCCAACCCGATCGTTCCCTGTCCGGCGATGACCGCCGGGTCGTCGTAGGGGTGGATGAATGCGAGGCCCTCGGACTCGGCGTATTCGCCGGCGTCCTCGACGCAGGCCTCGATCGACTCCCCTTGCAGGACGATCTCGGCGCCCGACTCCCGGGCGGCCGCGATCTTCGCCAGGGGTGCGCGCTCGGGCATGAAGATCGTCGCCGCCAGATCGCGGGCCCGCGCCGCGTACGCGACCGACTGGCCGTGGTTGCCCGCGCTCGCGGCGACCACACCCTTGGTGCCGCCGTCGAGCCCGGCGATCATGTTGAGGGCGCCGCGCAGCTTGAAAGAGCCGGTGCGCTGCAGGTTCTCGGCCTTGAGGGCGATCGTGCCCCCGGTTGTGCGGGAGAGGTAGCGAGACTCGAAGACGTAGGTGCGCCGGACTACATCGGCGACCACCTCGCGAGCGCGCTCAATGTCCTCGAGCGAGACGGTGTCGGTCACGTGGCCAGCGGAATGGTGGCATCCATCTCCACCAGCGCGCCCTTCGGAAGGGCGGCGACCCCGACCGTTGTGCGAACAGGGAATGGCTTCTCGAAGAAGGTCGCGTACACGTCGTTCACCTTGGGGAACTCCTCCATGTCAGCCAGATAGATCCCGATCCGCGCCGCGTCCTGAGAGCCTGGTGCCCGCCTCCCGGCAGACAGCCTCGAGGCTCTCCAGGCACCTGGCCGCCTGCTCTGCAATGCCGCCGTCGATCAACTCACCGCTCTCCGGATCGAGCGGCACCTGGCCGCTGCAGTAGAGGACGCCGTTTGCCACCACGGCTTGCGAGTAGGGACCGATGGGCTCGGGTGCGTCCCCGGTCTCGATGACTCGTCTCGCGCTCTGTGATGCCTCCATGCCGGCCTTCCTCGGGATTCGCCAGTATCTCAATGATGGTGGTCCACGGATGAGGGCGCTGGCCATCGTCCATCAGCCCGACGCGGGACCCGGCGTCTTCGCCGAGGAGATGCGTCAGCGCGGGGTGGACCTGGACGAGTGGAGGCTCTCCGAGCGGGGAGGAGGGCCGCGGCTCGAGATCGCCGACTATGACGCGGTCCTCACCTTCGGCGGCGCGATGCACGCCGACCAGGAGGATCGCCATCCCTGGCTGCGCTTCGAGAAGGACTTCCTGGATGCGATGGTCGACGACGGGATGCCCCTGCTGGCCATCTGCCTTGGGAGCCAGCTACTGGCCGAGGCCGCTGGGGGGTTGGCTCGCCGCGCGAGCGAGCCTGAGATCGGCTGGGGCGAGGTCGAGATCACCGACGATGGCGCCGACGATCCCCTGATCGGCCCGCTGGCGCCGCGCTTCACCGGATTTCAATGGCACAGCTACGAGGCGCTGCCGCCCGACGGCGCGGTGATCCTGGCCCGCAGCCCGGTCTGCGCGCAGGCCTACCGGGTCGGCGAGCGAGCCTGGGGGATCCAGTTCCATGCCGAGGTCACGGCATCGGATGCCGAGAAGTGGATCGACGACTACCGATCCGACGAGGATGCGGTGCGGACCGGCATCGACCCGGACGCGCTGCGCGCCGAGACCCGGGAGAAGATCGCGGACTGGAACCGGCTGGGACGGGAGCTCTGCGGCCGGTTCCTCGACACCCTGGCTATTCGGGCGTGACGTACGCGCCGGACAGCCCCCCATCGACCAGGAATGTCGAGGCGGTCACGTAGGAGCTGTCGTCGCTCGCCAGGAAGAGGGCGCCCTGCGCGATCTCCCTCGCCTCGGCGAAGCGCCCCATCGGCAGGTGCACCAGCCGGCGGGCGGCCTTCTCGGGGTCCTTGGCGAAGAGCTCCTGGAGCAGCGGCGTGTTGACGGGCCCGGGGCAGAGGGCGTTGACGCGAACGCCGCGCTTGGCGAACTCCACGCCGAGCTCGCGGGAGAGCGCCAGCACGCCGCCCTTCGACGCGGTGTAGGAGATCTGCGAGGTGGCGGCGCCCATCACCGCGACGAACGAGGCGGTGTTGATCACCGAGCCGCCGCCCGACTCGAGCAGGTGGGGGATGCCGTGCTTGCAGCAGAGGAAGACCGACTTGAGGTTGACGTCCTGGACGCGCTGCCAGGCCTCGAGCGAGGTGTCGAGCACCGAGACGTCGTCGTCGGGGCTGATCCCGGCGTTGTTGAAGAGGACGTCGATCCGGCCCATCTGCTCGGCCGCCTTCGCGTAGATCTCGCGGACGGAGTCCTCGTCGGCGACGTCGGCCTGCAGGGCCAGCTCGCCCTCAGCGCCCTCGGCCAGGTCGACCCCGACGACTCGGGCGCCCTCCTCGGCGAACAGGCGAGCCGTCTCCGCCCCGATCCCGCTCGCCGCTCCCGTGATCACGCAGACCCTTCCATCGAGGCGACCCATTCAGCCCTCCGTCGCGTAGTAGACGTTCTTGACCTCGCTGTAGGCGTCGAGCGCGTCAGGCCCCAGCTCGCGGCCGACGCCGGACTGCTTGAAGCCGCCGAACGGTGTCGAGACCCGCACCGAGGTGTTCGAGTTGATCGAGATCACGCCGGTCTCCATCGCGCGGGCGACGCGAAGCGCCTTCGCCCCGTCGCGGGTCCAGACCGAGCCCGACAGCCCGTAGATGGTGTCGTTCGCGATCCGGATGGCCTCGGCCTCGTCGTCGAACGGGATCACGCAGGCGACCGGGCCGAAGATCTCCTCGCGGGCCGGCCGGTCGTCGTTGGAGACCGGGGCCAGCACCGTCGGCGGGAACCAGTAGCCGGGTCCGTCAGGGACGGAGCCGCGGAAGGCGACGGGCGCGTCACCGTTGACATAGGAGGAGACGGTGTGGAGCTGGTCGGCCGAGATCAGCGGTCCCATCTGGGTCGCCTCGGAGAGCGGATCACCGACCTTGATCGCCTTCACCTCGGCCTCCAGGGCGGACATGAAGTCGTCCATCGCCGAGCGCTCGACCAGGATCCGGGAGCGTGCGCAGCAGTCCTGCCCGGCGTTGCCGAAGACCGCGATCGGTGCGGCGGCAGCGGCGCCATCGATGTCCGCGTCGGCAAAGATCACGTTGGCGCTCTTGCCGCCGAGCTCCAGCGTGACCCGCTTGATGGTCGCGGCGGCGGCCTCGGCGATCCCGCGACCGACCTCGGTCGAGCCCGTGAAGGCGACCTTGGCGACGTCCGGGTGCTCGACCAGCCGCCGGCCGCAGACGCTCCCCGGCCCGGCGACGACGTTGAGCACGCCCTCGGGCACGCCGGTGTCCAGGGCGATCCTCTCGAGCTCGATCGTGGTCAGCGGAGTCAGCTCGGCGGGCTTCAGCACGATCGTGTTGCCGGCGGCCAGCGCCGGGGCCACCTTCCAGGAGGCGATCGTCAGCGGGAAGTTCCAGGGCGTGATCAACCCGACCACCCCGAGCGGCTCGCGGAAGGTCATGTCGACGCCGCCCGAGACGGGGATCGTCTTGCCGGTGAGCCGCTCGGGCGCCCCGGCGTAGTAGCGGAAGGTCTCGATAACCATCCCGACCTCGCCGCGGGCGTCGGAGATCGGCTTGCCCGCGTTGCGCGCCTCGAGCTGGGCGAGGTCCTCGGCTCGGTGGGCGATCGCCTCGGTGAGCGTATGGAGCAGGGCCGAGCGGTCGCCGGGGGCCATCGCCCGCCAGCCCGGAAATGCCTCGCGGGCGCGGTCGATCGCCGCGTCGGTCTCCTCCAAACCGGCGCGGGGCAGCTCGGCCATCACCTGCTCGGTCGCCGGCTCGATGACCTCGATCGCGTCCTTGCTCGCCACAAATCGACGATATAGGGTCCGCCCGTGGCGTCAGGGGAGAAGAGCAAGGAAGCTGCCCCGCGACCCGGCGGTCCCGGCGGGACCCGCGGCATGCTCACGCTCGACGAGCTCCGCAAGGCCGGCGAGGAGGGCACGATCGACACGATCGTCACCGCCTTCACGGACATGCAGGGACGGCTGTTCGGTAAGCGGATCGAGATCGAGTACTTCCTCGACGAGGTGACCGGCCACGGCGTCGAGGGCTGCAACTACCTGCTCGCGCTCGACATGGACATGGAGCCGCTCCCCGGTTACGAGATGGCGAACTGGGAGGACGGCTACGGGGACTTCGGGATCCAGCCCGACCTGTCGACTCTCCGCCGGATCCCCTGGCTCGACCGCACCGCGCTGGTTCTGGCGGATGTCGTCAACCACGACGGCTCGCCCGTGGTCGCCTCCCCACGGCAGATCCTGATCGCCGTCTACGAGCGGGCGCAGGAGATGGGCTTCACCCCGTACGCCGCCTCCGAGCTCGAGTTCTACCTCTACAAGGAGAGCTATGCGGAGGCCTGGGAGAAGGGCTACGAGAACCTCACCCCGACGATCCCCTACATCCTCGACTACCACATCCTCGCCACGACGATGGACGAGGCGTATCTGGGGCCGATCCGCCGCGGCATGATGGGCGCCGGGATCCCGGTCGAGTTCTCCAAGGGCGAGGCCTGGTACGGACAGCACGAGGTCAACTTCCGCTACGCCGACGCGGTCACCTCCGCCGACCGCCACACGATCTACAAGAACGGCGTCAAGGAGATCGCCTTCCTCAACGAGATCTCGGCGAGCTTCATGGCGAAGCCCTCCGAGGACGACATCGGGAGCTCCTGTCACATCCATCAGAGCCTGGTCTCAGACGACGGCAAGAGCGCCTTCGTCGACGCCAAGGGGGAGGAGACCGACACCTTCAGGCACTTCCTTGGCGGGATGCGGAACCACATCCGCGAGCTGGCGCTGTTCGTGGCGCCCGCGATCAACTCCTACAAGCGCTACGCCGCCGAGAGCTGGGCGCCCACCTCGGTCTCCTGGGGCCGCGACAACCGCACCTGCGGCTTCCGCGTCGTCGGCCACGGGCAGTCGCGGCGGGTCGAGTGCCGGATCCCCGGAGCGGATGCGAACCCCTATCTGGCGTTTGCCGCCCTCCTCGCCGCCGGGCTCGACGGGATCGAGAACCAGACGGATCCGGGCCCGGAGCTCAAGGGCAACGCCTACGAGGCCGGGGAGGCCGAGGCCTTCCCCGCATCCCTCCGCGAGGCGGTCGGCCTCTGGGAGAAGTCGGACTTCGCGAAGAAGGCGTTCGGCGACGCCGTCCACAAGCACTACCTCAACTACGGCCGGCTCGAGCAGGGCCTGTTCGACAAGGTCGTGACGGACTACGAGCGCCGCCGCATGTTCGAGCGGGGCTGACTTAGGCAGGGGCGCCGATGCTAGGCGGGATCTGCCCGCCGAGGCCTGCGGCCTCGCGGGCCCGCTCGGGCTCCCCGACGACGATCACCCGCGTGGGCCGTTCGGCAAGAACGGTCTGCAGCGCCTTGCCGTAGAGCGGCGCGCCGTTGCGGTAGCGGAGCCCCATGACCAGCGCGCTCGCCTTCAGCTCCCGGGCCTCCTCTGCGATCGAGTGACCGGCCTGGTTGGGCCGGACGCGGTGGACGTGGCCGCTGACCCGTAGACCGCCGATCAGCTTTGCCTGCTCGATCTTCGACTGGGCGGCCTCCTCCAGGTTCCCCAGCGAGGCGTCCAGCGGAAGGTGGCTGGGCACAGTGACGACCGAGATCACGTGGATCGCACGGCGGCGCTTCGCGGCAAGCTTGACCGCAGTGACCGTGGTCTGCTCGGAGAAAGGCTCGTCGTCCTCGAAGGCCACCAGGACGCTCTTGTATTCGACCTCCTCGACGCCCAAGGGCTCCGGCAGGACGACCTTGTGGGTCTGGGACGGGGAGAGGCCCTGCGAGCGACGGTAGAGCAGGTAGATCGAGATCCCCAACAGCATCCAGATCGCTCCGATCAGCAGCGTTCTCGGATTGAGGGCCATCACCACGATCCAGGCCGCGAAGGTGCCGAAGCCGCCGAGGACGGCGGTGAGCGGCAGGTCGAAGCCGAACGCCCGGATATTGCCCGGCGGCTTCCAGTCGCGCTCCTTGTCCGGATAGAGCTGCCTTAGGCGAATCACGGAGATGTGGGCGATCGTGAAGGACAGCATCGCGCCGAACGAGTAGAGCGTCGCCAGGAGCTTGGTCTGGCCCGGTAGCACTGTGATCGCCGCGATCAGTGAGAAGACCAGGATCGCGATGTAAGGGGTGCGGAAGCGCGGATGGATCTGGCGCAGGCGCTCGGGGAGTTGCCGGTAGTGCCCCATCGAGAAGGTCAGGCGGGAGACACCGATCAGCGCGGCATTGGTTGCGATCAGGAGAATCACCGCCGCCAGGACGCCGACGTAGTAGCGGAGGATGTTGGTGAGGCCGGCGCCAAGGCCGAGGTTCTCGACGATCCCAAGGACCGGGTCGTCGGCGAACTTCGTCCCCAGGTCGGTTGAGTAGTGCCCGGCCACGTGATGGACCGGCATCGCCGAGAGCGCGATCAGCGGCAGAAGCGCATAGAGGCCGAGCACCGCGAGAACGGTGAGCCCGGTCCCCCTCGGGATCGTCTTCGAGGCGTCCTTCGCCTCCTCCGACATGTTCGAGATCGTCTCGATCCCGGTGTAGGCGATCATTCCGACCGCGATCCCGAGGAAGAAGTCACCCCAGCTCGGCGCGACGCCGAGGTGGACGTTGTCGACCAGGATGCTGGGGCTGAAGACCAGCACCAGGCCTATTCCCACCAGGATTACCTGGGTGCAGAGGTCGGCGATCGCCAGGATCAGATTCAGGCGAGTCGACTCCTGGGTCCCCTTGACGTTGAGCGCGGCGAGGAAGGCGATCACCGCGACACCGCCGACGATGTCTCCCGGCGAGTCTCCCAGCCAGGGCCAGAACACGGCCAGGTAATGGGGAACGAAGAAGGCCGAGATCGCGACCGTGATGATGTAGTTGAGCATCTGGCCCCAGGCCGCGAAGAAGCTGATCAGCTCGTTGAAGGCGTGGCGGGCGAAGCTCGAGGATCCGCCGGCCTCCGGGTACATCACGGTGGCCTCGCTGTAGGTCGCCGCGGTGCACATGAAGATCAGCCCCGCGACCACGAATGCGACCGGCGTCAGCCCGAGGGCGAACGCGGCGGTGACGCCCAAGGCGTAGTAGATCGACGAGCCCACGTTGCCGTAGGCGGCCGAGAAGAGCGCGCCCACGCCGTGGACGCGCGCCAGCGATTCGTCCCTGGGGATCCGTCGAGCCATGACAGCCCTGCCGAATATACGCCCGGGGGAGGCGCGGCTTCGCTTAGGTGGCGGCTCGCTCGACCAGAGCGGGGATCACGCGGTCCGCGGGGTCCTCCTCCGGGTGCCAAAGCACGCCGAGGACGAAATCGCCGTCCGGTGTCTCGACGGCCTCGACGCTCTCGTCGTCGGTCGCCCAGGCGCTGGCGGTGAGCGACTCGGGAACCGCCTCGACCCCCTGGTGGTGATGGCTCTTCACGGTGAGCCGCTGGGCGCCGGCCGCCCGGGCGGCGAGCGAGTCCGCGGCCAGACGGACCTCGTGCTCGGCCCACTTGCCGGGCACCGGGCGGTGCCGCTCGTGCCCGAGGCGCTCCGGGATGTGCTGGTCGAGGGAGCCGCCGCAGGCGACGTTCAGGATCTGCATGCCCCGGCAGATCCCGAGCACGGGCATGCCGCGCTCGAGCGCGCGGCGGGCGAGGGCGATCTCGAAGCGGTCCCGCTCCGGGTTCGTTCCCTTCGTCTCGGGATGGGGCTCGCCGCCATGGCTGGCCGGGTCGATGTCGGCACCGCCCCCGAGCACGAGCGCATCGAGCCGCTCGAGCAGCTCGTCGGGGTCCTCGACGGTGACCGGGTCGGGCGGCAGCAGGACGGGCATGCCGCCGGCGCGCTTCACGGATTCGGGGTAGGAGAGCGGGACCAGGGCGGCGGGCTCGTCCCTCCAGACTGAGAAGTGGGCGCGCTCGACGGCGGCGCAGATCCCGATCAGGGGCCGAGCCATGACACGAAGCTACCCGTCCGAGGGCACCTCGGGAGGACGCTGGCCAAAGTGGCGCACGCGCTCCTGAAAATTGTCCAGCGGGTCCTTGACACCCGTGAAAGGATCGTGGCGTCCGTCACCAAGGTGTGGGAGAAGGAGGATCCAATGGAAGGTGGATCACGCAAGGTTGGAGCGGTCACTTACCGCGAAGCGGACCAGGACTACTTCGAGAAGCGCAAGCTTCGTCGGCACGCCGGCGTCTGGTCGCTTTGGGCGCTCGGCGTCGCGGCGGTCATCTCCGGAGACTTCTTCGGATGGAACTTCGGGCTCGCCTACGGATTCGGGGGGCTGCTGGTCGCCACCGCCGCCGTCACGATCATGTACTTCGGCCTCTGTTACTCGATCGCCGAGATGTCGCCGGCTCTGCCGCACACCGGCGGCGCCTACTCATTCGCCCGCTCCGCGATGGGGCCGTGGGGCGGTTTCTCGACCGGGGTGGCGGAGACGATCGAGTATGTGATCACGCCGGCGGTGATCGTGGTCGGAATCGGGTCCTACATGAGCTCGATCGCCGACGACCTGATCGGGTTGAACCTCTCCCAGCCCGTTTGGTGGGCGATCTTCTATGCCATCTTCGTCGGTCTCAACTACGTCGGAGTGGAGGCGAGCTTTCGCTTCACTGTGGTGATCTGCTTCACCTCGCTGGCGATCCTCGCCGTCTTCTTCGTCGGCGCGATCCCCAACCTCGACTTCACCAAGTACGCGATCGACACCAACGGCGGCGCCTGGTTCATCGACGGCGTCAAGGGGGTGTTCTACGCGCTGCCGTTCGCGATCTGGTTCTACCTGGCGATCGAGGAGTTACCTCTCGCGGCGGAGGAATCCGCCGACCCGAAGAAGGACATCCCCAACGGGACGAACTGGGGCCTGCGGACGCTGGTCGTAACCGCTGTGCTGATCCTCTTCCTCAACTCCGGCATCGCGCCTGGATCGGGGCCCCTGAGCAGCTCCTCGGAGCCGTTGCTCGACGGCCTGAAGACGATCTTCGGGGACAACACCTCAGCGTCCCTGCTGGGGCTGCTCGCGGTCGCCGGCCTGGTGGCCAGCTTCCACACGATCATCTTCGCGTACGGGCGGAACATCTTCTCCCTCTCGCGCGCGGGGTACTACCCGAATGCCCTCTCAGTGACGACCCCCAAGCGGCAGACGCCGTGGGCGGCGCTGCTGCTGGGATCGGTGATCGGCTGGCTCGCCGCGTACGTGATCTACAAGAAGGGCGACACGACGGTCGGAGCCTCGCTGCTCTACATGGCCGTGTTCGGCGCGGTGATCTCCTACATCATGCAATGCACATCGTTCGTGTTGCTGCGGCGAAACCTGCCGAACATCGAGCGGCCGTACCGCAGCCCTGTCGGCATTCCGGGCGCGGTCGTCGCGGGGCTGATCGCCCTGGCGTCGCTGGTCGCGATTCTCGACAACGGCGACTACAGGCCGGGCGTATACGGGGTCGCGATCTTCTACGTGATCGCGATGGCCTACTTCGCCGTCGCCGGGCGAAAGCGCCTGGTGCTCTCCCCGGAGGAGGAGTTCGCCACGACGCAGGGCGAGCACGGCCATCCGGAGATCGAGGGGTACGGCCACACCAGGGTCGAGGAGGCCACGAAGCAGTAGCTTCGGCTCACTGGACGCTTGGGAGAGGCCGGCCACCCCGCCGGCCTCTCGTCATTCAGGGGGCCCCGGTGGCTCCCGCCCAGCGTGGGAGCGCTCGATCTCCTCGAGTTGATGATCCACATCACGGTCCTGGACCATGGCCGCGAGCGCCCCGGCGATGCTCTTCGACCAGAAGCTCCGGGTGACGGCGGGCTCCAGGTCACCGTATTCGTTCTCCGTCAGCTCGGCCCATTCGACTCGAACGCGAACCCCGGCGATCTCGGGAGCGTCGTCCGGAACCGAGGCGCGGCCGCCATAGAGGGTGAGCTGGGCCGCCCAGCCCTCTCGGCAGAGCTCGTCCATCGCCGCCCAGGGCCCGCTCTCATCGGGGGCCCGGCGGCGCCTGCGCCTGCGGCCGACCAGCAGCAGCGCCGCGATCAGCAGCAGGCCGATCGCCAGTCCGACTGAGAAGGCCACCCATTCCGGCACCGCGGTGCTCGGCGAGGAGCTGGGCTGCTCGCGGATCGGGAGCGCGGCCAGGAGCTGCGGGACCGTGATGCCCATCACTGCCATTTACGCTACCCGGGATCCTTTGGATGCACGCCCATTGCGCGGGCGCGACAGGGACTGCAGCGCTCCGACGGTGAGCGGTCCGGTCCGGTCCAGGTGCGTGGCGAGCGCGAGGAAGACCTGGGCTGTGGTCAGCGCGTCCCCGTCGGCGTGGTGCGGGCGGTGCACCGGGAGGCCGAGGGAGCGCGCAAGCTCGGAGAGGCCCGGGCGGCGCGGCGGACCGGGGGAGAGCCTTCCCCGAAGGCGCGCCAGGGGACCCCGGCGCCGCCGCTCGAGCTCGCCGGCGAGCGCGGCCGTGTCGACGATCGGATTTCGCAGGGCCAGGCCGCGGGTCTCGAAGGCGGCGCGAAGGAAGCTCTCCTCGATGCTGGCCACATGGGCGACGAGCACGCGGCCTGCCAGAGCAGCCAGGAGCTCGTCCAGGGCCCGGTCGAGCGGCGGCGCGGCCTCCAGGTCGGCTCGGCGGAGCCCGTGTATCCGGATCGTCTCCGGCCCCGGCATCCGCGTTGGCCTGACCAGGCGATGGCAGGAATCGCGAAGCACGATCCTGCCTCCGGCGACGTGCACGACCGCGAACGAGACGATCTCATCGGTCGATGGGTCGAGTCCGGTGAGCTCGAGGTCGACGACGGCGTAGCTCGCCCGGCGCCAGGGCGTCGAGCTCTCCGGCAACGGCGCCTCCATGTAGGTGCCCGATGCGGCTGTGCCGGGTGCGCTCAGATTCGTCCCCTGCCGAGGTCGAGCTTGACTGCCATCGCCCGCTGGATGGCCGCCACCTCGCGGAAGGCGTCGCGCAGGTACCTCCTGGTGAGCGGGTCGAGGGTACGCGGGTCCAGGTGATCGTCTGGCTGCCCTCCGCCCTCCAGTTGCCGAACCTGATGCTCCAGTCGCAACTCGGTGAACAGCTCGAAGGCGTGCTTCAGCGACCTCGCCCGGTCCGGCTCGAGGGTGCCGGCCTCGCGGGCGGCATCCAGTCGCGCGATCGTCGACGTGGCCTTCGTCTCGGCCTCGAGTGCGGCGACCCGCGCCAGGTTGACGACCGGGCTGAGGCCACCGGCCTTGATGTCGAGGGTGCCGCGGTGCTCGCCCCCATGCTCGACCACCAAGTCGCGCAGAAATCCCGTGGGGGGCCTCGTGGCGATCGCCGCCCTCAGCATCGAGCGCAAGAGCAGCGAGCGATGGCGCTCCTGCAGGAGGAACGTGCGGGGATCGAGCTCCGCCGGGCCGCAGACCACTCGCGCGTCCATCGTGATCGAGATCGCCAGGGCGACCCGCTCGTCGGTCTGCCGCTCGAGCCAATCGTGGATTGCGGCCTCCCAGTCGCGGACCGAGCTGGCCGAGAACTGTCCGGTCGCAGTGACGCCGTGAGGGTCCAGCTTCCAGCCGACCTCTTTCATGCAGTCGCCCACCCCAGTGGCGATCGCCCTCATGTATCCCATGACCGCTTCGCCGGCCGCGTCCCCGGAGGCCGGGTCTCGCCACGCCATGCCGGAATCGACGTCCGAGGACGGCGCGGGCTCGCGCCGGCCGTGGCTGCCGAGCGCCAGCCAGGCGAATTCCGCGGGCGGCTCATCCAAATCCGCCCCAGTGAGCTCGATCGCGCGCCGGATGAGCGCGTCGGCGATCGCAGAGATCGCCCCGGTGAGCCGGAGCGGGCTGGTTCGGGCTCGGTGCATGGCGATCACCGCGGATGGCAGCTGCGAGGCGGCCCGCTCGAGCTCCGCGCGGCTGTCGGCCTCGGCCACCGCACGGCGCAGCAGAAAGGGGCCACGCCGCTCGGCGGCGAGCAGGTCGGCCCCGTCGATGACGCCGATCAACTCTGATCGCTCGGAAAGGACGGGGAGATGATGCACGTCGTGTTCGAGCATCGTCTGCAACACCTCCGCCCCGGGGGTATCGGCGCCGACAGCGATCACCGGCGCGGTCATGACCTCGGTCACCGGCGTCTCTGGGGGCAGGCCCATCGCCACCACCCTGCTGCGCAGATCCCGGTCGGTGAGGATGCCGAGGGAGCGCTCGGCGACGCGGACCAGTGCCGCGCTCACCCGCCGGTCGGCCATCGCCTGCGCCGCCTCGCGCAGCGATGAGCCCGCCTCGATCACGAGGGCCGGCTCGCGGACGAGCGCCGAGGCCGGCGCGGAGGTCGCGTCACCCTCGTGGGTGCTCGCGCGCGGCACTCCGCCAAGCAGGGGCGACACCTCCGACGAGGGCAGCGAGTACGCAAGGGTGTCCTCGGCCGCACGGGCCTCGAGCCGTGCAGGATCGACAGACAGTCCCAAGGGTTGTCCGAAGAGCTCGCCCTCCTCGAGCCGGTCGACTACGCGCCCATCCTCCAACAGCTCGGCCGCGCCGCGGCGCACGACCCACATCCGGTTCGCGGGCGCTGCTCCCTCCGCGTAGATCGTCGTGCCGGCACGGAAGAACTCCACCTCGGTCCTGGAGGCAAGGGCCTCCAGGTCCGCTTCATCGAGCCCGCTGAAAGGGTCTCGCCCCCCCAGGAACTCGGCGATGTCGTGCATCCGCTAGGGGTGCAGCGCCGCCGCGGCTTCCTCGACCGACGGCCGGATCGGGATCACCCGGTCAAGGCCCATCACGGAGAGGATCCGGAGGATCTGCTCGCTGGACGCGGCAACGGCGAGGCGCTCGGATCCCTCGTCGGGATGCTGGGCCTCGCGTGAGAGGAGCAGGGCGCGAATCCCGCTGGAATCGATGAACTCGCACTCGGTCAGGTCGACCACGATGCCCTTCGGCTCGGCCGCGACTGCCGTGCGCAGCTCGCCGCGCAGCTCCTCCTCGTGGGACATGTCGACCTCGCCTCTGATCCGGACGATGTGGACATCGCTTGGACCGGGCCCCGAGTTGATCTCGAACTGCGGAATGTCTGCGCTTGGAGTTGCCGACATGCTTCCCCCTCGGACAACTGAGGTGAACACATGCTACCGGCCGAGAATCAGCGGATCGCAGGCATCGGCTGCTCGAGCAGGCGCTCGATGTGCGCCGCCGGGACCGGCTCGGCGAAATGGAAGCCCTGGGCGTACCCGCAGCCGAGCGCGCTCGCCATCAGCACCTGGTCCTCGGTCTCCACGCCCTCGGCAACGACGCCGATGCCGATCGTGTCCGCCATCTCGCTGACCGCCCGCACGATTGCGGCGTCGTGTGAGCTGTCGGCGAGGTTCTCCACGAAGGAGCGGTCGAGCTTGATCATCGAGAGGGGCAGCCGTTTCAAATAGCCGAGCGATGAGAAGCCGACGCCGAAGTCGTCGAGCACGAGCCGCACGCCCAGGCCCTTGAGCGCTTCGAGGGTCCTCTCCACGAATGTGGTCTCGTCGAGCAGGGTGCTCTCGGTGAGCTCCAGCCAGAGCGTCGATGGATCGATTCGGTTCGCGCGGACGGAGCCCTCGATGTGCGAGAGCAGGTCGGGGTCCGCGATCTGACGCGCGGAGAGGTTGACCGCCACCGACACCGGCGCGGCGTCGGGGTTGAGCTGCTGCCAGAGCGCCGCCTGGCGACAGGCCTGCTCGATCACCCAGCGCCCGATCGGCACGATCAGGCGCGACTCCTCGGCGACGGGGATGAAGGCGAGCGGCCCGACCATCCCGTGGTCAGGGTGGTTCCACCGCAGCAGCGCCTCCATGGCGACCACTGAGCCGTCGCTGAGCTTGACGACGGGCTGGTAGTGGAGCTCGAGCTCCTCGTACTGGATCGCGCGCCGGAGGTCGTTCTCGATCTGCATGTGCTCGATCACCCGGGAGCGCATGACCTCGTCGAAGATCTCGTAGCCGCCGCGACCGTGCTCCTTGGCCCGGTAGAGGGCGGAGTCCGCATCGCGGATCAGCGCCTCGGGAGCCTCCTTACCCTCGCCGATCGCGATTCCGACGCTGGCGCTGACGAAGTGCTCTCGCTCGCGAAGGATGAACGGACGGGCGAGCGCCTCGGCGATGCGCTCGGCCACGCGGGTCGCCCCGCGCTCGTTGCCGACGTCCTCGGCGAGCACCGCGAACTCGTCTCCGCCGAAGCGGGCGACCGTGTCGCCCGGTCGGAGGGCCTCTTCGATTCGCGGCGCGACGGCGGCCAGGAGCTCATCCCCGGCTGCGTGCCCAAGGCTGTCGTTGACGAGCTTGAACTGGTCCAGGTCGAGGAAGAGCACCGCGATCGGGGTCTCCCGGCGAGCGGCGACCGAGAGGGTGTGCTGGAGCCGGTCGAGGAAGAGGTTGCGGTTCGGCAGGCCGGTGAGCGGATCATGAAGCGCCTCGTGCTGGGTCTGCTCCTCGGTGCGGCGCCGCTCGATTGCGTTGGCCAGCACGTTTGCGAGGGCCTGCATGAAGTTGACATCCTCCTGGGAGAAGTCGTGCTGCCTCCGAGAGGCCGCGCCGAACACGCCATACGGCCGCCCCTCACCCTTGATCAGGACGATCGCCGCGCTCCTCACCCCCTCCGAGCGCTGCAGCTCGGACTGCTGGAAGCGCTTTTCGCTCTCCCAGTCGTTGACCACGGTCGCCGTGCCGACGGCGAGCGCATATCCGGACTGCGAGCGGAAGCCGGCGGGGATGAGCGCCGTGCCGACCATCTCCTCATCCAGCCCCGTGGTGGCGACGAGCAGCAGCTCCTCGCCGTTGGGCATCAGCTTGAAGACCACCCCGTAGTGCACGTCGAGGACTCCGGCCAGGATCCTGGTCGCCTCCATGGCGAGCTGATCGATCGCCATGCCCTCCAGCGCGAGCTGCCCGAAGCGAGCCACCTCTCGCTGCTGCCGCGCCTGCAACCGGCTTGACTCCTCGCTTCGCGACAGGGCGGCGGCGGTCTCCGCCAGCCTCCGTCGTCCGGTCGCCTGGTTCCGCGCCTCCCAGGCGGCGAGCAGGGCCACGCAGGCGCCCGCGAAGAGCCCGAAGCCGGCTAGGGGGAAGCCACCACTGACTCCGAATCCGACGGACAAGGACGCGATCAGGGCGGCCACGCCGACCGCAGCGATGGTCCGAGGTGGATAGGACAGCGCGGCGAACAGGAACGGCAGGACGAGCAGCAGCATGTACGCGCTTTGCGACCCGCCATCGAGCGCCGCGATGGTCGCGATCAAGAGGATGTCGGCGAGCGACCAGGCCGCGAAGATGGCCTCGCGGTGGCGGCTGCGGACGATTCGCTCCCAGGGCAGGGCATGCACGAGTGGCGCGCTCAGCAGTCCCACCCCGATCGCCGCGAGTATGAAGACGCGGTTCGGGCGGTCCCACGTGTCGACGGCGTAGAGCGCGCCGCCGAGGCAGACGACCACCGAGAGCCAGAGCCCGACCTTGACCGAGGCGAGACGGCTCTCGATTTCCTGCTCGCCGACGTCGCCGGCCCCTGCCGGTGCTCTCATCCCCGTCGCCCTGGAAGTTGCCTCCGCGATGGCTCCGATAGCTTCCCCGAGCGGCGGTGCCGCGTCATCCGCACTACTGGGGAGATACTGAGGACCATCATATGTATGACCAGCACGACGTCGAGACGCTCGAACGTCAATTCAACGCGGCGATGGAGGAAGCCGACACCGGCTCGGCTTTGGACGCCGTCAGGCGGATCTACGACGAGTTCGACCGCGGCGGTGAGGGGCTCGCGGCGCTGCTCCATCCCGACTTCCAGATCCGGATGGAGACGGTCTTCCTCGACGCGAAGGTCTACAAGGGGCTGCGGGGGTTCCAGAAGTGGCGTGGTGACATGGAGGAGCTCTTCGAGTCGGACAGCTTCCGGCCCGAGGGCCTGCGCTCTGCGGCCGACGGCCGCTGGGTGGTGCTCGGCCGGCTCCAGATCACCGAGAAGGAGAGCGGCGACGATCTGGACGTGCCGCTCGCGCACGTGCTCGAGCAGCGGGACCGCAAGGTCGCCAGCTTCACCGCCTACTCCGAGATCTCCGCGGCGCTGGAGTCGGTCGGCCTGCCCGTCTAAGCGAACGGGCCCTCTGGGGGCCCGCTCGCTTGGGGGGACATATGAGGCCGCATATCGGCGGCCACAAACACCGCCGCCGGATATACGCCGTGTTGTGTGTGGACGAGTCCTGGTTACGAGCTGGAGCCGCTCGAGCTGGTGCCCGAGTCGTTGCTCTGGTTCTGCTCTGTGACCCTTCTGCTGTCCCGGCGCGTCCCGGAGGCGGTCCGCACTTGAAGGTCGCCGATCATCGGGCGGGCCCGCGTTCTGCATGCCCTCGGGCAGCTTGTCCTTGCAGGCCTCGTAGGCCTTCTGGATCTTCTGCCGGTCCGCCGCGCTGGGCGGCTTCGGGGGGCCATCGCTCGGATCGATGTGCCTGGGAGGCCCGGGCGCGCCGTTGTCCTCCATGCACTTCCGGAAGTCCTCCATCTTCTGCCTGTCCGCGGCCGAGAGGTTGGGGCCCCGGAACATGGTCACGCCCACCCCGCCGCCGGGGCCCGGCGCCGAAAACGTCTGACGCCGCTGCCGTTGCTCGCGCTGCCGCTGCCGCTGTCCGCCAGCGAAACGGCCGCAAGGCCGACCGCGGTGATTCCCGCCGCCAACAGCGAGAGCCCAAGGGGGCCGAGGCGGATCGTGATCCCGCGTCTCTTCTTCTTCTTCTCTTCCATCACCACTCCTGTCCGTCGTAGTCCCGGCTCGCCGGGCTCGCAGACCATCAAGCCAGTGGCGCCTGAGAGGAGGCTGAGACGGGCCTAAGAAGCGGCTTGAGCTTCGGGCGGCCGCGCCGCGCGGCCTTGGCCGCCTGGCGCTCGGGGGCGATCCGGATCACGTTCCAGGCGAGGCCGACCCGCTCCATGGCTCCGATCAAGAGAGCCGACGGATCGAGCTCCCAGCGGCGCAGGCCATGCACCGCGGAGCGGGGGAAGGCGTGGTGGTTGTGATGCCATGACTCGCCGAGAGAGGGGAGGGCGAGCCAGAAGACGTTGGTGGACTGGTCCTCCACCTCGAACCGGCGGGATCCCAGGAAGTGGCAGACCGAGTTGACGCTCCAGGTGACGTGGTGGACGAAGAAGATCCTCACGAGGCCGCCCCAGAGCAGCCCGGTGGCCGCCCCCAGGAGGGTGCCGGTGATCAGGAATCCGGCGGCCGCCGGGATCGCGAGCCCGAGCATCACGAGGCTGACGAAGCGCCGGTTCAGCAGGCGCATGCCGCGATCCTCGTAGAGGTCCGGCGCGTATTTCTTCCAGTCGGCGCGGCCGTGCTCGGAGAGCAGCCAGCCCATGTGGGCGTGCCAGAGACCGTGCAGCACGCCGATCACGCCGTCGCCGTGTCCGACGTGCGGGCTGTGCGGGTCGCCCTCGACGTCGGTGTGGGCGTGGTGCTTGCGGTGATCGGCGACCCAGGCGATCACGGGGCCCTGCACCGCCATCGATCCAAGTCCCGCGAAGACGTATTCCGTCGGCTTGTGGGTGCGGAAGGAGCGGTGGGTGAGCATCCGGTGGTAGCCGACCGTGATCCCGGCGGCGGTGATCACATACATCACCGCGAACAGAGCCAGGTCGTGCCAGCTCACCAGGCTGCCCCAGAGCAGGACGATCGCCGCCAGCGTCGCGAGGAAGGGCACAACCATGGCGCCGAGGTTGGCGATCTTGGCCGCTCGGTTCATGGGGGTCAGAGTAGGCAGGGAGGGCCACAAAGAGTTAGCCTGAAACCCAACTCTTGCGACCCGTTTCTTGTCATATAGATGACAAAAATCCCGCGATCAGAGCCCTGGCACGCGCTGCCGCCCGAACTCGCCGACGCGATCGAGCCCGAGCTGGCCGCGGCGACGGAGGAGATCCTGGCGACGATCGCCCGCGAGGTCCCCGAATACGCCCGCCCCCTGGAGGGGGCATTCGGCGTTGCGATCCGGACCGGGGTGAGCGAGGCGCTGCGCCAGTTCGTGGAGCTGATCCGCGATCCGGTGGCGGGCCGGGATCCCGGCCGCGACGTCTACGTCGGGCTGGGCAGAGCCGAGCTGCGGGAGGGCCGCACGCTCGACGCCCTGCAGTCCGCCTACCGGGTGGGCGCGCGGGTGGCCTGGCGCCGGGTCTCCGCGGCCGCCCGCCGTCAGGGAGCCGACCCCGAGGAGCTCGGGCTGCTGGCAGAGGCGATCTTCGCCTACATCGACGAGCTCTCCGCCGACTCGGTCGAGGGATACGCGCAGGCCCAGCGCGAGCAGGAGGGAGAGCGCCAGCGCCAGCGCCGCGAGCTGCTCGCCCTCTTGCTCCGCGACCCGCCCGCCCCCGACGCGGAGATCCGCTCGGCGGCTCAGGCGGCGGGATGGCGGCTGCCACGGAGCGCCGCGCCGCTTGCCGTGGCGGAGGCGGATCTGGCGCGCGTCGGCCGGCGCCTGTCCGCGGACGCGCTCGTGGCCTCGGTGAGGGGCGTGGGCTGTGCGCTCGTCTCCGGCGCCGCCGGCGCGAGCCGGACGGCGGAGCTGGAGCGCGCAACCAGGGGCGTCACCGCAGCGCTCGGCCCGACCGTGCCGCGCGCGGAGCTTGGCGAGTCGTGGTCGATCGCCTCGGCGGCTCTACGGGCGGCCGAGTCGGAGGCGATCGAGGGCGATGGCCTGATCGAAGCGGAGGAGCACCTGCCCGAGCTGCTGCTGTTCGAGTCGGGTGGCGTCGCCGAGCGGCTCGCCGAGCGGCGGCTCGCGCCGCTGGAGGAGCTCACCCCGGCGGGACGGGCGCGGATGGAGGAGACGGCGCTGGCGTTCGTCCAGCACGGCGGCAACGCCGCGGCGATGGCGCGCGCCCTTCACCTGCACCCGCAGACGATCCGCTACCGGCTCGGCCGCCTCCGGGAGCTGTTCGGCGATGCGCTTGGCGACCCCGATGCGCGCTTCGAGCTCGAGCTGGCGCTCAGGTCTCGATCTCTGGCAGCTCGAGGCTGACCACGGCACCGCCGTCATCGGCGTTCGAGGCCTGTGCCCTGCCTTCGTGCTCCTCGGCGACCCGCTGGACGATCGCGAGCCCCAGCCCCGAGCCCGGCTTGCCCCGCGCCTCGTCCGCCCGCCAGAAGCGGTCGAAGACCCTGTCGAGGCCGTCGGGCGGGAACCCCGGCCCGTGGTCTCGGACCGTGACGCGACCGTCCCTGACCTCCACCTCGATCTCGCCGCCGTCCGGACTCCACTTGCAGGCGTTGTCGAGCATGTTCGAGATCGCGCGGCCGAGGCGCTGGGCATCTGCATGGACGAGGGTGGGGTGGAGGTCCTGCGCGAAGCGCATGTCCCGCGCCCGACGCTGCGCGCGCTCGATCGCGTCCCGCGTGAGCTCGTCGAGCGCGACGTCCTGACGGGCGATCGCGTCCTGCCCGGGCGCGCGGGCCAGCTCCACGACGTCGCCGACCAGCTCGGTCATCTCCTCGAGCTCCTGCGTCAGGTCCGCAACCAGCCGCTTGCGCTCCTCGGGATCGAGGTTCTCTGTTCGCCCGAGCGTCTCGATGTTGGTGCGCAGGGTCGCGAGCGGCGTTCGCAGCTCGTGCGAGGCGTCTGCGACCAGCCGGCGCTGTGCCGCCTCGGAGAGCTGGAGGGCGGCCATCATCTCGTTGAAGCTGGCGGCGAGCCGGCCGAGCTCGTCGTCGCCACGGACCTCGATCCGGTGGGTGAGGTCGTGGGTGCGCGCGACCTCCTCGGCCGCGCTGGAGACCTCGCCGGCGGGCGCGAGCGCGGTTCGCGCCACGAACGGCCCGAGCGCGGCCGCCAGTGCGATGCCGCCTGCGCTGACCGCGGCCAGGATGATGATCAGGGTGTCCAGGGTGTGGTCGGTGTCCTCAAGTGAGCGGGCGAGCTGGATGGCGCCGCCGGTCGCCAGCGGCTGGGTGAGCACGCGCAGCGAGGTGCCCTGGGCGTCGACGTCGCTGAACTGGGCATCCCCGCCGCTGGCGGCCAACGTTCGGTCCGTCGCGGAGACCGGCAGGTGGAACTGCGAACCCGCCCCCGTCACGACCGTCCCATTCGGCCCGATCAGCTGGGCGAGCGACGGTGGCGCGCCGGGGCCGGGCGCGGGGACGGCCCGCTGCAGGAAGATCCTGTCGCCTGCCTCGGGCCCGGGTGCCTTCGCGGTCCTCTTGCCCTTGTCTTTGGTCGAGATGCCCGGGGGCAGCGGGGGACGCTTCCCGTTGGAGGACACGTTCGGGGCGCCCACGCCCTGTGACGCGCCGACCGTGACGGGTCCCTGGGCCGACCCGGCGATCAACGGCGCGACCTGCTCCGCGCGCTGCGAAACCAGTTCGGCCTGGTGGCGCAGGTCGTTGTCGATGTCGCCCCGCAGGCGATCGCGGACCAGGGCGTAGACGAGGCCCGAGGCGAGCAGCACCGCGAACGCGACGGCCAGCGCGGAGAGCAGGGCGAGGCGGCGGCGCAGGCTCATTTAGTGCGAGGGCGCTCCGCAGGCGAAGCCGAGGAGCGACCCGTTTCACGAAGGGAGTACCCGACTCCGCGGACCGTTTGGATCAGCCGCGGCTCGCCGCCCTCCTCTGTCTTGCGGCGCAGGTAGCCGACGTAGACCTCGAGCGAGTTCGAGCGGGGACCGAAGTCGTATCCCCAGACCGCCTCGAAGAGCTGGGAGCGGGTGAGCACCAGCCGCGGGTGTCGCAGCAGATGCTCGAGCAGCGAGAACTCGGTCTTGGTCAGCTCGATCGCCCGCTCCCCGCGCTTGACCTCTCGGGTGGCCGGGTCGAGGGTCAGATCGGCATAGCTCAGCTCCTCCGCCGCGTCGCCGTTGGTCCGCCGCAGCAGGGCGCGCAGGCGCGCGAGCAGCTCCTCCAGCGCGAAGGGCTTCACGACGTAGTCGTCCGCGCCCGCATCGAGGCCGTCGACTCGGTCCTGGACGGCGTCCCTGGCGGTGAGCATCAGGATCGGGGTGTGGTCGCCGCGCGCCCGCAGCTCGCGGCAGACCGAGAGCCCGTCCCGCTTCGGCATCAGCACGTCGAGGACGATCGCGTCGAGCGGCGCGGAGGCAACCGAGCCGAGGGCCTCCTCACCGTCGGCCGCCAGGTCCACCTCGTAGCCCTCCAGCTTGAGCGCGCGCTCGAGCGCACGGCGGAGCTGCGGCTCGTCGTCTACGACCAATACGCGCACGAACCCATGCTGGCGCGATCTCCTAAGAGATGTATGAGAGAGACGCGAGGGTGCTCCGCAGGCGAAGCCGAGGAGCAACCCGCTTTATTGGGTGCAGGCCTGGATCTTGGAGACGTCCGTGCCCGCCTGCTGGATGCACTCGGTGATCTCCTGAGGCGTCTTGCCGCCTGTCGTCGCCGTGTTGTTCAGGCCCAGCGGAGAGGTGACGTTGGACCCGTCCGGCTCGGCGTTGTAGACGAGGCCGGAGCGTCCGCCGCCCTCGGCGTTGATGGTCCACTTGAGCCGGCCGTCGACGGCGCTCTTCTCGAGCGTCATCACCGTCACCTTGAGGTCGCTCACCTTGGCCTGCGACCTGACCCCGGAGACGATCTTGTCGATCGCGGCCGGGTCGATCTCCGAGAACGGGAAGTCCTGGCCGTTCAGGGAGCCGGGGCCGACCACCTGGACCTGCTCGTCGTGCAGGTCGCCGCCGGTGTAGACGAAGCCGGTTGCCTGCTCTCCGTTGCGGAGCTTGAAGTCGGCGCCGCCCTGCGTGATCTGAACCTGCAGGGCCTGCGCGTTCTCGCCCGCCTTGTCCTTGACGGCGTCGAAGGCCTTCTGAAAGCCGGCGGTGGTGAACAGGTCGTCGTTGCCGTTGGTCGACGTGCCGCCGCTTGAGCCGCCGCATGCCGCCAGCGCCACTGCGCTCAGCGCAGCGCCGATGATCGATCCCCACTTTGCCTTCAACGGGTTCCTCCTCCCAACATCAATCGGGTGCTCCTTGCGGAGCACCCACTCACAACGGTCAGAAGAGCCTATATCGCGCCCTGGAGAGGAAGAAGCCGTGGCCGGTGGCGGCGTTGCGACAGGTGATCCCAGCGGTGCGGCTGAGGCAGTAGTTCGGCCCGCGCCTGGCGGAGTGCCCGTAGCCGAGCAGCCCTGGACCCCCAAGCGTGGTGTCGCCGGCGCAGACGATCGAGGCGCGGTGCGTGGCGATCGCGACCCCCTGGCCCCAGTCGACCCCGGCCTTGATGCAGTACCGAGGCTTGGGCGGCGGCGACCAGTCTCGCTCGCGGATGTCGCACCGCACCGACCGGGAATCCAGATAGCAGCCGATGTTGTGGGAGGGGGTCTCGAAGTAGTGGGGGCCGCGGTTGCCGGCCGGCACTGCCGCAGTCGCGCTCACGGTGGGCGGCTCTGCCGTGGTGGCACCCTGTGTCTGCGTCTCGGTCACGGTCTTCGTGTCGCTCCCGCACCCGGCCAGGGCAAGGACGAGCAGCGCTGCGGCGCAGGCGAAGTCGAGGCACGCGCGCGACCCTACATCAGTCGAGAAAACGTGCCCAGGGCTCCGCAGGCGGTCCGATTCGGCCGATATTCGCGGCATGCGCTGGTTGAAGCACACGGTCTCCGTCCTGCTGCTGCTCGCGGCCGCCGCGGTGGCGCTGGCCACCGCCCTCAGCGATCACTCCGATGACTACGGCCGGGCCCCGCTGCCGCAGGGCGGCATGGTCCACCTGCCCCAGGGCAAGGTGACTGTCTTCTATGACCAGCCCGGGAATGGCTCGGACGCGGCGCAGCAGGTGGGTGGTCAGTTCGGTTTCCTGGTGGTCCCGGCGGGAGGCGGTAGCCCCGTGCCGGTGGCGTCCGGCAGCGGCGCCGAATCGGCGCACGCCGTGCAGCGGAGCGAGACGATCGGCGAGCTCGGCGCAGTGGCGAAGCTCGACGTCCCCAGCTCCGGCGACTACGTCGTCAGCGCCAGCAGCAATCTCCAGCCCGGGTCGTCATTCCTCACGTTCGGGACCAATGCCGGCAGCGCGCTGCTCCAGCGGTGGCACCTGTTGGCCGGCCTCGTGATCGCCGCAATCCTGATCGCGCTGATCCCGGTGCCCCGTCCCAGGAAGCGCTGGGAGGACGAGGGCGGCACGCCTAGCGGCTGGTCCTCGGATCCGCGGGCGCCCTACGCCGGCTAGATCTAGGGCCACCGGGCGGGACGGCGCGGAGCACCCGCAGCGCGGAGCGCCAGCCGGTCGCGCCCAGCAGGGCGCGGCGAAGGGCGCGGCGCTCGTGCACGTTGGGCGGATCGGTGTAGGGGTGGCGGTAGCGCCGGTCCTCGAGCTTCGCGGCGTAGCCTGCCGCCGCCGGGCCGGCGAGCCGCTCGAGCAGTTCCTGGGCGCGCCGCAGCGTCGCGCCGGGGGGCAGCGGTTCCCCGATTCGCCGGAGAGCCAGGTCGAGCTCGGCGAGCTCTGCCGCGGCGAGGCGGTCGGGCCGCAGCCGATTCCTCCGCCACCGCCGCCAGCCGTAAGCGGCGAGTGCGGCCAGGGCGAGGGCCGCGGCCGCCGAGCCGAGCACAAGCAAGGCGCTCGCCCCGGAGTCATGTGTCCCCGGCCGATGTGCGCCGGCGGCCGATCGCCCCCGCAGCGAGAGATCACCGCTGGGCGACTGCGGGAACGCCGGGCCCGTGCTCTTCACGGCCGGCTGGGGCGACTTGGTGACGCCGAGGTTGTTGTCGTCGAGCTGGGTGGCCGCGGGTGCCGCGGACGGTGTCGGGTCGAAGGTGACCCAGCCGATCGAGGGGAAGAAGACCTCGACCCAGTCGTGCGCGTCGGTGTCGTCGACGAGGAAGTTGTTGCGCTCCGGGTCGCGGCCGCCCGGGGCGAAGCCGGTGGCCACCCGGCTCGGGATGCCCAGCATGCGCAACATGAGCGCCATCGCGCCCGAGAACTGCTGGCAGTAGCCGGCGCGATCCTGCTGGAGGAAGGCTGGCAGTGGGTAGGCGTGGTTCGGCACGTTCTGCTGGTAGGCGAGATTGGCGCGCAGGTAGTCCTGTATTCGGTGGACCGCGTCGTATGGGGAGCGGGCGCCGGCGGCCAGCCGCCTGGCGAGTGCGTACATCCCCACATATTCGGTGCCGCTCACCCGGTCCGCGATCGGGGGCGGTCCCGATGCGCTCCACAGGGGCGCCGAGATGGTGTGCAGCTCGCCCGGCAAGAGCGAGAAGGTCGTGTAGTTGCCGGCCGTGGACGGATAGGTCGTCCCGACCGAGCGCATCACGGCGGCGCTCGGCTGAGGGTCGTAGATCAGCGCCGTGTATGAGTTGCCCGGGCGCAGCTCCCGGGTCATCTCCCAGACCGCATCGGACGTCGGGCGGGCAGAGGCCCCGCGCAGCGAGAGCACGGTGCCGGCGCCGATGGCGAAGTCGCTGTTGAGCCCTCGATCCACGAAGTTGACCCGGTCGACGTACTCGGGGTCGGGGCGGGGCGGAACGGCCTTGGGATGGAACTTGAGCGGCTGGCCCAGCGCGGGCTGGCTCCCGGGCACCGTGGAGCGGACCCAGCCGGTGCCGTCGAAGGTGTTGAGGTTGGTCGCCTTCCAGTAGTGCGTGTGCTCAGTCGAGACCTGCAGCAGCTGCGTCCCCTTCTGCGGCCAGCTCAGCGGGCCGTATGTCTGATCCCAGCTGAAGCTCTGGCCGTTGGCGCTGAGCAGGTCCCAGTGCCGGTAGTCGATCAGACCGCGGCCGGTCTCGATCACGGCCGCGGCCGGGAGCGCGACTACCCCGGCGCAGATCACGGCGATGGTCGCCGGGCCGCGGCTGCGCGGCGCCACTCCCGGGAGCCAGAGCCAGGCCGAGATCAGGATGAGCAGCAGGGCGCCACCGGCGATCTGGCGCCCGGGCCTGGCCCAGGCGACCGCGACCAGATAGAGCGCGACCAGCAGGACGAGCGCGCAGATCCGCCCTGCCGCCCGGCGGCGGGTCGGCCAGAAGGCGGCGAAGGCGGCCAGCCCGACCACCAGTGGCCCGGCGAGCAGGATCACCAGCCGGGTCCAGGCGTCGGCGCCCGCGTAGGGGACCGGAACGTCGGAGACGCCGTTGAGCGCGCGGCTCACGTTCGAGCCGAGCTCATCCCAGTGGCCGGGCTCGAGCAGCCTGCCCGGGAGCCCGATCACGACCATCCCGACGGCGATGGCGGCGAGCGTGGCGAGGCCCGCAAGCGCCCAGCGGGCTGGGCGCGAGCTGGGCAGCCGCGGGACGGCAGCGATGGCAGCCCCCGCCGCGGTGGCCAGCAGGACCGCGAGTACGACCCGTGTCGCGGGCGGATGGGCCACCAGCGAGCTCCACTGCAGGGTCACCACGGCCGCGAGCGCCGCGAAGCAGATCAGCTCGATCCGAGCGGAGCGATCGCCGGCCAGAGCGCTCATGCGGCCGCCTTCCGGTGGGGAACGGCCGGCGCGGCGCTCGCCGGGTAGGCGAAGCAGCCGGAGACGCGGAACGCCGCGGCGCCTCGGGAGCCACTCGGCGTGATCAGGAAGCTGCCAGGTCGCAGGCGGCGCAGCGATCCGGGCAAGGAGCGGCCGGCTGTGACCCAGAGGACGGGCGCGCTTCTCATGCCCTGCTGCATCATCGGACCCGCATCCGGATCAGAGACGGCGATCCTGACGTGGGCCTCGGGCCAGGCCCGGAGCGCCGGGTCGATCGGCAGCGGCCGCCGCTCGCCGGGGACGAGGAGCTCGCAACCGCCGGAGCGGGCCAGCTCGACGCAGAGGGACGCCGCCGCTCGCATCGCCCGCTCGCGGTCGGCGGGATCGCGGGCGCCGCGGGGGTCGAAGACGATCAGCGGCCGCGGCTCCCCGCCGGCGACCAGGCGCCGCTCGATCATCTCGCCGGTGCGGGCCACGGCGGGCCAGTGGATCCGCGAGGCGGGGCTGCCGTCACGGTAGGGGCGCAGCCCGTCGACCTCGAATTGGGCGAGGGCCCCGCGCCTGGACGTGGCGTCGGCGGCGACGCCGGAGCCGCCCGCCTGGCTCCCCGGCTCGGCCCCCGGGCCGCTCCAGCGGACCGGGTCGATCCGCGGCAGCACGACGAGCTCGCTCGTGCTCCCGGAGTCGAGCTCGCGCCGCCAGAGCCCGAGCGGGTCCCGGACGACCAGACGGGACGGCGGCAGCGGGCGGCGGCCCGGGCGCTCCAGCCAGATGTCGCGCTCGAGCAGGCGCGCCCAGCGCGGGCCGACCGGGACGCTGCGATCGAGCAGGGGATCGATCAGGTCGCCGCCGGGAGGCGGCAGAAGCGTCCGCCGGAGCACAAGCCGCAGCGGATATGGCTCGCTCTCCTCGAGCCTGCCCGGGCCGGGTTGCCGCTCGAGTCGTCCGCCGACGGTCGCCAGCTCGACCCAGACGACGGCGCCGACCGCCAGAACCAGCAGCGCGATCCCGCAGACCAGCGCGGCGGCAAGCCCGAATCCAAGCCCGACCAGGGTGAGGGCCGCCCCGAGCGCGGCCGTTGCGGGGGCCCGCGGCGAACCAGACTCCCCCGTCGCCGTCATCTCACAGCGCCGGGACCCTGTCGATCGCCTCGCGGACCACCGCCTCGCGCTGGTCGCCGTCGACCTCGAACGAGAGGAGCAGCCGGTGCGAGAGCACGGATGGAGCGAGAACCTGAACGTCGTCTGGAAGGACATGGTCGCGGCCCTCGAGCGCCGCGAGCGCCTTCGCGGCTCGGAAGAGCATCAGTCCCGCGCGGGGGCTCGCCCCCAGCTCGACCCGGTCGTCGTCCCGTGTCGCCTCGCAGACCGCGACCACGTAGCGTCGAAGCGGCTCGGTGCCCTCGATGCCGGCAAGGGCCGCCTGGGCGGCGCGCACCGAGGTCACGTCCGCAACGGGGCTGAGCCCGTCGACGGGGTCGGTGTCGGCATGTTCGGCGAGCATCGCCGCCTCCGCCTCGGCGGCCGGATAGCCAAGGCTGACCCTGACCATGAACCGGTCGAGCTCCGCCTCCGGGAGGGGGTAGGTGCCCTCGTACTCGGCCGGGTTCTGCGTCGCCAGCACCACGAACGGCCGGGCCAGCTCGTGCTTGGTCCCGTCGATTGTGATCTGTCGCTCTTGCATGCACTCGAGCAGGCCCGATTGAGTCTTCGGGGAGGCCCGGTTGATCTCGTCGACCAGGACGACGTTGGCGAAGACGGGACCGGGATGGAATTCGAAGCTCGCGGTCCGCTGGTTGAAGACGTTGGTGCCCACCAGGTCGGCTGGAAGCAGATCGGAGGTGCATTGCACCCGCGCGTATTCGGCCTCGAGAGAGCGGGCCAGGGCGCGAGCGAGAGCCGTCTTGCCCACCCCCGGGGCATCCTCGATCAGGACATGGCCGTCGGCGAGCAGGGCCACGACGAGATCCCTCACCACACGGTCGGGGGCCTTGACGGCTCGCGCGATGTTCTCGGCCAGCCGCGCGCCGATCTCAGCCACTTCGGTCGGATTCAGCCTCGGCGCCGTGGCCATCGCTCCATGGTACGCGGGGCCGACCGGCGCGGATTGGGGCCGTCGGGCGGTTGTCTGCAAGACATCGCCCGAACCAGGCGAGAAGTTATTTAACAAACTGCGCAAGGGGTCAAGGCCGACAGATGCTTTCTCGATGTGGCCGTATGTTTCGCTCCGGAACAGGGAAGCTCCGCCTCACATCGCTCGCGACGCTGACCGCGCTCGTCGCCCTCGCCGGGCTTCCGTCCGCCGCGCACGCCGCCTCCGAGCTCACCGTCTCTTCCACTCAGCTCGACTTTCCAGCCGCCACCGTCGGCAACCCGGGTGGACAGCAGCAGGTCAGCGCGAAGAACACCGGCGACGTGCCCGTGTCGATCAACAACGTCTACATCGACGGCATCAACTCCTCGGACTTCAACCAGAACGGCAACTGCGGTGGGCAGCTCGATCCCGGCCAGAGCTGCAACGTCGGCGTCAGCTTCTGGCCCGGTGGTTCGGGCACCCGTGAGGCGACCCTGCACATCAGCTCCGACGAACCCCGCGGCGATCAGACCGTCGACCTGACGGGCATCGGGGCAGCGCCGGATCTCACCTTCGAGCCGGCGAGCTACGACTTCGGCCTGCAGAGCGTCAACAACGGCAGCACCCAGACGAACCTGCAGGTGCGCAACACGGGCGCGGCGTCCGTCCAGGTCAACTCGCTCGACATCATCGGGTCCGGATCGAACGCCTTCTGGACCGGATTCAGCAGCTGCTTCGGGACCACCCTGCGGCCGGACGACACCTGCAGCGTCCAGGTGAGCTTCGGTCCGAACGACGCGGTCCCGTTCTCCGCGCAGCTGCGGGCGACCACCAACGGGGTGTCCTTCACTGCCGACCTCAGCGGGCAGGGCGGCCGGGCGGACGTCACTGGGTCACCCAATCCCGCGAACTTCGGATCGACCACCACCGGCCAGCAGGGGGTCACCCGGACGATCACGCTGACCAACAACGGCAATCTGCCAGGCGGCTTCTTCGTCGCCGTTGTCTCGGGTGGCGACGTTGCCAGCTTCCGCCTCCTGCATGAGAACTGCACGGGCAGCCCGCTCGCTCCTTCGGCGAGCTGCACCGCCCAGGTTCGCTTCCAGCCCGACAGCTCCGGCCCGAAGGTCGCCCAGCTGAGCTTCTTCGGCGATCAGGACGGTGGCGCGCAGGTCAACCTCAGGGGCAACGGTGTCGACCCCAGCGCATCGCTCACTCCCGGCGGCCACGACTTCGGCAGGCAGACCGTTGGAAAGACCAGCAGCGAGCAGACCTTCACGCTCAGCAATGAGGGTGCCACGCCGATCCCTCTCAGCGGCGCCTCGATCGTGGGGGCGGACGCGGACCAGTTCAGGCTCGCGGCTGACGACTGCACCGACGTGACCCTCCCGGCCGGAGGCAGGTGTGAGGTCCGGGTCAAGTTTGCGCCCGAGGCGAAAGGGGCGCGGTCGGCACGCCTGCGGGTGACAGCTGACGGTGGGTCGGTCATCGCGTCCCTCGCCGGGACCGGGGTGGCGGGACGGGATGCGGGCTTGAGCTTCCGCTGGCGCAAGGCCCTGCGGGCACACGGTGCGCGCCTGATCGCCGGCAAGGCCGCCTGCCACGTGGCGTCGAGGTGCCGTCTCACCGCGCGGGCCCTGGTGTTGGGGGACGTGCGGCACGGAGCGCGGGTGCGGCATCTGGCGGTCAAGCTTCGCCCCATCCGGATGACGATCGGCGCCGGGGTCACCCGGGCGCTGTTGCTGCGCCTGACCGGAGCGGCGCGCCTCGCGGCCAGGAGTGGGGGGCGCCTTCAGCTCCAGCTCAAATGGAGCGCGGACGGCCGGCGCGGTCGCAGCCGCTCCGGCCGCGGCCTCAGCGCCTAGGCGAGAGGCCGCCAAACTCTGCGGATTGGCACTGTTGGGCTGCGGGTACTCAGCCGCTATGGCGACAGGGAAGAAGACGGTCGACGTGGAAGCCGCCCGACTCGAGATCGCGAGCGGTGACGCCTGTGCCGTCGACGTACGCTCGGAGGAGGAGTGGAGCAAGGGTCACGTGCCGGAGCGATTCATTTCCTGGAGGGAGGGAGCGCCACCGATCGCACTAATCGCCTGGATGATGGCGCGCGACTACTGGTCATCGCCAGCAGCAGCAAGCTGGCGGTCCGGGCCGCCAAGGACCTGTGCGCCCGCGGCTACGATGCGGTCGCGGTCGATGGCGGCATGGACGACTGGGTCTCGCAGGGCTTTCCCATCGAGCCCACCACGGACCCCGACGAGGACACCGAGCTCGGCCTGAAGTAGGCGGCGATCCAGATCATCCGCTTCCAGCTCAGCGGTCCTTCGGGCCCCAGCGGTTGAGCGCCCAGATCGTCATAAGCACCGATCCAACCGGAACCAGGAAGATCGCCGCGTCGGCCAGGACGTGCCCGGCGTGGGCCAGGGGCACGATCACGAGGTGATCACCTCCTTTAGCGCCTCCAGCGAGCGGCGCACATCACGGCGCATGATCGGGGCGCTCAGGCGGCTCGCGATCAGGGCCAGGATGCCTCCCGGCACCTGATAGCTGAAGCGGAGCGTCACCTGGGTCCCCTCGCCGCTCTCGCGCAGGATCCAGCGGCCGCGGTTGTCGATGCCGCTGACGTTGGTCCAGGCGAGCTCGTGCGGGGGCTCCCACTCGACGATCTCGATCACCCCGCCCAGGTCGGTGGAGCCGGCCTGGACCGTGAGCCAGAAGCGAGCCCGCGGACCGCTCTCCGGCTCGCCCTCGACGTGCTTCCAGGTCGAGCCGACTATGAAGTCGGAGTACCGGCCCGGCTCCGAGACCAGGGGCCAGATCCGATCTCGGGGAGCCGCGATCTCGATGCTCTCCTCGACCCTCATCTCAGCCGATCAGGGGCAGGCGGCGCTCGGCCGAGAGCTCGTCGAGCTTGATCTGCATCACCCGCGTCACGTAGTCGGAGACCTCGTCGTCGTCCGGATTGCGGCCGAAGCGCTCGCGCAGGTCGATCGGCTCCATCGCCTCGATCGTCAGCTTCGCGGGGAGCGGCCAGTGCCCGAGCATGTCGCCGACGTTCAGCACCCAGGGGATCGAGAGGGAGATGGGGAGGACCTTGAGCCGGAAGAGGCGGTCGAGCTGCAGCGCCCGGGCCAGGCGCTCACCGCGGGAGAGGAAGATCGCGGTCTCCTGTCCGCCGATCGAGACCAGAGGCACGATCGGCACGCCGGTCTCGATCGCGAGTTTCGCCCAGCCCTTGCGGCCGGCGAAGTCGACCCTGCCCTCCTGCCAGGAGGGGCGGTGGACCTCCCAGTCGCCGCCCGGGTAGACGAGCACGGCGGCGTCGCGCTCCAGCGCCAGCTTGGCGTTCTCCTGTGAGGCGGCAACGCAACCGAACTTGGAAAGGTTGAAGGGCAGCGGCATCGCCAGGACCAGGTTGTGGACCAGGGGGTGGAGGCGGCGCTCGACCCCGAAGTGGCCGGAGAAGGCGAGCGCGAAGACCATCGTGTCCGGGGTGACGTTGCCGCCGGAGTGGTTGCCGACGAGCAGGACCGGACCCTCGGCGGGGATCCGCTCGAGCCCGCGCACCTCGGCCCGGAAGTAGAAGGAGGCGAGCACCCAGAGGCCCGGCAGCTGCTCGCGGATGTAGTCGGGATCGCGGTCGTCGAGGTCGGCGTTCGGGATGCGGGCCGCGACCAGGTCTCATCCTGTGACGCGCTCGCGCAGGCTCACCGGTCGGTCGCCTGCCCTCCGGGCCGCGCCGCAGCCGCTCCCGCACCGTCTCCAGCGACCACTGGAATGGCTCGGTCTCCTCCATGAAGGAGGTCAGCTCGCGGACGATCCGGTCGGCTGAGTCGAGCATCGGCCAGTGGCCGGAGCCCTCGATCTCGACGTAGCGGCTGTGGGCGACGATCTCGTGCGCCCGGCGGCCGTGCTCGACCGGGATCACCGGGTCTGAGTCGCCCCAGATGAAGAGGGTTGGGATCTGATCGGCCAGGTAGAGGCGGTCGAGGGCGCTCACTTTCTGGCCCTCGGGGCCGATCACGCTGCGCAGGGTGTCGAGGAAGGCGTCGGTGGCGCCCTCCTCGACCAGGGAGGCGTATCCGCGCGCGAACTCCGCCAGGTCGGGGCCGGCCTCGAGGCCGAGCTTGGCGGCGACCGTGCGGACGGCGTCGCCCGCGCGTCACCGACCACTCGCGCGCCAGCAGCGGCAGCACCCACTCCGAGCCGGGCAGGGTCGGCGGCACGCAGCAGGGGGTGGACCTCGTTGCCGAGGCCGCCGGAGGAGATCAGCGCCATCCGCTCGATGTACTCGGGGAAGAGGTAGGCGAACTGCATCGCGATCCCGCCGCCGAGCGAGTGGCCGACGACGGTGCCGCGCTCGAAGCCGAGCACGGCGAGCAGGTCGCGGACCCCGGCCGCGTAGGCGCCGAGCGAGTAGTCGCCGCGCGGCTTCGCGGAGCGGCCGTGGCCGAGCAGGTCGGGGGCGATCACCGTGTAGCGCTCGGCCAGGCTCGGCATCACGTCGCGCCAGGCATCCGAGGTCGAGGTGATCCCGTGCAGCAGGATCAGCAGCGGCCCCTCGCCCGCCGCCTGGAAGCCGACCTTGTGGCCGTGGAGGGTGACCTCCTCGTAGGGCCCGAGCGGCTCGCCGCGGAGCGCCCCAGGTCGGGGTCGCTCTGTCGGTGCGTCGGCCATCGAGACAACGCTACTCGAATGTCACAAATTGGCCATGTGACTCGCATCTACTTGATCTGCAGCCGCGAGATCGCCCGGCGAGATAACCAGCCGCTGGATCTCCGAGGTGCCCTCGAAGATCGTCCAGATCTTGGCGTCGCGGTGCATGCGCTCGACGGGGAACTCGCGGGAGTAGCCGTTGCCGCCCAGGATCTGGATCGCGCGCTCGGTGGCCCAGACGGCGACCTCGCCGGCCTTCAGCTTCGACATCGAGCCCTCGGCGGCATCGAAGTCCTTGCCGGTCTTGCCCATCCAGGCGGCGCGGTGGGCCAGCAGCCTGGCGGCGTCGATCTCCATCTTCATGTCGGCGAGCGAGAAGGCGATCGCCTGGTTCTCGATGATCTTGCGGCCGAACGCCTCGCGCTCCTTGGCGTAGTCGAGCGCGTACTCGTAGGCCGCGCGGGCGATGCCGACGGCCTGCGCCGCCACGGTCGGCCGCGAGAGCTCGAAGGTCCGCATCGCGGCCTGGCCCTTGGAGCTCTTGCCCTCTCGGGCCTTGGCGAGCCTCTCGTCGAGCTTCTCCTTGCCGCCGAGCAGGCACGAGCCCGGGACGCGGCAGTCGTCGAGGTGGACGTCGGCGGTGTGGCTGGCGCGGATCCCGTGCTTCTTGACCTTGGCGCCCTGCTCGCATCCCTTGGTGCCGGGCGGGATGACGAAGGCGGCGTGCCCGCGGGAGCCGAGCTCGCGGTCGACGGAGGCGATCACGACGTGGACGTTCGCGATGCCGCCATTGGTCGCCCAGGCCTTCTGGCCGTTGATCACCCACTCGTCGCTGGCCTCGTCGTACTTGGCCGTCGTGCGATAGCCCGACACATCCGACCCCGCATCGGGCTCGGAGGCGCAGAACGCCGCCACCTTGACGTCGTTCTCGTCGCCGAAGCACTGCGGCACCCACTCGACCAGCTGATCGGGCGTACCCGAGCCGAAGATGCCGGCGACCGCGAGGGTGGTGCCGAAGATGGCCATGCCGATCCCGGCGTCGCCCCAGAAGAGCTCCTCGTTGACGAGCGGGAAGGTCAGGCCGGAGGGGTCGGCCCAGAACTGCGCGATCGACTCGAACCCGTACATGCCGATCTTGGCGGCCTCCTGCACGACGGGCCAGGGGAACTCCTCCTTCTCGTCCCACTCGTGGGCGGCGGGGCGGACGGTCTGCTCCGCGAAGCCGTGCGCCCAGTCGCGGACGTCCTGCTGGTCCTGGGAGAGCTCCAGGGAGAAGGTCGCCTCACCTGCCTCGATCCCGAGCTGCTCGGAGATCTGGCCCTCGACCTCGCCGTTGCTCTTGGTCTTCTCTTCGGTCGCCATCTCGCTGTCTCTCTCCTTCGGTCGTCTGAATTCCTACCGAGAGTAGCAAAATGCTACCCTGAGTAGGAAAGTGGAAACGCGAACCTCGTCACATTCGATACCGAGCCGCAAGACGGGCCGCGCACCTCGGACCGGAGCGGCGACGCCCCCAGGTTCTGGATGCCGCGCTCGGGCTCTTCCTCGAGCACGGTTACGAGGGAACCTCGATGGCCGCGGTCGCCGAGGCGGCGGGGGTCACGAAGCCCGTCGTCTACGCCTGCTTCCCCGGCAAGGACGAGCTCTTTCGCGCCCTGCTGCGGCGGGAGGAGGAGCGCATCCTGGAGGAGATCCAGTCCGCATTCGCGACCGCGGACCTGAGCGATCCGGAGGCAACCCTGATCGAGGGATTCACCGGGTTCCTGCGGGCGGTTGCGGCCTCACCCGACGTCTACAAGCTGATCTTCCTGGGGGAGGGGGGCGGAAACACCGCGGTCGCTCGCCGGATCCAGCGTGGGCGCGAGGCCCAGGTCGAGGCGCTCTCGCGGCTGGCTCGGCGCTGGCTGAAGGACCGGAACGGGCGCCGGCCCCGCCGTCGCGTGGACGCGACCGCCCGCCTGCTCGGCAACGCGATCGCCGGCCTCGCCGAGTCCGGCGCCCGCCTGCTGCTCTCGGGCGCGGACAACTGGACCCCGGAGACGCTCGGCCGCGAGCTCGGCCGCCTCGCCGCCGGCGCCGAAGCCACCGTCTGAGACGTTCTTGTCGTCGGACGGCTCGCGTTAGGCTGCGCGACTCATCCAAGACTTGACGACGGGAGGTCTGCATGGCTGTCGAAGCGAGCCTGAAGGAGTTCAAGGAGACGGCGGGCAACGAGCCGTTTGCCATGCAGGGGTCCAAGATGCTGAAGGTCCAGCTCGGAGGGGAGACGATCCAGGCGAAGCTGGGATCGATGGTCGCCTACCAGGGCGACGTCAAGTTCGAGCATGCCGGCTCGGGCGGCCTCAAGAGGATGGCGAAGAAGGCGGTCACCGGTGAGGGCGCCGAGCTGATGAAGATCTCCGGCAGCGGCGAGGTCTTCCTCGCCGACCTCGCGCAGGAGATCCAGCTGGTGAAGCTCTCCGACGAGGCGATCACGGTGAACGGCGCCAACCTGCTCGCGTTCGACGCCGACATCGACTGGGACATCAAGAAGGTGGATGGTGTCTCCGGCTTCATGGGCGGGGGCATGTTCAACACCCACCTCTCGGGCTCGGGCTACGTCGCGATGCTCTCCGATGGCCCGCCGGTGCTGCTCGAGCTCGACGGCGAGGAGACCTTCGCCGACCCGCAGGCGGCGATCACCTGGTCGGAGGGAGTCAAGACCTCCGTCAAGACGGACGTCAACCTGAAGACCTTCATCGGGCGCGGCTCGGGTGAGACCGTCCAGATGGCCTTCAGCGGCAAGGGCTGGCTGCTGATCCAGCCGTCGGAGGGCAGGGTGACGAGCACGGCCGCGGGTGGCTCCGGCGGCGGCGCCTCCTCGAGCGCCGGCGGGGCAATCGGGAAGCTGCTCACGGCTAGACGGGCTTTGTCGTCATAGCCCAGACGGCGACCAGGCAGGCGACGAGGAAGAGCGAGATCAGGCCGGTTGCGATGCGGGCGGAGACGCTCGGCGTGCCGCCCTCGCCCCGGTTGATCCTCCGGACGCCGATGCCTGCGATGACGAGCGAGACCACGAGCACCACGAAGCCGAGGTCGGAGACGCTGAAGCCGATGTTGATCCAGCTGATGTCGGCGTCCTCCAACCCCTCCTTGTGGGCGATCCACTGGGCGCCGGCGCGCATGACGATGTAGCCGGGGAGAGCGCCATAGAAGAGCGACATGAAGCCGAGCTTGGTCAGCGCGGCCGAGCCGCTGCGCCAGGCGGCGATCAGCGAGACAGCCGAGAGCGCCAGGGCGCCGACCAGGATCATCGAGCCGAGGATGTGGACGAAGAGGGGCAGGTCCCAGGAGTCGGGCCTCGTCAGGGACGCCAATGTTGCCAGCGCGCTCATGCTCCGGGCTTCCAGACCATGACCACCAGCAGGGCGGTGAACCAGACGATCCGCATCCAATGGGCGAACGCCGCCCGCCGTTCGACCGCCAAGGCCGAGTCATCGCCGGCGGGCTTCACGCCCTGGCTCGCGCGCGCCCCGGACCCCATCATGAGGACCCAGAGCACGAGCGCCGAGATGATCCAGCCGTCGTAGATCTCGTACTCGGGGCGATTGAAAGCCAGCCAGACCCCGAACGCCAGGACCCCAAGCCCGCCCACGCCCCAGAGGATCTCTGCGATGAGGCGCGTCGTGCTGTTGACCGGCGAGCCCAGCACGAAGGCGCTGTAGATCAGCGCCGCGGTGGCGAGTGAGAAGGCGGCGAGGACGTGGAGGAAGAGGAGCGCGTGGTACATCGCGGCGCGATGCTACCCACGCGGCTGGCGGATCAAGCGCCCGAGTAGACCCGCATCCGCTCCGCCCACTCGTCGAGCTTGCGCTCGGCGCTGTCGGCATCGGCGGCGTCGCCGGGTCGCAGCATATGCACGGTCCTGGTGACGCCCGCCTGCTCGTACTGCTCCAGCACGCTCGGGTCGCGGGGCGGGATCTGGATGGTGACCGGGATTGGGTCGCGCCCGGCCTCCTCGGCGAGCCGCTGCAGCTCCTCGACGCGGGCGATCATCGCGTCGTCCGGCGGGATCCGGTTGGGGAACCAACCGTCGCCGAAGGCCAGCACCCTCTTCAGCACGTTCGGGCCGTTGCCGCCGACCAGAACGGGCGGGTGCGGCTCCTGGAGCGGCGCGGGTCTGGAGACGATCCGATCGAAGTTGACGAACTCCCCGTGGTAGGTGGCCTCCTCATTCGCCCACATCTCCCTGCAGGCCTCGACCCGCTCCCTGAGGATCTTGAAGCGGAGCTTGGGATCCGTGCCGTGGTTGCTCATCTCCTCGAGGTTCCAGCCTGCGCCGACGCCGAACAGCATCCGGCCACCGGAGAGCCGGTCGACGGAGGCCACCTCCTTGGCGGTGGTGATCGGGTCGCGCTCCACCAGCAGGCAGATCGCCGTGCCGATCCTGATCCGCTCAGTCGCCGACGCCATCGTCGCCAGCGAGACGAACGGGTCGTAGATCCGGAAGTACTCCCGGGGCAGATCGCCCCCGGCGGGGTATGCCGTGTCCCGGCTCGCCGGGATATGGGTGTGCTCGGTGACGAACACGGACTCGAAGCCCCGCTCCTCGGCCATCCGCGCGAGAGCCGCCGGCTCGATCGCCTCGTCGGTCGGGAAGTAGGAGATGCCGAAATCCACGCCGGAGATCCTTTCAGGCGCGGTCCCGGCGGGCTACGCAGCCGGATCGCGGGAATCTACGGATGGAATTCGCCGCAAACTGGCGATTCTCCTAAGTGATGCTCTCGCAGGAGTCGAGTGGGGCCGGGGGACCCCACGGGAAGTCCTCTGGTCGCGTTCTGCGCGGCGGCTTCAGCGTGCGTGCCATCTCGATCGCCACGGTGATCGTTTTCGGCCTGCTGATGGTCATCGCGATGGTGCTCGGGTTCCGCACGGAGCATCACGTCGAGTCGACTCGCGAGGCCGGTCACGCCGCGCGCGCCTTCGGTTCGATCAACGGACTGGTCCAGGCGCAGGAGATCGCCGCCAGCGACTACCCGAACAATCCGGACGCGCGCTTTACCTTCAGGAGCAGTCTGGCCCCGATCAGAGCGAGCCTGGCCGACCTGCGGCGGGATCCCGACGCGGAGTCCGACGCCGGCAACGTCTCACGCGTTTACGACCAGTTCCTGATTGCCGCTCGTCGCTACTTCAAGCTCGTTGACCGCGGACAGCTCGCCCTCGCCGCGAAGGTCGATCGCCTCGAGGTCGAGCCGACGCAGGGCCTCCTGAGCGCCATCGCCACTGCGACCACGACTCGCAATGCAGCCGCGGCGGACGAGACGAACAGCAAGCTCGAGGACGCATCCGAGACGATGCTCGTGGTCCTGCCGATCGCATTCGTGCTCGCGGGTTGCATCCTCTTCGTCCTGACCCGGGCTGGGCGTCGCAGCCAGCGCGCCGAGGCCGACGCGCGAGCCGAGGTCAAGCTCCTCGAGCACGCGGCCCTCACCGACTCGCTGACTGGCCTGCGGAACCATCGTGCGTTCGAGGAGGACCTCGCGGCCGCCCTCGGCGAGGCCGGACGGACGAACTCCCCGCTCTGCCTGGTGAGCCTCGACGTCGACGGGCTGAAGAGGGTGAACGATTCGCTCGGGCATCAGGTCGGCGACCGCCGCCTCCGGCAGGTCGCGGCGGCGCTCCTCGCCGCGACCACCCCCTCGGATGGCGCCTACCGCATCGGCGGGGACGAATTCGCGCTGCTGCTGCGAGGCGCGGGTGCATGGACCGGCTTCAGCGCGGGCGAGCGGGTTCGCGGCGAGCTCAACGCGGCGGAGGCCGATATCGACGTCGCCGCGGGGGTCGCCGAGGCGAGTCCGTTGGAGGGCAAGTTCGACCTGGTGCGGCATGCCGACCTGGCCCTGATCAACGCCAAGCGCACCCATCGCCAGGTGATCGTCTACTCGCCGGAGCTCGACGGGTCCATCGAAGGCGAGGCGGTGCCCGCCAACCAGCATCAGGTGCAGGTTCTCTCCACTGCGCTGGCGCGGGCGGTCGATGCCAAGGACGCGTACACCCGCAGCCACAGCGAGACCGTCTCGAATCTGTGCGTCATGATCGGCTCCGAGCTCGGTCTCGAGCCTGAGCGGATCGCCAAGCTCCGGACCGCCGGCCTTCTCCATGACGTCGGGAAGATCGGGACCCCCGACGCGATCCTCAACAAGCCGAGCACGCTGACCGAGGGCGAGTACGAGGCGATCAAGGAGCATCCGGTGCTCGGCGAGGGGATCCTCCGCGCGGCCGACCTCGACGAGGAATCCCAGTGGGTTCGCTCTCATCACGAGAGACCCGATGGCGCCGGCTACCCGGACGGGCTGCTCGGGGACGAGATCCCGCTTGAATCTCGGATCATCGGTGTCGCTGACGCCTTCGAGGCGATGATCTCGGACCGGCCCTACCGCGCGGGCAGGTCGGAGGGCGAGGCGCTCCAGGAGCTCGCGGTCTTCTCCGGCACGCAATTCGACCCGGACTGCGTCGCGGCGTTGCGCGCCGGCCTACGGGCCTCGACGGCCGACCCGGGCAGTTCGGTCAACGGGTCTGGACCGCCCGCTCACGATCCGGCCCGCTCGACAGCGTCTCCGGCCTAGCCGAGGCGCCGCCCGGCGCGCGTCCCTGCGCGTGGTCGCTGACCAGATAGAGGACGGCCAGGGGCACGAGCACGTCGAGTGCCAGACCCGTGAGGGAGGCGGCGTTGTCGCCCGTCGAGTATTGAGCGGTGGTGGTGGCGTGGTACGCCAGATGGGGGACGCCGGCCACGAACAGCGCGATCGCCGCGGCCTGGACCACCCGCCGCTCCATCCAGACGGCGCCGAGCGCAGCGAGGACCGCGAGCGCGAGCCCCGTCGCCCCGAAGTCGCGCTCCAGATGCTCGTTGTACGGGGGCAGGGCCGAGACCCAGTGGGTCCCGCCTCCCGGGAAGGTGTCGTAGAAGCCCCTCGGCGCCAGCAGGATCCAGGCCGCCACCACCCCGATCGTCACCGTCAGATAGATGAGGGCGAAGCGAATCAACCCTCTGTGTCGCTCGATTTGCATCAGCCGTCCTCCTTGTCTCGAGTCCCCAGTGCCATCCACGAGTCGACCAGCGCGCCGATCAGGCGCTCCTCGTCGACACCGGCGGGGGGTCTGCCGAAGATGTCGATCTCGAACTCGTAGGCGAGCAGCGCCCCAACCATCACCACGGCGACCGCCTCCGCGTCGCCGTCGGGAAACTCGCCGGTCTCCATCTTCTGGCGGACGAACGCGGTGGCCTCCCGGTAGGCCCGGTCGACGATGCCCGTCTTGAAACGCCGTTTCAGATCCGGGAATCGGTCGCCCTCCGTGATCACGATCCGGCGCAGGCTTCGCTCCCGGGCCAGCATCTGCAGGCTCGAACGCGCCAACAGCGTGAGCTCAGCGCGGAGGTCGCCGAGAGGCATCAACTCGATCGCCGAGCTGATCGCCTCGAGCTCCGCGACGTGGCGTTCGAAGGCGGCCTCCAGCACAGCTTCCTTGCTGGGGAAGTGCTTGTAGAGGGCGCCCGCCCTGGGCGTCAGGCCGGCGCGGCGCTCGATCTCACCGACGGTGGTTCCACGGAAGCCGTTCTCCGCGAACAGCCGCAACCCCTCGTCGACGATCCGGTCGGCTGTCCCCTTCTGCCCGTTGCTCGCCGTGTCAGCGCTTGCTGGCATCCGGTAATCATACGATTACCGGATGCTGAAATCAGCCCTCCGCCGGTTCCTCGACGGCATCCTCGGAATCGGCGAGGAAGGGGACGAGCAGGGCGGTGAGGCGGGCGGCGGTGCGCGGGCCGATCGCGTGGGCCGCTTTCGGCAGCACGACCATCTCCGAGTCTGGGATCAGCTCGGCGACGCGCTCGGTCCAGGCTGCGGGGACCAGGTGATCCCGCTCAGGGCGCACCACCAGGGTCGGTGCGTCGATTTCCACGAGCTTCTCCTCGATCGGGTCCGCGAGAGCGCGGCGCAGCGTCCGCACGCTGCGCCAGGGGCCGGCGTCGATGACGTCGTGGACGATGGTTGGCGCCAGGCGGGGCGAGGACCGCGGCGCGTTGCGCGCCCAGCGCAGCGCCAGGCGGGCCGGCGATCTGGCCTCCGGGTCGAACATCGGGCCCACCAGGACCAGGCGGTCGACCGCCGCCGGATAGGCCGCCGCAAGGTCAACCGCCACCTGGCAACCAAAGGCAACGCCGACCACGATCGCCGGCGACAGCTCGTTGACCACCAGCCAGGTCCGAAGGGCATCGGCGAGCTCGGGGATGTCGAGCGGGTGGATTGGCTGGTCGCTCAAGCCGAAGCCCGGCAGGTCCGGCGCGTAGACGGGCCGGCGCGTGCCGAGCGCCCGGATCAGCGGCTTCAGCGTCCGGCTCGAGGAGAGGCCGTGCACGAGCACGATCGGGGTCGCGTCGAGCTCCGGTGCCGAGCCGTTTCCGTTCGACCCGTTCGAGTGAACCAGGGATTGGCGCTTGAGCTCCGTCGGCACTCGCACGAAGACGCGATCTATGCCGGCGTGCGTCCAGCCGCCGTATACGCCGTTTCGACGCCGCCCATCGGACATGGCCAGGCTCAACATACCCGCAAATTGCGGCTTGATGTCCACGAGCTGTTGCCTATGTCCGAATGGCCAAAGCGACCCGTTCACGCAGATGCTCGAGCAGCGGCTCGGCCGAGAGCTCGCCGCAGCCGGCGCGATCGAGGATCTCGGCGGGGGAGAGCCGTCGTCCGTGCCGGTGTACCCGATCGCGGAGCCACTCGCCGAGCGAAGCCAGGTCCCCGTCTGCCACCGTCGCGGGCAGATCGCCCAGGTCGCGGCCGGCGGCCTCCCAGAGCTGACCGGCGATGATGTTGCCGAGGCTGTAGGTGGGGAAGTAGCCGAACGCTCCCGCCGCCCAATGCACGTCCTGCAGCACGCCGTGGGCATCGTCGGGGACCTCAAGCCCGAGGTAGTCCCCGTACCGGGCGTTCCACGCCTCGGGAAGATCGGCGAGCTCGAGGCCGCCCTCGAATAGCTCCAGCTCGAGCTCGAACCGGATCAGGATGTGGAGGTTGTAGGTCACCTCGTCTGCCTCGATCCGGATCAGCGAGCGCTCCACGTCGTTCGCGGCCCGGTCGAGCTGCTCGGGGCCCACGTCCTCGAAGGCGCCGGGGAAGTGCTCGCGCAACCGCGGCAGCAGCCGGTCCAGGTAGGGACGGCTGCGCGCCACCCAGTTCTCCCAGAGCCTGCTCTGGGATTCGTGCAGGCCGAGTGAGCGAGGCTTCGAGAGCGGGGTGCGCCGGAGCTCGGGGTCGACGCCTGCCTCGTAGAGGCCATGCCCGGCCTCGTGCATCGCGCTGAACACCGCCATCGCCAGGTTCCCCTCGTCGTAGCGGGTGGTGAGGCGAACATCGCCCAGACCGATCGAGATCGCGAAGGGATGCTCGGTGGGATCGATGCGCCAGGAGTCCTCCGGGAACGGCAGCTCCGAGATCAGCTCGGCGATCAGCTCACGCTGCGCCTCCGCTGCGAACTCGCCGCGGAACGGGTCCGGGACCGGCGCGCCGCCGTTCTCGGCGGCTTCGCGAACCAGCGGGACGAGGCCCTCCCGCAGGCCGGCAAGAACCCGCCGCATCTCCTCGGTGGTCATCTCCGGCTCGTACTCGTCGAGCAGCGGGTCGTAGGGGTGGGTGAATCCGGGGAATCCCTCGTAGCAGTCGGCGTAGCGCCGGGTCAGCTCGAAGTTGTGCCGGAGGTGGGGGAGGAGCATCTGGAAATCCGACTCGCGCTTGGCCTCGACCCACGCGTTCTCGGCGATCGAGCTGGCGCGGGCGAGCTCGGCGCGGAGCTCGGATGGAACTCGCCGCGCCTTTTCCCAGTCGCGCGCGACAACGCGGACGAGGTCGGCCGGGATCGACTCCCCGGGGGCGGCCTCGCCGTCGGGGCTCGAGCGGACCTGATCGATCAGCCGGCCGATCTCGTCGTCGCAGAACATCTCGTGGCGCACTCGGGCGAGGGTCCCGAGCGTCTCTGCGCGCGCCTCCGAGCCGGCGGCCGGCATCATCGTCCGCTCGTCCCAGGCCAGCAGCGACGCCGCCCGGCTCAGGTCATGGATCTCGCCGAGCCGATCGCGGAGGTCTTCGAGGGCACCCATGCCCGGAATGTAGTGGTCCGGGCGCGGCGGCTAGGGAGCGGGAGGCGGGCCCTCGGCGGACACCTTCGAGAGCCCCTCGAGCCAGCGCTGGTGGAGGCGCACCATCATCGGCCGCAGCACCGGCTTGACGATCTGAATCCCGGGCCCCTTCTGCGTCTCCTCGGTGCGGACGAAGGTCCCTCCCGCCTGCCGGCGCAGGACCCAGCCGTGGTAGCCGCGGCCGCCGAGCACCTTGGCGTCCCAGGCGATCCTCTGACCCGGCTCGTACTCGACGACCTCGGAGGTGACGAAGGCCCCGAAGCTGAGCCAGCGAAACCGGCTCCCGAGCTCAAGCTTCGGCCAGGGGCCGCCGAGGTGCTTGATCAACCTGGCGTTCGAGTAGAAGCGGCCCCAGAGATCGGGACGAACCAGCCAGGCCCAGACGACCTCGGGCTCCGCGGGGATCTGCAGCTCGTTGACCGCGTGGAACGCCGACTCCTCCGGGCGGTGCCCCTCGGGCCAGCTGATCACGGTTTCGCCGTCGCTCACGCGGCGGAACCTATCCGACGCGGCTCACCTGATGTGGAGGTTGACGTCGAAGAGCAGGATCAGCGGCCAGAGCACGATCGCGGCGAGCGCAGAGACGACCTGCCCGATGGTGCCGTGATGGATGTAGTTGTGGTCTCCGGCGACGAAGACCCCCACGATCAGATAGATGATCGTGAGCAGGCTTGGACCGCCGCGTCGATACATGAGTCCTCCGCTACCCCGAGGGGCTCGAGCGAAACTCAGACCGTTGGCCAGTGCTAGTCGCTGGGCTGAACCTCAGCGGCGCGGTCCTCGTGACGGGCGGCCCGATCCTCTTCGGCGCCGGCGGCCTCCTTGAGCTCCTCCGCCTTCTGCCTGTGGTCCTCCGCCATGGAGCGGTGGCCTTCTGCCTCCGCCTCCATCCTGCGAATCTGACGTTCGCGGGCGATCCTTCGCCGCTGCATGATCAGCCGGGCGGCGAACAGCAAGACCGCCACGACCACCACTGCGATCACGATGATCACGATGGTTGACATGAGGGGTGGGTACCCGCCATGGGCCGTGGAAAACTCCGGCCGATGTTGCGCTCTCGTTAGGCTGACGAGGGATGCCTGAGACCGTGTACCACAGGCCCGATTGGTTCACGAGGACCATCTTCAACCCGCTCGTCGCCGGGCTGCACAGGCTCGGCCTCAGCGTTCAGGGCTCGCAAACCCTGGCCGTACGGGGACGGAAGAGCGGCGAGATGCGCACCAACCCCGTGAACCCATTCGAGCTCGACGGCAGGACCTACCTGCTCGCCCCCCGAGGTACCACCCAATGGGTTCGCAACATGCGCGTCGCCGGAGAGGGGGAGCTCCGCAGCGGGCGGAAGGTTCGTCACTTCCACGCCACCGAGGTCCCGGACTCGGACAAGCTCCCGCTCATGCGCCTCTACATGGAAAAGTGGTCCTGGGAGGTCAAGGGCTTCCTGGGGATCGATGCGGAAGCGTCGGACGAGGAGATCGAGCGAATCCTCCCGGACCACCCGGCCTTCGTGCTGACCTTCGACTAGTGCCCCGTCCAGAAACGTCTCACCGACGGGGCGCTAGGCGGTTCGCCGCTCGATCGAGACCGCGTAGGCCTTCGGCCTGGCGGCGAGGATCTTGTCGGCCGAGGGCTCGATCCCGTCGGTGAGCCTCATCGGGTCGAAGACCAGGGGACTCTCCGGCGTCTCGGGGTCCTCGATCACCTCGATCACCTCGAGCTCGCCGAGCTCGACCACCTCGCGCTCGCCCTCCCATTCCACGGTCGGGTCGTCGAGCGGGTCGTCGTCGCGAGCCAGTGTGAACTCGAGCGTGAACCGGGCGATGCCCGAGCCCAGCCGCTCCCTGATCTCCTCCTGCAGGTAGTCGGGCGCGGCCGCGTCCTGCTGCTCCTCGGTCAGGTACTCGGTGCCGGCCTCCGGTTCCCAGCTGTAGCGCCCCCAGTGCTCGCCTCCCTCGGAATCGACCAGGCAGAAAGCGTGCAGGCCGCGGTAATCGGAGGTCGCGAAGCTGGTGGTGGGGGCGAGCTTGGTCATCCCCTTCTGGATCGCGATGCCGGTCTCGGGATGCTCGGCGAGATATGCCCCGAGCTTCTCGGGGTCAGGGTGGCCGGTTTCCGGGTCCGGGATCCGGGCCTTGGTGAACGCGAGAAAGTCCTCCGGCGTGCGGACCATGAACACGACCAGCGGCACGGAGACGATGTCGGTGGCGTCCCCGTCCGGCAGGTGGAACTTGACCGCCATGCCGCGCCCCGCGATCGCATGGGCGTCCGAGGTCTCGGGGTCGCCGCTGGCATTCGAGAAACGGATCGTGGCCTCGACCGGGTCCCCCTGCAGGTGGGCGGCTCGGGAGAGCCTGGAGGCCTCGGGCGTCGGTGTGAAGGTGCCGGTGCAGACGGTTCCCTTCGCGTGGACCGCGCGATAGCCGGGGCTCGCGCCGCCGTTCGCGGCGTTGAGCGCGTCCACGATCTCCTCCCACATCGTTGAGGCAGCCACGGTGGCGGACACTAGAGGGTGGATGGGGGTTAGGCGTGTACGCGGGGGCGTCGCAGGCCGAGCTGGGCGCCGCGCGCGGCCGAAGCGGGTAGTGGGTGCTACCCGCGAGGACGCGGGCGGCGATCCAGCGAAGGCATGCGGCGTCATCCGCGTGCGCGGATAACCCACATCAGCCCTCTAGAACAATGCCCCAGGTGACACTGATCTACGACTCCGACTGCGGCTTCTGCCGGTGGTGCCTCGGCAAGGTCCTGGCCTGGGACCGGCGTCGCGCGGTGCGGCCGGTAGCGCTGGGCACCGAGGAGGCGGACCGCCTGCTCGCCGGGACACCCGCCGGCGAGCGAATGTCCTCCTGGCACCTGGTCGATTCCGCCGGGGAGGTGCACTCCGCCGGAGCCGGCTTCGCCCCGCTGTTCCGATCGCTGCCGGGCGGCGCCCCACTGGCCGCCGTCGCGGCGAGGATTCCACGGACGACCGAGCGCGGTTACCGCATGGTGTCCGGGCGCCGGAGCTTCTTCGGGCGACTCGTCACCGACGGCGCGAAGCGCAGGGCGGACCGGCGCATCGCAGGAAGGTAGGCCGGGCGGGCCCGCCATCCCTGCGGGCCCGCCCGGGGGGATTGGGGGAGGAAGTCAGCCTGCGGCTTCGGCCTGGCGCAGCCCGCGCATCGCGAAGATGGACACCGCGGTGAGCAGCGCGACGATGATTCCGAGCGTCGCCAGATAGTCCGCGCCCGTGCCCGCGATCAGGTCGCGGGCCGTCTCCATCACATGGGTTGCGGGATTGAAAGGAGCGACCGCGTGGACCCAGCCGCCCAGCAGCTCCCGCGGCACGTAGACCGGGGCGAGGAAGAGGAAGAGGAAGACCGGCACCTGCATCAGCGGCGTCGATTGCAGGCTGCGGAATCGCAGCGCCACCCCGGCTGCGAAGAGCAGGCCGGTGACGTTGATGATCGCCGCGAGGCCATACATGCCGAACAGGTCGAGCCCGCTCCCGCCGATGTTCATCCCGACCGCCAGGCCGACCAGCGTCACGACCGTGATCGTGATCGCCGCCCTGATCACCGCAACCACGCCGTAGCCGAGGATCAGCGCGCTGCGGTGGGGGGTCGCCAGCAGCAGCCGGCGGCCGAATCCGAACTGGAAGTCGGCCGCGATCGAGAAGCCGCTGAAGACGCCGCCGAAGGCCGCGCTCTGGCAGAGCACGAAGGCGAAGATGAACGAGGTGTAGCCGGGGCCGTAGTTGAAGCCGGGCACGTTGCTGACCGCCGAGAGGCCGCCCGCAAACGCGGTGAAGAAGAAGAGCGGCATCAGCATCGGCGGTAGGAAGAGCAACGGGTTCGTCACCAGGCTGTGCAGCAGACGCCAGGCGAGCCCACCGGCAACCGAGAAGTAGCGCCTCATGTGCGGGCCATCCTCTCCTTCAGGCCCGTGGAGGCGAAGTACAGGCCGATTGCGAGGATGCCGAGCGTGCAGCCGAAGCCGAGCGCAAGGGCCTCGCCATCCCAGCCGGTGATCAGAAGGCTGCGCAGTCCCTCGACCATGTAGCTGACCGGGTTGTATGTGGCGACCTCGCGGAACCAGTCGGTCTGGATCAGGTTGCGGGGCAGGCTCATCGAGCTCATGAAGAGGAAGACGAAGATCAGGGGGAACAGGCTCTGGACCTTCTCCGGCGCGTCGACCCGCATTCCCACCGCGAGACCGATGCTGCCGAAGGCCAGGCAGATGCAGATCGCGAGCGCGATCAGCACGAGCGCGCCGGCGAAGCCGGCCTCGATGTGGGCCCCCGCGAGCAGGCCGATCGAAATGTAGGTCGCGGCCTGGAAGAGGCCGAGGGTGAGCGTCCCGGCGAGCTGCCCGGCGACGAGGGCGGCCGGGTGGATCGGAGTCAGCTGAAGGCGGTTGAAGAAGCCCCCCTGGTTGTCCTCGGCCAGGTTCTGGCCCGTCCCGATCACCGCGAAGACGCCCGCCTGGATGAAGGCGAAGGCGAGGGCAAATGTGACGTAGGAGTCGGTCGGGAAGCCCGGCAGCGAGGTCGCCGACTTCAGCCCGACGGAGTTGATCGCCAGCAGGATCAGCGGGAAGGTCGTCGCCGGGATGACAGCCGCGGGCTGGCGGATGGTGCGCTTGATCGAGCGCCTGGCCAGCTCCGGCGCCTGCGTCCAGATCGACGGGCGCTCGCGAATTGGCGCCGATATCGGGAGTGCGGCCGCCTCCATCAGGCAGGTGCTCCCTCGAGCGCGGCGTGCTCGCCGGTCTCGCCCTCTTCGGCGGCCTCGCGCTGCGCGCCCTCGAGCGAGCGCCCGGTCTTGGCGAGGAAGACGTCATTGAGGCTCGCCTCGTGCAGCTCGAGGTTTGCGACCTTGACGCCCGCCTGGTCGAAGGCGCGGATGATGTTGGCGAGCTCCTCGCCGCCGTCCTCATCGAGCCTGACCGCGGCGCCCTGCGGGGTTCCTGGTACCAGCTCGCCGAAGGGACGGAGCAGCTCCACGGCGCGGTCGCGCTCGGCGTGGTCGGTCGGGACCACCTCGACCGTCGGGCGGCCGACCTCGGCCTTGAGCGTGTCGGGCTTCCCCTTGGCCACGATCTTGCCCTGGTCGATGATCCCGAGGTGGTCGGCGAGCTGGTCGGCCTCCTCCAGGTACTGGGTGGTGAGGAAGACGGTCATCCCCTCGTCGCGGGAGAGACGGGCGACCTCGTCCCAGAGGGCCGAACGGCTCTGGATGTCCAGGCCGGTGGTCGGCTCGTCGAGGAAGAGGACCCGCGGACCGTGCAGCAGGGCAAGGGCGAGGTCGAGCCGCCGCTTCATCCCACCGGAATAGCCGCCGACCTTGCGGTCGGCCGCGTCGGCGAGGCCGACGCGCTCGATCAGCTCGTCGCCGCGCTTGGTCCTCTCCGCCTTGGGCATGCCGTGGAGGGCGCCCTGCAGTCTCATGTGCTCACGCGCCGTCAGGTTCGGATCGAGTGCGGCCTCCTGAAGGGCGGCGCCGATGGCGTCGCGGACGGACGCGCCCTCCTTGATGACGTCGAAGCCGGCGACGCGGGCGCTTCCCGCGGTGGGGGGCAGGAGGGTGGTGAGCATGTGCACCGTCGTCGACTTGCCGGCCCCGTTCGGGCCCAGGAAGCCATAGATCTCACCGGGACGGACCTGGACGTCGATGCCGTCGACAGCGTGGACGCCGCCCTTGAACTCCCGGACGAGGCCGTTGACCTCGATCCCGTTGTCGCCCGACTGGACTCCGTTCCTGCTCTGCATCCGAGTTCCCCCTCGGGTATTGGTCGCTTGCGAAGGACGGCAGTATACATAGATAGTTGAACCTTGCAACCTTGTAAGTGTGAAACTTTCCCGGTAACATTCTCCCCAGTGGCCAAGCAGAAGGATTCAGAAAAGGGGCGCGCGGGGCCGGAGTCCTGGCTCGCCGGGGAACTGGGTCGCACCGATCCGGGCAGCCAGGCTTGGAGCCTGATGCATTGGATGATGGTCACCAACAAGCAGCGGCTCTTTGCGATGGCCCAGGAGTTCGAGCTGGCTCCGCAGCAGATGATCGCGCTCCGAATGCTCGGCGCCGGTCCGCGCAAGATGAGCGAGCTGGCGCAGTCGCTCTTCTGCGACAGCTCGAACGTCACGGGCATCGTCGACCGGCTCGAGGAACGTGGGCTCCTGCGCCGGAAGGCATCGAAGAAGGATCGGCGCGTCAAGTACCTCGTCCTCACCAAGGAGGGCGAGAAGATCCGCGTCGAGATCACGAAGCGGATGGCCGAGCCCCCGCCGCCAATCGCATCGCTCTCCGAGAAGGATCAGCGGGACCTTCGCGACATCCTGCAGCGCGCCGTCGAGGGCATCTCTGATGCAGAAGCGGCCGACGCACTCGCCGGCAAGGCGCCGGCAGGCACCGCCTGACTCCCGGCTAGGTGGCCTCGGGCGCCGGGGTCGGGCCGCCGGCCTGTTCCTCGGCGGCCGCGATCTCGCGGCGGTATTCGCGGTACTCGTGGACGGAGATCTGGATCGACGCCGCCGCGGGGATGGCGAGGATCGCTCCGAGGATGCCGAACAGCGTGCTGCCGAAGAGCACGGCGACCAGGACGATGAACGCCTCGATCTTGGTCGCCCGTTTCTGGATCTGAGGCTGGATCAGGTAGTTCTCGACCTGCTGGTAGACGATCGCGAAGATCACCCAGATGATCAGGGCGACCGGGAAGTTGACGAAGGCCGTGACGATGGCGACCGCGATGGCGCCGAGGGTCGCGCCGACGACTGGGATCAGGTCGGCGACGAAGATGACGACCGCTAGCGGGCCCGCGAAGGGCACGCCGAGGATCGTCAGCATGATGAAGGCCGACAGGCCCGCGATCGTCGCCTGTATCAGTGCGCCGCCGACGTAGTTGCCCACCGCGTTCGCGATCCGGCGCAGCGTTCGCTCGATCCGCTCGGCGTGTTCCGGTCTCTGCATGCGGATGAAGTTCTCGATCCATCGGGGCCCGGCGGCCACCATGAAGATGCTCAGGACCAGGATCGTCACCCCGGCGAAGATCGAGCTCACCAGCCCGAAGCCGATGTCGCGCAGCACACCCGCGGCGTCGCCGGCCTTGCTGGGCAGCTTGTTCGCCTCGTCCGAGAGCTTCTGGGTGATGTCGTACTTGTTGTTGAGGTCGTTGAGCGTCTTGTTCTTGTGGACGTAGTCCTCGATGTCGTGGACGTAGCTCGGGGCGTTGGTCGCCACATCGCTCACCTGGTTGACGATCGGCGGGACCAGCACCGCACCAAGCCCGATCGGGATCATCAGCAGCCCGAAGTAGACGAGCGCGATCGCCAGCCCGCGCTTCATGTAGCGCTGGAAGAAGTTGACCGGCCCGGCCAGCGCGACCGCCAGGAAGGCCGCGATGATCAGCCAGCTGATCGGCCGCCGCAGCAGGTAGATGACGTAGAGGACGAGAATGACCCCTACGACGACGAGCACGTTGCGCGCGATTGCGCGTGCTGGAGAGTCGATTTTGGGCATGCCGACCCTCTCTATTCGGGGCCGGCGCGCCCCTTCCTACGCACGAAATGACCGGTGTTGACGGGTTACTCACGCACGTCCGTGAATAACTCGCCAATGCCGCTCAGGGCGGGGTGACGCCAGCTTCGTCGAACACTGGCCTGAGGCCGGCGGCGTCGGTGCGGTGCAGGACGCCCTCGCTGGTGACGCCTCCGCCGCTGAACCCGTAGCTCAGGTCCTTCGGGGCTCGGGGCGGGTCGGGGCCGATGGACACCACCCCTTCGCCTTTGCAATTACCACCCGCTCCTTGCGTGATTTGCTCTCTGAAGTTGTACGCGGCCGGCGGGAGTGAAGCGAGCGCGTTCTTCACGGTCCAGCTGCCCCCGCAGTCGATGCCCGTATAGGCGACGCGACCGGTTCCGTCGGGCGAGATCCGGACCGCGATCCGGAATGGCTCGAGGCCCTTCTGGGTCAGCGTCGCAGTCCAGTCGCCTGCGATCTCCTTTGTGGGTCCCACGCTGGTGGTTGTGCCACCGCCATCGGCGCCGTCATCCCCACACCCGGCGATCAGGAGCGCGGGCAGGAGGAGCGTCAGGACCAGCCACCGGACGGACACATCGACAGCCTAGTATCGGCTCGGATGGCAAACGAGCCGGTAGCCGAAGGTCCGCGCAAGCTCGCCGAGGGGGTCGAGGTTCGTCCCGCGCGCGAGGACGAGATCGACGACCTCATGCCACTGATGCGGGCGTACTGCGAGTTCTATGAATCCTCGCCGTCAGACGAAGGCGTCATCGGCATGCTGCGAACGCTGATCACCGACCAGTCGCAGGGCGCCGTCTTCATCGCCCGCAAGGACGGGACGGCGGTCGGAGTGGCCACTCTGGACTGGAAGTGGTCGAGCCTCAAGGGCGCCCGAATCGGTTACCTGGAAGACCTCTTCGTCGATCCGGATGCACGGGGCGACGGGATCGCGGACGCGCTGATCGGGATCTGCGCGGATCGCTGCCGCGAGCTGGGCATGCCCGCGATGGAGTGGCTGACGGCTCCCGACAACCATCGCGCGCAGAAGGTCTACAACCGCACCGGGGCCGAGCCCGGCACCTACGTCGAATACGACCTGGAGCTGTGAACAGGTCCGCAGCCTCGCTGCCGGCCGGCTGGCTCAATCACACGCGGCAGGGGGAAGGGGAGCCCCTGCTCCTGCTGCATTCCCTTGGCGGATCGCTGATCCAGTGGTCGCCGGTGATGGACCGGCTGGCCGCCGAGCGCGAGGTGATCGCCGTGGACATGCCCGGATTCGGCAAGTCCCCTCAGCTGCCCGAGGGCGTCGAGCCGAGGGCGGCCAACCTGGCGACCGCCGTGCTCGACTTCTATGACTCCCTTGGAATCGACGGAAAGCCGGCGGTCGGCGGCATCTCCCTGGGTGGCTGGACGGCGATCGAGTGCGCCCGTCAGGGGGGTGCGAGTGCCGTGGTAGCCCTCTGCCCGGCGGGCTTCTGGAAGCGCTCGCCAGAGGCTTCCAATCAGGCCGTCGCCCGGGCTCGGCGCAGTGGGCGGGCGACGAGTGCGCTTCTGCGCCCGATCATGTCGACGGCGCGCGGTCGCCGGCGCGCGCTGGGCCGGTTCATCTACCGGCCAGAGCGCCTCAGTCCCGGCGAGGCGGCGGCCATCGCCAAGGCGTACGTGACCGCACCGGCCTACGACGAGGCGAGCGCGCTGATGCGCGCGGGACGGGTCGAGGAGCTGAAGGGGATCAAGACGCCGATCACCCTCGCCTGGGCCGAGCACGACACGCTGGTTCGAACCCGCCCGCTGCGCGACGGGATCCTCCCCAAGAGGGTTCAGCAGGTCGAGCTGCCGGGGTGCGGCCACGTCCCGACGTGGGACGACCCGGAGCTGGTTGCCCGAGTCATCCTCGCCGGAGCTCGGCGAACGAAGTAGCGCGGAGTCCCGCGCTACCGCGCGCAGTCAGCGCACAGCCCGCTGACGACGACCTCGGCGCGGTCCGGCTCGAAGCCGGACCTCGCCGCGGATCGACGGGCCCGCTCGAGGTCGAGCGGGACCTCCATGTCCTCGATGCGCCCGCAGTTGCGGCAGATCATGTGGTGGTGGGCGTCGGCGCGCGTGTCCCAGAGGATGGTGCCGCCGCCGCCGTTGACGCGCCGGACGATGCCGAGCTGCTCGAAGAGCTCGAGCGTCGCGTAGACGGTGGGGAGGGAGACCCCGGGCAGCTTCTCGCCGGCCTCGGAGAGGAGGTCCTCTGCGCTCACGTGCCGGGCCTGGTCCCGGAGCAGCCTGTGCATGACGACCCGTTGCGAGGTCGCCCGCAGGCCGCGCTCGCGCAGGAGCTCGGTCAGCTCGGCGTCGTCGCGGGGCGGGGCGTGGAGATGTGTGTCGGAAGTCATCAGGTCAACCTAATAGAACATGGTACATCTTAGGCGTACCTTATCTTAATTCTCTTGTATTATGACGCCATGAGCGAATTGGTGGCGAGGCTGGCGGGGAGGATGGGGCCGGTCGACGAGGAGCGGTTCATGCTCCAGCGCGTCCAGCCCGCTCTGATCGGCCTGATCGACGGCACCGTCTCGACCCTGGCGCCGATCTTCGCGACCGCCTTCCTGGCCGGCTCCCACGCCGCCCTCTTCGTCGGACTCGCGGCGGCGCTCGGCGCCGGGATCAGCATGGGCCTCTCCGAGGCGCTCTCGGACGACGGCACCGTCACCGGGCGAGGCAGCTCGATGTCCCGCGGGCTGATCACCGGCGGGGCGACCTTCTTCGGCGGCAGCTTCCACGCCCTGCCCTTCCTGATCAGCGATCTGAACACAGCCCTGCTCGTGGCCTCGTTCACGGTGGGATGCGAGCTGATCGCCATCGCCTGGATCCGCAAGCGGTTCCTGGACGTCTCCCTGAGGAGCTCGCTGATCCAGGTGACGCTCGGAGGCGTGATCGTCGCGATCACCGGCGTGCTGATCGGCCAGGCTTAGCTGTAGAAACCCTGCGGCGATGCCGCAGGAAGACGACATCACGCGGGACGACCTTGCAGAGCTGCAGCGCAGGCAAGAGCTGACGGAGGACGCGGCGCGAGGGGAGGCCGTCTCCAAGCGCCACGAGCGGGGAGGGCGGACGGCTCGCGAGAACGTCGCCGACCTGATCGACGAGGGATCGTGGGTCGAGTACGGGCGCTACGCCGTCGCGCAACAGCGGGCGCGCCGCAGTAAGGAGGACCTGATCGCCAGCACCCCGGCCGACGGCCTCGTCGCCGGGACCGCCACGATCGACGGGCATCCCGCCGCGGTGCTTGCCTACGACTACACCGTCCTCGCCGGCACCCAGGGCACCGTCGGCCACTTCAAGAAGGACCGGATGTTCGAGCTGATCGAGCGGATGCGCCTGCCGGTCGTCTTCTTCGCGGAGGGCGGCGGGGGTCGCCCGGGCGACACCGACCACCCCGTCGTCAGCGCGCTGCAGGTCAGGGCGTTCGCGCTCTGGGCCAAGCTCTCCGGTCACGTCCCGAGGATCTCGATCGTCGCCGGGAACTGCTTCGCCGGCAACGCGGTGATCGCCGGGTGTTCCGACCTGATCGTCGCAACCGAGGGGTCCTCGATCGGAATGGCGGGTCCCGCGATGATCGCGGGCGGCGGCCTGGGCGACGTCCGGGCCGAGGATGTCGGCCCGGTCGAGATGCAGGCCCCCAACGGCGTGCTCGACATCGTCGTGGCGGACGAGGAGGAGGCCGTCGCGACGACCAAGCGCCTGCTCGGCTACTTCCGCGGCCCGGTGGAGGAGTGGTCGGCCGCCGATCAGGCGCAGCTTCGCGACGCGGTGCCCGAGAGCTCCCGGCGCGCCTACGACGTGCTGCCGATCGTCCGCACGATCGCCGACGAGGAGTCGGTCACGGTGTTGCGCGAGCGCTTCGCGCCCGAGCTGCTCACCGCGCTGGTCCGCATCGAAGGACGCCCAGCCGGCGTCATCGCGAACAACTGCAAGCACCAGGCCGGTGTTGTCACCGGCGAGGCCGCGGACAAGGCCGCACGGTTCATGCAGCTGTGCGATGCCTTCGGACTGCCGGTCGTCTCGCTGATCGACACCCCCGGCTACATGGTCGGGCCGGAGGCCGAGCGGGACGCTCTCGTCCGGCACTGCTGCCGGATGCTCATCGCCGGCGCCGCCCTCACCGTCCCCACCATGGCCATCATCCTGCGCCGCGGATACGGCCTGGGCGCCCAGGCGATGGCCTTCGGCAGCCTGCACGAGCCGCTCCTGACCGCCGCATGGCCGGACGCGACGCTGGGTCCCATGGGACTGGAGGGCGCCGTGCGCCTCGCGATGCGCCGCGACCTCGAGGCGATCGAGGACGAGGGCGAGCGTGAGCAACGCGTCCGCGAGCTGACGAATCAGATGTACGAGCACGCCAAGGCGCTCAACGCCGCACAGATCTTCGAGATCGACGACGTCATCGATCCGGCCGACACCCGAGCGACGATCGCTCACACGCTCGCCGCGGCGGGCGACTCGGCGCCCAGTGGTCGCACCGTCGACGCCTGGTAGCTACCAGCGGCTGGTGACGACCTTCTTGCGCGTGTAGAAGTCGACGGCGTCGGGGCCGTTGGCGTGCAGGTCGCCGTCGATCGAGTCCTTCCAGCCGGAGAAGGGGAACCAGGCAACCGGCGCCGGCACCCCGATGTTGACGCCGAGCATTCCCGCCTCGATGCCCCAGCGATAGGCGCGCGCCGCGGCGCCGGACGTGGTGAAGATCGAGCCGGCGTTGCCGTAGCGCGAGCCGTTGGCGAACTCGATCGCGGCGTCCAGATCGGGCACCGCGACCAGCGCCAGAACGGGCCCGAAGATCTCCTCGCGCGCGAGCTCTGACTCCGGGTTCGTCACCTCGACAAGCGTCGGCCCCAGCATCGCCCCGGCCTCGCCGCCGCCGAGACGGCCGTCGAGCAGGACGCTCGCGCCCTGGTCCTCCGCGGTCGCGACCGCGGTCTCCGCCCGCTCACGGGCCTCGGGCGAGACCATCGGGCAGACGTCCGTGCCCGGATCGGCGCCCGGGCCGGTCGACAGCCCCTCGGCGGCGCTGACCAGCGCCTCGCGCACCTCGGCCTGGCGGCTCTCGTCGCCGGCGATCACGCAGACGGAGCCGGCGAGGCAGCGCTGCCCGGCGGCGCCGAAGGCGGAGGCCATGATCGCCGGCACCGAGGTCGAGAGGTCGGCGTCGTCCGCGACGATCATCGAGTTCTTGGCGCCTCCAAGTGCCTGCACCCGCTTGCCGGTCTCCGCGGAGCGGGTCGCGATCAGCCGGGCCGTCTTCGCCTGCCCGACGAAGGAGACGGCGTCCACCTGGCCGTGATCCAGGATCGACTCGACGGCCTCCCGACCGCCGTGCACGAGGTTGACGACGCCGGGCGGGAAGATCTCCTCCTCGTCGATCAGCTCGCAGATGCGCTGGGCGGGACGCGGGTCGCGCTCGGAGGGCTTGAGCACGAACGCGTTGCCGCAGGCGACGGCGTAGGGCAGGAACCAGAGCGGGATCATCGCCGGGAAGTTGAAGGGGGTGATCGCGGCGACCACTCCGACGGGCTGGCGGACCAGCTCTACGTCGATGCCGGACGCGACTCCCTCGAGCGTCTCGCCCTTGAGCAGATGGGGGATCGCGGCCGCAGACTCGACCGATTCGATGCCGCGGCCGACCTCGCCGTCGGCGTCGGCGAGCGTCTTGCCCATGTCGGCGGTGACGAGCGCGGTGATCTCGTCGCGATGCCGCACGAGCGCATCGCGGAGCGCCAGGATCGCCCTGGCCCGCTCCTGAGGCGGCACCTCGCGCCAGGCGGGCTGGGCGGCCCTGGCCGCCGCGACGGCGCGATCGACGTCGGCCGCGACCGAAAGCGGAATCCGGGCGGTCAGCTCACCCGTGGCCGGATCCCGGTCATCGAGCGCCTCGGTGGCGACAGAGTCGAACCAGTCGCCGCCGGCGTAGTTCTGAAGCGTCCGTGCCTCGGCCGCGGTGGCCATGGGCTCAGCCTAGCGCCGCCTGGACCGCCGGCGGGCACGGTGCTTCAGGAACTGGCCCGGCTCGGCCTCCTCCTCGAGCACCTGCTCGATCGTCCGGCCGCTCAGCACCGACTCCGGCTGCGACGAGGTCGGCCTGCGCCGGGCGTCGGCGCCCTCGTCGCGCTTCTTGATGAAGAGCCACTGCTCGCGGTCCCCTTTATTCGAGGGTGCTCCGCCAGGAGCAACCCGTTTTGGGTGGGTGCGGACCAGGGCGTAGGCGCCCTTGATCTTCTCGCCGAGCATGAAGACCTTCACGTCGCCCTTCTCGATGGCCTCGTCCAGCTCCATCGGCTCGCCGCGCCGGGTCTCCGAGATGTTCTGGAACACGCCCCGGTCCCAGACGATCATCGGGCCCGCGCCGTAGGAGCCCTCCTCGATCACGCCCTCCCATTCGAGGTACTCGAGCGGATGGTCCTCCGTGCGCATCGCGAGTCGCTTGTCCCGGGGATCGAGCGAGGGACCCTTGGGGATCGCCCAGGAGGCCAGCGCGCCGTCGACCTCGAGCCGCAGGTCGTAGTGCTCCGATGTTGCCGAGTGCTTCTGGAACGAGAAGCGCGGATGCTTTCGGCGCGCCTTGCCCTTTCGCTTCGCCTTGCCGCTCGGCTCCTTGGTCTTCGAGAAGTCGCGCTTGCGCTCGTACTCCTTCAGCGATCGGGGCATCAGACCGCTCCCTCCAGCTCGGCTATCGAGTCGGCGAGGGCGCCACGCAGGCCGTCGAGCTTCGAGATCGCCTCGGGGTCGGAGCAGAGGCCGAAGGCAAGCTCGCCCTCGAGGGAGACGACGGAGATCCGCAGGGCGTGCCGGTCGGCGGGCTCGGCGAAGGAGCAGAACTGCTCGACGGCGTGGCCGAGGATCACGGCACGCTCCCTGGGGCCCGGTACGTTCGAGACGGAGAGGGCAAACTCGCGCGGTCCGGAGGTCACACGGGTAATCCCCTTGTAGAGAGGCCTGAACCTGCTGAGCGCATGGAAGAAGGCGTAGAGCGCGTCCGCATCGTGGTCGAGCTTTCTCTCACTCGTCTCCGTGTTGATCAACCGCAGCCGCTCCTGCGCGTCCGGCTCCGAGATCGGCAGGTCCACGTTCATGAACGAGTCCCGGTTGCCGAGCTCTCCCTTCTCCTCCTCGCGGGCGTGCAGGCAGACTGGAATCTGGACTCGAAGGTCGTCGGCCACCCCGCCGGCTTCCGGGAGCCAGCGGCGAAGCGCTCCGGCGACGACGGCGAGGACGACATCGTTGACGGTGGCGCTTTCGGGTGCGCTGTGGCCGATCCGCTTGAGCCGCTCGAGGGGGAAGCTGGTCCAGGCGACCTCGCGCGCCGGGCCGATGTGATGGTCGAGCGTGCTGTCACGCCCCGGCCGCAGCTCGCGCCAGAGGGCGGACGGCAGCCGGACCAGGATGCGCTCCTCCGCGGCGCCTGAAGCGGGCCCGGCCGGCGTGGGTCTCGCCTTCGCCGGTCCCGGCGTCGGCGTCGGCGTGGACGCATGCGGATTCGGGGTCTCGACGTCGAGATCCCAGAGCAGGCCGGCGGCGAGCTTGATCGCGCTGACGCCATCGGCCATCGCGTGGTGGATGCGCCCGACGATCGCCGCTCGATTCCCGGTCAACGGCATCACGTCGAGGCGCCAGAGGGGACGAGTGTGGTCGAGCCGCTCGGACAGCAGCTCCCCGACCGCGGCCCGGAGCTCCTCGTCGGAGAGGGCGTCGGCGTGGTCAGGTTCCGCAACGTGCCAGTCCAGGTCGACCTGATCGGCCGCGACCCACGCCGGACGCCCGCGCCCGAGGCGGGGCTCCACGACTCGCTGGCTGAGGCGCGGGAAGGCGCCCATCCGCTCGGATACCCGCTCCCGCAGCAGCGGGACCGAGAGGGGATTCCCGCTCGAATCCGGGGCGAGGATCAGGACCTTCCCGGTGTGTCCCTTGATCACCTGGGACTCCAGGCGCAGGATCTGGGCGTCGTCGACGCTGAGGCGCTCTCTCGCCGCGGGGCTCATGCCCGGATCATCGCGCGCGAGGCGGCTCTTGTCATTCCCCGTTTTTCACGTTGAGCGTCGGGTAACCCTTTGCCGAACGAGAAAAGGAGAACAATCGAGATGGGTGAGAACATCGACGAGGCCAAGGGCCGCACCAAGGAAGCGGCCGGCGACCTCACCGACGACGAGAAGCTCAAGCGAGAGGGCAAGATCGACCGCGCGGTCTCAAGCGTCAAGGGTGCCGTTGACGACGCCGCCGACAAGGTGAAGGAGAAGCTCGGGTCCGACGACGACGACTCTCGCGACTGACCGCCCGCTGAACAAGCTGAAGCAGGGATCCGGAGGCCGGAGCAGATCGCTCCGGCCTCTCTGTTCGGGAGGACTGAGGAGAACTACGGAGACGAACCCGGAGTTCTTCCCGATGACCGCTCGGCGAGCGGCGGGCAGACTCCCACGCGCCAAGGGGAGCAGGAAACCAAACCATCCGCCCGCCGCCGTTTGACTCACGGGCCGCCCTGGGGGGCGGCCCGTTTTCTTGCCAGGGTCTATTCGCGGACGTCGCCGACGGCGCGCGCGAGTTCGCCCGGCTTGGGCGCTTCGCCACGTAGCTCGAGCAGGGCGAGGGCGACGACGACGATCACGAGCCCCTCGATCGGCTGGAGCAGCCCGTCGGCCGCCAGGTCCACGAAGGTGACGATGGCAAGCCCGTGGAAGGGCGCACTGATCAGCGAGACGGCGATCTCCGTAACGAGGATCGTGCCGACGACGGTCACCATCACCCGCCAGAAGTTGCCCCGAACCAGCTCGCGGCTGCGTCGCATGGAGCTCCAGACGCCCTGGTGCTCGAACTTGACCAGTGCGGGGGAGATGCTGAAGAAGGCCATGAAGATCAGACCGGGGATCACCAGCAGCACGAGGCCAACCGCGGTGCCGAGGGTGAGCACGATGTCCAGCAGAACGAGCCGGCCAATCGGCACGGAGCGCAGGAGGGCGCGGATCCCGGGCAGTGGCCGACCGGCTCGCCACTCGATCACGGCGGCGGCGGCCAATCCGGCGTAGAAGGCCTGCCCGAAGAGGTTGACGATGATCGTGAGCGGGGCTGCAACGACAACCGCCACGTCTCGGGCGCTGCGGAGCCCCTCGACGTGGAGAGTGTCGAGCAGCGAATCGACGAGGGCCTGCGGCAGCAGCACGACGATCGCCGCCGTGATCAGGAAGAACCAGTGGGCGCGATAGGCCGATGCGACGTCGCGCGCTACCGCCCCCACCGAGAGGGAATGGGTTCGGGGCGTGGTCATGACTCGAGCAGGTGGGGCAGCGGGTTCGTCGGGACGTGGATCCACCCTTCGCGCACGGCGCGGTCGCGCTCCTCGTCGGATTCAGGCCCCTGAGTGAGCCCCAGCGCCGCTGCTCTGGCGACCAGGGAGGCGACCAGCGCGTCGAAGCAATTGTGGTCGGACTCGGCGGATTCGCGCTGCTGATGGGTCATCTCGATGCCGCCGAGCCCCTGCTCCAGGGTGGACAGGAGCTCGGGGAGCCGGGCGACTCCGACCCGGCTCTTGTAGCCGACGGCCGAGATCCCCCAGCCAGTGAGCGCGGGCGCAGGATAGGCCTCGATCACCTTGCCGGAACCGGCACGGTCCACCGGTTCGCCCCGAGCGGCCAGGCGGTCGAGCAGATAGGCGCAGCGCATCGCGACAACCCCGATCAGATCGGTGGAAACGCTCAGCGGGCGACGCGAGCCCCGCTCGATCAGGCGCCGGTCGGTCGCCCGGAAGCTGAGGTGAAAGCGGTAGACGTCCTGGTCCTCGCCGCTGCCCGGCCAGCCCGCCCTGTTGCGGTGGGCAGCCACCGCATCGACGAATTCGTCAGGCCAGCCGAACGGGGCATCGATCCCGACCTTGTCGGCGCCGGAGATCGCATCGAGCAGGGCGTCGTCGTCGAGCCCCGAGCGAAGCTCGGAGACCACCGGCCGGCTCGGTCCCCAGTCGACGGCGCACGCACTGGTGTTGGCAGGCTGCGCCGCGAGGTCGATGCCGAGCGTCCGCACCCCGCGATCGTATGGGGACCGGGGATAGAGTCGCCGCCGTGTCCCTGACGGCGGTGACGGACTTCACGGTGCAGGCCCAGCACCTGCTCCGCGACGAGCACCAGTTCAAGTGGTACGTGGTCACCCTGCTGACGCTGGTCATCTACGTCTACGCGGTCGAGGTCGAGCGGCGAAGGTGGGACGTGATCCTCGCGGGCCTCGCGTTCTGGCTGGCGGATTGGATCAACGAGATCGCCAACTCGCTGATCCTCCACTTCTCTGACCGGGCAGCGCTCTGGACGGTCACCGGCGACACCGCCTATCTGATCCTGATCGGGCTGACGATCGAGATCTCGCTGATGTTCGCGGTCTCCGGGGTGATCTATGCGAAGTCGCTGCCCGAGGATCCGAAGACGAAGCTTCTCGGAATGCCCAACCGCCTGACGATCGGGCTCGGGTTCTCGATCTTCGCCACCTTCGTCGAGGTCCTTCTGCACGGAACCGGCTATTTCCACTGGGACTACTGGTGGTGGAACTTCCCCTGCGTCCCGCTGATCGTCGTGTTCGGCTACCTCTGGTTCTTCCTGATCGCGGGCTACGTCTATGACCGGCCCGACAACCGCTCCCGCCTGCGGATCGTCGGAGCGATGGCGGCGATCGTGATCCTCTCGATCCTCCTCTTCGGCGTGATCCTGGAGTGGATCTAGACGTGGAGGAGGTAGTCCCCGGCGTCTGGCACTGGACCGCCGAGCACCCGAAGATCCACATGGAGGTCAGCTCCCACTGGGTGCCGACGTCCGGCACCCTGATCGATCCACTGCTGCCGCCGGATGTGGGGATTGATGCCTTCCGCGAGCAGCCGCCGAAGCTGATTCTGCTCAGCAACCGGCACCACCTGCGTCACGCGGAGCGCTTCGCCGAGGAACTGGGATGCGCGATCGAGTGCTCCAAGCCCGGGCTGCACGAGTTCGAGGGCGGAGTCGATGTTCAGGGCTTCGAATTCGGTTCGGAGGTTGCGCCCGGGATCGAGGCCCTCGAGGTCGGCGCCATCTGCCCGGACGAGACCGCACTGCTGATCCGGGACGCTCGGGCGCTGCTGATCGCCGACGGCATCATGCGCTACGGGGGAGAGATGCGGTTCGTCCCCGACCAGCTCCTCGGCGACGACCCCGAGGGCGTCAAGGCAGGCCTGCGCGAGGCCTATTCGCGGTTGCTCGACCGCGACTTCGACAGCCTGCTCTTCGCCCACGGCGATCCGATGGTCGGCGGAGGGAAGGACGCCCTTCGCCGTTTCGCGGAGATGTAAAAAGGACCGCCGCACGCGGTCCGTAATCTGCAGCCGTGGCTCGTGACGACTATGAACTGACGGACGGAACGCCGGACATCTCGGCCGCCGGCGGGGTCGTGATGCGACGTGACGAGGAGGGACGGACCAGGGTCGCGGTGATCCACCGGCCCAAGTACATGGACTGGTCCCTGCCCAAGGGCAAGTTGGAGAAGGGAGAGGGGTGGCTGGAGGCCGCCGTGCGCGAGGTCCAGGAGGAGACCGGATACCGCTGCGAGGTTGGAGCCGAGCTGCCACATGTCTCCTACCTGGACCGGAAGTCTCGGCGCAAGCTGGTCCGCTACTGGCTGATGGAGCCGATCGAGGGCGAATTCCACGCCCACGATGAGGTCGACGAGCTGCGCTGGGTGACGCCTGATGAGGCCGGCGAGCTGCTCACCTATCCGCACGACAAGGAGCTCGTCACCAAGGCGCTCCGGCGCTACCGCGTGCGGAGGTTCGTCCGCGCCCTGACCCCCTGGGCGCGGCAGCCGATGCCCGGCATGTGAGTAACGCCGGCCGCCTAGGATGGACTTAGGGATACGACCTCGACGGAAGGAATTCCCTGATGACGGAAAACACCGAGACCGCGATCCTCGCCGGAGGGTGCTTCTGGGGCGTGCAGGAGCTGCTTCGCAAGCGCGACGGCGTCATCTCGACGCGTGTCGGATATGCCGGCGGCGAGAACGAGAACCCGACCTACGGGAACCACCCCGGCCACGCCGAGGCCGTCGAGATCGTCTTCGATCCCGACCGGATCTCCTACCGGGACATCCTCGAGTTCTTCTTCCAGATCCACGATCCGAGCACCAAGGACCGGCAGGGGAACGACATCGGCTCGAGCTATCGCTCGGAGATCTTCTATACGACCGACGAGCAGCGGCAGGTGGCGGAGGACACGATCGCCGACGTCGACGCCTCCGGCATCTGGCCGGGCAAGGTCGTCACCGAGGTGAGCGAGGCCGGGCCGTTCTGGGAGGCGGAGCCGGAGCACCAGGACTATCTGCAGCACTACCCGAACGGCTACACCTGCCATTTCCCGCGGCCGGACTGGAAGCTGCCGCACCGCGAAGCGGCGGCGAGCTAGCTCGGGCGACGCGCCGGGGCATCGGCCAGCGGGTCCTGTCGCCGGATTTCATCGACACGCGCGAACCCGCGCGTGTCGAAAGTGAAATCCGGCGCCACCCGCTGGAGATGCGTCCCGCCGGACGACCCTGCAAGGTTCGCGCCTGCTTCTCGTCCAAAGCAGCAGTCGCCTACTCCGAGAGCCCGGCGGCTTCGAGCGCCTTGCTTTTCGACCCAAAGTCCTCCCAGCGCACGATCCTTCCGTCACGGAACTCGAAGAGGCCGCCTGTTTGGATGTCCGTCTCCACGCCGCTGCCTTTCGCTCTCACATGGATGGTGCCGCAGGCGAGCACTCGCTCGCCGAGATCGGTGAACTCGAAGTTCATCTCGAACTTGTCGAAGACCTCGGAGGTATCGGCGACGAATGCTTCGATGCCCGAAAGGCCGTGGTAAGCGCCCTCCGTGGCGGCCCGAAGCGGCAGGAATTCGACGTCGGGGTGATATGCATCGGCAAAGTCGCGCTCGCCGCGATTCCAATCGCCCTGGAGCTTGCGCAGCAGCTCGACGTTCTCCTCCGACATCGCCCACGCAGTATCTCGCGAGGGAGTGCCGCTTTCCATGCAAAGCAGCACTTCTGCCTCATGCTCGGCGCTCACACCTCGGCACTCGCGCGGGTGGCGCCGGAATTGACTTTCGACACGCGCTCTTGCGCGTGTCGATCAATTTCGGCGACAGGACCCGCGCGCCTGGCGGTCGGTCCCTGGCCTCAGTAGGCTGCCCGCCGGGGAGATGGGCTATCTGATCAAAGCGCCGTTGGGGCTCGCCATGTTCTTCGGCGGGATCGTGCTCTTCAACGTCAAGCTGGTCTCGCTGCTCGAGACCGGGACGTGCGCCTCCGGCAACACGCCGTACCAGATCGCTCAGCCCTGTCCGTCCGGGACCGGGACGGACATCCTGCTGCTGATGGCCGGGATCTTCGGCGGGCTGATCGGGGCAGGGATCTTCGCCTTCCGCGGCGACCCGCCCTGGGACAAGGATCGGCCGCTCAACAGCGCCAGCGACTTCAGCTTCGGGTTGTTCGCCTGGGGGCTCTTCTTCGCGGCGACGGGCGCAACCTCGCTGATCGCATCGCTGACCAATCAGCAGATCCAGGACTCGAGCGGCGGGCAGCTCGGCGGGATCATCGTCGGCGGCACCTTCCTGCTGATGGGCGTGCCGGCGCTGCTGCTCTCGCTCTGGCGCCTGGTCAGCGGGCTCGGCAAGCGCGACGAGCGACCCGCCACCGCCGGCGCGACCGCGGGTCTGGGCGGGGCCGGCGGCGGCATGATGTCGCGGATGAGCGCGGGGCTGAATCAGGCGCGCTCGGCGCAGCAGCTCGGCAACCGGCTTCCATGGGGATCGAGCGGAACCGCATCGTCGTCAGGGAGCGGAACCGGGGGCCAGATCGCGAAGCTCGAGCGGCTTCAGAAGCTCCGGGAATCCGGGGCACTGACCGACTCCGAGTTCGAGCGCGAGAAGGCCAAGATCCTCTCCGAGAACTAGCGCGTAGTCATTATTAGGTAGGTACTGTTCTCGCCGATGGGGAACGGGAGGATCGCGGCCGCGGTGACGTTCGTCTTGCTCGCGCTTGCAGCGCCGGCCAGCGGCGCGCCGCTCAAGGCGACGATCAGCCGGGACGCCCACGGCATCCCCAACATCACCGGCGACAACTTCGCCGACATCGGCTTCGGCTACGGGTACGCGCTCGCCCAGGACAACATCTGCGAGCTCGCCGAGACCTATGTGACCGTGCGCGGGGAGCGCTCGCGCTACTCGGGCGATGGAGTCCAGGGCAGCTTCGGCCCGGACGGGAGCTACCTGCAGCGGGGCAACGGCTTCTCCGCCAACAACCTGAACTCCGACTTCTTCTACCAGCGGATCATCGACGACCACACGGTCGAGAAGCTGCTCGCGCAGCCTCCGCCGGACGGCCCGGTCGATCAGATCCGCCAGGGCGTCCGCGGCTACGTCGCCGGCTACAACCGCTACCTCGCGAAGACGGGCGTCGACAACCTGCCCGACCCCCGCTGCCGCGGCGCCGCCTGGGTGAAGCCGATCAGCGAGATCGACGCCTACAGGCGCTTCTACCAGCTCGCCCTGCTCGCCTCGCAAACCGTCGCAATCGACGGCATCGCGGATGCGAAGACGCCGGGCGGGGCGTCACTGCCGATCGACCCGTCCACGATCGCCCAGGGCCTGCAGGGCAGGCTCAAGCTGCCGATCGGCTCCAACGCGATCGCGCTCGGCTCGCAGGCGACATCGAACGGCAGCGGGATGCTGCTCGGCAACCCGCACTTCCCCTGGGACGGTCCCGAGCGCTTCTACCAGTCGCATCTGACGATCCCGGGCAAGGTGAACGTCTCCGGCGGCAGCCTCTACGGCGTGCCGCTGATCCTGATCGGGCACACCGACAACCTCGCCTGGAGCCACACGGTCTCGACCGCGTACCGCTTCACGCCTTTCCAGGAGGTCGTCAACCCGGCCGACCCGACCCAGTACCTCTACGACGGGCAGTGGCGGGACATGAAGCAGCAGCAGGTCACCGTCCAGGTCCGGACCGACGGCGGCCTCGAGCCCGAGACGCGCACCCTCTACTCGACCAGCCATGGGCCGGTGCTGGACGACCTCGTCGGCATCCCCCTGCCGTGGACGCCGGCGACCGCGTTCACGATGGGCGACGTCAACGCCACCAACTTCCGCTACCTCAACCACTTCTTCTTCACCAACGAGGCGCAGAGCGTCGGCCAGCTGGACAAGATCGAGAAGACCTACGAGGGCATCCCCTGGGTCAACACCATCGCCGCGGACTCCTCCGGCAAGGCGTACTACGCGGACATCGGCGCGATCCCGAACGTCTCGAATCAGAAGGCGGCCCAGTGCGACTCTCCCGTCGGCGTGGCGACCTTCCAGCTGCTCGGCCTGCCGGTCCTGGACGGCTCGCGATCCTCATGCGAGTGGGACAACGATCCCGACGCCGCGGCGCCCGGGATCTTCGGCCCCTCGCACCTCCCGTCGTTGACCCGGGACGACTACGTCACCAACTCGAACGACAGCTACTGGCTCTCGAACCCCGAGCATCCGCTCGAGGGCTTCGCCCGGATCATCGGCGACGAGCGAACCCCGCGGACCCTGCGGACGAGGCTCGGCCTGCGCATCGTCCAGCAGCGGCTCGACGGGTCGGATGGCCTGCCCGGCGACCGCTTCACCCGCCAACAGCTCCAAGACGCCGTGTTCAACGACAGGCAGTACGGCGGTGAGCTCTGGCGCGATCCGCTGGTGCAGCTCTGCCAGAGCGCTCCGGGCGGCTACCTGCTCGGCAGCTCGGGCCCCGTGGACGTCAGCGGCGCCTGCCCGGTCCTCGCCGCCTGGGACCTCCACGACAACCTGGACTCGAACGGCGCGATCCTCTTCCGCCGCTTCGCCACCCGCGCTCTCGCTTCACCCGGCGGGCTGCCGATCACGCTGCCGACCGGCGACCCGAGCGTGTTCTCGACGCCGTTCGACGCCAACGACCCGGTCAACACTCCCTCCGGGTTGAACATCGCAAGCCCCAAGGTGCAGCAGTCGCTCGCCGACGCCGTCACCGACCTGCAGAGCGCGGGCATCCCGCTCGACGCGCCGCTGCGCGGCTATCAGTACGAGAAGCGCGGCAACGAGCGGATCCCGATCCACGGCGGGCCCGGCGATCCGAACGGCGACTTCAACGCGATCAACGTGAGCTGGTCGGCCGATCCAGCCGAGCCCGGCTACCCGAACGTCCCGCACGGATCGAGCTTCGTGATGGTGACCAGCTTCAACGGCGGCTGTCCCGACAACCGCTCGATCCTGACCTACTCCCAGTCGGAGAACCCGAACTCGCCCTATTACGCGGACCAGACCCGCATGTTCTCCAAGAAGGAGTGGGTCGACCCGCCGTTCTGCGCGGCCGAGGTCACCGGGAACCCGAACCTCAGCACCGACGTCATCCAGGGCCGCCGCAAATAGCCGCCACGCGCTCCGTCCTACCTGTGGCGATAGCGTGCGCGAATGCCCGCCGTGCCCGGCTCCCGAGACGCTGACGTCATCGTCGTCGGTGCCGGCCTCGCCGGGCTGGTCGCCGCCCGTCAGCTCGTCGCCGCGCGGCGTGAGGTACTGGTCCTGGAGGCCCGCGACCGCGTTGGGGGCCGGACCGCCAACGCCTCGATCGGAGCGGGCAAGGTGGTCGAGATGGGGGGACAGTGGGTCGGGCCGACCCAGGACCGGCTGCTCGCGCTGGCGAGCGAGCTGGGCATAGAGACATTCCCGACCTACTACGAGGGCCGCAATCTGCTTGACCTGGGCGGCAAGCAGCGCCGCTACAAGGGGACGATCCCGCGCCTCGCGCCGCATGTGCTGTTCGACCTCGACCGCGCCCGGCGAAAGCTCGGGAAGGCGGCACGGCGGGTGCCCGCGGACGCGCCCTGGACGGCGCGGAACGCCGTGGAGCTCGACTCCCAGACCATGGCGACCTGGGTGCGCAAGGCGGCTCGCACGAAGAAGGCCCGCAGCCTCCTCGAGATCGCGACCGGGACGGTGATGGGGACCGGCACCGCCGAGCTGTCGCTGCTCTGGATGCTCTCGTACGTCAGCGCGGCGGGGGACTTCGACGGGCTGATCGACACCGAGGGGGGCGCCCAGCAGGACCGTTTCGTCGGCGGCTCTCAGCTGATCTCCCAGAGGCTGGCGCAGGAGCTCGGGGACGGCGTCCAGCTCTCGGCGCCTGTGCGGCGCATCGCGCAGGACGGCGGCGGCCTCAGGGTCGACGCGGACGGCGTCAGCGCCAGTGCCCAGCGGGTGATCGTCGCAGTGCCGCCTCCGCTTGCGGCCCGGATCTCGTTCTCGCCGTCGCTGGGCGGGCGGCGGGATCAGCTGATGCAGCGGATGGCTCACGGGGCGCTCACCAAGTGCGCAGCCGTCTACCCCGAGCCCTTCTGGAGGGCGGAGGGCCTGACGGGCCAGTCGGTCACCGACCGAGGCCCCGTGATCACGACCTTCGACAATTCCCCACCGGATGGATCGCCCGGCGTGCTGCTCGGCTTCATCGCCGGCGCCGAGGCGATCCGCCACGCCCGCCGCTCGGAGGCGGAGCGCCGCCGGATCGTGCTGGACAGCTTCACGCGGCTCTTCGGGCCCGAGGCGGCGCAGCCCGGGATCTATCTCGAGACCGCCTGGGCCGAGGAGGAATGGAGCCGGGGAGGCCCCGTCTGCTCGTTCGGTCCGGGGGCGCTCGCCCAGTACGGCGAGGCGCTGCGTCGGCCGACCGGGCGCGTCCACTGGGCGGGCGCGGAGACCGCGACCGTCTGGTGCGGATACATGGACGGCGCAGTCCGCTCCGGAGAGCGGGCGGCCGAGGAGGTGCTCGATGCGGAAGGATGGCGGCTGTGAGTGTGATGCCGAGTGTCGACGACGAGGTCGCCTTCGCGGGCGCGGCTCGGATCGCGGAGTTGGTTCGCGCAGGGGAGGTCTCCCCGAGCGAGCTGGTCGAGCTCTACCTGGAGCGGATCGCCGCCCTCGAGCCCAAGCTGAACGCCTACCGCGTGGTACTCGCCGACGGTGCGCGCGCCGACGCGAAGCGGGCGGAGGAGCGCCTCGCGGCCGGCGACGATGCCCCACTGCTGGGGGTGCCGGTGGCGATCAAGGACAACGTCGACTACGCCGGCGAGGTGACCACCCACGGCACCGCCGCCTACGGTGAGCCGGCGACCGAGGACGGACTCGTCGTCCGGAGGCTGCGCGAGGCCGGCGCGACGATTCTCGGCAAGACCAACCTCCCCGAGCTGGCGATCTACGGCTTCACCGAGAGCCCGACCTGGGGTGACACCCGAAACCCGTGGGACACCTCGCGCACCACCGGGGGCTCGAGCGGCGGCAGCGGCGCCGCCACCGCCGCAGGCCTCTGCGCGATCGCCCACGCGACGGACGGGGCGGGATCGATTCGCTATCCCGCCGCCTACAACGGCCTTTTCGGCCTGAAGCCCCAGCGGAATCGGATCTCGCTCTGGCCGGATCGTGAGCACTGGTACGGCCTCTCGGTCTCCGGATGCGTCAGCCGTACCGTGATGGACACGGCCCTCTATCTGGACACGGTGAGCGGGCCCGAGAGGGGCGACTTCGACAGTCCTCCGCCGTTCGATCGCCCCCTCCAGGAGGCGGCGCAGACGCCGCCCGGTCGGCTCCGAATCGCCTGTACCACCAAGACGATCCTGCCAGTGCCAAAGGCGCCCGAGGTGATCGCGGCCTACGAGGAGACGATCGACCTGCTTCGCTCGCTCGGGCATGAGGTGACCGAGGCGAGCCCCTCCTACGGCCGCATGGTCACCGACTTCTATCCGCTCTACTTCCGCGGAATCCGCGACGAGGCGCTGACGTTGACGCACCCCGAGCGACTCTCGGATCAGACGAAGGGGTTCGTCAAGCTCGGCAGGCTGTTCAGCGACCGGCGCCTGGGCAAAGTCCGGGACCGGATGCCCGCGGCCTCCGCGCGGATCGCGGAGCTGTGGCAGGACCACGATCTGCTGCTCACCCCCGCGACCGCCCAGCTCCCCGTCGAGATCGGACACTGGCGCGGGCAGGGCGCGCTGCGGACGATCAACGGGATGAGCAACGTCTATCCATACGCCGCGACCTGGAACTACACGGGCCAGCCGGCCGCGACCGTCCCGGCCGGCTTCACCGATGGGGGGTTGCCGCGCTCGGTGATGCTGGTCGCGCGGCCCAACGACGAGGCGACGATCGTCTCGCTCGCGGCTCAACTCGAGGCCGAGCGGCCCTGGGCCGATCGGCGTCCGCAGCTCTAGGCGACGCCGACCGGCGTGCCGATCTCGATCTGCTGGCTCTCCGCGGCCATTCCCACGGCGCCGTCCGCACCTCCGAGCTCGGCCCAGCGCTCTCGTGCGGTCTCCTGGAAGCGATCGAGGAAGTCGTCGGAGTGCAGCGGGTCGTGATGGAACATCAGCAACCGCTGTGCATCGACGCGGCGGGCGAAGGTGAGCGTGTCTGTGAGGCGTGAGTGGCCCCAGCCGACGTGCTCGGGGTACTCCTCGTCGGTGTACTGGCAGTCGTGGATCAGCATGTCGGCGTCGCGGGCCAGGTCGTACCCCGAGATCCACTCCGGCTCGAGCGATTCAAGTGGGGCACCGAGGCCGGGCTCGTGATCCGAGATGTAGGTGAGCGTGGTCGGGCCGTCGGTGATCCGGTAGCCGAGCGTGGGCCCTCGATGCGTGACCGCCTCGGCGTGGATCTTCGCGGGACCGATCTCCCATTCGCTGGGAGGCGTGTCGCGAAAGCTCACCTCGCAGGGCAGCTCGCGGACCTCGACGGGGGAGAGGGGAGCCGAGATGTAGCGCGAGATCCGCTCCTCGAGCGACGCCTCGGGCGAAGACGGGCCCCAGATCGTGATCTTGGACTCCGACCGGAAGCAGGGCGCGAAGAACATCAGGCCCTGGATGTGGTCCAGGTGGAGGTGGGTGAGGAGGATGTTGATCTTCGGCAGCCGCTTCGCGATCCCGACCCCGAGGCTGCGGATGCCGGTGCCGGCGTCGATGATCAGGGTGGAGCCGTCCGAGAGCTCGAGCTCGACGCAGGATGTGTTGCCGCCGTAGCGGTTCATCTCAGGCCCCGGGGCCGGGACGGAACCCCGCGCACCCCACACCTTGAGCTTCATCGGATCCTCACCATCTGCCTTCTCCTCTCTCCTGCCCAGCCTATAGCGGGCTAACCCGCCTGGCGTGTGTTGTTGGTCCGCGTCCAGAAGAAGATCATCGCCCCCTCCTGGCCGCCCTCGGCAACGATCGGAAGCGCCGTCGACTCGATCTCGTAGTCGTCACCCGACATCGAGTGCACCGTGAAGGATCCATGCGCGGGACGCCCCTGGCGCAGGGCCTTGGTGGTCGGGAGCTCCTCGATCGGGATCGGGCTCCCGTCGTCGCCGAACGGCCCGATCGCGTGACTCCATTCCTTGGCCGGCATGCGCCCCGATTCCTCGAAGGAGATTCCCAGCAGGGCCCCCGCGGCCTCGTTGTAGAAGATCAGCGCGCCGCTTTCATCGACCAGGAACGCGGGCGTCGAGAGGCTCGTCAGGAAGTTGCGGGCCAGGATGAGCTCGAGCGGCTTCTGATGCATTCGCCACGAAGTCTCCCGTATGCTCGCGCCGCGATGCGCCACAGGACTTGCGGGGCAGGGACATCGACGGCAGACGGATCGTTACTTGACGGTGATCTCTCCCGTCATTCCCATCTCCCTGTGGTTGTCGACCGGGCAGTAGAACTCGTACTTCCCGGGCGCCAGGTCCACCGTCAGCTTTCCGTCGCTGCCCGGTGAGACATCCCCCTCCAACTCCCTGTCCTCGCCGTTGACGTCCTCGATCTCGAGCGAGTGCGTGACCTGACCGTCGTTCTTCAGGTTGAAGCTGACGTTTCCCGACTTCACCGTCGGCTCGGAGGGATCGAACTTGAAGTCGGTGGCGCTCAGATCAACCGTGCCGCCGGCGCCCGTCGCGCCGCCGCCGCTGGTTGACGCCTGAGTCGCCGCGTTGCTGGTGCTGTTGTCGTCGCTGCTGCCGCCGCAGCCCACCATCGGCACCGCGACCGCGGCCCCGATCGCGAACAGCGCCGCGAATCGTCTGGTCGAGATCATCCGCACCTCCACTGCGTTCGTAGGGATGGACACAGCAGGCGTCGCGGCCTGCCTAAGCTCCTACGCGCTCGGCCTCGCACGGGATTGACCCTTGATCTACGACCTGATCGCCGCGTTGATGCGACCCGTCGCCTGGTGGGGGCGACTGCGCACGGAGGGACTCGAGGCCGTGCCTGAGCGCGGGCCCCTGCTGGTCGTGCCCAACCACGACAGCCAGTGGGACCCCGTGCTGGTGGGCCTGGCGCTGCGGCGCACGGAGCGGCGTCGGCCGCCTCGCTCAGGCGTGCCCAGGCGTCAGCGTGGCGCTCTGCGCGGTGGAGGGAACGACCGCGTACGCGCGCTTCCCGCGCCGCCCGCGCGTGAGCGTGCGGTTCTTTGCGCCAGGGAACGGCGAGCCTCGGCCGGATGAAGCGCCGGCCGAGGTCGCGACACGCCTGCTTGCTGAGATCAGGGCACACGTCCCGCCAACCCCGGCGGGCCGCCGGGCACGCGTGGGCGGTCCCCCACGCGTACGCAGAGCCAGAGCTAGGTGAGCTTGCCGATCTTGAAGATCTTGGTCCCGCAGTCCGGGCACGTGCCCTGAATAGCCGGGCGACCGTTCTTCATGGTGACCTGCTGCGGATCCTTGATCTCGACCTTCTTGCGTTCCTTGACGCAATAGCCCTCAGGCATCGAGGACCTCCTTTCGAGCCGATTCCGCGGGCCACGCTAGAGCACCTTTCGGACGTGCGTGGCGAGCACGTTGCAACTTAGTGCCGAATGACACTAACTATGGGTTCTTGCCCGTGCCGCCCGGAGTGGTGGTCGTCGTGTTGGGCGTCAGCGTCGTGCCCGCGGCCGCGCCCTTGCCGAGCGCGGCTGAGGTCGCCTGGCTCTGCAGCGTCGCGATGTTGGCCGAGTTCTGCGCGGACTGCTTCTGCAGCGCGGCGATCGACGCCTGGAGCTGGGCGACCGAGGCGTTCAGCGCGGCCTGGGTGTCCTTCGAGTTCTTCGTGGCCGCCGCCTGCAGGGCGTCGACCTTCTTCGTCAGGGAATCGACGTCGCTCTTGGTCGCGCTGTCGGATTTGGTCGTGAGCCCGAAGTAGAGGGCCGCGCCTGCGGCGAGGATGGCGATCAGCAGCCCCGCTGCGCCGAAATAGGTGATCCGCCCCTGCTTGCGCTCGATCTCGGCCATCCAGCCCTGCAGGCCCTCCATGCGCTCCTGCAGGTTGGGTTCGGGGCTCTTCGCCTTGGCGTCCGCCGTCTTGGTCTCGACAGCGGCCTCGGGCTGAGGCTTCGTCTTGGTCGCCGTCGATGCCTTGCCACGCAGGCGCCCGCCGCTGTCGGAGCGACCGGGCAGAGTGACCTTCGGCATGCGGATTCGCGGCATCAGGTCTGCCATCGCCAGGGATCCTAGCCCGCCCTCGAGAGCCACGGCCCCGTACCATTCCCGCCTCCAATCGAACCTAAGGAGTGGCGCAGATGCCCGAAGCAGTGATCGTCGACACAATCCGCACGCCCATCGGCAGGGCCTTCAAGGGGTCGCTGGCCCAGTTGCGCCCAGATGAGATGGGCGCCTACGTGATCGATCAGCTGCTCGAGCGCAATCCGGACGTCGATCCCGCCTCCATCGAGGACGTCTTCTGCGGCTGCGGCATGCCGCAGGGGCTCCAGGCCTTCAACGTCGCCCGGATCATGGTGCTGCTCTCCGAGAAGCTGCCGGAGACGGTCAACGGCGTGACCATGTCTCGCTACTGCGCCTCGAGCCTCGATTCGATCAGGCACGCCGCCAACGCGATCCGCGCCGGGCAGGGAGACACCTACATCGCCGCCGGCGTCGAGTGGGTGAGCCGCTACAACGAGCGCACCGAGCCGGCCGGCGCCGCCGACCAGAACGAGAAGCTGCAGGGCAAGGACGGGACGCCGAACGCCTACATCGAGATGGGCGTGACGGCCGTGAACGTCGCCAAGCGCTACGAGGTGAGCCGCGCGGACATGGACAAGTACGCCCAGCGCTCGCAGGAGCTCGCCGTGCAGTCCCAGGAGGACGGCTTCTTCGATCGCGAGATCGTGCCCGTCAAGGACGCTGAGGGCAACGAGGTGGCCAAGGACGACGGCCCCCGTGCCAGCTCGACCCTGGAGAAGCTCTCCGAGCTGCCCGAGGCCTTCGAGGGCGGCGGCGGAGTCACGGCCGGCAACTCATGCCCGCTCAACGACGGCGCCGCGGCCGTGCTGGTGATGTCCGAGGACCGCGCCAAGGAGCTGGGCCTGAAGCCGAGGGCGAAGCTGCTGACCGCCGCCACGCACGGGAACGAGCCCGAGTACATGGGCGTCGCCCCGATCGGCGCGATCAAGAAGGTCCTCGATCGCCAGGGGATGAAGATCGGCGACGTCGACGTGGTCGAGCTCAACGAGGCGTTCGCCGCTCAGGTGATTCCGATCATGGCCGAGTGCGACATCCCGCTGGAGAAGATGAACACGCACGGCGGGGCGATCGCGCTGGGCCACCCGTTCGGCATGACCGGCGCCCGGATCATGGGCACCCTGCTCAACGCGATGGAGACGGACGACCACGCGGTCGGCCTGGAGACCATGTGCGTTGCCGGGGGCCAGGGCGAGGCGCAGCTGGTCGAGCGCCTCAACTAGATCGAGTGGCTCAATTCCGACTCACTCCGCGCGCGTCCCGTTACGCGCGGCATCGTTGGCTGGCCAAATCGAAGTCCGGGCCGACACCGACCATGGTCTGATCGCGACGGCGACCGCGATGATCGCGACGGCGATCAGACCTCGGGGCAACCCTTCGTCCGGGAGCCAGGTCATCAATACGCGCGGAACTATCCGGACCCGCTGACCGGACACCCCCTGCAGATCCACCCACCGCGCGGGCCCTCCGAGTTCGACTCGACGGAGGATTGGGTGGACTACGTGGAGGCGGTCAATCGCTGGAACAACGGGCTGCCGCCACCTCGTCCAGTCTCAGCGCCGAAGGCTGCCCTCCCGGCGGAGGCGAGCACGCGCCTACCGAAGCCGGCCTCGCGGTTCAAGCCCTGCTGTCGATCACGGCCAGGGAGCCGTCGGTCCTGATCCCGCCTCCGGCGCTCAAGGGCCCTCCAACGTGCTCATCGCCGCCGGTGATGGTCAGGTCCCTGATCGTCAGGCTCGCGCTCGTCTGGACGTTGAGGACGCGATCGCCGCCGACGATCCCGGAAGCGTTGACCACCGCCGTGCCACCGCCCGGGTGGATGAGCAGCAGGGAGCCGGCGTTGACGAAATCGCGGTCACCTCCGGCTCGCGTCCACCGAGGAAGTACGGACTATTCGATGTTGTCCGACGGGAGCGTCAGGGCGACCGTGTCGGTGCGATAGGTGCCGGTGTGCGCACAGCCGAGTGGCCCGCATTCTCGTCGTCCGAGGCGGTCGCCTCGCGCTGCGAGCACCTGCGACCGGCCGTGAACTGGTCGGTGCCCGAGGTCGGCGTGATCGTGGCTACGGCGGCCACGCCGCCCTGCAGTGCGAAGGCGATTGCGAGTCCCAGGAGAAGCCTCACCGTCGTTAGGCCCGCAGGCCCTCGACCAGCTGGAACAGGGCCTGCTCGACCTCGCCGCGGGCCTCGCGCGGGCGCTCCGCGTGGGCGATGACGAAGGCGGCCTCGGAGAGCGCGGCGACCAAGAGGTGGGCCATCGGCTCGACGGCGATGGGGCGGAGGACGCCGGCCGCGACCGCCCCCTCGAGGGCGGCGCGGGTCAGGCCGAGGCCGTGGCGATTGTCGATCTCGCGCCACTCCTTCCAGCCGAGGACGGCGGGGGCGTCCGTCAGCGAGATCTGCTTGACCGCGGGTTCCTCGCAGGCATCGAGGAAGGACCGCATCCCGGTGGTGATCAGCTCCCAAGGATCCTCGGCGCCGCCCATCCTGGCCCCGATCCGCTCCATCAGATCCGCCTCGACCCGCTCGAAGACGGCCCGGAAGAGATCGCGCTTGTCCTCGAAGTGGTGGTAGAGCGCCCCCCGGGTGACCTTGGCGCGGGCGACGATCTCCTCGGTGCCGACCTCGGCGTAGCCCCTCTCGGTGAAGAGCCCGAGCGCGGCGTCGATCAGCGCCTCGCGGGTCGCCCGGGCCTCCGCCTCGCGGCGGCCGGGCGTGTCCGTGGTCCGGGATGCGGTTGACATACAGCCTGTAGGTTAAGCGTAGGTTCGGCCGCAGTCATGTACCGTCGCCCCGGATGTCCCCAGAGCGCTTCAGCTCGCTCCTGGAGGCGGCCAGGGAGGGGAGCGAGGCCGCCTGGCAGGAGCTCTACAACGACCTCGCCCCGGTCGTGCTCGGCTACCTGCGCGCCAACGGCGCCCCCGATCCTGAGGACGTGCTCAGCGAGGCCTTCCTCCAGGTCGCCCGCGACATCGCCAGGTTCGAGGGTGACGAGCGCGGCTTTCGCTCCTGGGTCTTCACGATCGCCCACCATCGCCTGATCGACGCGCGCCGTCACTCGGCTCGTCGTCCGGTCGAGCTCTCGGCCGAGCCGCCCGAGCCCACCGGCAGGGCCGACGACGCGGCCGACGAGGCGCTCGCCCGGATCGGCGTGGAGGAGGTCCAGCGCGTTCTGGCCCTGCTTTCGGAGGACCAGCGCGCGGTGCTGTTGCTGCGGGTGATCGGCGACATGAGCGTCGAGGACGTGGCGAAGGCGGTGGGCAAGCGCCCGGGCGCGGTCAAGGCCCTGCAGCGGCGGGGCCTGGCGGCGGCCAAGAAGGCGCTTGCCCGAAAGGGGGTAACCCTGTGAGCGAGAACGGCGCTTATGAAGGTGAGATGAACGAGGTCGCCCTCTTTCAGAGCGCACTGCGCGTGGCTGTGCCGACCAAGCCCGACCCGAGCCTCGGCACGACGCTCGTGCCCAGGCTCGCCGAGCTGGCCCGTGCCTCGACGATCGAGCAGGAAGCTCGCCCCGTCAGGCAGCGGCCCCGCTCGCGACGCGCGCTGGTGGCCAGGGTCGGGATCGCCGTCGCGCTGATCCCGCTGGTGCTCGCGGGACTGGCGTTCGCCGGAGTGACCGTGCCCTCGCCCGCCCGGTCGGCCTTCGAGACGGTCGGGATCACCCTGCCGAACCAGCCCGCGTCCGGCCATCACGGGACCGCCGCCGGGTCGAGCTCGAGCGAGAAGGCCAAGAGCCGCCTGGGGACCACGACCAGCCAATCCGAGGGCAAGGGCAACTCTGAGGCGGCTCATCAGCACGCCCTCGAGCAGCAGCGGAAGGCGCAGGGCAAGGCTCTCGGGCACAGCAAGGGCAACGCGATCGGCCTCCACGGCGCGACGCCCCCCGGGCAGGCCAAGAGCAAGGAGCCGGGCCCCCCTTCTCAGTCCAACGCCGGGGGAAACTCGGCGACGCACACGACCACCCACACCACCCCCGAGCGCCCAACCCCGCCAACCCCCCACGGCGGTAACGGCAACGCCAACGGGCAGTCGAAGTAGCCATTAACTAGGCTGCCTCCTCCAGGGATGGAGGAGAAGATCTCGAGGAGGGCTTGCATTCGCGCGGCGCTTGCGCTCGCCGGCACGGCGGTGGCGCTGGCTCTTGTCGCGGCCCCGGCGGTGGCCCGCGAGCGGGTGATCACCGTCGACACCGCCGCCGAGCCTGGGCCCGCGCAGTTCAACCACGTCACGGTGCACCAGTTCGGGCCGGCATCGGGCAAGCGCGTCCTCGTGCTGATGCCCGGCACCCAGGGCGGAGCGGGGGACTTCACCCTGGACGCGCGCTACCTGGTGAAGCACGTCCCCGGCCTTCAGGTGTGGGCGATCGACCGCCGCACCCAGGCGCTCGAGGACACCTCAACCTTCGCCGCCGCGCTGCGCGGCGAGATCCCCCTGCAGCAGGCGTTCCACTACTACCTCGGCGGCGGCGGCTTCCACTTCCGTGGGGCCAACGAGGACCCCTATGCCCGGGAGTGGGGGATGGCCGTGGCGCTCAACGACGCCCGCGCGGTGGTCAAGCTCGCTCGCAAGCACGGTCGCCGCCATGTGGCTCTCGGAGGCCATTCACTCGGGGCCTCGCTGACGGTGGCCTACGCGGCGTGGGACTTCAAGGGGCGCCCCGGCTACAAGGACCTGGACGGGCTCGTCCTGATCGACGGGGGCCTGATGGGGAGCTTCGACGCCTACGACCTTGCGCAGGCGCAGAAGGCGGTGGCGGATCTGCAGACGGCCGACCCGTTCCTGGATCTGCTCGGAGTCGGGTTGCCGGAGGCGGCGGGGCTCTTCGCCGAGGTCGGCGGGCTCTACGCCGAGAAGGCGCCGACGGAGTCGGCGACCACTCTCCAGAGCTACCCGCTCCTGCCGGCCCAGTTCAATCCGCCCTTCCCCGTCACCAACCGGGCGCTGCTCGGATACGCGTTCGACCGCGACAGCTCCCCCGCTGACCTCGGCCTGCTGCACATCAACGGAGGCGCCCTCGCCCCGAGCGGCAACCCGCGCGACTGGGCGGACGGCGGCGTGACGCCGGTCAGCCGCCTGGCCGAGACCTTCGGCCAGGAGCCCACCAACGCGGTCGAGTGGTACTTCCCGACCCGGCTGACGATCGACACGAACGGCGCGGACCAGATGGCGCGAAACGACGTGGGCAACTTCCTCGGCCTGCGGCTCTCGCACACGAAGCAGGTGGACCTGCCCCTCTACGCGATCGCCACCGACCTCGCCGGAGCGCACGTCCTGGACGGTGCCCGCAACTTCATCCGGCGGTCGAGGACCACCCGGAAGGAGGCGATGCTCGTCAACCGCAATCCGCAGATGAGCCACCTCGACCCGCTGACCGCCGCACCGAAGACAAACGCGTTCCTGAAGACCGTCGTGCCGTTCCTGGACGACAAGGTCTTCGGCGAGAAGCCGAAGCGCAAGCACCGCTCGAAGTAGCGCGCCCTCAGTCCTCGAAGAGCGCGTAGCCGTAGGAGCCGCGCTTGTAGGCGAGCTTCGCAATCGCGGTCATCCGCTCGTCGTCGTTCGACTCGATCTGGTCGAAGCGGCTCTCGACGCGCGAGGCCGCTCGCTGGCAGAAGGTGTCCGCGATGAACCGCTCCTGTCCCGACGGCTCTACCCCCTGGTCGTCGAATACCCGGCTGACGCGCGAGAGCAGGGCCACCTGGGCGTAGATGTCGGCGATGTTGTCGGCCAGGCGCTTCTGCTGGAACTGGCGCTCGATCACTTCACCCTTGTGCTCTCGCAGGAGGCTCTCGGTGATGCCGGCGAGTCGCTTGACCTGGTCGGAGACGGCGTCGGCATGGCCGGAGAGCTCCTCGTGGGCCATCGTGATCTTGTCCGGGCGGACCTCGCGCTGAATCCGGTCGCTCGCGTATTCGACCAGCACCCCGATCGATCGGATCGGATCGCTCAACTCGATCTCAGAAAGGCCCTCGAGCTTTTCGCCGACCGGCTTGAAGCCGCCGAGGGCGACGAAGGCGCGAAGCACGTCATTGGCGCCCTCGAAGATCGGATAGATGCGGGTGTCGCGGAGGACCTTCTCGTAGGGGAGGTCTCGCATGTAGCCCTCGCCGCCCGCCAGCTGCAGGGCGCGGTTGGCGGCGTACCAGAGGAACTCGGTCCCCGAGACCTTGCAGACGGCGGACTCGAGGGAGTAGTCGGGGACCCCCGCGTCCACCAGGCCGCAGGTGAGGTAGCACATGGACTCCAGCCCGAAGAGGTGGGAGACCATCCAGCCGATCTTGTCCTGGACGAGCTCGAAGTCGGCCAGGGGGCGGCCGAACTGGCGCCGCTCCTTGACGTGGTCGATCGCCAGGTCGAGCAGCTTCTTGGCGCCGCCCACCGAGCCGGTGCCGAGCCCGATGCGGCCGTTGTTGAGGATCTGCATAGCGACCCGAAAGCCCTGACCCGGGTCGCCGAGCACGTTCTCGGCGGGGACGCGGACGTCCTTGAAGTAGAGGCGCCGCAGGTCGTTGGCCCGCAGCCCCATCGTCTCGTAGCGCTCGCCGACCTCGAGCCCCTTCATTCCCTTCTCCAGGATCAGTGCGATGTGGCGGTCCTCGCCTCCGATCTCGGCGCGGGCGAAGGTGGTGATCACGTCGGCGCGGGACCCGTTGCCGATGTAGCGCTTCTCCCCGTTCAGCAGCCAGGACCCGTCTGACTGCTGGACCGCGCGAGAGCGAACGTGGTAGGCGTCGGAACCGGCCTCGGGCTCGGTGAGCGCAAATGCGGCGAGCTTCCTGCCGGTGGCGAGGTCGGGGAGCCAGCGCTCCTTCTGCTCGTCCGTGCCGAAGAGCGAGATGCCCTTGAAGCCGATCGACTGGTGGACGCCGAGCACGATCGCCAGGGTGGCGTCGATCTGGCCGACGGTCTCGAAGACCCGCGCGTAACCGGTCTGCGAGAGGCCCTGTCCGCCGTAGCGTTCGTCGACGTAGAGGCCGAGAGCCCCGATCTCTCCCAGGTCGCGGAGCACCTCGTCCGGGATCCAGCCCTCCTCCTCGGCCTTGATCGGGTCGTAGTTCTCGGCGCAGTAGTCCCGGATGCGGGCGTTGAGATCCCGGACCTTGTCCTGCTCCGCCGGGTCGGTGGCCGGCCAGGGAAAGACGAGCTCCTCGTGGATCTCGCCGAGGAAGAGCGACTTGGCGAATGACGAGACGCCCTCCTCCGCCTCCTTCTCCCGCGGAATCGCCTCGCGGACACCCATGGAGACTGAGACTACCTACGGGGCGAGGGCCCAAACCGCGAAGAGCGAGCTGCAGATCGCCAGCAGGGCGCCGAACAGCCAGAGGACCTGCCTCACCCGCTGCCGCTCGTGAGCCCAGAGGGCGAGGGCGATCCAGAGCGGGAAGATCACGAACTCGAACCGCGGCAGGGACATCAGCGGGAAGCCCCCGGCGGGGACGGAGAGCGGCAGGGCGAGGCCGCAGACGGCATAGGCGGTGTACGCCGGGTCGAGCCTGCGGCTGACCTCCGCGCAGAGCCAGATGCCCCCGGCGAGGAAGCAGAACATCGCGATGTCGCGGATGTCGATCAGCTGGGTCGGCACCCCGTGCGCGATCGCCGCAGGCGGTCGGGCGACTCCAGGGATGAGGAGCTCGCCCACTCCCCGGACAGCGCTCCACAGCCCGAGCGCGAGCCCGCCGAGCGGCACGAAGCTGCGGTGCCAGGCGGCCTGTGCGGAGAAGACCGAGGTCGGATCCCCGGTCGAGAGGCCGAGGTAGAGCACGTAGGCGGCCAGCCCGGCCGGGACACCCAGCAGCAGCCAGAGGACGTCCGCGCGCGGTCTGAAGCGCGGCCAGAGCCCGCGGACCAGATCGCGGGCCGGCTGGTCGATCCTGGGCCCGTACAGGTAGATGATCAGCAGGGGGACCACGACGATCACCCCGCCGCTGCGGGTGGTGGCCGCCACCGCGCCAAGCACCCCGGCGACCGGCCACCGCCCCAGCCTCGCCGCGTAGATGGCGCCGACCGAGACCAGCAGGAAGAGCGACTCGGAGTAGACGGCGGAGATCACCAGCGCTCCCGGGAACCAGGCCGCCAGCCAGACGACGGTCCGAGCCCGTTCGACGCCGAAGTCGAGTGTGACCAGGCGATGCAGGAGGTAGAGCCCGCCCAGGCCGCAGCCGGATGAGATCAGGATGCCCGCGACCAACGGCGACCCGAGCAGCTCGCCGCCGACCCGGACCAGCCCAGGGAATGCCGGGAAGAAGGCGGCCCTGCCGCCCACCTCATACCCATGCTGCGCGATCGCGAGGTACCACGCCGCGTCGAAGCGGGCTGCGGGGGCGACCAGCAGGTTCGCGAAGGAATCGGTGTACGGCAGCGTCGTGTAGAGCGGATCGAGCCGCGCCGAGGTCTCCGAGGCCCAGCCGAAGATGAGAACGGCGGCCATCCCGGCTGCCCAGACGATCGCGCGCGAGGACCAGAAGGCCGCCCAGGCATCCCGCGCGGCGGCGCGCCGCTCGGCGCTCAGGCCGGGAAGAGCGAGGGACTCGGCGGTCTCGACGTTCGAGTGGCTCATGGGGATTCGCCGTCGCTACTACGCTGCGCCCGCATGCGAAGCCGGGCAATCCTCGCAATTCTTCTCGTCGCAATTGTTAACGCGGCGGGGTGCGGCGGCTCGGATCACAAGACGGTGAAGCCAGATGCGATGCTCGACTCGGCCGCCGCCCATCCGGTCACGAGCGCCCAGACCGAGATCGACCTTCGCGTGCGGGTGCGCGGGGTGTCGCAGCTCTCGGGACCGCTGCGGCTCCGGCTCTCGGGCCCGTACGTGAGCGGCGGGCGAGAGACCATCCCCAAGTTCGACTGGAGGATGGGCGCGAGCGCGCTCGGGTTCCCGGTGGGCGGACGGGTCGTCTCCACCGGCACCAACGCCTATCTGAGCGTCTACGGGGACGACTACGAGGTGGGCACCGACGCGGTCGCCACGGCCAACGACCGGATCGCCGAGACGCCGAGCCTTCACCCGCGGTCCTGGTTCGGCCGCGCCCGCGTCGACGGCCAGGGTCACGAGGGCGGGGAGGACTGCGAGCGGATCTCCGCCCCCCTGCGTGGCGACGCGATGGCACGGGACATAGCCCCGCTGGCGAGCGCCCTGGGCCTGTCGGAGGCCCCTTCTGTATCGGGAAGGGCGAGCGCCTGCGTCGGCTATGACGATCGGGCCCTCCACGAGCTCGAGATCGGCGCGGTGCTGGGAATCCCGCCGGGCGACGCCTCCGAGCTGGGTGGAGCCACCTCCATCGCCCTCGACCTCGACGTCGTGATCAGCGACGTCGGGGAGCCCCAGCACATCCCGAATCCGAGCGGCGGCGGCTACCGGCCGATTCGCGATCTCGCCATCTCGCTCAACGACCTTGGCGTCCCAATCCCCTTAGGCTGAGCATATGGAGTCCAGTGGAAGGAGTCCCGAGGAGCGTCGGGCCGCCGCGGAGGCCCGGGCGAAAGCGCGCTCGGGCGAGCCGCTGGACACCGGGGATGAGGAACTGCTCGGTGGGACCGGGCAGCGCGGTGCAGAGGGCCCGATGAGCCGGCACTACGGCGGACCCGACCTCTACATGCGCCGCAGGCTGATCGCCGGCGCCGCGGTGATCGTCCTGATCGTCTTGATCTTCCTGCTCGTCGGCGGCTGTTGATGCGGCGGCGGTGTTTGTGGCCGCCGTTATATCTCTGATTCGTCGGCGATCAGCCTGGCAAGTGCCAGGGATGACGTCGCGGCGGGGGAGGGGGCGTTGCGGATGTGCAGCGCACGCCCGGTCCTCTGCACCACGAAGTCGTCGACCAACCTGCCGTCGCGGTCCAGGGCCTGGGCGCGGATCCCGGACGGGCCGGGCAGCACGTCGCGCACGCTGAGCTCCGGGACGAATCGGCTCAGCTCCGAGACGAAGGCGCGCCTGCTGGTGGCGTGGCGGATCTCCGTCAACCCCGTTCTCCAGAATCGGCCCGCGAGCCGCCAGGTGCCGGGCCAGGAGAGGTTCGAACCGAGGTCGCGGGCGCGCAGCCGCGAGATCCGGTAGGCGTCGCGGGCGCCGACCATCAGCGCCGAAGGGCCAAGCAGGACCTCGCCGTCGATCGTGCGGGTCAGGTGGCCGCCGAGGAACGGGAGGTCGGGATCGGGAACTGGATAGATCATGGAGCGCACGAGCCCGCGCCGCTCGGGGCGCAGCCGCAGGTACCCGCCCCGGAACGGGACGATCCGCGGCTCCGCGGGCGCACCCGCGTCCACGGCCAGCCGGTCCGACCACGCTCCCGCGCAGCTGATCACGAGACCCGCCTCGGTGCTGCCACGCTCGTGCTTCACCCTGACGCTCTGGCCGCCCGGGGCGAGGCGCCGGACGCCGCAGCCCGTGACGACGATTCCGCCGGCGGCTTCGACGTCCGCTGCGTAGGAGGCGGCGACCCTCGCGAAGTCGACGACCCCGGTCTCCGGCGAATGCAGCGCGGCCACACCGCGCGCATGCGGCTCGATCTCGGCGATCCCATCCCCGTTGATCCGCCTCAGCCCGGGAACCCGGTTCTCCGTTCCACGGCGCTCGAGCTCGTCGAGGCGCGGCAGCTCCGAGTCACCGGCGGCGACGATCAGCTTGCCGCCCTTGCGCGCCTCGATCCCGCGTTCCTCGCAGTAGGCATAGAGGAGCCGGGCGCCCTCCACGCAGAGCCGCGCCTTCAGCGATCCGGGCTCGTAGTAGATGCCGGCGTGGATCACCCCGCTCGAGTGTGAGGTCTGATGGGCGGCGAGCCGGTCCTCGCGCTCGAGCAGGCAGAGATCCGAGTCGGGATGGCGGGCGAGCAGCTCGCGCGCGACCGCCAGCCCGAGGATGCCGCCGCCGATCACGACGACGTCGCAGCTGGGTGGCGGTTCGGTCACGGCGCGACTCTATGTCGCGACTAGGATCGCGACATGGCGCTTCCGCTGAAACCCCCGATCCAGCCGCAGCTCGCGCTCTCCCGCAAGGTGCTGCCCGAGGGCGAGGGGTGGGCGTACGAGCCGAAGTACGACGGATTCCGCGCGCTCGCCTACGTCGACGGTGACGATGTCTACCTCCAGTCGCGCGGCGGCAAGCCGCTGCGGCGGTACTTCCCGGAGGTCGCGTTCCCGAAGGGCCGCTACGTGCTCGACGGCGAGCTGGTGATCCTCGACGAGGACGGAAACGAGGTGTTCGATCTGCTCCAGAACCGGCTCCATCCGGCCGAGTCGCGGGTGAGGATGCTCGCCGAGAAGACGCCGGCGCTGTTCCGGGCCTTCGACCTGCTGGCCCGGGATCGCCGCAAGCTGACCGGGAAGCCGTTCAGCGAGCGCCGGGCGGCGCTCGAGGAGCTGATCGCGGAGGCGCCCGGCCGCAGGAAGACGGCCTCGGCTTCGGTCGAGGTCACCCCGATCGTGAAGACCGCCAAAAGCGCCGAGCCCTGGCTGCTGAGCGGCGAGGGCGTGATCGCCAAGGAGCTCGACGCCGTCTACAGGCCCGGCCAGCGCAAGGGGATGGTGAAGATCAAGCGAGTGCGCACGATCGACTGCGTGATCGTCGGCTGGAGGCCGGGCAAGGAGAAGGGAACCGTCGGCTCTCTCATCCTCGGGCTCTACGAGAAAGGGAAGCTGCGCCCGATCGGCCACACCTCCGGCCTGAAGGCCAAGGAGAAGAAGGAGCTCGTGAAGAAGCTGGCGGAGTACGAGACCGGCGAGAAGGGCTCAGGCGACCCAAGCCGCTGGGACGCCAACCGGGATCTCGAGTGGTACGCGCTGCGCCCCGAGCTGGTGGTCGAGGTCACCTATGACCACACGAGCGGCGGGCGCATCCGGCACGGCTCGAAGATCGTCCGGTGGCGCGACGACAAGGCGCCGAAGGACTGCAAGATCGACCAGCTGGTCTAGGCGTGGCCGGCCCAGGGATCGTGCAAAACGGGATTGCCGACCGAATCGAGGATGTGAGGCCAGACGTAGACCTCCCAGGTCGCCGCGACCAGCAGCATCGGGATCGCGATCGCCACGGTCACCACCGTCGCCGCCAGTAGCTGATCCCACTCGCCCTTGCGGCTGGCGATCGTCCAGGCCGCCAGCGGCAGGAACACGGCGGTGAGCTCGAGCAGGGCGTGGGGGAGGGCGGTGAGGACGAGCAGCGGGGCCGAGACACCCATGTCCCAGGCGATCGTCGAGCCGACGAGGCCGAGGGCGATGGTCTGGGTGAAGAGGGAGAAGCAGGTCACCCCGATCACCCAGGCGAACGCGATGGGCCTCGCCTTCTCGTGAACCAGCCGAGCGAAGCCGGTGTGGCGCTCGGCGGTGAGCGGAAGCGTCGCGCCGGCGATGAACCCGGCGACGCAGGCGAATGCGTGCAGCGCCAGCACGAGCGAGTTTCGCCCCAGGACTCCGAGGACGCGCTCGGGGTCCGGGCCGCCGGGGGCGGTCGGGCCGTAGTGGAAGCCGTAGTCGGGTTTCAGCACAGACGCGGCGAGGGTCACGGCGGCGAGCAGGCCCAGGGCGATCAGCACCGCACCCAACAGCCAGGTGCGGATCACGGGCCAGGGATCGTCCTCCCAACGCGCCAGGATCGAGCGCGTCGAGCGCATGCCGTGAACGAGCACGTACTGGTTCGCGTCCATGCGTCAAGTCATCGGCCCGCTCCGTGGCGGGCATGAGCCAGAACTGGGGAGCCTCAGGACTTCTTGCGGGCGCGGCTCGGCTGCACCCGCTTGGGCTCGCCGCGCTGCTTGGCGAAATGGGGTGGCCAGGGCGCATCCCCGAGGCCGCCCTCCTCGTCGCGGCGGGCAAGGTCGAGGAGCTGATCGAGGGAGCCGGCGTGCTTGTCGATGTCCGCAGCCGGATCGCCCTGCTTGCGGACGCGGTCCGGGACGGTGTCGAGCCGCAGCTCGGAGGGGTCGACGTCCGGGACCTCGGCCCAGTCGAGCGGGCAGCAGACCCGCGCGTCCGGGACCGGCCTGACCGAATACCCGGAGGCGATCGTCCGGTCCCGCGCGTTCTGGTTGTAGTCGACGAAGACCCCGTGGCGCTCCTCCTTCCACCACTTGCTGGTGGCGTTCTTCGGGACCCGGCGCTCGACCTCTCGCGCCAGGGCGAGCGCCGCTCGCCGTACCTCGACGTAGTCCCAGCGCGGCTCGATGCGCACGTTGACGTGGATCCCCCGGGAGCCCGAGGTCTTCGGGAAGCCGACCAGGCCATGCTCCTCGAGCACCTCCTTGACGCACATCGCCACCTTGCGCACGGTGTTCCAGCGCACGCCCGGCATGGGGTCGAGGTCGACGCGCAGCTCGTCGGGACAGTCGAGGTCATCGCGGCGGACGGGATGCGGGTTGAAGTCGACGACCCCGAGGTTGACCGCCCAGACCAGGTGCGCGGCGTCGTTGGCCACCAGCTCTGTCGCGGTTCGCCCGCTCGGGAAGGTGAAGGTGGCGGTCTGGAGCCAGTCGGGCGCGCCCTTCGGGACGCGCTTCTGGAAGAAGAACTCGCCGCTGACCCCATCGACGAAGCGCTTCATCGTCCCCGGCCGCTCGCGCAGCTGGTTCACCGCGGCGTCCTCGACCGCCATGTAGTACTCGGCCAGGTCGAGCTTGGTGAACTTCGGCTTGGGGAAGAAGAGCTTGTCCGGGTTGGACAGGCGCACCTCGCGGTCCGCGACCTCGACCGTCGTGTACTTGCTCTTCGCCACCGTGGACATCTTCGCCATTTGGACCGCCAAACCGGGCCCGAGTCATCGGCGCTGATTGAATCCAGGCATCGAAGAGCTCGAGACGCTGACCTACGAGGTGACCGGGCGAATCGCCCGCGTCACCCTGAACCGGCCCGACCGCGGCAACGGGATCACCCTGGAGATGCCGCGCGAGCTCGCCGCGTGCGTCGAGCGGGCGAATCTCGACCCCGAGGTCCACGTCATCGCACTCGCCGGGAACGGCTCAGGGTTCTGCGGCGGCTACGACCTCGTGGCCTCCGCCGAGGGGGACATGCAGGGCGTGGCGAGCGCCGACGCGCCCCCGGGATCGCCGATCGACCCGGCCGTCCAGGCCCGCAATCACGACCCGGAGGGCAGCTGGGATCCGGTCGTCGACTACCAGATGATGAGCCGCAACCTGCGCGGCTTCATGAGTCTCTTCCACTCCGACAAGCCGGCGATCTGCAAGGTGCACGGCTACTGCGTCGCGGGTGGCACCGACATGGCGCTCTGCTCGGACCTGATGGTGGTCGAGGACCGGGCCAAGATCGGCTATCCGCCCGCAAGGGTCTGGGGCGTCCCCACCAGCGCGCTCTGGGCGTACCGCGTCGGTCCCACCCGGGCCAAGCGCCTGCTGCTCACCGGCGATTCGATCGACGGGACCACGGCGGTGGAGTGGGGCTTGGCAACGGAGGCGGCTTCGGCAGCCGAGCTCGACGATCGCTTCGAGGCGCTGCTCGAGCGAGTCGCGCGGGTCCCGATCAACCAGCTGGTCATGCACAAGCTGCTCGTCAATCAGGCGCTCTACGCGCAGGGCCTGCAGGCGACGCAGTCACTCGGCGTCTTCTTCGACGGTATCGCCCGGCACACACCGGAGGGCTTCGAGTGGCAGCGGCTGGCGGCCGAGAAGGGGTTCAAGGAAGCCGTCCGCGAGCGGGACGAGCCCTTCGGCGACTACGGCCGCCGGTAGCCTGTCCCGCCCGTGAACTCCGACATCACCGTCGAGAACATCAAGGGGTGGCTCCCCGGCACCTTCCCTGGGGACATGGCGATCGAGCCCCTGGAGGTCACCGACGACGTCTCGACGGGGCGCATGGTCGTCGACAAGCGCCACCTGCATCCCGGCGGCTTCGTCCACGGCGGCGTCTGGACGGCGTTCGGGGACTCGGTCGCCGCCTGGGCGACGTTCCGCGCCCTGCCGCCCAACCACGACTTCACGACGATCGAGCTCAAGCTGAACGTCTTCGCGGCGGCGGCCCTGGGCGATGAGCTGATCTGTCGCGCGCGGGCGCTCCACGCCGGCCGCAGCACCGCCGTGGTCGAGGCCGAGATCCACAAGGGCGAGAAGCGGGTGGCCAACCTGATCGTCACCCAGTTCGTGCTGCCCGGGCGGGACCCGCGCGCGGAGCGGCCGGCCCCGGGCGACTACCCGCCCGGGGACTAGGTCGCCGCCTCGACGGCGAGCATGTCCGGCCGCAGGCGCTCCGCCTGGGCGGGGGTGAGGAAGACGAGCTTGCCGGTGGTCTCGAGAACGATCAGGCCCACCTGGTCGAAGCTCGACATGCCCTTGTCGAGGAGCTGATCGACGAGCTCCTCCTCCGTGATGGCCTCCTTGCGCATCGCGTTCCTGTCGAGCTTCCCGTTTCGCAGGAGGACCCGCGGACGGCCCTCGAGGATCCGGCGCATGCGGGCGTTCCTGTAGGCGAGGCGTACGAACACGTAGTTGGCCAGGAACAGGGTGGACGCCCCGATCACGCCGCCGGTGACGCTGCTGTCGTTCCCGATCAGCGCGTTCTGCAGCGCGTTGGAGGCGAGCAGCAGGACCGCAAGGTCGAGCACGTTGATCTGGGCAAGCTCCCGCTTGCCCCCGAGCCGCAGCGCGACGGCGAGGAAGACGAAGACCAGCAGCGAGCGCAGGATCTTCTCGTCGATCCCGAGATGCAGATTGAAGATGCCGTGGTCGAGTGAGCCGAGCGGGAGGGCCATCCGCCCGGAGTTCGCCTCTGACGTCGCGGGTCCTCCTAGGGAACCCGGTGGATCTCGAAGAGGTTGGTGCCGACTCCCTGCGCAGGCAGCCCAGCCGTGATCGCCACGAGATCCCCCGACTCGGCGATGCCCTGCTCCCGGGCGAGGTCCGCGCAGTCGTCGAGCAGCTTGCGGATGCTGGTCCAGTCCTCCGCCTGGGTCGAGCTGATCCCGAAGAGCAGGTTCATCCGGCGGACCGTCTCGAGTCGCTGCGAGACGGCGAGCACCGGAACGCGTGGGCGATGGGCCGAGATCAGTCGCGCCGTTCGTCCCGACGACGTCGGGCACACGATCGCCTTCAGTCCCAGGCGGTAGCAGGCTGCGACGGCGACCTGAGCGACGGTCTCGGCTATGTCGTGCTCGTGCTCCTCGACCCGGGTGAAGACCATCTCGCCGAATTTGAGCCGAGGCTCGGTGACCCTCGCGATCCGGTCCATCACGCGCACGGCCTCCACAGGGTGGTCGCCGATCGCGGTCTCCTCGGAGAGCATCACGGCATCGGTGCCGTCGTAGATCGCGTTGGCGACGTCGGTCACCTCGGCGCGGGTCGGGCGCGAGGCGCGCACCATCGTCGCCAGCATCTGGGTGGCCGTGATCGCGGGCTTGGAGGCCCGGCCGGCGAGCGCGATCAGCCGCTTCTGCGCGCCTGGCACCTCCTCGATCGGAAGCTCCACGCCAAGGTCTCCCCGGGCGACCATGATGCCGCTGCCGGCCGCATCGATGATCTCGGCCGCACGCTCGGCCGCCTGTGGCTTCTCGATCTTGGCGATCAGGGGGATGTCGGCGCCGCGCTCCTTCAGCCGGGCCTCGACCTTCTCCAGGTCGGATGGCCTGCGGACGAAGGAGACCGCAAGCAGGTCGATGCCGTTGTCGCAGGCGAAGTCGATCCAGGGCTGGTCGGAGGCGCCGGTCTCGGGCAGGTCGCTGTCCGCACCCGGCAGGTTGACGCCCTGATGGGAGCTGACGGCGCCGCCTGCCTCGATCTCGCACGTCACGGAGTCGCCGGAGACCGAGAGGACCGTCAAGCGAACGCGGCCGTCGGCCAGGAAGACGGGGTCGCCCTCGTGAACCGCCTTGGCGAAGCCGTCCCACTGGACCGTGAGCAGCTCCGCGTTCCCGGGCGTGCCATTCGTCTCGCCCCTCAGCACGACGTTCGATCCGGAGTGGAGGACCGCGACGTCGCCCTCGAGGTCCCCGAGGCGCAGCTTGGGGCCCGGAAGGTCGCCCATGATGCCGACCTCCCTGCCGGCCTCCTCGCTGACGGACCGGATCCGCCGGACGTTCTCGGCCTGCTCCTCCGGGCTCCCGTGGGCGAAGTTGAGCCTGAAGACGTCGACGCCCGCATCGAACAGCTCGCGCAGCACCTCGGGGGAGCTGCTCGCCGGGCCGACGGTGGCGACGATCTTGGTGCGGCGCGCTATATGCGAGGGTGCGCCGCCAGGCGCAACCCGTTTGATGTCGGAGGAGGGCATCAGGACTGACCCGAGGGCCGGGTCCGAGGGACTGGAGTGGGCGCCGGGGGAACCGTCATCGACTCCGTCACCGGGCCGGTCGGCGCGTCCTCGGGCGGCGGCGGGCGGTCCTCGAGCTGCTCGATCATGGGGATCCGCCAGACGATGCTCGCCAGCACCAGGCCGGCCGCGGCCGAGAGCAGCGCGAGGAAGAGCTGGCCGCCGCCCATCCTGGTCAGGTCGAAGAAGTCCCGGACCGGCTGCACCGCGAGGATCAGGGCGTAGAGCGCGCCGAGCGCAGCAACCAGGGCGAGCATGTAGCTCTGGATCGCGATGTGCTCTCGTCCGGGGCCGCGCTCGAGCAGCAGGATGAAGCAGAGCCCTAGCACGACCAGGGTCGTAGTCGCCGCGGTGCGCCCGGCCTCCAGCGAGCCGCCGAAGACCGTGTCGACCAGGAAGAAGCTCGCCAGCGACGCGGCGGCGATCGCCAGGCCCGCAGGCACGGCGAAGGCCGCCAGGGCCCTCAGCAGCCGCCCCCTATATAAGGGGCCGTCGCTGGGGGCCAGGGCGAGCACGAACGAGGGGATCCCGATGGTCAGGAAGGCGGCCACCGTGAGCTGGCGGGGCAGGAACGGGAACGCCCAGCCCGGCACGGCCACCAGCACGATCAGCGCGGCGGCGTAAACGGTCTTCGTAACGTAGAGGCGGCCCAGGCGGTGGATGTTGCGCGCGATGCGCCGGCCCTCGGCGACCGCCCGTGGCAGGCGCGAGAACTGGTCCTTGAGCAGGACGATGTCGGCAATCCCCTTGGTGATCTGGCTCCCGGAGCCCATCGCGACCGCCATCCGCGCGCGCTTCAGCGCAGGCACGTCGTTCACCCCGTCCCCGATCATCGCCACGAAGCGGCCGCGGTCGGCGAGCGCCGAGACCAGCGCCTTCTTCTGCTCCGGTCGGATGCGGCAGAAGATCGTGTTCCCCTCCGCGATGCGCCCGAGCTCGGCGCGGTCCTCGGGCAGGTCGTCCCCGCTGACGACCCCGGCGCCACCGGGGATGCCGACCGCCGAGGCGACCGCGGTGACCGTCTGAGCCGCGTCGCCGGAGATCAGCTTCAGGTCCATCTCCCGTTCGCGCATGTAGGTGATCGTCTCGCGGGCGTCCGGGCGCAGGGTCTCCTCGAGCACGATCAGCGCGATCGGAGTCACCGCCGGAGGGGGGTCCGAGTATGGGTTGTCCGGAAGGCCGCCGGAGGCGCGGCCGAAGGCGACCACGCGGCGCCCGGCCTTCGTGTTTTTCTCGAGGCTCCGCTGTAGCGGCACGGGCAGGGCCAGCGAGCCGCGGCTCATGAGAACGTCCGGCGCGCCGAGCACATAGGTCTCGCCCCTGCCGAAGCTCAGCCCGCTCCACTTCCACTCCGAGGAGAAGGGCACCTCCGCCCGGACCCGCTCGCCGGACGCCGGGTAGTTCTCGGCGATCGCCTCCAGGGTCCTGTTGCGCTCCCCGGAGCTGGCGGCGAACCGGGCCAGCGCCTGCTGGGCTCCGCTGGCCTCGGAGGGATCGGTCACGTCGACCGAGACGAGCTCGAGCTCGCCGCTGGTCAGCGTGCCGGTCTTGTCGACGCAGATCGTGTCGACCGCCGCGAGCGCCTCGGTCGCGCTCATCTGCTGCACCAGAGTGTCCAGCCGGGCGAGCCGCACCGCCGCGACGGCCAGCGTGACGCTCATCAGCAGGACCAGGCCCTCGGGGATCAGGGTGATCAGGCCCGCCGTCGCGGTCTGCGCAGCTTCGTGGATCGGCGTGCTGCGCGCCTGCAGGGCGAAGATCAGGACGACCGCGAGCGGGATCATCAGCCAGGTGCTCGCCTTCAGAACGAGGTTCACCTCGTCCTGGAGGGGGGAGGGCGGATGGCGGAAGGTGCGCGCCTCGCCGGCGACCTGCTCGGCGTAGCTGTCCTCCCGCACCGCGTCGACCTCGTAGTAGCCCGAGCCGGTGATGCAGAAGGCGGCCGAGAGCGCGCGCTGGCCGACCCGCTTGCGGACGCCATCCGCCTCGCCGGTGAGCACCGACTCGTCGAGCGTCAGGCCGCGGCTCTCCGTCACCTCGCCGTCCGCGACGAGCTGGTCCCCGGGCTCGACGCGGATCCAGTCGCCGGGGACGACCTCCTCCGCGCGCAGCTCGACCAGCTCGCCGTCCCGGACCACCCGCGCCTTCGGGGCCACGAGAAGCGCCAGGCTCTCCAGGGTCTCCTTGGCCTTCAGCTCCTGCCGGATCCCGATGTAGCTGTTGATCACCGCGATGAAGCCGAAGAGGGAGTCCGCAAGCAGCCCAAGTGCCAGGTTCGCCAGGAAGAAGACGCCGATGATCAGGTTGAAGAGGGTGAAGACGTTGCCGGCGACGATGCTCGCCACCGAGCGGCTCGTTCGATCCTCGGTCGGGCCCAGCTTGCGCAGCCGCTTCGCGGCTTCTTTCTCGGACAGCCCACCCGGGTGACGCTGGTCGCTCACTGCCGCATTGTTAGCGAAGCGGGCGCCCCCGGACGCGAAGCGGAGGAGGCGCCTTTACATGGGGCCCCAGAACCATTGCTCGAATTGCCGGATGGCTCCGCGGCGCAGGCGCCGCCTGCCGAAGTACGCCAGCTCCTCGCCCGCGATCCACGCGCTGCGTGCGGCCACCCCTGGAAGTCCAGCCTCGAACGCTCCAAGCCCGATCGGCTGACAGCGCCGGTGGGGCACGATCCGGCGGCGGCTGTCGCGCGGATACGTCTTTGGCAGGCCGGCGGCCCGGCAGCCGGCGTCAGTGACCACGTTGAGGTAGCGGTCCTCGAGCACACTCGTCCTGACCAGGATCGGGCCGGCCTCCGGACGAATGTCCTCAGGGCCGTACGGCTGGCCCTCCAGCAGCCGGTAGACGTTCGCGCGGGCGACCGCGACCGTCAGGCAGAGGTAGACGACCGGAAAGGACTCGGGAGGGTTCCAGCGGCCGCCCCGCTCGGCGGCGTGGCGCCCGTCCATTGGATCGTCCCAGTCGGGGTCCGCGACCCGCAGGTACGGCCCGCCCCGCCGGATCGTCCGCATCTAGGCCCAGTCGAAGGACCGGCGGATCAGCGCCTGCAGCTCGTCCTGGCGATCCCTCTCGATCATCTCGAGCATCGAGAGGCCGCCGTAGGCGTCGGCGGGCCGGCGCGCGATCCCCGGGATCCGCTCGGGCTTGAGCCGGTGGTCGAGCAGGTCGCAGATGGCCGCCACCGTCGCGACCTTCGCCATCCGGTTCGAGGGAACGCCGCGCTCCCGCCACTGCCCCACCGCCTGGCGGCTGACGCCGAACAGGCGACCGAGCTCGGTCTCCGAGAGCTCGAGCGTCTCGGCGATCGGGTCGAGCAGGGTGGGGGTGAGGACGGGACTCATCTTGAGCACATCCTAGCGCAAGCATTTCGCAAGCTTGCGGCGAGGCGTGGGTCGTCGGCGACGCTTCCCAAAAACTGAGTGGTGGCATTCTGTCCAGTCGCTCGGAGGAGGGTTGACTCGCCTCGTCCGGGGTCGAAGCAATCAGCGTGTCGATCCGGATCGGACGCATCGCATTGGCCTTCCTGGTCTTGGCTCTGATCACCGGGTCGGTCGCCCTGCCCGCAAGCGCGAACCACGGCGGCGCCGCCGTCGCCAAGAAATCGAAGTGCAAGAAGAAGAAGAAGAAGAAGGCGAAGAGGGCGGCCGCCGCAAAGAAGAAGAAGAAGAAGTGCAAGCGGGGCGGCGGGGGCGGTGCGGCGACCGGCCTGCCCGGCCAGGCGACCCACCCGACGGCGACGCAGCCCAACCAGCCCACCCAGCCCAACCAACCCACCGATCCCACGCAGCCTCCGCCTCCCGCCGCTCGCCAGATGAGCAGCATCACTGTCGCGGACAACCCTGTTCTCGTCCCCCATTCGACCACGGGGCAGGTGACGATCAGCGGCAAGGCCCCCGCGGGCGGGCAGTCGGTCGCCCTCGACAGCACCGTGCCGGCGAGGGTGGAGGTGCCCGAAACGGTCGTCGTTCCCGCTGACCAGACGACCGCGAGCTTCTCGATCGACACGACGGCCGGCGGCCCGGTCACCGCGACGCTGACGGGCTCGATCGGCAGCAGCACCAAGAACACCCAGCTCAGCGTCGTGGACACGCCCAGCGTCTCCTCGGTGTCCCTTGAGCGGCAGTGCTTTACGGGACCCGGCAGCTTTGACTCGAATCGGGTGACGCTCGACGTTCCGGCACCTTCGGACACCACGGTTGACCTCTCGAGCGACAACACCTCCTCGCTCGATGTGCCGGCCACCGGCACCGTCACGGTCCCCTCCGGCTCGAAGAGCGCCCTCTTCGGCATAACCACCGGCGCACCGACCTTGCTGGGGCCGGTGACTGTCACCGCGACCCTGTTCCCCTCCTCCGCCACCGACACGGCCTCGGTCAGCCTGGTCAGTCCCACGCCGGCCGCCTCCGATCTGACCCTGAACCCGGACACCGTCGCGATCGGCGAGATGCCGACAGGGACGGTGACGCTCGACTGTGAGGCGCTGTCGGGCGGCACGGAGGTCACGCTCGAGTCGGACGACACCAACGTCGCCACCGTCCCACCGAGCATTACGGTGGCGCAGGATGAGCTGAGCGCCCCGTTCCAGATCACCGTCGTTGGGGGCGGGGACGCCACCATCACCGCCACTGGGCCGAGCGGCGGTCCTCAGCAGGCGACTCTGACCGTCACCAACCTGGCGGACTAGCCGGCGTCATTCCCGTAGGGTTCACCTCCTATGGGTTTGAAGCTCGGCCTCAACCTCGGCTACTGGGGGATCGGTCCCCAGGGCGACGAGGCGACGGACATCGTGCTGGCCGCGGAGCGGGCCGGCTTCGACTCCGTCTGGGCGGCCGAGTCATACGGCTCGGACGCCGTCAGCGTGCTCGCCTACCTGGCCGCGAAGACCGAGACCATCCAGCTGGGCGCCGCGATCCTCCAGGTCCCCGCCCGCCAGCCGGCGGCCGCGGCCATGGCCGGCGTCACGATCGACGCTCTCTCCGGCGGCCGCTTCATCTTCGGCTTCGGGCCCTCCGGCCCGCAGGTCTCCGAGGGCTGGTACGGCGTGCCCTACGAGAAGCCCTGGGGCCGCACCCGCGAGTACGTCGAGATCGTCAAGCAGATCGTCGCCCGCGAGGGTCGCCTGGAGTACGAGGGCAAGCACTTCACGCTTCCGCTGACCGAGGGCGAAGGAGTCACCGGCCAGGGCAAGGCGCTCAAGCTCAACGTCCATCCGCTGCGCAGCGAGATCCCGATCTACCTCGGCGCGATCGGCCGCAAGTCGGTCGAGCTGGCCGCCGAGGTCGCCGACGGCTGGATCCCGATCTTCTTCTCCGTCGACAAGTGGGAGGACGCCTGGGGCGAGCACATCGAGGCCGGCCTCCAGAAGAGCGGCCGGACACGCGAGGACTTCGCGGTGTCGCCCTCCGTGCAGGTCGCCATCGACGGCGACCTCGATGCCGCCCGCGGCCTGGTCAAGGCGGGGCTGCTCCTCTACCTCGGCGGCATGGGCTCGAAGAAGACGAACTTCTACGCCGACCTGACCCGCCGCTTCGGCTTCGCCGAGGTCGCGGACGAGGTCCAGTCGCTCTACCTCGACGGCAAGCGCGAGGAGGCGTACGCGGCGATCCCCGACGAGCTGGTCGACGCCACCGCGATGATCGGCACCGAGGACGAGGTCGCGGAGCGGGTCAAGCGCTTCGCGGACGCCGGAGTCGACCGGATGATCGTCTCGCCGATGCACGGGAACCACGACGAGAACGTGCGCTGCCTCGAGAAGCTCGCCGACCTGGTCAGTGCCGGCTCGCCCGCCTGATCACCGCGTGTCCGAGGAGGACTTCGCCGTCATCCGGGAGCAGTACGAGGCAACGAACCGGCGCGACTTCGGGCGAGTGATGGACCTGTACACCGACGACGTGGTCCTACGCGTTCCGCGCGTGGAGGGCGTCCAGAATCCTGGCACCTACCGGGGTAAGGAGGCGGTCGGCGAGTGGTTCGGCGACTGGTTCCGAGCCTTCGCGCACGACTACCGCTTCGAGATCAAGGAAATCCGCGAGCTTGACGGCGGCCTGATCTTCATGCACGCCACGCACGCCGGCCAAGGGCGCCTCAGCGGGGTGCCCGTCAGCGATGAGAACGCATACCTGTACCGAGTGCGGGACGGGCGAATCGGCGAGCTGGGGTTCTTCGCCACCCCTGAAGACGCGATGGAGGCAGCCTCGCTACCGGAGTGGTCCGGAGGCCAAACCGACTAGATTGCCCGCCTCGTCCGGATGAAGATCGGAATCCCAAAGGAGAATGCTGAGGGAGAGCGCCGCGTGGCGCTGGTCCCCGACGTGGTCAAGGCGCTCACCGCCAAGGAGATCGAGGTGGTGGTCGAGGCCGGCGCGGGCGAGGGCGCATCCCATCCCGACTCCGAGTACTCGGACGCCGGCGCGAAGGTCGGCGACGACCCATGGAGCGCCGACGTCGTCCTCAAGGTCACTCCGCCGACCGATGAGGAAGTCGGCCGCCTGAAGCAGGGCCAGATCCTGATCGGCTTCCTCGAGCCGCTGACCAACCCGGCGCTGGCCAAGGCGCTGGCCGGCGCGGGGGTCACCAGCTTCGCGATGGAGGCGATCCCGCGGATCACGCGCGCCCAGTCGATGGACGCCCTCTCCTCCCAGGCCAACCTCGGCGGATACATGTCGGTGCTGATCGCGGCCCGGGAGTCCGGCAAGCTCTTCCCGATGATGACCACGGCGGCCGGGACGATCCCGCCCGCCAAGGTCCTCATCCTGGGAGCCGGGGTGGCGGGCCTGCAGGCCATCGCCACGGCGAAGCGCCTCGGGGGCGTCGTCACCGGCTTCGACGTGCGCTCCGTCGTCAAGGAGCAGGTCCAGTCCCTCGGCGGCCGCTTCCTCGAGGTCGAGGCAGTCAAGGACGCGGAGGGCGAGGGCGGCTACGCGCGCCCGCTGACCGACGAGGAGAACGAGAAGCTTCGGCAGGAGCTCGGCGAGGCCGCCAAGCGCCAGGACGTGATCATCACCACGGCCCAGATCCCCGGGCGGCCCGCGCCGCGCCTGATCACCGCCGAGGCCGTCAAGAGCATGGCGCCGGGGTCGGTGATCATCGATCTCGCGGCCGAGACCGGCGGCAACGTCGAGGGCTCGAAGCCGGGCGAGACGGTTGAGGTCAGGACGGGGTCAAGATCATCGGCCCGGCCAACCTGCCGAGCCAGATGGCCGGCAACGCCTCGGCGCTCTACGCGAAGAACCTGCAGAACCTGGTCGAGCTGCTGATCGACGACGAGGGCAATCTGAAGGTCGACACCGAGGACGAGGTCATCGCCGGCTCGCTGCTCACCAAGGACGGCGAGATCGTCAACGAGAGAGCCAAGGAGGCCCAATGAGCTTGATCACCGAGATCACGATCTTCGTCCTGGCGGCCTTCGTCGGCTTCGAGGTGATCTCGAAGGTGCCGACGACCCTGCACACGCCGCTGATGTCGCAGACCAACGCGATCCACGGCATCGTCATGCTCGGCGGGCTGATCGTGATCGGATCGGCCGATGACTCCCTGGAGAAGGTGATCGGCGTGATTGCGATCGCCTTCGGCACGATCAACATCGTCGGCGGCTTCATGGTCACCGACCGGATGCTCGGCATGTTCAGGGGCCGAGACCGCAAGCCCAAGAAGGAGCCCGAGGCGGAGACCGTGTCGCCCGGGGAGGCCGGTCAGTGATCCCAGTCGCCGCGCTGTCGCCCAACAGCGACTTCGTCACCGCCTGCTACATCGTCGCCTTCTCCCTGTTCATCTTCGGGATCCGGCAGGGCACCCACCCGAGCACGGCGCGCCGCGGCAACCTGATCGCCGCGGCCGGGATGCTGATCGCGATCGCGATCACGCTCTCGACGGACGTGATCGGGAACGGCGTGCTGATCCTGATCGGAATCCTGATCGGCACCGCGGTCGGCGTGGTCGCCTCCCTCCGGGTGCAGATGACCGACATGCCGCAGATGGTCGCCCTCTACAACGGCGTCGGCGGCGGCGCCGCGGCGCTGATCTCCTGGTCGGAGTTCCGGCACGTCTCGGCCGGAGGCTCGAGCATCCCGCTCGACGTCTTCGTCCCGATCCTGTTCTCCACCGTGATCGGCTCCGTCTCCTTCTGGGGGTCGAACATCGCCTTCGGCAAGCTCCAGGCGATCATCCCGAGCCGGCCCGTCCAGTTCCCGGGCCAGCACATCTTCAACGGGCTGCTGCTCGCAGCGATCCTGGCCGGCTGCATCGTGCTCGGCATCGATCACGACTCGCCGTCGCAGGGCCTCTACATCGGGGTGCTGATCGGGGCGGCGGTGCTGGGCAACCTCTTCGTGCTGCCGATCGGCGGCGCCGACATGCCGGTGGTGATCTCGCTGCTCAATGCCTTCACCGGGCTCGCCGCGGCAGCCGCGGGGTTCGCCCTCGACAACGTCGTCCTGATCGTCGCCGGCACCCTGGTCGGCTCCTCGGGAACGATCCTCACGCTCGAGATGAGCCGGGCGATGAATCGCTCGATCGGAAACCTGCTCTTCTCCGGCTTCGGCGCCGTCAGCGCGTCCGCGGGGGAGAGGGAGGAGCGCCCGGTTCACTCGATCGGCGCCGAGGACGCCGCGATCAAGCTCGGCTACGCCGACTCCGTCGTCTTCGTCCCCGGCTACGGCATGGCGGTGGCCCAGGCTCAGCACGCGGTCAAGGAGCTCGCGGACGAGCTGCAGAAGCGCGGCGTCGAGGTCAACTACGCGATTCACCCCGTCGCCGGCCGGATGCCGGGCCATATGAACGTCCTGCTCGCCGAGGCCGACGTCCCCTACGAGCAGCTCAAGGAGATGGACGAGATCAACCCCGAGATGCCGCGCACCGATGTCGCCGTGGTGATCGGTGCCAACGACGTCACCAACCCCGCGGCGAATGACGATCCCAACTCGCCGATCGCCGGGATGCCGATCATCGAGGTCGACCAGGCCCGCGAGGTGATCGTGATCAAGCGCAGCCTCAGCCCGGGCTTCGCCGGGATCGACAACGATCTCTTCTACAAGGACAACACCTCGATGCTGTTCAGCGACGCGAAGGGCGCGGCCTCGGACATCGCCGCACAGGTGGAAGAGCTCTAGTTGTCGCCGTGGCGGCGGAAGCGCGGCAGCGCCAGGCCGATCACGAAGCCGAGGATCGCGGCCAGCAGCAGAGCAAAGATCAGCGGGATGTTGGTGGTCGAGAAGAAGAACTTCACGTCCACCTTCTGGGTGTTCTGCAGGACGAAGATCACGGCGAGCACCAGCGCGATTACCGTGATGTAGAACCCCGCGCCGCGTTGCTTGCCGGGTGTCGGCGAGAGCTCGTCGGACACGGCGCGACCCTAGCACTGGTTCGAGGCTGATTGGCGAGTCTTCGGTGACGTTCGCGCGCCTTCGGTCGGTGCCGGCCGCCTAGCTTCACCTGCGTGTGCCCGAACCAGATCGGGGCAGGGGACGGTCGAGTGGATCGCGCTGATCGCGCTGGTCTCGCTGGCCCTCGGGTCGCTCGCCTGGCTGATCGGTCTGCGGTTTCCCGGGATGGCTCTGGCATACGAGATCGGCGAGCGGATCATCTGCGCGGTCAAGCTGAGCTACGGCTGCCGCAGCGACCCCCAGCTCGCGGTGGCTTACGGGGACCTCGCGTCCGAGGTCCGCGACAACGCCCCGCGTGTCGTCTACGAGCGCGGCATGAGGGCGCTGCCCGTCGACTTCCGCAGCTGTCGCTCGCCCACCTGTTCGGACGGCCCGGAGACGGGGCGAGTGGCGCGCTCGCTGGCCGGGCGACCGGTCGCGGCGTTCACCCACGTCGTCGATTGCCGCGACCCGGCGCGCGGCGAGGCCCGCGGCTATGACTGCACCGGCGAGCGCGCCGGGCGCGTCTACATCCAGTACTGGACCTACTACGGCGACTCCGCCACCTCGCGCGGCACCCCGATCCTGGGAGCGGCCGGCTTCCACTCAGACGATTGGGAGGGCTACCAGGTGCGCATCGACCAGGACGGCGGCGTCGACGCCCGCGCCAGCTCCCACAACGGCTACAACGGCGCCGACGCACCGGCGGTCGACTGGGCATCGGATGCCTCGGGGAAGGTGCCGGGCGCCTCGGCGATCAGGGACGCCACCGAGCGGCTCGGGCTCCGCGACGAGCGGGGATGGACGCCCTCGGAGGGGACCCTCTTCGTCTCCGGCGGTAGCCACGCCGGGCACGCGACCGAGGTGTCGCTGCGCCGGGAGCTCGCGGGCCTGCTGGCGAGCACCCGGCTGGCAATCGAGGACAAGCGGCTGAAGGGCCCGCTGGCGCGCCTGGAGGAGCGACGGCGCCAGGAGCTGCTGGCCGATCGGATCGGCAGCGCGCTCTTCGGCCCGGGCGCGAGAACGACTCCCGCGGCAGCGTCAAGCTGATCCCGATCGAGACCCTCCCCGATCGCGACTCCTACTCCTTCGCGATCAGCCCGCCCTGGCGGAAGCGGGTCTATCGCGATCCCGAGTACCAGGGCACCGACTGAAGAATCAGTGTTTTTCCCTCTGGACATTCGTTCGAATCCATAGAGAATGCCGCGATGCCCTCGACTCGCCGCTCAAGGGGGAGCGGTCGGCACGTGCTCGCGCATGTGGCGCTGCTGTTCGCTGCCTGCGTCGCGGTGACGGTGCTCTCCCTGACCGTACTCGGCGGCAACCGGGTCCAGGCATCCCCGCCACATCCTCCGCACGGCGACGGCGTCCACCCGGGCGGCGGCAACGATCACCTCGACAACAGCGGGCACACCCTCCATCCACACCCCGCGCCACCTCCTTCCCCCCCCCCCCCGCCGCCCGACAACCCGCCGCCCGACAACCCGCCCCCCGACCAGCCGCCGCCCGGCAAGCCGCCGCCCAAGGCCACGCCGCCCAGGGCCACACCGCCCGTCGTTCAGCCGGGCCCCACCGCTGCGCCCGCGCCCACAGCGAGCGGCTTCGGTGGGGTCGCCGCCGCAAAGGCCAGCGGCAGCGCCAAGGGCGGCTCGGGAGGATCCACGGGGAGCGTGATCGTCACGCCCGTGCCCGATCCGGTCGCCCACCCCTCGGCCAAGCACGCGAAGAAGCCGAAGGTCATCCAGACGGCAGCGCTCCCCCCGGCTCCGATCAGCGCCCCGGCGGCGCCGGAGTCAAATCCGAACCGCTCGACCTTCGCCGACAGGCTCCTGGCGCCCACCGCGATCGACCTCTCCGCCAAGAACCTCGGTGAGGGCGGCATGCTCGCGCTGCTGCTGGCGGCCCTTCTCTACCTGCCGGTGACCATCTTCAACAAGGCGACGGAGAAGAACCACGAGGCGGTGAAGCAGTTCTTCGCTCGCCCACGCGCCTGGCTTGCCTTCCTGTTCGGATGGATCCCGTTCAAGAAGCACCCGGCGATCACGCTGATCCTCGGGGTGATCGCGAGCGCCGGTCTCTTCTCGTTCATCGAGCCAGGCTTCCCAACGGAGGAGGGCGCGCTTCAGTACCTGATCGGGATGGTGCTCGGATTCGCCCTGGTATCGATCGTCTTCTTCTCCACCTGGCGGCTCGTGCTTCACAGACTCGAGCCGGAGGGGAAGGGGGAATGGAAGCTCTATCCGCCTTTCATCCTGCTGGCTGCGTTCCTGGTGATCATGGCCCGGTTGGCGCACTTCATTCCGGGCGTCGTGCTCGGGACGGTCGCCGAGTACGAGCCGGCCAAGAAGCTGAGCACGCGGACCGCGGGCATCCGGGTCGCGACCACCTACGGAGTCCTGATGGTCCTGGGTATCGCCGCCTGGTTCGCCTGGATCCCGGTCGAGCATGCCGCCGCAAAGGAGGGCGCGAGCTCGTTGACCCTGATCCTCGATTCCGCGCTGGCGATCACCTTCGTCTCAGGGCTCGAGTCGGTGGCCTTCGGCCTGATCCCGATGAAGTTCCTCGACGGCAACGACCTCTTCACCTGGCACAAGGGCCTCTGGGCACTGATGTGGGGGGCGGCCCTGACCTGGTTCTCGATCGTGATCCTGCACCCCGCACTGAGCACCTACGGCGAGCTCAGTAGCGGCCGCGCGGTCTGGTTCGTCCTCCTCTTCTCGACGCTGATGGTGATCGCGCTGTCGACCTGGGCCTACTTCCGGCTGCGGGACGCGCGCCTCGCGCGCGCCGAGGAGAGCGCCACCTAGCGAGGGGGCATCCGGAGCGCGCCGTCCAGCCGGATCGCCTCACCGTTAAGCATGGTGTTCGAGACGATCTCGCAGGCGAGCTGGCCGTATTCCTCCGGCCTACCGAGCCTGGAGGGGAAGGGGATGCCGGCGCCGAGGGCCTCGCGCTGCTCCTCGGGCAGCGCCGCCAGCAGCGGGGTGTCGAACAGACCCGGCGCGATGGTGTTGACGCGGATGCCGCGGCCGGCCATGTCGCGGGCGGCCGGCAGGGTGAGCGCGACCACGCCACCCTTGGAGGCCGAGTAGGCCACCTGCCCGATCTGGCCGTCCCAAGCCGCGATCGAGGCGGTGTTGACGCAGACTCCTCGCTCGCCCTCGTCGTCGGGGTCATTGTCTGACATCGCCGTGCAGGCGAGCCGCAGCACGTTGAACGTCCCGATCAGGTTCACCTTGATCACGTTGTGGAAGATCTCGAGGTCGTGGGGTCCCTGCTTGGAGGCGGTCCGCTGGGCCCAGCCGATCCCAGCGCAGCAGACCGAGATCCGCAGGCCGCCAGGGGCGTCCGCAGCCGCGTCGATCGCGGCCTGCACCGGCTCCGGCTCCATCACGTTCACCTCAACGAACGCGGCTCCCTCGCCCAGCTCGGCGGCCAGGGCCTCGCCCTTCTCCGCGTTCAGATCGGCGATGACCACGGATGCCCCGCGCTCGTGCAGTGCCCGAGCCGTCGCGGCGCCGAGGCCCGATGCCCCGCCGGCGACCAGCGCGCTTGCCCCGTCGATCTTCATCGGCGGGGGACCATATTCGACCCGGCGACGCGACCCGCGCGCCGAGTCGGCGGTCCCTCCTCGGTAGTCTTGATCGATCGCGGAGGTTGCCGCACCGAAGGAGGGTGGTCCTCGTCCCGCTTCCGATCGCAAGGCCGAGCTGGCCGAGTGTCTGGAGGAGGCACGCGTCCATACCCTCAAGCTGATCGAGCCGCTCACGGAGGAGCAGCTCAACCGGGTCTACGACCCGATCCTCAGCCCGCTGATCTGGGATCTCGGGCACATCGGAAACTTCGAGGAGCTCTGGCTGGTCCAGCGAATCGGCGGCCGCGAGCCGCTGCGGGGCGACCTCGGCGAGCTCTACGACGCGATCGAGCAGCCGCGGAAGATCCGGGGCGAGCTGCCGATCCTGCGCGCGGACGAGGTCCGCCCCTACATGGACCAAGTGCGCGAGAGGACCCTGGAGGTCCTCGGCGAGATCGAGCTGGATCCGGAGGACCGGCTGCTCGCCGACGGTTTCGTCTACGAGATGCTGCTCGCGCACGAGTACCAGCACAACGAGACGATGCTGCAGCTCCTCCAGATGATCGAGGCCTACGACCCGGTGGAGGTCGACGGCACGCCGGCCGCCGAGGCGGTCACGGATGGGCCGGAGATGGTCCGCGTCGACGGCGGCGCCCACGAGATCGGCGCTCCGGCGGAGGGCTTCGCCTACGACAACGAGCGACCGCGCCACCGCGTCGAGCTCGAGCCCTTCCTGATCGACCGGGCGCCGGTGACCAACGGCGCCTACATCGCCTACCTCGAGGAGACCGGCGCTGAGCCGCCCATGTACTGGGAGCGAGACGGGGATGGAGGCTGGGTGCGCGCCGCGATGGGCCGGACCGAGGAGGTCAATCCTGCGCTGCCCGTGATCCACGTCTCCTGGAACGAGGCTGACGCGTTCGCCCGCTGGGCCGGCAAGCGACTGCCGACCGAGCAGGAGTGGGAGGCAGCGGCGGCCGGCGCCAGCCCGGATCGCGCCAACCTGGATGAGCTGTCCTTCGGATGCGCCCCGGCCGGCGCTTACGCCGACTCGTGCGCCCGTTGCGGTGCGGTGCAGATGCTGGGCGACGTCTGGGAGTGGACGAGCTCGGACTTCACCGCGTACCCAGGCTTCGCCGCCTTTCCCTACCCCGAGTACTCCGAGGTCTTCTTCGGCGACAGCTACAAGGTCCTGCGCGGTGGGGCCTGGGCCACCCGCCGCAACGTGATCAGGACGAGCTTCCGCAACTGGGACCTACCCGAGCGGCGGCAGATCTTCTCCGGCATCCGTTGCGCCAGGAACGACGTATGAACAGCATCGACGCCGCTGCCACCGATCGCATCACGGTCGAGGTCAATCTGCCTCCGGGCGGGCCACTGTCCGGAATGGCGGCCGACGTCCGGGCCGGGCTGACCAGTCCCTTCAAGGAGCTCTCGCCGCGCTACTTCTACGACGAGCGGGGCTCCGAGCTCTTCGAGCAGATCACCGAGCTGGAGGAGTACTACCCGACGCGCTGTGAGCGGGAGATCCTCCACGACCAGGCCGCGGAGATCTGCAAGGCGGCCAATCGCCCGGCCAGCCTGATCGAGCTCGGCTCGGGCTCAGCGCGCAAGACCCAGGTCCTGCTGGACGCGATGAGGAACGCCAATTGCCTGGAGACCTACTGCCCGGTCGACATCTCGGAGGAGATCACTCGCGACACCGCAGAGCGGATCGCGACCGAGTACGAGGGGATCAACGTCCGCGGGCTGGTCTGCGACTTCGAGTTCGATCTCGAGCGCGTGCCGGTCGGCGGTCCGAGGGTGATCGCCCTGCTGGGCGGGACCATCGGGAACTTCGCCCCTCATCAGCGCGCGAGCTTCCTGCGCCGCATCGCCAACCTGCTCGACCCCGAGGACCGTTTCCTGCTCGGCACGGACCTGGTCAAGGACCCGGACATTCTGGAGCCGGCCTACAACGATTCGAAGGGCGTCACCGCCGAGTTCAACAAGAACGTGCTCGCGGTCCTCAACCGGGAGCTCGACGCCGACTTCGAGGTCGACTCCTTCGAGCACGTCGCGCGCTGGGACCCCGAGAACCTCTGGGTCGACATCCGCCTGCGCTCACTCGCGAACCAGGTGGTCAACGTCTCGGCGCTCGACATGCTCGTCCCCTTCGGCGCAGGCGAGGAGATGCGCACCGAGATCTCCACGAAGTTCCTCCGTCCGGGCCTGGAGGGGATCTACGCCGAGGCCGGTCTCGAGCTCACCGACTGGTGGACCGACTCCGAGGGCCTCTACGCCCTCTCGCTCGCCCGGGCTGTCTAGCTCTACTGACGAACTGCCCGTGGAAGCCGTACGGGATGTGGTGCGGCGCCTCGGCCCGCGCCAGCTCGCTCAGATCCGCGGCGTCGAGCACGAGCATGAATGACCGTCCCGACCGCGAGTCGAAGACCACCGAGAGCAGCACGCCCTCGTCCTCCGCCTCGGCGTCCGGCGCCGCGACGAAGACCGGCTCTCCCGGCCCGCAGCCGTCCTCGGCCCAGACGCGGGATGAACCGTCGTCGGCGTCGATCTTGACGATCCGGTCGAGCCAGCCGGACTCGGCGCCCACGCCCCAGACGTAGCGGTGGCGGCGCTCGTTGCAGCGCCCGTAGTTGATCCGCGGCAGATCGAGCCCCTGATCGCCAAGCTTCTCGCTCGAGACAGCCCCGCTCGCCGTGTCGATCCGGAACCGCCGCACGTCGCCCATCTCGACGGGCTTGCCCGCTCGGAGACGGTCCAGGTAGAGGTCCTCGATCAGCGTGGCGTCCGGGTAGGTGCAGGCGTCAACCACCACCTCGCCGCCCTCCTCGTACGCGTTGACGTGGTGGAAGCAGAAGAACGGGTCGGCTTCGAACGGGCCGGTGGCCTCGCCGGTGTTGCGATCGATCAACGTGAAGCGCGTGCCGAGCTCCGGCTTCCAGCGGTAGTTCTCGATGTAGGGACGGCCCGAAAGGGGAATGCTGATCGGGTTCACCACCAGCGGGAACTCGGCCAGCACGAGCCAGCGCTCGGTGAGTCCGAACGAGTGCATGTACGCCGGCTCCTTGACCGGCAGCTCGCCGATCACCCGAGGCTCGCCCTCGTCCGGGGGAACGTGGAAGAACCGGTAGCGATTCCGGGGCCCGACCTTCGCCGCGTAGTTGAGCATGCCGCCGGTCGCGCGGTCCAGGTGCGGATGAGCGGTGGTGAGAAGACCGGGGGTGTCGTAGGCGACGCCGACCGTCTCCAGGGTCTCGCCGTCGAACTCGACCGGGATGGGCGTCTCCGTCATCGAGATGTAGCGCTCGCCGAGCTTGACCAGGTTGACGTTCGCGTTGTCGGAGATCTTCGGAGAGAACATCGAGAAGACCCGCGCGAACAGGGAGCGGCATGGGTCGGTGGCGAACTCGGAGTAGACGATCTCGCCCTTCTCCTCGGCCGCGCGGTAGGCCTTCGTCTGGAGGAAGCGGTTGGCGTAGGAGACCTCGCCGTCGGAGATGCCGAAGCGGTGGAGCATCGCGAAGCCGTCGAACCAGTGGCGCATCGTCCTGTCGCCGACCTCCCACTTCGCCGGCCCGGTTCGGACGAGCGATCCATTGAGCCATTCCGGGAGCCGGCCCTCCAGCGGCAGCCGGTCGACTCGGGTCTCGCGATCGAGGGAATCGAATCCGCCGGTGAGGTCCTGCTTGGCGGGGGCGACGGCGGCTGATGCTGGATCCATGTTCCTCAAGGCTAGGGAGCCAGGGCCTCGATCAGCTCGCCGAGCTTGTCGGGCGTGGTGATCGGGGTGATCACGGGCAGGGTGATCCCGCCCTCGACGAAGGCCCCAAGACGCTCGCGCATGGCCTCCGGCGCGCCGAAGATGAACATCTCCTCGATCAGGTCCCAGGGCGCTTCCTCGGCGGCCTTCTGCCGGTCCTTGGCGCTCCAGGCCTCGACCATCGGGTCGATCTTCTCCCCGTAGCCGAGCCAGCGGTAGAACGCCTCGTAGACCGGCACGGTGATGTAGGAGGAGAACATGAACCGGGCGAGCGGCTCGACCTGCTCCCGCTCGCCGGGAATGCAGAAGAACCGGCAGAGCAGCTCGAAGCCGTCCGGCGCGCCCTCGAGCCCGTCGACGACCTTCGGCAGGCCCGCTAGCGGCAGGAAGTTGGTGAACGCGCCGTCGCCCTTCTCGACCGCCAGGCGGAGCATCTTGCCCCGCAACGCCGCCACGATGATCGGCACCTTCGCCTCGGGCGCTCGCTCGAGCTTGAACCCCCCGTCCGCCCGCTCGCCGGCCAGGGCCGTCCTCAGGAAGTCGATCGTCTCCGACATCTTGCTGAGCGGCTTCTCGAAGGGCATCCCGTTCCATCCCTCGACGATCCGGTCGGACGAGGCGCCGATGCCGAGTGCGAAGCGGCCGCCCGACGCGTCGGCGAGCGCCGCGGTCTCCTGGGCGAGCAGAGCCCGGCCGCGCTGCATCACGCCGACCACCCCGGTGCCCAGGCGGACCTTCTCGGTCCAGGCCGACGCCAGGGACAGGGGCGTGAAGCCGTCGGGGCCGTTCGTCTCGCCGGACCAGAGGTCCGTGTAGCCGGCCGCCTCGGCGCGCCGGAAGAGCTCGGCGTTGTCCGGCAGCCCGATTCCGGTGAGTGGAACGGTCAATCCCCAGCGTGACGCCATAACCGCGACCTTATTGAAACGGGTTGCTCCTACCGGAGCACCCTCGCATTAAGTTCGGATAGGGTCGCCCGCATGGATCTCTCCAAGCTGGACCGCTCGGAGATCATCGGGATGGTGGCCGCGGCGGTACTGGTGATCAGCCTCTTCCTCGAGTGGTTCTCGCTCTCGACGGATGCGAGCGTCGTCCAGCGGGGGACCGACCCGGGCAACTGGGCCTGCGGCGTCGGCAACTCGAGCTGCAGCGGCTGGGACACCTTCCCGATCGCGCGCTGGCTCTTGCTGGCCGCCGCGGCCGCGCCCTTCATCCTGGCCTGGATCGTGGCGCGCGGACACGCCCTCTCCTGGCCGCGCGGCGAGGTGACAGCAATCGTCGGCCTGACCGCCTTCGTGCTGATCGCCTACAACGGGATCGTCGACAAGCCCCAGGACGGGCTCGAGATCAGCCTCGCCCTCGGCTACTGGCTTGCCCTGCTCGCCTCGATCGGCATCTTCATCTCGGGGGGATTCCGCGCCGTCGAGAGCGGCGGCGGCGCCCAGCGCAAACCGCCCGCCACCTTCTGACTTCGGCGCGTAGCCTCTGATCCGGTGCCCGAATCCGACGAACACGTGATCTCGCAGGACGTCCGGGACCCCTCGCACCCGGACCGCAACCTGGCGCTCGAGCTCGTCCGCGTCACCGAGGCCGGTGCGCTTGCGGCAGGCCGCTGGGTCGGCATGGGCGAGAAGGAGAGCGCGGACGGAGCGGCGGTCGACGCGATGCGCCTGATGCTCGACACGGTCCCGATGGACGGCGTCGTCGTCATCGGCGAGGGCGAGAAGGACGAGGCGCCGATGCTCTACAACGGCGAGCAGATCGGGGATGGCAGCCCGCCCGTCGTCGACATCGCGGTCGATCCCCTCGAGGGGACCACCCTGACGGCACGGGGAATGCCCTCGGCGCTCTCGGTCATCGCCCTGTCGGAGCGAGGCACGATGTTCGACCCCGGTCCCTGCGTCTACATGGAGAAGATCGCGGCGGGTCCGCGCTCGGCCGATCTGATCAACCTCGACGAGCCGCTCGAGGACGTGATCCGCAAGATCGCGGAGCGCAAGGGAGGGGAGACGAGCGACGTCACCGTGATCATGCTCGACCGCCCGCGGCACGAGAAGGCCGTCGAGGCCCTGCGCGAGGTCGGCGCGAGCATCCGCTTCATCTCGGACGGCGACGTTGCGGCCTCCCTGTTCGCTGTGATGCCGAACACCGGCATCGACCTGCTCTGGGGCGTCGGGGGAACACCGGAGGGAGTGCTCTCCGCCTCGGCGATCAAGTGCATGGGAGGCCGGATCCTGGGCCGGCTCTGGCCGCGCGACGACGACGAGCGCAAGGCGGCCGAGGAGGCCGGATATGACCTCAGCCGGGTGCTAGACACCGACGACCTGGTCTCCGGCGACGACGTCTTCTTCGCGGCGACGGGGGTCACGGACGGCGACCTGCTCGATGGCGTCCGCTATCTCGACGACGGCCACGCCACCACCGAGTCGCTGGTGATGCGCTCGCGCTCTGGCACCGTGCGCCGGGTGCAGGCGACGCACAACCGGCCCAAGCTCCGCGAGGTGGTTGGTGAGCGTTACGGGTAGCTAGCCCTCGAGCGGCAGAGACCCGGTGTCGTCGCTCTCGTGCCGGAGCGAGTTGATCACCGCGCCGGCGAGCATTGCCAGGCTGATCGCGTAGAACCAGACCAGTGCGATCAGGATGAAACCGATAGTGCCGCCGATCCGGTGCAGGTCGGAGATGTTGGTCAGGTAGAGCGGGAAAACGTAGTTCCCGAGTGAGGTGACACCCGCGAAGAACAGGGCGCCTGGCCAGACGGAGCGCCAGGGCATGTGTCCCTTGGGCACCGCCCAGTAGATCGCCGAGATGATCAGGAAGGTCACGATCAGGCCGCCGACCACGACGATCGCTGTCCGAACCGCACCCCACTGGTCGAGGCCGAACGGCAGACGGTCGGCGCTCGTCAGCACCGCGCTCTCGACCGTCGGCACGGTCACGCTGGCTGCGAGCAGAAGGAGCAGCGCCAGCAACATCACCAACGACCAGCGCTTCTGCTGCACCCAGCCACGGCACTCGACGTGGTAGATCCGGCAGAAGGCGGTGTCCATCGCCCCCCAGAAGGAGGCGCCGATCCAGATCCCGCCGACGGCGGCGGCGACGCCGATCGTGGTCGAGCTGGCGCGGACGCGGTCGATCGCGTCCTGAAGCGTTCCCTGCTCCGCGTTCGGGAAGAGCCGCTGGATGTCGAGGATGACGCTGTGCTCGATGTCCGAGCTGTTGACGACCTTCCCGAAGATGAAGAGGACGAGCAGGGCGAAGGGGAAGACCGCCAGCATCAGGTTGTAGGCGACCATTCCGGAGAGCCCGGTGATGTTCTCCTTGTAGGCGCGGTTCCAGAAGGCGCGCAGCCAGGGATGCCGCCAGAAGTGCCAGCGCGGGTGCTGCGGCTGCGATTCGGACTCCATCAACGGGTCACGCCTTCGGCGTGCCCTTTCATAGACGTTCACGAGTAACGAACGTCCAGCCAGGGGTACCTCGATGAGCGCCCGGAACTTTCCCGCAACATGGGTGTTCTCTCTTTGGCACGCGGCCTGTCACGCCTGCCGCATGCGTTGACTTCAAAAAGTAAAGTGGCTACCATAGGCACGGACGTAGAGGAAGATTCGCGAGAATCTAGGCGTGAAGACGGAAATCGAACGCGGATGCGGCCAGCCCGCTCCGCGTTTTTGTGGCCTTTGAGGGGGAATGGAGTAAAGGTTTTTCGTCAGCGGCCGACATGATTCAAAGCCCGCCAGAATTGGGTAAACGGCAGGGCAGCCCGGAAATGGAAGACAGCCAGGAAGGAAGAGCGTAGGCGAATGCTCGTAGCGGAGATCCAAGAACTTGAAGAAGTGAAGACGCTGGTCACCAAGGGCCAGCAGCTGGGCGTCCTGACCTTCGGCGACGTCGCCACCGCTGTGTCCGAGGTGGAGCTCGACGAGTCAGACGTCGAGGACCTCTACGGGCACCTCGAGAAGGCCGGCATCGAGCTGGTCGAGGACCTCGACCCGGCGCAGAAGTCAGCCGCCGAGGCCGAGCGCTCCGACGGCAAGCGCGGTCGCAAGCGCCAGAAGGCGCTCGACCTGAAGCCGGACATGACCACCGACTCCCTGCAGCTCTTCCTCAAGGACATCGGCAAGGTCAGGCTGCTCACCGCCGCCGAGGAGGTCGAGCTCGCCAAGCGCATCGAGCGCGGCGACCTCGACGCCAAGCAGAAGATGGTCGAGTCGAACCTCCGTCTGGTCGTCTCGATCGCCAAGAACTACCGCAACCAGGGCCTGCCCTTCCTCGACCTGATCCAGGAGGGCACGCTGGGCCTGGTCCGTGCGGCTGAGAAGTTCGACTACCGCAAGGGCTTCAAGTTCTCGACCTACGCGACCTGGTGGATCCGCCAGGCGATCGCCCGCGCGCTCGCCGACAAGGCGCGGACCATCCGCATCCCGGTCCACGTCGTCGAGAAGCTCAACAAGATCGGCCGCGCGGAGCGGAAGCTGGTCACCGAGCTGGGCCGCGAGCCCACGCCCGAGGAGATCGCCGAGGTCACCGGCATCGAGCCCGAGGAGGTCGACTCGATCAAGCGCTCGGCGCAGGCCCCGGTCTCGCTCGAGAAGCCGGTAGGCGACGAGGAGGAGTCGGAGTTCGGCCAGTTCATCGCCGATGAGCGTGCTGAGTCTCCCTTCGAGCGCGCCGCCGAGCTGCTCACCAAGGAGGCGCTGAAGGAGGCCCTCGAGAACCTCTCCTACCGCGAGCGTCGCGTGCTCGAGCTCCGCTACGGGCTCGGCGGCGAGCACCCGCGGACCCTGGACGAGGTCGGGCGCACCTTCAACGTCACGCGTGAGCGGATCCGGCAGATCGAGAACCAGTCGCTCAAGAAGCTGCAGTCCCTGGCTGAGGCGCAGAAGCTGCGCGAAGTCGCCTAGCCACAAGCTCGGCTACTCAAACACGCGGCTAAAGCCACGCCTGTCTGCGCCCGATAGGGCGAGGGATGGCGTTCGATATCGATCAGGCGCTCACCTACGTGGTGGAGCGGGAGGGATCCGACCTCCACATCAAGGTGGACTCGCCGCCCGTGGCGAGGGTCCACGGCGACCTCTGGGCCCTGCAGGGCTCGGATGAGCTGAGCTCGTCCGACACCGAGAAGGCCCTGCACTCGATCGCCGACGAGCATCACCTCACCGAGTTCGAGGAGACCGGCGAGGTGGATTTCTCGTATGAGCTTCCCGGCGTGTCCCGCTTCCGGGTGAGCGCCTTCCGCCAGCGCGGGGACGTCTCGATCGCCCTGCGGGCCATTCCCTTCCAGGTCCGGACCATCGACGACCTGGGCCTGCCCGAGGTCGTGCGCCGTCTGGCCGAGGAGCCGCGCGGGATCATCCTGCTGACCGGGACGACCGGCTCGGGCAAGTCGACCACGCTCGCGGCGATGATCGACCACATCAACTCGACCCGGGCACGTCACGTCGTGACGATGGAGGACCCGATCGAGTACCTCCACCGGGACAAGCTCTCGATCATCAACCAGCGCGAGGTCGGCTCGGACACCAAGGGCTTCGCGCAGGCGATGCGCCGGGTCCTCCGCCAGGACCCCGACGTGATCCTGATCGGGGAGATGCGCGACGAGGAGACCGTGCGCACCGCGCTCTCCGCCGCCGAGACCGGCCACCTGGTCATGTCGACGCTCCACACCCTCGACGCGAGCGAGACGATCAACAGGATCATCGACTTCTTCCCGCCGCACCTCCAGCAGCAGGCGCGGGTGATGCTCGCCTCGACGCTGAAGGGCGCGATCTCCCAGCGGCTGGTCCCGCGGATCGACCGCGAGGGCCGCGTCGCCGTCTCCGAGGTGATGGTGGTCACCGGGCGAATCCAGGACCTGATCCTGAATCCCGAGGAGACGGGCCGGATCACCGAGGTGATCTCCGAGGGCGACTTCTACGGCATGCAGACCTTCGATCAGGCGCTGCTCGGCTACGTCACCGATGGGGTCGTCTCCGAGGAGGTCGGCATGGAGACGGCGTCGAGCCCGCACGACTTCAAGCTGATGCTCTCCGCCAAGGGCCAGCGGGCGAGCGGGATCGAGCAGGTGGTGCGGATGAGGGAGGCGATCAACAACAACCCGATGGTGCAGATCGGCCTGATCGCGGCGTTCTCGCTGCTCGTCGTCGGAGTCCTGTTCGTCCCGCAGATGCTGCACAAGAAGACGCGACTCGAACACGACCACCACGAGCGCGCAGGTGAGCACTCCGGCCGGGAAGGTCAGCATCACGGCGGAGGTGACCCCGTCCAGCGGGCGAGCGGCGTACCCGGCGGTCGCGCGGCGCCACCGGAGCAGTCACGGGATCGACCCCGAGCACGAGCGGCGACCGTCGCACCGCAGGCGCTGATCCCCGGCCGGGGCCTGCCGCGCCCGGTGGTCCAAGCCTGGAAGCGCGGGGACACGGTCGTACTGCTGCATGGTCCGGCCAGGGCGGGATCGACGACCGGCTGGTGCGGGGCGCCGTCGGGTCCCTGTCTGGCGAATCAGGTGTAGCGGTGTTCGTCACGCGGGCGAACCGGATCGCCCGCTACTCGAGGATCACCCAGGGGGTTGGGGTCACGCAGGTTCCCGCTCTGGTGATCATCCGCCCGCGCAAGGTGAGTGGCTCGGTGCCCGCAGGCGCAGGTGGCGTACGGGTTCCGGGATGCACAGGGGGTAGTGCAGGCCGTCCACGACGCCGTCTATTCCGGCAAGGACGACCTGCCCTACAGCCCTCGATGAGTGAGGCGGCCTGATGCGGGACCTCCCCGACTATCTGCGGCCCGCTCCCTGGGCCCGGCGACGGGTCCGGCGCCGCGCACGCCGCGGCGCCCGGCGAGGAGGCGCAAGACGAAGGAACTCCCGGGCCTGATTCCGCCGATGCAGCGCGGGACACTCCGGAGGATTCATCACCGATGCCATCGTCGAGCTCGGCTACGCGAGCCGCGAACAGGTCGGAGCAGGCGATCGCCCAGTCGCGCACCGCCGGGCGAAGGCCGGAGGAGATCCTGCTCGAGCAGGGGGTGATCGACTCGGAGCAGCTCTCCCGGGCGACCGCCGAGCGCTACGGGCTCGACTACGTCGACCTCGCGCTCTTCAACGTCGACATGGGGGCGGCGAACCTGATCTCGGCCAAGTCGGCGCGACGCCATCAGGTATTGCCGGTCTCGTTCATCGACGAGAGCACGCTTCTGCTCGCGATGGCCGATCCGACCAACCTGCTGGCGCTGGACGACGTGCAGATGGCGACCGGCCTCAGCTGCTCGGTCGCAGTTGCTCCCGCCAGCGACATCGAGGGGCTGATCTCGAAGCTCTCGACGATGCAGAGCACGGTCGCCGACGCGATCGCCGAGGAGGCGGAGGCCGAGGAGAAAGCGGACGAGGCGCCGGCCGAGATCACCGATCTGCGCGCCTCGGCGCAGGACGGCCCGGTGATCAAGCTCGTCAACAGCATCCTCGGCCAAGCGGTCAGCGAGGGTGCCTCGGACATCCACTTCGAGCCCGAGGACGGCGACATGCGGATCCGGTTCCGGATCGACGGGGTCCTGCAGGAAACGGCCCGCGTGCCCAAGCGCATGGTCGCCGGGGTGATCTCGAGGATCAAGATCATGAGCGACCTGGACATCGCGGAGAAGCGGCTCCCGCAGGATGGGCGCGTCGGGGTGATGGTCGAGGACCGCCGCATCGATCTCCGCGTCACGACGCTGCCGACACAGAACGGGGAGGGGGCGTCAATCCGGATCCTCGACGAGGCCGATGCCCTGCGCACGCTGGATGACCTCGGCATGGAGGGCGAGCCCGGGGAGCGCTTCGAGACCTCGTTCCGGAAGCCGTACGGGGCGGTGCTCGTCACCGGTCCGACGGGCGCCGGCAAGTCGACGACCCTCTACGCCGCCCTTCAGGAACTCAACGAGGTGGACAAGCACATCGTCACGATCGAGGACCCGGTCGAGTACCGGCTTCCTGGCGTCAACCAGATCGGCGTGCACCGCAAGGCCGGGCTGACGTTCGCGACGGGGCTGCGATCGGTCCTCCGCGCCGACCCCGACGTGATCATGGTCGGCGAGATCCGCGACAGCGAGACCGCCCGGATCGCGATCGAGGCCGCGCTCACCGGCCACATGGTGCTGACCACCCTGCACACGAACGACGCTCCCGGCGCGATCACCCGGCTCCAGGAGATGGGGATCGAGTCGTTCCTCACCTCCTCTGCGATCGAGTGCGTGGTCGCTCAGCGCCTCGCTCGGAAGCTCTGCGCTCACTGCAAGCGGCGGGTCGTCGTCAGCCAGGCAGCCCTCACCGAGGCGGGCTTCCGCGTCGGCACGGACCTCGAGGCGTACGAGCCAGTCGGCTGCCAGCGCTGTCACGGCATCGGCTACCGCGGGCGGATGGGGATCTACTCGGTGATGGTGTTGAGCGACCGGATCAAGGAGATGGTCGTGAACCTCGCCCCGGAGGCCGAGATCGCCAAGGTCGCGATCGAGGAGGGCATGCTCACCCTGCGGCAGTCGGGCCTGGAGAAGGTGCGCTCGGGGCTGACGAGCGTGCAGGAGGTCTCGCGCGTAGCCAGCTAGACCCCACTATTTGGTGTCAAGCGCGCGCGGCGAACGGACGATCGGTAACGGGCATGGAAGCCGCTGCCCCAACGCGGAAGTTCGACTTCGCGGAGATCCTCACGCGGATGTCGGAGGAGCGAGCCTCCGACGTGCACCTCACGCCCGGATTCCCGCCGGCGATCCGTGTGCGCGGCAAGATCGTCGGCCTGGACGAGTACGGGCCGGTTTCTCCGCAGGTCACGAGGGACACCGTCTACAGCCTGCTGAACGACGATCAGCGCAAGCGCTTCGAGTTGCACAAGCAGCTGGACCTCGCGTACGCGGTGCCCGGCGTCGCTCGCTTCAGGGTCAACTGCTTCTTCCAGCGCGGCGCCATCAGCGCCGCCTTCCGCCGCATCCCGCACGAGATTCCACGACTCGACGAGCTCGGCCTGCCCCAGGGTCCTCGAGGACCTGACGCGCAAGCCGAGAGGCCTTGTCCTGGTGACCGGCCCGACCGGCTCCGGTAAGTCGACGACACTGGCGGCGATGATCGACATCATCAACAGCGAGCGCGAGGAGCACATCCTCACGATCGAGGACCCGATCGAGTTCCTGCACTCGCACAAGCACTGCATCGTCAACCAGCGTGAGATCGGCGCGGACGCCGAGGACTTCGCCACAGCCCTGAAGGCCGCCCTCCGCGAGGACCCGGACGTGATCCTCGTCGGCGAAATGAGGGATCTGGAGACGATGTCGACCGCGCTGACCGCGGCCGAGACCGGCCACCTCGTCTTCGCGACGCTGCATACCCAATCGACTTCTCAGACGGTCGACCGCATCATCGACATCTTCCCGGCCGAGCAGCAGGCCCAGGTCCGGATGCAGCTCTCCATAGGGCTCCAGGGAATCCTCACCCAGCAGCTGATGCCCACGCTCGACGGAGCGGGGCGAGTCGTTGGCTGCGAGGTGCTGATTCCGACGCCGGCGGTGCGAAATCTGATCCGCGAGGGCAAGACCCACCAGATCTACTCGGCGATCCAGACCTCGGGCTCGATCGGCATGCAGACGATGGATGCCCACCTGGCGCAGCTCGTGCGGATGGGCCGGGTTTCCCGTCAGCTCGCCGAGCAGCGGGCGTCGGTGCCTGAGGAGCTCAAGCGACTTCTGGGGCCGGCGCCGGAGGTGGCCGGTGCGCAGGCGACTGCAATGACGAACGGAGCCTGAGATGAGCACCTTCGCGTTCCGTGCCATCGACGTGGCAGGTGTGCCCTCGCGTGGCGAGGTTGACGCCGATTCCAAGGCTCAGGTCACCGAGCAGCTTCGCGAGCGCGGGCTGATCGTGCTCGACGTCTCCGAGAAGAACGAGGCCTTCAAGCTCGAGTCGGTCTTCGATCGCTTCCGCGGGATCAAGACGCGCGAGCTCGCGGTCTTCTCCAGGCAGTTCGCCACTCTTGTGGCATCGGGCATGCCGATGCTGCGCTCGCTCTACACGCTCGAGGACCAGACGGAGGACGAGCGGCTCAAGGAGGCGATCGGCGGCGTACGGCGGGACGTGGAGGCCGGCAGCTCGCTGGCCGACGCAATGGGGCGCCGTCCGCAGATCTTCGACAACCTCTTCCGAGCCATGGTGCGCTCGGGCGAGAGCTCGGGCCGTCTCGACGAGGCTCTGGAGCGGGTCGCCTACCAGCTCGAGAAGCTCGACGCGCTGCGGCGGGAGATCCGCTCGGCGGCGATGTATCCGGTGGTGATCTTCATCTTCGCTTTGCTGGTGAATGCTGGCCGTCGTGATCTTCATCGTGCCGGTGTTCGCCAACGCCTTCAAGCAGGCAGTCGCCGACCAACCGGGCGAGTCGGCCGACCTGCCGAGCCTCACCCAGTTCATGGTGGGGCTCTCGAACTTCCTCAAGGGGCAGTGGTTCATCTGGATTCCCGCCCTGATCGCCGCGATCATCGGCTTCTTCCAGTGGAAGAAGACCGACAAGGGGAGGGCGCAATGGGACCGGATCAGCCCTGCGCCTGCCGATCCACATCGGCGACATCGTCCGCAAGGCCGCGGTGGCGCGCTGGTCGCGAACGTTCTCCGGCGCGGTCTCCTCCGGGGTGCCGCTCCTGGAGGCGATCACGCTCGTCGGGCAGACCGCCGGCAACTCGAGGATCGAGGCGGCGATGGAGGAGGTCCACGCCTCGGTCAAGAGGGGCGGCACGCTCGCCCACCCAATCGAGGAGGCAGAGGTCTTCCCGCCGATGGTGGGCCAGATGGTCTCCGTCGGCGAGGAGAGCGGGCAGCTCGAGCAGATGCTGACCAAGATCGCCGACTTCTACGAGGCAGAGGTGGACGCCAAGGTGAAGGCGCTGACCTCACTGCTAGAACCGGCGATGATCATCGTCGTCGGCGGCATGGTGGGCTTCATCGTGATCGCGATGTACCTGCCGCTCTTCTCGCTCTACGACAAGATCCGCTAGCGCGGCCACACGTCCTCAGCGGCCAGTGGACGCAAGTTCGACCGCAATTCCCTAAGCACTATTGAGGGACTTGCTAAAGCCATCGGCCGCGCGGTCGATTTAAGGCGGCGTAAAGAGAAAAGCCAGGGCCTTGGTGAAAAGGCAAACCCATCGCGAGGTGGGGACGCAAAGCCAGCGGGGCTCCGAGAGAGATCTCAGAGCAAGCCGGGCTGCCACCGGGGTCAGTGACTTCCCGAAGGCACGGGGCTCTGGCAGATGTTTGGACTACAAGGAGGTCCAGATGCTGTTGAAGCTCCGCGAGCGGATGGCCAGCGAGAAGGGGTTCACCCTGATCGAGCTGCTGGTCGTCATGCTCATCATTGGAATTCTGGCCGCGATCGCGATCCCGACGTTCTTCAACCAGAAGCAGAAGTCGAGCGACGCGAGCGCCAAGGAGATGGCGCATTCGGCCCAGGTGGCGACGGAGACATACGCCACAGACCACGGCGGTGACTACACCGGCGTTACGGTCACTGGCGCTGGTGGCCTGACGTCGATCGAGCCCACAATCAACACCGGTGGCAACACGGTCACCTTCGTGGGCACGCCCGACGCCACCAGTTATGACATTCAGGTCACGAACGACACCACGTCTCACACGTTCGACATCGTCAAGACCGCAACCTCGCTGACGTTCCCGTGCAACCCGGGAGGCCAGGGCGGTTGTCCGGACGACGCCACGGCCGGCGGCCCCGGCGATTGGGGCGGCTGATCCAACTAGCCAGCCTGCGTGATGCTCGCAAGAGCGTCGCGTGAAGCAAGAGGGCGGGCCTTCGGGCCCGCCCTCTTTCGTTCTCGCGCTGAAGGTGCGATCGAACACCCGGCCAGGCAACCCAAATCTTCGGTATGGCCCTTGATCGGATGGCGGCCGATGGGGAATCAGGCACCTCCACGGTGCGCGTGCTATGAGGGCGATCGAGAGACTTAGAAATCGGATCGGGGACCAAGCAGGCTTCGCACTGATCGAGGCCCTGGTCAGCGCCGTCATGCTGACGATCGTCGCCGCAGGGGCCTTCACTTACTTCAGCGCCAGCACGAGGGCGACCGCACAGGAGCGCCATCGCTCCCAGGCCGACGCGCTCGCCCAGGGGGACCTGGAGCGGCTTCGATCGCTGCCCGTCACCTGCCCGAAGGCAACCCCTTCCTGCGGCTACTCCCTCGCCAGCATGGTCGGCAGCCCCCAAACCAGGACCGTGACACAGGACAGCACTATCTACACGGTCGTGTCGCAGGCGGGCTACGTGAACGAGCCGTCGATCAGCAGCAGCTGCGCCGCGGGCTCGGGCTCGCGCGACTACGTTGGAATCAGCTCGACCGTCACCTGGCCCGGCATCGGCAGCCGGCCACCGGTGACGGCGTCGAGCATCGTCACCCCGCCGAGCGGCTCGTTTGTTCCGAACAGCGGCACCCTGCGGATCAACGTCACGGACTCCCGGACGAACGCCGTCTCAGGAGTCACCCTGAACGGCAGCGGCACCGGCGGCACCCAGGGATCGTTCAGCGGCACAACCGGGACGGCCGGCTGCATTCTCTGGAACAACGTTCCGGCGGGCAACTACTCGCTCACGGTGGCGGGGGTAGCCGCCGGGAAGGTCGACAAGGACGGCAATCTAGGGGACCAGTCCACCCCGCAGATCGGCGTCGTGGATCAAGCCACCACCACGATCGACCTGATGTACGACACGCCGGGAACGGCGCAGATCAGCTTCCAGACGAAGGACTACTCCAACGGTCTGATGTCGGCCGCCTTCGACTCGCTGGTTTTCGTGGAGAGCGATCTCACCTCGCAGAGCAGGCTGTTCAGCGTTTCACCGGCTGCTGGAACTATCACTGCGACCCAGCTCTTCCCGTTCACTAATCAGTACTCGGCATTCGCCGGCACCTGCTCGGGGTCCAGCGTTTCGACGCCGGGCGACAACCCCAACCCGACGTCGACGGTGCCTGCGCCCGCCCCGGCAGCGATCCCCAGCTTCACGGTCCCGGTGGGAGCCAGCGCGAGTCCGCAGACGGTTCAGCTCCCAGCCCTGTTGCTCACCGTCTACAAGGGCTCGAACACCAGCAGCGCCGTGGCCCCTGGCGCGACGGTCAAGGTCCGCGATCTGAACTGCAGCAACTACCTGCGCACCTACACCACCAACGCCTCCGGCCAGCTCGACCAGCCCGGGCTGCCGTACAGCGACTTCTCGGTCTGCGCCAGCGGGCAGGACGCCGGCGGCACCTTGAAGAACAGGACCACGGGCACCTCCGGCAGTCCTTCGAGCCCCAGCCTCAACGACGGACAGACCGATCTGGACACCGGCACCGCGCTCAACCTCTTCCTCCAGGGAACCGGATCTCAGTCGGGAGCCTGTCCATGATCAGGGACGACGGCGGTTTCACAATGGCCGAGCTCCTGGTCGGGATGGCGGTCTCCGTGGTGACTATGAGCGCCATCGCGATGATGGTGAGCGCAGCAACTCATCACCAGGCAAGGGTGGCGAACCGGGTGGCCGCGAATCAGCGAGCGCGGCCGGTCATCGCCCGGATCATCGACGAGCTCCACTCCGCCTGCGTCGCTCCGCGCATCGCCCCGGTCGTGGGGGATGGCACCGCCAACGGGAGTACCGCGACCCGCATCACCTTCCTGTCGCTGGCCGGGAACGACCCGAACCCGAGGCCCGACAAGCGCGTCATCGTCCTCTCAGGCGACACCCTGACCGAGTCGGTCTACCAAGGCAACGGCTCGACTTCGCCAAACGGCTGGTCGTTCAGTCCGACCCCGACTCCGGACTCGCCCCGAACGCTGATCAGCGGCGTCTCGGCGCCGGGAGGGGCCGTGTTCAACTACTACCGCTTCCAGAACGGTCAGCTCGTTCTCAACCCGCCATTGACGGTGCCGCTGACCTCCTCGGACGCCGCGTTGGTCGCCTACGTGGGCGTCAGCCTCACCGCCAACCCGACCCCGACCGGTGGAACCGGCCCGGACGCGAACGCTCCGATCACGCTGTCCGACGGGGTGGATCTGCGTCTCCAGCCCGCCAGCCAGATCGCGACCCAGGACAACCTGCCGTGCACCTGAGGTTGAAGACACTCTGGCGAGACGAGGCCGGGTTCTCGATGGCCACCACCATGGGGGCGATCGTCCTGATCTCAGCGCTGGTCGCCGTCTCTCTCGCCGCCGCCAACGGGGACCTCCATCTGGTCAGGCGTGACCTTGACAGCAGGCGCGCCTATGCGGCGGCTCAGGCCGGGGTAATCGACTACGCCTTCCACCTCAACAACAACCCCAACTACTGGACGCTGTGCGACCAGGTGCCGGGCTCAACGGGGCAGAAGGCGGTCAACCAGGTTGGCTCGACCGCCAACCGCCGGACGGTGCCCGGATCGACCGACGGATCGCAGTACGCGATTGAGCTCCTTCCCGCCACGACCTACACCGGGAGCCCCGACCAATGCAACATGGCCAACCCGGTGGACAGCATGCTCGAACAGACCGGGACCAACGCCGGCACATTCCGCATCCGCACGACCGGCTACGCCGGCAACGCCAAGCGGTCGATCGTCGCCACCTTCAAACAGGCGAGCTTCCTCGACTACGTCTACTTCACGCAGCTCGAGACCTCCGACCCTGTCACCTACGGGTTCGCCAACCCGTCTACGCAACTTACGGCCGCGTACGATCAGTGCACCAAGTTCCGCCGCGACGGTCGCCCGCGTGCGGGCTCGACGAGCCCCTCACAGATCTGCGACACGATCGTCTTCGTCAACGGGGATCACATCAATGGGCCGATGCACACCAACGACGACTTCTGCCTGGCGGGTGGCAGCAGCCCGACCTTCGGCAGGAGCCCGTCTGACTCGATCGAGGTAGGTTCTTCGGAGCCGGGATGGCACTCCTCGACGAACTCGGGCAACGGGTGCACGGGTACGAACGCCAACCCCAACTTCCTCGGACCGGTGGTGCCGAACTCCCCGATCCTCATCCCGTCGACGACCGCAGAGGATGACCTGAAGACCCTCGCGGGGCCGAGCTACACCTTCACGGGCCAAACCACGATCGTGCTCGACGGCAGCACCATGAGCATCAACGGCGGCGCCTCCCAGCCGGTCCCCACCGGAGGAGTTGTCTTCGTCGCCAACGGAACCTGCTCGACGACCTACTCACCCTTTACTGCCACCTATCCGCTCATCTCCGGATGCGGGAACGCGATCGTCCACAGTGACAGCCCGTACTCGTTCGACGGCCGGCTGACAATCGCCGCCGAGAACGACGTCGTCATCGACGGCAACATCCAGCGCGCTAGCGATGCTGGGCTACTCGGTCTCAGGGCTCACAACTTCGTCCGCATCAAGCATCCGATCTGCTTGGTCGCCGCCGATCCGACCTGCAACAACGGGAGCCTCACAGCCCAGACCGACAAGGGGCAATGCAACGGCGGCGTCGACGGCACGAGCTCCATGACCGACCCGACGATCGACGCCGCGATCCTCGCGATCGACCACTCCTTCATCGTGGACCACTACGACTGCGGAGGGAGCCTCGGCACCATGCACGTGAACGGAGCGATCGCCCAGAAGTTCCGCGGCGCGGTCGGGACGGCCGGGAATCCCGGGACGGGCTACAAGAAGGACTACGGCTATGACGACCGGCTGCGCTCCCAGGAGCCACCGGAGGGTTTCAACCCCGACAAGGCCTCCTGGCATGTCTCGCGCGAGACACTGGACTTCCCTTAAGCCGGGCGAGAAGGGAGCCGAAAGAACCCCATGCTTCCCATTGCCTCCCTTGCATTCGTCGGCGGCGTGGTGACCGGCAGCTTCGTCGGCTTGATCGCACACCGGCTGCCGCGGGGTGCTTCCATCGTGGGGCCGCGCTCCGTCTGCGACTCGTGCGGCGCCCAGATCGCCGCCTACGACAACGTCCCGATCGTCTCGTGGATCGTCCTGCGCGGTCGCTGCCGGGGCTGCGGGTCGCGGATCCCAGTCGCCTACCCGCTGGTCGAGTTCGCCGTCGGCGTCGCCTTCGCCGTTACGGCCGTCGTCCTTCGCGACGATCCCGCCGAGCTGGCGCTCGGCCTGCTCTTCGTAGCGATGCTCGCGGCGATCACGCTCACGGATCTCGAGCGACGAGTCATACCCAATGCGATCCTGCTCGCGGGAGCAATCGCGGCGGTCGCTCTTGTCGCGGCCACCGATCCCGCGAGCCTGCCCGAGCGCGCGATCTCCGCGGCAGTCGCGGGCGGGGTGCTGTTGATCATCGCCGTGGCCCATCCCGGTGGCATGGGCATGGGGGACGTCAAGCTGGTGGCCGTCATGGGCCTCTTCCTTGGCAGCTCCGTGGCGGTCGCCGTGCTGGTCGGCGTACTCGTGGGTGCACTCGCCGGTCTTGGCGTGATGCTGGCGCGCGGCCCCAGTGCGCGGAAGCTCGCCGTTCCGTTCGGCCCCTTCCTTGCCCTGGGCGGCGTGGTGGGCCTGCTCGCGGGCCAGCAGCTGATCGACTGGTACCTCAGGACGTTCGTCTAGTCGGAGTTCTCATCAGTCTTGAGTATGCGGCTAAGTCGCGATATGGCCGATGGGAGAGGGGAACGCCGAGACGCGTTCCAACTCCAATGCTTTCCGCACGCAATAAGACAACTCCGGTCGGGCTCGACATCGCGTCCGACAGCATCGCCGCCACGGAGGTCGCCTCGCAGGAGGACCGCTCCGTCGGCCGCACGGCCATCGTGCCACTCGAGCCGGGGGTCGTCAAGGAAGGCGATCTCGTCAACCATGAGACTCTCGCCGACGCCCTGAAGGACCTCTTCGGCAGGTACAAGCTAAGAAGAGCGTCCGCCTCGGCATCGCGAACCAGCGGGTCATCGTCCGTACGCTCCACCTCCCCCTGATCGAGGATCCTGACGAGCTCGAGAGCGCGATCCGATTTCGCGCCCAGGACGAGATTCCCATGCCCCTCGATCAGGCGGTCCTCGACCACCGGGTGGTCGCCCTGCGGGACGCCGGTGACGGGACCAAGTCGATGGACGTCTTGGCCGTCGCCGCTCGACGCGACATGGTCATGGCACTCGTCCAGGCCGTGCGGTCGGCCGGGCTACAGCCCGTCGGTATCGACCTCTCCGCGTTCGGGATGATCCGTGCGCTCGACGCCGGCGATCCGGAGGTCCAGGCGGATCCGGCGAGATGCCTCCGACCACCACCCTCTACTGCCACCTCGGTGATGTCACCAATCTCGCGGTCGCCAGGGGCGGGGAGTGCCTCCTCACCCGCGTGAGCCCGTTCGGCATCGAGACGATTGCCGAGCGCCTCGCAAGGCGCAGGGAGATCTCCATCGACGAAGCGCGCGAGTCGCTGATGGAGGTGGGGCTCGAGGAGGAGCTCGACCTGTTCGGGGACGATGAGAGTGGCGTACCAGAGGCGCGCGAGGCGCTCGAGGAGGGCATCACGAAGCTCGTCGAGGAGCTGCGCATGTCGATGGACTTCTACGGCGCCAAGGAGGGCGTCACGCCGGTCGACAGAGTGTTGCTCTGCGGGACTGGGAGCACGATTCCCGGCCTTCCAGAGCGCATCCAGTCCGGCCTGGGCCTCGACACCTCCTGCGACCTGCCGGCGGCCCTGTCCCATCTCGATCCCGAGGACGCGGCGCGGCTCACGGTTTCCTACGGACTTGCCCTGGAGCACTGAGCGATGCGTCCCGTCAACCTCATCCCGTCCGACGTGCGCCGCAGCGATCGCGCCGCTACGCGGACGGGCGTGCTCCCCTACGTGCTGATCGGCGGGCTCGGCCTCGCCCTGCTCGCGGTCATCGGGCTCGCTTCTGACGAGCAAGCAGATCTCAGATCGGAAGTCGGAGATCGTGCAGTTGAAGCAACAGGAGGCAGCAGCGACGGCGCGAGCGCAGAGCCTGCAGGCGTTCACCGACTTCCGAGCGATGCAGGAGTCGCGATCGGCGACCATCACGAGCCTGGCCCAGAGCCGCTTCGATTGGCAGCGCGTCCTCAACGAGCTCGCCCGCGTCATCCCTTCGGACGTTTGGCTGCTTCAGCTCTCAGGGACCGCGAGCCCGGGCGTGTCGCTCGAGAACGACCCCGGCATCGGGATGCGCTCGAGCATCGCGGGGCCGGCGCTCCAGCTGGGGGGTTGCGCCAGCAACCAGGATGCCGTTGCCCGGCTGATCGCCAGCCTGGAAGAGATCGACGGCGTAACCCGGGTGGGCATGCAGTCGTCTGAGCGCGCCGACACCCAGAGCTGATCGCCGCCGGATCCGCCACTGACTTCCGGGTCCGGGGAGGATTCAGCGGAGAGCTGCCCGGTCGATGCCAACACCTTCACAGTTCAAGATTGTCGTCGCGTTCGACTCGGTCCCGACGCCGGCGACGGCGACCCGGCGCCCTCCGTGCCCGCCTCGCTCGCCGGAAGGCGGCTCTCAGCTCGCCCAGTCCGCCTCGACCTCTTCCGGCGGGAGGCTGAGATGAGGGCGAGCGACCGGACCATCATCCTCGGCGTCGCGCTGGCCGCCCTGGCTGTCGCCTTCTACCTCCTTGTCTTGGGGCCCAAGCGTGACAAGGCGAGCGAGCTGAGCGGCCAGATCGACGATCTGCACGCCTCGATTTCGCTCGGAGAGCAGTGGCCGAGCTATGGCGAGCAGGCTCGCCAGGAGTTCCCCCGGTTCTACGGCCGCATGGTCGTCCTCGGCAAGGCGGTCCCGGCCCAGTCGGACACGTCGTCGATGCTGGTCCAGCTGAACACGGTCGCCGACCGGTCCAAGATCGATCTCCGGGCGATCGCCCTGACCCAGGGCGGCGGCCATCGGGGCGGCCACTGCTCGACTCCTCCCCGACCGCCGAACGCGTCGTGCCCGACTGCACGCGGCCGACCACGGCGGCTTCGACGGCCAGCACTGCCAAGGGGCTCCGCAGACGCCCGACGCCCGCGGCCGCAGACTCCCGCGCCAGCCACGGAGGCCTCGGCGGCAGCTGTGCCGCTTGGGCACGATGGTGGGCGCCGCCGGCCTGCCCACACTGCCGTACCAGCTCAGCCTCAGGGGCAGCTTCTTCGACGTCCCTGACTTCATCGGCGGGATCGACGGGCTGGTCACGCCCGTCGGCGGCGGCGCCCGGCTCTCGCTCGATGGACGGCTTCTCACCATCAACGGGTTCGCACTCCAGATCAAGGACGCGGGCCCGCCGCCGAAGCTTGAGGCCAGCTTCGTCGTCACGGCCTATGTCGACCCGGAGACCAGGGTCTGACCGCCGGGGCGAGCCCCAACGGGGCCGGCTCCGACGGTACCTGCCAGCCGCAAACACAGCCGGCGAGCGCTGCGGTGGCCAAGTGAAGCCCTGGAAGGCGCAGAAGTTCTTCGGCGACGTGGTCTACGACCTGCGCAGCCGGAACCTGCTGCCGGTCGTCGTGATGCTGGTGGTCGCGATCGTGGCGGTTCCGGTGCTCGTCTCCAAGTCCGAGCTCCGGTGATTCCTCGGTTTCGCTCGGGCTGAGCGCACAGGCCTCCGCTGAGACGCCGCCTGAGAGCGAGAACGCCGTCGTCGCCTATCACCCGGGGGTCCGGAACTTCAAGCAGCGACTCAGTCGACCTCTCCGCAAAGGACCCGTTCATCCAGCAGTACCTGGCGCCGGCGGCCTCCGCATCCGCCACCTCCAGCAGCGATCAGCTCGCGCAGGCGCTGAGCGGGTCTTCTTCGACCAGCGGCACCGGCGTCGGTGGCGGGACCAGCGGTCGGCGGGGCGACGGCTCCGGCGGAGGCGGCGGCTCCGGCGGCGGCGGCGGCAGCCCGCCCAAGGTCACGCATCAGATCACCTACTTCTGGTGGGAGACCGACATCCAGTTCGGCGAGGCGGGTGGCGCGCTCGCGCAGCAGAACAACGTCAAGCCCTTCCAATCCCTGCCCAGCGTCGACAAGCCGGTCCTGACCTACCTCGGCGCCGTCGGGGGGTCGCAGGCGGTCTTCCTGGTCTCTCGGGACGTCGTCAGCGTCGGGGGCGAGGGCACCTGCTTCCCGACCGCCGACGACTGCCAGCTGCTCGGCCTCAACGGCGGAAAGGGCGCCGACCTGATCTACGGTCCCGACGGCAAGACCTACCACGTCCAGGTGCTGCAGGTGCGCCGCGTGACCGGCTCGAAGCCGCCGAACTTCTAGCTCGCCCCAGCGCTTCACAAAGTAAAGCTTTGGCGCTATCCTGGGCCTCGTGTTCGACCGCGAATGTCCCGTCTGCCGGACGGCCGAGGTCATCTCCGGCAAGTGGACTCTCCTCATCATCCGCGACCTGGCGGACTCCTCGCTCCGCTTCTGTGAGCTGGAGCGCTCCCTGGAGGGAATCAGCCCCCGCACCCTCTCGCTGCGCCTGAGGGCGCTCGAGGAGCACGGAATCGTCGAGCGCCGCACCTTCCCCGAGGTCCCGCCGCGCGTGACCTACCAGCTCACCGACAAGGGCGCAGCCCTCGTCCCGCTGATCGAGGACATGCGCCGCTACGGCAAGCAGTGGCTGCCGGTCGACGAGCGCGAGCCCGTCGGCGCCGCCGTCTAACTGCAACTCCGCTGTCACGCGCAGGAACGCCCTCGCACTGCGGGCGAATCCGACTTGCGTGACGACACTTGAGAGCACGACCGAGAGACTCGAGGAGGCGCTGAGGCGCCTCGCCGTCGAGGCCGCCGACCTGTTCGAGGAGCTGCTGGCGACCGGGGCGGAGATGCCCTTCGACCTCGAGCCCTCCGATGACGGGCCGCTGCCGATGTTCTCCTACGCCCCGATGACGGGGCAGTTCATCGAGCGGCACCTGGCCGAGCTGCGGCGGCTGGAGGCGTTCGTCGAGGTTCGCGAGATCGCCGGCGAGGAGGCCGCGATCGGCTTCCTGGTCGGGCTCTGGGAGGGGAAGACCGAGTTCGACGTCGCGGGCGACCGGCTCCGCGGAGCCATCGACGCGGTGATCTCGACGATCTCCTCCGACTCCGACGAGGCGACGCCGGCGGGTGAGGTGATCGTGCCCCTGGTCGGCTTCCACATGCCAAAGGACGAGATCGAGCTCGACGGGGTGCGAATCGTGCGCGCCGACCTGGTCGAGGACGCGCCGCTCGACGCGGTCGACGCGACCCGCTCCGGCGGCCGCGGGAAGCCCGGCTTTCTCGCCTGCCTGAGCACCGGCCTCGCCGCGGTTGCCCCGGCGGCCGCCGTCGCGGATGACATGCGGCGCGCGCTGCGCACCATGAGGCTGTTCAGGCCCGGCGCCGTAGGGCTTTCCGCCCACGGCTGGGCCAAGCGCACCGGAGGCTGGGAGCGCTTCGGCACCGGGGCGAGCCGTCCGCGCCAGGGCGGATACCGCCTGACCGGCAACGAGGTCGGGGACCTGGAGAGCTTCGCGCGGACACTGAACGAGCGCGGCTCGAGGATGCCGTCGCTCGACTGGGCCGCGTCCCGCTTCGAGCTGGGCGCCGAGCGCGGCTCGCTGATCGAGGCGCTGAGCGACTACCTGCTCGCCCTGCGCGGCATGCTCGAGGGCGGAGGGGCGGCCAGGACGACGCTGTCCGCCCGCGTCGCCGCGCTCGCCTGCGAGCCCTATGAGCGCGAGCAGGGCCGGGTCACGGTCGAGCGCGCGCTGGCGATCGAGCGAAAGCTGATGAGCGGAGGGCGCTACCGGCCGGTGGCCGGCGCCTCGCCGCTGGACGTGATCGCGGAGCTCGAGGAGCTCCTGCGACGCCTGCTCAAGGGACTTGCCACCGGAGAGCTGGGAGGAGACCTGCGGGCTGCCGCGGATGACGTTCTGCTCTCCGAGGGTCTTTCCGCCACGCACGTGGAGACGCCGGGGATGGGGGAGACCGCCGAGTGGCACCTCCCCGACCCGACGCCCGACGAGTCGCTGGATCTCTCGGCGATCTCCGACGGCAACCTCGGCGACGAGGAAATCTCCGTTCACAGAGCCGAAGATGCGAGGGTGCGCGACAGCGCAACCCGTTTAAGTGATACGGAAACGAACGAATTGGGGGATTTGTCCGTCCGCGGCGCCGAGGAGGATCGGCAACCGACGACGAGGATCGTCGTCGATGACGTCGAACTACCGGATCTAATGGCGACCGAGGGCGACCAACGCGCTCCCACCAGGCCCGCTGACGGGGATCGGGCGGATTGGTTCAGTGCCGGCGACGGCGAGCCCGAGTGGCCCGCCTTCGCGAGGCCGCGCAAGAAGGACCACGACGCCGAGCGCGAGCCCTCGAAGGACCGCGTCCGCTACCTCTTCCCGGTGCCGGACGCCACGGACTGGAGCGTCGGCGAGCTCCGGTATGAACGTAAGCGCAGCGGCTAGCTAGGCCGCTCCAGAAGCCGCTAGCGCCTCGCGCTGCTCCTCGGTCGCGAACAGGTAGCGATCGATCTTGAGCAGGGCATCGAGGTCGTGGACGTCCTCGTCGAGGTAGGGGACGCGGATCACCGCCTTCGGCTTCAGCTCGCGCTCCAGGTGCCGGACGTTGCTCGCGTCACGCTGCGCCAGCGCCTGATAGTCCGCGAAGTTCTGGGCGACTCGCTCAGCCAGCTCCTCGTCCAGGAGCCCGTTGAGGTCGGCCTCGGCGGCGCCCTCGGCCTGATCGTCGGCCTCGTAGTGGACCTTGTTGACGATCACCCCGCCGACGGGCAGATTCGCCTCGACCAGCTTGCGGTGGAAGTAGACGGCCTCGTCGATCGGCTCGCCCTGCGGCCCGCAGACGACGACGAAGGTGGTGGCCGGGTCGGCGAGCAGCTCGGAGACGCGCTTGGCGCGCTCGCGGAAGCCGTCGACCATCCCGCTGAACGCCTGGAAGAACTCGCTCAGATCGGTGAGCAGGTCGAGGCCGGTGACCCGCTTGAGGACGCCGAACACCATCGAGCTGCCGCGCCCGACCACCCTCGTGGCGATGCCGGTCGGCTTCATGAACATCTGCATGCCGCGGCCCTCGATGAACTGGGTGAGCCGCTTCGGCGCGTCGAGGAAGTCGAGCGCGTTGCGGGAGGGGGGCGTGTCGAGGACGAGGAAGTCGTAGCGGCCCTCCTGGTGGATCTCGAAGAGCTTCTCCATCGCCATGTACTCCTGAGAGCCCGCCAGGGCGTTGGAGAGCTGCCGGTAGATGCGGTTCTCGAGGATCCGGTCGCGCGTCTCGGCGTCCGGGGCGTGCTTGCGCACGAGCTCGTCGAAGGTCGCCTTGGCGTCGAGCATCATCGCCCAGAGCTCGCCCCGCATCTCGATGCCGGCGCGCTCGAAGAGCTTGGGGTCCACGCGACTGGGCGTGTTCTCGAGCTCATTCAGCCCCAGCGAGTCGGCGAGGCGCTTGGCGGGGTCGATCGTCAGCACGCACACCTTCTGGCCGCGCGCGGCGAGCCCGGCGGCCAGTGCGGCCGAGGTCGTGGTCTTGCCGACGCCGCCCGATCCGGCGCAGATGCAGATGCCGCGGCCGTCCGTGATGTCCGTGATGGTGGGCATCAGACCAGCGCCCCGGCGAGCCGCTCCAGCGAGGGGACGTCGAGCGAGGGCTTGAAGATGAACGGCAGGGTCTTGACGGGGGAGGAGACGGCCTTCTTCAGCCGCTGCAGCTGCTCCCGCTGGGAGCGCGAGCGGCGATATTCCGAGAGCGCCGCGCGCACAGCCGCCTTGGCGGGGCCGTCGGCCTGCTCGAGGGCCCTCTCCAGCTCCGACGCCTCGCCCTTGGCGAAGCGCTCGGGGTAGATCGCGTTCATGTAGACGCGGTCGACGGACATTCCGATGTCGTTGGTGAGCTGCTCCTCGAGGGAGGCCGACTCGTTGACGGGCATCTCCTCGGGCAGGGAGACGATCGCAACGCCGGTCGCGTCGTGGTCGGTGATGAAGCGGTCCAGCTCCTGCGCCTGGTTGTGAACGGGGCCGACTCGTGCGATGTTCGCGAAGGTTCGCGGCGTCTGCAGGAAGCCGATCCCGTGCCCGGTCGCCGGAGCGTCGACGATCACCAGGTCATACTCGCGCGCCTTCTTCACCTTGCGGTTGGGCTGGGCGAGCTCCCAGATCTTGCCGATCGTGAGCAGCTCCTTCAGGCCGGGGGTGGCGGCGGCCAGGTAGTTGAAGATTCGGGAGCGAACGAGCAGGTCGCGCATCGCGCGGACCTTGAGCTGGAGCAGCAGGTACTCGCGCATGGAGTGGTCCGGGTCGATCGAGATCGCCCAGAGGTCGTCGGAGACCTCGACCTCGTGAAAACCCACCTCGGCGCGCCTGAAGACGCGTGAGGCGGTCTCCTGGCCGCCTATCTCGCAGACGATCGTCCGCTTGCCTCGGGCGGCCGCGGCGAGGCCCAGGGCGATCGAGATCGTGGACTTTCCGACGCCTCCCTTGCCGGTCACGAATACGAGCCGTTTGTCGAGTAATTCAGGCATGCGGGCGGATTCTTCCAACCAGGAGAAGGAATGCGGGCCTCGCCTGCGAAATAGCGCGCTTAGATGCCAAGTTTCCGCCGAAAGCAGACCGCTGAGAAAGCGGATGAGGCAGGGCGCATGAGGCCCGAGGACCTCGTCCAGCCCAAGCCCGAGAAGGACAAGGGTAAGGCTGACAAGTCCCCGAAGAAGGGCTCGACGAAGCCTGCCAAGCAGCCGGATTCGCCCAAGAACAAGGGCCCGGCCAAGGTGATCGCCTTCGCCAACCAGAAGGGCGGAGTCGCCAAGACGACCACCGCCCTCAACCTCGCCGTTGCCTTCAAGGAGTCGGGCCACCGCGTCCTCGCCGTCGACATGGACCCCCAGGGCAACCTGACGATGAGCCAGGGCGTCGACCCCGACAAGGTCGAGAAGAGCATGTTCGACGTCCTCGTCCACCGGACACCGATCCGCGAGATCATCGTCGAGCGCGAGATCGACGTCGCCGTCGCCTCGATCGACCTGGCCGGCGCCGAGATTGCGATGAGCACCCAGATCGGCCGCGAGCGGGCGCTGGAGAAGGCGCTCGACGAGGTCAAGGACGACTACGACTTCATCTGCATCGACACCCCTCCGAGCCTCGGCCTGCTGACGGTCAACGCGCTGACGGCCGCCAACAAGGTGATCGTGCCCGTCCAGTGCGAGTACCTGTCGATGCGCGGGCTCGTCCAGCTTCAGAACACGCTCACGATGATCCGGGAGAACCTCAACCCCGGCGTCGAGATCGAGGGCATCCTGCCGACCATGCTCGACTCGCGGACCGTCCACGCCAAGGAGGCGGTGGAGATCCTCGAGGAGAACTTCGGCGAGCTTGTCTTCAAGTCGCGGATCCGCAAGGCGATCAAGTTCGCCGAGGCGCCGGTCCGCGGCACGTCCGTACTCAAGTACGACCCCACCGGAAAGGCCGCGGGCGCTTACCGCGACCTCGCGAAGGAGGTCCTCACTCATGGCTCGTAGGAAGCGCGCAAGCATGCGCGAGGGTCCCCTCGCCGATCTGTTCCGTTCGACCGAGGAGTCCGTCCCGCCCGAGGACGTCAAGGTGACGGCCAACGGCGGTGGCACCAAGTCGGTCGAGGTCGCCGTCGAGGAGCCCGTTCAGGAGACCCCGCTCCCCGAGCCGGTCCCCGAGCCGACGCCCGAGCCGGTCCCCGAGCCGACCCCGGACCCCGTCCCGGACCCGCTTCCCACCCCCGAGCCGACCCCGCCGGAGCCGGTCGCCGAGGTTGAGGTCGAGGAGATCGAGATCCATCACGAGGGCCTCGAGCGCCTGATGGGCGGAACCGGCACTGACGTGCGCCCTGCGTTTGGCCGCGACGAGCCGGATACATCGGCTCCGACCCGCCAGCCGGTCGTCCCGCGCACGCACCAGGCCGTCCTGCGGGTCGTTGGCGTGGGCGGCGCCGGAGTAAACGCCGTCAACCGGATGGTCGAGGCGGAGCTGCCCGGCGTGGAGTTCCTGGCGATCAACACCGACCTTCAGTCCCTGCAGAACTCGAACGCGGACGTGACGCTCCACATCGGTGCCGAGCTCACGCGAGGCCTCGGATCCGGCTCCGATCCCCGGGTCGGCTATCGCGCCGCCTTCGAGGAGCAGGACAAGATCAAGGACCTGCTCAAGGGCTCCGACATGGTCTTCCTGGCCTCCGGGTCCGGCGGCGGGACCGGCACGGGCGCCGCCCCTGTCGTCGCCAAGCTGGCCCGCGACATCGGCGCGCTCACCGTCGCCGCGGTCACCAAGCCTTTCTCATTCGAGGGCGCCCGCCGCATGGCCCAGGCCGAGGAGGGCATCGCCGCCCTCGGCAAGGAGGTCGACACGATGATCGTCGTGCCGAACGAGCGCCTGCTGACGATCCTCGAGCGGCGCACCTCGATCGTCGACGCCTTCAAGGTCGCCGACGACGTCCTGCGCCAGGCCGTCCAGGGCATCTCCGACCTGGTCATGCTGCCCGGCCTGATCAACCTCGACTTCGCCGACGTCCGTACGACCATGATCGAGGCCGGCGACGCGATCCTCGGCATCGGCATGGGCTACGGGGAGCACCGGGCGACGATCGCCGCCGAGAAGGCGGTCTCCTCACCGCTGCTCGAGACCTCGGTCGAGGGCGCGCGCTCCATGCTCCTCTCGATCACCGGCGGTCCGGACCTCTCGCTGATCGAGGCGAGCGAGGCCGCCGAGGTGGTCAAGGCGGCCGCCCACCCGGAGGCGGAGATCATCTTCGGCGCCAGCGTGGACGACGACATGAGCGAAGAGGTCTGGGTCACCGTGATCGCCACCCGCTTTGACGACGCCTTCTCACATCGTTACCGCCGAGACCGCCGCGACGAGCCGCGCGAGCCGCACGATCCCGACCGGGACGCGGCGCTGCGGCCCGAGCGCTACTCCGACCCCGCCGCCGACTGGCGCGGGGGTGGGGGCGCCCAGCCGCGCCGAGGCAGCGCGGACGAGCTCTATGGAGACGGCGTCTGGGGTCGTGGCGGCCTGGACCGCCGCCCCACGGAGCCGCGCAACATCGACGGCAGGATCCTCGACGTGCCGGAGTTCACCCCCGGGGACTGAGAAGCACCGAAACCCACCTACGCTCCCAGCATGAGCAGTCCAAGGGGAGTGGTGGCCGCGGGCCATCCGCTGACCGCGGAGGCCGGCGCCCAGGTCCTCCGTGAGGGCGGCAACGCCGTCGACGCCGCGATCTGCGCCGTGCTCACCTCGTTCGTCTGCGAGAGCCAGCTGACGGGCTTCGGGGCGGGCGGGTTCATGATGGTCCACCAGGGCGGCGAGCCGGACACGCTGATCGACTTCTTCGTAGCCGCAGGCGGCGCCGACGGCGTCGAGCGGACGGCGGACCTGGTGCCCATCCCCGTCTACTTCGACGAGACGCCCCAGACCTTCAACTGCGGAGCCGCCTCCTGCGGCGTGCCGGGGAACCCGGCCGGGCTGGAGCACGCCTGGCGGCGCTTCGGGTCGGTGCCGCTCGAGCGGCTCGCCCGGCCCGGCGTCGAGCTTGGCCGCAAGGGCGTGACCTTGACCCGGGAGGCCGAGTACTTCCACGAGATCCTCCACCCGATCCTGATCTCGACGCCGGAGTCGGCCGCCCTCTACACCCCCGACGGCGAGCAGCTGGTGGAGGGGGACACCTTTCACTACCCGGAGATGGCGGACGCGCTCGAGCGCTTCGCCGCGCACGGCGCCGAGCCCTTCTACCGGGGAGAGGTGGCGCGAGCGGTGTGCGAGTGGGTGCGCGAGCGCGGCGGGACGCTGGGGATGGACGACATGGCCGCGTACGAGCCGATCGAGCGCCGCCCGGTCACCGCCAGGTTCCGCGGGCATGACGTTCTCACCAACCCTCCGCCATCCTCGGGAGGGATCCTGATCGGGTACTCGCTCGGCCTGCTCGAGCGGCTCGGCTCGAGCAGCGGGGTGGAGGAGATCGTCGCCGCGACCGAGGCGGCCAACGCCAGGCGCTCGGACGACTTCCACGAGGGGCTGCACGACGAGGCATACGTCAAGCGCTTCCTCGCCTCAGACCTCGACGCCGTCACCTCCCGGATCCGCGATGGGGAGTGGGTGGGGGGCCACGGCGGGGCCGGCGGCCCGGATAGTGCGAGGGCGCGCGACAGCGCGACCCGTGATGTGGATGATCGCCTCGGGTCGACGACCCACCTCTCGGTCCTGGACGCCGACGGCAACTGCGCGTCGGTCACCTGCTCCAACGGGACCGGCTCCGGGATCGTCGTGCCCGGCACCGGGGTGCACGTCAACAACATGCTCGGCGAGGAGGACCTCAATCCGCACGGCTTTCACCGGATCCCGCCCGGGCGGCGGGTGAGCTCGATGATGTCACCCACCCTCGCCCTCCGCGATGGCGAGGTGGTGCTGGGCCTCGGCAGCGCCGGCTCCAACCGGATCCGCTCGGCGATCCTGCAGACGGTCGTCAGGGTGCTCGACCAGCGGATGGACGCCGGGGAGGCCGTGCAGGCGGGGCGCCTGCACTTCGAGGCCGGGACCGTGCAGGCCGAGCCCGGAGTCGATCAGAATGCCCTGGACGACCTCGAGAACCGCGGCGTCCCGGTGGTCTCCTGGAAGCGGAAGAACCTCTACTTCGGCGGCGTCCAGGCGGTGAGGCGCGACCCGGCCAGCGGTGAGCTCAGCGGGGGCGGCGACCCGCGCCGCGGCGGCGCCGTCGCGTTCGCCTGACTACTCAGGTAGCCCCGGGAAGTGGACCTTGCCGTTGCCGCTGGCGCGCTCGGCGGCCTCCTCGGCGCGCTCCAGCGCCTTGCCGACGGCGCCCAGGGCGTTGGCCAGCAGCGCCATGCGGTCGTCCTCGTCGCGCATCTCGAGCAGCTGCTGCTTGGTCTCCGGCGGCAACTCGATGCGCGCCGCGATCGCGTAGGCGGTGGCGCCCTCGAGCTCCTCGGGCTCCGGGCGCTCGCCCGTGGCCCGCTCGGCGAGCTCCGCGAACGTCTCGCGCGCGGCGGTGGCGGAGGCCTCGTCTATCGGCGGCACGTCCTGGTCGGGGATCAGCTCGACCTCGCCGGTCGGGAACTCGGGTGACTCGAAGCGGTCGAGCACCTTGAACGGCGCCTCGCCGCTGACCACGATGTTCATGCGCCCGTCGTCGAAGCGCTCGAGCACGTCGTCGATCCGCGCCGTGCAGCCGATCGAGCGCGCGCCATCGTCGTCCCGCAGGACGACCCCGAAGGGCTCTCCCTGCTCGAGCGCCGTCCCGACCATCCTCTTGTAGCGCTCCTCGAAGATGTGCAGCGGGACCTGCTCGCCTGGAAGCAGCACCAGGGGCAGCTCGAAGATCGGAAGCTCGAGACCCGCCATCCCCGCCGATTCTAGGATGGGACGGTGGCCGGCATCGACTTCGAGGCTGAGGGGCTGCTCGGGGACCTCGAGGGGAGGGCGCGCGAGGCACGGCTCGCCCTGCTCGAGGAGCTGGCCGAATCGGGCGTCCCGCTGGAAGAGCTCAGGCGCGCCGTCGAGGAGAACCGGCTCGTGCTGCTGCCGGTCGAGCGCGTCTTCGACTCGGGCGTCGAGCACTACACGGCAGCCGAGCTCGCAGAGCGCGCGGGGCTCGATCAGGACTTCCTGAACCGCCTGCAGCAGGCGCTCGGATCGCCGATCGCCCAGGACGACGAGCGCGCCTACTCGGAGGCGGACCTCGAGGCCGCCAAGCGGGCGAAGCTGTTCATCGACGCGGGGCTCCCGGAGGAGAGCGTGCTGGAGACCTCCAGGATCATCGGCATCTCGATGGCCAACCTCGCCGACGCCAACCGCGACATGGTCGGCGAGGTCTTCACCGAGCCGGGCATCGACGAGCGGGAGCTCGCCATGCGCTACGCGGCCGCAGCCGAGACGATGCCGCCGCTGCTGGGCGAGACGCTGCTACACGCCTACCGAGTCCACCTGCGCGAGGCGATCCGCCAGGCTGTGGTCACCGAGGCGGAGCTGGCGCAGGGCAGGCTGTACGGGTCCGACGACGTCACGATCGCGTTCGCGGACCTCGTCGGCTTCACCCAGCTGGGCGAGATGCTCGAGATCGAGCAGCTCGGCCAGATGACAGGCCGTCTCTTCGAGCTCGCCTCGGAGGCGGCCAGGCCTCCCGTCCGGCTGGTGAAGATGATCGGGGACGCGGCGATGTTCTCCTCCCGGGAGCCATTGCCGCTGGTCGAGGCGGTCGTCGGCCTGGTCGACGCAGCGGGCACGGATGAGATCCCGTCGCTGAAGGCCGGCGTCGCGACGGGCCCGGCGCTCGGGCGCGGGGGCGATTGGTACGGGCGCCCGGTCAATCTCGCGGCCAGGATCACGAGCTTCGCCCGGCCGGACAGCGTCCTCGTCGCCGAGGAGGTGAGGGAAGCGCTGGAGTCGGCCGACGGCAACCGCTTCAGCTTCTCCTTCGCCGGCAAGCGCCGCTTCAAGGGGATCAGCGAGGAGACGGCCGTGCACCGCGTGCGGGCGACAACTCCCTAAACCTGGGGGTTAATCCGAGCGTAATCGCTGGCCGTAACGCTTTGCAGATCTCCGAGTCTGGACCTAAATGGCACTGTTGATGCTCTTCGCGCTCGTCGCCGGGGCGGGCACGGCGCTGTCCCCGTGCGTGCTGCCGATCCTGCCCGCGATCCTTGCGGCCGGTGTCACGGGCGACAGGCGGCGGCCGCTCGGGGTCGTCACGGGGCTTGCCCTCTCCTTCACCTTCGCCACGGTGGCGCTGGTCTACGTGATCAACGCCCTCGGGCTGCCGAATGGGTTCGCGCGCGACCTGGCGATCGCCGTCCTCTTCGCCTTCGGGTTCTCGCTGCTGATCCCGCCGATCGGCGACCGGTTGGAGGCGTTCGCCAGCCGCCTGGCGCCCGGGCCGGCCCGCTTCCGAGGGGACGGCTTCGGCTCGGGACTGATCGTCGGCGCCAGCCTCGGCCTGGTCTACGCGCCGTGCGCGGGGCCGATCCTGGCGGGTGTGATCGTCGTCTCGGCGGCGCAGGACTTCACGGCGGGCCGCCTCGCCGTCGCCCTCTCGTACGCGGTCGGCTCCGCGATCGTCCTCTACCTGCTGTTGCTCGGCGGCAGGCGGCTCACCCAGCGGCTGAACCCCGTCCGCGGGCGGGTGCAGATGGCCATGGGCGCCGTGATGGTGCTCGTCGCCATCGCGATGACCGCGAACCTGGACGTCCGCTTCCAGACGGCGATCGCCAGCGAGCTGCCGAGCGTCCTCGTCAACCCGACCGGCGACCTCGAGAAGAGCAAGGCGATCTCGACCGACCTGGCCTCCGTGAGCCAGCACGGCACGCCGGTCGTACCCGCGTCCGAGCTCAACCAGCCGGTCAGCCTCCAGTCGTACGGCCAGGCGCCTGACTTCACCGGGACGCAGGATTGGTTCAACACTCCCGGGGGCGAGTCGCTCTCCATGAGCGACCTCCGGGGAAAGGTGGTCCTGGTCGACTTCTGGACGTACACCTGCATCAACTGCATCCGCACGCTGCCCTACCTGGAGGCCTGGCAGCAGCGCTACGGGAACCAGGGCTTCACCGTGGTGGGCGTCCACTCCCCTGAGTTCCCCTTCGAGAAGGACGCGGGCAACGTACAGGCGGCAATCCGCCAGAACCACCTCACCTATCCCGTGGCTCAGGACAACGACCTGGCCACCTGGGACGCGTGGGGCAACCAGTACTGGCCGGCCCACTACCTGGTGGACGCGCAGGGCAACGTCCGCGACGCCCATTTCGGCGAGGGCGACTACGCGCAGACCGAGCGGGCGATTCGCACCCTGCTCCAGGAGGCCGGTCACGGGAGCCTCGGGTCCGGCGCTCGTGCGGCCGCGCAGGCGCCCTCGGCCGGCGACATCACGCCGGAGACCTACCTCGGGGCCGCCCGCGCCCAGGGCTGGGTCACGCCCGTTCACCCCGGCGACCAGGACTTCGGTGCGCCGCCGAGCCGGCTGTCGGTGAACCAGTTCGCCTATTCGGGCCGATGGGGAATCACGGATGAGGACGCCACGGCCGGCACCGGCGCCCGCATCGACATGGAGTTCAACGCCCGGCGCGTCTTCCTCGTGCTGGGCTCGCCCGGCCAGGCCCGCCATGTCCAGGTCCTGCTCGACGGCAAGCCGATCCCGGCGAAGCTGGCCGGGGACGACGTCCAAGACGGCCGGGCCACGATCAGGGCACAGCGCCTCTACCGCCTGGTCGACCTGCCGGCGGTCTCAGAGCACCGCCTCTCTCTGGTCTTCGATCCGGACATCTCCGGGTACGCGTTCACATTCGGCTAGAGCGCACCGGGACAAAACCGGCGATGAAGGGGCGAGATCCGGGGCGTTGGTGACTTATGCATACCCGTGCATGCAGAACTCGCCAACAGCGCTCCGGACGCCGCGATCGCCCGGCTGGCGGCGAACCAACACGGCGTTGTCTCGCTCTCGCAGCTCGAACGACTCGGAGTTCGCCGCCAGGGCCGAGCCACGCGGATACGAACCGGCCGCTTGCACCGCATTCATCGCAGTGTTTACGCGGTCGGGCACATCGGGCTGAGCGAGAAAGGGCGATGGATGGCGGCGGTGCTTGCCTGTGGAGCCGAGGCCGTCCTGAGCCACACCAGCGCGGCTGCGCTCTGGCAGCTGCTTCCCCCGCGGGGGTTCGCGCATGTGACCGTTCCGGGCAATGGAAGGACGCGACGTGGAATTAGAGTCCATCGGTCCCTGACCCTCTTCCCCGGCGAGGTAACGCGACGAGCGGGCATCCCCGTCACGTCCCCATCCCGAACCCTTACCGACCTTCGACGCCTCCTTCCCCAGGCGCAGTTCGAGCAGGCGCTGCGCAGGGCGGAATACCTGAGGCTCCCGCTCGACCCTCAGCTCGACCGGGACCACACCCGCAGCGAGCTCGAGGCCCGCTTCCTCGCCCTCTGCCGACGGCATCGCCTCGGGAAGCCAGAGGTGAACGTCCGTGTCGCCGCCTTCACTGCTGATTTCCTCTGGCGTCAGCAGCGCCTGATCGTCGAGCTCGACGGCTACCGCGCACACGGCGCCCGCACCGCCTTCGAAGCGGATCGCGTCCGCGACGTCGAGCTCAAGCTGCTCGGCTATGAGGTCGTCCGCTTGACCTGGCGGCAGCTCACATCAGAGCCCGCGCAGCTCGCCTTCGCCCTGCGCGAGCTGCTCCGGGCCCGCGGTCAATAGGATCACGCCATGGATGCCGAACGCGCACGCGAGCGCCTTGCGGAGGAGCGGGCCCGGGTCGAGCGCGAGCTCGAGGAGCACGGCCAGCGCCAGGCGGCCGATGAGCCGGAGGACACCGGTGACCAGGCGGCCGACCTCGAGCAGGCCGAGACGGACAGCGCGCTGCGGGATGACCTCCGCCATACGCTGGAGGCGATCGAGCGGGCGGAGGCCCGCCTGGAGGAGGGGACCTACGGCGTCTCGGTCGTGAGCGGCGACCCGATCCCCGACGAGCGGCTCGAGGCGATTCCCTGGGCCGACCGCAAGGTCGACGAGGAGCCGGGCGGACGCGGCTGAGGCCCTAGGGCCTCCGCGCCGAGATCAGCAGGTTGTAGAAGAGCTGGGGCGGCAGCCGCGGCTCGAGGACCTGGTTGTCCAGCCGCTGCAGCGCGAGGTAGGTGCGGAAGGCGAAGCGCCGCCATCCGAATGGCACCTCGTTGGGCTCGGCGCTCGCCTCCAGGGTCCTGACGGTCCAGCCGTGGATCGACGCGAGCAGCTCCTCGCCCCGCACCCTGACGTCGGCAAGCCCAGCCGACTCGCAGAAGCGGCGCAGGTCGCCGGGGGAGAACGCGTGGACGTCCACCTCCGGCTCGAGGTCGTGCCCGCTGTGCTCCCCCTCGGCCTCGTGGTCGCGGGCGGACGCACCGACGAGCCGCCGCCAGAGCGGGGCCGTGAGCAGGGCGGTCCGCTTGGGGATGGCGGCCAGGAGATCCCCGTAGCGCGAGGGCTCCCCGCAGAAGGCGAGCGTCCCACCTGGCCGCAGCACCCGGCTGAACTCCGAGAACGCCTGGGCGAGGTCCGGGATGTGGTGGAGCACTGCGTGTCCGAAGACGAGGTCGAAGCTCGAGTCAGCGAACGGGAGGGTCTCCGCCTCGGCCGCCGCCGTTCGAACCGAGATGCCAAGCCGCTCGGCGTTCTCCTCCAGCGACGCCAGCATGCCCGGCGAGATGTCTGTGGCCGTGGCTCGCTCGATCGCCCCCGCCTGGAGCAGGTTGAGCGAGAAGTACCCGGTGCCCGCGCCGATCTCGAGCGCGTCGCCGAACGGGCGATCCGGCCATCCGCCCAGCGCCTTGCGCAGCTTGCCGGAGACCTGCTCCTGACCCACGGACCCGAAGTCGATGCCCCACTTGGAGTCATACGAGGCGGCCGCCACGTCGTGGTAGCGCTCGTTGACGTCCTTGATCCTCTCGGGGCTCGCGGGCGCGGGCACGGGGCCGGATCGTAGACGGGCCTACCTGTCGTAGGTCGCAATCGCCCGCAGCGAGAGGCCGATGAGGACGACGCCCATGACGAGGATCACGCCGAGGCAGACGAGGATCTTGTCTACCACCCAGCCGTCGATGATCAGCGAGCGAATCCCGACGATCACGTAGCTAACCGGATTGATCCGCGCCAGCGTCTCCATTACGGGCGAGAGCCGGTCGAACGGGACGAAGTTCGGCGTCAGGAAGAGCAGCGGGAAGAAGAGCAGGAAGCTGGTGTTGGTCGCCTGCACGTTTCGCGTCGTGAGCGCGACCAGGATCCCGAAGCCGGCGTAGGCCACTCCGAAGAGCGCGGCGAGCAGGACCACCAGCACCGCGCCCGCGGGCCCCGACTCCACGTGAGCGCCGAAGACGACTATGCCGACCAGCAGCACGATGGCCGAGCCCGCGATCCCGCGCGCGAGGTCGGCGGTGAGGCGGCCGAGGATCAGCGAGGTACGGCGTATCGGCGCCACCAGCAGCTTGTCGAAGTACCCGCTGTCGATCTCGGTCACCAGCGCCAGCCCTGTCGTGGCGGTGGCTACAGCGAACATCAGCGAGACGGGAAGCTGGAACGCCACGTATCCCTGCCCCTCGAGGAAGGGGGTGCTGCTGGGGAAGGTCGGCGATACCTGGCCGATGTTGACCGCAAGGAAGAAGAGCGGGATGAAGAGGACCGGAATGGTGGCCTCCGGGTAGCGCAGGATCTCGCGAACCGACCGCCGCCCGAGCAGCAGTACCTCAGTCATGGCGCCACCGCCTTCGCAGCCGCCTCATCGAGCTCGGCACCCTCGTCCTCGAGCTCGGTGCCGGCACCCTCGAGGCGGCGCCCGGTGGCCTCCAGGAAGACATCGTCAAGCGATGGCTGGTCGACGGCGATCGCGCCGACGTCGACCCCCGCCGAGTGCAGCCTCCCGACGATCGCCGCGATCGACGCGGCGCCGTCCTCGACGTAGAGCGCCAGCGCGTCGTCGGCTGGGACGACGCGCTCGAGGCCGGGCAGCTCGCCGATCGCCGCCTGGGTCTTGTCCGGGTCGGCGCCCTTGAGCTCGACCGTAACGACGTCGTTGCCGAGGTCCCCTTTGAGCTTCTCGGGTGTGCCCTCGGCGACGATCTCTCCGTTGTCGATGATCGCGAGCCGTTCGCAGAGCTCGTCGGCCTCCTCCAGGTACTGCGTCGTGAGGAAGATCGTCGTGCCGGTCGAATTGATGCTGCGCACCTCATCCCAGACCGTGAGCCGTGAAGCGGGGTCGAGCCCCGTCGTCGGCTCGTCGAGGAACAGCACCTTTGGCTGGTGGACGAGTGCGCTGGCAAGGTCCAGCCGCCGCTTCATCCCGCCGGAATAGGTCTTGGTTCGCCGATCCGCGGCGTCCGTCAAGCCGACCAGCTCGAGCAGCTCGTTGGTCCGGTCACGCCCCGCGCTTCCGGTGATTCCGTACAGCCCGCACTGGAGCTCGAGGAGCTCGCGGCCGGTCTGGACCGGGTCCAGGCCGATCTCCTGCAGAGCCACGCCGATGTCGTGGCGCACCTCGTCACCCTCGTCGACCACGTCATGTCCCGCGACCAGGGCGCTGCCGCCGGTCGGGGGGAGCAGCGTGCAGAGCATCCTGATCGTGGTGGACTTGCCGGCGCCGTTCGGACCGAGGAATCCGAAGATCTCGCCCTCAGCCACGCTGACGTCCACGCCGCGCACTGCTTCGATGTCGCCCTTGAAGGTCCGGGTCAGGCCTCGGGCCTCAATGGCAGGGGTTTTCGAGTTGTTCTCCGTCAACTGGTGATTCCGTCCCTGGGTTCCCCGTCTACGACCGGACCGCCGGCCGAAAGTCATCGCTCGCGGCCGGTCCGCACTCTACGAGAACCGACTAGTCCCTAACTTCCCCCGCGATGGGCGAAGCGAATCCGACCTACCTGCAGGCCGATCAGCCGGACGACGTCCCGCCCCTCGAGCTGACCGGCGAGCGCACCCTTCCCGACGTCCCCGAGGAGAACTACTGGTACCGGCGCCACGTCGCCGTCTACGAGTGGATCGCGGAGCGCTGCGCCGGCCTGCGCGTGGTCGACCTCGCCTGCGGCGAGGGATATGGCTCGGACCTGCTCGCGCAGCGCGCCGCCGAGGTGACCGGCGTCGATGCCAACCCCGAGGCCTTCGAGCACGCTCGCGCCCGCTATCGGCGCCCGAACCTGAGCTTCCAACGGGGTCTCGTCGAGGACTTCGAGCAGGAGGTCGATGCCGTGGTGTTCCTGCAGACGATCGAGCACATCCAGGATCCCGACAAGCTCGTCGACGCGATCTCCCGGATCGCCCCGGTCGCCTACATCTCAACGCCCAACCGCCTCACCCTTGCGCCACCGGGCGCGGAGAAATCCGACAACCCCTGGCACCTGCGCGAGTACGACGCGGGTCAGTACCGCGACCTGCTCGATCCCCACTTCGCGAGCGTCGAGCTGCTCGGTCTCTTCCACGCCCGCAAGCTGCGCGCCCATGAGCTCGCTATCCGGGCCGGCTGGGATCGGATCCATCCGGCGCTCCACATCACCAAGCCCTTCTATGACCGCTTCATCCCGGCGATCAGCGCCCGGGACTTCCGCCTGCGGGCCGGCGACCTCGATCGGGCGCTGGACTTCGTCGCGGTCTGTAATGCCTGAGCGGACGGCGGGCGATCTCGCGATCGTCCTCCACTCGCACATGCCCTACGTGGAGGGCTTCGGGACCTACCCCTTCGGAGAGGAGTGGCTCTTCGACGCGTTCGCGCGCTCCCATCTGCCGGTGCTGGACGTCGCCGAGCGGGTGACGATGACGATCACCCCGGTGCTCGCCGACCAGCTGGAGGCCGAGGGCGTGGGGGAGAGGATGCTCCGCTTCCTCCGCCGCCACCGGGTGGACGCCGCCGACCGCGACGTCGCGGACGCGGGCGCCGCTGTTCGGCCGGCCGCCAAGGCGGAGGCGGACCACTACACGCGAGCGATGAAGCGACTCGGGAAACTCCGAGGCAACCCGCTGCGCGCCTTCCAGGAGGCGCACGCGAAGGGCCGCATCGCCCTGATGGCGTCCGCGGCGACGCACGCCGTGCTTCCCAAGCTCGCCACTCTGGCGGGGCGCCGCCTCCAGGTCGACGCCGGCCTCCGCTCCCACGAGCGCCGCTTCGGCGAGACGCCGGGATTCTGGCTGCCCGAGTGCGCCTACGCCCCCGGCCTGGAGGGGATCCTCGCCGAGCGCGGCCTCGCCTACACCTGCCTCGACCAGAGCTCTTCGGAGCACGGCACCGCGGCGCTCGCCCCGATCGGCTTGCCCGGTGGTCCGGTCGCCTTCACGATCGACTGGCCCACGGTGCGGCTGGTCTGGTCGGACGCGGGCTATCCGTCGGACCCGGCATACCTCGAGTACCACCGCCAGTCGGCGAACGGGATGCGTCTGTGGTCGATCTCCGGGGAGCCGTACGACCCCGCCGTTGCGGCCAAGCGCGCAGCCGAGCACGCCGCCTCGTTCCTCGCCGCCGTTCGCGACCGCCTGGAGCGCCACCGCAGCGACCGTGGCCGCCGGGGGCTCTGCGTCTTCGCAATCGACACCGAGCTGCTCGGCCACTGGTGGGCGGAGGGCCCGATCTGGCTGCGGGAGGTGCTCAAGGGCGCCGAGCTGGACGGCGTGCGCCTGCTCACGCTGCCTCAGTCCCTTCTTGAGCACGAGGGCGAGGACCGACCCGTCTCGGTGGCCAGCTGGGGAGAGGGGAAGAGCCTGGAGACCTGGGATTCGCCGTCTGTCTCGGACCTGGTCTGGGCGACCCGCCGCAGCGAGTTGCGCCTGCTGCGGGCGTTGGCGCTCCGGGTCCTGGACGGCGCCTCGGCCCTGCGCGCCGCCAGGGAGCTGCTCGCACTGCAGTCGAGCGACTGGGCGTTCATGGACCACCGCGGCCAGGCCGGTGACTACCCGTACACGCGGGCGACCGCCCACGCTCAGGCACTGCTGGAGGCCATAGACTCCTCCGAGGCAGTCGACGCAAGGGTGCGCAATCTCGCCCCTGACCTGAGCCTGGCGCCGCTGCTCGAGCCTTAGACGACCAGTCCATGAACCGCGTCCTGATCCTCTCGTGGGAGTACCCCCCTCTGATCGAGGGAGGGCTGGCGCGACACGTGCGAAAGCTCTCCGAGGCGCTGGTGGAGCGCGACACCGAGGTCCACGTCCTCACCCGCGGCGGGGAGGAGTCCCCAGCCGAGGAGGTGATGGCCGGCGTCCACGTCCACCGGGTGAGGGAGCCGAACCGCCCGGCGGAGCTCAACGAGTTCGTCGCCTGGGTGGAGCGCATGAACTCGGACATGCTGGCCGCCGGCGTCGAGCTGGGCGACCGCCTCGACTTCGACCTTGTGCACGGCCACGACTGGCTGGTCGCCAACGCCTGCGACCACCTCGCCCGGCGCTTCGACTCCCCGCTGGTCACCACCATCCACGCTACGGAGCACGGCCGGCACCAGGGATGGGTCGACAAGCACCCGCAGTCCTACATCCACGGAGTCGAGCGCTGGATCACGAACCGCTCTGACCGGGTAATCGCCTGCTCGACCTTCATGCGCGAGCAGATCGTCGACGTCTTCGGGGTGCCCGAGGACTCGATCGAGGTGATCGCGAACGGGATCGACCCGGATGAGATCCAGCCTCGGGACGACGATGCGCTTCGCCGGCTGCGCGCCGAGTTCGCCGAGCCGGGCGAATCGCTCGTGTTGCTCGTCGGCCGCCTGGTCTACGAGAAGGGCTTCCAGTTCGCGCTCGAGGCGCTGCCGCAGATCATCGAACGGGTTCCCAACACCCGCTTCATCGTCGCCGGCTCCGGCACCCACGAGCAGGAGCTCCGGCGGCAGGCCGATGAGCTGGGATTGATGTCCCATGGGACGTTCGTCGGCTGGATCGGCGACGACGTCCTCCACTCGCTCTACGCGATCGCCGACGTCTGCGTGGTCCCCTCGATCTACGAGCCCTTCGGCCTGGTCGCCCTGGAGGCGATGGCGTCGAGCTGCCCCTGCATCGTCGCGGACACCGGCGGGCTGCGGGAGGTGGTCCCCCATGACGAGGTCGGGCTGCGCTTCCGAGCCCGCGATCCCAGGTCGCTGGCCGAGATGACGGTTCGGGTGCTGGACGACGCGAAGCTGTGCCGCAGGCTCACGGCCGAGGCCTTCGAGCACCTGAGCCGGTTCGACTGGGGCGACGTCGCGGAGCGGACCCAGGGCATCTACGCGGAGCTGGCAGGTAGCCGTGACCCGGCTGCCTGAAGGCCGGCGAGAGGTCTATCCCTCCCGCAAGTCGCGTCCCAAGCGAAAGGCGCCGGACTTCGGCCCCGGCCTCAACGTCAGCGTGCCGATCTCCTTCGGCCTGCCCCTCGTCGTGGTCGGCATCGCACTGATCGCCGCGGCCATCAATGCGGGCGGCCTGGTGTTCTGGATCACGGGCATCGTCGCCCTGGCGGGCGGCGTGCTCCTCTTCGCGACCGGGAAGCGCCTCTAGCTACTTCTTGTGCTTCTTGTGCTTCTTGTGGTGCTTCTTCTTCTTGCAGGAGCGCTTCTTCTTGTGCTTCTTGTGCTTCTTCTTGGACTCGGCGGCGCGGTGCTTCTTCTTGTGCTTCTTCTTGGCCTTGTGCTTCTTGCACTTGGTCGCGTTCGCGCCGCTGGTGGCCCCGCAGCCGTCCACGGTCGCGGGGGAGTCCACTGACGTGGTGGCCCCGTTGTAGCCGGTGAAATCGGCGTGGAAGACCGGTGGCGGCGGAGTGCACAGATCCCGCGCGGTCCCGAGCAGCCCCGGTGGGTTCGTGAAGGTGAGCTGGAAGCGCGAGATCGGGATGTCCGGCAACCCCGGCGGCACGTCGCCGAAGGTCACTGTGTTGCCGGCGCTGATGTCGACGCTTCCCTGCAGGAGCAGGTGGAGCTGGCCCTTCAGGTCGAGGCCGAGGTTGGGAATCGGGCCGCTGCCGGTGACCAGCTCCACGTTGCCGACGAGCGGCTGGCTGAGCAGCGGCGAGGCGGCGGTCGCCAAGCCGACGACCGTGTTGGCCGGACAGGCTCCGGCCTTGAAGCTGGCCTGATCGCAGGCGCCGCCGAAGAAGATCGTCGCGTTCGGGTTGAGATCGCTCGGGACCTTGACCACGGCCTTGAGCAGGCCGGCCTCGTCCGTGTCCTGGAGGATCGAGGTGCTGGCGTTCGTCGCGACGCCGTTCGCCGTCTGCCCGGGCCCGCCGACCTCCGCGGTGAACGCCGGCGAGAAGTCGAGCGCGCCGCAGTTCGTCGTGGTGAAGCTGGCGTGCCCGCTGGCGGATGTGCCCGTGTAAGGAGTCGCCGAGAAGCTGGTCGTGTGGCTGCCACACGAGGTCGGGTTGCGCATGAACGACTTGCCGGTTCCCGGAGCCTTCCCGAAGAGGGTGATGTCCTGCGAATGGATGGTCGTGTTGAGCCCCGAGGTCTTGTTGGGGATGTTCTTGATCACCGTGTTGAGCCCGAAGTCACTCCTCAGCTGGACGCCCGACTGGAGGATCACGGGCGGAAGAACGTTTCCAACTAGACCGCCGAGGTTCAGCGGACGGAGGACGATTCCGAAGCGCGCGGGCTCGCCGGGCTGCGGCGTGAGGTTGTAGAGGTCTCCGTGGACGTCCAGGGTGATCAGGGACGCAACGGTGGCGTTCGCGGTCACGCTGCCGACCTTGGTGTTGGCGGGACAGCCGTCGGCGTTGAGCTGAGCGACCGTGCACAAGGGGGTGGCGTTCGGATCGCCGATCAGTCCCGGCGGCAGGCCCACGGTCAGGTTCTTGACCTGGCCTCCGCTGAAGCCCATGTGGATGTGGAAGTTGCTGTGGGCTCCCGCCTGGCTGCTTGCGGGAGCGGCGGACAGGCCGCTGAGGGACAACGCCTGGGCTGAGGCCGGTACCGCGACGAGCAGCGCGGCAATAGCGATGAACATCCCGATCAGACGCCGTGGAGTGCGCTTCATGCCTCTCCTATCTGTCCCCTCTGGCCTCATTGCCGAAAACATACCCCGGGCTCCGTGCCCAGAACTGAGTATATGCAGATCAGCGTTATTGGGGTGGCGGTTCGACCGGATCTGACCAGCGCAGGTTCTTTGGCTCTTCCCGCATCCGGATGACCTTGGCGGGGACGCCGCCGACGACCGCGTTGGCGGGCACGTCCCGGGTGACGACGGAGTTGGTGCCGACGATCGCGTTGTCGCCGACCCGGACGCCGCGCAGGCAGCAGGCGCCGTAGCCGACCCAGACGTTCGAGCCGATCACGCATTCCCGCGTGTAGATCCCCTGCTGGCGGATCGGGCGCTCGACCTCGACCACGCCGTGGTCGAAGTCGATGAACATCGCCCGGTCGGCGATCACGCACTGCTCTCCGACGCTCACCCGCCTGTACGAGGAGATCGTGCACTCCTGGCCGAAGACGGTCTTGGCGCCGATCTCGACGACACCCTCGTGGCTGCGGATCTTGGTCCCGTCGCCGATCCAGGAGAAGCGCCCGAATCGGATCTCCGCCCCCTTCGCGATCTGGAGCTGGAGGTGCTTGCCGAAGAAGACCGGACCGTCCGTCTTCCAGCGCCAGCCGGCCGGCGTCAGGAACCGGCGCCAGAGATACCGCCACAGCAGGCGGCCGTAGCGCAGGTTGAGCATGCCGTTGCGGCGGTAGAAGCGGAGCGCGCGGAACACGGCGGCGATTCTAGGTTCCGCCCCCATACCTAGACTGCGACGGGATGGCTCAGAAGACCGAAGAGAGCTTGGCGGAGCGCCTCGTCGCGGGCGACAAGCGGGCGCTCGCGCGCGCGATCACGCTGATCGAGAACGACGACCCGGCCGGCTGGGAGCTGGTTCGCGAGGTCTTCCCGCGGACGGGCAAGGCCCGGATCGTCGGGCTGACCGGACCGCCCGGGGTGGGGAAGAGCACCCTGATCGGGGCCCTGACGGCCGAGATGCGGAAGGCCGACCGCCAGGTCGCCGTGCTCTCGATCGACCCCTCCAGTCCCTTCACCCGGGGCGCACTGCTCGGCGATCGCATCCGGCTCTCCGATCACTTCCTCGACGCCGGGGTCTTCATCCGCTCCATGGCGAGCCGAGGCGCGCTGGGCGGCCTCTCCGAGGCCACGCTCCAGGCGGCCCTGCTGATGGACGCCTCCGGCAAGGACGACGTCTTCATCGAGACGGTCGGGGTGGGACAGGCCGAGATCGACATCGTCGACCACGGCGACACCATCGTGCTGGTCCTGATGCCCGGATCCGGCGACTCGATCCAGGCCCTGAAGGCCGGGGTGATGGAGATCCCCGACGTGATCGTCGTGAACAAGGCCGACCACCCGATGACCGACACGATGATCCGCGAGATCCGCGGCGTCCTCTCGCTCGGCCCACCGACCTCCTGGCGGGTGCCGATCGTCCGCACGGAGGCGGCCAAGGGCGAGGGCGTGGCAGAGCTCGCCGAGAAGATCTCCGAGCATCGCGAGCACATCGAGGCCGAGGGGACGCTCGAGGAAAGGCGCGCCCGGAACCTCCGCAACGAGGTTCTGGAGCTGGCGGCATCCAGGATGCGGCGGCGCCTGGAGGAGGCCGTCGCGGACGATGCATCGGTCCGCGAGCTCCTCGACCGCGTCGTCAAGCGGGAGATAGATCCCGCCAGCGCCGCCAGGGACCTACTGGAGCGCGAGGATGGCTGACAAGACGAAGACGAAGCCGACGCTGCCCACCCTCGAGGAGGCGCTCGCGTGGGACGGCATGCAGATCGACGGCCTGGAGAACAAGACCCTCGGCCGGATCGCCGGCATCCACGTCGACGCAAATGACGGCGAGCCCCGCTGGGCCCTGATCCGGCTCGGCCCGCTGGCGGGCTGCACCGCGATCCCCTTCGAGCACGTCGCCGAGGGGGCCGGCCGCCTCTGGGCCGCCTACGAGCGCGACTGGACCCGCGAGGCTCCGCGCTTTCGCCCGAACGAGTCGCTCACGGCGCTACAGGAGCTCGAGCTCTGTGCCCACTGGGGCATCCGCGAGGGGCAGGGGAGGGCGGCCGAGGTCGCCGAGCAGGACGCAGACGAGATCACCGCGGTCCCTGCTGCCGACTAAACCCCCAGCTGGCGCGCGATCACCATCTGCTGCACCTCGTCGGTGCCCTCTCCGATGGTGAGGATCTTGGCGTCGCGGTAGAAGCGGCAGACCGGGTACTCCTCGATGTAGCCGTAGCCGCCGTGGATCTGGACGGCCTCCTCGGTCGCCCTGACCGCGAGCCGGCCCGTGATCAGCTTCGCCTGGGCCGCCGTCAGCGTGAACGCCTCGCCGCGGTCCTTGAGGATCGCCGCGCGGTAGACGAGCAGGCGTGCCGCCTCGATCTGGGCGGAGAGGTCGGCGATCTTCGCCTGGATCGCCTGGAACTTGCCGATCGGCTGGCCAAAGGCCTGGCGCTCCTTGGAGTATGAGATTGCCTCGTCGAGCGCGCCCTGCGCGAGCCCGACGCCCATCGCCGCCACGCCGATCCGCCCGCCGTCGAGGATCGCCAGGAACTGCTTGAAGCCGCTGCCCCGCGGTCCGAGGAGGTTGCCCTCGGGAACGTGACAGTCGTCGAAGGTCAGCGGGCGGGTGTCCGAGGCGTTCCAGCCCATCTTCCGGTATGGCTCGCCGGCCTCGAAGCCGGGGGTCCCGTTGGGGACGATGATGTTGGAGATCTCCTTGTTCCCGTTCTCCTGGCCGGTGACGGCGGTGATCGTCACGCAGCCGGAGATGTCGGTGCCGGAGTTGGTGATGAATTGCTTGGTGCCGTTCACCACCCACTCGCCGCCGTCCAGCTCCGCCCGGGTGTGGGTATTTCCGGCATCGGATCCGGCCTCGGGCTCGGTGAGCCCGAACGCCGCCAGCTTCTGGCCGCTGCAGAGCTGCGGCAGCCAGTCGTCCTTCTGCTCGTCGGTCCCCCAGAGGTAGATCGGCATCGTCCCCAGCGAGGTGTGGGCCGCCATCGTGATCGCCACCGAGGAATCGATCCTGGTCAGCTCTTCGACCGCAAGCGCGTAGGCGAGCGTGTCCGCCCCGCCGCCGCCGTACTCCTCGGGGAAGGGAATTCCCATCAGCCCGAGCCCGGCCATCTTCTCGACCAGCTCGTACGGGAAGGACTTGGTGCGGTCGAGCTCCTCCGCGACCGGCGCGACCTCGTTGCGCGCGAAGTCGCGGACGGTGTCGCGCAGCAGGCGCTGCTCGTCGGTCAGGTCGAAGTCCACGGCGCGGGGGAGTCTAGGAAGACCGGCTAGGCCGCGGCCGGCTGCCGGGGCGCCTTGGCCCCTGGTCCGTCGACCGCGCGCGTCTCGCGGACCGTCAGCGGCTTCCCGCACTTCGTGCAGATCCGGCGCTCATCGATCACGCCGCCGCATTCGCCCTTGTGGATCACCAGCACTGGGGGCCCGTCCGGCAGCGGCTCGTACTTGTCGCCCCAGAACATCAGCGCCGTCATCACCGGCCAGAGATCGAGCCCCTTCTCCGTCAGGAAGTACTCGTAGCGCTCGGGCCGCTCGCTGTACGGGCGCCGCTCGATGATGTCCTCGTCGACCATGCGCTGGAGGCGGGCCGTGAGGACGTTCCGGGCGACCCCGAGGGACCGCTGCATCTCGGAGAACTTCCGCCGGCCGTGGAAGATCTCCCGCACCACAAGCAGGGTCCAGCGCTCGCCGATCAGCTCGAGGCTGCGGGCGATGGAGCAGATCTGTCCCTCGTATTCGTTGCCCAGCACGACTGTGATGTTCGCACACTTAGTTGCATCACGCAACTCACGCTGGTAGGGTCGGCACCGTTGTAGTTGCGTGAAGCAACCAAGGAACCGAAAAGAGGCGCGGTCATGAGAGCACTGCGATTTGAGTTCCATCCAGAGCAGATTCGAATCAGCTCCGAGGAGATCCTCGCCGACCTCAGCTATCCGGTCCGCAGGGATCGCGACAACGGCGGGCGCAAGCGCGCCCGCCGCCGGGGGCGCCCGTGAGCGTCGATGCGGCGCCAGAGACTCGCAGCCGGACGATCAGCTGGCAGGACCCGGTGGCGAGCGCCGCAGTCGGCGCGAGGATGGCCGGACTCGAGTACGTCCGCGCGATCCAGTCCGGGGAGATCCCGCCCCCGCCGATCGCAGTGGTGATGAACTTCTCGATCGCCGAGCTTGAGGAGGGCAGGGCCGTCTTCATCGGCCAGCCCGGTGAGGAGCACTACAACCCGATCGGTGTCGTGCACGGCGGATACGCCTCGACGATCCTCGACTCGGCCCTCGGCTGTGCCGTGCACACGACATGTGCGGCCGGGGTGGGCTACACCAGCCAGACGCTCGAGGTGAAGTACCTGCGCCCGATCACCCGCGACACGGGTGCCGTCCGCTCCGAGGCCGACGTGATCCACAAGGGCCGGAAGACCGCCACCGCCGAGGCGAAGCTGACCTCCGTCGAGACGGGCAAGCTGCTCGCCACCGGAACCAGCACCTGCCTCCTGTTCGAGATCTAGGTTCCGCCGCGCCTACGATCGGGGAGTGAGCTCGAATGGCCGCGCCCCCACGATCCGCCTCGGCCGCATGGTCGAGGACGGTGTCGCGCCGAGCATCTTCGGCCTGATCGAGCGCGGCATCGCGCGCGAGCCCGAGCTGGCGGCGCAGATGCGCGGGCGCGTCGTCTTCCGCTTCGACGAGGACTTCTCGCCGCTGCGGGTCCACTTCAAGCCGCGCAGCGTCGTCGTCGAGGACGGCGACTCGCGCAAGCCCGACCTGGTGATCTCCGGGCGGCTGCCCGACATCGTCCACTTCGCCACCGTGCCGACCCTGCAGGGCCGACTCCACGGCGTCCCGGATCCCCGCCGCCCCCGGGGGCGCAGGGCGCTCGGCCGGATCGCCAGCGGCCGCGTTCGGATCGAGGGCGACCGCGTGCTGGGCCGCCGGCTGCTGCGGCTGCTTGCCGTCTAGCTCGCGAGCGAGCGCGCCAGGTCGACGAGCAACCGCGTCCCGAACCCGCTCGGGCCCTTGCCCGTGTACTCCCGCCCGACGTCCCAGGCCGTCCCCGCGATGTCGAGGTGCACCCAGGGCTTTCCGTCGACGAACTCCTCCAGGAAGGAGCCGGCGTAGATCGTCGAGGCCTTGCGCTTCGACGAGGCGTTGGTGAGATCGGCGGCGGTCCCCTTGGTGAGCTCCTTGTACTCCGGGTGGAGGGGGAGCCGCCAGGCGAGCTCTCCGGTGCGGCCGGCGGCGCCCTCGACCTCGGCCGCGAAGTCGTCGTCGTTCGAGATCAGGCCGGCGTAGGTGGATCCGAGCGCGACGATCACCGCCCCGGTCAGCGTGGCCAGGTCGACGATCCGATCGGCGCCGAGCTCGACCGAGTAGGCGAGGGCGTCGGCGAGGATCAGGCGGCCCTCGGCGTCGGTGTTGTTGACCTCGACGGTCTTGCCGTTCAGCTGGGTGATGATGTCGCCGGGCTTGACGGCGGTGCCGCTCGGCATGTTCTCCGTCGAGGGGATCACCGCGAGGATGTTGATCGGGACCTCTAGCTTGGCGATGGCGGAGACGGCCTCGAGCACGGCTGCGGCGCCCGACATGTCCATCTTCATCTCGTGCATGCCGCCAGACGGCTTGATCGAGATCCCGCCGGAGTCGAAGGTGACGCCCTTGCCGACCAGGCCGAGCGTCTCGCCGTCGCCGCCCGCCTGGTGGCGCAGCACGATCAGCTGGGGGTCCTCGGCGGTGCCCTGCGAGACGGCCACGAGCCCGCCCATCTTCTTGTCGGCGATCTCCTTGCGGCCGAGGACCTCGCAGGTGACGGACGAGTGCTCGTCGGCGATCGCCTTGGCACGGCCCGCCAGGTAGGAGGGGGTGACGACGTTCGAGGGCAGATCCTGGAGCTCGCGGGCGAAGTTCTCGGCCTCGGCGGAGACGCGGGCGGACTCGACCGCCTCCGCGATCCCGCCGTCGCCGATCACGGAGAGCTGATCGAGGTCCTTGGCACCATCATCATCGTCGTCCTTCTTCGACTTGAAGCGGTCGAACCGGTAGGAGCCGAGAATCGCTCCCTCGACCGCGGCGGTCGCGAGCGCCTTTGGATCCCCCGAGTCCGGTCCGGCGATCGTCATGGAGGTCGCGTCCACTGAGCCTGCCGTGCGGGCCGCGATCGCCCCCGCAACCCGTGCGCGCTCGGGCTCGAACTCGTCCCGGTCGCCCAGTCCGACGACGAGGGCGCGAGGGGGGGCCTCCGGATGGATCAGCGCCGTCTTGCGGTAGGCGCCCTTGACGTCGTCCGAGCCGGGCGCACCGGCAAGCGGCTCCGGCAGATCGTCACCGTCGAAGAGCAGCACCGCGAGGAGGTCGGAGTCGACCTCGGAGAGGGCCTTGTCGGTGACCTCGACTCGCACGGAGGCGGCAGTATGGCAATGACGCGAGGGTTGACGGGGGTCACGCGTGTACGCGGGGGCGCTGCAGGCCGAGCTGGGCGCTGCACGCGGCCGAAGCGGGTAGTGGTTGCTACCCGCGAGGGTGCGGGTGGCGATCCAGCGACGGCATGCGGCGTCATCCGCGTGCGCGGATGACCCACGTCAGCCCTCTAGCATTGGGCTCTCACTTGGGAACAGCGCGCGGACTCGCCCGCGCGCCAGACGAAAGGCGCAGATGTCGAAGACGGTCATCCTCTCCACCGCCAGAACCCCCTTCGGGAAGATGGGCGGTGGGCTCTCGTCCCTCGATGCCACCGACCTGGGCGGCACGGCGATCTCGGAGGCGCTCGACCGCGCCGACGTGAAGGCCGACGAGGTCCAGGGCGTCGTCTACGGACAGGTGCTCCAGGCGGGCCAGGGCCAGATCCCCTCGCGCCAGGCCCAGATCAAGGCCGGGATCCCGAAGGAGGTCCCCTCGGAGACGATCAACAAGGTCTGCGCCTCCAGCATGCGGGCAATCGGCCTGGCCGATCAGGCGATCCGCGCTGACGACCTCGAGATCGGAGTGGCCGGGGGCATGGAGTCGATGAGCCAGGCCCCGTACCTGCTGCCCGGCGCCCGCTTCGGCTTCCGCATGGGGGACGTGACCGCGATCGACGCGATGACACACGACGGGCTCACGAACCCCTTCACCGAGAAGCAGATGATCAACGAGGCCAGCGAGGTCTCCAACGAGGTCGAGATCACGCGCGCCGACATGGACCGCTTCGCGGAGCGCTCCCACCAGCTCGCCCACAAGGCGACGGAGGACGGCAAGCTCGCCGAGGAGATCGTCACGGTCACGGTCAAGTCGCGCAAGGGCGAGAACGAGGTCGCCGCGGACGAGGCGATCCGGCCGGACACGACCCTCGAGGTGCTCTCCAAGCTCAAGGCGGTCGGCGGCGATGACGCCACTCACACCGCCGGCAACTCGCCCGGGGTGAACGACGGCGCCGGCGCCGTCGTGGTCGCCTCGGACGAGTGGGCGAAGCAGAACGGCAAGAGCGCGATCGCGACCGTGCTCGCGTACGGTCAGGTGGCCGACGACTTCGCCTACCTCGCCAGGACGCCCGCCGGTGCGGCGATGCAGGCGCTCGAGAAGATCGGCAAGAAGCCGGGCGACGTCGATCTCTGGGAGATCAACGAGGCCTTTGCCTCGGTCGCGATCAACTCGGTGCGGATGCTCGAGGTCGACGAGGACAAGGTGAACGTCAACGGCGGAGCGATCGCGCTCGGCCACCCGATCGGCGCCTCCGGCGCCCGCATCGTCGGCGCTCTCGTGCACGAGCTGCGCCGCCGCGGCGGCGGTCTCGGCTGCGCGGCGATCTGCTCAGGCGGCGGCCAGGGCGACGCCATCGTGGTCGAGGTCAACGGGGGCTAGTCGTCCCGCGTCCCGGCCCCGGCTAGGCTCCGGGCGATGCCTGGAGCAGCCTTCTTCGACCTCGACAAGACGCTGATGGCCGGCTCGTCCGGCATGGTCTTCGCGCGGGTCGCCAACCAGCGTGGCTTCGTTCCTCGCCGCCAGCTCGCGAAGTGGGGCTGGGACCACCTCCGCTACCGCCTGCGCGGCTCGTCCGACGAGCAGACGAACGCAGTCCTCGACGTCGCCAAGCGGATATTCGCCGAGATCCCCGAGCGCGACGTCGAGCGCATGGCGCCTGCGGTGCTCGCCGGGATCCTGCCGCGCATCTACCCGCAGATGCTCGACGAGGTGCATCGCCACCAGGACGAGGGCCGCGCCACCTTCATCGTCAGCGCGGCCGGCAACGACCTGGTCAAGGCGCTGGCCGCGGTCCTCGGCATGGAGGGCGGGATCGGGACCCGCTGGGGGGTGGGGGCGGATGGCAAGTACACCGGCGAGATGGATGGCCCCTTCGTCTACGGCGAGGGCAAGGTCGAGGCGATGCAGCGCTTCGCGAAGAAGCACGACATCGAAATGGAGGCCTCCTACGCGTATTCCGACTCGGCCAGCGACCTGCCGATGCTCCGGGCCGTCGGCCACGCCGTGGTGGTCAACCCCGACGCCGACCTGCTCGAGATCGCGCGGCGGGAGGGCTGGCGAGTGATGCGCTTCGAGAAGCTGGGCCGCAAGCTGGCGATCGCCGGCGCGACCGTGCTCGCCGCCGTGGGAGGGGCGGGCGCCCTGGCCAGCAGGCGTCGCCACAGCGGCCGGCTCGGCGGGGTCTCCGGCTCCCTGCGCCGCTAATCCAACTCCTCGTCAGTATTGGGTGCTCGCATGTGCGAGACTCGTGGGGTTCAAGCGCCTGGTCGGCGGGCAACGCCCGACGTCAGGCGTGGGATAGGAGAGCAGTGCCGAAAAGACAAGCCGGGGAATCCAGGGCCGGCAAAGCAAACGGGGGGAAGTCAGATCCTGATCTGACCCGTCTTGCCGAAGCTGCGGACGATGACGGCGCCGCAGCGTCCGACCAGAGCCGCTCCGACGCGGACCAGACGGCCTCCGACTCAGATCAGACCACCTCCGACGTGGACCAGGAGCTTTCGGCCCGTGACCAGCAGGCCTCCAATCGAGACCAGCTGGCGTCGGACCGCGATCAGGCTGTATCCGACAGGGAGCTGTCGGAGCATCCCGGGACGGCTGCACAGGCGGTCCACGACGCGGGCCTCGCCGAGCGCCAGGAGGGGTCGGCGGACCGGAAGGAGGCGGCCCAGACTCGCTCGGCCGCCGCCGAGCGCCGCGCCCGCCAGGCGACCGAGCGCGACACGACCGCCTCCGGCCGCGACCAGACGGCGCGGGATCGTGACGGTGAGGCCGATCGGCGCGACCGCGAGTCGGCGAAGATCGAGCGGAAGATGGGGTCGCGCGGCTCACCGCTGCGCTCCGCCCTGGTCCACGCGGCCGAGATCCGCGCCCAGGCGGCGAGGGACCGCGCCCGGGCGGCGGATGACCGCGCCCAGGCGGCTGCGGACCGACAGCGCGCATCGGAGGAGCGCGAGGAGGCCTTGGCGGAGCTTCGTCGCGCGCATCTGGATGAGCTCACCGGCGCATTCAGGCGGGGATCCGGCGACGTGGCCCTCCAGGCCGAGATCGATCGCGCGCGGCGCGGCGATGGCCGCCTGGTGATGGCCTTCGTGGACGTCGATGGCCTCCGGGAGATCAACAATCGCGACGGCCACTCTGCCGGGGACAGGTTGCTTCGAGAGGTCGTCGCGGCGATGCGCTCGAAGATCCGCTCATACGAGCCGATCGTTCGCTTTGGCGGCGACGAGTTCGTTTGCGCCATGTCCAGTCTCGATCTGGATCAGGCTGAGGAGCGCTTCAGGACCGTCCAGGAGATGGTCGGAAAAGGCGACGGCGCGGTTTCCGTGGGGCTCGCGGAGCTGCGCCCGGACGAGACGCTCGATCAGCTGGTCGACAGGGCGGACGCCGCGCTCCTCGAGGCCCGCCGCGAGCGTTCGCCCCGAGGTTGACCGGCCTGGCAGCCGCTTAGACTTCCGCCATGGCCGTTGAGCCCGAAGCGCAGCGACGCGCCCACGAGTGGCTCGCCGAGGTCTATTCGCGCCTCGAGGAGCGCGAGGCGCTCTTCGAGACCATCTCCGGCCAGGAGGTGAAGCCTCTCTACACCGAGGAGGATCGCGACGGGGCCGACCCCGAGCACGACCTCGGCTATCCGGGCGAGTTCCCCTACACGCGTGGCGTCTACCCGTCCATGTACCGGGGACGGCTCTGGACGATGCGCCAGTTCGCCGGCTTCGGCACGGCCGAGGAGACCAACGAGCGCTTCCACTACCTGCTCGACCACGGTCAGACCGGGCTCTCGACCGCCTTCGACATGCCCACCCTGATGGGCCTCGATTCCGACGCCGGCCGCTCGCTGGGAGAAGTGGGGGTCGAGGGCGTCGCGATCGACACGCTCGACGATATGGAGACCCTGTTCGGCGGGATCGACCTGGGCAAGGTCACGACCTCGATGACGATCAACGCACCTGCGGCGATCCTCCTGGCCTTCTACGTCTGCACAGCGGAGGAGCAGGGAGTGCCGCCGGAGCGACTCGGGGGCACGATCCAGACCGACATCCTCAAGGAGTACATCGCCCAGAAGGAGTGGTGCTTCCCGATCGAGCCGGCGATGCGCCTGGTCGGCGACATGATCGAGTGGTCGACCGAGCACATGCCGCGCTGGCATCCGATCTCGATCTCGGGGTACCACATCCGCGAGGCCGGCTCGACCGCCCAGCAGGAGCTGGCCTTCACGCTCAAGGACGGCTTCACCTACGTGGAGCAGGCGATCGAGCGGGGGCTGGACATCGACGACTTCGCGCCGCGGCTCTCGTTCTTCTTCAACGCCCACATCGACTTCTTCGAGGAGATCGCCAAGTACCGCGCCGCCCGCCGGATCTGGGCGCGGGAGATGCGCGAGACCTATGGGGCCAAGCGCGAGGAGTCGCTGCGGATGCGATTCCACACCCAAACCGCCGGCGTCTCCCTGACCGCGCAGCAGCCTCAGGTCAACATCATCCGCACCGCGATCGAGGCGCTCGCCGGAGTGCTGGGCGGCACCCAGTCGCTCCACACGAACTCCTACGACGAGGCGCTCGCCCTGCCCACCGAGGAGGCCGTCCGGGTCGCCCTGCGGACCCAGCAGGTGATCGCCCACGAGACCGGGGTCACGAACACGATCGACCCGCTTGGCGGGTCCTACTTCGTCGAGACCCTGACCGACGAGATGGAGCGGGCGGCGTACGAGTACTTCGCCAGGATCGACGAGCTCGGCGGCATGGTCGAGGCGATCAAGCAGAACTTTCCTCAGCGGGAGATCGCAGACGCCTCATTCCGCTATCAGCAGGAGGTGGACTCAAAGCAGCGGATCGTGGTCGGCGTCAACGACTACGTGCAGGAGGACGACGAGGAGATCCCGATCCTGCGAATCGATCCGGAGCTCGAGCGCAAGCAGAAGGGGAGGGTGGAGCAGACCAAGGCCGTCCGCGATTCTGCAGAAGTCGAGCGCACGCTCTCAGAGCTGAGGGCGGCGGCGGCAACCGACGCCAACCTGATGCCGCCGATCCTCGACTGCGCCCGGGCTCGCGTCTCGGAGGGCGAGATGGTGGCGGCCCTCCAGCAGGTCTTCGGCTCGTACACGGAGCTGCCGGTCTTCTAGCGATCCTCTCGCCGCTGGGGGAACCGGCGCGCGATTCGCGATGTAGTGCAATGCTCCCCCGCCGATGGGGACGGGTTTGAGGGGTGTGACAGTCGTAGCGCTAGTGGTGGCGTGCCTCGCCGCCGTGCCGGCGGATGCCGCCAAGAAGGCTGCGCCCCAGCTCACGATCTCGGTGCTCTCGGGTCGAGCGGACCTGATCAGTGGTGGTTCGTCTCTAATCGAGATCGGGCTGCCACAGGGGGCCGATCCGCAGCGGGTGAAGATCCGGCTCGGCGGCCAGGACATCAGCAGTGTCTTCGCCGTGCGCTCCGACGGCCGCTTCTCGGGCCTGGTGAGCGGCCTGGCGTTGGGTCCCAATCAGCTCACCGCCACCCTGCCCGGCGCGACGGGAACCCAGATCACCCTCACCAACCACCCGATCGGGGGCCCGGTGATCTCCGGTCCGCAGCTCCAGCCGTGGCAATGCCAGTCCGAGGCAATCGACTCGCAGTGCAACCAGCCTCCGACATACCGATACGTCTACAAGTCCACCGATCCCACGAAGAGCGGCTTCCAGCCCTACGACCCGTCCAGCCCGCCCTCAGACGTCGCCCAGACGACCACCGACCAGGGCTCGACGGTGCCGTTCATCGTCCGCATCGAGACGGGCTACATGGACCGCGACCAGTACCAGGTTGCCGCGCTCTTCCAGCCGGGCAAGCCGTGGACCACCTTCGACCCGCAGAAGCAGTTCAACCACAAGCTGCTGATCCTCCACGGGGTGAGCTGCGGGGTCGACTACGGGACCGGCGGCGCTCCTGACACCACCGGCAGCTCCTCACCGACGGGCGACGTCGGCCAATACGCGCTGGGAAGGGGCTTCGTGACCATGTCCACGGCGCTCGACCACAGCGGCCACAACTGCAATCTGCCGCTCCAGGCCGAGTCGCTGATCATGGCCAAGGAGTACCTCGTCAAGAACTACGGCACGCTGCGCTACACGATCGGCACAGGCTGCTCGGGAGGGTCGCTGGCGGAGCAGTGGATCGCCAACGCCTATCCCGGCGTTTATCAGGGCATCCTCCCGACCTGCTCGTTCCCCGACGCGTGGGGCACCGCGACGCAGTTTCTCGACTACCACCTGCTGCTCTCCTACTTCACCGGCCCGTCCAAGTGGGGATCGGGGGTCGTCTGGTCGCCGACGCAGATGGCGGACGTCGAGGGCCACGTGACGATCGTCAACTCGGAGGTCAGCGACAACGCCCAGTGGCACGTCGCCGTGCCCACTGACCCCTGCGCCGGCACCACCGACGAGACGCGTTACGACCCGCAGACCAACCCGGGCGGCGTGCGCTGCACGATCCAGGACGCGGCGATCAACGTCTTCGGCCCAAACCCGCCCGCGACCTGGTCCGACAACGAGAAGCTCCTGGGACACGGGTTTGCCGTGCCGCCCATCGACAACGTCGGGGTGCAGTACGGCCTTGAGGCGCTTCAGAAGGGACAGATCACTGCGGCGCAGTTCGTTGACCTCAACGCCAAGATCGGCGGCCTGGACATCGACACCAATCCGATCCCCGACCGCATCGACAGTGGCGCCGCGCCCTCGCTGGCCAACGCGTATCGCAGCGGCATGATCAACGAGACCAACAACCTGGACCGGACCGCGATCATCGACTGCCGAGGACCCGATCCGGGCGCGTTCCACGACGCCTACCGTGCCTTCGCCGTCCGGGCAAGGCTCGACCGCGAGCATGGGACCCACGCCAACCAGCTGATCTGGGAGGGACCCGCCCCGATCGTCGGCGACGCCCAGTGCGAGCACACCAGCTTCATCGCCATGGACCGGTGGCTCGCCGCCGTGGAGAAGGACACGAGCGGTGCCCCGCTCCCCCGGAAGCTGGTCAGTGACAAGCCGAGCGATCTCAGTGACCGCTGCTACGACGGCGCCGGTCAGAAGCTCACCGACGCGATCTGCGGCGAGGCCGTGGTGCCGATCTACGGCACGCCCCGAATGGTCTCCGGCGACGCGATCACCACCGACGCGAACAAGTGCCAGCTGAAGCCGCTGAGCCGAAGCGACTACACAGTGGGCGTTGGTCCGCTCGCCGTGCCGGTGAGCTTCACCGACGCCGAGTGGGCGCGGCTTCAGGCCACCTTCCCCACGGGCGTCTGCGACTTCTCCAAGCCTGGGGTCTCCCAGCAGGGGGCGATCCCCTGGCAGACGTATCAGGACGCAAGCGGGTCGGTGATCTACGGCGGCACTCCGCTCGGGGGTCCCCCGGCCTCGCAGCCGCTTCCTTAGCGGGGCGGCCGCCGAGGCTGCCGGCGTCCCAGACGCAAAGGGGCCGGCTTGCGCCGGCCCCTTCCACGGATGCGTAGGCTCGTAGCGGTTCCGCGTCAGCTCGGCGGAACGCCGTTCTGCAGACGCGACTTGACGCAATTCGCGTACACGGCGAGATGCTGATGCTCGGCGCTCCCGCCCGGCTTGATGTACATCCGGACGACGTAGCCGCCGCCGTTCGGGTACTGGTCGAGCACCTGATAGTCGGGCTGCGGGTCCATGGTGCCCTGGTTGCCCGGCTTGGGCGGCGCGTTGTCGGTCCACTTGAAACCGCCCGAGGTGGCCTTCTTGGCCAGCTCGCACTTGACGGTGTAGGTGTGGATGTCGTCGAACTTCGCCGAGGTGCCGGTGTCGTATGACTGGGCGGCGTACTGGATCACGCCGGTCCCGGCGAGCCGGTTGCGACTCGACCCGTCGAAGTCGGCGAGCTTGAGGGTGCCCGCGGCCACGGCCGTGCCAGTCACCGCCATCACCACCGCGACGATGCTGAGCAACAGGGCCGGACTTGGCCTTCGAAAGCGCTTCATCGTCTGCCTTTCTGTCGACTGCTCGTTCCTTGGCGGACCGTTCAGGTCGCCATATGACGAAACCGATGAAAGGCCGCACTGTTGCGCTCGACGACGCGATGGTGTCACTGCGGTGACTCGCGGCGCCCGGCCTGCCCGCCTCCTGCGCGCTCCGCTAGGCGGCGTGCTTCCGGGACTCGACGATCACGATGACCTCGCCGACGGGGCCGAGCTCGGACCCCGCGAGGAACATGCGGCCGATGCCGCGCCGCTCGGATTCGGTCCGGGCGACGGCACAGGCATCGTCGTGATCGAGACCGCTCGCCAGCACCCTCTCGCCATGCATGCGATCTAGAAAGAGAACGTCGTACAAAGCTGCGCCTCCAGTTGAACCGATTCCCCTATTCACTTGTCGTTCTCGTATCGGAATACCGCGCTGGAAACCGTAGAAACTTCCTGTTCAACTACGGTTAAGTCGCCATCGAACCATCGGATCACTGAATAGTGCCGACCGACACCGTCAGAAAAATCCGGATCGTGGTCGCCAAGCCCGGGCTTGACGGTCACGACCGCGGGGCGAAGATCATCGCCCGCGCACTGCGTGACGCGGGCATGGAGGTGATCTACACGGGCCTGCACCAGACGCCCGAGCAGATCGCCGAGACGGCGATCCAGGAGGACGCCGATGCGGTCGGCCTCTCGATCCTCTCCGGCGCGCACATGACCCTGGTGCCGCGGGTGGTCGAGCTCCTCTCCGAGCAGGGCGCCGAGGACGTGGTCGTCACCGTAGGCGGCACGATTCCCGCGGATGACATCCCCGAGCTCAAGAAGCTCGGCGTCGCGGAGGTGTTCACGCCCGGCGCGCCCACCGACGAGATCGTCGAGTTCGTTGAGCGGGCGGTCGCTAGCCGCGGCCAGGCCGCCCGCTCTTGAAGCGGCGGCGTAGCCGCCGCGCCTGATGTAGGCGGCCGCTCGCCGCGGCGATCTGATGGCGAAGCCGTCTGTTAGTAGCCGTACCCGCCACCGCTCGAGCTGCTGGTGCCGCCCGCGGCGGTGCCGCCGGTCGTCGCGGTCGCACCACCCTGGGCGCTGCCGGCGTTGGTGGCTGCTGGGGTGCTGGGGCTCGCGGAGGTGCTCGAGCTTTCGTTGCTGCTGCCGCAGGCCGCCAGCCCGATGGCGAGTGCGCCAGCACAGGCCCCGGCGAGAATCAAGCGATGTATGCGCTTCAAGAGGGCTCCTTTACCGTGGAGGAATCGTTTCTTGTCCCCGCTCACACGTATTACGCCCTGGACGGCAGGCGGGATTGCGTCAATCCCAGGCGGCGATTCAAACGTAGGAATGGATGTGGACCCCTCCGACGAGGCACTGCTCGCCGGCTTCGCGACCGGTGACCCGCGCACGGCGGCGGCGTTCGTTCGCCGCTTTCAGGGGCGCGTGTATGGCCTGGCGATGACGATCGTCCGCCAGCCGCCGATCGCGGAGGAGGTCGCCCAGGAGACCTTCGTCCGGGTCTACCGGCACGCCGGCAACTACGACGCCCGCAAGGGCCGAGTCTCGACCTGGCTTCTCTCCATCGCCCGCAACCTCGCGATCGACGTGACCCGGATGAAGCGCCTCGACCCGGTCGATCCCGAGGTGATCGCGGCCGAGCTGTCGATCGAGAACCAGACCCCCGGGGCGGACGAGGCGGGCCTGCAGCCGGATGAGCGCGACCAGTTGCGCTCGGCGATCACCAAGCTTCCCGACGACCAGCGCCGCGCCCTGGTCCTCTCCGCCTACATGGGGCGGACGGCGCGAGAGATCAGCGATCTCGACGATGTTCCGCTCGGCACAGTCAAGACCCGGATCCGGACGGCGATGCTCAAGCTGCGCGAGGAGCTGGAGGTCCTGGAGTGATGGATCCGCGCTGCCAGGAGACCCGCGAGCTGGCAGTCGAGCTTGCCCTCGGCACCGTCGAGGGCGAGGAGCGCGGTCGTGCGCTCGAGCACCTGGCCAAGTGCCCGGACTGCCGCGCCGAGGTCGAGAAGTACTCCGAGGTCGCCGACGAGCTGCTGTTGCTCGCTCCGCACCGAGAGCCCCCGGTGGGGTTCGAGTCGCGGGTCCTGGACGAGGTGCTGCCGGCTCCCCAGCCCAAGCGCCGGCGCCGGCTGCGGCTCGTGCTCGCGCCCGCCGCCGCGGCGCTCGCCGCGGCCGCGATCGTGCTCGCCATCGTCGCCCCGGACCTGCGCCTCGCCTCGCACTACCGGCACACGCTCGATGATGCGCACGGGAAGGAGTTCGAGTCGTATGCCTTGAGGGCGGGGGACACCCATGTCGGCACCGTGTTCAGCTACGAGGGTTCGCCGTCCTGGGTTCACATCGACGTGGACCGGGCGCATCGCGCCGGGGTGACCGGCGCGGAGCTGGTCACCGACGACGGCAGCCAGATCCCCCTGCGCTGGTTCCACCTGGACTCCTGGGGCGGCTCGGGAGGCTCGATCCCGGTCGACCCTAATCACGTCTCCGTCCTGCGCCTGTCCGGCGCCCCGGGCGGCGAGCCCCTGGTCGCCAGGTTCAGCGACTAGCGCGCTTGGGTAGCCGGCCGTCTAGCATGTCGGTCGAAACCGATTGACTGGTCAGTCAACCAGTCGGGCAGTCGCTAATATCCCGCGCCGCCCGTTGAGCGATGGGGCTCCTCCCCCGGGAGCACCCGATTGAAGAGAGGACCGAACTTTGAAGATTTGCGTGCTCGTCAAAGAGGTCCCGGACGCCGCGGTAGACAAGCGGATCGACCCGGAGACCAAGCGCCTGGACCGCTCAGGCGAGAAGAACCTCAATCCCTTCGACACCCACGCCCTCGAGGCCGCGATGCAGGTCAAGGAGGGTGGGACCGACGTCGAGGAGATCGTCGCCGTGACCATGGGCCCCGAGAGCGCCGTTCGCGCCCTCCACAAGGCCGTCGCGCTCGGCGCCGATCGCTCCGTGCACCTCACCGATGACGCTCTCACCGGCTCGGACGTCTGCGCCACGGGCTACGCCCTGGCGAAGGTCCTGGAGGCCGAGAGCCCCGACCTCGTCCTGCTCGGCCAGCAGTCCGATGACGGCGAGTGCTACACGATCGGCGCGGTGGTGGCCGACCACCTGAAGATGCCGTCGCTGACCCAGGTGATCAAGATGGACGTCGCCGACGGCAAGCTCACCTGTGAGCGCCAGGCCGAATACGGCTATGACACGGTCGAGATCGAGACGCCGGCAGTGATCAGCGTCGGTGACGCGATCAACGAGCCGCGCTACCCGAGCCTGAAGGCGATCATGGGTGCGAAGAAGAAGCCGCTCGACACCAAGGCGATCGGCGAGGTCGGCATCGAGGGAGAGCGGGTCGGCGAGGGCGGTTCCCGCACTGCCGTGCTCGAGCTCAAGCCCCCTCCCGCCAAGGAGGCCGGCGAGATCATCGAGGACGAGGACACGAACGAGACGGTCGAGAAGATCGTCGCCTGGCTCGACGAAAGGAAGCTGATCTAGATGCCCGGGATTCTGGTCTACGCCCTTCACGACGACGAGGGCAACTTCAACAAGAACTCCCTTGGCGCCCTCTCCGAGGCGGCGAAGCTCGCCGGCGAGCTCGGCACCGAGGCGGCCGCCGTGGTGGTCGGCGAGGTCGCCGATGACGCCGCAGCCGGCCTGGGCGCCTATGGCGTGAAGAAGGTCTACCGCTGCAAGGAGGCCCCCGAAGGCCTCGCCCAGCCGATCGTCGACGTGATGGCGAAGGTCATGACCGACAATGACTTCTCCTACGCGCTCTTCGGCGGTGGCCTGCTCGGCTTTGAGATCGGTGCCGGCCTGACCGCGCGCCTGAACGCCGGCGTGACGATGGAGGTGACGGCGGTGAACGTCGCCGACGGCAAGCTCGTCGCCGAGCGGCCGATCCTCCAGGACTCGCAGATCGCCGACGTCGGCTACGTAGAGGAGCCCGGGATCATCATCGGGCGCCTCAACGCCTTCGACGAGAACGAGAGCGGCGGCACGGCCGAGGTCGAGGACGTCGCGGTCGAGCTCTCGGAGTGGTCGACCAAGGCCAAGATGGTCACCCGCGGCGAGCAGCGCGGCGAAGACGTCGACATCGAGGGCGCCGACGTCCTGGTGGGAGGTGGCCGCGGCCTGGGCAAGAAGGAGAACTTCGAGCTCGCCGAGCAGCTGGCCAACTCGATGGGTGGAGCGGTTGCCGCAACGCGTGCTGTCGTCGACGCGGGCTGGTACCCGTACGCCGCTCAGATCGGGCAGACCGGCAAGACGGTCGCGCCGAACCTGTACCTGGCGCTGGGGATCTCCGGGGCCATCCAGCACAAGGTCGGCATGCAGAACTCCGAGAACATCCTGGCCATCAACAAGGACCAGAACGCTCCGATCTTCGAGTTCTGCGACCTCGGCGTGGTGGGCGACCTGCACAAGATCGTCCCCAAGCTGACCGAGGCGATCAAGGCCAAGAAGGGGTCGTAATGCCCGTCGAGCCGGCAGAGTTCCCGCCGCCGGTCAAGCCGGCGGAGGAGTTCATCGCACCGATCACCGATCCCGAGGAGGAGCGGATCGAGGTCGGAGTGGCGATCGTTGGCGGCGGCCCCGCGGGGCTCGCCTGCGCGAACAAGCTCATGCAGCTGCTCGAGGACGAGCCGGAGCTGACGGAGAAACTGGGCGAGGTCCCGGTGGCCGTGGTCGAGAAGGGCAAGACGCCGGGCGCGCACCTGCTCTCCGGGGCCAACATGAAGCCCTCTGCGATGAGGGAGCTCTTCCCGGACCTGGAGCCGTCGGATTGGCCCGTCTACCAGGAGGTCACCAAGGACGCGGTCTACCTCCTCACCAAGAAGATGGCGCTGCCGCTCAAGCCGATGCCGCCCAACTTCCGGAACCACGGCAACTACGTCACCTCCGTCGCCAAGCTCGGCAGGTTCCTGGCGGAGAAGGCCGAGGAGGCCGGCGTCTACATCCTCAGCGAGACCGCTGCCGACAAGCTGCTGGTGGAGGACCGGATCGTCCGCGGCGTCCGCTCGGGCGACAAGGGCCGCGGCAAGGACGGCGAGGAGCTCTCCAACTTCGAGCCGGGATCCGACGTGGTGGCCAAGGCGACAGTGCTCGCCGAGGGCACCCTCGGGCACCTGACCAACGCCGCGCTCGACTACTTCGACCTGAGCGGCCCGAACCCGCAGCGCTGGGAGATCGGCGTCAAGGAGGTCTGGGAGGTCGAGAAGCCCCTGGACCGCGTGATCCACACGATGGGCTGGCCGCTGCGCAAGCGCGCCAAGTGGAACGAGTTCGGCGGCACCTTCATCTACCCGATGGGGGAGGACAAGGTCGCGATCGGCCTGGTGGTCGGCCTCGACACCACGGACGCCACCTTCTCCTGCCACGACGCCCTGCAGGAGGTGAAGACCCACCCATTCGTCAAGAAGATCCTCGAAGGCGGCAAGCGCGTCGGCTGGGGCGCCAAGACGATCCCCTCGGGCGGCTACTGGTCGATGCCGAAGCGACTCTCCAGCCCCGGCATGATGATCACCGGCGATGCCGCCGGGATGGTCAACGTTCCGACCCTGAAGGGCATCCACTACGCGATGCACTCCGGTATGTACGCGGCCGAGGCGATAGTCGAGTCGCTCAAGGCCGAATCCGTCAACTTCGAGAACTACGAGCACAAGGTGAAGAAGTCGCTGATCGAGAAGGACCTCTACGAGTCGCGCAACATGCGCCAGGTCTTCTCCAAGGGCTTCTTCCTGGGCGGCGCGCTCGCCAGCGCGATGACGATCACCAAGGGCGCTTTCCCCGGCGGCCACTGGAAGGCGGAGCCCGACGCGGACGTCCCGGTGGAGATCGACGGCGGGGCGAACAACTACCCGAAGCCGGACAACAAGTACCTGTTCGACAAGCTCAACTCGGTCTTCCTCTCGGGGAACGCGACCCGGGACGATGCCCCGAACCACATCCGGATCCAGGAGCGCGTATCGAAGGAGGTAGCCCAGACCTGGGTCTCGATGTGTCCGGCGCAGGTCTACGAGATCCCGGAGGAGCAGCTCGAGAGCGGCGCCGAGACGGTCGACGTCCACGTCACCCCCTCGAACTGCGTGCAGTGCGGCGCGATCACCGCCAAGGGCGGCAGGCTGACCCTGCCCGAGGGCGGCGACGGCCCGCTTTATCAAGAGGTCTAGTCCGCTACGGCGTGCTGCTGCCCGACGCGTTGGCGGCCACGAATGCTGCGACGTCCTGCGCGTCCTTGCCGGTCACCAGGTTGCGCGGCATGTTCCCGGTGCGACCGCCTGCTCCGTGGCTGTGGCTTCCCCCACCGATCCTGATCGCTCGCCGGATGTCGGCCTCGTTCACGGCGATGTCTCCGAGGTCCGGCCCGATCTGGCCCACCGTCCCGGCCGCGTCGAAGGTGTGGCAGGAGCCGCAGTGGTCCACGAAGAGCTCGCGGCCGCGCTCCTGTCCGGGGGTCAGCGGCTGCTTGGCCACGCCCGGCTCCGGCGCTCCGCTCTGCGAGGTCCTCTGGCTCACGGTCGCCGAGTCGCTGCCGCCGCCGCAGCCAACAACCACCAGCAGGATGGTTGAGCCGGCGGCCAGGCAGGCGGCGGCTGAGCGAATCCTGTTCCGCATGACGTCCTGACGGCTACCCGGTCGGTGGATAGCTAGTCGCGCGTACCGGGTACTGAGGTGCTGCCCGCCCATGCGGGCTGATCTATGCTCGCGCCGTGGCAGACCACGCGAGCCAGGCGCTCGAGCGCGAGTTCCTCGAATTCGCCCCGGATGCGGTCATCGGTGTCGACCAGACCGGCGAGATCAGGCTGGTCAACTCGCGCACGAAGGCGGTGTTCGGATACGCGCGAGAGGAGCTGATCGGCGAATCCGTCGAGATGCTCGTGCCGGAGAGCATTCGGCCGGCGCATGTCGCGCATCGAGACGGCTATTTCGAATCACCGCGCACGCGTCCAATGGGCGCCGGGCACGACCTATATGCCCGCCGCAAGGACGGGACCGAGTTTCCGTGCGAGATCTCGCTCTCGGCGGTGGCGACGGACAGCGGAATGATGGCCCTGGCGGCGATCCGCGACATCACGGACCGGCGGCGCGACCGAGACGAGCTCCGCAGGGCAGTGAGGCGGTTGCAGGCGGCCACGGACGTCGCGATTGCGGTTGGCGGCGAGACCGACCTGCAGCGCGTGCTGGAGGCGATCGTCGAGCGAGGCCGTGCCTTGGTCGAAGCGAGGGCCCTGATCATCCTGCTCCGCGAGGGCGACGACCTCGTGGTGGCGGCGACGGCGGCGGTCGCCGGCGGGCTGGATCCAAAGGTCTCAGGGCTCAAGATGCTCGCCAAGGAGACCTCGGAGAAGGTGCTGCTCGGCAAGTTCACCGGCGCCGATCTCGGAGCAAAGGAGAGCGGCCGGGCTTTGCTCGCCCCTCTGCTCTTTCGCGGGGATCCCCTCGGCGTGGTCGTTGCCCTGGACCGCATCGGCGACCCCGGCCGCTTCGACGATGAGCACCAGCGGCTGCTCGAGGCCTTCGCCGCGAGCGCCGCGACCGGGGTTGCGACCGCCCGGTCGATGGCCGAGGAGCGCCTTCAGAACACGATCGACGCCGCCGAGCAGGAGCGGAGCCGCTGGGCCCGTGAGCTCCACGACGAGACGCTTCAGGCCCTGGCCGTGCTCCGCATGCGCCTCTCGTCGGCACTTCGCGAGGAGACCGGGGATCGGCTGCACGAGACGGGTCAGGCCGCAGTCGAGCAGATCGACGACGAGATCGTCAAGCTGCGCCGCCTGATCACCGAGCTGCGGCCGGCGTCGCTGGACACCATCGGCCTCCAGGCGGCCCTGCAGGCGCTGGCCGAGCAGCACCACCAGGCGGCTGCCCTGCAGGTCGACTGCGACTTCGACCTTGCCAGCGAGGAGAATGACCGCCCCACCCCGGTTCTCGAGACGGCCGTCTACAGGCTCGTCCAGGAGGCCCTCAACAACGTCTCGAAGCACTCGATGGCCCGCCGCGCCGACCTCAGCGTCCGCGCCACCCGCGGGACGATCCAGATCGAGGTGGCCGACGACGGGGTCGGCTTCGAGACCAACCTGGTCCGAGAGGGATTTGGCCTGGTGGGGATGCGAGAGCGCGCCGCATTGCTCGGCGGGACGCTCGACGTCACCTCGAATCGGGGATCCGGCACCCGGGTGAGGGCCGAGATTCCGCTCACGACCCGCGCCGAGGACCAATAACCAGATCGCGGCCACGAGTGGCCCTAGACGTCGATCAGGCCTCGCTCGATCGCGTAGCGGACGAGCTCCGAGCGCGTCGTCATCGCGAGCTTCTGCTGGATGTGCGCCCGGTGTGACTCGACGGTGCGCACGCTCAGGTAGAGCTGCTCGGCGATCTCGTTGTTGGTGTGGCCGAGTGCGATCAGCCGCAGGACCTCCAGCTCGCGCTCGGAGAGGTCATCCGGGGTCGCGGCATCGGGCTCCGCGGCGAGCCGGGCGCCGAGCTCGGGCTGCAGGTAGGTCCTGCCCTCGGCGGCCATGCGGACGGCCTTGACCAGCTCCTCGCTGGCCGCCTCCTTGAGGATGTATCCGAGCACGCCGGCCTGGAGCGCCTCCCGGGCGAAGGCGGTCTCGTCCTGCATGGTGAGCACGACGATCTCAGTTCCCGGCGATTGCTCCCTGATCGAGGGGATCGCCGCCAATCCGGACCCTCCCGGCATGTTGATGTCGAGGATGAGGACCTTGGGGCGGTGGCCGCTGACGTACCGGCCGGCCGAGTCCGCGTCGCCGGCCTCCGCGACCACCTCGATGTCGGGCTCGCGCTCCAGCATCAGGCGCAGCGCACTGCGGACGACGGCGTGATCGTCAGCCAGAACCACCGAGATGTTCTCGGACTGTGCCTCCCCTGTCTCGGACACGGTTCGTACCTTAGCCCGGCCCGGGCGGAAGGTCAGCCTGACGCGGAAGCGGGGCTGCTGAGCTTCCCGGCGAAAGTGCCGATCAGCTCCGCGAGCCTCTCCGGCTGATCCTCCGAGACGAACGTGTAGGAGTCCTCGATCTTCTCCAGGGTCGCGCCCTGGATCGTCTCCGCCAGGCGCTCCGCGAAGGAGAGCTTGAAGAAGCGGTCCTCGACGGCCCAGGCGAGCATCGCCGGGTGATCGAAGCTGCGCAGCTTCTCGGCTGCCTCGATCGTGTACTTCCGGTCGATTGCCCGTAAGACCTTGATCGTGTCGCGGCGGATTCCCTTTTTGGTCAGGTAGGGATCGACCCATTCGCGAGTCGGCGCGCCGGCGAAGTCGCGCTTGATCAGCCAGCCGTACGCGATCGGCAGCCTGCGAAGGGCCGAGAAGCGCATCCCGGCCATCATCCCCGTCAGGCCGCCGGGCACCTTCGCGGCCCACTGCAGGGGACGGAAGGCCGGGGGGAGGAAGTTCTCGAACGCGTCACAGTTGGTCAGCAGCAGCCTGCCGATCCGCTCGGGGTGGTTGGCCGCGGTGATCTGGGAGATGGCCCCGCCGGTGTCATTGCCGACGAGGGTGACGTCTCGCAGGTCGAGTCCCTCGAGGAAGCCCGCGACGATCCGCGCCAGCCCCGGGGGAGAGAGGTCGGCGTCCGGGTTCAACGGCTCCGGATGAGAGCCGAGCGGGAGCTCGGGGACGATGCAGCGGAAGCGGTCCTCCAGCAACGGAGTCACCTTGCGCCAGAGCCGCCCATCGACGAGCAGGCCGTGCACGAAGACGATGGGAGGGCCCTCGCCCGACTCGCGATAGTGGATGTTCCCCTGTGGGAGCTTGATCATGCGGGCCTCCTCAGGTTGTGGAGCTGTGTCTTCAGGAACTTCGGCCAGGAGCGCGGGCTGAGCGCCACGGCCTTGACCAGCGGGGTCGCGTCGAGGTAGGCGAACCGCTCGACGGCCTTGCCCTCTCGGAGCTTGATCCGGTCGCAGCTGTGCATCGTGAATGGGCGCCCACCGATGGTTCCCTCGAGTCGCAGCTCGATGTAGACCACGTCACCACTGGATGCCCAGTTCTCGACGATCCCATGCAGGTCCGGCACGAGGTCGAAGAGCGGCCGGGCGAACTCCTCGCGAAAGGCCTGCTTCCCGACGATCGGCCGAACCGACGGCTGGATCATCCGCACCTCGGGCTGGAGGTGGGGCTCGAAGTGATCGCAGAAGGTGTCCGCATCCACCGGGTTGGCCCAGCCCTCGGTGAACATCTCGACCCAAGCCTCAACCGCCGCGCTAGCGGCGGTTGTCGATCCGTTGGCGGTCGCGGTGGTCATTGCTCGCCTCCAAGCTGGCGCTGCATGGTGATCGAGTCGAGGTAGGTGTGCTTGCTGGCGATCAGGCCGTCGCGGACCTCGATCACGTCGACGCACGGGACCTCGATCCGGGCACCCGCGGTGCCGAACAGCTCGTCCTCGACCTGGATCGCCTGCTCGACTGTGCCGCTCATCGTCGACTCGAGCACCCAGTGGTCCTCGCCGAGCTGCAGGGAACGCTCGGCGAAGTGGATGTCGGGCATCATCGCGATGTAGCCGGCGAAGGCCTCGCGTACCGCCTCCTTGCCCTTGGCGAGGGGAGACCCGGCGGCGAACGCTGTGAAGACGCAGTCGTCGGTGTGCAGGTCCATGATCGCGTCGAGGTCCTGGCGGTTCCAAGCCTCGCCGTAGCGCCGGGCGAGCATCTGGATCGCCGTGGTGGTGTCGGTGGCGGTGGTCATCGGGCGTTCCTCCTCGAATTAATCGGGCCGCTCCTTTTCCGGAGCGCCCTCTCATCTCGCATACAGGCTGTATGTATATCTGACCTACAACCTGTATGTCAACGTGAGTCGGCGCACAGATCGCGTGCCGCTCCTCGCGGCCCGCGGCCGTGTTCTGGAGCCTGGCTAGACTTGAACGCGATGAAGACAGACATCCATCCCGAATACGTCCTCTCGCACGTCCATTGCTCGTGCGGCAACGACTTCTATACGCGCTCCACGAAGCCCGAGCTTCACGTGGAGATCTGCTCCCAGTGCCACCCCTTCTATACGGGCAAGCAGAAGCTGGTTGACACCGGCGGCCGGGTCGAGCGGTTCCGTCGCCGGGCCGCCAAGCGCGCCCGTTGAGCTCCGAGCCCGCCTCATCCCAGAACGGATCGCGGCCGCAGGCCGCCCAGTCCGAGCGGATGCCGGACGGGAAGCCCGTCGCCGTAGGCGACGCTCCGATCGGCGGTCAGGCGGTGCTCGAGGGCGTGATGATGCGTGGCGTCTCGACCTGGTCGGTCGCCTGCCGCACTCCGGAGGAGCGCATCGAGGTCACCTCCGAGCCGATCGTCTCCTGGGCCAAGCGCAGCCGGATCCTGCGCCTTCCGGTCATCCGTGGGGTCGTCGCGCTCGGCGAGTCCCTGAAGATCGGCTTCAAGGCGCTCGCGATCTCGGCAAACGCGCAGCTCGCCGACGGTGAGGAAGAGGAGGAGATCGGCGGCTTCACCTGGGGGGTGACGATCTTCTTCTCGCTGCTGCTCGCCGTCGGCCTCTTCTTCGTCGTCCCTGTCGGTGCCACCAGCCTGATCAAGGACTGGCTCGGCTCCGCGCTGCTCTTCTGGCTCGTCGAGGGCGTCCTGCGAACTGCGATCTTCATCGGCTATCTGGCCTTGATCAGCAAGCTCCCCGACCTGCGGCGCGTCTTCCAGTACCACGGAGCGGAGCACAAGACGATCTCCTGCTTCGAGGCCGGGGACGAGCTGACGCCGGCGAACGCCAAGGAGTACTCGCGGCTGCACCCGCGCTGCGGGACCAGCTTCCTGCTGATCGTGATGGTGTTGGCGATCTTCGTCTTCGCGCCGATCGGCCTGCCGGCCTGGTACTGGCTCGTCCTCTCGCGCATCCTCGGCATCCCGCTGATCGCCGGTCTCTCGTACGAGGTCATCAAGTGGGCGGGCAAGCACCGCAACAAGCGCTGGGTGCGGGCCGTGATGTGGCCGGGCCTGATGCTCCAGAACCTCACCACCCGCGAGCCCGACCTCGATCAGCTCGAGGTCGCGATTCGCGCCCTGCAGGCGGTGCTCGCCGTCGAGGATCCCTACGAGGCGAAGAGCAAGCAGCCGATCGAGATCGTCGCGTAGGTTCGCGCAGGTAAGAGACCTCTCACCGGCGCCTTACCGCCGGTTCAGCCCCGCCGGCCAGGATGGCCGGCATGAAGCTCAAGGTCCACATAGACAGGGATGCCTGCCTCGCATATGGCGACTGCGCCGAGCTGGCGCCGGAGGCGTTCGAGGTCGATGACACCGCCCACCTGGTGGGTACGGCGCCGCTCCGCAAGATGGTCGACGCCGCCCGTGCCTGCCCCTCGGAGGCGATCACGCTGATCGACGCCGAGACCGGTGAGCGGATCGTCTAGCCCAGGGTGTAGCCGGGGATCGAGAAGCGGACCGTCGCCCCGTCGCCAGGCGGCGACTCGGCTGCGATCGAGCCTCCGTGCGCTTCGACGATCGCCCTGGCGATCGCGAGCCCGAGCCCGCTGCCTCCCTCGGCTCGGCTGCGGCCCTCGTCCGTGCGATGGAAGCGGTCGAAGATCCTCCCGAGCTGGTCGGGCTCGATGCCGGTGCCGTCGTCGCTGACGGCGAACACCGCGGCGCCGTTCTCCGAGCCGACCGTGATCTCGATGTGGCCGTCCTCCGAGGTGTGCCTGACGGCGTTGGTGACCAGGTTGCGGAGTACCTGGGCGAGCCGGTCGGGATCGGCTTCGAGGTCGCCGTGGACGCTCGACTCGACGCTGTAGTGCCGCGGCCCGAGCAGGGGCAGGTCGCGGCGGAAGTCCTCGACGAAGTCGTCGATCGGCACGCGGCGGCGCTGCACGAGCCCGCCGCGCTCGGCCTTGGCGAGGGTGAGCATGTCGTCGGTGAGCCGCTCCATGCGGCGCACCTCGCGCATCAGCTCGTCTGCCTCGGCGGCGATTGCCTCGCGATCCCCGGCGCGCTCGGCGAGCTGCTCGATCCGTCCGCGCAGCACGGTGAGCGGGCTGCGCAGCTCGTGCGAGGCGTCGGAGACGAAGTCTCGCTGGAGGCGGAAGCCCTCCTCGAGGCGATCGAGCATGTGATTGAAGGCCTCGGCGAGCACGCCCACCTCATCGTCTCCGCCGTAGTCGATGCGGTGGGAGAGGTCCCCCGAGTCAACCGCAGACGCCACCGCGGCCATCCTGCGCAGTGGTCGCGTGATCAGGTTCGCAAGCCAGATGGCGATGACCACCGAAAGCACCAGGGCGCCGAGCCCGACGGCGATGAACCTGTTTCGCAGCGATTGAAGGGCCTGGTCCACCGACGTGAGGGGGTCGGCCACCCGAAAGGTCCCGATCCTCGCCCCGCTCGAGACGATCGGCTCCGTGAGGACCCGGAGCTTGCCCGTCTCGTCCGTGGAGATCGTCGTCAGTCCGTCTTCGGCGGAGACGATCCCGCCGGCTCCCGCCTCACCGCTCTCGCTGTCTCCCGACCCCGATTCAGCCAGCTCCTCGTTGACGATCCTCTCCTGGTTCGTGACGGGGGGGAGGCCTTGGGGCGAGATCAGGTAGATGCGCGCCTCCGGGTGGTAGCGCTGTCCGGCGACGAAGCGCTCGCCGGTCGACCGTAGGGCTGCCGCATCTCGCACCTTCCCGTTGCTCAGCACGCGCTGCTGAAACTCCGCGTACTGCTCGTTCAGCTCCCGGTCGATTCGGCTGCGGAGGTTGGCCGCGGTGGTCTCGTGGAGCGCGAAGAAGCTCGCCGCCACGGCGGCCACGCTCGCGGCCGAGATCGCGAGCACCAGGCGCAGCCGGATTCCGCGGGGGACGAGGCTACGCATCGGTGCTCACCAGCCGGTAGCCGGCCGAGCGCACCGTCTGGATCGGGGCATCGCCGTCGTCTTCGCTGAGCTTTCGGCGGAGGTAGCCGATGTAGACGTCGAGAACGTTCGTCCCGGGGTCGTAGTCGTAGCCCCAGACGGCGTTCAGGATCTGCGCGCGCGAGAGGACCTGGTCGGGATGCCGCATCAGATACGCGAGCAGCTCGAACTCTCGCGCGGTCAGCTTGACGCCCCGTCCCGCCCTCTTCACCTCCCGGGTTCGGAAATCGAGGTTGATCTGACCGACCTCGAGGGTGACCGCGTTCACCTGGCCAGGCTGTCGCAGATGAGCCCTGATCCTGGCGAGCAGCTCGGCGAAGGCGAACGGCTTGGTCAGGTAGTCGCTGGCGCCCAGATCCAGGCCGGTGACGATGTCGTCGGTCTCGGCCAGGGCGGTCAGCATGATCACGGGCAGCGCCTCGTCCCGCTCGCGGATGCCCTTCACGACCTCCAACCCGCTGAGCTTGGGGAGGAGGAGGTCGAGGACGACGAGCGCGTAGTCACCGGTCCCGGCCATTGCCAGGCCCTCCTCGCCGTCGTATGCACAGGTGACCGAATAGCCCTCGGCCTCCAGCCCGCGCTGAACGAACTCGGCGATGGGGCGCTCGTCTTCGACGACCAGGATTCGCATCGAGGCCATGCTAGGTCGGTGCCGAGCGGCCACGCGGATGTTCTAAGAGGACTCTCATCTCCCGCTTACGGCGTGTTCATTGCAGAGGATGACGATCCCGGTCGTGATCTCGGATCCGAGCACGCCGCCGTTCGTCGAGGACGATCGCCGCTTCAAGCTGTTCGGCTCGCACGTGCGGGTGCTGATCGGCGCGCCGGTGCGAGCGGGGCTCCCATCGCCCGAGGCCATGGGCATACAGATCGAGTTCTTTTTGCGGCTCCTCCACCGCAAGCTGACCCGTTTCGACGCGGGCAGCGAGCTCTGCGCGCTCAACGCCGAGCCCGCGGAATCGTGTTCGGTCAGTCCCACCCTTGCGGTCGCCGTGGATGCGGCTCTCTGGGCGGCGCGGCGCTCGGATGGCCTGGTTGATCCGACCCTGGTCGGCGAGCTCGAGGACGCGGGATACGCGACCTCGCGCGCGGATCTGACCCCCGCCGGCATCGACGAAGCGCTGGCGGTCGCGCCCGAGCGAAAGGCGGCCTCTCCCCGGGTCGACTCTCGCTGGCGGAGCGTTGCGGTCGACACCGTCGCGGGAATGGTGACGAGGCCGCCGGGGATCCGAATCGACACAGGCGGCACTGGCAAGGGGCTTGCCGCGGACCTCGCCGCCGATCGGCTGACGGGCTATTCGACATTCGTCGTCGACGCGGGCGGAGACCTGCGCCTGGGCGGTGAACAGCCGCTCGAGCGCCAGGTCCGCATCGACCACCCGCTCGAGCACGGCGTCGCACACGAGTTCATGCTCGATCGCGGTGCAGTGGCCACAAGCGGGATCAAGACACGCCTGTGGCGGACTGATGCCGGCTTCGCCCACCACCTGCTCGATCCCTCCACCGGCCGGCCTGCCTGGACCGGATTGATCCAGGCCACCTCGCTGGGCGCAACCGCCCTGGAGGCGGAGACGGTCGCCAAGATGGCCTTCCTCTCGGGTGCGCCGGCCGCGCGGGAGATCCTCGCGGAGCGCGGCGGCCTGATCGTCCTCGACGACGGCTCGATCGAGCTGATCGGCTCGCCTCGGTACCGCACCCGCCAAGCCGAATGCGGTGGTGGCAGCGTGAACGCCTACACCGATCCCGGCCAGCACATCTTCTGGATCGCCAGCCGCGCATTCGGCGTCGTGGCCCTGGTCCTCGCCGCGGTTTCCGTGGGCCTGGGCCTCGCGATGGCGATGCGCTCCGCCAAGGGTCCCGGCGCGATGGCCAAGCTGAGGCAGGCGCACGAGGCGACCGCCCTGACCGCGCTGATCTTCATCGCCGCGCACGGCCTCGTCCTGCTCGGTGACACATATCTCCGTCCTGGACTGTCGGGCATTGCGATCCCGTTCGTGATGTCGCACAAGCCGCTCTGGACCGGCCTCGGGGTCGTCGGCGGCTGGCTCGCGGCCCTGCTCGGCCTGAGCTTCTACGTGCGGCGCTGGATCGGCCCGAAGCTGTGGCGGAAGATGCACCGCTGGACGCTCGCCGTCTACGTTCTCGCTGTCGTCCACACGCTGGGCGCCGGAACCGACGCCCGGTCCTTCTGGCTGCTGGTGATCCTGATCGCCACGGTGGCGCCGCTTGCGGTGATGGCGGCCGTGCGCCTCCTGCCGAGCGAGAAGCCCGCGGGACGCCAACCGCGCCGCCGGATCCCCCTGCCCTCGGAGCAGTTCTGATGTCCGAGTACCGCAGATACCGCAGGCCACCGCGTCAGACCACCAGGGCGCTGACCGCCAAGCTCGCGATGCTCGCGATCGTGGCGACCCTGGCGATCGGAGGGTTGATCGCCACCCAGATGGCCGCCGGCAAGGATCCGGCGCTCGGCCCGAAGGCCGCGACGCGCGCCAAGAAGGCCGCCTCCGGCAACACCGCGAGCGGCTCTTCGAACGGGAGCTCCACCAGCGGCAGCTCCGGGACCGATCCGTACACCCAGCCCTACGACGGCTACTCGAACGGGTACTCCTCGGGCTCGAGCGGCTATTCGTATTCCTCGCCGCCGCCGGTCACCAGCAGCACGTCCTAGCCGAGCAAGGTCAGGACTCCCAGGGCGACCACCGACACCGCGATCAGCGCGAGCGCGGCGCCCGTGACGATCCGACCGGTGGTCCCGAGCGCCTCGTCGCCCATCAGCTCCGGGTCCCCGGCCAGGCGGCGCATGACGGGCAGCATCGCCAGCAGGAGCACGGCGTTGAGGGCCTGGGAGAGGAAGAGGATCGGGATCAGGGGCGCTCCCGGGATCAGCACCAGCACCGCGGCGACCAGCACGACGGCGCCGAAGCTCAGATAGAAGAGCGGCGCCTCGCTGAAGGTGTCGTCCACGTCGGCCGGCTTTCCCGCCGTCTCTGCGACCGAATAGGCGGTCGACAGAGGGACGACCGCCGCGGCGAGCAGCGCGGCCCCTACGAACCCGACGCCGAAGAGGGTGGAGGCGGACCCGCCGGCCAGCGGCTCGAGGGCCTTGGCAGCGTCGCTTGCGTCGTTGATGTCGATCCCGTTGACATGGAGCGTGGCCGCGCAGGCGACGACGACGAACAGGCCGATCACGCCGGTGAGCAGCGCGCCGACGACGACGTCGACGTTCTCGAAGCGGAGGTCCTTGAGGCGGAGGTGCTTGTCCGCTGCGTAGGACTGGATGAAGACGAGGCCCCAGGGCGCCAGCGTGGTGCCGATGGTCGCGACCGCCACCAGCACGGCGTCTCTGGTGAGCGGGAGATGCGGGACGACCAGCCCCTTGGCGGCTGCGCCCCAGTCCGGGTGGGCGAGCAGCCCCGAGGCGATGTAGGTGACGAAGACCGCGCTCAGCAACAGCAGGACGTGCTCGACGCGGCGGAAGGATCCGCGCAGCACCAGCACAGACACGCCGATCCCGGCCAGCGGGACGGTGATGTAGCGGCTGACGCCGGCGAGCAACTCGAGTCCCGCCGCGACGCCGGCGAACTCCGCGCACATCGTGCCCACGTTGGCCACGACGAGCGCGGCGAGCACGATCCGGGCCTCGCGAGCGCCGCGGTGCGTGCGAACAAGCGTCAACAGGCCCTTGCGGGTGACGACGCCCATCCGCGCGCCGAGGAGATGGAAGACGATCAACGCGGCGGTCGAGACCGCGAGCACCCAGAGCAGCTCGTAGCCGTACTTGGCGCCGAGGATCGAATAGGTGGTGATCCCGGCCGGGTCGTCGTCCGAGAGGCCCGCCAGGACGCCTGGGCCCACCACGGCGAGCAGCGCCCCCGTATAGCCGGCGGTGAGCAGCGCCGGACGGCGGCGCAGCAGCCACGCGTGCAGGTGCCGTCCGGGCCTGCCGCGTGGGTGCTTGCGCTGAGAAGCCGGGGCTGGTCGTTGCGGGTGCGCGACAATCGGGAGCATGATCGATGAGCTGGTCGGCCAGATAGAGAGCCGCTTCGCGGAGCTGGAGCGGCAGATGGCGGATCCCGAGCTGCACTCGGACCGGGAGCGCGCGGCCGAGGTCGGGCGGGAGTACCGCGAGATGCAGTCCGCCCACGAGCTGGCGCGGGAATGGCTGACGCTCAAGGACGACCTCGAGGGCGCCCGCGAGCTGCTCGCCGAGGACGGGGAGGACCCCGAGCTGAAGAGCGTGATCGCGGAGGCTCCCGGGCGCCTCGAGGAGCTGGCCGAGCAGATCCGGCTGGCGATGGTCGAGCGCGACCCGAACGACGAGGCGAACGTGATCGTCGAGATCAGGGCGGGGACCGGGGGGGACGAGGCCGCGCTGTTCGCCGGCGACCTCTTCAAGATGCTGACGCGCTACGCGGAGCGCCGCGGGTACTCGGTGGAGACGCTCTCGCAGTCCCCCTCGGAGGTCGGCGGGTTCAAGGAGGTCACCTTCGCGATCAAGGGGGACGGCGCCTACTCCGTCTTCAAGTACGAGGGCGGCACCCACCGCGTCCAGCGGGTCCCGAAGACGGAGTCCCAGGGCCGCATCCATACCTCGACCGCGACCGTGGCCGTCCTGCCGGAGGCCGAGGAGGTCGACGTCCAGGTGGATCCCAACGACCTCCAGGTCGACGTCTACCGCTCCTCCGGGCCGGGCGGGCAGTCGGTCAACACGACCGACTCCGCCGTCCGCATCACCCACAAGCCCACCGGCCTCGTCGTCTCCATGCAGGACGAGAAGTCCCAGCACCAGAACCGGGAGAAGGCGATGCGGGTGCTGCGCGCCCGGCTGCTCGAGCGCCAGATCGAGGAACAGCAGAAGGAGATCGCCTCCGAGCGGCGCGCCCAGGTCGGCTCCGGCGAGCGCTCGGAGAAGATCCGCACCTACAACTTCCCCCAGGACCGGATCACCGACCATCGCGTCAAGCTGACCGCGAGCGGGGTGGACCGCGTCCTCGGCGGGGAGCTGGACGAGTTCACGGACGCGCTCGCGTCCGAGGAGAAGCGCCGGCGGCTCGAGGCGCAGACGGAGAAAGCCTGAGCGCGCAGACCTCGGCAGTCCGCGATGCGCTGGAGGGGGCGGTCGGCGCGCTCGATGCCGCCGGATGCGAGACCGCCCGGCTCGACGCCGAGGTGCTGATGGCCCACGCAACCGGATGGGACCGCGCCCGAATCGCCGCGGAGCCGGATCTCCGGTTGCCTGTCGGAGCATCACGCGAGTTCGCGGAGACCGTCCGCCGTCGCCTGCGCCGCGAACCGGTCGCGTACATCCTGGGCCGCAAGGGCTTCCGCAGGATCGAGCTGATCGTCGACCGGCGCGTCCTGATCCCCAGGCCGGAGACCGAGCTGCTCGTCGAAGTTGCCCTGGAGGCCGCGCCGGCGAAGGTGCTCGACGTGGGCACGGGCAGCGGAGCGATCGCCCTTGCCGTCGCCGACGAGCTCCCTGAGGCGGAGGTCATGGCGATCGACACCTCGATGGACGCCGCGCGCGTGGCTCAAGCGAACGCGGATCGGCTGGCCCTGGCCGATCGCGTCGAGGTGGTCGTCAGGGGGTTCGCCTCGCTGGCCGATGCCGGGCGGTTCGACCTGCTCGTCGCCAATCTTCCGTACGTCAGCGAGGCCGAGTGGGAGGGGCTCGCTCCCGAGATCCGCGAGCACGAGCCGCGCGAGGCGCTGGTCGCCGGGCCCACGGGCCTGGAGGCGATCGAGGCACTGGTCGATGCGGTCGGCGGCCTCGATCAGCCACCGGCGGCCCTGGCCCTGGAGATCGGAGCGGAGCAGGGAGCCGCGGTCGAGGAGCTGGTCGTCGGCGCCGGCTACTCGAAGGTTGAGGTTCGCCGCGACCTCGCCGGGCTCGACCGCGTCGTGGTCGGCCGATGAGCGAGATCGTCTCGGTCGAGCGCGATGGGGCTGACGCCGCCCGTGCCGCGCTGGAGCGCTGCGTGGGGGAGGGGGGCGTCGCGATCTTCCCCGCCGACACGCTCTACGGGCTCGCCTGCGACCCGCTCAACGCCGACGCGATCGAGCGCATCCACGCGATCAAGGGACGTGGCGAGGGGAAGCCCTCGGCGGTGATGTACTTCTCGCCGTTGGCGATGCGCGAGCTCGTCTCCGGCCTCGGATCTCGCACGCGCGAGGCCCTGGGCGCCCTGCTGCCGGGGCCGGTGACCCTGGTCATCGCCAATCCTGAGCATCGCTATCCGCTCGCCTGCCGCGAGGACCCGGCTCGGTTGGGCGTCCGGTTGATCGAGGGCCCGCTGGCGGGGGCGATGACCCCGATCTTCCAGACGAGCGCCAACCACAGCGGCGAGCCCGCCCCTACCCGTTTCGACCAGATCGACGACGGGATCGTCGGCGCGGTCGACCTCGCCGTCGATGCGGGTGAGCTGATCGGCGAGCCCTCGACCGTGGTCGACGTCACCGGCATCGATTCAGAAGGTCGCTGGCAGGTGCTCCGCGAGGGGGCATTGGCCAGCGCCGAGGTCGATCGCCTGCTCGGTGCGGTCGTCGCGGACTAGCGCGCGGCCTCCTCAGTGGCGCGCTCGCCCTCGGCGTGACTCTCGTAGGCCCAGCCCTTCTGAAGCCGCTCGCCGCGCGGCTCGACCGCCCAGGCCACCTCGGAGCTCACCTCGGCGCCGCTGACGCGTTCGGTGGCTCTCATCCTGCCCAGGACGAGCAGTCGGTCGCCGATCTCGCGGAACCGGTCGAGCTCGACGTGGATCTCCGAGAACATCTCGTCGACGTCCTCGAACCAGGCGCGGATCCCGTTGTGCCCGTGGTAGCCGGGGTCGCCCTCCTCCCGGGCCGTCAGGAACGGATGCCACTCGCAGTCCGCGTTCCAGACGGCCACCCAGGCCTCGGGGTCGCGGGCGTTGAAGGCGTCGCGGGACTCGCCGAGGAGCTCGCGATAGATCGATGCCATGCTCATTGCGATTCCGCCTCCGCAGCGGCGAGCGCCTCGTCCAGTGTCTCGAAGAGCTCGAGCCGGATCCCCTTGCCGTCGCGGAGCCACCAGACCATCACGGCGTCCTGCCCGAAGTCGAGCCCTGTGGTCTTGCCGCGGGCACGAAGGGTGAACTCGACGACGACCAGGTCGCCTACCTCGTGGAACCCGTGCGCGTCCCAGCGGATCTCCTCCATTACCTCGTCGAAGGAGTCGAACCAGCGGCGGAGGCCGTCGGGGCCGCGATAGGTATCGGGCTCCGAGGCGAGGCTCGGGGGAGTGGTCGCCTCGAAGTCGGCGTGGACGTAGGGGATGATTCCCTCGACCCCCCTCTCGTTGAACGCCTCGATCCCTCGCTGGACGATCTCGAGGTTCCGCTCTGACACCGTGCTCAGCCTACGGCGCGCGCTCAGGCGCGAGTGTGAGATGCGGCCGCGACGGTGCTCAGAACGAACAGCTCGCGCGCCCGCTTCCACTCCGCGGTTTCCCCCCGCTCGATTCGCTCCAGGACCAGCCCCTGGTGGCAGGCGTTGATCATCAGCGCGACCGCCCGCACCTGCGCGGGGGGCGGGCCGTCCTCGGCGTTCTCGAGCAGGTCGATGAGCACCTGCTGCCAGCCCTCGTTCACCTGCGTGATCGTGCGGCGAACCTCCGGCTCGACGACGGAGACCGCCGCCAGGTCGAAGTAGAGCCGGGCCAGCCGCTCGTCTCGCTCGAGCACTCGGGCGACGCCGTCGACGACGCCCCGGATGACGTCCTCGACGGTCCGCGCCCCCTCCACTGCGGCCAGCGCCTCCGCCGTGATCAGCTCCGCGACCGCGCGGCCGCTCGCCTCCACCAGTCCCTGCTTGGAGCCGTAGTGGTAGACGACCAGGGGCTTGGATTCGCCGGCGGCGGCGGCGACCTTGGCGATCGTCAGGCCCGCGTAGCCGTCGGACTTGAGGACCTCGATGGCGGCCTCGAGGATCCGCTCGCGGGCCCCCGTGGAGGGGCGACCCCTCTTCGCAGGGGCGAGGACCTCCGTCATGCAGTTGCGAGCATGGCCGGATCCATTCCCATCGCGGCCAGCTTCTTCGAGAGCGCCTTCAGCGAGTACTCGAAGACCTCCTTCGAGTCGTAGAAGGGCGTCGTGAAGTTGTACGGGTCCTCGACTCCGGGCGGGACGAACACGAGGGTGGCTACCGGAAGTGTCTCCTTCAGGGTGTCCTCGATGATCTTGGCGTTCGCCGTGTCGGCCTTGATCGCGTCGGCGAGGAACTTGACGCCGAAGCCGACGTGGCGGGACTCGTCCCGGTTGACGGCCGTGAAGCCCGCCGTGAAGCCGGGGAACCAGTCGCGCTCCTTCAGGTTGCGAATGATGAACCGGGCCCCGGTGAGGGCGAGCGTGCCCTCGATCACGACCATGTAGACGGTGATCCCGCGGACCAGCGCGGCGAAGTCGCTCGGGTCCTTGCGGAGACGCTCGGCGCACTCGTGGAGGATCCCGTCGAAGAGCTCCTCCCACTGCTCGTTCACGTTGTGGCGCTGCGTGGCCAGCATCTCGGTGATCGAGGAGGCCTTCATCCCGAGCACCTCGCGGTAGAAGCGGTCGAAGAAGACCATGTGCTTCGCCTCATCGGAGATCTGCGTGGTCAGGAACGCCTGCGCCTCGTGGTCGCGCATGGCGAGCGCGAAGGGCAGCAGCTCGACGGTCACACGCTCCTCCCCGAGGAAGAACTGGGAGAACCCGAAGAGCAGGAAGTCCCTCTCCTCCTGGGTGATCAGGTCCGGGTCCGCCCACTGCTTGGCGTCCTCGGTGAAGTCGAAGTCCTCGGTGGACCACTGCTGGCGCTGCCAGCGCATGAAGAGCTTCTTGTAGGAGGGGGCGGCCTCGATGATCTTGTCGAGGCCCGACATGACCTTGTCGATGTCGGCGTCCATCAGGACGGACAGCGCTTCGTCCTCGGTCTTCAGCTCCTCGTGCCCATTGGTGATGGCGGTGGCGTCGGTCATCTCTCCTCCTAGATCGATGCGGGGACGGCGCATTATTTACCAATTGGTCAATTAATGTCAAGTCCGTGAGCCTATGTATCGTGGCCGTGAATTGACCGACCTGCCCGACGACTTCCAGACCGCGCACCTCACCGAGGTCGATCCCGACATCGCCCGGGTCCTCGACCGCGAGCTCGCCCGCCAGCAGGGGACGCTCGAGATGATCGCCTCGGAGAACTTCGTGCCCCAGGCCGTCCTCGACGCGGCCGGCTCGGTCCTCACCAACAAGTACGCCGAGGGCTATCCCGGCAAGCGCTATTACGGCGGCTGCGAGGAGGTCGACGTCGCCGAGCAGCTGGCGATCGACCGGGCCATCGAGGTCTTCGGCGCCGAGCACGCGAACGTCCAGCCTCACTCCGGCGCCCAGGCCAACAACGCCGCCTACATGGCGATGGTCGATCCGGGCGACACGATCATGGGGATGGCGCTGGACCACGGCGGCCACCTCACCCACGGGATGAAGCTGAACGTCTCGGGCAAGCTCTACGAGGTCGTCGCCTACCACGTGCGCCGCGAGGACCGGCTTGTCGACATGGACGAGGTCGCGCAGCTCGCAGAGGAGCACAAGCCGAAGGTGATCGTCGCCGGCTGGTCCGCCTATCCGAGGCAGCTCGACTTCGGGGCGTTCCGCGAGATCGCCGACTCGATCGGCGCGAAGCTGATGGTCGACATGGCGCACTTCGCCGGGCTGGTCGCCGCGGGAGAGCACCCCAATCCGGTCGAGCACGCCGACGTCGTCACCACGACCATCCACAAGACGCTCTGCGGGCCGCGCAGCGGGATGATCCTCTGCAAGGAGGAGCTCGCAGCGGACATCAACCGCTCGGTCTTCCCGGGGCAGCAGGGCGGCCCCCTGATGCACATCATCGCCGCGAAGGCGGTGGCGCTGAAGATCGCCCAGAGCGAGCAGTTCGCCGACCGCCAGCGGCAGACGATCGCCAATGCGCGCGCGTTCGCGGACGAGCTGATCTCCGGCGGGATCGACGTCCTCACCGGCGGCACGGACGTCCACCTGGTCCTCGTCGACCTCACGAACACCGGGCTCGACGGCAAGACCGCGGAGGACCGCCTCGAGGAGGTCGGGATCACCGTCAACCGCAACGCGATTCCCTTCGACGAGCGCCCGCCCATGAACCCCTCGGGCCTGAGGATCGGGACTCCGGCGCTGACCACCCGCGGCCTGGGGGAGGACGACCTGCGCGAGATCGCCAAGGTGATCGTGGCGGCGCTGTCCGATGACTTCGAGTCGCAGAAGGACTCCCTCCTGGAGCGGTCGCGTGCCCTGATGGAGCGCTATCCCCTCTATCCGCAGCTCTCCGCCGCCGCCGTCTAGACGGCGCTTGAAGATCTGGGCCGACATGAGCGGGCCCGCGCACGTGCTCGTGCTCCGGCCGATCATCGAGCGCCTGCGCGCGCAGGGCCACGAGGTGCTCGTCACCTCCCGCGAGTACACCCAGACCCAGGAGCTCCTCGAGCTCCACCACATGGAGCACACCTCGATCGGCAGGCACGGCGGCGCCTCGCGCGTTCGCAAGCTGATGCGGCTGATCCAGCGGACGTCGGGGATGCGCCGCTTCGGCAAGGGGGCGGGATTCGACCTCGCGATCGCGCACGGCTCCAACGACATGGCGATCGCCGCGCGGCTCCTCGGGATTCCCGAGGCCAACATGCACGACTACGAGTTCGCGGTCGCGCAGCACCACGTCGGCTGCCGCCTGGCGAAACGGGTGATCTTTCCGGACTCCGTGCCGCCCGAGCGGCTGAAGCGATTCGGCGTCGGCCCGGAGAAGCTCTTCCGGTACCCGGGCATCAAGGAGGAGTACTACCTGGCCGACTTCGAGGTCGACCCGGACGCCCTCGAGAGGCTCGGCGTCGACACCGAGCGCGTCGTGGTCGTCGTGCGCCCGCCACCCGACGTCTCGCTCTATCACCGCAAGTCGAACCCCCTCTTTCCGCAGGTTCTCGCGCGAGTAGGCTCTGACCCCGGTGTCAGCGCGGCCGTCTTGCCGCGTACCGAGGAGCAGCGGACCTACGTGAAGGAGCTCGCCCTGCCTTCCCTGATCGTTCCCGATCACGCCGTGGAAGCCCAGAGCCTCGTGGCGCTCGCTGACCTGGTCGTCTCCGCAGGCGGCACGATGAACCGCGAGGCGGTGGCGCTCGGCACTCCGGTCTACACGACCTACGGCGGCCGGCTCGGGGGAGTGGACGAGGCGCTGATCCGAGCGAACCGGCTGCGGCCCCTGACCGATCCGCGAGCACTCGAGCTGGTCAAGAAGACCGGTCAGGGCGAGCGCGTGCGCCGCGACCCGGAGCTGCTCGTCGACCTGATGCTCGGAGCGGCCGAGCCGGATGGCGACTCAGACTGAGCAGCCGAGCACGGTTGCCGAGCAGGTCTCGGACTTCGCCGCCGAGGTCTACGCCCCCCGCCGCGTCGACGTCGCCCTGCGCACGCTCGACCTGCTGATCGCCGGGTCCGCGCTCATCGTGCTCTCACCGCTGCTCGGCCTGCTCGCACTCGCGACCCTGGTCACCTCCGGCACGCCGGTCCTCTACCGCGGGGAGCGCGTCGGGCGGGCCGGCCGCGTCTTCACGATGTACAAGCTGCGGACGCTGCGGCCCGGGGCGGAGGCTCGCCTCGGCAACACCTACGGCGAGGAGCTCAGCCGGCGCACCGAGGCGGAGGTGACGATGGTGGGGAAGGCGGCGCGCCTCACCCACATCGACGAGGTGCCGCAGCTCTTCAACGTCATCCAGGGAGACATGAGCATGGTCGGCCCGCGCCCGGTTCGGCCGGCGTTCTTCAACAGGCTCTGCGAGGAGATCCCGCAGTACTGGCAGCGCCTCGTCGTGCGCCCCGGGGTGACCGGATTCGCCCAGACTCGCATCACGCGCGAGGACTCCTGGGAGGACAAGCTGATCCACGACCTCGAGTACATCGCCGACCGCTCCATCCGCCTCTACCTGCGCGTGCTCGGCGCCACCATCACCCGGATCGTCAGCCTGACCCTGCGCGGCAGGGACCGCTAGACGGTTCTCGGGCGAGACATCGGCGACAGAATGTTTCAGTAGGGGTAGGCTGTCCGGCGATGGCGGGAAGCCAGGTTCTCCGCAGGTTCTTGATTGTGATCGGCGTCGCATCCGTGCTCGGCTGCCTGCTGGCGCCCTCAGCTCCCGCGGCGAAGAAGCCCAAGCACCGCGTCAAGGACAACACCGTCTGGCTTTGCAAGCCCGGGGTCCCGAACAACCCGTGCGAGCCCGGCTTCGACACGACGCTCCTCTCGCCCGGCGGCCAGCTGGCCGGGACCCAATCCGTCAAGCCTGACCGCAAGCGCAAGTTCGATTGCTTCTACGTCTATCCGACCGTCAGCGATGACAAGAGCACCAACTCCGACCTCTCGATCGATCCGGAGGAGCGCTCGATCGCTCTGTATCAAGCGGCCCGCTACAGCCTCCACTGCCGGGTCTTCGCGCCGATGTACCGCCAGGTCACCCTCCAGGCGCTGTTCAGCGGCGGCACCCTCCCGGCCGACGCACAGCAGATCGCCTATGGAGACGTGGTCGCAGCCTGGAAGACCTACCTGCGCAACTACAACGGCGGCCGTGGCGTGGTGCTGGTCGGTCACTCCCAGGGCACCTTCGTGCTGCGTCAGCTCATCCACCGGCTCATCGACCGGCACAAGAACGTGCGCGCTCGTTTGATCTCGGGGGTGCTGCTTGGCGGCAACGTGACCGTGCGGGCGGGCGGCAACGTCGGCGGCGACTTCAAGAACGTCCCCGGCTGCCGGAAGGGGAAGCAGACCGGCTGCGTGATCGCCTTCTCGACCTTCGACGCCGCGGTACCGAACGACACGAAGTTCGGACGTCCCGGGACACTCGCCCCCGGCCTGCCGTCCACGGGCGATGTGCTCTGCACGAACCCGGCGGCTCTTCGCGGCGGCTCGGCGCCGCTGACCTCGGTGTTCCCCACCCAGCCGTTCGCGCCAGGGACGACGATCGGCCTCGCGACCGGAGCGGTCGGCGTGCCCATGCCGGCCGGCGCGACCACGCCCTGGTTCCAGGTCCAGGGCTACACCGGCGCCTGCGATGCGTCGAACAACGCGCACGTGCTGCAGATCAGTCCCGTGGGCGGCGCCCCGACCCTGCACGCGGTCCCGGATGCCACCTGGGGCCTGCACCTGGTCGATGCCAACATCGCACTCGGCAATCTCACCGACGACGTCGCCCGCCAGGCCAAGTCTTGGCTGAAGGCGCAGCGCAAGTCCAAGAAGTCGAAGCGCTAAAGGCGACCGCCCCCCACGGGTACGTCCCCGACGGGACCGGGCCGTACACTCGCGGCCATGTGCGGGATATGCGGCCTCGTGTGCCTCGACGGGGTCACCGCCCCGGACCCAGCGGTGCTCGCCGCGATGAACGAGACGCTGGTCCACCGCGGCCCCGACTCGGACGGCTCGGTCATCGACGGCCCGGCCGGGCTCGCCATGCGCCGTCTGTCGATCATCGATCTCGCGGGCGGCGATCAGCCGATCGCCAACGAGGACGGCCGGATCCAGGTGATCCAGAACGGCGAGATCTACAACTACCGCGAGCTGATGGACGAGCTCCGCGGGCGGGGACACACGTTCTCCACGCACAGCGACACAGAGGTGCTGGTCCATCTCTACGAGGAGCGCGGTCCCGCCTTCGTCGAGTCCCTTCGCGGGATGTTCGCGATCGCGATCTGGGACGCGCGGCATGGGCGGCTCGTCCTGGCGCGGGACCCGTTCGGGATCAAGCCCCTCTATTACCGCGTCGCCGGCGGCGAGATCTCCTTCGCCTCGGAGCTCAAGGCGCTGATCCGCCAGCCCGGTTTCTCTCGCGAGATCGACCCGGAGGCGCTGGAGTCGTTCCTCGCCTTCAACTCGATCCCGTCCCCGCTGACCATCTTCAAGGAGGCGCGCAAGCTCCCGGCGGGCCACACCCTCGTGATGGAGGGGGGCGAGGTGACGGTCTCGCGCTACGCGCGGCCGACTCCGGCGCTCTCCGGCGAGGTCCGGACCGAGGGCGACGAGGTTCTCGCCGAGGAGCTCCGCGAGCGGCTCCGCGACTCGGTGCGGGCGCACCTGGTCTCGGACGTGCCCGTGGGGGTGCTGCTCTCGGGAGGAATCGACTCCGCGGCCCTGACCGCGATGGCGGCGGGCGAGAGCGGCTACCGCGTCAGCACGTTCTCCATCGGCTTCGAGGAGAGCTCATTCGACGAGCTCGCCCAGGCGCGGCTGGTTGCCGAGCGCTACGGCACTGACCATCACGAGCTGATCCTGCGCCCCGACGCGGTCGATCTGCTGCCGCGGCTGGTGGAGGCGTTCGATGAGCCCTTCGGCGACTCCTCGGCCCTCCCCACATATCTGGTCTCGCAGCTGGCGGCCGACACGGTCAAGGTGGTGCTCTCGGGCGAGGGCGGCGACGAGCTCTTCGGCGGCTACTACACCTACGTGGCCGACCGGCTCGCGCCGCGGGTCGGCAGGGCCGCTCCGTTCCTGCGGCCGCTGGTCGAGCTGCTCCCGAGCTCCTCGGGCAAGGCGAGCTTCGACTACAAGGCCAAGCGCTTCATGCGCGGGGCGCACCTGCCGCCGGTCGAGCGGCACCACGCCTGGAAGGAGATCTTCTCGCCCGAGGCCCAGGAGGAGCTGCTCAGTGAGTCCCGCATCTCGGATCCGCTCGACGTCTATCGCGCCCGCTACGCCGAGACCGAGGGTGCTCAGGAGCTGGCCCGCCTCCAGGACCTCGACCTCGGGATCTACCTGGTGGACGATCTGCTGGTGAAGACCGACCGGGCCAGCATGGCCCATTCGCTCGAGGCGCGGGTGCCTTTCTGTGACCCGGTGGTCGCCGAGCTCGCACTCGCCCTGGAGACCAGGCAGAAGGTCCGCGGCTTCTCGAAGAAGCGGTTGCTCAGGCAGGCGGTGGAGCCGCTCCTGCCGAGGGAGATCATCCGCGGCCGCAAGCAGGGTTTCTCGATCCCGGTCGCCGCCTGGCTCCGAGGTGGCCTCGAGCCCTTCGCGCGCGACGTCCTCTCGGCGGAGACCATCGAGCGCCAGGGCTACCTGCGGCCCGACGCGGTCACCGGAGTCCTCGAGCGTCACGTCTCGGGGAAGGAGGACCTGAGCCGGCAGATCTGGGGCCTGCTCTCCTTCACCCTCTGGTTCGACCGCTACGCGCGGGAGCCCGCGCCGGCCGGAGCACGCGGTTATTCGCGTAGCCCGCGGACGCGAAGCGGAGCAGGCGGAGCGGAGATGTAATGTCCGACACGCTCGACGCCCTCTTCGCCTTCATCTTCGCGGGCGCCGCCGTCTGGACACTGGTCCCGGCGACCGAGTCACTCGCTCGGGGGATCGGCGACAGGGCTATCGACTACCCGAACGAGCGCAGTCTGCACGTGCACCCGACGCCGAAGCTGGGAGGGCTGGCGGTGCTGGTGGCGGTCCTGATCGGCGGCTCGATCTTCCTGCCGTGGGACCAGGAGACGCGCTCGATCCTCGCAGGGGCGATCGTGATCACAGCCGTCGGCGTGATCGACGACCTCGTCGACCTGCCGGCCGGCATCAAGCTGCTCGGACAGACCGCGGCGGCGATCATCCCGGTCGCCTCCGGGGTGACGGTCGCGAGCTTCACGCTGCCGTTCCTGGGGCGGGTCGACCCGGCCTCGGTCGAGCTCTTCAACCCGCCCGGCATCGGCGCCATCGACCTGGGCCAGGTCCTGACCGTGGTCGGCATCGTCGCCGTCGCCAACGTGATCAACCTGATCGATGGGGTGGACGGGCTCGCGGCGGGCGTCTGCCTGATCTCCGCGGCGTCCCTTGCCGTGATCGCGCTGTCGCTCGACCGCAACGCGGCGGGCGTTCTGGCTGCGGTCACGGCAGGCGCATCGCTGGGATTCCTCCGCCACGGGTTCCCGCCGGCGTCGAGCTTCATGGGGGACACCGGATCCAATCTGCTCGGCTACCTGATGGCGGTGATCACCGTCCAGGGCGCGCTGAAGACGAACGCCGTGGTCGCCCTGTTCTTCCCGCTGATGATCCTCGCTGTGCCGATCCTGGACACGGGATTCGTGGTCGCCAAGCGCATCAAGTACCGCCGCCCGGTCTATAGGGCGGACACCGAGCACTTCCATCACCGCATGGCGCGGATCGGGTTCAGCCAAAGGCGCACGATCACCTACCTCTATGGCTGGACGCTGGTGCTCGCCCTGGTGGCGCTGGCGCTCCGCTTCGTCCCCTATACGGACAACCACGGCCATTTCAACGCCGGCTGGACGATCTTCATGGCGCTCTGCCTGGCAGGTGCGCTGGCGGCCAGCATCTACGTGGTCTCCGTGCTCGAGATCCTCAAGCTCCGAAACGTCAGGCTGAGGCAGCTCGTCGGCCTGCGCGCGCCGGGCGAGCCGCTCCCGGACGAGGCCGAGGTCGAGGCCGGCGTCCAGCACGAGCTCGACACCGGCACCTTCGCCGCGGTCGATCCCTCCACCGGCGAGATGACGACGATCGATCCGGACACCGGCGAGATCGAAGCCGTCTCAGACCCCAGTCGCTAGGATTCGCCGCCCTCCGGCCTGCCCCGGAGGTGATGCGGTGGTGGTGTTCATGGACCGCCGTTGATGGTGGGGGTAAGGACTTCATGCGCTCGTTCGACATCGACAGATCAGCTGACTTGCCCTGGCATCGCAGGGAGATTCACCGTGGGGATGGCTCTTGTCTACGCTCGCGCTAGACGGCCCCAGCGCCGTCGGGACATCCCGCATGGCCATCGCCCTTCGCTACGTCGACCTCGTCCTGCTCGCGGCCGCCCTGCCGGTGTTCGTCGTTGCCGATCTGCCGATGACCGCCTACCTGGTCGTTGCGCTCGTCTGGATCGCGCAACACGGGGTTGAGGTGCTGACCAACCGCGCCGTACGCCAGGCGGCTGCCCGCGGCGACCGGCGGGCCGCGATGGGCTGGGTCGGCGCCACCACGCTCGGACGTGTCTGGGCCGTCACGCTGGCCGTCCTGCTCGTCGGCGTGCTCGACAGCAAGGACGCCGGCCTGGCCGCGGCCGTGCTCGCAGCGGTCCTGTTCACGGTTCATCTCGGCGGCCGGCTGCTCTCCAGGCTGATCGCCCCGGAGGAGGCCCGACCGGTCTGATGGCCTCCTGGTCAACCAAGCAGAAGGTTCTCTTCGGGCTCGGCGTCTACTTCGCGATCACGATCGCACTGCTGCTGATCTTCGGCAACGACGGCAAGAACGACGAGTTCAAGCCCCAGGACGAGTTCAAGCTCCACGACTGGATCCCGATTCACATCGCCGGGATCAACTTCTCGATCAACCGTGCCGTCCTCTACCTGCTCCTCGCCAGCGGCCTGACGATCTTCGTGATGGTTCACATCGCTCGCCGCATGGAGATGAAGCCGAACCGCATCCAGACCGCGGTCGAGGTCTCCTACGACATGACCAAGAACAACATCACCGGCGGGAACCTCTCGGGCTCATACGCCACCAAGTGGTTCCCCTTCATTGCGACCCTCTTCTTCTTCATCGCCTTCTCGAACATCATCGGCTACCTGCCGCTGCCGACGAACAGCGCGGAGACGATCAACGTCTTCGGGCTCGCGATCCCGTCGTTCGCGATCTATGCCGCGACGGCGAACATCTCGTTCGCACTCTCCCTCACCCTCGTCGTCTGGATCAGCTACCACATCGAGGGAATCAGGGCCAAGGGTCTCTTCAAGTACCTGGGCAGCTTCCTCCCGGCCGGCCTCGAGAACATGAACCCCGTCGCCAAGGCCCTGATCTTCGGGATCGAGTTGCTCTCCCACTTCATGCGGCTCGTCTCGCTCTCGGTGCGACTGTTCGCCAACATCCTCGCCGGGCACCTGCTGCTCCTGTTCATGGGCGGCGGACTGGCCGTGCTGCTCGGTCTGTCCGCGCTCGGGGCGCTGACCTTCCCGCTCGCGTTCGTCTTCTTCATCTTGGAGGTGGGGCTGATCGCAACGCTTCAGGCGTTCATCTTCGCCACCCTCTCTTCCATCTACATCGGCGGCGCAGTCGCCGAGAGTCACTAGAAAGGAGCAGTGTCAATGGACCTCTTGACCCCGATCGCGCAAGCGTCGAGCGGGATCACCGACACCGGCATCACGGACGCCGGCAAGGCGATCGCGCTGGGCGTCGGCGCCGGGCTCGGCTCGATCGGAGCCGGCATCGGCATCGGCTTCATCTTCGGTAAGGAGATCGAGTCGGTCGCCCGCCAGCCCGAGATGAAGGACGACCTCCAGTCGATTCGCTGGCTGGGCTTCGCCCTCACCGAGGCCGTCGCCTTCTACACATTCATCTTCGGCCTGATCGCCTTCTTCCTCTAGGCCGCTCGTGGACTCCGTCACACAGATAGCGACGATCCCCCTGGCCGCCCAGGATTCGGGCGGCAGCTTCCTGGTCTCGCCGAACCTCGGCCTGATGATCTGGACGCTGCTCGTCTTCGGGATCACGATGTACGTGCTCAGCAAGGTCGCCTTCCCGCGGATCCAGGAAGCGCTCGACAAGCGCGCCAACGCCATCCGGGACTCGATCGACCAGGCGGAGAAGACCCGCGAGGAGGCGGACAAGATCCTCGAGGAGTACCGCGGGCGCCTGCGCGAGGCCCGCGAGCAGGCGGACGACATCGTCGCCCGCGCCCGCAAGGCGGCGGATACGACCAAGACGCAGGCGGCGGACGAGGGCCGCGAGAAGCGCGAGGAGCTGCTCGCCGCGGCTCGCCGCGACATCGAGGCGGAGACGCGCCGCTCCCTGGAGCGGATCCGCAAGGAGGTCGCCGACCTGACCGTGCTGACCACCGAGAAGGTGACGCGCAAGTCGCTCAGCGGAGACGACCAGAGGCGTCTGATCGACGAGGCCCTCAGCGAGGTCGACTTCTCCAGCCTGAGCGAACGCGGTGCGACAGAGGAGGCGGCGAGCTAGCGATGGAGCACATCGCCCGCGTGTATGCGAACGCCCTCTTCGGGGTGGCCAAGGAGAAGGGAAAGCTCGACGCGATCCGCGAGCAGCTCGGCCAGTTCGCCGACGCGCTCGCGGACAATCGGGAGATGCAGCTCTTCTTCTTCAGCCCCTACTTCTCGTCCGCGGAGAAGGGGGACGGCCTCATGAAGGCGATCGCCGGCGCCGAGCCCGAGCTGGTCAACTTCCTGGAGCTGCTGATCGAGAAGCACCGGATGCCGGTGATCTTCCGCATGCGCCGTCAGTTCGACTCGCTCTGGGCGAAGGAGAACAAGCGGCTCGGCGTGACGGTGACGAGTGCCGTCGAGCTCGACCCGGAGATCGCCCAGCGGATCGGCTCGGAGATCGAGCAGCAGACAGGGGAGACGGTCGAGCTGGAGAGCCGGGTCGACCCCGACATCCTCGGAGGCCTGGTCGTGCAGGTCGGAAACATGGTCTTGGACACGAGCATCAGGAACAGGCTCGAGAAACTTCGAAAGAGCGTCGCTCAAGCGGCGTAGGCAAAGGAGTGACGTAGAGAGATGGAGATAAAGCCGGACGAGATCGCAAGCATTCTGCGCGAGCGGATCGAGGGCATGGACGTGGAGTCAGCGGACCTCTCCGAGGTCGGGACGGTGCTCGAGATCGGCGACGGAATCGCCCGCATTCACGGAGTCGACAACTGCATGTCCCTGGAGATGCTCGAGCTGCCGCACGACGTGGTCGGGCTGGCGCTCAACCTCGAGGAGGACAACGTCGGCGCCGTGCTCTTCGGCGAGTGGGACAAGGTCAGCGAGGGCGACACCGTGAAGCGCACGGGCAGGCTGCTCGAGATCCCGGTCGGCGAGCAGCTGCTCGGCCGCCTGGTCGATCCGCTGGGCCGTCCCCTCGACGACAAGGGTGAGATCAACACCTCGGAGACCCGTCCCGCCGAGTTCAAGGCGCCGGGAGTGGTCCATCGCCAGCCGGTCGAGGAGCCGATGCAGACCGGGCTCAAGGCGATCGACTCGATGATCCCGATCGGCCGCGGCCAGCGCGAGCTGATCATCGGCGACCGCCAGACGGGCAAGACGGCGATCGCGATCGACACGATCATCAACAACAAGGACTCCGACGTCGTCTGCATCTACGTCGCGATCGGCCAGCGGATGTCCACCGTCGTCCAGGTGATGGAGACCCTCGAGGAGAACGGCGCGATGGAGAACACGATCATCGTCGCCGCCCCCGCCGACGAGGCCGCCCCGATCAAGTACATGGCTCCCTACGCGGGCTGCGCGATGGGAGAGCACTTCCTCTACCAGGGCAAGCACGCCCTCTGCATCTACGACGACCTCTCCAAGCACGCGGCCGCCTACCGGCAGATGTCGCTGCTGCTGAGGCGCCCGCCGGGCCGCGAGGCCTACCCGGGCGACGTCTTCTACCTGCACTCCAGGCTGCTGGAGCGCGCGGTGAAGCTCTCCGACGAGCAGGGCGGCGGCTCCCTGACTGCGCTGCCAGTGATCGAGACGCAGGCCGGCGACATCTCGGCCTACATTCCGACCAACGTCATCTCGATCACCGACGGCCAGATCTTCCTGGAGACCGACCTGTTCTACTCGGGCGTCCGGCCGGCGATCAACGTCGGCACCTCAGTCTCCCGGGTGGGAGGCAACGCGCAGACCAAGGCGATGAAGAAGGTCGCCAGCCAGCTGCGCCTGGACCTCTCCCAGTACCGCGAGCTCGAGGCCTTCGCGCAGTTCGGCTCGGAGCTCGACCCAGAGACCCAGAAGCAGCTCGCCCGAGGCGAGCGGATGGTCGAGGCGCTCAACCAGAAGGAGCGCCAGCCGATGCCGGTCGCCGAGCAGGTCGCCTCGATCTACTCCGGAACCGGGGGGTACCTCGACCGGATCAAGACCGAGCGGGTCGCCGAGTTCCTCGCGGACCTGATGGATCGGCTGCACGCGGAGAACAAGGACCTGATCGACCGGATCAACGAGACCGGCCAGCTCTCCGACGAGGACGAGGAGGCTCTCGGAAAGTCGATCGAGGGCATGATCGACGACTTCGGCCCCGACTTCGACCGCGAGGGCAACCCCCTCGAGGAGGGTGAGTCGGACCGGATCAAGTCGCGCGACGAGGAGCAGAAGCCCGAGAACGGGGGGCAGCCGAGCGAGCAGCCTTCCGAGGAGCCTGCGGTCGCCTGATCCATGGCAACTCGCAAGGAAGTCAAGAACCGGATCTCCTCCGTGAAGAACGTGCAGAAGATCACGCGCGCGATGGAGATGGTCGCGGCGGCGCGCCTGCGCCGCGCCGAGCAGCGGATCGACGCACTGCGCCCCTACGCGCGCGAGCTTCGCAAGATGACCCGCCAGGTCGCCGAGGCGGCCGGAGTCGAGGCGCGCAACCTGCCGGTCCTCCAGGAGCACGAGGAGCAGAAGACCGTGGGGATCCTGCTGGTCACGGGCGATCGCGGGCTGGCCGGTTCCTTCAACTCGCAGATCATCCGGGAGGGTGTGCGGCTTCACCGTGAGCTCCGGAGCGAGGGCAAGGACGTCCGCTTCTCGGTCGTCGGCCGGCGCGGCGTCTCGACGATGCGCTTCCGTGGCGAGGACCTGCACGGCGAGTACGTCGGCTTCACCGACCGTCCGGCGTTCGCCAACGCGAGGGAGATCGCCGACGCCCTGGTCGCGTCCTATGTGGACAAGGACCTGAACCGGGTCGACCTGATCTACAACCGGTATGTCTCGCCGCTCACCCAGTACGTGCGGCGCCAGACCCTGCTACCGGTCCAGCAGGCCGACGTGTTCGGCGAGGGAGTGGAGGAGCTGGCGCCGGATGAGCCGGAGGAGCTCGACGAGGGACTCGCCGAGGCTCATCGCAAGGCGCTCTGGGACTACGAGCCCGAGCCCGAGGAGCTCCTGGCGGAGCTGATTCCCGAGTACGCCCAGCTCAACGTCTACCGCGCGCTGCTCGAGTCCACCGCTTCAGAGCACGGGTCGCGCATGACGGCGATGCGGAACGCCGCCGAGAACGCAAAGGATGTGATCAGCGACCTGACCCTGGAGATGAACCGGGTGCGCCAGGCCGAGATCACGCAGGAGATCCTCGAGGTGGTCGCGGGCGCCGAGGGCGTGTCATGAAACGGGTTGCTCCTCGCTTCGCTGCGGAGCACCCTCGCATCACACTTGGAATAGAGAAGGAGACGAATGGCTGACAATGGAAATGTAGGAACGGTCGAGCAGGTGACCGGCGTCGTCATCGACGTCGTCTTCCCCGACCACATCCCCGAGATCTTCAGCGCGCTCAAGATCGAGGTCCCGCCGGAGGAGAGCCGCACCGAGCTCAACCTGGTCTGTGAGGTCCAGCAGCACCTCGGCGACGACCGCGTTCGCGCGATCGCCATGGACGCCACCGACGGCCTCCGCCGCGGCGACAAGGTGATCGACACCGGCGGCCCGATCACGGTCCCAGTCGGCAAGGCGACGCTCGGCCGCATCTTCAACCTGCTCGGCGAGCCGATCGACGAGGGCGGCGACGTCCAGGTCGAGGAGCGCTGGCCGATCCACCGCCGCGCGCCCGAGGTCGAGGACCTGGCTCCGTCCCAGGAGATCCTCGAGACGGGGATCAAGGTCGTGGACCTGCTGGCCCCCTACGCCAAGGGCGGCAAGGTCGGCCTGTTCGGCGGCGCCGGCGTCGGCAAGACCGTGCTGATCCAGGAGCTGATCCGCTCCATCGCCGAGGAGCACGAGGGCCTCTCCGCCTTCTGTGGCGTCGGCGAGCGCTCGCGCGAGGGCAACGACCTCTGGCTCGAGATGAAGGAGTCCGGGGTCATCGACAAGACGATGCTGGTCTTCGGCCAGATGAATGAGCCGCCGGGCGCGCGCCTCCGGGTCGCGCTCTCCGGCCTGACCATGGCGGAGTACTTCCGCCAGCAGGGCGGCCAGGACGTGCTGCTCTTCATCGACAACATCTTCCGGTTCGTCCAGGCGGGCTCCGAGGTCTCGGCGCTGCTCGGGCGGATGCCCTCCGCGGTCGGCTACCAGCCGACGCTGGAGACGGAGATGGGTGACCTCCAAGAACGAATTACGTCGACGAGGGAAGGAAGCGTCACCTCGGTTCAGGCCATCTACGTGCCGGCCGACGACCTGACCGACCCGGCCCCGGCGTCGGTGTTCGCGCACCTCAACGCCACCACGGTGTTGACGCGCTCCCTGGTCGAGCAGGGCATCTACCCGGCTGTGGATCCGCTGGACTCGACCTCCACGATCCTCAAGCCGGAGATCCTCGGCGAGGAGCACTACGACACGGCGACCCGTGTCCAGGAGACCCTGCAGCGCTACAAGGAGCTGCAGGACATCATCGCGATCCTCGGGATCGACGAGCTCTCGGACGAGGACAAGCAGACGGTGTCGAGGGCACGGAAGATCCAGCGCTTCCTCTCGCAGCCGTTCTTCGTCGCCTCCCAGTTCACGGGTCGCGAGGGCGAGTACGTCCCGGTCGAGGAGACGGTTCGCAGCTTCAAGGCGATCGTCGACGGCGAGCACGACGACATCCCCGAGCGCGCCTTCTACATGCAGGGGACGATCGACCAGGTGATCGAGGCGTCGAAGAAGATGCGCGCGGAGGAGCCCGAGGAGTCGGCCGAGGCCGAGGCGGCCGAGCAGGAGAAGAAGGCCGAGGAAGAGGGCCCTGAGGAGGCGGCGGCCTAGCCGATGGCCGACCAGAACGTCAACGTTCGCATTCTCACCCCCGAGGGGGAGGTCTTCGAGGGCGAGGTGGAGCAGCTCTCCACCCGCACCGCCGGTGGGGAGATTGGCATCCTGGCCAACCACGTGCCCGTGCTGGCGCGGCTTCGCCCGACGGAGCTTCGCCTTCACATGCCCGGCGGGGACGTTCAGCGCTGGGCCCAGGCAGAGGGCTGGCTTGAGGTCTTCGCCAACCGGGCAACTGTGTTGGTTGGGGAGGCCGTACCGCCTGAGAGCCTCGACACGAGCGAGTTGCGCAACCGGATCGAGGACGCGGACGCGAGGCTCAGCGAGTCCGAGGAGGGCTCAGGCGCCTGGAACCAGGCGCAGAAGGACAAGGAGCGCGCAGAGGCGTTCCTGGGCGTCGCCGGCGCGGATTCGTAAGCGCACCTAGCATCCAGACATGGATGAGCTTGCGCTCGCGCAGCGACTGATCGCTTTCGACACCTCCAGCGCAGAGGGGCTCCGGCGCGCTGCCGAGTTCGTCGGCGGCTGGCTCGAGTCCAACGACATCAAGGCGTCCCAGACGGAGTCGCGCGGGCTTCCGGTGACGACCGCCGAGGTGGGGCCGTCGGATGCGCCGACCCTCGTGCTGCACGGCCATATGGACGTGGTCCCCGGTGGTCTCGATCAGTTCGAGCCGCGGGTCGATGGCGACCAGCTGGTCGGCCGCGGCGCCTACGACATGAAGGGCGCGCTGGCGGTGATGCTGGTCGTCGTGCACGACCTCCGCGACCAGAAGGAGGTGCGCCTCAGGCTCGGGATCGTCTCCGACGAGGAATCGGAGGAGGAGCAGAACCGAGGCTCCGACGCGCTGGTTGCGAGCGGCTTCGTCGGGGACTTCGCGATCACCGGCGAGCCCACCAACCTCCAGGTCGGCGTGCAGGCGAAGGGGGTGCTGGCGGTCAGGCTGGAGGTCCAGGGCCGCTCGGCACACGGCGCCACGCCGTGGCTCGGGGACAACGCGGTTGTGAAGGCGGTTGAGGTGTTCAGGGGCATCGAATCGCTACCGTTTGCGCGTCACAGCTCCGCCCTGTTCGACCGCCCCTCCATCAATCTCGGTCGGATCATGGGCGGCGACGCCCTCAACAAAGTGCCCGACACCTGCGTCATAGACGTCGATATCCGCTTCCTGCCGGATCAGGATCCAGATGAGATCCTCGGGCAGGTGGGCGGCCTGCCCGACACCCGGGTGCTCGCCACCTTCCGGCGCCCGCCCGCGGTGGTGGAGCCCGACTCGCCCTTCGTGCGCGGGCTCTGCGAGGCGGCGTCCCCTCACCATCCCGAGCGGGTGATGAGCGTCGGCCGCGACGGGGCCTCCGACGCGGTCTCCTTCCTCGCCGCCGGCGTCCCTGCGGTGGAGTTCGGCCCGATCGGCGACGGCCACCACGGTCCCGGCGAGTGGGTCTCGATCAGCTCGCTGCGCAGCTATCGACAGGCGCTCGAGGGCTTTGTCAAGAGCTTCCCCGGGATGATGGCGTGAGCCCCGGGAGAGAGCCGGGCAACGGCAAGGGCGACGAGGACCCGCGCCCCGACGAGACCGAGGAGTACGAGCTCGGCGAGGAGGTCCCGGAGGACGTCGACGACGAAGTGGAGCCTGACGACGAGGACGTCGACGAAGAAGAGCTCGACGACGAGGACTCGGTGAGGAGGATGAAGAGCTCGATGAGGAGGACGAGCTCGAGCATGTCATCTCCGCCGAGACTCAGGAGTGGGACGGGCTGGAAGCAGCCGAGGCCGAGGCCGACGAGCCCACCATGGTGGGCGCTGCGGCTGACCGCGTCAAGCGGGCCGGCTCCGCCATCACCTCCGGGTTCGAGAAGGTCGAGAAGGCGGCGGGGCCGAAGATCACCTCGAGCTTCAAGGCCGTTCGGAGCCATATCGGCTTTCCGGTCTGGCTTCGGTTCCTGACCGCGTCGTTCCTGATCATCGCCTCGATCGCTGGTGCCACCTCGGCGAGCCTGATCCTCTACCTGTCCGACATCGCAAACGCGCTCAAGAACCACGCCGAGATCGCAGGCCTGGACCCCTTCCTGACGAAGACGACGACCTCCGGGCCGCAGACGATCCTGATCATCGGCTCGGACAAGCGCAACCAGGCCATCAGCGGCAAGTTCGGCCTCTCCGACACGACGATGCTGCTGCGGCTCGATCCGGACCGCGGGGCGATCGCGCTGCTCTCGCTTCCCCGCGACCTCAAGGTCGAGATTCCCGGCGTTGGGACCGACAAGCTCAACGCCGCGTACTCGCTCGGTGGTCCCAAGCTCACCCTCCGGACCGTCAAGCAGCTCACCGGGCTGCAGGTCAACCACCTCGTCAACGTCGACTTCACCGGCTTCGCCCGGGCGGTCAACGCGATCGGCTGCGTGTACGTCGACGTCGACCGCCGCTACTACATCGCGCCGAACACGGGCACCGCCGAGATCAACCTGCAGCCCGGATATCAGGCGCTCTGCGGCTTCGACGCGCTCTCGTTCGCCCGGTACCGACACACCGACAACGACATCGTCCGCGCCGCCCGCCAGCAGGCCTTCCTGCGAGAGGCGCGCGCCAAGGTGCCGCCGTCGCGGCTGATCGAGGACCGCAAGAAGCTGGTCAAGATCTTCACGACCTACACCTCGTCGGATATCGGCTCCGCGGAGGAGATGCTTCAGGTGCTGAGGCTGTTCTTCGACCTGCGAGGCGCCCAGATCAAGGAGATCCATTTCAACGGCACGCTCGGCCCGTCGTACGTGACCGCCACCCCGGATGAGATCAAAACCGCGGTGAACCAGTTCCTCGGAGTGCAGGGCACCCCAGGGCCGGCGGGCTCGAGCGCCCGGCCGAAGAAGGCCGTTTCCCCCCAGCAGCCGCCGGATCACAGCAAGTCGAGGCCGGTGGTCCCCAAGAAGAAGTCCTCGGGCTCCTCTCTGCCGAGCACGCTTGTCCGCACCAGCTACGGCAAGCAGCTCGCTCAGGCGATCAGGGCGCGCAAGGAGAAGGTCCCGGTCTACTACCCGACTGTTCTCGAGGAGGGCAGCGACTACGCCCAGAAGCCCCGCGTCTACAAGATCAACGGGAAGGGCGACCAGTCGCCGCCACACAGCCAGCGCGCCGCCTACAAGTGGGTCTTCTCCCTGCCGACGCTCGGCGACTACTACGGTTTCGAGGGCACCCGCTGGACGGACCCGCCGATCCTCTCCGACCCGACCGCCGAGAAGACGATCGGGGACCGCGACTACAAGCTCTACTACGACGGCGACCGGCTGCGGATGGTCGCCTGGCAGACGGACAAGGGCTCGTTCTGGGTGTCGAACTCGCTGATCGAGACCGTTTCGAACGAGGACATGCTCAAGATCGCCGAGGGCTTCCGGCTGCTCCCGGGGACCTGACCGGGACGGGAGAGTCTGTGAACGAGAGGGAGCCGATCGGGGTAGTCGGGGCCGGCTGGGTCGGACTGGTGACCGCTGCCTGCTTCGCTGAGATCGGTCACCGCGTGGTCGTCAGGGAGATCATCCCGGAGAAGGTCGAGTCGCTCAATCGCGGCGAGATCCCCATCCACGAGCCGGAGCTGTCCGAGATGATCGAGCGCAACCGCGAGCGGCTCACGTTCACCACCGAGATGGCTGAGCTGCTCGACGGTCCACGCCTGGTCTTCGTCTGCGTCCAGACCCCGCCGACCTACTCCGGCGATGCGGACCTGTCGGCCGTCAATCGGGCGGTGGAGGAGATCGGGGATCCGGCGGGCAAGGCGCTGGTGATGAAGAGCACGGTGCCGGTGGGCACCGGCCGCACGATTCACCGCGATGCGCCCGATCTCGCCTACGTGTCCTGCCCCGAGTTCCTCAGGGAGGGCACGGCGATCAAGGACTTCATGCACCCGGACCGAGTGCTGATCGGGGCCGACCCGGGTGACGAGTGGGCGGCGGATGCGGTCTCCGCCGTCTACGAGCCGCTCGGCGCACCGATCGTTCGCACCGACGTCTCCAGCGCCGAGATGGTCAAGCTCGCATCGAACGCGTTCCTGGCGACCAAGATCAGCTTCATCAACGAGATCGCCAACGTCTGCGAGGAGCTCGGCGCCGACGTGACCGACGTGGCCAAGGGGATGGGGCTCGATGACCGCATCGGCTCGCGCTTCCTGCAGGCGGGGATCGGCTACGGCGGTTCCTGTTTCACGAAGGATGTCTCGGCGCTGAAGATGCTCGCCGCCAATTCGGGCTACCACTTCCAGCTGCTCAACTCGGTCATCGAGGTGAACGAGCTCCAGAAGCGGCGGGTGATGGCCAAGCTCTCGAAGCACCTCGACTCGCTGGTCGGAAAGCGGGTGGCTCTCCTCGGGCTGGCCTTCAAGCCCGATACCGACGACATGCGGGGCGCATCGAGCCTGGTGCTCGCGGCCCGCCTCGAGGGCGAGGCCGCGAAGGTCGTCGCCTACGACCCTGTTGCCCAGGAGATTGCGGCGCCGCTCCTGCCGGGGGTCGAGATGGCCGGCAGCGCACTCGACGCGCTGGATGGAGCCGATGCGGCAGTCCTGGTCACCGAATGGCCGGAGTTCGCCGGGCTCGACTGGGCCGAGGTCGCGAGCAGGATGAAGACCCCGCTCTTGATCGACGGCCGCAATTACCTGGACGAGGCCGCCCTCACGGCCGCCGGAATCACCTACGAGGGGATCGGGCGCCCGAGTGCCGCCGACCGCTCGGCGGTGGCGGAGCGTTGACGTGCAGGCGCTGATCCTGGCCGGCGGCGAGGGCACTCGCCTGCGGCCCCTCACCTACACGGTCCCGAAGCCGGTGCTGCCCCTGGCCGGCAGGCCCCACATCGCCTACGTGATCGACTGGCTGGCCCGCCACGGCGTCGACGACGTGATCGTCTCCTGCGGGTTCCTCGCCGACGGAATACGGAGCGCCCTGGCCGCGATGGAGCCCGGGGTCGAGATCCGCTACGCCGAGGAGCCCGACGCCCGCGGCACGGCCGGTGCGATCCGGTTCGCCGAGGAGATGCTCGCCGACCGGTTCCTGGTCCTGAACGGCGACATCCTCTGCGACCTGGACCTGACCGCGCTGATCGATCAGCACGGGAGCACCGGGGCGCGGGCGACCATCGCCCTCTATCCGGTGCCCGACCCCACCGGCTACGGCCTGGTCCACCGCCGCGAGGACGGCGAGGTGATCGACTTCCTCGAGAAGCCGGAGCCGGACCAGATCGATACGGACGAGATCAACGCCGGGGCCTACCTGCTGGAGCGCTCGGTGCTCGACCTGATCCCGCCCGACACGGCGGTCTCCATCGAGCGCGAGGTCTTCCCTCGGATGGTCGGCGAGGGCCTCTACGGGATCCGCCTGACGGGCTACTGGATCGACATCGGGACGCCGGACCGCTATCTGGAGGCGAACTGGGACATTCTCGAGCGCAGGGTTGAGACGGTGGTCGGCGCCGGTCTCGACGGAGCGGCGATCGTGGGGGAGGGCAGCGAGATCTCACCGGCGGCGCAGCTGAAGCCGCCGTACGTCGTCGGGCGGAACTGCCGGGTCGGCGACGGCGCGACCGTCGAGCGCTCGGTGCTGCTGGACGGCTGCGTGGTCGAGGACAACGCCACCGTCTCGAACAGCATTCTCAGCGGCGGGGTTACGGTCGAGAGCGGTGCTGAGCTTGACGGCGCGGTGGTCGGCGAGGAGGAGCAGGTCGGCAGAGGCGAAGCGGCCCCCGGACGCGAAGCGGAGGAGGCCGCGTCGTGACGGTGGTGGGTGGCGACATGCTGGACGCCGTCAAGGCGATGCCGGACCACCTGCGCGACGCGCTCTGGCGGATCGAGACCGCGCGCCCCGGCGCGATCGAGGCGCCCGCCGCCTTCGTCTGCGGCATGGGGGGCTCCGCGATCGGCGGGGATCTCGCGATCGCGGCGCTCTCCGAGCGTCTCACCAAGCCGATGATGGTCGCCCGGGGCTACGAGCTGCCCGCCTGGGCGCCGGCCGGCTCAGCCGTGCTCTGCTCCAGCTACTCGGGCAACACCGAGGAGACCCTCGCGTGCTACGCGGCGGCCGAGGCGCTCGGCGCCCACCGGCTGGTTGCGACCACTGGCGGCGAGCTCGCCGATGCGGCCCGTGCCGACGGCGTTCCGGTGATCGGCCTCCCCGCGGGGCTTCAGCCACGAGCGGCGGTCGGCTACATGTTCTGCGTCGCGGCCGAGCTCGCGGCGCTCTCACTGGCGGGGCCGCGAATCCACACCGAGATCGATGCGGCCGCCTCCCACCTCGGCGCGGCCTTCTCCGCGGCCGAGTCCCGTGCGCGCGAGCTGGCGGCCGAGATCGGCGACGCCACGGTGCTCGTCCACGGCAGCGACCTGACCGCCCCGGTCGCGTACCGCTGGAAGACGCAGATCAACGAGAACGCCAAGATCCCCGCCTTCTCCTCGGTCCTCCCGGAGGCCGACCACAACGAGATCGAGGGCTGGTCCGGCGCGGACGGCCGCTTTGCCGCGATCTTCCTCGAGGATCGCGACCAGCACCCGCGTGAGCGCAGGCGCTTCGAGCTGACGGCGAAGGCGATCGAGCCCTACGCCGCGAGCGTGATCAACATCGAGACCGAGGGGGAGACGCGCACCGAGCGCGTCCTCCACACGGTGATGCTCGGCGACCTGCTCGCGATCGAGCTCGCCAACGCCCGAGGCGTCGACCCGCTGGCGGTCGACGTGCTCGAGGGCTTCAAGAAGGAGATGGGCCGGCCCTAGTCCTCGCTCGGCGGACGGCGCTGCGCCTTTCGCTGGGATTGCCGGCGCTTCTGTTCCAGTCGCCGCTCGCGGGCGGCGCGCGAGGGCTTGGTCGGACGGCGCGGCTTGGGCCGCTGAGGCCGGCGGCGATCTTCTCGCGCAGGCGCTCGAGGGCCAGCTCACGATTGCGCGCCTGGCTGCGGGCGTCCTGGGCCACGGCCGTGACGCGATCGCCGAGCTTTCGGCGCAGGAGGGCTCGCTGCGGCTCGCTGAGCGCCCCTGACCCCTCGACATCGAAGACCGCCTCGATCCGAGAGGAGGTCACGTTGGCGTGCTGGCCGCCCGGGCCTGACGAGCGGCTCGCGCGCAGCTCGATCTCGTCGAGCGGGATGACCGTAGTCTCTGCGACGCGTATGCCCTCGTCCATTCGAGGCATAACGTAACCTCGGGCCTCGTCAAACCTCGATCCAGGAGACCAATCACCGCATGAGCACCGCCACCAGCGCACCGACCAGCACGGACCTCGACTTCAAGGTCGCCGACCTCTCCCTGGCCGAGTTCGGCCGCAAGGAGATCCGGCTCGCCGAGCACGAGATGCCGGGCCTGATGGCGACGCGCGAGGAGTTCGCCGAGTCGAAGCCGCTGAAGGGGGCGCGGGTCACCGGGTCGCTTCACATGACGGTGCAGACGGCAGTGCTGATCGAGACGCTGGTCGCGATCGGCGCCGAGGTTCGCTGGGCGAGCTGCAACATCTTCTCGACCCAGGACCACGCTGCCGCCGCGGTGGCGGTCGGTCCCGAGGGAACCCCGAAGGATCCGCAGGGCGTCCCGGTCTTCGCCTGGAAGGGCGAGACGCTGGCCGAGTACTGGTGGTGCACCGGCCACGCCCTGACCTGGCCCGAGCCCGGCCCTGACGGTGAGACCGGCCCGAACATGCTCTTGGACGACGGCGGAGACGCGACCCTGCTGGTGCACCTCGGCGTCGAGTACGAGGCCGCGGGCGCGGTCCCCGGGCCGGAGACCGCCGAGTCCGAGGAGGAGAAGGTGATCCTGGAGGTCCTCCGCGCGAGCCTGGAGGCCGAGCCGCAGCGGTTCACCCAGATGGCGGCGGGAATCAAGGGCGTCACCGAAGAGACGACCACCGGCGTCGTCCGCCTCTACGAGCGCCAGGCGAACGGCACGCTGCTCTTCCCGGCGATCAACGTCAACGACTCGGTCACCAAGTCGAAGTTCGACAACATCTACGGCTGCCGCCACTCCCTGATCGACGGCATCAACCGGGCCACCGACGTGATGATCGGCGGCAAGACCGCCGTGATCTGCGGCTTCGGCGACGTCGGCAAGGGCTGTGCCGAGTCGCTGCGCGGGCAGGGCGCCCGGGTGATCGTCACCGAGATCGATCCGATCTGCGCGCTCCAGGCCGCGATGCAGGGCTACGAGGTGCGGGCGCTGGAGAGCGTGCTCGGCGAGGGCGACGTCTTCGTCACCGCCACCGGCAACAAGGACGTGATCACCGTCGACCACATGGCCGCCATGAAGCATCAGGCGATCGTCGGCAACATCGGCCACTTCGACAACGAGATCGACATGGCCGGCCTGGAGCAGCTCGACGGCATCGAGCGGATCAACATCAAGCCGCAGGTCGACGAGTGGCGCTTCCCCGACGGCCACTCGATCATCGTGCTCTCGGAGGGACGCCTGCTCAACCTGGGCAATGCGACCGGGCACCCGAGCTTCGTGATGTCGAACTCGTTCACCAATCAGGTGATCGCCCAGATCGAGCTGTTCGGCAAGGCTGACGCCTACGGCAAGGAGGTCCACGTGCTGCCCAAGCACCTGGACGAGAAGGTCGCCCGCCTCCACCTCGACGCACTCGGCGTCGAGCTGACCGAGCTCAAGGCCGACCAGGCCGCCTACATCGGCGTGCCGGTCGCGGGCCCCTACAAGGGCGACCACTACCGCTACTGAGGACCTGTCCCGCCGGCTCGAGCCCAGCCGCCGCCCCCGCGGCCTGTACGGCGAGTACGGGCCGTGCCGCGAGCCCGCCCTCCTGCTGCCCGGCCGCGCAGGTCGCCAAGAAGCACAAGAAGTGCAAGAAGCACAAGCACCACAAGCACCACAAGAAGAAGCACCGGTAAGGCGAGGGTGAGCGCGGTCTGAGAACCTGTCGCCCTCATGAGGGCGATGATCCTGGCGGCGGGCCTGGGCACGCGGCTCCGGCCGCTCACCTATGTGATGCCGAAGCCGGTTGCCCCCGTTCTGAACAAGCCGATCGTGGCCTGGATCGCGGAGCTGCTCGCGCGCCACGGCTTCGAGGACGTCGTCGCCAATCTCTCCTACCTGCCCGAGCAGATTCGCGAGGTTCTCGGAGACGGCTCCGGCTTCGGCCTGCGGATCGAATACAGCGAGGAGCCAGAACCCCTCGGCACCGCCGGCGGAGTGGGCAAGGTCCGCGACTTTCTCAGCGCTGAGGATTCCTTCCTGATCATCTCGGGCGACGCTCTCACCAGCATCGACCTGAGCGCGATGCGAGAGGCACACGAGGCCAACGTCGATCGCGGGGCGATCGCCACCCTCGCGACCAAGCGGGTGGCCGACACGACGCAGTTCGGGGTCGCGATCACCGACGACGAGGGGCGCATCCAGGGGTTCCAGGAGAAGCCCGAGCCCGCAGAGGCGCTCTCCGATCTGGCCAACTGCGGCATCTACATGTTCCGCTCGGAGATCTTCGATCACTTCCCGCCCCCTGACCAGAAGAGCCCGGCGGGGGACGACGACCAGCCTCGCGGCTTCGTCGACTGGGCGATGGACGTCTTCCCGGCGCTGCTCGATGGCGACATCCCGTTCTACTCGCACGAGATCGGCGCCTACTGGAACGACGTGGGCTCGGTCGGCGAGTTCGTGCAGGGCAACCTCGACGCGCTCACGGGCGCGGTCGGCGTCGATCCTCCAGCGGCTCAGGTCTCCGCGGGCGTCTACGCCGGAGAGGGCTCCGACCTCGACGGTGTGAAGGTCAAGCCCCCGGTTCTGATCGGGCCCGGCTGCCAGGTCGGGGTGGGAGCGAACCTCCATGGTCCCGCGGTGGTCGGCGACGGATGCCACCTCGGGGCCGGGGCGATGCTGCGCGACTGCGTCGTGCTGCCGGGCGCCGAGGTCCCGGCGGGGGCGCTGGTCGTCGGCGGCCTCTACGGGGTCGAGCCGGACCGGCCTCTCGGTTGAGTCACGCCTGCAGCTCCCGGATCACGTCGTCCGCCCAGGGGTTGTCGCCGAGCCCCTCCTGATCGCAGACGATCTTCTGGCCATCGGCGAACTCGAGCGTCAGCCGGGTCGTCGTCTGACGCTCGTCGGTCCCCACCTTGATGCCGGTGCGGTCCCAGGACGCGGACTCCTCCTTGATCTTGACCCCGCTTCGTCCCGGCTTGTACTTGAAGGCATAGAGCTTGTCGGGAGTCACGGCGAGCAGGAACTGTCCGGGTAGTCCGCCGGCCTTGCTCTTGCCCAGCTTGTGGGCGGCCCCGTAGGCCAGCGCCCCGACCTGGAGCTTGCTGATCGCCATCTTGGTCCCGGCGCCGGTCGGCCGGAAGGCTCCGACCGCGAGGACCTCACCGTCCACGTGAGGCTCGACCGAGGACCGGTACTTCCCGCGCCACTCCTCGGCCAGCTCGGGGGTGATGTCGAAACGTCCCATTTCTTCTCCCCTCGTTGGTTCTTCCCCTGTGTTGTCGCTGACGGTACTTCCTTGGCAGCCGGCGCGCCTCTGGTCACAAATCAGTCCGGACGGTTGTCCGATTCCCGCGCCATTGATCGAGCGGATCGTCTCCCTGGTGGCTCCACCGCTGTGCGCGGCCTGCGGCTCCACCCGCGGGCCGAGGGCGATCCTCTGCCGGGCCTGCGAGGCCGACCTCGGCGCGGCGCCGAGGGCCATCGAGCCGGGGCCGCCGGGTGTGGATCTCGCGGTGGCCGCCTCGCCCTTCGAGGGGGTCGCGCGCTCGGTCGTCCACGGCCTCAAGTACGCGCGAAGGCTGGCGCTGGCGGACGTCGCCGCGGCGGCCATGCTGACAGCGCTGCCACGACACGAGGTCGTCGATGCGGTGGTGCCTGTGCCGGCGGGCCCGTGGAGGTGGAGGTGGCGCGGCTTCGATCCCGCCGAGGAGATCGCGATCGCCGTCATGCGGCGTTCCGGCCTGCCGCTCTGCGCCTGCCTGAGGCGGGGCGGGGGACGCCGGCAGGTCGGACGGAGGCGATCGGAGCGCCTCGCCGACCCGCCGAGCGTCTGGGCTGCATGGGAGTGCCCTGGGGAGGCGCTCCTGGTGGATGACGTCTGGACGACCGGCGCCACGCTCCGCGCCTGCGCCCAAGCGTTGCGCGAGGCGGGCTGCCGCCGGGTGGTGGCGCTCACCTTCGCACGGGCTCTCTAGACACGCGGGCCCTTCTTTAGACAGTCGGTCCCTTGCCGCGCCTCGCCGGCGGGCGTAGCATGCGAAGCCGCCAAACCCAACGGAAGGAGGCCGACGATGAGGATCGAGGTCCGGGGCAAGAACGTTGAGGTGACCGATGAGCTCCGCGAGGCGGTGATCCAGCGGTTTCAGCGGGTTGGCAAGCAGGTCTCCGAGCTGGCCACCCTCGAGGTCGAGCTCTGCGAGGAGAAGAACCCCCGGATTGCCGATCGGATGGTCGCCGAGGCCACGCTGGGCCTGAAGGGCGTCACGCTTCGGGCCAAGGAGGCATCCCCGGACATGCTCCACTCGATCCACGAGATGGCCGAGGACATCCGCCGGCAGGTGAAGAAGCACCGCGACAAGCGCCGGAAGCGGCAGCGGACCCGCAAGATGATGCAGCGGTTGCGGGGTGAGACCGCGTAGTACGCGCCAGCTAACCTAACTCGCAATGGCCAGAGGAATCATCGACCGCGCCCTGCGCATGGGCGAGTCGAAGCAATTCAAGGAGTACCAGGGGCGGGTCGAGTCGATCAACCGGATCGAGGCCGAGATGGAGCTGCTCGACGATGCCGAGCTCCGCTCGGAGGCCGACGAGCTCCGCAAGCGCGCCCGCGAGGGCGAGTCGCTCGACGACCTGCTCCCGGAGGCGTTCGCGCTCGTCCGTGAGGCGAGCAGGCGCACCCTCGGCCAGCGCCACTTCGACGTCCAGCTGATCGGCGGCATGGTGCTCCACTCGGGCGCCATCGCCGAGATGAAGACCGGCGAGGGCAAGACCCTGACCGCGACACTCCCGGTCTTCCTCAACACCCTGGCCGGCAACGCCGTCCATCTGGTCACGGTCAACGACTACCTCGCCCGGCGCGATGCCGAATGGATGCGCCCGATCTACGAGGCGCTCGGCGTGACGGTCTCGGCGATCCAGGAGGGCGACGACCCACCCGAGAGGCGTGAGAAGTACGCCTGCGACGTCACCTACGGAACCAACTCCGAGTTCGGGTTCGACTACCTGCGTGACAACATGGCCGGCTCCCTCGAGGAGTGCGTCCACCGCGGCTACGACTTCGCGATCGTCGACGAGGTCGACAACATCCTGATCGACGAGGCGCGGACGCCGCTGATCATCTCCGGCCGCCCCGAGCAGGCCGCGGATCTCTACTACACCTTCGCCCGCCTGGCCAAGCAGATGACGGGCGAGGCCCACAAGGAGAAGCTCAAGTCGCTGGGCGAGTCGAAGGACACGCGCGAGGCCGACTACGACTACGAGTACGACGAGAAGCACAAGACCGTCGCGCCGACCGAGCGGGGGATCACCAAGGCCGAGGAGTTCCTGGGCGTCGAGAACCTCTACCTCGGCGAGCACGGGACCCTGGTCAACCACCTGATCCAGTCGCTCAAGGCCGAGTCCCTCTACAAGCGCGGCGTCGAGTACGAGGTGGTCGAGGGCGAGGTCATGATCATCGACGAGTTCACCGGCCGCATCCTCGAGGGAAGGCGCTGGTCCGAGGGCCTGCACCAGGCGATCGAGGCGAAGGAGGGCGTCGCGATCAAGGAGGAGAACCAGACGCTCGCCACGATCACCCTGCAGAACTACTTCCGGCTCTACGACAAGCTCTCGGGCATGACGGGCACGGCGCTGACCGAGGCCCAGGAGTTCATGAAGATCTACAAGATGCCCACGGTCGAGATCCCGACCAACGTTGAGATGGTCCGGGCCGACAACAACGACCAGATCTACAAGACCAAGGGCGGCAAGTGGAAGGCCGTCGTCAACGAGATCGAGGCCCGCAACCAGGCTGGTCAGCCGATCCTCGTCGGCACGATCTCGGTCGAGGTCTCCGAGATGATCTCCGAGGAGCTCAAGCGCCGCGGAGTGGAGCACGTCGTCCTCAACGCGAAGCCGGAGCACGCCCAGAAGGAGGGTGAGACGATCGCCCAGGCCGGGCGCAAGGGCTCCGTGACGATCGCCACCAACATGGCCGGCCGCGGCGTCGACATCAAGCTCGGCGGCAGCCCGGAGGGCATGGCCGAGTCGGAGCTCCGCAAGCTCGGGGTGACCCCGGGGGACGAGAGCTACGAGGAGGAGGAGAAGGCGATGGTGGAGCAGCTGAAGACCAGCTGCGACGCCGAGGCCGACGAGGTCCGCCAGCTCGGTGGCCTGTTCATCTGCGGCACCGAGCGCCACGAGTCGCGGCGCATCGACAACCAGCTTCGCGGCCGCTCAGGCCGCCAGGGCGATCCCGGCGAGTCCCGATTCTTCCTCTCCGCCGAGGACGACCTGATCCGTCTCTTCGCCGGCGAGCGCATCTACAAGATCCTCGACCGGCTCGGCCCGGTCAATGAGGAGGGCGAGGAGGAGCCGCTCGAGGCGAAGATGCTCAGCCGGACGATCGAGAACGCCCAGAAGAAGGTCGAAGAGCAGAACTTCCTGATCCGCAAGCGGGTGCTCGAGTACGACGACGTGATGAACGAGCAGCGCCGCGTCATCTACAAGTACCGGCGCGAGATCCTCGAGGGCAAGGACATGTCGGACTCGGCGCGCGAGGGCGTGGGGCAGGTCGTCAGCTCGCTGGTCGACGATTACACGCCGGGCGACGTGATCGAGGACTGGGACCTGGCGGAGCTCCAGACCCAGGTCCAGCAGCTCTGGCCCTCGACGGTGAACGTTGCGGGGATGGAGCTCGAGAACCTCGACCGCGAGGCGCTGCGCGAGAGCCTCCTCGCCGACGCGCTCGCCGGCTACGACCGCCGCGAGCAGGACTTCGGCGACGAGATCATGCGCCAGCTCGAGCGAGCGATCCTGCTGCAGATCATCGACAACCGCTGGCGGGAGCATCTCTACGAGATGGACTACCTGCGCGAGGGCATCCACCTCCGCGGCTTCGCCCAGATCGATCCGCTGGTCGCCTACAAGAACGAGGGCTTCACGATGTTCGAGGCGCTCATGCACGCGATCTGGGAGGAGTTCGCCCGCCTCATCTTCCACGTCGAGGTGGAGGTGGCCCCGCGCGCCCAGGAGCAGTTCGCGCCGACGCGGCAGGCCGGCGGCTTCGACTACTCGGGCGGCACCGCCGAGCAGCCATCGGCCCTCGGCCAGGCGGCCGTCGCGACCGCGACCGGGGCGGACACCGCCGCCGAGCAGGCGATCGAGGGCAATGCCCAGCCGGGCAACGGCGGCGGCGCCATCCCCGAGCAGGAGACGGTCGTCAAGGACGACAAGGACAAGATCGGCCGCAACGACCCCTGCTGGTGCGGCTCGGGCAAGAAGTACAAGAAGTGCCACGGGGCGTGACCACCGCCCTATTTCGGAGCGGAGGGCGTAAGCCCGGAGCGACTTGTGCGGGGCGGTGGTCATCGCCCCGGCCTGATGGCGAAGCCGTGAATAGCTGATGCCCCACGCCGGCCAGGAGATCGAGGGCTTCGGCGGTCACAGCCTGCTGCTCGTCAAGACGGCGGACGAGACCGGCGGAGAGCTCTTGGAGATGGAGGCGAGCTACAGCGGGGAGGCCGGGATGCCGCCCGCGCACCTTCATCCGAACCAGGCCGAGCGCTTCGAGGTCCTCGAGGGCTCGATGCGGACGATCATCGGCGGTGAGGAACGGGTCTTCGGCGAGGGCGAGGCCTTCGAGGTGCCGGTCGGGACGCCGCACCAGATGGCGGCAGAGGGGCCAACCAGGACGCGCTGGGAGGTCAGGCCCGCGCTCCGAACAGCGGAGTTCTTCGAGCGGCTCTACGGGACTGGCCCCGAAAGCGCCCGGGAGCTGGGGGAGGCCTTCTTCGAGGATTTCGACCAGGAGTTTCGGCTGACCGATTCGGAGTCTTGAAGAGTTGTCCCCCGTATATGGGGAAAAGTCTTCAACACTGGCTAGCCGCCCCTGGCGACTTCCTCGGCGATGCGCAGCGCCCTCTTCAGTGCCGGTTTTTGCAGTAGCCGTGCCCGATCGCACGCCATGTGGTGACAGCGGAAGACGCCCTTCCAGACCTCGAGCACTGCGCCGGGAAGTCCGGCCAGTTCGAACTCCCGGTGGTCGGAGTTCCCGGTGCCGGAGTCCCGCGCCCAATGGACCGTGACGCCCGCGCGGCGTGATGCGCCCAGGACCTCGCCCTCGACGCTCTCCCGGATGCCGGCGTGGGGCGAGCGCAGATAGAAGCGGCGGCCGAGTCCGACCTCGTCCATTGAAAGGGCGAATCGCAGGTCATCGCTCCGGCCCTCGGCCTTCACCTGCTTGACGAGCGCCGCTGAGCCGGCGTGGTAGGCGAGGCCGGTCACGTCCCGCTCCTCCGAGCCGGTGGCAACCAGCCAGACGTCGCAGTCCGGCTTCAGGCCGGCGAGCTCCGGCGCGAGCGCCACCAGCACGCCCACTCCCGACGCGTTGTCGATGGCGCCATGCCCGGGCGGAACGCTGTCGGTGTGGGCCATCAGGATCCGCAGGCAGCTCGACGGGGTGTCGAGCTTGCCGATCACATTGCGCGACCGGCCGCGACCGGGCACTCGGAACGAGTCGACGCTCACGTCCAGACCGGCCGCCCGAAACCGGCGGGCGACATAGTCGTGGGCACGGCGCTCGTTCTTGCTCGTGGACGGGCGCGAGCCGATCTTCCCCGAGAGGTGGACGGCCGCCCCATACGGGGTCACCCCATACGGGGTCAGGTCTTGCAATCCAACTCCATTAGACGGGTTGCTCTCGGCTCCGCCTTCGAGCACCCTCGCGTCTGCAAGACCTGACCCCGGGACCAAGGCGGAAATCGCTGCCAGGATCGCGATGCACATTCGGATCACGCCCGATGTGTAACAGCCGCGACGCTCCGCGTACCATGGGCCCGTGGAGAAGGCGACTGTAGGGAGCGACGGATCGGTCCCGGCGACGGCGGTAGCGCCCGAGAACGAGGAGGCCACCGAGGCCTGGAGCGGCGTGCTCTTCGAGCGCTTCGTCAAATTCCGCGACCTGGTCGTGGCAGGGCTCGCACAGCACGGCGAGGCCGCGATGCGCATGCTCCCGCCCAAGCCGGGCGACCGGGTGCTCGACATCGGCTGCGGGTTCGGAGACACCACACAGGCACTCGCCGGGATCGCCGGCGCCGAGGGCGAGGCGGTGGGTGTTGACGTCTCGGAGCCGTTCATCCAGGCCTCGATCAAGGAGGCGGCGGAGGCGGGAGTGAAGAACGTCGACTTCTTCGTCACCGACGTTCAGGTGGGGGACCTGAAAGGGCCATACGACTACGCCTTCTCGCGAATGGGGGTGATGTTCTTCGCCAACCCCGTTCAGGCCTTGCGGAACATCCGTGGCGCTCTCCGGCCGGGCGCCCAGCTGGTGGCGACCGTCTGGCGGCGCAAGCTGGACAACGAGTGGCTTTACCGCGCCGAGCAGGTGGCCGAGCAGTACCTCGACGAGCCTGAGGAGCCCGAGGACGTGCGCTGTGGCCCCGGCCCGTTCTCGATGGCCAACGCCGACACCGTCTCCGAGCAGCTGCAGATCGCCGGCTTCGAGCGCCCGACGTTCACCCGTTGCGATCTGCCGATCAAGATCGGCAACGACCTCGATCAGGCGGTCTCCATGAACTTGGCCATCGGCCCCGCCGCCGAGTTGCTTCGGATCTGCCCGGCCGACGAGGTCGAGCGGATACGCCCGAAGGTAGAACGGGAGATCCGCGAGGTGCTGTCCGACTATCAGCAGGCCGACGGGATGGTCGCCGCGCCCGCCTCGACCTGGATCATCAGCGCGACGGCGCCCGAGTCGAGCGCCTAGTTCCGCTGGGCGACGTTCTCGAGCGGGTTGCCGAGCGGCAGCCGGGCAAACACGCGGAACCCGCCGCCCGCCATCGGTCCCGCGGAGAAGCGGCCCCCGAATAGCTCCACCCGCTCGCGCATCCCGATCAGTCCGCGACGGGTGCCGGCCGCCATGCTGCCCACGGTCCCCGGCCCGTCGTCGGTCACCTCGAGCTCGACGCTCGTCGGGTCGAAGCTGAGCCCCAGCGTCGCCGATGCCCCGGGCCCAGCGTGCTTGAGGACGTTGGTGAGCGCCTCCTGGATGATCCGGTAGGCGGTCTGGTCGAGGATCGGCGGCAGGTCCAGGCGGTCGCCCGACGTCGTCGACGGTCACCGTGAGCCCGGCGGCGCGGCACTCGTCGATCATCTCGTCCAGGTGGGAGAGGCTGACCCGGTCACGCTCCGGAGGGGCGGAGTCGGTCGGGCGGAGCAGCCCGAGCAGCTTGCGCATGTCCTCGAGAGCGATCCGAGAGGTTCGCTTGATCTCCTCCAGCACCGCCCGAGCCTCCTCGACGTCGGCGCCGTCGTCGATGGCGCGAATGCCGGTGGCGGCCTGGAGCGAGACGGCCGTGACGCCGTGACCCGCTGCGTCGTGCAGGTCGCGCGCGATCCGCATTCGCTCGGCGACGACCGCCAGGTGGGCGGTCTCCTCCCGCTCGCGCTCCAGCGACCGGCGGATCCAGGCCATCAGCAGCCCGGTTACCAGCAGCGTCGCGACCAGGACGAGCCAGCGGGTGACTCCGTCCGCGAAGGTCGGATGCTGGTCGATCAGCAGGATCGCGTCGGCCACGCCGATCAGGCCGAGCTGGAGCAGGGCGTGTCGGAGATCGAGAAACCAGAACGAGAACAGCGAGACCCAGAGGAAGAGGACCTCGTTGTCCTCGGTGCCCGTCATGTGGCCGCCCTCGAGCGTTGCCAGGGTGATCAGGGCGGTGCCCAGGGCCGCCGCCAGGCCGAGGGCGGGCTCGCTGACACGCCGCCTGCTCAGCATCAGCGCGCCGCAGACGGCGGCCACCGCGCCATAGCCGAGGATCAGCAGGTCGGAGCCCTCCGCGGCTGGGGGCAGGGCAACGGTGATCGCGATCAGGATGGCCCCGCCGGCGAGCAGCACGCCCGCGACGCGGGTCGCCAGAGCGCGGCCGCCGATCGTGGGAAGCGGCGGGAGCCCATGCGCGAGTTTCCGAAGCACCCAGCTCAGTGGTTGCCGTTTGCGCTTGGAGCTTCCGTTCTCCATCAGCCTCCCATCCGGGCCACACGGTAGAGGACGCTCCGGAATACCCTGTACGGGGAAACCCGCAGACTTATGGCCGAAACACTTCCAAAGGAGGGAATCTCCGCGCGCCTCGCAGAGATACGGGGGCAGCTGAAGCTGCTCTCGGATTACCTTTGACCCGGAGGCGCTGAGTGAGGAGATCGATCGGCTGGAGGGGGAGATGCAGCGGCCCGGGTTCTGGGACGACCAGGCCAAGGCCGCCGAGATCTCCGAGCAGCACGCCCGCGCCAAGAAACGGCTCGAGGGCTTCAGCTCGCTGAGCCGGGACGTCGGCGATCTCGCCGAGCTGGCCGAGCTCGCCGCGGAGGACGAGGAGATGGCCGCGGAGCTGACCGGGCAGCTCGAATCGGTCGAGCGGCGGCTGGCGGAGCTCGAGGAGGAGCGGCTCTTCTCCGGGCGCTTCGACGCCGGCGACGCGGTGGTCACGGTCAACGCCGGCGCGGGGGGCACGGACTCCCAGGACTGGGCGGAGATGCTGCTGCGCATGTACCTGCGCTGGGCCGAGCGACGTGGCTTCAAGGTCGAGATGAAGGAGGCCTCCCCCGGGGAGGAGGCCGGCCTCAAGTCCTCGACCTTCGTGGTGCGCGGCGAGAACGCCTACGGCCTGTTCGCGGCGGAGCGAGGCGTCCATCGGCTGATCCGGATCTCGCCCTTCGACTCGTCCGCCCGCAGGCACACGAGCTTCGCCCAGGTCGACGTGGCGCCGCTGGTGGAGGGCGACGTCGACGTGGAGATCGACGACGCGGACATCCGCGTGGACACGTACCGCGCCTCCGGTGCCGGCGGCCAGCACGTCAACAAGACCGACTCGGCCGTCCGAGTGACGCACGTCCCGACGGGGATCGTCGCGCAGTCCCAGAACGAGCGCTCGCAGATCCAGAACAGGGCGACGGCGATGCAGATCCTGCGCTCCCGGCTGCTCGAGCGCAAGGAGCTGGAGCAGGCCGAGGAGCTCGCCAAGGAGCGGGGGGAGCAGAAGTCGGCGGAGTGGGGGTCGCAGATCCGCAGCTACTTCCTGCACCCCGACCAGCGGGTGAAGGACCATCGCACCAACTTCGAGGTGGGGGACACCAAGCGCGTGCTCGACGGGGACATCGACGGCTTCGTTCGCGAGTACCTGAACTACGCCGCCGCCCGTTCCGGCCCCACGGCCGACTCCTAGCGTGGGCTCTGCGAAGACCTCCACCGTTCGCAGCTCGGTCGGCGCGTCGGAGAGCTTCGACACGGTCGAGGCAGCCGCCGAGGCCGCCGATCGCGCTCGCGCCGGCCTCGATCCGCCCTGCGACCTGGCCGTGGTCTTCGCGTCGGGCCAGCACCTCGGCATGGCGAAGTGGCTGCTCTCCGAGGTCCATGAGCGTCTCCAGCCGAGGGTCCTGATCGGCTGCGGCGCGGGCGGCACCCTCGCCGCCGGCCGCGAGCTCGAGGACACCCCGGGGATCGTCGTCTGGGGAGCGTCCCTGCCCGGCGCCGAGCTCGAGACGATGCACCTGACCGCCGAGCGCGACGCGGAGGGATTCCGCCTGCTCGGGTTGCCGGCGTCGCTCAGCGAGTCGGCCGGCGACGAGCCGGCGGCCGACGAGTCGCTGCTGGCGCTCTGCGACCCGTTCAGCTTCCCGCCGGAGGAGCTGCTCGCGGCGCTCGAGCGCACGCGCCCCCACGTGCCGGTGCTGGGCGGACTCGCCAGCGCCTCGTTCGCCGGCGGCGCGGTACTGCTGCGCGACGGCGAGGTGCACACCGACGGCGCGGTCGCCGTGCGGCTGCGGGGAGCTCAGGTGCTGCCCTGCGTCTCCCAGGGCGCCGGCCCGGTCGGGCCCGAGATGACGATCACGGCCGCAGAGGCGAACGTGATCGGCCAGCTCGCCGGAAAGCCGGCGATGGAGCGGCTTGGCGAGGTGATCGCCGCGCTCCCGGAGCACGAGCGCGAGCTGGCGGCCTCGGGCGTGCTGATCGGCCTCGTGATCGACGAGAACCGCCCCGAGTACGAGCGCGGCGACTTCCTCGTCAGGCCCATCATCGGCGCCGATCGCGAGTCCGGCGCGATCGCGATCGGGGAGCCGGTCCGGGTCGGCCAGACGGTGCGGCTCCACGTCCGCGACGCCGCCTCCGCCGACGAGGATCTTCGCGAGGCCCTGCGCGCCCAGGCCGAGGCGCTCGGCTCGGACGGCGCGGCCGGGGCGCTTCTGTTCACCTGCAACGGCCGCGGCTCCCACATGTTCGATCTGCCCGACCACGACGCCGCCGCGGTCGAGGACTCCCTCGGCGCGCCGACCGCCGGCTTCTTCTGCGCCGGAGAGATCGGCCCGGTCGGCGGTCGCAACTTCCTACATGGCTTCACGGCGACGATGGCGGTCTTCCCGGCGTGATCCTGGTCACGGGTGCGACGGGGAACGCGGGTGGTGGGGTCATCAACGGCCTGCTGGAGGTCGGCGCCCAGGCGAGCGGTCTGGTCAAGCCCGGATCGGAGTCGAAGCTGCCGGACGGCGTCGAGGCCGCGACCGGCGACCTGAACGACCCGGAGAGTTTGGGCCGGCGCCTGGAAGGAGTGAGCGCCGTCTTCCTGCTGAGCGGCTACGAGGGAATCGAGAGGTCGCTCGAGCTGATGCGCGGCGCCGGAGTCGAGCGCGTGGTCCTGCTCTCGAGCAGCGCGGCGCCGACCGGCGACCTCGGCAACGCCGTCGCCAGGTACCACATCCTCTCGGAGCGAGCGGTGCGCGAGTCCGGCCTGCCCTGGACATTCCTGCAGCCCAACAGCTTCATGTCCAACGCCTTTCGCTGGCTGCCTCAGCTGGAGAAGGGGGACGTGATCCGCGGGCCGTTCGGCGACGTGGCGATCTCGACGATCGACCCGGACGACCTCGGCGCCGTTGCCGCCCGGGCGCTGACCACTTCCGACCACGAGGGCCAGACCTACCGACTCAGCGGCCCCGAGGCCCTGCGCCCGGCCGAACAGGTGGCGATCCTCGCCAAGTTCGCCGGGCGAGAGCTGAGCTTCGAGGCGCAGTCCGATGACGAAGCGCGCGCGGAGATGGAGGGTCAGATGCCGAAGGAGTACGTCGACGCGTTCTTCAACTTCTTCGTCGACGGGGCGGTCGACGAAACCACGGTTCATCCGGCCGTCGAGCAGGTGACCGGCCGGGCGCCGCGCAGCTTCGACCAGTGGGCCGAAGCGCACGCAGACGCCTTTCGTTGACTTAGAGCGCGCCCTCGAGGTCCAGCAGCGCTCGCTTCATCTCGGGGCCGCCGCCGTAGTTGCCCACGCCGCCGCTCGCCTGAAGGACTCGGTGGCAGGGCACGATCAGGGGGATCGCGTTGCGGCCGCATGCGGTGCCTGCCGCTCGGAAGGCGCGCGGGTTCCCGGCCGCCTTGGCGATCTCGCCGTAGGTCCGGGTCTCGCCGTAGGGAATCCGCGCAACGGCGTGCAGGGCGCGGTTGCGGAAGCCCGGAGGCGTCAGCGCCCAGTCGACGGGCACCTCGAAGTGGTCGCGCTTGCCCTCGAAGTACTGATCGAGCTCGCGCCGCTCCTCATCGAGCCGGCTCGGGGACTCGAGCACCCGCGGCGAGACGAACCTCGCCAGGTCCTCGAGCACCTCGTCCTCGTCCTGCTCGGCCCCGCGGTGCTTGGGCAGCGCCAGCCTGACGACGCCGCGATCGGTGCGGGCGACGATCAGCCTGCCGAAGGGCGAGTCGACGGGCGCGTAGGCCACATCAATCAGCCCATCGCGTTCCGCTTGCGCAAGGACGCCCTGGACAGCCCGGTCGAGGTCGCCGGCGGGCGGGGCGTGGCGGAGCATCTTCTCAAGTTGCTTGTCGGACAGCGGGTTCATGCGAATTCACCTCTCAGCTTCTGAAGTCCCTCGTGGACGCTGCGCCGGGCGGCGTCCTGCGAGCAGTCGAGTGCTTTGGCGATGCCGGCGTAGGACATGTCGGTTGCGAAGCGCAGCACGACCGCGCTGCGCTGCTTGGGCGGGAGGCCGCTGACGGCCGTCCAGAGCTCGGGATCGCCGCCGGCGACCACTTCGTCGGGCCGGCTGTTCGTGCTCGGTCTGCCGCCTGCCACCTCATCCGGGCCGCCGGCCGGAACGGCGCGGCGCCCACGGGCGCGGTGGTGGTCGATCGCCTTGCGGTGCGCGATCGTGAGCAGCCAGGAGCGCAGATTGCCCGCGTGCTCCAGCTTCGGGTACGCCCGGAGTGCGGCGATGAAGGTCTCCTGGAAGCAGTCCTCGGCGTCGTGGGGACCGACCGAGGCCACCAGGAAGCCGAGCACGTCGGAGCCGTGCTCGTCGAGCAGCGCTTGGAAGGGGGGAAGGGTCTCATTCGACATCCGCCCTAAAACGTCGCATACCGGGCTTTCGTGAGACTGTGAGGGCGAGTTGGAAGTGGACAGCCGACACGCGTGAGCTGGTCGCCAGGGCGCTGCTCGAGGATCTCGGGCCCGGCGACGTCACGGCCGAGGCGGTGGTCCCCGAGGACGCATCCGGCAGGGCGACGGTCACGCGGAAGGCGCCGGGGGTCCTCTTCGGGCTGGACGTGGCGGCGGAGGTCTTCCGACAGGCGGGAGCCGGCGGGCTCGAGGCGGTCGCGCCCGAGTCCGAGTGGCGCGACGAGGTGCCCGCCGTGGTGGCGCGAGCCGAGGGACCGGCCCGGTCGCTGCTCGCCGCGGAGCGCACCGCCCTCAACCTGCTCGGCCACCTCTCGGGGGTCGCCACGCTGACGGCGAGATTCGTCCGGGAGATCGAGGGCTCGGGCGCCCGGATCCTCGACACGCGCAAGACCACCCCGGGCCTGCGTGCGCTCGAGAAGGCCGCGGTGGCCGCCGGCGGCGGCACCAACCACAGGATGGGCCTCTACGACGCGATCCTGATCAAGGAGAACCACGCGGCTCTGGCCGGCGGGGTGGGGGACGCGGTGCGACGCGCCCGCGAGGCGCAGCCGCAGTTGCCGATCGAGGTCGAGTGTCGCAACCTCGACGAGGTGCGCCAGGGCGTCGAGGCGGGCGCCGACCGTCTGCTGCTCGACAACATGAGCCCGGCTGAGCTGCAGGAGGCGGTCGCCCAGGCAGGCAGGGCTGATGGCCGCCCGGAGCTGGAGGCCTCCGGCGGGGTCACGCTCGAGAACGTCGCCGAAATCGCTGCAACAGGGGTAGATTTCGTCTCCGTCGGGGCGCTCACCCACTCAGCGCCGGCACTGGACCTCAGCATGACGTTGGACATATAGTCGCGAGGATGATGGCCATTCTCGAGACCGCCGCGACCAGGCGCGAGGAGCTCGTCCGCAAGCACGTCGAGGCCGAGAATGCGGCCGACTACGACGCGGCGCTGGCGACCTTTCAGCACCCCCGCTACGAGTACGTCGCCACCGACGAGGTATATGACGGCGCGGAGGAGGTGAGGGCCCACTGGGACGAGCTCAGCCGGGCGTTCCCCGATCAGGAGATCGAGATCGTCGCCCTGCACAGCGCCGACGACGCCGTGCTGATGGAGGCGGTGTCGCGCGGCACCCACGCCGGGCCCCTGCGTGGACTGCCGCCCACCGGCCGCCGCTTCGAGCAAGAGTTCATCGCCATCTTCGTCTTCGAGGGGGACGCGCTGGTCTGCGAGCGCGTCTACTTCGACACGGCGACCCTGCTCCAGCAGCTCGGCGTCGCCCGCGACCCCGCCACCCTCACCGGCCGCCTGGAGACGGCCGCAAGCCACCCCCTGACGATCTCCCGCGCCATCGTCCGGCGCGTGACCGGCAGGTAGCGACCATGGCGCCCAACCCCCTGCTCAGGAAGAAGCGCGAGGAGCTCGTCCGGGAGCACATGGACTCCGAGAACCGGCACGAGTTCGACGTCACCCTCGAGACGTTCGATCACCCGCGCTATGAGCTGATCGCCACGGGCGATGTCTACGACGGCCCCGAGGAGGTCGCGGGCTACTTCAAGGAGAGCCGCACGGCGTTCCCGGATCAGCGCAACGAGCTGCTCGCACTGCACCACGCGGACGACGCGGTCCTGGTCGAGGCGGTCATCCGGGGGACCCACAACGGTCCGCTGCGGAACCTCCCTCCAACGGGGAGGGAATACGAGCTCCCGGTCCTCGCGATGTTCATGTTCGACGGCGACAAGCTGACCTGCGAGCGCATCTACTTCGATCAGAACACCGTCTTCCGCCAGCTCGGCATCGCCCGCGACCCGCAGAGCCTCGGCGGCCGCCTTCAGACGCTGGTCGGGCACCCGCTCAGGATCGGCCGCGGCGTCGTCCGCCAGATCACCGGGCGCTGATCCCGCAAGAGCGTATGGCTCAACTGCGAGGGGCCGTGATCGGGTACGGGTTGGCGGGCTCGGTGTTCCACGCCCCTCTGATCGCCTCCACACCGGGCCTCACGGTGAGCACCGTGGTGACTGGCAACCCGCAGCGGCAGGCCGAGGCGAGGCGCGCGCATTCCGGCTCCGAGGTGGTCTCCGACGCGTCGGAGATCTTCGAGCGCGCCTCGGAGCACGACTTCGTCGTGGTGGCGACGCCCAACGACGTCCACGTGGAGTTCACGCGCCGCGCGATCGATGCCGGGCTGCCGGTGGTGGTCGACAAGCCGCTCGCTCCCACTGCGGCCGAGGGTCGGGCTCTGGTGGAGCGGGCTGAGGAGCTCGGAGTCCTGATCACCGTGTTCATGAATCGCCGCTGGGACTCGGATCAGCTCACCCTGCGTCGCCTGTTGGACGAGGGAAAGCTGGGTGAGGTTCTGCGCTGCGAGTCGAGGCTGGAGCGCTGGCGACCTGCGCTCTCCGAACGCAAGCCCTGGAGAGAGGTCTCTTCGCCGGAGGCCGGCGGGGGCGTACTGCTCGACCTCGGCAGCCACCTTGTGGACCAGGCGATCGGCCTCTTCGGCGAGGTCGTTCGTGTCTATGCGGAGGTCGAGAGTCGCCGAGGCGGCGCCGACGACGACGCATTCCTGGCCCTGGAGCACCGCACCGGGGCACGGAGTCACCTCTGGGCCTCACAGCTCGCGGCGGCGCCTGGGCCTCGCCTGCGCGTGCTCGGGGACCGCGCTGCGTACCTCATCACCGGCGTCGACGGGCAGGAGGATGCGCTCCGCTCGGGCGCCCGGCCGGGCGGCGACGAGGGGTGGGGCGTCGAGCCACCCGAGCGATGGGGCCGGCTGATCACCGGGGAGAGAAGCGAAGCCGTCGCCAGCGAGAGGGGGAACTGGCCGCGCTTCTACATCGGCCTCGAGCGAGCCCTGCGGGAAGGATCGCCTGCCCCGGTCGATCCCTGGGAGGCGGTGACCGGGCTCGAGGTCCTTGACGCCTCGCGCCGCAGCGCCGCAACGGCCACCGTGGTCGCTACTTCAAGAGCCGAGACAGACGCCGGTCCTTGAGCACGCGCCCGCCCGTCTGCTCCGCGGGGCAGTAGTTCATCTGGTGCTCGGCGAAGAAGACAGCCTCGATCGTCGTGCCGCAGCGAGGGCAGGGCTCTCCCTCGCGGCGGTGGACCTGGAGGGGCATCGGCATCTTGTCCGGGATCTGCTCGCCGATCACCTCCTCGTAGTGCTCGATCGCGTCCCCGAGGACGTGCAGGCCGTCGTGGAGGGCCTTGACCTCCTCGCCGCGCAGCTCAGACCCCTTCTTGAACGGCGAGAGCCGTGCCTCCCAGAGGATCTCGTCGACCCAGGAGCGGCCGATGCCGGCGATGTCCCGCTGGTGGCGCAGAAGTGGATGCAGGTGTCGCGGCTGGTCGATCGCGTCCCGGAACTGATCGAGCGGCGGAGCCGGCCAGGCGTCGGGCCCGAGCGTGGCCACCATCTCGTCGTCCGCGACCTCGCCCCGGCGCAGCAGCTTGGCCCACGCCGCCTGCTTGGTGCCGAACTCGCGGAGGCGGAGCTCGCGGCCGTCGGCGATCCGGACCAGCAGGCGCGAGCGCCGGTCCTTCAGCGAGGCCCGCTTGTCGAAGAGCTGCAGGCGCCCCGCGGACATCAGGTGGATCAGCAGGGTGAGTGGCCCGGCGCCGTCGCCGTTCATGCGAGGGTGCTCCGTAAGGAGCAACCCGTTTGATGAGGTCAGGTCGACCGCCAGCATCTTGCCGATCCGCCGCACGCCCTCGATCCGCGCGCCCGTCAGCGCGTCGAGGCTCGGCTCGAACGTCTTCAGCGTCGCCACTCCGGCGGCCAGCGCCGACTCCACCTCCGCTCCCTCGAGCGCGGTGCTCAAACGGCGCGCCGTGATCTCGACCTCGGGCAGCTCAGGCATGGGACCAAGGTTAGGCGCGCGCTAACCTTTAGTCAGTTCATTCGCTCGCCTCGAGGTCCCGAATGTACGAGACCGGGGCGGCGAACATACGGTCCACAGGAAGGCTGGCTTCCATTGCTTGAGCTACCTACCGTCAACGAGCTTCCCGCCAAGCTGAGCGAGGACGAGATCGCGACCCTCAGCGACGAGGTCCGGACCCTCGCCGCTGAGCGCGACGCCGTGATCCTCGCCCACAACTACCAGCTGCCCGAGCTTCAGGACGTCGCCGACTTCGTCGGAGACTCCCTCGGCCTCTCGCGCCAGGCCGCCAACGCCGACGCCGAGGTGATCGAGTTCTGTGGAGTCCACTTCATGGCCGAGACGGCCTCGGTCCTCTGTCCCGAGAAGACCGTGCTGATCGCCGACCTCGGCGCCGGCTGCTCGCTGTCGGAGTCGATCAACGCCGACCAGCTACGCGGCTGGAAGGCCGAGCACCCCGGCGCGGTGGTGGTGATGTACGTCAACACCTCGGCCGAGGTGAAGGCCGAGACCGACTACTGCTGCACGTCGGGCAACGCCGTCCAGGTGGTCGAGCACATCCTCCGCGAGCACGGCCCCGACACCGAGATCCTCTTCGGCCCCGACATGTGGCTCGGCGCCTTCGTCGAGCGCGAGACGGGGATCAAGGACGACCCGGAGCGCCGCGCTCGCTTCCACATCTGGGACGGCGAGTGCCACGTCCACGCCGGCATCCGCCCGGACGACATCAAGACCGTCCGCGACGAGCACCCGAACGCCGAGTTCCTGATCCACCCGGAGTGCGGCTGCGCCACCCAGGCCATGGAGTACGTCGCCTCCGGGGACATCGATCCCGATGGCGTGCAGATGCTCTCCACCGGAGGGATGCTCAACTACATGGAGGAGCACCCCGACGGCGAGTACATCGTCGCCACGGAGAACGGGATGCTCTACCCGCTCCAGCAGGCGGCGCCGCAGGCGAAGCTGATCGAGGCGAACCGAATGGCCTTCTGCAAGTACATGAAGATGATCACGCTGCCCAAGGTCCGCGACTCGCTCAGGGACTTCAAGCACGAGGTCAAGGTCCCGCCCGAGATCGCCGAGCGCGCCACGCTCCCGATCGAGCGCATGGTCGCAATCGGCTAGCCACCTACGCGTTCTTCAGCTCAACCCGCTTCAATCCACGTGATGGGGAGGCGGTTTCTACTCGTCCCATTCTGCGCGCTCGCGGCTCTGACGCTGCTGGTGACCGCCACCGCCAACGCCCAGAAGGAGGGGTCGGTCCAGCCGAAGATCGTCGGCGGCACGAACGCCTCCATATCCACGTATCCGTGGCAGGCGGCGGTGGTCATCGCTCCGTCGAAGTCCTCCGGCAACGCGCATCAGCGCCAGTTCTGCGGAGGCTCCCTGCTCACCTCGCGGATCGTCGTCACGGCTGGGCACTGCGTTGCCGATGGGGACCCGGATTGCTCGACCGCCGCACTCTGCCTGCTCAGCGACCCGGGCGGTGACAGGACCGTCCGGCTGGATGCCAACGACGTCGACGTGGTCCTCGGGCGCTCGACTCTGTCCGACGTCAGTCAGGGGACCGAGGCGACCGTCCGGGCGGTGAAGCTGCGTGACAACTACGAGGGCAACTACCAGGGCGACGGAGTGCCGCGATTTGACGTCGCGTACCTCGTCCTTTCGTCGGCATCCGCCCAGACGCCGATCAAGATCGCGGGCGCGGACGAGGCTGCGCTGTGGGATGCGGACAGCCCGGTCGACATCAGCGGCTGGGGCACGACCAGCGAATCCCCGTTCTCCGCCACGGTGGACACCCTCCGGGCGGCGACGGTGGCAGTGATCGGCGACTCGACCTGCAGTGGCGACTACGGGAGCGACTTCGACTCGGCCACCATGGTCTGCGCCGGATTCCAGAGCGGCGGGGTGGACTCCTGCACCGGAGACAGCGGCGGCCCGCTCGAGGCCCCGCTCGAGGGCGGCGGCTACCGGCTGGTCGGGATCACGGGCTGGGGCGAGGGCTGCGCCGAGGCGGGATTCCCCGGCGTCTACACAAGGGTCGCGGGCCCGACCATGCACGCGCTGATCCAGGCGGACGTCTCCACCCTCGAGTCCCTCTATGGCCTCCCCCCCGAGAGCATCTTCGGCAGCGGCGGGCTGCCGCTGGGATCGGCGTCGCCGGCAGCCGTTCAGCCGTTCAGCTCGGCCGAGAAGCCGAGGTGCAAGCGCGTCGGCAAGAAGAAGAAGAAGAAGAAGACGAAGCGGCACTGCGGCAAGCGGATCAATTCCAAGGCGCTGAAGCGGTGCAAGCGCATCAATCAGAAGAAGAAGCGGCGGCGCTGCGTCAAGCGGGTCAAGGCGAAGGCGCGCGCCCGGGCATGAGCTGAGGCGCACTCGGCCGGGCTACTGCTAGGTTGCGAGCGCAGGGATGGTGGAGACAGCTCTCCGGGTCGGGCTTGGAATCGTGCTGGCGGGCGCCGCGCTCGCGAAGCTCGCCTCTCCGCACGCCAGCATCGCTTCGATGGACAGCTTCGGCTTCGCCGGCGGACCCATGAGGCCCCTCGCCTGGGCGGCGATGATCGCCGTCGAGCTGGCTCTCGCGGTGGCGGTGATGCTCGGCTCCGACACGGCGGCCTACGCCGCCGCCGGGCTGATGCTGCTGTTCGCCGCCCTCACCGCCGGGGCGATCCTCCGCGGGCGCGCCGGGAGCCCGTGCGCCTGCTTCGGCCCGCGCTCCAAGGTCTCCTGGCTGGGGGTGCTTCGAAACCTCGGGCTGGCCGCGGGATTCGCGGTGATCCCGCTGGTCGGTGAGATCACGCTCGGCACGGAGGCGTGGCTCGGGATCGCCGTCGGCGTGGCCCTGCTCACGTGCGCCGGGCTGGCTGTTGCGGTGCTGGCGCTCGCCCGGGAGGTAGGCATGCTGCGGCTCCGGCTCGGGACACAGGGGGCCCTGGAGATCGCCGGTGAGGGCCCCGAGGTCGGCTCGCGGTCCGACGCCCTCGCCGCCCGGCTCGCAGCGGGCACCGAGAGGCTGGGCCTCGCGGTCTTCAGCTCCGAGGGCTGCCGTCTCTGCCAGACGCTGTCGCCTGCGATCGAGAACGTCGGCAACGATCCGGATGTCGCGGTCGGCGTCTTCGACGAGGTGGCGGACGCGGTGCTCTGGCGCGACCTCGGGATTCCCGGAAGCCCCTATGCGGTCGCGCTGGACGACCACGGCACCGTCCTGGCGAAGGGAACGTTCAACAACCTGGCCCAGCTCGAGAGCGTCCTGGCCACGGCCGAGCGCCGCCGTGCCTGAGCACCTCGACCGGATCACGGATTCGCTTGCGCGGGACACCTCGCGGCGCGGCTTCCTCGCGCGCGTCGGAGGGGCACTGGTCGCGCTCACCGCGGCCCGGACCGTCGGCACGCTGATCGAGCCCGGCGACTCCGAGGCCTTCCACTTCTGCGGCCACACCTTCACTACCGGCTCCTGCCCGCACCCGACCGGGCTGCCCCGCATCGACTCGCGCGGCTTTCCCCTGCGGGCGAGCGATGGGCACCCGATCGACGACATCGGCCGGCCCGTCAACGACGCCGGGCAACCGGTTGATGACCATGGTGAGCTCCTGCGCGACGCCGAGGGGCGGCCCCTGCCGCCGGCCCCGCGCACCCGGCTCTGCGATCGCGCCGGGGACATCTACGGCTTCAAGCCCCACAACGACGGCTCGTGGTACCGCTGCTGCGGCGGCAAGGTGCGGCAGCTTCGCGACTGCTGCGCGCACCACAACACGCGGATCAACGGCGACGCCGCGCTCACCGGCTACTGCTACCGGGGCCGCAAGGTGTTCTGCGTCCAGTACTACGACACCAAGGTCCCCTGCTGATGATCAGCGGTGCTGTGGAGATCGCGCTCGCCGCCGCGGCCCTGCTGATCGGCGCGACCGGGACCTTCTCCCCCTGCGGGCTCTCGGCGATCGACACGATCGGGCCCACGGGCCACACCGGGGGCAGGCGCATCACGGCGGCCGCCTGCGCGACCTTCCTGCCGGGCGCGATCGCCGGAGGCCTGCTCACCTTCGGCTCGCTCGCCTGGCTCGGACAGCTCCTCCACGGCGCCGGTGGCCGGGCGGCATACGTCGTGGCGGCCGCGATCGCCCTGCTGGCCGCCGCGCTTGAGCTCCGGGGAACCAGGATCGTGCCGCAGATCCGCCGCCAGCTCCCAGAGCATTGGCGACGGGTGATGCCGATGCCGGTTGCCGCGGCCCTGTACGGAGTCCTGCTCGGGGTCGGGTTCACCACCTTCGTCCTCTCCTTCGGCGTCTGGGCCCTGGCGGGCGTCAGCCTGGCGATCGGCGACCCCGCGCTCGGCCTGCTGCTGGGTGCCGCCTTCGGGATCGGGCGGGCGATCCCGATCGTCGTTCTCGCCCCGCTGGCGGGCAGCGCGGCGGGCATCCGCGCAACCGAGCTGATGTGCGAGCGGGACGGCGTCTATCTGGGGCTGCGTCGCGGCGATGCCGCCGCCCTGCTGGTCTCCGCGGTCGCGCTGGTCCTTGCCCCCGGCAGCGCCGGGGCCGCCGGCACCAACGTCCCGCGGGCCACCGACCCCGCGGCCACGGCGGATGCCCTCCTCTTCCAGAGGCTGGGCGGGCCGGCGGTGATCAGTCGCGGCGGCCCGGAGGTGGCTCTGCTCGGCAAGCACCCTGCGATCGGGGGGCGTTACATCGCCACGGTCGGCGGCAACGCGGTGCTCCTGATGGACCGAAGCACGCTCGGGCTGATCGCGAAGGTGGATGCCCCTGGCGCCGACGCGATCGCGGTCTCCGACTCATGGCTCGCCTACAGGGCCCCGGCGGGCGGAGGCGACGGGATCTACATCCGCTATATCGCCAACCCTGCGTCACCCGCGCCGCCATTTCTGCTGGCGAGCGAAGGCGGTGCCTCGCAGCTCAGCCCGCCCGCCGTCGACGGAAGGGTCCTGGTCTACGCGATCGCGACGCCGCGTGGCAGCCGGGTCGTCCAGTGGGTCATGGGCACCCACAAGCATCGAACGCTGGTCCGCTCGCACAGGCTGCTCCTCTTCGATCCGGCCGTCGAGGGCCGCTCCTTCGCCTATGTCCGGAGCGATGCCCGGCGCAGCAGGCTGATGGTCCGCGGGCGCCACCGGCACGGGGCGGGCCGCGTCCTGTTCACGTTGAAGCGAGCGGCCGGCGTGCTCTGGTCGGACGCGCTGACCGGCTCTCTCGCCTACGTGACCGTCCTCAACCCGAGCGCGAGCGACGCGAACGCGTCCATCGTCGGGGTCAGCCGCAAGCACCCCAAGCGGTTGCGCGAGCGCGGCCCGCGCGGCGGCGGCAACCACCGATTCTGATCACCAGCCGGCGGGAGGGGCGAACGCCCGCAGCGGAGGCTGGGCGTAGCCGACCGCTCGGTAGAGAGTCGCGCTCGGCTTGGCGAGCAGCCAGCGGCCGCCGACCCTCTCCAGGTAGATCACGTCGTCCTCGACGGAGACGTAGGTGCGGTCCGTGAAGCGATGAGTGACGGTGGTCGTCAACCTGGCGCGGTCGTCCCCGAGCGCCTCGGGCTTCACCTCGACCACCTTCGTACGCCGCCAGGCCGGCCCGCCACCGGCCGGGCGTGCTCCGATCGACGCACGAAGGGAGGGGCGGCAGCCGCCACGGCGCTTCGGTAGATCGGCGAGGGGGAGCGAGCCCGGGGCGAGCAGGGCGCAGACGCGGGCCGCGTTGTGTCGATCCAGCGCCGTGATGTAGTCCACGACAGCCGCGGACACCGCCGTCCGATCGGCATCTGGCAACTCGCCGGTCGATTGGGGCCCGGCCGCCGAGGACTCGGGGCTGGCCTCGGTCGCTGCGGGGCCCTCCGCATCCTCCTCGGCGGTATCCACCGGGCCGACGGCCCCCGGGGGCAGCTTGCCGGTGGCCTGCGCGTTGCCGTGTACGTCGCCGGTGGTGGCGGTCGGGGCGCCGGTGGTCCCGTGCTCGCCGGCTCCCGACCCGCCGCAACCCACTAGGCCGAGGGCGGCCGCCGCGAGAGATATCGCTGCGAGCTTCATGGACCAGAGGCTAAGCGCGCGCGGTTCCGTCGGGCCGGCTTTCTAGGGTCCCCACCGGTGCCGCCCGCTGCTACCCTCGCCGCCCGGTCTTGAGCAAGCCGCAGCCCAAGGCCATTCCGTACGACCAGGCGCAAGCTGAGCCGCCGATGGCGCACCTGAAGCCCGTCCCAGATCCCACGCCCGAGCCGCCCAGCAAGGCGGGAGGCAAGCCTTCGGTCGCCGAGCTGGAGCGCTACGCCACCGTGCTGCGGATCCACTGCGTGTCCATGGTCGCGGTCGCCAAGGCCGGGCACCTCGACAGCTCACTCTCGGCGGCGGACATCGTCGCCGCCCTCTACTACCGGGTGCTGCGCCACGATGCCTCCAACCCGAGCTGGCCGGAGCGCGACCGCTTCGTCCTCTCCAAGGGGCACGCCGCGCCGATCCAGTACGCGGCGCTCGCCGAGCACGGCTACTTCCCCGCCGACGACCTGATGGGCCTGCGCCAGATCGGCTCGCACCTCCAGGGCCATCCCGACATGACCCGGACTCCCGGAATCGAGGTCTCCACCGGCTCGCTCGGCCAGGGCCTCTCGATGAGCGTCGGCATCTGCCTGGCGCTGCGACTCGACGGTCTCGATGAGACAGCCCAGGTCTTCACGCTGATGTCCGACGGCGATTGCCAGGAGGGACAGAGCTGGGAGGGCGCCATGTCCGCTGCGCACTTCGGCCTGTCCAACCTGACCGCGATCGTCGACTACAACCACCTGCAGACCGACGGCACCACGGAGGAGGTCATGGACACGGGCGACGTCCGCGCCAAGTTCGAAGCCTTCGGCTGGGACGCTGTGGAGATCGACGGTCACGACATGGATGCGATCGCGGAGTCGCTCGAGCGGAGCCGCACCCTCGACCGGCCGGCCGCGATCGTCTGCCAGACGAAGAAGGGCCGCGGAGTCTCCTTCATGGAGGACCGCTTCGGCTTCCACGGCAAGCCGCCGAGCCAGGAGCAGGCCGAGCAGGCGATGGAGGAGCTCGAGGCGACCTACGCGCAGCAGACCAAGGCGTTGGACGGCAGGGGCTGATGGCAAGCGACCTGATCGACGCGGCCGAGCCGCAGAGCGAGTCCATCGCCACCAGGCAGGCCTACGGCGATGCACTCGTCGCCCTGGGGGAGAGCTATCCCGAGGTCGTCGCCCTGGATGCCGACCTGGCGGTCTCCACCCAGTCGATGAAGTTCGGCAAGCAGTTCCCGGAGCGGTTCTTCAACGTCGGCGCCGCCGAGGCGAACATGATGTCCATCTCCTGCGGCCTGGCCGCCACCGGCAAGGTGCCCTACGCCTCGACCTTCGCGATTTTCGCCACTTCGCGCGCCTACGATCAGGTCCGCGTCGGCATCGCCCACAATGGGCTGAAGGTCCGGATCGGCGCCTCGCACGGCGGGGTGTCGCTCGGTGAGGACGGTGCCACCCACCAGATGATCGAGGACCTCGCCCTGATGCGGGCGATGCCGAAGATGCAGGTCATCGTCCCCGCCGACTACAACCAGGCCTACGCGGCGGTGATCGAGTCCTACGAGCGCTTCGACGGCCCGCTCTACATGCGCTTCGGCCGGCCGAAGACGCCGATCGTCTACGACGAGATCCCCGAGACCCTCGGCGCCGGCGTCGACGTGCTGCGGGAGGGCAAGGACATCTCGATCTTCGTCTGCGGCCACATGGTCTGGCGCGGGCTCGAGGCTGCCGAGACCCTGGAGCGGGAGGACGGGGTGGAGGCCGAGGTCGTCAACGTCTCGATCATCAAGCCGATCGACTCGCAGAGCGTGCTGCGCTCCCTCGCCAAGACGGGCGTGGCCGTAACCGCCGAGGAGCACCGCGTCGTCGGCGGCCTCGGCGACGCCATCCGTCAGGTGGCCGCCGAGCAGCATCCGGTCCCGGTCTTCGCGCTCGGCATGCAGGACGAGTTCGGCGTCTCCGGAACCGCCGAGGCCTGCATGGAGCACTTCGGCCTGACCGCCAGCGGCATCGCCGACCTGGCCCGCGAGGCCCTGCTGAAGAAGCCCATAGTGCAGCACCCGCCCATCCAGGGCGGACCCCTGTCCTAGCGGCCGCTATTCCAGCTTGAAGATCTCGGCGGCGAAACGCGGCTCTTCGATGCTCGTGGTGCTGGCGAATCCGATGACCGAGCGCCCGGTCGCCCGCTCTATGGCGGCCGAGAAGGTCGCCCGAATCGCCTGCTGGTATTGACTTCGCACCTGCATCACCGTGTCGGCGTTTCCGTTCTCCAGCAGGAACCTTTCGTTCGGCAGCAGCTCGAGATCGTCGAGGATCACCATCACCCATCCCTCGGCGACGAAGGCATGTGCCGTACCGGCGCCGTTCCCGTATGACTCCTCGTGGATACGGAGGATCTCCCGGGCGATCTCATCGTGAACCTCCTCCGAGGTCGGCGGCTCGCGTGCCTCGCCTGGTTTCCCGGGATCCTCCGGGCCTGCGCCCCCTGCATCTGGGCGGTCGTATCGATCGGTGATGGTTCACCACCCCTTTCTCATCGCAACGAGAGCCGACAAGTGGGGCGATCGTCCGGCAAGTCCCCTTATCGAAGGTGGTCGTCCGATCGCTCTCGGATGGTCCGCCAAGCGTCGCATTGCGCCGCCGGCGACCAGTCCAGGTTACATCTCCTGAAACGGAACGGTCCAAACGGAGGGCCCAACTCTCGCCCGCCGCGCGGTAGCCTGGTCCTGTGTCCGAACCGCCGGCGGAGCTTACCGTCGAGCTAGCTGAGGTAACGACGGGGATGATCTCGCTGCACCGTCGTTACTACGGGAAGGGGCCGACCAAGGCAAAGACCTACGCGGTCAACGACACCGTCATCTGCGTGCTCGAGGGCGGGTTCACCACTGTCGAGCGGACCCTGATCAACGAGAACGACGTCGAGGCCGTGCTCCAGATTCGACGCAGCTTCCAGCGCGCGATGGAGCACCAATTCACCGGGGTCGTCGAGCAGGCACTCGGGCGCAAGGTGATCGCCTACATGAGCCAGATCCATGCTGACCCCGACCTGGCCGTCGAGCTGTTCGTGCTCGAGCCCAAGCACGAGGGGGACAAGGTTCTGGGCGAGCACATCCTCGACAAGCAGGATCCCGAAGTCGTCGAGCAATAGGAGTAGCCTGGGTCTTGGCGGCGTGGCGTTGCTGCCCTCGACCGACTGGCATGCCGCGCGCTCGTTGGGTCTTCCCGCAACTCTTCCCTTCGCGCTAATCGCTTACGAAGAGGGGCGGCAACCGACGTTTGGAGGTTTGCCGTTTCCCCGCATGGAGCACCGCCTGGACCGGCGAGGGGAGAGACCCTTGCCCAGATCTCGACCGGCCTCGTTCAGCTTCATTCCCGCTTCTACGGGAAGGGGCCGACCAAGGCCAAGACCCACCTGGTGGGCGACATGGTCGTGTCCATCCTGAGAGGTGGTTTCACCAGGGTGGAGCGGACCCTTCTCGATACCGGACAGGTCGAGTCCGTCTATCAGATGCGCCGCAGCTTCCAGTTGGCGATGGAGGATGAGTTCCGCCGTGTCGTCGAGGACGCGACGAGCCGCAAGGTGATCGCGTACATGAGCTCGATCCATGTCGACCCGGATCTGGCCGTCGAGCTGTTCCTGCTCGAGCCGGCCGAGGGGGCGGAGGAAAGCGACACGCCCCCGGCTGGCGAGAGCACGCCTGCTTCGGAGGTCGACGGCGACCAGCCGGACTAGTCGCCCGCGGCGCCGTTCAGGGAGCCGAGGGCCCGCGATCGCTCGACGAACAGAGGCAGCGTCCGATCGATCCCCGCCAGTCGGAACACCCGCTCGACCTGGGAGCCTGGTGAGATCACGGTGTGCAGCTTCCCTCCCTCGTCCACCGCGCGGAATGCCCTGATCAGCAGCCCGATTCCGGAGGAGTCGATGAAGCTGAGCCGGGTGAGGTCGACGACCACCCCGGTGTGGGATTGAAGCTGCTCGAAGAGCCTGCCCTCGATCGTCGGGATCGTGCTCAGGTCCAGCTCACCGGCGAGTGAGACCACGGACGCGTTCAGCCCGGCCGACTCGACCCGCACGGTGAGGAGCTGGCCGTTGACGGCCTCGCCCTCGTCTGTCCCCCCTGATTGGCGGGGGGGAGCGGCCCCGCTAGGCCGCTCCACCCGCTCGCCTCAACGCGCCATCCCCTTGTGGTGCGCAACTCCCATGGGGCAGGGAGATCTGAAGTTCCGAAGTTCGCTCGGAGTCGATGCTGTTCACGAAGTCATCCTCGGTTCTGCCGGTCCTTGCTTGCCGAGGAAACCCGACCCTGCCCCCGTGCAGGGCGTGCCTCCAAGCTCCTCTGTGGAGTCGCGCCCGACGCCAGAACTGACGTCGATAATCTCGCTCCTCCGGAAAGCCTTCGCTATTGTAGTTCGGCTGACGCATTTTTAAAAGAACCGGGTAGACGCGAGGCCGAGTTTTCGACTCGCTCTTCCCCGCTATTTGCGCAGGAACAAGTCGTTGGGGGGCGACGCGGGCCGGCGGAATCTCAACCGACCCGATGAATTCGCCCAGCCCCGACAGCCGATCCACTTCTCTGCCGCCCAGGCGTCTCGACCAGGCGGCGCGCCGCAATCCGGGGGATGACCGGGGCGAAGACGTACCTCCGGTGTCATCGGACGCCACCGGAGTACGAGAAGGCGACTTGCGGGGCCGCGTAGACGCCACGCGGCCCCGCCGTCGCTTCATCACCTACTGACGGTCCTCCTCCACCGGCTCGTCTGCGGCCTGGCCGTTGCCGGCGGGCGGCTCTCCTCCGCGCCGGATCAGTGCGAGGGCCCGATCGCGGGCCATGTGGCGACGGCGGGTGCCCGAGTCCGGGTCGAGGAAGTAGCCGGCGGCAAGTCCGGCCGCTCCCGCCGCGCCGACGGCCTTCTTCGAAGCGCCGGACGTCTTCGCGCGGGTACCCGCGCGAACTCGCGCGGCGGCGACCCTGGCGCGGATCAGCCGGCGGCGTGCCTGCTTGCGGGCATCGCTGATCGCCTCGCGCGCCTGTCTCTGTCGGGCTATTCGTGCCCGCGCACCGGGGGCGCTAAACGGCGAGGTCAGGGCAGGCGCGACTCATGGCCGGGCGCCGTGTTGCAGTGCGAACGAGAACTTGCGCTGCGCTTTAGAGCGTTCCCTACCCTGTGCCTCGTTGTGAGGCGGCTCGGCGGGGGTTGCCCACGCTTCATTCATGGCCAGACGACAGACATCCGAACTCCTTCGCACGCGTCCGACGAAGAGCGCGCGCCGGCCCGAGCATCTCACCGAGCAGCGGGCCCGCCCGCCGATCGTCGAGATGCGCAGGGTCACCAAGGTCTACCCGGGTGGCCACGTCGGGCTCGAGCACGTCAGCCTGCGCGTCGACCGGGGCGAGTTCGTCTTCCTCGTCGGGCCGACCGGCTGCGGCAAGACGACTCTGATCAAGACGCTGATCCGCGAGCTTCAGCCGACCGAGGGCGAGGTGCTGATCGCCGGCCGAGACATCGCGTCGCTCGCGGACAAGAAGGTGCCCCAGCTGCGACGCCGGATCGGCACCGTCTTCCAGGACTACAAGCTTCTGCCGAGCCGGAACGTCTACGACAACGTCGCCTACGCGCTGCAGGTGATCGGCGCCTCCCGCTCGGAGATCCGCCGCAAGGTGCCCGACGCGCTCCGGCTCGTCGGCCTCGCCGACAAGGTGAAGAGCTTCCCCGACCAGCTCTCGGGCGGCGAGCAGCAGCGTCTCTCCGTCGCCCGCGCGTTCGTCAACCACCCGCCGTTGCTGCTGGCGGATGAGCCGACCGGGAACCTCGACCCGAACACGTCCATCGGGATCATGCAGGTGCTCTACCGGATCAACCGCACCGGCACCACCGTCGTCGTCGTCACCCACGACCGCGACATGGTGGACAAGATGCGCCGTCGCGTCATCGCCCTCCAGGACGGCCGGGTCGTGCGGGACCAGGCCGCCGGCACCTACACCTCCGACGACGAGTCGACCCGCGAGTTCGCTCTGCGGCTTCGCGAGGAGATGGGCGTCGAGGGCGAGGAGCCCCGCTACTAGGCGGCACCCATGGGGCGAGTCTTCTTCTTCATCGGCGAGGGCATGCGCGCGCTGCGGCGCAGCGCGGCACCGAGCCTGGCCGCGATCGTCACCGTCTGCCTCACGGTCCTCCTGCTCGGCGTGTTGATCCCGGTCCTCCAGACTGCCAACGACAAGACCAACCAAGTCCGCGACCAGGTCGGGCTGCGCGTCTTCCTCAGCGACGTCAACGGACAGCAGGCACCCCAGGACCAGGTCCAGGCCCTGCAGGCCAAGCTGACGGCGATCCCGCACGTGAAGGAAGTCCAGTTCGTCGACAAGAACCAGGCCCTGAGCATCCTCAGCACCCGCCTCAAGCAGGAGAACCGCGAGGACATCACCGCGCAGCTGCCGGGCTCGCATAACCCGCTGCCCGCCTCATTCAGCGTCGCCCCGGATGACCTCTCCAACCTGCCGAGCGTGCGTGCCGCGATCACTCCGCCCGGGCCCAATGGGACCCCGGCGCCCATCAGCCCGCTGATCAGCGACATCGCCGACTCGCGCGACGATGCCAACAAGATCACCGGCGCCACCTCCGCGATCCGGTGGGTCCTCGGCGTGCTCTCCGGCCTGCTGCTGATCGCCTCCCTACTGCTCGTCGGCAACACGATCCGCCTCTCGATCTACGCACGCCGTCGGGAGGTCGAGGTGATGCGCCTCGTCGGTGCGACGAACTGGTTCATCCGCTGGCCGTTCATGGTCGAAGGTCTGGTCTGCGGGCTGCTTGGCGCTGGAATCGCAATAGGCTTCCTCTTCGTCGGTAAGCAGGTGATCGTGGATCCGCTCGCCAACAACTTCAACCTGATCTCCTCGGGGCACACGATCGGCTTCGCCAGCCTGGCTCTCGTTCTGCTGTGCGTCGCCATGGGCATCTCAGCGATGGGCAGCGGCCTGACGCTGCGTCGCTTCCTGCGGATTTGACCCGGCGCACACTCGCAATCGCGGCTGTGGTCGCGATCGCCTTCGTCCTCGGCATCGTCGCCGGCGGGCAGGTGGACGCGATCCGCAACGGGGTCAACGACGTCTTCGGCAACAAGAGCCAGGACGCGACGGCGCAGGCGATCGACGTCATCCACGACGACTACTTCCACACGGTCGACAACAAGGACCTGGAGAACGCGTCGATCGGCTCGATCATCGACCACCTCAAGAAGCGCTACGACGACCGCTTCTCCCATTACTTCACGCCATCGGACTACGCCCAGTTCCAGCAGGGGTCGCATCTGTCCGGCATCGGCGTCGGCGTGAACGAGGTCGACCGCGGACTGCGGGTCGCGACGGTCTACAAGCACACCCCAGCGAGGGAGGCGGGGCTCGAGCCGGGCGACGTGATCATCGCCGTCAACGGGAAGTCGATCGCGGGCCAGAACGCGGACGCGGTCACCGGCCGAATCAGGGGGCCCGAGGGGACAAAGGTGACGCTGACCGTCGCCAGCAAGGACGGGAGCAGCCGCGACGTCACGCTGACCCGGCGCGAGGTCAGCATCCCGCAGGTCACCGGCCGGATCGAGCAGGTCCACGGCGTCAAGCTGGGCTACGTGCGCCTCGCCGGGTTCTTCCCCGGCGCCCACGGGGAGCTCCGCAAGGAGGTCGAGAATCTCTACGCGCAGGGAGCCCAGGGCCTCGTGCTCGACCTGCGGGGCAACGGCGGCGGCCTGCTCACGGAGGCCGTGCTCGTCTCGAGCATCTTCATCCCCGATGGCGTGGTCGTCTCCACCCATGGGCGCACCCAGCACACCCGGACCTTCGACGCCACCGGCGATCCGTTGCCGCGTCACCCGATGGTCGTGCTGATCAACGGCGACACCGCCTCCGCCTCCGAGATCGTGACGGCCGCGCTGGAGCAGGCCGGGATCGCGAAGGTCGTCGGCACCACCTCGTTCGGCAAGGGCACATTCCAGGAGGTGATCCCGTTGAACAACGACGGCGCGCTCGATCTGACGGTGGGGGAGTATCTGACCCGTAATGGGACATCGATCAACGGCACCGGGATCACTCCTCAGGTGAAGGCGAAGGACATTCCCTCGACGAAGCCGGATGAGGGTTTGAACCGCGCGCTCCAGGTAGTCGGGCAACAGCTCTGAAGCGCGTAGTCCTCGTCTCCAAGCGCGGCCGGTTCCTGGTCGGCGAGCTGCTGTTCGAACGCGGCGAGCAGATCGAGCTCGGCGGCGGGCGCCGCGCCGCCAACCCCGGGCGAATGGCCCTGGTGGAGCTCGGTCAGGGTCGCGGCCGCGCGCGTGTCGTCCGTCAGCTGGGCGATCCCGGCCTGGCATCGGATGTGATCGAGGCGATGCTCGAGGACAGGCAGGTGCGGACCGGTTTCTCGAAGCGGGTCGAGGAGGAGGCGGCAGAGGCCCCGGCGGCCGCCAAGGCCATGAACGTCGACCGCCGGGATCTCCGAGAGCTCCCCACCTTCACCGTGGACCCCGCGAGCGCACATGATTTCGACGACGCCGTCTCCGCCGAGAGGACCGAGAGGGGAGTGCGCCTGTGGATACACATCGCGGACGTCGGCGCTCACGTCCGTCCCGGGAGCGCCGTGGAGAAGGAGGCACACCGGCGGGCGAACTCGACCTACGTTCCGGGCCTGGTCGCGCCGATGCTGCCGCACGCGCTCTCGAGCGACGCATGCAGCCTGGCCCCCGAGCGGGATCGGCTCGCGGTCACCTCGGAGATCGAGCTCTCGGAAGCCGGCGAGCCCCTCTCGGCCAGCTTCCACCGCAGCCTGATCCGCTCAGACGTCCGGTTGAGCTACGAGCAGCTCGACGAGATCTTCGCTGGACGGGCCAAGCCGCCGGAGGTGATCGCCGGGCCCCTCAAGCTCGCCAGGGAGGCGGCCGCGGCCCTCGCCGGACGGCGCCCTCGGTCCTCCCTCGAGGTTGAGAGCTTCGAGCCCGAGTTCCGCTTCGAGGACGGCCAGGTGACGGGCGCCCACTCCGTGCCGCAGACCGAGGCACACGAGCTGATCGAGCACCTGATGATCCTCACCAACGAGCGGGTCGCCGAGCTGCTCGAGCGCCGCCGCGTCCCGACGCTCTATCGAGTGCACGAGCAGCCCGATCCCGATCGCATCCACCGGCTGATCGAGCAGCTCGCCGCGCTCGACCTGCCGACGCCTCCGCTGCCCGACCGGATCTCTCCCCAGCAGGCCGGTGAGCTCGCCGGCGAGACGAGCCGCCTGGTGGCCCGTGAGGCCAAGCGCCGCGGCCACGGCCGCGAGGCGTATACATCGCTTGTGCTTCGCTCGCTGAAACCGGCTCACTACACGGACCGCAACCTCGGCCACGCCGGCCTGGGGAGCTCCGCCTATGCGCACTTCACCTCGCCGATTCGCAGGTACCCGGACCTGATCGCCCACCGCGCCCTCCTCTCCGCGATCGGGGCGGGGGAGGAGGCGCCCCGAGCCGAGGGCCTCGCCGAGCTGGGCGCCCATTGCTCCGAGCGCGAGCGCGACGCGACCCGGACGGAGCGGGATGCCGATTCGGTCTGCGCCTCGTTCCTGCTCCAGCGGGAGCTGTTCGAGCGAGGACCCGACACCCGTTTCGAGGGAGAGGTCTCCGGAGTGGTGGGCGCCGGATGCTTCGTCCGCTTCGGCGGAGCGCTCGCCGACGTCTACGAGGGATTTCTCCCCGCCCGCAGGATCGGCGGGCGTGAGCGCTACGAGCTCGACGCGACCGAGACGATGTTGCTGGGCTCGCGCGGCGGGCCGGCGATTCGAATCGGCGACCCCGCCACGATCACCGTCGATCGGGTCGAGGCTCCCCGGGGGCGAGTGGACCTGCTTCCCTCAGAAGGCTGATGGCTAAGTCGAAAGGCCCGAGAACCCCCGTGAGCGGGGACGTCGCCACCAACCGCCGCGCCCGGCACAAGTTCCAGGTGCTGGAGAAGATGGAGGCGGGAATCGAGCTGCGCGGCAGCGAGGTCAAGTCGCTGCGCGATGGGAAGGCCCAGCTCAATGAGGCCTACGCCGTGGTGGAGAAGGGTGAGGTCTGGATGCGCGGCGCGCACATCCCTCCATATCTCCCAGCCTCGGACCAGAACCACGATCCCGATCGGCCGCGGAAGCTCCTGCTGCACCGCCGTGAGATCGAGCGGCTGATCGGCAAGACCGCCGAACGCGGGCTGACGCTGGTCCCGACCCGCATCTATTTCAAGGGCCCGAGGGCCAAGGTGGAGCTCGCCCTGGCGAAGGGCAAGGAGGGCAGGGACCGGCGGCGGGAGATCGCGGACCGTGATCTGCGGCGCGAGGTCGAGCGGGACTTCAAGCAGCGATTGGGGTAGGACGGCTTCGCCATCAGGTCGCGGCTGCAGGCGGTCGCCCGTCACAAGTCGCTACGGGCTTCGCCCTTCGCTCCAGAGGACAGCGACCTTGCAGCCGCTTGCAGGGCAAAGACCGGTGCACGAGAACGAAAGTCCCGTGCAACGATTGTGCACGTCGATGCTTGCTGCAATCGATACCAACAAGGTCTCCGACTTCTTTCAGGACCACTCGCCCGAGGCTTACGCCATCGCCGGCGCCGTGGTGCTGCTCCTGATCCTCCTGCTGCTGATCAGTCGCAGGCGCCGCAAGGAGAGCGAATCCGGGGCGCGCGTGTCGCGCAGCGACAAGCGCCGAGCCAAGAAGAAGGCCAAGGCCGAGGGCCGGGTCGCGGAGGCGCCGCCGCCGAAGGCCGCCGACAAGGCCGAGGCCAAGCCGGAGGCCAAGGCGAAGCCGGAGGCCGACACCGAGCCGGACATCAAGGCCAAGCCGGACGCGGACGCTGAGAGCGATGCGGAGGCGAAGGGCAAGCCGAGCCGCAAGGACCGGCGCAGCGAGCGCAAGGCCAAGCGCCAGCGGGTCGCCGACGAGAAGCGTCGCGCCGAGGACACGGATCGCCGGGCCTGGGAGGAGGAGCGTAAGCGCCGGCGCGAGGAGCGCCAGAAGCGCAAGGAGGAACGCGCGCGCCGGAAGGCGGAGCGCAAGGGGGAGGCTCCGCCCGCGCCCAAGGAGGAGGGCGCCGAGGTCAAGGCCGGCGCAGAGGCCGAGAGCGAGAAGTCAACGAAGCTTGCCGCGGCCCTTGGTCTTGGCGAGGGCGCTGCAGAGGCGGCCGAGGCGAAGGAAGAGGACAAGGGCGAGAAGGATCTCGAGGAGGTGCCGACCGGGCTCGAGAACGAGAAGCCCGAGGAGCCCGAGGAGCCCGAGGAGCCCAAGAAGCCCGAGGAGGAAGAGGAGGAGAAGGCCGAGGAGCCCAGCGCCCCTGCCCCCTCCCAGTGGGTGCCGCCCGGTAGCGGCCCGGAGCCCAAGGCTCCGGATGACACGGCGCTGACGCCGATCGCGCCGGAGCCCGAGAGCGCTCCCGCCGGCTTTGGCCGAACCGCCTCCGAGGAGGAGGCGGCGGCGGCGGAGACCCCCGTCCCCGATGCGTCGGACGCGGAGCTGGCGGCGTCGGCGCCAGAGTCTCCCGCGTCTTCCGAGTCACCGAGTCCGCCCAAGCCCGAGCAGCCCGTCGAGCTCTCCCCGCCTGGCGGGGGCGGGTCGCTCCAGGAGGAGATCGATCGCCTCGCTCGGGAGGGAGAGGAGAAGCCCGAGGAGCCCGTCGAGACCGGCTCCGCGCTGCCCCCCGACGTGACGCCGCCGCGGCCGTACGACGCTCCTCCCGAGCGCGAACCCACTTCACCTCCGCCACCCCCGGAGCCGGCCGCTCCCGCCGAGCAGCGGGCCCAGAGTGCCGAGGACGAGACCGAGCAGCTGATCAAGATGGCCGCCGACCAGGCCAGGCGGCAGGGCCGGGAGGAGGCCCTCGAGGAGGCCGAGGCGAAGCTCCGCGAGGAGGCCGAGCGCCTCCGCCGCGAGAGCGAGCAGCGCGCGCGGGAGGAGTCGGAGCGGGTGCGACAGGAGGTCGAGGAGCGAACTCGTCAGGCCATCGAGCAGGCGCGCCGCGACGCCGATACCCGGGTCGCGCAGGCGGCCGAGCAGGCCCGACGCGAGGCGGAGGAGCGAGTCCGCTCCGAGACAGAGGAGCGCTATGGAGCCGAGACGTTCCGGCTGAGGCAGGACGCGGAGCAGCGCGCCCCGGCCGAGCTCGAGGAGAAGCCGAGCGGCGAGACCACCAGCCTATCCGGCGCGGTCGAGGAGGCCGAGCGCCGGCTCCGGGCCGAGCGCGAGCAGCGCGAGCGAGCGATGGAGGACGCCTACAGGCGACTCGAGGAGATCGAGATGAGGGCCAAGGAGGCGGAGCGGCGAGCGGCTGACGCGGAGCGCCTCGCCCAGCTCAAGCTGGAGGAGGACGAGCGCGAAGCCAGGCTTCGGGAGGTCCTGGAGCGCGTCAGTGCCGCGGAGGCTCGCGCCGAGGAGGCGGAGCGCAAGGCGCGCGCCGCCGAGAGCGCCGCCGCGGCCGGCATCCAACCGTCTGAGGAGCCGAGTGCCTCGCCGCCTCCAAAGCCTGCAGAGTCCGAACGAGACGACTGGGTGGTCTCGACGCGCAGCACCGAGCCTGCCGCCGAGGCGGAACCGGAGGAGAAGAGCACCGAGGGCGAGGACGATGAGGGCCAGGGCGGCATCCTGGGCCGCACCGTAGGAGCCATCCTGGGCGTCGGACCCAGCCGCGAGGGTGACGGTGAGAAGGAGGAGCAGCCCAAGGAGCAGGAGCGGGCATCCAAGGAGGAGCCGGAGGAGGAGGAAGCGGCGAGGCCCGAACCGCAGCCCGAGGTCGACGTCGGCGACCGGACCAGCCTCAACCAGGCCACCTTCGAGGATCTGCGCGACATCGGCTTCTCGGTTACGCAGGCGACGCGTGTGATCACGTATCGCGAGCGCCAGCAGGGCTTCAAGTCCCTCGATGACCTCGCTGACGTCCCCGGCATGCCGCGCCAGTTCCTGCGCGACGTCAAGCCGAAGCTGACGCTCTAGACGTCTGAGAGGCCGCGCGGCAGGTGCGTCAGCGACGTGCCGAGCGCCAGAGCGGCGATCAATGCGAGGTAGGTGGCCGCCACCAGCACGCGCGTGCGCGTCGGGATGCGGTGATAGGCGCGCCCCTCGGGGGTGTTGCGCGTCTTCCAGCGGCGCCAGGTCTCCATGCCGCCGAGCAGAAGGATGATCAGCAGGATCGGGCTCGGGAACACGAAGGCCATCGCCACCAGCCCCGCAAAGCCGACCAGCCAGACCCAGGGGGACAGCGCAGCCATCGCCCGCCCGCCGTCGAGCGGCAGGACCGGGACGAGGTTGAAGAGGTTGAGGAAGAAGCCGATGAACGCGAGGGCGCGCCAGAAGTCGCTCCCCGTCGCGAGCCAGATTCCGAGTGGGACCAAGGTGGCGATCGATCCGAGGATCGGGCCGGCGAGCCCGACGCGGGCCTCCGCGGCGGCGTCGTCGCCCATCGACTTCGCTGAGATCACGGCGCCCATGAAGGGGATGAACATCGGCGCCGACGCCTTGATCCCCTCGCGGCGGAGCTGGAAGACGTGCCCGAGCTCGTGGAGGAGCAGGAGGAGCACGAAGCCGATCGAGAAGAGCCAGCCGAAGATCAGCTGATAGGCGACGATCGAGACGAGCATCGAGGCGGAGGTGGAGAACAGCTTCAGCTTCGGCAGGGCCACCAGCAGCAGCTTCGCCTTCGCGCCGAGCTTGGCGATCACGAGCCCGACGGCGGCGAGGGCGGTCCCGATCCGCTTCAGCAGACCTTCGCGACGGCCGGAGCCAGGATGGATCGGATCGATCGGATGTTGGTGGGCTTCCATGGTCCCGTTCCAATCTAGCGCCGCGCTCTTCACCGGCCCTAAGGTGCGAGCGGCGAGACAGGGCGAGGGAGGTGTCTCAGAGATACCTAGGAATTGGTAGGGTCGCGCTCGTGAGGAGTGGGCTCCTGGGCAGAGGGCTCGTCGGCGCGATCGCGGCCGCGTCGCTGCTCGTGCCTGCCTCGGCCTCGGCGATCACCTACGCGCCGGTCGACCAGCCCGGGCCGGCGTTGAGCGTTCCCCAGGACAAGCTCGATGCCAGCCTCGAGTGCACCGGCAACCTCGCCGGCGCCGGCCGCGCCCCCGTCCTGCTGGTCCCGGGTACCGGCAGCAACCCGCACTCGAACTTCTCCTGGAACTGGGAGCCCGCGCTCAACAAGCTGGGGATCCCGTGGTGCGCGGTGACGCTGCCTGGCAACGCCCTCGGGGACATCCAGATTGCGGGCGAGTACGTCGTCAACGGGATCCGGACGATGCACGCGCGGGCGGGACGGAGGATCTCGATCATCGGCCACAGCCAGGGGGGAATGCTGCCCCGCTGGCCGCTGCGCTTCTGGCCCGACACGCGCGCGATGGTGGACGACCAGATCGGCTTCGCCCCGAGCAACCACGGGACGACCGGGGCGGATCCCCTCTGCACCTTCAGCTGCGCGGCGGCCGACTGGCAGCAGCGGGACATCGCCGACTTCATCAAGGCGCTCAACTCCTACCAGGAGACCTTCCCCGGGATCTCCTACACCGAGATCTACAGCCACTTCGACGAGATCGTGACGCCGAACTCCGATGACTCGGGGAGCTCCTCGCTGCATGGTGGCGGCGGTGAGATCACCAACGAGGCGATCCAGCAGATCTGTCCGCTGGACCCGTCCGAGCACCTGGCGATCGGCACGCAGGACAACGTCGCGTACGCCCTGGCGATCGACGCTCTGGATCATCCAGGCCCCGCCGATCCTGCGCGCATCCCCTCGAGCGTCTGCAACCAGCCGCTGATGCCGGGGATCAATCCGGTCACCTACCCGGCCGATCTCGCCTCCGCCGCAGCGGACCTGGCATTCAACACCGCCACCGCTCCTCAGATCAACGCCGAGCCACCGCTCGCCTGTTACGTCACCGCCAGCTGCCCGAAGCAGAAGAAGAGGCACTAATACCGGCGCCAAGGAGGGCGAGATGAAGAGGACGCTGACAACCCTGGTGGCGATCGGCGCGGCGCTCCTCATGCCCGCGACGGCCGAGGCGATCACCTACGCGCCGCCCGATCGGCCCGGTCCAGCGCTGAGCGTCCCCCAGGGCGACCTCGATGCCGCGCTGACCTGCAAGGGCAACCTCGCGGCCGGCAACCGGGGTCCGGTTCTGCTCGTCCCTGGAACCGCCTACAGCCCCAAGTCTGATTTCTCCTGGAACTGGGAGCCGGCGCTGACCAAGCTCGGCATTCCCTGGTGCGTCGTCGCCCTGCCAGGGAACGGCATGGGCGACATCCAGGTCGCGGGCGAGTACGTCGTCAACGCGATTCGGACCATGTACGCGCGCGGCGGCCGGAGGATCTCGGTCATCGGCCACAGCCAGGGCGGCATGGTGCCGCGCTGGGCGTTCCGGTTCTGGCCCGACACGCGGGGGATGGTCGACGACGAGATCGGCCTCTCGCCGAGCAACCACGGGACCCTCGATGCGGACCCGGTCTGTATCCCCGGTTGTGCGCCGGCGTTCTGGCAGCAGCGCGACAAGGCCGATTTCATCCAGGCGCTCAACTCCTACCAGGAGACATTCCCCGGGATCTCGTACACGGTCGCCTACACCCGCCTGGACGAGGTCGTCTTCCCGAACATCACCGGGCAGGGCAGCTCGCTGCACGGAGGCGGCGGCGAGATCACGAACGTGGCGATCCAGCAGATCTGCCCGCTCGACGTGAGCGACCACCTCGCGATCGGCACCTATGACCCGGTCGCCTACGCGATCGCGATCGACGCGCTCAACCACCCGGGGCCCGCGGACCCCTCGCGCCTGATCGGCACCGGCCTCTGCCGCCAGCTGCTGATGCCGGGCGTGAACCCCGTCACGTTCGCCACGGACGAGGCCTCTTCGGTCGCCGATGTCGGCGCCACCGTCGCCACCTATCCGCACGTCCCGAAGGAGCCTCCGCTGCGCTGCTACGTAACCGCCGACTGTCCCTAGAGGACATCTCCGCAATCTTCTTGGCCGGCTCGTACGTATGGTCGTATGTGATCACTCGTCTCGTCAGGCGACTGCGATCCGCGCTCCTGGTGTCGCTCCTCGCAGCGATCTTCACGGCCAGCGTCGGTGTGGCATCTTCGTTCGGGGCGGACCCCGCGCAACTGACTGTGACCGGAAAGCCGCGCGTGGTTAACAACGCCTATGGCGGCCTCGCGGTGGTAGCCGGCGTTTTGGGTAGCTGCCCCGACGGCATGTTCGTCTGCACAGGCACCGGCTCGATCACGGGTCACGCCGCGAAGAAGGGCGCGAAGAAGGCATCGGCCCTGGGGTCAGTCACGATCTACGTCTCCCCGGGCGTCCCACAGTCCATCACCATCACCCTCGCGAACCGTGGCCAAAAGCTCCTCAAGAAGCTGGGCAAGCTGAAGATCGCCATCTCGATCTCGCTCACCGGGCCTGACGGCCAGGCGGCGACGGCTACGAACCGCGGCACGGTCAGGCTGCCAAAGTCACTCCGGCCGCACCGGTAGGCCCTGGCTGCTCAATGGCCCTTCGCGGCTACCATTGCCACTCGACATAGCACGGGGCCGAAATTGGATTCGACTTGGGCCTTTGTGCGATCAGGTTGCAGGCCGAGGTTCCAGGAGGCCTCGTTAAACACCTGGACCAACCAATACGTGCGGACCATGAGTTCGCTCTCGCCGCTTAGCTAGAACCTAAGCAGCGTGTGTCGGCCCACCCGAGCCCGAGGGGTGGGATCACCGGCATCAGAATCGGGCTCACCCGGCCGGCCCGTCCCGACCAGCCGGGGAAATCAAAGGGACTTGGCCCCTCGGCATCTCTCGCCGGCTGCAGAGGTCAAGGGGCGAGAACGAAGCGCCGGCTATGCCTGTAGAAGCCGATCGCCGAATCCCGAGGACGCCGGTTCGAAACCGGCCGGCTCCATTTCCAGATCAGTAGGGTGCGCCCATGGCGATTTCGGATCGTGAGAGCAGGGAGATCGACGCGGCGAACGGCTCCGGCACCACGCCGGTCGTCTTCATCCACGGCCTCTGGTTGCTCCCGAGCAGCTGGGCCGGCTGGGGGGAGTTCTTCAAGAAGGCGGGCTACGCGCCCTTGATGCCTGACTGGCCCGACGATCCTGAGACGGTCGAGCAGGCCCGGGCGAACCCGGACGTGTTCGCGAAGAAGAACTTGAAGCAGATCGCCGATCACACCGCCGAGGTGATCGGTGGGCTGAACAAGAAGCCGGCGCTGATGGGCCATTCCACCGGTGGCCTGCTGGCCCAGATACTTGCCGGCCGTGGCCTGTCCGCCGTAACGGTCGCCATCGATCCAGGCCCATTCCGCGGCGTTCTGCCCGTGCCCGTCTCCACGATCAAGGTCTCGGCGCCGATCCTGACCAATCCGCTCAATCGCGGCCGCGCGGTGACCCTCACCTTCGACCAGTTCAGGTACGGCTGGACGAACGCAATCGAGTCGGATGACGAGGCGAAGCGGCTCTACGACGAGTACCACGTGGCCGGGTCGGCGATCGCCTTGAACCAGATGGCGAACGCCAACCTGAACCCGTGGACCGAGGCGAAGGTGGATACCAAGAGTCCCGATCGCGGCCCGCTCCTGATCATCGACGGTGAGAAGGACCACACGGTCCCATGGGCGATCGCGAATGCCTCCTACAAGCGCCAGAAGCGGAACCCGGCTGTGACCGAGATCAAGCAGATTCCGAACCGCGGTCACTCGCTGACGATCGATGACGGCTGGCAGGAGGTTGCACAGGCCGCGCTCGAGTTCGTCAAGCGCTTCACCTAAACGGCTCAGCCTCCTCATTAGTGGGGCTATCTGCGCGGTGGAGGCGCACTTGCGGGAAACCCGCAGTCGTCCAACGTTGCTAGCACGGATGAATGTTCGCCCCGCAATAGCCGACCATGTTCTTGATGTCCTGGCTCTGCCCAACCGAGCTTGACCGCAGTCGCGTGGTCGACACGAGCGATCGCGTCCGCAAGGCGCGTACCTTCGGTGCGGGCTGCGCTGCGGCCGGCATTCTCGTGCTCGCGCCCATCCTGAGCTGGTGGCTCGTCCCGATCTTCGCGGTGGCCGCAGTGGTCCTGGCGCTCGTCGATCCGGGCATGCGCCGTAGCGACCATCCCGAGCGAGTCGCGGTCGCCGGCATGCTGTCGATCGAGCTCGCGGTCGCCGCGGCCGCGGCGGTCACTGGTGGACCCCTCAGCCCGATCCTCCCCTGGATGGTCGTTCCGGTGGCGATGTCGGCGGTGCGCTTTCGGGCGCAGGTCGTCGCCGTCGGCGTCGCGATCGAGGCGTTGCTGGTCGTGATCGTCGGCGTGACCGTCGATGCGGCCGCGCTCATCGCCCATCCCGCCCTGAGCATCGTCAGCGTCACGCTCACGGCATCCGTGGCGGCAATCGCATTGGCGATCCAGGGCGCCGAAATGCAGCATCGGCACGAGTCGGTGCTGGACCCGCTCACCGGCCTGCTCAATCGCAAGTCACTCCTGCCGCGCTTCGAGGAGCTCCAGCAGCAGGCAGTGCAGCAGAACGCGCCGATCTGCATGATCGCCGCGGATCTCGATCGCTTCAAGGACGTCAACGACACCTATGGCCATGAGACCGGCGACGACGTGCTGCAGGCGACCGCGTACGAGATGCGCAAGTGCCTGCGCACCTTCGAGCTCTTCTACCGGATCGGCGGGGAGGAGTTCCTGGCGGTCATCCCGGGAGTCGGAATTCCCGAAGCCCGCGGGTTCGCCGAGCGGATGAGGGCGGCGGTGGAGAGATCCAAGCCCTCAGGAGTGGAGATCACCGTGTCGCTCGGCGTGGGGGTTGCCGCCGGCGATCAGCTCGACTTCGAGAGACTCTTCAGCGCCGCCGATCAGGCGCTCTACGAGGCCAAGCACGCGGGCCGCAACAGGATCGCCTCGATCGAGGTCATTCCGGAGGCCGGTCCCGATGTCCTCGAGCAGCTCGTCGCGACCCCCTCCGCGCGCTAGCGCGCGTCGGCGCGAGGCCGTTGCCGGGCATCAATGTCTTTCCGGAGCCGAAGATCGCGGGCTCCGGAGGATCCTCGGGCCGCGACTGCACCATGAGCGGGCGTAGGCCGAGCTGAAGCGAGCGCTCGGCGATTCGCGCCGCCCGGTTCGCCGACCGCACCGCGGCGAACGTCGCCATCGCCAGGATCAGGGTGCCGCCCGCCGTGCCGAGCTCCGCGATCGTCGTGATGTCGGCCATCGGCGCAGGCTAACTGTGCCGATCACTTAACGGCCTTTCACGTGGCGTTTACCTGCTCGTGCGAGCATGCGTCAGGTTGGAGGAGGGAGAAGCTGCGTGGATCACTAACAAGCTTTCACGTGCTTTACGGGGGAGCTGGCAGTGGAGGAACGGGATAAGGACGATCATGAATCTCCGACCTATCTGGGGCACCAGCGCTTGGGGAGGATTCGTCTGTACGTTGCTTGCCTTCAGCTCGATGCTCCACGGCGCCGTCTCGGCGAGCGCACTGTTGACCTTCGGTGCGTTGGCGTTGTTCGGCTGGGCGGCCTGGCTTGCGCATCATGAGCACTGAATCTCGAATGCTCCTTAGGGACGAGGCGTAGCCTTTATGGCGATGAAGTACCTCCGTCGCATCTCCACCCGCCGGCTGCTCGCTCTCTGTGCTGCGACCGTGGCCGTCGGGGTGGGAGCCACCGCACTGGCGATGGCCGCAACGGGGGGCGGGCCGAAGCCGCCCGCGGAGCCCCTGCCGGTGGCAGTGCACGACGCCCTCACGGCGCCCACCGTCCAGGGAGTCACCGCGCGCATTCAATTCACCAACGATCTGATCGCCGGCTCAAGTGTGCAGGGGGCGGATCCGCTTCTGACCGGCGCCTCCGGACGGCTCTGGGCCACCTCCGACGGGCACCTCCGCCTCGAGCTCCAGGCGGACTCGAACGCCGAGGGCGCCACAAGCGACAGCCAGGTGCTCTCGGACGGGCACAGCTGGTTCGTCTACGACTCAGGCTCCAACACCGTCTACCAGGGAACTCTCCCCGCCGATCATGGCGGCGCCGATGGGGCGAGCTCGGCCAAGGAGCAGCCGCCTTCGCTCGACCAGGTCAAGAATGGAATCGCGAAGCTCGCGGAGCACGCCACGGTAGGTGGAGCCGAGCCGACCGATATCGCGGGCCAGCCGGCCTACACCGTCCGCGTCGAGCCCAAGAGCAACGCAGGGCTTCTGGGCGGCGCCGAGCTCGCCTGGGACGCGACGCACGGCACTCCCCTGCGGGTCGCCGTCTACGCGAAGGACGACAGCTCGCCGGTGCTCGAGCTGAAGGTGACCGATATCTCGTTCGGCTCCGTTCCCTCATCGGTCTTCGATGTCACTCCACCGCCGGACGCCAAGGTCACCGACGTCAGCCCGCCGGCCCACCACGACAACGGGACGGGCGAAGCGAAGCCGGTCACCGGCCTGCAGGCAGTGCAGCAGCAGACCTCCTTCCCGGTCAGCGCCCCCGACACGCTCGCGGGCCTTCCGCAGAATGAGATCCGGCTCATCCAGAGCGGAAAGGACGCCGGAGCGCTGATCACCTATGGCAAGGGCCTTGGCGGGCTCGCCGTGATCGAGCAGCCGGCCGAGGCGTCTCATGGCTCGTCTGCATCAAACGGCGACCACGGTCAGCTCAGCCTTCCGCAGGTGTCCGTGAACGGGGCCCAGGGCCAGGAGCTCGACACCGCCCTCGGGACCATGGTGAGGTTCCAGCGCAACGGCGTGCAGTACACGGTCCTCGCCTCCGCTCCGCGTGCCACGGTGCTGGCCGCCGCGCAAGACCTGTAGTCGATGGCGGAGTCTCCGCCGATTGAGGTCCGGGGGCTCGTCAAGCGCTACGGGGAGATCACCGCTGTCGACGACGTCGACCTGACGGTCAATCCCGGGGACGTGTTCGGATACCTCGGCCCGAACGGTGCCGGCAAGACGACCTCGCTGCGGATGATGCTGGGGCTGATCCGCCCCAGTGCAGGCTCCGTACGGCTCTTCGGGCGTGATCCTCAGATCAGCGTCGCGGCGTTGGACGGCGTGGCCGGGTTCGTCGAGGCGCCGATGTTCTACCCGTACCTGAGTGGGCTTGACAATCTGAAACTCTGCGCGGCGCTCGACGGCGGGGAGGGCAGGGCGACGATCGAAGAGGTCCTGGAGATCGTGGAGCTCCGAGACCGCGCCAAGGACAAGGTCAAGGGCTACTCGCACGGTATGAGGCAGCGCCTGGGCATCGCATCGGCGCTCCTTCGCAGCCCTCGCCTGCTGCTGTTGGACGAGCCGGCCACCGGGCTTGATCCGGCGGGGATGCGAGACATGCGAATGCTGATCCGCGATCTCGGCGAGCGCGGGATCACGGTGTTGCTCTCCAGCCATCAGATGAACGAGGTGGAGGAGCTCTGCAATCGCGTCGCGATCATCCGCAGCGGGAAGGTGGCCTACGAGGGATCTCTTGCCGAGCTTCGCAGCAAGGCCGGAGTCAGCTACCGGCTGCGGACCACCGACGATGCGAGGGCCAGGAGCGTCTGCGCGGCCCAGCCGGGGATCGAGGAGCTTGCGACATCCGATGGCGGACTGGTGTTCAAGGCCGAAGGCGAGGACGCAGTGGCGGCCCTCTCGGTCGCCCTTGCCGAATCGGGTGCGCCGACGGTTGAGCTGACCCCGCAGCAGGCGACGCTCGAGGACCTCTTCTTCCAGCTCACGGAGGGCGATGGCGCCCACCGGGCGGCGCACACGAAGCAGCTCATCGAGGAGCTGGCATGAGGCCCGGTGTGCTGACCATCTACCGCTGGGAGCTGCGAAAGCTCCGAGCACAGAAGCGGACCTACCTCGGCCTTGGGGCCGCGGCCGTGGTCCCGATCATCTTCGTGGTCGCCCTCGTGACCGGCGGCGGGCACCCGAACGACGTTGCCTTCGGCAAGTACGTCCACGACACGGGGCTGGCGGTCCCCCTCGTTCTCCTGCTGTTCGGCTCGATCTGGCTGTTCCCGCTGATCACGGCGCTGGTCGCGGGGGACATCGTCGCCTCGGAGGACCGCAACGCGACCCTGAAGATGATCCTGACCCGCTCCGTCGAGCGCCACCAGATCTTCGCCGGCAAGGCTCTGGCGGCGGCAACCTACGCCGTCCTCGCGATCGTGATCGCCGGAGCCGTGGCGCTGGGCGCCGGGATCCTCGCCTCCGGCTTCAACCCGGTGACCACGCTCTCGGGGACCGTTGTCTCGGCGCCGAAGGGCCTCGAGCTGGTCGGCGCCAGCCTGCTCGTCTATTTGCTTCCAATCCTCGCGATTGCCTGCATCGGCTTGCTGCTCTCGACGGTGTTTCGGAACAGCGGCGCCGCGATCGTCGGGACTCTGATGTTCTCGCTCCTGGTCCAGCTGGTGGGCATCCTGCCCGGACTGAGCGGGCTCCATCCCTATTTGCTGAGTACCCAATTCAACGCCTGGCAGGGCCTGCTTCGCACTCCCGCCGACTGGGACCCGATCCTGCGCTCTCTCTGGGTCTGCGCCCTCTACGGGCTCCCGGCGCTCGCGGCGGCCGCGCTCGTATTCCTGCGCCGAGACGTGGCGGAGAGCTAGCCGGGCCTGAGCGGCGTTCTTTCATCCCGCGTTCATCGTCGCGGGACAATCTCGGTGAGCGACATGCGCGTGCTGATCGTCGAGGACGAGTCCAAGATGGCCGGCCTGATCCGCAGGGGACTGCGACAGGAGGGGATCGCCGCCGACCTCGCCGGGGAGGGAGAGGCCGCGCTCTGGATGGCGGGATCCACGGAGTACGACGTGATCGTCCTGGACCTGATGCTCCCCGGCATCGACGGCTTCGAGGTCTGCCGGCGCCTGCGCGACGACGGGGTCGTCTCCCCGATCCTGATGCTGACCGCGCGGGATGGCGTGCCTGACCGGGTGGCGGGGCTCGACGCAGGCGCCGACGACTACCTGGTCAAGCCCTTCTCCTACGCCGAGTTGCTGGCGCGCCTGAGAGCCCTCGCCAGGCGGGGCAACGGGCAGCGCTCGCCCGACCTCCGTGTCGGCGACCTTCGCCTGGACCCCGCCAAGCGCCAGGTCTGGCGCGGGGATGAGGAGATCGAGCTCTCGGCGAAGGAGTTCGCCGTCCTGGAGGTCTTCATGCGGCGCCCGGGCGAAGTGCTGTCCCGCTTCCAGCTGCTCGAGCACGCCTGGGATTACGAGTACGAGAACCGCTCGAACATCGTCGACTCCTACGTCCGTCTGCTGCGACGGAAGATCGACAAGCCCTTCGGGGTCGAGTCGATCCAGACCGTGCGCGGGGCCGGCTACCGGATGCGCGAGAACGGCGGATCGGCGTGAGTCGCATTCCGATCAGGCTCAGGGTGACCCTGGTCTTCATGATCGTGATGGCCATCCTGCTGGCCGCCCTCGGCGTCTTCGTCTATTCGCGTTTTGAGACGGAGCTCAGCGAGCAGATCGACCAGAGCCTTCGCTCGCACGGAGACGACATCGCGTCGCTCGTCGCGCGAAAGGATCTCAGCAAGTCCACGAGCCTGCTCGGCCGGGAGGAGAGCTTCGCCCAGGTTCTGGACTCCGGCGGCGCCATCTACGCCACCACCGACCAGCTGGCGAATCACCCGCAGCTCTCGCCCGCCGAGGCGGCGCGCGCCGCCCGGGCGTCCTTCATCGTCACGCGCCCGCATGTCCGCAGCATCACGGGCCAGGCGAGGCTGCTGGCGAGGCCTGCCCAGGCGCGCGGGAGGACCTTCGTGGTCGTGGTCGCGGCTTCGCTGGACGATCGGAACGACTCGCTGCGCAACCTGAAGACGATCCTCCTGATCGGAGGGCCGGTCGCCCTCCTCCTCGCCTCTCTTGCCGGATACGCGGTCTCGGGCACCGCGCTGCGGCCGGTCGAGACGATGCGGCGGCGCGCCGCGGAGATCTCGGCCGCCGAGCCCGACCAGCGCCTGCCGCTGCCCGAGGCCAACGACGAGCTTCGCCGACTTGGTGAGACCCTCAACGGGATGCTCGGCAGGCTCGAGGCCGCCCTCGAGCGAGAGCGCACCTTCGTCGACGACGCGAGCCATGAGCTTCGGACACCCCTGGCCCTGCACAAGACCGAGCTCGAATTGGCGCTGCGGTATGCGAAGACCCCGGATGAGATGCGCGCGGCGATCTCCTCGGCGATTGTCGAGGTGGACCGGCTCAGCGGGCTGGCCGAGGACCTTCTGGTCCTGGCCCGGTCGCAGCAGGGAAAGCTGGCCCTGCACATGCGCAGGGTCCGGGTCGCGGATCTGCTCGGCGGCGTGCGCGAGCGCTTTGCGGCACGCATCGGCGAATCCGGGCGCTCGCTCGTCGTGGAGCCGGCGAATGGCCTGGCCGTCGACGGCGACGCCGTCCGGCTGGAGCAGGCCCTCACCAACCTGATCGAGAACGCGATCCAGCATGGCGCCGGAGACATCACCCTGAGCGCGAGCGAGGCGGCCGGCGATCTGGAGATCCACGTCGAGGACAGAGGTCCCGGCTTCCCGCCCGAGTTCCTCGACCGCGCCTTCGAGCGCTTCAGCCGCGCCGATCCGGCCCGCGGCGGAGACGGCACCGGGCTCGGCCTGGCGATCGTCGACGCGATCGCACGCGCCCACCGCGGCAGCGCCCACGCCGCGAACCGCAACGGCACCGGGGCCGATGTCTGGATCGAGCTCCCCCGCTGACCCCAGGTGTCTTCTGGCTGAGCTTTCACGGTCGGTTCATTCGGCATCCGTAGAACCGGTCGCGCAATGACCAAGACGACCGAATGGAGAATCAGATGAAGGCCCGAGCGATCTGGCGCGCGGGAGCCGCGGCGGCGGGCATCGCCGTCCTGCTTCCAGCGCTCGCCGGGTGCGGCGGCTCGTCGGGGGGCAACACGACCCAGGCGGCCGCGCAATCCGGCACCAACACCCTCCCGCAGACGAGTGAGCCGTCCAACCTCAATCCGGCGGACTTCACGACCCAGATCGACAATCCGTACTGGCCGATGCCGGTCGGCGCCCAGTGGCATGTCCGGGTCACCAACCCGGAGGGCGAGCATCTGACCGAGACGATCACGGTCGAGAACAGGACCAAGGCGATCGCCGACGGCGTCACCGCGAGGGTGGTCCACGACGTCGCCTACACGAACGGGAAGCCGACCGAGGTCACGGACGACTGGTACGCCCAGGACAAGGACGGCAACATCTGGTACTTCGGCGAGGACACCGCTTCGATCGAGAACGGCAAGAAGGACACGAGCGGGTCCTTCGAGGCCGGGAAGAGCGGCGCTGAGGCCGGCATCGCGATGCCCGCCCACCCGTCGGTCGGGCTGACCTATCGCGAGGAGTACCACAAGGGCCACGCCGAGGACCGCGCCAAGGTGCTGGCGCTGGACCAGCAGGTCGAGGCGCCCGTCGGCCATTTCACCGGCGCGATCCTGATCGACGACACGAGTCCGCTCGAGCCCACCGTGTCCGAGTACAAGCTCTACGCCAAGGGCGTCGGGCCTGTGGTCGCGGTTTCGGTCTCAGGAGAGTCCGAGCGAGAGGACCTGATCAGCTACAGCAAGTGACGCCCCTATTGGTTCGGCAGCGAGGATCCCGCGAAGAAGAAGAACCAGAACTCGAACGCGAGCACGCCGCCGACCACGCAGATCACCACCATGCGCTCGACGGGGCTGATCCCGAACTTCTGGCGAACGTCATGCTCGCGCTCGTCGCGCATGCTGCGCAGCCAAGGGGAGGTATGGCGAGCCTCCGGATGCCTTCCGGTGAGGTCGTCGTACTTGGCGTTCAGCCAGGTCAGCGCCCAGGCGAGCAGGAAGACCAGCACCGCGAGGACCGCGATCACCGAGAAGACGGCGGTCATGCTCAGGTTGTTCAGATTGCCCTGCACCTTGGAGCCCACCCAGACCGCGAGCAGTGGCGCGCCCGTCCACAGGTTGATGGAGCAGAGCGCCGATGCGGTGACGAGACCGATCTTCTTCAGCACCATCTCGACGCTGAGCCTACCCCCGACGGAAGAGCCGAGACAACAGACCGGGAGCGGCCGGCTCGACGTCCTCGCGCAGCGGCAGCCGCCCCTGCCTCCGGGCGGCCATCACGCACGCCGAGTGAGCGTGGCGGCGGCGGGAGGCGTCGCCTTCGGGCGTGATCAGCATGTGCTCGCTGAGGGCGGGCAGCATTCCGCCGCAGAGGGGGCAGCGGTAGGTCGCCGGCTTGCGGTTGGCCGCCGGGCGCACCGCGTACCAGCGGGCCTTGCGGAAGTCGTCTCGGCTCATCGCCGGAGCGACGTTAAGGCAGCTTGATTGCGGCCGCCAGCCCCGCCAGGGTGAGGGATCGGAGGGCAGGGCTGGCAGCCACACCTCGAATACGGTCCGCGTCCTCCTGGAGATTGGTCCCGCGGTCAGGCAGACGAGTCCGACGGGCTCCTCGGCTCGAGGAAGACGTCGATGGTCGCGATTCGGCCATCGCTGATGGTCATGGCCACCACCGCGAATCGCCTGCCGTCGATGTCCGCGACTGCGCCCATCTGGCCGTTGACGATGGCTGGGCGGCCGTAAGGGGCAAATGGGCGGCCGCGCGCCAGCGCTCGCCGGGCGACGTTCTCGGCGCCCACTGCCGGCGGTGCCCATCGCCGGTCCCCTTCGACCGTATGAACCCGCGACACCACGTCCGGATCGAGGACATCCAGGAGCGCCTCGAAGTCACCGGCGCGCGAGGCGGCCAGGAATGCTTCGACGACACGATGCTGGGCGGCGAGGTCGGGGTCGGGCGGCGGCACCGAGCCCCGAACCGTGCGACGTGCGCGGCTCGCCAGTTGCCTGGCGGCGTCTGCGCTTCGCCCGGTGATCTCCGCGATCTCGCTGAAAGGCACTCCGAACATGTCGTGGAGGACGAACGCGACGCGCTCTGCGGGGGAGAGGTTCTCCAGCACGACCAGCATCGCCAGCCCGACGGAGTCGGCCAGCTCGGCCTCCTCGGCGGGCTGCTCTTCGCTGACCTCGCTGACGATCGGCTCGATGTGATCGGCCCCGTCGAGCTCCTCTCGCCGCGCCTTGCGGGCTCGCAGCATGTCGAGGCTGACCCGGCCGACCACGGTCGTCAGCCAGGCGCGCAGGTTCTCGACCTGATCGGAATCCGTTCGGCTGAGGCGAAGCCACGCCTCCTGGACCGCGTCATCTGCCTCGCCCGTCGAGCCGAGCATCCGGTAGGCGACCGCTTGCAGGTGGGGCCGGTGCTCCTCGAACTCCTGGGCCAGAAGTGTGTCGTTGCTCACTGTTCGTCACGTCCTCTCATTCGGGTCCGTCATAGCACTGACGAACGCAACGCGGCCAGTGTGACGGTCGCAGGAGGCTGACATGGCTCGTAAATGGTGGACCCTGATGACCGTCTCGGTGGCGACCTTCATGTTGCTGCTGGACATCACCGTGGTGAATGTCGCGCTGCCGTCCATCCGGGACGACCTGGGCGCCAGCTTCACCGATCTCCAGTGGGTGGTCGACGCCTACGCACTCACGCTGGCCGCGCTGGTCCTGACGGCCGGCTCGCTTGCCGACAGGCTCGGCAGGCGGCGAATCTTCGCGGCAGGGCTCGGGATCTTCTCGCTGGCTTCGCTGCTCTGCGGGTTCTCGCCCGATCCGACATTCCTCAACCTCTCCCGCGCGCTCCAGGGTGTCGGCGGGGCGATCATGTTCGCGGTCTCGCTCGCGCTGGTCGCCCAGGAGTTCCCGGCCGGACGTGAGCGCGGCACGGCGATGGGGATCTACGGCGCCTCGATCGGCGTGGCCGTCGCAGTCGGACCGCTGGTCGGTGGAGCGCTCACCGACGGGCTTGGCTGGCAGTCGATCTTCTTCCTGAACGTTCCCATCGGGCTGGCGGCGATCGCGATCACCTATCTGAAGCTGCAGGAGAGCCGGGACCCGAACGCGACCCGGATCGATTGGCCCGGCGTCGCGACCTTCAGCGCTTCCCTCTTCATGCTGGTGCTCGCGCTGGTCCGCGGCAACGACGAGGGCTGGGGCAGCACGATGATCGTGTCGCTGTTCGCGGGGTCGGCGGTCCTGATGGGTGCCTTTGCAGCGATCGAGAGCCGCGTAGGCGAGCCGATGCTCCCGCTGGGGCTGTTCAAGCGGCCGGCGTTCACCGGCGTGCAGCTGGCGGCCTTTGCGGTCTCGGCCTCGGCCTTCGCGCTCTTCCTCTACCTGACGCTGTATCTGCAGAACTACCTCGGCTACTCGCCCCTCCAGGCCGGGCTGCGCTACCTGCCGGTCACCGTGGTGAGCTTCTTCGCCGCGCCGATCTCTGGAGCGATGCTGTCGCGTGTTCCCGCGCGTCTGTTGATGAGCGCGAGCCTCGCGGTGGCGGGAACGGGCCTGCTCCTCATGTCGGGGGTCGACGCCGGGTCGGAGTGGACGACCCTGCTGGGTGGGTTCCTCGTCCTTGGCGCGGGCGTCGGCTTCCTCAACCCGGTGATCGCCGACGTGGCGCTCAGCGTGGTGCCGAAGGAGCGCAGCGGGATGGCGGCCGGCATCAACGACACGTTCCGCCAGGTTGGCGTCGCGGTGGGCGTCGCCGTCTGGGGGGCGATCTTCATCGGGCGTGGGGCCGACAAGTTCCGCGAGCTGACGGACGGCACACCTCTCGCCGCGGGCGACCACCCACGCCAGTTCGTCGAGGCGGCGTCGTCGGGCAGCCTGCACCAGGCCGTGGCGTCGGTTCCGCCGGGGAGCCGCCAGGCGGCCACCAACGCGGCGCGGGAAGGCTTCCTCGCGGGCTTCAACGACGTGCTCACGCTCGGCGGCCTGCTGTGCATCGCCGGCGCGGTGCTGGCCCTCTGGCTCGTCCGCGAGCGCGAGATCGAGCGCGAGCCCATGGAGGCGCCCGGCCCGGTGGCGGCGATCGGCGCAACGGACTAGGAAAACGAGGCGGGCCCCCGAGGGGGCCCGCCTCTCGCGTCGGAACTGTGACCCGGAGCGCGCCGGCTAGAAGGCGGCGGTCCCGTTCGGGGTTCCGAGGCCGGTCGGCCCGTCGTAGCCCGCACCGGAGGTGCAGAGATACGCCGGGCTGCAGCTGCCGTTGTTCCCCGAGGTCACGTCGAACAGCGATGACGTGTGGCTGTAGGGGAACGAGCCGTAGTTCACGCTCGAGCCGTTGCCGGCCAGGGCGTAGACGCCGGCGACGATGGGCGCCGAGGCGCTCGTGCCGCCGACCACTCCCCAGCCCTTGAAGCACTGGCCGAGGATCTGGCCAACGATGTTGCAGTTGCTGTCGTAGACGGCGACGCCGGTGTTCGGATCGGCGACGGCGGAGACGTCGGCAACCGTCCGTCGGGCGCAGCCCGAGTCGGTCTGCCAGGCGGGCTTCGGCTCGTAGGCCGAGCAGCCGCTGCCGGAGCCGCTCCAGGCGGTCTCGGTCCAGCCGCGCGCGTTGGACGCGTGGCTGAGAGTGGTGCCGCCGACCGCGGTCACGTACCGCGAGGCCGCCGGGTACTCGACGCCGAACCCGCTGTCGCCCGAGGAGACGGTGATCGCCGCGCCCGGGTGGTTGAAGTGGGCGTCGTCGGCCGTCTCGGAGCTCGACTCGCCGCCGCCATAGCTGTTGGAGATCGCGGTGGCGCCCAGCCTGGCCGCCGTGTCCTCGGCGGCGTACAGGTTGGAGTTGATGTTGGAGGTCGCCTCCACCAGCAGGATCTTGCAGCCGGGACACACGGCCGAGACCATCTCCAGGTCGAGTTGCGTCTCGAGCGCCCAGCCCTGGTCGTTGGTCGGGTAGCTGCCCTGGACCCCGTTCTGGTTGACCTTCTTGAAGCAGCCGTTGGCGGTGGTGCAGGCCGGCAGGCCGTAGGTGGAGCGGTAGGTGTTCATGTCGGCCTCCGCCGTGTTGTCGCCGAAGGCGTCGACGATCGCGACGGTCTGGCCGGCGCCGCCGCTCGACGGCAGCGCGTACGCGCTCCTCAGGTCGGCCGGGCCGTAGCCGGCGGTCGGAGCCGCAGCGGCCTTCGCCTCGCCCTTGAGCGTGGCGATCAGGTTGAGGTCGCAGTGCGAGTGGTTGGCGCGCAGGTCTAGGGCGCAGGCGCCCGGAATCACCTTCGTGTTCGGCAGTGACGCGCCCGACGCGCCGCCGGTGGCGACCAGCGTCAGAGCGAGCGACGAGGCGACGACCGCCCCGGCGATGGTCAGGTGGCGAAGACGCATGTCTGAGTACCTCTTCTCTCCGCGGCGGCTGCTCACCGCCGATCGCAGTTCCCGTTAGCGCGATCCGCACTCCCCGGGCGTCTCGCGCCGCGAAAATTTAGTACATGGCGCCGAGGCTGTGCTTCGCTACCGGACCCGCGTGAAGACCAGGTCGAAGTCGGTCTCCCAGTTGGTGCCGTCCTTGGTTGCCTCCCAGCGAGCGTCGATCCGGTTGCCGTCTTCGCTGAAGCGGCCGGTGAAGCGCTGTGCGAAGGGCTCGCCCTCACGCCAGATCTTCCACTCGCCGTCGCCGATGCTCAACTCGTAAACGCGGCAGACGCCGCGATCGTCCGAGTAGAGCTGGAAGTAGCGATCGTTGGCAGCGTCGCACCCGATGACGCATATCGCGTTGGGTGCCTCGGCCATCTCGACGACGGAGCGCTCGATCAGGAACGGCGCTCCCTCCATCCACTCGAATGTGATGCCCGCCTCACCCGGCCAGGGAGGGCCGCCCGGAGGGGTCGCCTCCAGCTTCCACTCTCCGACCAGGGGCTCGAGCTCCTTCAATGCGTTCTCCGCGGTGGGCTGATCCATCCTCTGTCCTCCTTTAGGCGGTCGCGGGCTGGCGCTGCGCGGCCTCGAGCATCTGCGGGTCGTGCGAGCAGAACAGCGTCACCTCGTCGCCGTGATCGCGCTGGAGCTCTCGCAGGCGCTCCAGATTTCGGTGGCGCGCCTTGCCGTCGTGCTGGTTGATCGTCTCGAAGAAGCGCAGGCCAGGGGGGCAGCGACCCGGCGTCTCGATCTCGCCGTGGAAGAAGAAGGCATCGCCGCAGTGCAGGAGCCAGCCCTCAGAGGTGTTGACGGCGACGCCGCTGTGCCCGGCCGTGTGGCCGGGGAGGGGGATCATCGCGATCTCGGCGTCGAGATCCGGGAGCAGGCGGATGCTCTCGAAGCCGAACCAGCTGTCGCCGCCGGCGCCGTGCTCGACCCAGATCGGGCCGTGCGCCCACTGCGCCTCGACGTAGCGGGCGCGCTCGAGCAGGGGCGGCGACTTCGCGGCCGCCAGCTCCGCTCCGAAGACGTGCACCTGCGCCTCGGGGAAGTCGCCGAGGCCTCCGGCGTGATCGACGTCGAGGTGGGTGGTGACGATGTGGCGGACGTCAGCCGGATCGTGGCCGAGCGCCTCGATCTGGCGCACGGCGGTCTCCCTCTCCCGGCAGACGGGCGCCACCGACGCCCGGAAGACGGCGCCGAGGCGCTTGGGATCCGCGCAGTCGCCGGTCCCGAATCCGGTGTCGACCAGGACCAGCTCGCCGCCCGCCTCGATCAGCAGGCAGTGGGCGACGACCTCGGTCTTCTCGAGCAGACCGCCTTGGCCGGCGAGAAGGCGCGCCCCCCTCGGGCACATCGTGCCGCAGTTGAGGTGCTCGACCTCGATGCGCCGGAGCCTAAGGGATACTGCCGCCATGGCTGCGGACGCAGAGGAGGCTCAGGCCGCAAGGGAGATCATCGACGGCAACCTCTACATGGTGGTGGCCACCTCCGACCCGAGCGGCCAGCCGTGGGCAACGCCCGTCTATTTCGCCCACCGCGACTACCGCGAGTACTTCTGGATCTCGGAACCGGATGCAACGCACTCGGTGAATCTGCGCGACCGGCGGGAGGTCGGGATCGTCATCTTCGACTCGACCGTGCCGATCGACACGGGCCGGGGCGTCTACATCTCGGGGGTTGCGCACGAGGTCCCGGCCCACGAGGCGGCCGAAGGGATCGAGATCTTCTCCCGTCGCTCAGTCGGTCACGGCGGAGGCGCCTGCAGCGAGGAGGACGTCAGCCCGCCGGCACGCCACCGCCTCTTCCAGGGGACGGCGGAGGCGGTGTACGTGCTGGACGAGCACGACCATCGGGTCGAGGTCCATCTCCCGCCGTCGGCCTAGTCGGCGCGCTGGTAGACCTGCACCCGGACGCCGTCCGAGCCGACGCCCCGGTCGTCGGTCAGCTTCAGCTTCAGCCTGTCGATGCCGTCGGGGAACAGCCTCTTGCCGCTGCCGAGGATCGTCGGGAAGACCATCAGCCGCAGCTCGTCCACCAAATCGTTCTCGAGCAGCGTCGTGACGAGGGTGCCACTGCCTGCGACGAGGATGTTCCCGTCGGTCTCGTCGCGGAGCTTCTTGAGCTCGTCCACGACGTTGTCCGATACCACGGTCGTGTTCTCCCAGTCCGGGTCGGTGAGGGTGGTCGAGACCAGCACCTTGCGGCCCTTGTTGATCTTGTCGGCGAAGTCGCCCTCGCGCGAGGGCCATGCGTCGGCGAAGCCCTCGTAGGTCACCCGTCCGAGGAGCTGGACCTCGGCGTCCATCAGCTCTTCCATCTTGAACTTGTCGCCGTCGTCGCCGCGGTCGTACTCGAAGCTCCAACCGCCGTGCGCGAAGTCCTCAGATCCGCCCGGATCCTCGATGACCCCGTCGACCGAGATGAACTCCGTAACCACGATCCTCCCACTCATCTGCTTCCTCCTGTTCGTTTCGAAGTTGCTTGTAAGACCGGGCGCGATGGCTCAACTAATCGCCGGCGAGTCGCTCCGCGATCCGCTCGAAGAAGCCGGACCAGCCCTCCTGGGCGCGGCGGTATGCCTCGGCCGGCATGTGGCCGCCTGACTGGGTGAAGCGCATCTCGGTGCGCGTGCCGCCGAGGTCGGTCAGCTCGACCGTGCAGAGGTCATAGAGGTCCTCGCCGGGCTGATCGGAGACCGTGAAAGCGAGCTTCTCCGGCTCGCTCACCTCGATGTACTCCCCGTTCCAGTGGATCACGTGGTCCTTGGGGCCGCGCATCACGGCGGTCCACTTGCCGCCCTCGCGAACGTCCATCGTGATCTCGTCGAGGGCGATCACATACTCGGGGCCGCCGTACCAGTCGGCGAAGCGCTCGGGCTCGGTCCACTCGCGCCAGACCTCGTCGCGCGCGGCGTCGAAGGTCCAGAGCATGTCGATGTCCGGCTTGTCAGCCACCGAGACGCCGCCCCATGCGCTCGAATCCTCGCTGCCAGAAGCTGCTGTATCCGTCGATCCATTCGGCGGCCTCCCTCAGGGCCGCGCCGTCGATTCGCGAGGGGCGGAGCTGTCCGCTGCGCGCGCGGGTGATCAGCCCGGCGCCCTCCAGCACCTTGAGGTGCTTGGAGACCGCCTGCACGCTGACCGGAAAGGGTTCGGCGAGCTCGCTGACGGTCGCCTCTCCCTCGGTGAGCCGTTCGAGGATCGCCCGACGGGTCGGGTCCGCGAGAGCGGCGAAGGTCAGGTCGAGCTGGTCCGTCGGCATCAGGCGCGGTATTAAACCAGACGGTTGAATTGTGGCCGAGTGTCACGTCTTGGACCCGGCGAGCGTCTCCAAATAGAGTCAAATGCTGTCCATTTCCGCCCGCGCCGTTCGTCGTCAGGGTGAGACGACAAAACCGAGAAAGGAGTCGAAATGTCACAGGCACAGGGGGTCTCTGTCCCAGATCTGCGCGACGAGCTCGAGGGCGAGGTCGTCGGACCGGAGGATTCCGGCTACGAGGATGCGCGCCATGTCTTCTTCAAGGGCTTCGACCGGCGGCCGGCCGCGATCGTTCGCCCGACGTCTTCCGAGGAGGTGGCCCGCGCCGTCACCGAGGCGCGCGAGGGCGACCTCGATCTCTCCGTCCGCAGCGGCGGCCATAGCCGCGCCGGGTACGGGACGAACGATGGCGGGCTCGTCATCGATCTCTCCGCCATGAAGTCGCTCGAGATCGACGCTGACGCGAAGACCGCCTGGGTCGAAACCGGCATCAAGGCGGGCGAGTACACGAACGCGACCGGCGAGCAGGGCTTCGTCACCGGCTTCGGCGACAGCGGCTCGGTCGGCGTCGGCGGGATCACCCTCGCAGGTGGCCTCGGCTTCCTGGTCCGCAAGAACGGGCTGACGATCGACGATCTGCTCGCGGCGGAGGTCGTCACCGCCGACGGCGAGGTGGTCGAGGCGAGCGAGGATTCGGAGCCCGACCTCTTCTGGGCGATCCGCGGCGGCGGGGGCAACTTCGGCATCGCCACCCGCCTCAAGCTGCGGCTGCACGAGATCTCGGAGATCGTCGGCGGCATGCTGATCCTGCCGGCTACGCACGAGACGATCACGGGCTTCATCGAGGCGGCGAAGGCCGCTCCCGAGGAGCTCTCCACGATCGCCAACATCATGGTGGCGCCGCCGATGCCGATGATCCCCGAGGAGGCGCACGGCAAGCCCGTGATCATGGGCCTCGCCGCGTACGTCGGCCCCGTGGACCAGGGCGATTCCGCGTTCGCTCCGTTCAGGGCGCTGGCCGATCCCTACGCGGACATGCTGCGGCCGATGCGCTACCCGGAGCTCTACGAGGGTCCCGAGCCCGAGCCGCAGTTCGCAGCGGGCGCCAACTTCTTTGGCGACTCGCTGGAGCAAGGCGGAGCGGAGGCGATTCTCGAGGAGCTGCCCAAGTCGACGGCGATGATGAAGGCCGTCCAGGTGCGCGTCCTCGGTGGCGCCTACGGACGGGTCGCCGACGAGGCAATGGCGTTCCCGCACCGCGACCGCGGGCTGTTCGTGAACGTCGCGGCGATGTATCTCGACGGGGCCGAGACGGACACCCACGAGGCGTTCGTCAACGGGCTTGCGGAGCGGCTCGGCAAGAATGGAACGGGCGGCTACGTCGGCTTCATGGGCGAGGAGGACGAGGAGACCCTTCGCGCCGCCTACCCGGGCGGCACCTGGGAGCGGCTCCGCGGGCTGAAGCGCCGCTACGACCCCGACAACCTGTTCCGCCTCAACCACAACATCCCGCCTGCCGAGGCGTAGGCGAGACTCAGCCCGAGGGGCCGCCGTGCCAGCCAGAGATCGCGCTCGCGAGTGAGATCGCGAGTGCGATCCCGGCGCCCAGCGAGGCGGCGACGAGCACCCCGCGGAGGCCCGAGCCCGGGAGCCCGCGGGCGCCGGCGCCGCGCCGATACCCCGGCAGGGCGCGGAGCATGTGCGGGAGATGCCAGAGGAAGTGAATGCCGAAGGCTCCAGCCCAGGCGATGAAGCTCGCCTTGTGCAGGAAGAGCAGCTGATCTGACTTGTTGCCGAGAGCGAGCAGCCAGACGCCGGTGACGAAGATCCCGACCGTCGTCAGGACGAGGACCGGCGCGAGCAGGCGCAGCGCCAGCGGGGGCGGGCCCTTCTCCACGTAGGGGCGGGAATGCGTGTAGTAGCGGGCGAAGCGGTAGCCGGTGCTGCCGAGCTTGAGCAGCACGGGTGGGATCAGGACGAGCCCGATGACCATGTGGACGCTCAGCAGCGTGTCCATCTTGAGCAGCGTGATCCCCTCCGCCATCAGCAGGAGGGTCAGAACGACGCCCGCGCCGGTCGTGAGCGCCGTGTTGCCCTCGATGCCGCCTAGGCGGTCGGGGCGCGTGCGGGGCTCGACCGCGGCAGCGCTTGTGCCGGCGTAGGACTCCATCGGTCCCGATCGTCGCCCGCGGCGGTCAGCCCGGCCTAAGGGGCCGGTTAGAAACCTCTTAGATCGGCGCGGGGTCGAAGGGAAGAGGGTCGAAGCGCAGGAGCCGCCCAACGATCTCCGACAGCTCGGCGTCGTGCGCGGCGATCAGCTCCCTGGCGACCGCGGGCAGGGTCTCGGTCAGCGCCTGCTGGCTGGCGTCGTCCAGCGCGATCGACTCACGGAGGGTTTGCTGCAGGCGGAAGTAGCGCGGGCCGTGGCCGAGGTCCGCGGCCTGGATGTGCGGGTCGGTGGGGTGGTTGAGCAGGGTGTGGGCCCAGTGATCGGCGCCGTCCGAGGCGCCGCCGAGCACCGCGCCGAGGATCGGCGGCTCCCCGCGCTGCGGCAGGATCCATCCGAGCCTGCCCCAACGGCGAACCTGCGCCTGGCTGTAGCCGTCCTCGTGCAGGCCGGTGCCGATCGAGACGACGAGCAGGTCGTCCTGGTCGAGGTGGCCCGGCTGATCGTCGATCCGCTTGAGCGCCTCGACGATCGCGACGATCACCGGGTTCGCCGCGAAGACGCCGCCGTCAACGAGCGCCCGCCCGTCGACCTCGTGCGAGGGGAAGTAGGTGGGGGCGGCCGACGTCGCCAGCCCGGCGTCCGACAGCGGCCGGTTGCGGTCGCTCTCCGGATCCTCCCTCGCCCGCCAGCGCTTGAAGAAGTAGGGCTGGCGGTTGGTCATGTCATAGGAGGTGACGATGACCTCCCTGAGCGCGTGCTCCAGATGGGTCTTCCCAAGCCGGTTCTCGATCGACTCCTCGAGGGGGCCGAGCGTGTACTTCGGCCCGAGCCATCCCCACAGCGTCCTCAGCCTCTGCAGCAGGCTGCGGTGGAAGATTCCGGGCCCGTCCTCGGTGTAGAAGCCGGCCAGCTGATCGGCGCTGACCCGCGGTCGCTCGGGGTCCGTGTCGTCTGGTGCCGTCAGGCTGAGCGCTACGAGTCCGCCCGTCGAGGTGCCGGAGAACATGTGGAAGTAGTCGGAGATCCGAGCACCGGGCCCTGCCTCGGCCTGGATCCGCCGCTCCAGCTCGGCGATGACGAGGGCGGGGATCAGGCCGCGGATCCCTCCGCCGTCGACGCAGAGAATCCGGAACTTGTCGGTCGGCGTTATTTGGTCGGGAGGCATAGCCTTTGCGATTGGGAGGTATGGCGATGAACTTCGAGACCAGTGTGCGGATCGACCGGCCCATGGACCAGGTCTTCGACTACGTCTCGGACCCCATCAACTTCCCACGTTGGAACTCGGCCGTCCAGTCCGTCCAACGAACCTCGGCGGGTGACGATGGCGTTGGCGCGACCTTCGTGATGGAGCGGGAGCTGCCCGGCGGCCGGGCGGAGAACGAGCTCGAGGTGATGGCCATTCGGAGGCCGACCGAGTTCGACATTCGCACCACCTCGGGGCCGACACCGTTCGTCTATCGCTACCGGTTCTCGGACGATGGAGAGAGCACCGTTGTCGAGCTCGCCGCGGAGGTGGAGCTCGGAGGCCTCGCCGGCGCCCTTGGCCCCCTCGCGTCGCGAGCCGTGAAGCGGGGCGTCGACTCCAACTTTGCCGATCTCAAGCGATTCCTCGAACGGATGACCGACGACCTGGGGGAGCTTCGCGATGCGCTCTCGGGCGACGTCCTCGTGGAGGGCGATCGCGAGTACGAGGGCGCGCGCACCTGCTTCAACCTGCTGATCGACAGGCACCCGGCCGCGATCGCACGCTGCCTGGATGCCGACGACGTGGCGGCCGCGCTGGCCTTCGGCCAGGAGAACGACCTCGAGATCGCCGTCCGCGGCGGCGGCCACAACCCCGCCGGGCACTGCGCGGTCGACGACGGCCTGGTGATCGACCTGACGCGGATGCGGAAGCGTCGAGGTCGATACCGAAGCGGGCCTGGCCATCTCGGACGGCGGTGCGACCTGGCTCGACTTCGACGCGGCGACTCAGGCCCACGGCCTGGTCACGCCCGGCGGCGTGGTCGGCTCGACGGGGGTCACCGGGCTCACCCTCGGCGGCGGGATCGGCCACCTGACGGCCCAGTTCGGGCTCACCTGCGACAACCTGATCGCCGCCGAGCTGGTGACTCCCGCCGGCGAGGTCGTCCGCGCCAACGGCGACGACACCCCCGAGCTGCTCTGGGGCCTTCGTGGAGGCGGCGGCAACTTCGGTGTGGCCACGAAGCTCGAGTTCCGGCTCCATCCGCTCGAGCAGGTCGTCGGCGGCCGGCTGGAGTATGCGGGCGAGGGCGTGGGCAATGCGCTCCGCCTCTACCGCGACGCCATCGCCGAGGCCGGCACCGACCTCAGCATGCAGGCGCAGATCACCATCGACGCGGAAATGAACCTGAAGCTGACCGTCGCCCCCTGCTTCACGGGTGATGGGGAGGACCCGGAGGAACTCGTCGACCTTCGCGCGGCCGACGGCCTGGTCAACGACGGCGTCCGGCGCCAGGGCTTCCTCGACCAGCAGCTCGTCTTCAACCCCGGCTACGGGGTCGATCGCAACTACTGGAAGGGCCACTTCGTCCGCGAGCTCCCCGACGAGCTGATCGACGTGCTCCTCAACCGCATTTCCGCCCTCGGCCGGCCGCCCGGCGCGATCCTGCTCGAGTCGCTGCACGGCGCGCCCAAGGACGTCGACCCCGACAGCGCCGCCCTCGGCTACCGCGACGCGGCCTTCAACCTCAGCGTGATGGCGAGCTGGATCGACGCCGACGACGACGACGAGCAGATCGCCTGGGCCCGCGAGACTGCGGCCGCGACGGAGCCCTGGTCGGTCAGCGGCGGCTACGCCAACTACATGCAGGCCGACGAGCCCCTGGAGCGGGTCCGCGCCGCCTACGGCCCTGAGTCATTCGACCGCCTGCGGGCGCTGAAGAAGCGATACGACCCGGACAACGTCCTGCACCGCAACCAGAACATCCCGCCGGCCTAGCCGCCCCGACGGCCTCTGGCCGATCGTCCTAGCTCCCAATTGTGAGGTTGTTGGCGACCGAGACGGCTGTTTAACTCGCCCCAGATGTCGGGGTCACCCAGGGAGTGGGGCAGCCGGACGCGTGTCGCCTGGATCAGCGCGGCATTGCTGGTCAGCGCGCTGATCGCCCTCACGATGGCCACCCGGCCGGCCGCGGGCGCCACACCTAACTGCAAGGGCGGGACAACCGCCAAGACGGTCGAAGTCGGCATCGTCAAGGCGATCGGCTGCTGGACGCAGGCGACGCCGAACGGACAGACCGTCTACACCGGCGCCTGGGAGGACCAGGACAAGGGCATCGACCTGAACGGCTTCATCCTCACCGGGCGCAAGGGAGGAGGTCTCCGGATCAACATGGTCACCCGGGAGGTGGCGAGCGCCAACGTCACCGGGTCCGGAGACGACAAGACCCTGATCAACTCGAACAACTTCCCGACGCCGGGCGAGATCCACGGCCTCGGCGACCCGCTGAAGCTCGATTTCACCGCGCCCGAGCACAGCGGCCTGCTGCTCGAGGACCTCCATCTGGGCTCGAACACGTTCTCCGGCGCCCTCGCCGGGCTCTCCCCGATCGGGACCATCGAGACCCCGGTGAGGATCGAGGAGGGCGGCACGGGGTCGATGGACTTCTCGATCGCGCTGGCCGGCTACTTCACGCTGAAGGGCAAGCCGCAGTCGGCGACGATCGCGCTGCCGACCGAGTCGGGGAAGGGGACCAAGTTCGACGGATTCGAGTTCGACCTCGAGGAGATCGACGCCTTCAAGGTGATCACGATCAACAACCTCGTGGCGAAGTACTCCGCGTCGCAGAAGTCGCTGAGCGGCTCGGCGGGAGCCACCTTCCCCTTCACGGCGCCGGGCAAGCTGGGCGTCGGCTTCGGCGTCAACTTCGCGTTCCAGAGCGACAAGTTCTTCGAGGTGGGCGCGGACGTCCACGGCATCAAGATCCCGATCGGGGCGCCGCCCGGCGGCTTCATCACAAAGATCGGCGGCGGCTTCCGTCTCAGCTTCGTGAACAACGGCTGGCTGCCGGCGATCACGGCCTCGACCGCGGCCGACTTCGGCCCCGAGATCCCGACGCCATTCGGCAAGATCGCGCCGATCTCCGCCGACGCGTCTCTCTTCGCCGGATATGAGGGCAAGGAGCTGGTCTTCAAGATCAGCGGCAACGTCAGCGTCTTCAGGATCCCGGTCGGCGACGCGTATGTCTTCATCCACTTCAACAGCGGCGTCGAGTTCGGCGCCGGCCTCGGCCTCGGCCTGCCGAGCTTCAAGAACAACTCGAACGACCCCTTCTACATCGGCGCCCGGATCGATGGCTGGGTCGCCAAGGGCAAGTTCCAGCTCGAGGGCAGTGGTGGGATCAGGCTGCTCGGGGTCGGATTCAGCGGCCGGGTTCTGGTCAACGACAAGTCGGTGGGCGCCTGCTGGAAGGTCCCCTTCCCGTTCACCAACGGGATCGACGGCGGCGCGGTCTACAAGTACGGCGACGTGGTGAGGACCTTCGGTGTCGGCTGCGGCCTCGACGACTACAAGGAGAAGTTCCCGCAGGCCGCCAGCGCCTCGGCCTCCCATCCACGGAAGATCCGCCTGGGCCCGAAGGACGTCGTGCTGGACGTCAAGGGCCAGGGCGGCGCCCCCCGCTTCACGATGCGATCGGCCGACGGCCAGGTCCTGCGCGCGCCGACCGATCGGGACTCCGTCATCGAGCGCAGCGGGCGAACCCCGCATGCCTTCTTCGTCAACCAGGGCGCCAGCATGACGAACGTCCTGCTGCCGCACCCGAAGGGGCTCTGGACCGTGACCCCGTACCCGGGCTCGCCGCCGATCACCAGCCTGAAGGCGGGACGGGAGGCTCCCAAGGAGCACGTCAAGGCCGAGGTCCGCGGCAAGGGCCCGGTCCGCACCCTGGTCTGGAACTCCAAGAACCGCGCGCACACCCGCCTGATGTTCACCGAGCGGCTCAAGGGCGGCCAGGAGCTCCCCATCCTCAGGACCGGCAAGGCCAAGGGCCGCCACCGCTTCCGGGTCTCGACCGGCGCCCGCTACGGAAAGCGCGCGATCCGGGTCGTCGTGATCCACGGCTACGGGTCCACCCAGTCGGGGGTCGTCGACCACTACCGGGTGAACCGGCCGAAGCGGCTGGACGCTCCGGCGAAGGTCTCGGCCTGGCGCCACAACCACGACGTCTACGTCAAGTGGTCGCGCGTCCGCGGAGCGCACGACTACCTGGTCCAGGTTGCGATGCGCCAGCACGGCAAGCTGGTGAGCAGCTACCTCGACCGGGTCGGACCGCGCCATCGCATGACCGTGTTCAAGCACCACCCGGGCGGCGGGGTCGCGGTGGCGAAGGTCTACGCCCTCAACTCGGACGACAAGCCGGGCCGCGCGGGGCGGCAGCCATTCCGCACCAACCCCAAGGTGCGCGGCCTCCGCCCGGCCGCCCGTCTCGACGTCCACTCGGCCCGCCTCCACCACGGCAAGGTGAGCCTGATGATGCGCTGTCCGGAGGACGGGCACTGCCGCACCGAGGTCCGGCTGCTCGACGGCAAGAGGGTTGTCGGCGGCACCCACTTCCAGCAGACGCCCGACACCTTCCACCTGCTCCGCATCAAGCCGCGGCGCGGATCCGCCGGTCGCCGGCTGAAGGTCGTGGTCAAGCTCCGGCGCAGCAGCACCCACGCCACTGCTCGCGGCGTAGTGAAGCCCTGATCAGAGCCCGAGGTCGCGCACGCCCGTCTCGTCCCAGCCGAGGTGATGGGCGAGCTCGTGCTGCACGACCCGCTCCACCTGCGACCGCAGCAGGGCGGGATCGTGGCCGAAGTCGCGCTCCAGGGTGTCCTGGTAGATGACGATCCGGTCCGGGTAGACGTCGCGGGCCACCGTGCCGCCCATGTACATCCCGTAGGCGCGGTGCTCGTGACCGAGGTTGGAGATCACCACCGGCGTGTCCTCGAGCAGGCGCTGGAAGTCGGCGGGCAGGTTGTCGATCGCCTCGATCACCAGGAGGTCGAACTCGCTCGGCGGATAGTCGGGAGGGGGGAGGGTGGCGAGCGCCTCGCTGCGGTCGACCAGCCGCCGGAACTCGGGCTCGGGCATCTCCTCGCCGATCATCGCCACGGTCAGCCAGGCCGTCACCAGGACGATCGCGAGGGCGCCGACCCCGATCGTCACCAGCCCGCCGAAGTGGGTGAACGACGGCGGGTTGAAGAAGAGCAGCAGGAGCCCGGTGATGAACGCGGCGACCGCGGCGGCGCGCAGCGGTGGAACGAGGATCTCCCTCATCCCACTGAGGTTAGGGAGGCGTGATACTGGCCGAGATGTCGAGGGAGAACGCGGAGCTGGTCCTGGCGATGTACGAGCGCTTCAACGCCCGCGACCTCGACGGGGCGCTCGCCCTGATCGACGAGGAGATCGAGGTCGAGTCGCGCCTGGTGGCGATGGAGGGCGGCTACCACGGCCACGAGGGGCTGCGCCGCTGGTGGAGCGACCTGCTCGACTTCATCCCCGACTACCGCGGCGAGGTCGAGGAGGTTCACGACCTGGGCGAGGTCGCCCTTGCCCACGCCTGCGGGCTCGGGCACGGGGCCGCCAGCGCCACGCCCGTAGTCGACTGGTTCTGGCAGCCTCTCCGCTTTCGCGACGGCAAGTGCATCTGGTGGCGCAACTGCGCGCTCGAGGAGGAAGCTCTCGAGTCGATCGGCTGGCGCTGAGCGTCGGTCGGCACTCGATGGCAGGCGTAAAGTGAGCGGCTTGGCCGCCGACTCGCCAGCCGAGAGCACCCCGCCACCGAAGGCACCGCCACCCGAGCCGCATCCGCCCGGCTGGCGCGTCGATCCGGCGCCCGACGGACGCGGCGCCCCGCCGCCCGCCAAGCCGCCGATGATCCCGCGGAGCAGGACATTCATCGCCTTCCTGCTCGGGCTGCTTGCCGTGAACCTGCTGCTCTCGTTCTTGACCGGCGGCGCCCCGGACCGCCCGCGGATCCCGTACCAGCCGTTCTTCGTCAATCAGGTGCAGGCCCAGAACGTCAGCGAGATCAGCTCGAAGGGCGACTCGATCGAGGGGCAGCTCAAGAACGAGGCCAGCTACGACCCGCCCGGCAACGACAAGCCGATCAAGGTGACGAAGTTCAAGACCGAGGTCCCCTCGTTCGTCGATCACGCCCAGCTCACCAACATCCTCACCCAGGCGGGCGTGACCATCAACGCCGAGGCGCCGGACTCCGGCCGCTCGCTGCTTGCCTCGCTGCTGCTCGGCTTCCTCCCGACCCTGCTGATCATCGGCTTCTTCATCTGGATCGCGCGCCGCCAGATGGGCGGGGGAGGGGGCGGCGTGCTCGGCAGCTTCGGTCGCTCCACGGCGCGGCGCGTCCAGGACGGCGAGACCGAGCGCATCGACTTCGAGGACGTGGCGGGGATCGACGAGGCCGAGGACGAGCTCGTCGAGATCGTCGACTTCCTGAAGAACCCGGGGCGCTACACGAAGCTCGGCGCGCGGGTCCCGCACGGCGTCCTGCTCTACGGGCCGCCCGGGACCGGCAAGACGCTGCTCGCCCGCGCGGTGGCGGGCGAGGCGCACGCCGCCTTCTTCTCGTCGTCGGCCTCGGAGTTCGTCGAGGCGATCGTGGGCGTCGGCGCCTCGCGCGTGCGCGACCTCTTCAAGCAGGCGAAGGAGGCGAAGCCGGCGATCGTCTTCATCGACGAGCTCGACGCGATCGGGCGCTCCCGCTCCGGCAACGTCGCCGGGCTCAGCGGCGGCAACGACGAGCGCGAGCAGACGCTCAACCAGATCCTCACCGAGATGGACGGCTTCGAGCCCGGCACCAACGTGATCGTCCTCGGCGCGACCAACCGCCCCGAGGTCCTCGACCCGGCGCTGTTGCGCCCGGGCCGCTTCGACCGCCGCATCGCGGTCAACCCGCCCGACCAGCCCGGCCGCGTCGAGATCCTCAAGATCCACTCCCGGGGCGTGCCGCTGGCGGACGACGTCGACCTGGAGCGGATCGCCTCCTCGATCCCCGGCTCGACCGGCGCCGACATCGCGCTGCTCGTCAACGAGGCCGCCCTCTTCGCCGCCCGCCACGAGCACCCCAAGGTCGAGCAGAGCGACTTCACCGAGGCGATCGAGAAGATCCTGCTCGGCGCCGAGCGCCAGATCGTGATGACCGACGAGGACCGCAAGCGCACCGCCTACCACGAGTCCGGCCACGCGCTGGTCGGCATGCTCACCCCGGGCGCGGACCCGGTGCGGAAGATCTCGATCATCCCGCGCGGCCAGGCCCTCGGCGTCACGCTCAGCACCCCGGAGAGCGACCGCTACAACTACCGCCGCGAGGAGCTCCTGGCCCAGATCAAGGTCGCCCTCGGCGGCCGCGCCGCGGAGAAGGTCATCTTCGACGACCTCTCAACCGGCGCCGAGTCCGACATCCAGAACCTCACCCAGGTAGCCCGCGGCATGGTCGGCCGCTGGGGCATGAGCGACGCAGTCGGCCCGATCGCCGTCACCGACGGCCGCCAGGACGGCGTCCTCCTGCCCGGCACGGCCCCCGCCTCGGAGCCGACCCAGGAGCTGGTCGACCAGGAGGTCCGCCGCATCGTGGACGAGTCGGAGCGGGACGTGGTCGAGCTCCTCACCCGGGAGCGCGACCGGCTCGAGTCGCTCGCGAACGCGCTACTGGAGCGCGAGACGCTCGACCAGCCGGAGGCGTACGAGGTGGCCGGCGTGCCGCTGCCGGAGGCCGACGCCGCCGAGGAGGCGAAGGCCGCGGCCAGCGCCCTAGGTCGCGAGTCGGCGACAACATACCCGGCGCCGTGCGGCCAGGTCCTCGCTATTCTACAATGAGTGGGCGATGCCGTATAGGGGGACATTCGACGGAATTACGGTCGAAGCGCAAATTGGATAAGATCGAATTCCCGGTTATTCCGTCGAAGGCGTTTGCTCGATGGATCGCGGACCTAACGACGAATAGGAGATCGAGGATGACGCAGTATCAACTCAGAAACGGTCGAGCGGCCTCATGCGAGTCGTGCGACTACTTGGCCGAGAAGGGCCTCGCGACTCCGGCGGACGGATGGAAAATTGGCGAACCGCAACACGCATCGCGTGTTTGCGGCCGTTGAAGCGAAACACGCAGGGGTCGATCTTCCCGAAGGTGACCTCGAAGAATTTCTCGAGAGCGTTCAGACCTTGACTCGTGGCGGAAATACTAGCCAGGTGAGCCTGACGGACTTATGGAAGCTGAGGTCGGAACGCGGTCCGAGGCGTGCCTGTTGAAGTACGTCGAGAGCGGCCAGAGTCCAAAGCTCCGGAGGCCGACTCGTTCGACAGCAGGTCAATAAGCAGTCACAGAGGTGCCGCAAGGACAGACACCTGCGGCAACCGCCACGTCGTCGGCTTCAGGGGGAGGCGAGCTCGGCAAGTTTCTCTTACCCGCTACGGAACGGCGGGATGGCGACCCTCAACCTACCTCGGCCGTGCTCGCCAAGGCACGACCCCGACAGGCTGAGCGCATTTCTTCCGCACTTAGGCTGGAGCCGCAAGCTCAGATACCGGAGCACGGGACACCCGGACGTGAAGGAGCGAGAACTTCGGATAAGTCCAAGCTGCAACGTCCACATACGCCATTAAAGGAGGTGATGCAATTGGCAAGGCGAAGACAACCCGCCGCCGGTGCAGTTCTTCACGAAAGTACCGCCGTGCGGATACTGGGAGGTACACGACTCCCGGATACGCCAAGCGGCACCCAAAGACGACTGTCAAGGAGTCCAAGTAGAGCGAAACGCTATCTTCCTCGAACCGCCGCCGGGCACCGCTCGGCGGCGGTTCATGTTATTGGAGCCCAGCCATTCCGCACGGCCAGCGTCCCCTTTTCCTCCTTATGTCCGTAGTTCTTTCCCTTGATCTCGCATCCGTTTGCTCATTCTGCGAGCCTGAGAACAGTAAGCTCGATTTTCCCAGTCCCGGTTCCCCCAGCAACCATCAGTACGCATGCCTGAGCCAGCTACCAATCCGAGCCAACCCGTTCTCTGCTCGCTGCGCAGGTTCGCGAGGCGGAAGGGGCCATCCGTGAATACGTTGCGGGCGGTAATGGAACGGAGAGGCTAACGCCGGGGCGGGTTCAAACCGGCGCCCGGAATGGCTCGTCTGCAGCTGTGATGGCTATCGCTTTCTGGGCCTTGTCAACCGACGGAGGCTTACGGTTGATGAAGGCCTCAATGTGCACAGCCTGGAAGAGCACCTAAGCTATGCGTCATATATTGATGTCTCCTCCGGGGGACGAGGCATTTCTAGTATGCCCGGCCTGAGGGCGAGAATCCACCGGAATCCCGTACTGAGGCGCAACGTGACCGTGACCGGATCCTGTACTCCTCTGGCTTCCAGCGACTTCACGGGGTGGCACCAGGTCAGCTCCCCCGAAACGGGGTACGCATTCCACACGCGGCTGACCCATTCGCTGAAGGTTGCACAAGCTCCCCACCGAATGGCCGAGGCGTCTGCTTGACGAAGTCGTCCCGACGGGCTAGAAGGCCCAGTCGAGTGGCACTTGGCGCCACTGGAGGATATTGTGGATGCCGCAGGAGGTGGATGCCGGCGCACGTTCTGGGGCACTCCCCCTTGGGGCACATCGCTGAGGAGGAGCTCAAGGACTCGCCGTACACGGTCGAGCTCGACGGGTTCAAGGGGAACGCCCAATCGTTCCGGATATTGACCAGGTTGGGAGCAGGAGGGCCGTTTGTTGATGAGCCGACCGGACTCAAGCTGACCCGGAGAACTCTTAGCGGGCGCTGAAGGTCCCCCATGGCCTTCGAAACTCGGAGGATGCGGACCTTCAGAAGACAACCGGAACTCCGCCTATCTCGGCAATATCGACGCGAACCAGTTGGATGCCGCGTGCGTCATGCAGGGCGTTCCTGGCAGATGGTCGAAGATACGTGCGCACCCTTGAAGCAGAGATCATGGACTGGGCCGATGACGTACCTACGCCGTTCATGACGTTCGATGACTTCTACCGGGCCGGGCTCATCCCGCTCGACCGCCTCCGGAGCGACCGCGCCGAAATTGATCGCTTCAAGGATTACCTCGCAGCCAAACACGGGGATGATCCGGCGCTACTCGCGATGGCAGGGAAATCTCGGTGACAACTTCGGCCTCGGCATTGAGACCGTACGAGGGGCGGACTGATCAGCGAGCCACTTTGCGTGCAGCAGGCGGAGGGCTGATAGGGCGGTATGTGGCAGGGGCTGTTGTCGGAATAAGCAGCGGAAAGCCAGGTGCCGCGATCCCGGATGAGCTCGAATGCGAAGTACGCATGCTCAATGAGCTCACGTGGGGCTACGATTATTCGACCGTCCCCTCGATCTCGATCCTGCAGGAGGGCCAGCGTGAGGTGATCCGTACGCTATTCACGCGATTCATGAAGGCGGCTAGGCTGAGGCGTACCGCCTATTGCCCCCCGGCTACCTCGAGTGGGTCGGCGGTATCGAAACGATCGACGCAAAAATGGCGCGATGACGTCCTTGGTCGGCTGGTTAAAGAGACCAAGATTTTGGTGGACGAGGACGGGATTGGTCCACCTCCTGCGTCCGGGGCAGCGGGAAGCGGTGAAACTGATCCTTGGCGGCCGCTAGGCGCGTCCGGCCTACGGCTTCAACTTCCGCCCACTCGTAAACAGCCACTGGCTCCACGCCAGCAGCGCCAGGCACATGCCGGCGACCACCGCGAAGGCGATCCACGGGCTCACGTCGGAGACGCCCAGGAAGCCGTAGCGGATCGTCTCCACGACGTAGAAGAGCGGGTTCACGTGGGAGAGCTGCTCCCACGGTGAGCCGAGGCGGCTGACCGAGTAGAAGACGCCGCCGAGGAAGGTGAGGGGGAGGATGACGATGTTGTTGATGAAGCTCGTGTGGTCGAAGGTCTCGGCGTAGATGCCGACGATCGTGCCGAGGGCGCCGAAGCCGCAGACGAGCAGCAGCACCGCGACGATCAGCAGCGCGGGGTGGACGACCGGCGCGCCGGTGATCGGGATCGCGCAGGCGGCGAGGCCGGCGCCGATGATCAGGGCGCGGAAGGCGCCGCCGACCAGGTAGCCGAGGTTGACCTGCCAGTTGTGGATCGGGGCGGCGAGGACGTCGTCGATGTAGCGGTCGGAGCGGCCCTGGAAGATCGTGCTCGCGTTGTTGGAGTAGGCGGCCTGGGCCATCGCCATCGCGATCAGGCCGGGGACGATGAACTGGTCGTAGTCGAAGCCGTCGACCTGCTTGATCCGGCCGCCGAGGCTGAGCCCGAAGACGACGATGAAGAGCAGGGAGGAGACGACCGGCGCGAGCGTCGTCTGGGTCCAGAGGCGCAGGACGCGATGGCACTCGCGGCGCGAGAGCCAGAGGAATCCCTGCCAGGGGTTGGCCTGGGCGTGATCGCTCATCGCGGAGACCCGCCGAGCAGGCGCCGCAGCCCCAGATACCCCGCGACCGGAGCGATCGTGAGCGCGACGACACCGCCGACCGCGACCTCGTCGCTCACGCGGCTGCCCGCCACGGGTCGGCCGCGCAGTCGCTCGAGCAGCGCGTCGAACGTATTGGCCGAGCGGTTCGCGACCCCCATCGCCTGCGTGACCAGATCGAGGTCCGCTCGCTCGCGCTCGTCGTAGTGGCGGGCGAGCTCGGCTTCGAGCTCATCGGGAACCGGGCCGACGTCGGCTCGGGTCCGGGCCTGTGCCCAGGCGATCGCCGCCCAGGTCCGGCGGTCGAAGCGATCCGGGTCGTGCCCCTCGATCGCCGCGAGCTCCTCGTCCGTGACCCCCTCGGCCAGCGCCCAGCGCCGGTGCGCGAGCGTGCACAGGCGGCAGGCGTTCGCCTCGGCAACCGCCAGCATCACCTCCTCGCGGAGACGCGGGTCGAAGCGCCCGCGAGCCCAGATCGCGGTCAGGTCTCGCGCCCGGGCGGCCAGCGCGGCGATCTCCCGCAGAGCCCTCGCCGCCGTCGTGGTTCGAGCTTGGCGCACTGTCGTCAGGCGGGGTTCGCGAGGGGGCGCTCGTTCATAGGATCCAATTGTGACCCTGGAGGACGTCGACCGCTGGCTCGAGGCCTACGTCGAGGCCTGGAAGAGCTACGACCGCGGCCAGATCGAGGCGCTCTTCGCCGAGGACGTGAGGTACCGCTACCACCCGGCCGACGCTCCGATCGAGGGCCGCGCCGCGGTGGTCGAGTCCTGGCTGGGGGAGGGGGATCACCCCGACGCCTCCGAGCGCGACGAGCCCGGCACCTACGCGGCCCGCTATCGCGCCTTCGCCGTCGACGGCGACGCGGCGGTCGCCACCGGGACGAGCTCCTACAAGGACTCGCCCGACGGCCCGGTCGCCCGGGTCTACGACAACTGCTTCGTGATGCGCTTCGACTCCGAGGGTCGCTGCCGCGTTTTCACGGAGTGGTTCGTGGAGCGCAAGAGCCCGTAGACGCCCGTTTCCCCGGGTGACGCTCGGGTAACGGACCAGTAGGTACTTGTGGAAGCAATCAAAGGAGGCGCCAATGGGTGCGCAGGAAACCGACCGAGTCTGGTTCATCACCGGCAGCGGCTCCGGCTTGGGACGCGAGCTGGCCGAGGCGGCGCTCGAGCGGGGCGAGCGAGTGGTCGCCACCGGCCGCGATCCGCAGGAGCTGCGCGGGCTGGAGAAGAGCCATCCCGACCAGGTCCTCGCCCAGCAGCTCGACGTCACCGATCCCGGCCAGGCCGATCGCGCCGTCGAGGCGGCGATCGAGCGCTTCGGCCGGATCGACGTGCTGGTCAGCAACGCGGGGTTCGGGCTGTTCGGCCCGCTCGAGGAGCTCGACGACGAGGAGATTCGGCGCGAGTTCGACACCAACGTCTTCGGCGCCGTCAACGTGATGCGCGCGGGCCTGCCGGCGATGCGCAGGCAACGCTCCGGGCAGATCGTGCAGATCTCATCGCTTGAGGGTGTGGCCCCGGCCGTCGCCGGCGAGGCCGCCTACGCGGGGACGAAGTTCGCGATCGAGGGCATCTGCGAGACGCTCGCCAAGGACGTCGCCCACCTCGGCATCGGCGTGACGATCGTCGAGCCGGGCCCGATCCGCACGGACTTCGCCGGAGGGGCGATCGCGAAGGAGCCTTCAGACCCGGACTACGAGGAGAGCGTCGGCAAGGCGCTCGCCTGGTTCGCGGACCTCGCGGGCAAGCAGCCGAACGACCCACGGCGGGTCGCCGAGGCGATCATCGAGGCGCTCGACTCGCCACAGCCGCCGCTCCGCCTGGCGCTCGGCGAGGAGGCGGTCCAAGCCATTCGCGAGAAGCTCGAGGGCCAGAGTGCGGACCTCGACGCCTGGGAGCGGCTCGCCGCTTCGACCGCGGTCCCGGCGTGAGCTGACTTAGCTAGGCGTGGAGTCGGCCCGAGCGTCTGCGGCTGCCTGCTTCCGCGCAGCCCTCTTGGCCTGCTTCTCAAGCCGACGCTCGCGGACCTTGCGCTCACGGTTGAGCTTCGCCATCGTGGTCTTCCGCTTGCTGCCTGAGGCCATGCCTCTTCTCCCTAACCCGCCTGGACGTTCGCGGCCGCCGGGCCCTTGTCGCCCTGCTCGACGTCGTAGCTCACCTTTGCGCCCTCAGCCAGCGACTTGAAGCCGTCGCCCTGGATCGAGCTGTGGTGCACGAACACGTCCTTGCCGGAGTCATCCGGTGTGATGAATCCGAAGCCCTTGTCATCGCTGAACCACTTCACCGTTCCTGTGGCCATCTCAATCCCTCCGTGTGGGTGCACTGCGAACGCGGAGGGTGCCCGGAGGCAACGACTGCGAAAACGCGGGGCACTACTTTGATCGAGCGGATGCTCGACCCGAGAGGCCAGTCTAGTCGCTCCACCGATGAATCTCGCTTCGATCGGCGGTCTCATGGGTAAGCCCCGATCAAAGGAGGAACCCCGATGGCCGAGCACAAGACCGGAACGCGCGAGGAATGGGAGGCGGCGCGGGCGGAGCTCGCGAAGCTCGAGGCCGAGCAGGCCGAGCGCAACAACGAGATCAAGGAGAAGCGGCGCGAGCTGCCCTGGGTCCCGGTCGAGAAGGAGTACGAGTTCGACACCGAGGACGGCAAGAAGACCCTGGACGAGCTCTTCGACGGCCGCTCACAGCTGCTCGCCTACAACATCATGTACGGGCCCGACTACACGAAGGGCGCCTGTCCCGGCTGCACGATGCTCGGGGACGAGTTCAGCGGCTCGCTGGTCCACCTGAACCACCGCGACGTGACCTTCCTCTGCTTCTCGCGCGCGCCGATCGACGAGCTCGCGGCCTACAAGAAGCGGATGGGCTGGGAGTTCCCCTACGTCTCCACCTACGAGAGCGATTTCCCGTTCGACATGGGCCTGGCGATGACCGAGGAGCAGGCGATGTCGGGGGAGATCCCCGGCGTGAAGGAGATGATCGACGACCCACCGGAGTTCCTGAAGGAGTGGTCGGAGCAGGTCGGTGCGGAGCTCAAGGACGGCCTGCGCGAGGGCCCGGGCTACATCGCCTTCGCGCGCGAGAACGGGACCGTCTATCTGACCTACCAGGTGATGGCGCCCGACCCGTTCGTGGCGCCGTTTCACTCGTTCCTTCTGGCTCGCACGCCGAAGGAGCCGACCGACGAGATGCGCGCCTGGCGCAAGGACGAGTACCCGGACTGATTCGGAGGCGGCCGCTACTCGAAGGCGCTCTCGACCGAGGCGCCGATTCCGATCATCCCCGGCCCGGCGTGCGCCCCGAGCACCGGGCCTACCTCCGAGACGTAGAGCGGATCACGGCCGAAGATCGGCCGGCACGCCTCCACGAGGTGCTCGGCGGACTCGGGGTCGCGGATGTGCTGCACGACCCAGGCGTCGGACCCCTCGGCGTGGCGCCGGCGTGCGTAGTCGATCAGCCGCTCCACGGCACGCGACCGCGTCCGAACCTGCGCCACAGGGGTCACCTCCTCCGCGAAGGTGAGGATCGGCTTGATCTTCAGGGTGGATCCAATCGCCGCCCGCGCCGCGCCGATCCGCCCGCCCCGGCGCAGGTACTCGAGCGTATCCAGCGAAAACCAGATGCCCCCGGCGTCGCGTGCCCGCTCGGCCTGGCTGACGACCCGCTCGGGGTCTGCGCCACCGCTGGCGGCGATCATCGCCGCCAGCAGCACCATCCCGGTGCCGCCCGCCGCGCTCCGGCTGTCGACGGTGTGGATCCGCTCGCCGCCCTTTCTCTCCTTGGTCAGCCGCTCGATCGCCTGATTCGCGGCCTCGAGGGTCCCAGAGATCCCCGCGGAGATGTGCACCGAGACGATCTCGCGCCCATCGGCCAGCAGTGGCTCGTAGACCGAGATGAAGTCGCCGACCGAGGGCTGCGAGGTCGTCACGGCCTCTCCGCTCGCTCGCAGCCGTTCGTAGAAGTCGTCGTAGTCGGTGATCTCCGACTCACGCTCCTGCTTGCCGTCGATGCCCACGTAGAGGCTCACCAGCCGCACGCCGTGGCGCTCGGTCAGCTCGGTGGGGAGGTAGGAAGTTGTGTCGGCGACGATCGCCGGCCCGATCGTCACATGGCTCATGCGCGGGCGGTTGTATCACGCTTGCCCAAACGACCCATCTCCGTAGGGACCACGGGCTTCAAGCGAGGTCCGGCGCGTCACACTCGGGCAAGGTGATCACGCCCGGCATTCGACCAGACGAGGAGCAAAGGCGATGACGATTCCCGGGGCGCGGCGCAAGAAGATCCCGCGCGATCTCGAGGACGACTACACGCCGGAGGCCGCGGAGGCGCGCCGGGCCTTTCTGCGGGAGCAGACGGGCGCGGAGCTGGCGCACGTCTCCAGTTACTCCTTCGATCCATCGATTCTCCCCGGGAACATCGAGCACTTCACCGGGGTCGCGCAGGTGCCGATCGGCGTCGCCGGGCCGCTGCTGGTCAACGGGGAGCACGCGCAGGGAGAGTTCTACGTTCCCCTGGCGACAAGCGAGGGCAGCTTGGTGGCGAGCTACAACCGAGGCATGAAGATGCTTCGCGAGGCGGGCGGGGTGACGACTACGGTCCTGGACGACGCCATGCAGCGGGCGCCCGCCTTCGTCTTCGAGAGCGCCCGCGAGGCGCGAGCGTTCGGAGAATGGCTTACCGAGCACTTCGTGGAGATCAAGCAGGCGGCGGAAAGCACCACCCGTACCGGCCGGCTGCGCGGCGTCGAGCAGTACTCCGCCGGCCGGATCGTCTTCACGCGCTTTGACTACACGACCGGCGATGCCGCCGGTCAGAACCTGACGGGCAAGGCAACCGCCGCGGCGTGCGCGTGGATCACCTCCAACTACGAGGGCATCACCAACTTCTATCTCGAGTCGAACTTCGCCACGGACAAGAAGAGCTCACAGGTCAACATCCTGCGCACCCGGGGCAAGCGCGTCGTCGCCGAGGCGACGCTTCCCGCCGCGCTGATCGAGGAGCACATGCACACGACGACCGAGCGGATGTTTCGAGCGCGGCAGGTCTCGAACCTCGGCGGCTTCATGGCCGGGGTCAACAACAACGGCGCTCACTCGGCTAACGGGATCGCTGCCCTGTTCATTGCCACCGGGCAGGACGCGGCCAACGTCGCCGAATGCTCGGCTGCCCTCGGCTTCAGCGAGCTGCTCCCCAACGGGGACTACTACGGCTCGATCACGATCCCCTCGCTGATCATCGGCACCTACGGCGGCGGCACCGGGCTCGCCACCCAGCGCGAGTGCCTGGAGCTGCTCGGGTGCTACGGATCCGGGAAGGTCCGCAAGCTCGCCGAGATTGTCGCGGCGACGGTGCTCTGCGGCGAGCTCTCGCTCGGCTCGGCGATCGTCGCCGAGGAGTGGGTCCAGGCTCACGACCTGTTTGGCCGCAACCGGCCGTAGCCGATCTCGGGGTTCTCCACGGATGCCGGGCCCCGGCGCAGGCGTGATGATCGTGATGAATTCGAGACACGAACGGGCACACGTATCAGAAAGAGGTGGTGCAGATGGCAGTCAAAGAGAGATCAGTAGAGCTGTCCGACCAGGTCCTCCAGGAGATCAAGGAGGGCCAGGAGGCCGCGATCACGGCGGTTCGCAACTTCACCGAGACCGTCGACAAGACGCTCGCCAAAGAGAACCCATCCCAGGCCGAGAAGATCGTCGACTCCGCGCTGAAGATGGCGGATCAGCTGGTCGAGACCCAGTACACGTTCCTGAAGAAGGTCGTTCACAGCGCCGGCGAGTCGCTAGGCGTTGAGGAATCCGGCGAGAAGAAGTAGGCGCATCCGCCGGGCCCGTCAGACGGCGGGCTCGGCACCTGCCTCGACCTCGGCCGGGTTTGGGGAGGGCATAGGATCAGCTCGGGAGAAGCAGACGGCACTGTTCAAGCGGAAATCGCACTTCGAGATCTCGAGCGACGTCGAGCAGTTGCGCCGTGGCGACGAGGTGGAGGCCACCCTCACGATCACCGACCCCGAGAAGGTCGGAGACGACCTGAAGGTGGGGCTCGTCTGCGACGAGCTCTACGCCTACGAGGAGCGGCAGATGGAGTCGGACGGCCCCGACCGGGTCGTCCGCCAAACGGCCAGCACCGTGGCCTTCGAGGAGTGGCAGCCCGCCTCCAGTTCCGACCCGATGCAGACGTTCAGATTTCGAGTCCCCGCGGACGCCCCGTTCTCACACGAGGGAGACACGCTCAAGTTCCGCTGGACGATCTCGGCGCGTGACGCGAAGCGCCTGCGCCTCGACCCCAAGCGCGACAAGGCGCTGGAGGTGCTGCCGTGAAGCTGGAGGTGAGCGTCGAGGGAGAGCGCTACAAGCCAGGCGACACCGTGAAGGGGTCGGTCAAGGTGACGGATGGCGGCCGCTCCCGGGGGCTCGAGGCGTTCCTGCTCTACCGCGACGCCACCGCGGACTACGGTGGCACCTCGATCAGCGTCCCCGGCGGGTCCCTGCACAAGGGCGCGCTCGAGACCGGCGAGTCATACGAGTTCTCCATCGAGCTGCCGGCTGACGCCAAGCCGACCTTCAGCTCGGCGCACGGCCGGCTCTGGTGGGAGGCGCACGCGACGTCAGACGAGTTCGGGCCGGACACTCATGCGGGACAGGAGTTCGAGGTGGAGCTCCCCGCTTCTGACCCGTCCTAGGCCGGGGACTCCTCGACCTCGACCTCGCGCCGCCCCGCGGCGACGGTCTTCATGTAGACGTCCTCGAGGGTGGCGGCGTCGAAGGTCTGCTTGAGGCCGGCGGCGGTGTCGCGGGCCATGATCCGGCCGCGGCCGATCAGCGCGATCTCCTCGCAGAGCGCCTCGGCCTCCTCGAGGTAGTGGGTGGTGAGCAGGATCGTCGTGCCCTGATCGTGCAGGCGGCGGATGTAGCGCCAGAGCTCGTGGCGGAGCTCGAGGTCGACGCCGGCGGTCGGCTCGTCGAGGATCACCAGGCGCGGCTCGTGGAGCAGCGCGCGGGCGAGGAGCAGGCGGCGGCGCATCCCGCCGGAGAGCTTGGGCGCGCGGGTGTCGCGCTTGGCGCGCAGGTCGAAGACGTCGATCATCTCCTCGGCGCGCTCGGACGCCGCCGCGCCGCTCATCCCGTAGTAGCCGCCGTGGTAGACGAGCGTCTCGTGGACGGTCAGGAAGCGGTCGAGGTTGGGCTCCTGCTCGGCGATGCCGATCAGCCGCCGCGCCTCCATCGAGCCGCCAGGCTCGCCGAAGACCGAGATCTCGCCCTCGGTCAGCCGGATCAGGTTGCAGACGGCGCTGATCAGCGTGGTCTTGCCGGCGCCGTTCGGGCCGAGCAGGCCGAAGAAGCTGCCGGAGGGCACCTCGAGGTCGAGCGCATCGAGGGCGAGGGTGCCGTCGTCGTAGCGCTTGGTGAGTTTGCGAAGCTCCAGGGCGTTCGGCATCTCGTCAATTGATAGCGACTGCGGCCCAGCGGCCAAGGAGACAGCCATGATCGAGAGGATGGACGACGTACCCGCCGGCGTCATCGGGATTCGCGCTTCGGGAAAGCTGACGAAGGACGACTACGTGAACGGCCTGGAGCCGGCGCTGAAGGAGGCGACCGACTCGGGCGAGGCCCGTGTCCTGTTCGTCCTGCCGGACTTCGACGGCCTGGAGCCCGGGGCGTGGATCGAGGACGTGAAGACCGGGCTCAAGCTCGAGACCCAGAACCGCTCCGCCTGGAAGCGGTTCGCCTTCGTCAGCGGCGTCGACTGGGTGGCGAAGGCGATGCGCCTCTTCACCTGGGCGATGCCGGGCGAGCTTGCCATCTACGAGATGGACGAGCTCGATGAGGCCAAGGACCTGGGTCGCCTCCTAGGGTCGGCTGATCTCGCCCTCGACGAAGAGCTTGGTCGTCGCCACCTTCCAGCGCTCCACCTGGCGCTTGGTCAGGAACGGCTTGCGGAGCTGACGGCTGACTCCGGGCTCCATGATCACCGTGCCGAGGTTGATCAGGACGGTGTGGAGCGCCGCCCAGTCCAGGTCGAGGTCCGGGCGCAGCATGCCGCGCCGCTGCAGCTCGGCCAGCTGGTCGCGACAGAGCTGGGTGAGCGTGTCGAAGATCGAAAGGGCGGCCGCGTCCTGCTCCGCCACTCCCCGGGCGACGTAGCGGAGCGCGACGAAGTTCTCGGCGACCAGGGCCGTGAGCCGCTCGGCCAGGTCGTCGATCACGTCGCCCTCGAACTCGTGCACGCCGAGCGCCTCCCGCGCGACCTCCTTGACGTGCTCGTCGACCGCACTGCGCAGCGCCGCCTTGGAGGGGAAGTAGTGCTGGATGAGCCCAGGGGAGACGCCGGCGGCCGACGCCACGTCGCGAATCGAGGTCGCGGCGACGCCGTCGCGGGCGAAGCCCTCGAGGGCCGCGTCGATGATCCGCTCCTGGGTCTCTGTTGTGGCTATCGCCATACGTCCGTATCGTAATTGCGATACAACTGTATTGTGACGCGGCAGAAGGTCTACTTCCACTCGGGTGAGGACCGCTGCGCCGCCTGGTTCTACCCCGGCACGAACGGCGCCTGCGTGGTGATGGCCGGCGGGCTGGCGGTGGCGAAGGAGCCGGGGACCGATCCGTTCGCGGCCCGCTTCAACGAGGCCGGCTTCTCGGTGCTCGCCTTCGATTTCCGGCGCCTCGGCGAGAGTGGCGGCACCCCTCGGCAGGTCGTCAAGGTCGGAGACCAGCAGGCGGACTTCGCCGCCGCGATCGAGTTCGCGCGGACGCTGCCGGAGGTGGATCCGGCGAAGGTCGCGATCTGGGGCTTCTCGCTCTCCGGCGGCCACGTGTTCCCGGTTGCGGCCCGCGACCCCGAGCTCGGCGCGGCCATCGCCGTTTCGGCCCTCGCCGACGGCCCCGCCTCGGCGCCGAACGGGTTCCGCCACACCACGCCGCTCTCCGGCATGCGGATCACCGGCCGCGGAGTCATGGACGGGATCGGTCGCCTGCTGGGGCGCGACCCGTTGCTCGTCCCCCTGGCCGGCGAGCGCGGCACCGTCGCGGCGCTCACGACCCCGGACTCGCTGAACGGATCCCGGGCGCTCAACCCCGGCAACCGCTACCCGGACTGGCAGCAGGAGGTATCCGCCTGGTCGGCGCTGCGGATCGGGATGTACCGGCCGGCGCGCTACGCGTCGCGAATCGAGTGCCCGCTGCTCGCCCTCGTCACCGAGCAGGACGGCGTGGCGCCTCCGAAGCCGCTGGTCAGCGCCGGCGAGCGCGCCCCGCGCGGCGAGGTCGCGCGGCTCCCCGGCGGTCACTACGCGCCGTTCCTCGACGGCCATGAGCGAGCGGCGGAGATCCAGCTGGAGTTCCTCCGCAGGCATCTCGTTGCCGGCTAGCGTTCCCCATCACCCCTCCATAGCGCTTATGGTCCCCAGCGGCTTCCAAGGATGGAACCGAAAAAGAGGGCGGCACACGCCGAAGAGTTTCGCCTCGTTCTCTCGCCCAACGCGGGCGCAGGCTCTCGTGCGCGCGAGGCAGTCCGGCAGCGCTTCAGCCTCCTTCCGGAGGCGACGCGCAGGGACCTCGTAGCCGTCGTCACCGAGCTCGTGAACAACTCCGTCAAGCACGGTCCGGGGAAGCCGATCACCCTGACGGTCTCGCAGGGGACCGACTCGATCCGCGGTGAGGTCGCGGATCAGGGCAACCCGGCCGTCGCAATCCCTCAGATCAAGAAAGCGACCGAGAGCGACAGGGGTGGCCTCGCGCTCGTCGACAAGCTCACATCGGAGTGGGCCGTCTATGAGGGGAGCACCCATGTCTGGTTCGAGCTGCCCATAGACGCCCAGGAATAGGGTGGAGCGATGACGGAGCTCGCGGCTCGCGACTGGGACGCGGTCATCATCGGCGGCGGACATAACGGGCTGACCGCCGCGGCGTATCTGGCGCGGGCGGAGCAGTCCGTCCTGGTGCTCGAGCGCCGCGAGCGGCTTGGGGGCGCCTGCACCCTCGAGCAGCCTTTCTCGGACGAGCGCTTCCTGGTCAGCCCCTGCGCCTACGTCGTCGGTCTGCTCGACCAGCTGGTGATCGACGAGCTCGACCTGCCCGCGCACGGCTACCGCGTCACGCCCGCCGACCCCAACCTCTGGTGCCCGTTTCCGGACGGCAGCTCGTTCGCCCAGTTCCTGGACGACCGCGACACCGAGGCCCACATGCGCGCCAACGGGTTCTCGGAGGCCGACGTCCGCGGCGCCCTCGCCTACGAGGCGACCTTCGACCGGATCCGGCGGCTGCTCCGGGCGGGGCCGGCGGGCGATCTCTGGCGCGGGCCGTCGCCGAGCCGCGAGCGGATCGAGGAGATCCTCGGCGACGACGAGCTGATCTCGATCGTCTTCGAGGAGCCGATCGCGGAGACGCTTGCCCGCTACGTCTCCGACGAGCGCCTCGTCGATGCCCTCTTCGGCCAGGGCATCATCGGGGAGTGGGCGGGCCCGAAGGATCCCGGCACCGCCTCGGTCCACCTGATGCACGGGATGGGCGAGGTCGAGGGGCACGGCGGCAGCTGGGGCTACGTGGAGGGGGGCATGGGACGCGTCTCCTTCGCGATCGCCGAGGCCGCGCAGGAGGCGGGCGCGACGATCGCCGCGGGGGTGCCGGTGGCGCGGATCGTCCCCGGCGAGGGGGTGGAGCTGGAGAGCGGGGAGCTGATCCGGGCCCGCTCCGTGCTCAGCAACGCCGACCCGAAGCGCATGCTGGGAATGCTTCCGGCGGACGCCGTGCCCTCGGACTACCGCGAGCGCCTGGAGAGCTGGGAGGTCCGCTCGCCGGTGGTCAAGGTGAATGCCGCGCTCAGCCGGCTGCCGGCCTTCACCGCCGCAGGCTCGGTCGAGCCGCACCGCGCGATGGTCACCGTCACCCACGGGCTCGACGCGGCCCAGGAGGCCTTCGAAGCCTGCAAGCGCGGCGAGCCGCGGGTCGCCTGGGCCGAGCTCTACTTCCAGACCGCCTACGACTCGAGCGTCGCGCCGCCCGGCGCCCACGTGATGAGCGCCTTCGCCCAGTACGCGCCCTACGAGCTGGCCGAGGGGGACTGGGAGGGACGCCGCGACGAGATCGGCGAGCAGGCCCTCGACCTGATCGAGACCTACGCGCCCGACCTCCGCGACTGCATCACTGAGACCGAGGTCCTCGGCCCGCCCGACGTCGAGGAGCGGATCGGCCTGACCGGCGGCAACATCTTCCAGGGCGAGACCCTGCCGGACCAGATGTGGGACCGGCGGCTGGAGTCGCGCACGCCGGTGGAGGGCCTCTACCTCTGCGGCGCCGCGACGCATCCCGCCGGCTCGGTGATCGCCCTCAACGGCCGCAACGCGGCAATGGCGGTGCTGGAGGACGCGGGCGTGGCCGCACCGGTCGGCGGGTAGCGTCCCGGGAGTGCCAGAGGCTCGACATCGGGTGGTGGTGATCGGCGGCGGCTTCGGCGGGCTTCAGGCCGTACAGAAGCTCGCTCGCGCTCCGGTGGACGTGACCCTGATCGACCGCCGCAACTTCCACCTCTTCCAGCCGCTCACCTACCAGGTGGCGACCGGAGCCCTCTCGCCCGAGGAGGTCGCCTACCCGCTGCGGGCGATCTTCAAGAGGCGCCCGAACGTCCGGGTGCTGCTCGGCGAGGTCAGGGGGGTCGACCTCGACGGCCGGACCTTGCAGGTCGAGCCCGGCGTCGGCGAATCCGGGCCGCTGACGATCGCCTATGACACGCTGATCGCGTCAGGCGGCTCGCGCTATTCCTACTTCGGCCACGACGAGTGGGAGACGTACGCGCACGAGGTGAAGTCGCTGGAGAGCGCGCTCAACGTGCGTGCCCAGATCCTGAGCGCGTTCGAGGCCGCCGAGCTGGAGACGGACGAGGTCCGGCGGCGCGCGTGGCTCACGTTCGTCGTGGTGGGAGCGGGGCCGACCGGGGTGGAGATGGCCGGGCAGATCGGAGAGCTTGCGCGGGACACGCTCCGCCGGGACTTCCGCGTGATGGATCCTCGTGAGGGAAGGGTGCTGCTGGTCGAGATGGCCGACCGAGTACTCACCACCTTCCCGCACTCGCTTTCGGAGAAGGCGGCCCGCTCGCTCGAGCATCTCGGGGTCACGCCGCTGCTCAGCCACACCGTCGTCGACATCGACGACGAGAGCGTCACCGTGGAGGCACATGGCGGGGCCCAGGAGCGCATCCCCGCGCAAACTGTGATCTGGGCGGCCGGGGTCACCGCCTCCTCGCTGGCGAGGCGCCTGGGGGAGGCGTCCGGCGCCGAGGTCGACCGAGCCGGGCGGGTCTCGGTAGGGCCCGACCTGACGCTGCCGGGCCATCCCGATGTCCTCGCGTTCGGGGACATGGTGCGGGTGCGCGGCGAGGACGGGGAGCTACAGGATCTCCCCGGGGTCGCCCCGGTGGCCATGCAGCAGGGCCGCTACGCGGCCAAGCTCGTCAAGGCCCGCCTGCGCGGCAGGGATCACAAGCCGTTTCACTACCGCGACAAGGGAAACCTCGCGACGATCGGGCGGGCCCGGGCGGTCGCGGATCTCCACGCCGTTCGCCTCAGCGGGTTTCCCGCGTGGGTCACCTGGCTCGTGGTCCACCTCTGGTACCTGATCGGGTTCCAGAACCGGCTGCTCGTGCTGATCCGCTGGTCGTTCAGCTTCTTCACGCGCGGCCGCGGCGGGCGGGTGATCGAGAACATCCCGGATCCGCAGGGAGGCGCCCGACCGCCTTCATAGGCTGCGCCCATGGCGGTGATCCTCGCCTTCGGCTCCGCCGCGGTGTTCGCGCTCGGGACCGTGCTTCAGCAGCGGGTGGTGATGGACGCGCCCGAGGCGAAGGAGGCGAGCGCCGGGATCCTCTTCCGCCTGGCCCAGCATCCCGTCTGGCTCGGCGGCATCGCCGCGTACGGGATCGCCTTCGGCCTCCAGGCTGCCGCGCTCGGGGACGGCCGGCTGGTGGTGGTGCAGCCGATCCTCGCGACCACGATCGTCTTCGCGCTGCCGCTGGGCGTCTGGCTCTCGGCGCAGAAGATCACTCGACTGGACGTGATCGCGGCGGTCGTGGTCACCGCGGGGCTCGCCCTCTTCCTGCTGCTCGCCGACCCATCGGGCGGAAGGGAGGACGCCCCGATCGGCCAGTGGCTGGTGGCGGGCGCGGCGTTGATCGGCATCGCGACCGCGCTGCTGGTCGCCGGGCTGGGCCGGGCAGGCGCGCTGCGAGCCGCGCTGCTCGGCACGGCTTCGGGCCTCCTCTTCGGCCTGGTCTCGGCGCTCACCAAGGGAGCCGTCGAGGTCTTCCAGGACGACGGCGCGGAGGTGCTGGTCAACTGGCACCTCTACGCGCTGATCGCGGTCGGCTTCGCCGGGATGACCATCACCCAGCTCTCGCTGCAGACCGGGATCCTGCCGCCGGCGGTCGCCACCAGCTCGATCTTCAACCCTGCCGCGAGCGTCGTCCTCGGCCTGACGCTGTTCGACGAGCAGGTGCACCACTCGACCGCGGGCAGGATCGGTGCGGCGATCGCCCTGCTCGCGATGTTCGGCGGGATTGCCGCCCTCGCCTTCGGGCGGCGCGAGTAGGCTGGGCGAAATGGCGGGCACCGACCGCAAGCAGATCGCCCGGGACATGTACGCGGCCTTCGCGGCCGCCGATCGCGACTTCATGGAGGAGCGTCTCAGCGAGGACTTCAGCTTCTCCGCTCCACCCGACCCGATGCTCGATCGCGACGGCTACTTCGAGCGCTGCTGGCCCGGCGCCGGGACGGTCGGGCAGTTCGAGTTCGTCCGTGTTGTGGAGTCCGGGGACGAGGTGATCGTCACCTACGAGATGGACACCGCCGGCGGCAAGCGCGGTCGGAACACCGAGGTTCTGACCTTCGACGGCGACAAGATCTCCCGGGCCGAGGTCTACTTCGGCTGGAACGTGGACGATGAGTGAGGGAATGATCTACCGGAGTCCCGAGCCCGACATCGAGGTCCCGGACCTGGCCATGCCCGAGTACGTGATGGGCGGGGCGGCCGCGCGCGGCGACCACCCGGCGATCATCGACAGCGCCACCGGCGAGGTCACCACATACGCCGAGCTCGCGGCCAAGGTGGACGCTGTCGCCGCCGAGCTTCAGGCCGAGGGGATCGGCAAGGGCGACGTGGTCGCGCTGGTCGGCCAGAACAGCCCCGAGTGGGCGATCGTCTACCACGCGATCCTCCGCGCGGGCGGCGTCGTCACGCCGATGAACCCGCTGCTCACCCCCGAGGAGATGGGCAGGCAGGAGGGGAACTCCGGCTCCAAGCGCTTGATCGACGACCCGCCGGCCCTCGTCGCCAAGGCGTCGCCCGGCGCCAAGCCCGCCGAGGTCGACGTCGATCCCGAGGATCTCGCCGTCCTCCCCTATTCCAGCGGGACCACCGGTCTGATGAAGGGCGTGATGCTGACCCACCGCAACCTGGTGGCGAACATCGAGCAGGCCTGGAACTCCATGCCGCTGACCGGCGAGGACACGCTCGTCGGGTTGATGCCCTTCTTCCACATCTACGGCCAGACGGTCGTGCTGAACATGGGTCTGGCGAAGGGCTCGACGATCGTCACCATGCCGCGCTTCGACCTCGAGAGCCTTCTGGACATCCTCGAGCAGCACCGGGTCACCTGGCTTCACATCGCTCCGCCGCTGGTGCTCGCCTTTGCCACCGCGCCCGAGGTCGAGGGCCGCGATTTCTCCAACCTGAAGCTGGTGATCTCGGGGGCGGCGCCACTCGATGCCGAGCTCGTGGGCCGTGCCGAGGCGCGAATCGGAACGCCGATCCGGCAGGGATACGGCATGACGGAGCTCAGCCCGGTCAGCCACAAGAGCCGCCTGGCCCGGGTCGCGGAAACGCCACCGGGGAGCGTCGGGGCGCTGATCCCGAACACCGAGGCCCGCCTGGTCGATCCCGCGACCGGCGAGGACGTGGCCGAGGGCGAGGAGGGCGAGATCTGGGTCCGGGGCCCGCAGGTGATGCGCGGCTACCTCAACAACCCCGAGGCGACGGCCGAGACCCTGGTGGAGGACGGGTGGCTGCGAACCGGTGACATCGCCCGCATCGACCCCGAGGGCTTCACCTTCATCGTCGACCGCCTCAAGGAGCTGATCAAGTACAAGGGCTATCAGGTGCCGCCGGCCGAGCTCGAGGCCGTCCTGGTCTCACACCCGAAGGTGAAGGACGCGGGCGTGATCGGCGTGCCGATGGAGGACGGCGGCGAGTCCCCCAAGGCCTTCGTCGTCACCGACGACGGCGTCGACGCCGAGGAGCTGATGGACTACGTCGCCGAGCGCGTCGCCCCGTACAAGCGGATCCGCGAGGTCGAGTTCGTCGACGAGATCCCGAAGTCGGCCTCGGGCAAGATCCTCCGCCGCCTGCTGCGCGAGGGGAACGGCGGTGCGAAGATGCCCGCCCGTTCCCAGCGATAGGAGGCATGGATGCCCGCATTCAACGAGGCTCTGATCGGAGTCCAGTTCGAGCGCATCAACGAGCGCCTGCGAGCGATTGAGGCGCAGCTCGAGGTGCTCTCCGAAAAGACGGGTGTCCCCTATGAGCGCCCCGGCAAGGAGGTGCCTCAGGAGGTCGTGGACCTCAGGGTCGCCGGCAACGAGCTGGAGGCGATGAAGCTCTATCGGGAGCTGACCGGCGCCGACGCCAAGGAGGCGCAGGAGGTCATCGCCGGGATCTAGCTGTTGGGAGTCGAGGGCGGCGCGCCGGTGCTTAACAGCGTCGACAGGTAGATCACGACCTTGGCTCTGCCCTTGTTTGCAGCCTGGTGGATGGTGGATGGCTGCTCGACGATCCACTGGCCGGCCGCGATCTTGCCGGTCCGCCCGGCGGGGATCCTGCGGACGATCCTCGGGTTGTCGGCCGTCCCCGTCATCACCGTGACCGAGCCCTCCCTGACGGTGTAGCTGAGGACGCCCGCCTGGATGTAGGCGACCTGGGTGCCCTGGTGATGGTGGAGCGCGATCCTGCCCCCTGCGGGGATCACCACTCGGGAGAGGCCCAGCGTCCTGTGCTTGGCGCCCTTCACCTTGGTGCTCTTGGCGAGCGGGGTGCGAGTGACCGTCGGAGCGCTCGACTGGGCGATCACGTGGCCGACCACGACGCCGGCCCCGACCAGGCCGATCGCGGACAAAATCAAGCTGACTCGAACGCGCCGCATCGCGCGACCGTACAGAATTCCCGGGGTGGGGGATCTGCAGATCTTCATCGCAGCGCTCTTCGTCTCGGCCGCCGGGCTGAACGCGCTCGCCAACTGGGTCAACGTCCCGTACCCGATCACGCTGGTGATCGGTGGGCTGGTGCTCGGTCTGGTCCCCGGGATCCCGGATGTGCAGCTCGACCCGGATCTGGTCCTGCTCGTCTTCCTGCCACCGCTGCTGTACGCGTCGGCCTTCTTCTCGGACCTGCGCACGCTGCGCAACGACGCGCGGGTGATCGTGCTCAACGCGATCGGCATGACCCTGGCGACCGCCGCCGTCGTCGGCGTGATCGCGCACGAGGTGATCCACCTGCCCTGGGCGATGTCGTTCGCGCTCGGGGCGATCGTCTCGCCGACGGACCCGGCGGCGGCCACGGCGATCATGCGACGGGTCGGCGCGCCGCGGCGGCTCGTCAACATCCTCGAGGGGGAGAGCCTCGTCAACGATGCCGCGGCGCTGGTCGCCTACAAGGTCGCGGTGGCGGTGGCGATCGGCGAGAGCGTCTCGACCGGGCACACCGTCCTGACCTTCTTCGTGGACGTCGCGGGTGGCGCGGGGATCGGGCTGGTCGTCGGCTGGGTGATCGCCGAGGTCCGCAAGCGCGTCAGCGACGTCAACACCGAGCTGACGATCTCCCTGTTCTCCGCCTACGGCGCCTTCATCCCCGCGGACCAGTTGGGGGTGTCCGGCGTGCTCGCTGTGGTGGCGTGCGGGCTGGTGCTCGGATTCCGTGCTCCCGAGATCGCCTCCCCGGAAAGCCGGATGCAGGGCTTCGCGATGTGGTCGATCCTCACGTTCCTTCTCAACGCCACCCTGTTCATCCTGATCGGCCTGCAGCTGCCCACGATCGTCGACGGGCTCGCCGGCAGGTCGGCGGGCGAGGTGATCGGCTATTCGGCGGCGGTCTGCGCCGCGGTGATCGCGATGCGCTTCATCTGGGGGAACACCATGACCTTGGTCATCAGGACACTCGACCGGCGGGAATCGCAACGCGCCCGGCGCTCGACCTGGCAGTTACGGGTGGTCAGCAGCTGGTCGGGGATGCGCGGCGCGGTCTCGCTGGCCGCGGCCCTGGCGCTGCCCCTCCACACCGACAGCGGCGCGCCGCTGCCCGGCCGCGACCTGATCCAGTTCATCACCTTCGTGCTCATCGTCGTGACCGTGGTCGGGCAGGGACTGACCCTGCCGTGGCTGATCCGCCGCCTCGGCGTGATCGACGACGGCTCCGAGGAGGAGAACGAGGAGACCAGGGCCCGGCTGGTGATCGCGAAGGCCGCTCTCGACAGGGTCGACGAGCTCGAGGGAGAGGACTGGACGCGCGACGGCACGGTCGAGCGGGTCCGCAACCTCTACCGCTTCCGGAAGAGGCGGTTCGCGATCCGAGCCGGGAAGATCGAGGACGAGGACGGGCTGGAGGAGGGCTCGCTCGCCTACCAGCGCCTGATGCACGAGATCTACGCGGTGCAGCGCGCCGAGCTCGTCCGGCTTCGCAATCAGCGCGAGATCAGCGCGGAGGTGATGAGACGGGTCGAGCGCGAGCTCGACCTCGAGGAGCAGCGCCTCGAGGTCTAGTAGCCGGCCGGCTTCCGCGGCGGGCCGAGGTAGACCCGCGCGAGCTCCACGGCTTTCGCCTTCCGTGCCGCCGGTGACGCTGAGGGAGCCCGGACCTTGATCGTGATCAGCCGGACGCCGTCGGTGGTGAGCAGGCGGCTCTGCAGCGGGAACCAGTATCCGCCCAGTCCCAGGCTCGTCATGGGGCGCGGCGCGGCGCGAGCCGCTTGGTGGGACCACTCGACGTTCTGCCAGAACTCGACCTGTTCGCGTTCCATCCGGGTGTAGGCCTGCGGGGCGCTGTCCAGAAGCACGACTGCCTCGCGGCCCGGCGCCCGGAGGCGGCAGGCGTCGGCGCCATTCGAGGCGCGGAACGGATCAGCCTCGGTTGCCTCGATCGTCGCCCGGGCCCGATGCGCACAGGCGGACGCGAGGGCGGGCTTCCCCTGGTGGCCGCCGCCCAGCAGGATCAGGGCAAGCGCGATGAGAAACGCCACTCAGGGAGAGAGTACGTGCCCGACCGCCGGGTCGGACTTGCCGTCGAGCAGCTCGCGGTAGACGCGCTCGATCTCCTCCGGGCCGGAGCCGTGCTCGACCTGGAGCCACTCGCGCGTCCAATCCACATACGGCGTCCAGCTCTCGGCGAGCCGCTCGTTCATCCCGTCCGGCCCCCAGTCCTCGGTGCGCTTGCGCAGGCGATCCGGGGCGAAGAAGAAGACCGGCTTCGGACCGGCCAGCTCATCAGCGCCGCCGAGATCCTCGCGATGGGTTATGCCGACGGCAGCCGAGTGCCGCAGGTCGTCCCCGTAGTGACCGTGGACCGCGCTGCGGACCTTGGCGTCGCCCGACATGTCGACGTAGACGGCAGGCTTCGCCTCAAGCGACTCGATCTCCTCGTAGGGGACGATCTTGTCGTAGACGCCCAGCGACTCGGTGAACTCGACGTTGCCCGGCGAGGTCAGCCCGATCACCTCGATCCCCTCGCGCCGGGCGAGCAGCCAGGCGAGCGCGGAGGAGGTCCGGCTGGAGGCGCTGGAGAGCACCGCCGTCTTGGCGCCGAACATCGACTCGTCATCGAGGAAGTCGTCGATCAGGAACGAGGTGAAGTAGAGCGGCCAGAGCAGCATCTGCTGATCCTCGTTCCGCTCCTCGTAGAAGGGCAGCCCCGCAACCCGGATGTAGCGGTTGTAGGCGGCGGGCAGCTTGGCGCGGTGCGGGCTGGTGTCGACGAAGTCGAGCGGGTCCGAGCGGTCCGGTTGCGCGACGAGGTGGGAGGCGGGAGGGAGGTACCCGAAGATCCTGGTCCCCTCCGGGATGCCCTCGGCCTCACTGGCGACGACGTCGGCGAATCCCCAGACCGGCATCCGCGCCCAGCCGTCCTCGGCGGGGAAGAAGTCCCAGTAGCTCATCGCTTCGCCCATCACCGCATAGGTGATGTTGTTGGTGGTGAGCCCGAAGGAGTCGACTCCGAGCAGCACCTGACCCGCCTCGAGCTTGGGCGCCTCCGGGTCCTCGAAGCGCGTTTCCTGCAGGTCGTCCTTCTTGACGAGGAAGTCGATGACCGCAGCCTATTGGGAAGGTCTAGCTCGCTGGTCAGCGGGCATCCTCACGTGTTAAGAGGTCCAGGCGTAGCTCCTGGCCGACGGTGCCCTCGGGGAACACCGGGTTGGGCTCCTCGCCGATCTGCTCGAAACCCCTGGCGTCGTAGATCCGACGGGCGCTCTCCAGCGAGCTGTTGGTCCAGAGGGTCATCCGCTCATACCCCTTCGCGCGAGCGAAGCGGATGCAGCGATCGACCAGCTTCCCGCCGATCCCGAGCCCGCGCGCCCAGTCCTCGACGAAGAGCAGCCGGAGCTGGGCGACCGTGTCGCTCTTGCTGACGCAGTAGACCGCGCCGGCCCGCTCCCCCTCGAGCTCCGCGATCCAACCTCGCTCTCGCTTCGAGTCGTGCTCGGTCAGGAAGTCGGAGACGATGCGCGCGACGAGCGCCTCGAACTCCGGAGGCCAGCCGAGATCGTCGTCGTAGAGGTGAGCGTGTCGCTCGAGTACCCAGCCGTGATCGCCCGGGCGGATGGGGCGGATCTCCATGCGGCGTCGCTCCAGTGGCTCGCCGAGAATCCGGCGGATCGAGCCCATTGCCTCCACGAGTCGCCGCTGCTGCTCGTCCGAGTAGGCGCCGAGCACATCGCCGATCTCCGCGCCGGAGCGCTCGGTCGAGCCTTGCGAAGGTGCGGCGACCTTTGGCGGTCAGCTCGACCAGCTGACGGCGGCGGTCGGCGCTCGAGCGGACGCGCTTGATCAGGCCCTCCTTACCGAAGCGGTTGAGGATCCGGCTCAGATAGCCCGCGTCCAGGCCAAGCTCGCGGCGAAGGTGGGCAACCTCCGTCCCCGGGTGCGTGGCGATCTCATGGATCACGCGCGCCTCGGTGATCGAGAACGAGCTGTGCAGGTAGCCGGGGGAGAGGAGGCCGACCTTGAGCGGATAGAACCGGTTGAAGGCGCGGACGGCTGCGACGCGGTGATTCCCAGCCTTGTTGGTCGCACTCGCCATATTCCTTGACTGAGTCAAAGAATACAGGAGCGCTTTGGAGCTACCGAATGAAGAGCATCTCGGCGTACTTCGGCAGCGGCCAGAGGTCGTCGGGGACGATCTTCTCCAGCTTGTCGGCCGCCTCGCGCACCTCGGCCATCGCGGCGAGCTGCTTGTCGCGAGCGTAGATCGCGAGCTCCAGACCCTCGAGCCCATCGGGGTACTGATTGGCGTCGTCGAGCTTCTTGATCGCCGCGACCAGGTCGTCGACGAGCGGGGTCGTCTCCTCGGTCACCGCGCCGATCCCGGCGTCGTCGCCCAGCGCCAGGTAGCGCAGCGCCGCCGGCAGGATCATCGTCCGGGCGATCGAGTCCGCGGTCTCGGCCTCGATGTTGGCCTTGATGATGTACTGCTCGACCCAGACCTCGAAGCGTGACTCCAGCTCGCGCTCGCTGAGCACCTTGTACTTGCCCATCATCTCGACGGTGGGCTCGGCCAGCACCTCGGGAAGCGCATCCGGGGTGGTGCGCAGGTTCTTCAGGCCGCGCTCCTCCTCGGCCTCCTTGTGCCAGGCCTCGTCGTAGTTGTCGCCGTCGAAGACGATCTGCTTGTTCGAGTCGTAGGCCTCCTTGACCACCGCGGTCACCGTGGCGGGCAGGTCGTCGGTTCCCTTGGCCTCGAGCTTGTCGGAGAGGTCGTCGATCGCCTCCGCGACGATGGTGTTGAGGACCGTGTTCGGGAAGGCGAGCGAGGCGCTCGACCCGACGGCGCGGAACTCGAACTTGTTGCCGGTGAAGGCGAACGGCGAGGTCCGGTTGCGATCGCCGCCGTGCATCGGCAGCGGGGGCAGGACGTCTGCGCCGAGCTGGAGGAACGAGCCCGGGGTGTGCGGGTCGCCGCTGCCCGAGGAGATCGCCTCGAAGACCTTCGTCAGCTCGGCGCCGAGGAAGATCGAGATGATCGCCGGCGGCGCCTCGTTGGCGCCCAGGCGATGGTCCTGACCGAGGTCGGCGACCGAGGCGCGCAGCAGCCCCTGGTGCTTGTTGACCGCCTGGATCACCGCGGCGCAGAAGAACAGGAAGTTGATGTTGTCCGCGGGGGTGTCGCCGGGGTCGAGCAGGTTCGAGCCGCTGTCCGTGCCCATCGACCAGTTGTTGTGCTTGCCCGAGCCGTTCACGCCGGCGAAGGGCTTCTCGTGCAGCAGGCAGACGAGGCCGTACCTGCGCGCGACCCTCTGCATCACCTGCATGGTCAGCTGCTGGTGATCGGAGCCGACGTTCGAGTTCTCGAAGATCGGCGCGATCTCATGCTGCGCCGGGGCGACCTCGTTGTGGCGGGTCTTGATCGGCACCCCGAGCTTGGCCAGCTCGTTCTCGAAGTCGAGAATGCAGGCGAGCACGCGCTCCGGGATCACTCCGAAGTAGTGGTCGTCCAGCTCGTGGCCCTTGGCGGGCTTGGCGCCGAACATGGTCCGGCCGGTGATCACCAGGTCCTGACGGGCGAAGAAGTAGTTCTCGTCGATCAGGAAGTACTCCTGCTCGGGGCCGACGGTCGTGAAGACCCGCTGCGCCTCGTCGTCGCCGAGGATCTTGAGCGCGCGGATCGCGGAGCGCGAGAGAGCGTCCATGGAACGCAGCAGCGGGGTCTTGGCGTCGAGCGCCTCGCCCGTCCACGAGACGAACGCGGTCGGGATGCAGAGCAGCGCGCCGTTCGGGTTCTCCAGGATGAAAGCCGGGCTGGTCGGGTCCCAGGCCGTGTAGCCGCGGGCCTCGAAGGTCTCGCGGACTCCGCCCGTCGGGAACGAGGAGGCGTCCGGCTCGCCCTGGATCAGCTCCTTGCCGCTGAAGCTGGCGAGCCACTTGCCCTCGCGATTGGGCTCGAAGAAGGAATCATGCTTTTCGGCCGTCAGCCCTGTCAGCGGCTGGAAGACGTGGGTGAAGTGGGTCGCGCCACGCTGCAGAGCCCACTCCCGCATCGCGTCGGCGACCGCATCCGCCAAAGAGGTGTCGAGGGCCTCGCCGTGCTCGAGCGTCGCCTGGAGCTTCTCGTAGACGTCCTTGGGCAGGACATCCTTCTGGACCGCCGCCGAGAAGACGTTGGTGCCGAAGGGGTTGTTGTCGGCCTTGGTCAGGTCGACGGTGCCTAGGGCGGATCCGTTGGGGCTCCAGGTGGCGGATGTGACGTTCTGAGCGCGGGTCTTGAGCATCTTCGGGGCAGCCTCCTCGCAGGCGCGGCGCGCCAGCGGGCGCGCCGAGGTTGGTCAGGTGAATCGAGGCAGGAGATTAGAGGCCAGGGGCGTATCGAGGCATTGTCCGCGCGTATAAAAATCGCAATACGCGGTTCGACAGGACGTAGGGGCCGGTAGCCTGACCCATATGGCCGAGTTTCCGGCACCGAGCGAGGGAATCGCGCTCACGCACTTCATCGTCAGCGCCGACGTGCCGCGCTCGGCGGCCTTCTACACCGACGTGCTCGGCGGCGAGGTGGTGATGGAGGGCGAGCCGACCATCGTCCAGCTCGCCAACGGCTGGGTGATCATCAACGTCGGCGGCGGCCCCACCGAGGACAAGCCCGAGGTCGTGCTGGAGGCGCCGACCGAGCCCAACCGGGTGAGCGCCTTCCTCAACATCCGGGTGGCGGACATCCAGGCGTGTTATGAGGAGTGGGGCTCGAAGGGGGCCGAGTTCCTCACCCCGCCCCAGGATCGCGGGGCCGAGATCCGCTGCTACATGCGCGATCCCGACGGCCACCTGATCGAGGTGGGCCAGAGCACCGCGTCAGGCTGACGCGGTGAGCTCGACCCGGTTGCCCGACGGGTCGGTGACCCGCACGCGGTCGTCCTCCCGAACGGGCTCGAAGCCCGCTTCGCGAAGGCGGTCCTCCTCGGCGGCGAGCTGATCCGGGCCCGGCAGCTCGATCGCGAACTGGCGCAGGCCCCTGCTGCCCTCGGGCGGGGGAGGGACGCCCTCACCCGCCCAGGTGTTGAGCCCGATGTGATGGTGGTATCCGCCGGCCGAGACGAACAGAGCTCCCGGATAGCCGCGGATCATCACTTCGAAGCCGAGCGCGCCCGAATAGAACGCCTCGGCCGCGGCCAGGTCGCCGACGTTGAGGTGGACGTGGCCGATCCGAGTCGCGGCCGCCATGCCGGCGCCGGCGTCGTCGCGGCGCAGCTCGCCGAGCACGCCGTCGAGGTCGAGGGGAAGGGTGTCCATCTGCAGGACGCCGTCGCGAACGGGCCACTGATCCCGCGGCCGGTCGCGGTAGAGCTCGATCCCGTTGCCCTCCGGATCGCTCAGGTAAAGCGCTTCGCTGACCAGGTGGTCGGATGCGCCGCTCAGCCGCCAGCCGGCCTCGGCCACTCGCTGGAGCGCCCGCGCGAGATCCGCGCGGCCCGGCACCAGAATGGCCAGGTGGAAGAGGCCGCTTGTGCCTGGTTGGCGTGGCGGGGCGTCCGGATCGCCGACCAGCTCGACCACCGCACGGCCGTCCGTTCCGAGCCGAACCATCTCGTCGCCCGATTCGAGCTCGGAGAGCCCGATCGCGTCCCGATAGAAACTGCGAGCATCCTCGAGGTCGGCGACGGTCAGGCGCACGGCCCCCATCGAGGTGCCTGGGTCGATCGAGCCGTTCTCGTTCACCAGTTCAGGGTAGAGACGGCAGATTCGGCAATAACTACGGATGCCCCGGCAGGGGGGCCGTGAGAACCTGCCGCCGTGAAAACCGGCGAAGGGGCTCTAGAGATAGGGGTCGCCGGCCGCGAGTTCCACCAGCCGCGCACGATGGCCACCGTGCTCGGCGGGTTGTTCCTCGCAGGCGGGATCATCGGCGGCCTCTCGCTGCTGCTGCCGCATCCAAGCTCGTTCAATTCTCCGGCGCTGTGGAGCAACGTGGTGCTCGCGTTCTGCTCCGGTCTCGTCCTCCTGCTGCTGCGCAGCCGGCTGACCGGCTGGGCGATCCAGCTCGTCGTGCTGGCCGGGACGCTGGTCGTCAGCCGGGCCGTGTACTACGGGCACGATCCGAGCGGCTACTACACGATCTGGTACCTCTGGATCGGCGTCTACGCCTTCTTCTTCTTCGGTCGCCGCTGGGGCGCCGCCCAGATGGCGTTCGTCGGCCTCGCCTATGGCTGGGTGCTCACCCAGCTCACCGGGCCAACGCCGGTTGCCCGCTGGGTGGTGACGATCGGGAGCATCCTGGTCGCCGGGATGCTCGTCGACGCTCTCGCCGCGCGGCTGCGGCGCGAGACCGTCGCCGCGGCCCGGCGGGCCGCGAACCTCGAGGCCGTCGGCGAGGTGGCGAGGCAGCTCGCGACGCAGAGCGACCCACGGGCGGTGGGCTGGGCGATCTGCTCGGCCGCCGTGCGGACCGCGCACGCCTCCGTCGCGGTGCTCTGGCGGCCAAACCCGATGGGCGACGCGCTGCAGGCGACCGCCGTGGCGGGAACTGACGCCGAGGGAGTCTCCGTGCCGTTCGTCACCCCGAGCTCCGGGGCGATCCAGGCGTTCACCTCCGCCACCGACCGCTTCGCGACGCTCCGCGGCGCGAAGCCCGCGCAGGAGCTGACGCCGAGCTTCGATGCGGAAGCGGCGCTCTGGCAGCCGATTCTGCGGGGCAAGAGCACCGCGGTCGGGGTTCTCGCGGTCTACTGGCGCGAGCCGCTCGAGCAGCTCGCCGGAGAGACCCGGCGCGCAATCAGGCTGCTCGCGCTCGAGGCGGCGATCGCGATCGAGCGCGGCGAGCTGCTCGGCAGGCTCGAGGTTGCGGCCCGCACAGACGATCTCACCGGGTTGTTGAACCGCCGCGCCTGGGACGAGGAGCTCGGTCGCGAGCTCTCTCGTGCCGATCGTGATTCCGGCGCTCTCTGCGTCGCCATCCTCGACCTCGACAAGTTCAAGCGCTACAACGACACCCACGGCCACCAGGCCGGTGACCGCTTCCTCAAGCAGATGGCCGGCGCCTGGTCGCAGACCCTGCGCGCCGGAGACATCCTGGCCCGCTACGGGGGCGAGGAGTTCGCCCTCGCCCTGCCGGGGACCAATCTCGAGCACGCCCGGGAGATGCTGGAGCGGCTGCGGGAGTCCCTGCCCGACGGACAGACCTGCTCGGCCGGGGTCTGCCGGTGGGACGGCAAGGAGAGCGCGGAATCGCTGACCGCGCGAGCGGACACCGCGCTCTACGCGGCCAAGGATGCGGGCCGCGACCGGGTGGTCGGCCTCTAACCCAGGAGCGACTCGACGCCCTCGGGCGCTCTTCGCCCGAGCATCGCTCCGAGTGGGGCGGTGAGGAACCAGACCGCGACCGCCAGGGTGGTCGAGACGAACGCGATTGGGATCGAGATCGCAAAGAAGAACACGGGCGAGAGGGATGCGATGACGCCGAAGCGGTAGACCTCGGGCGTCGGCTGTCTCTGCAGCAGGTCGTGCCGGTAGGCGTGACGGAAGAGCACCACCTCCAGGCCGCTGACGATCCCGACATTCACCGCGTACATCACGATCGAGAGCGGGTTGGAGAAGTACTCGCCGAGCAGAGCCGTGGGGAAGGGAAGGAAGGCGATGAACGCGAGGTAGAGGAGGTTCAGGGCGATGAAGCCCTGGTCCATTGCGCCGAGCAGCGAGACGAACTGGTGGTGTGCGAGCCAGTAGCGGCCGATCACGGCGAAGCTGATGAAGAAGCTGATGAAGGCCGGGGTCAGGTCGTTGAGCGCGTCGGCGAGCTCATGGATGTTGTCGTCGTGCGAGATGTGCGGGACCGTGACCGCGACGATGAGCAGCGTCATCGCGATCGCGAAGAGGCCGTCGCTGAACGCCAGCACCCGGCCGAACTCGGCGCTCTCGCGGTCGTATCTCCGGGGCACCTGTCGCTAGAGGCCGAGGTCCCGCAGGAAGCCGGGCTTGAATGCACTGAGGTTCACGAACGTGGGGTTGGGCATGTCACGCGGATTGCCGCGGACGCCGAAGCGAGTGGCCTCGGGGACCTCGTCCTCCAGGCGCTTGCCCAGCTCGATCGCGTCATCCTCGGTGGCGGCGCCGACCAAGAGGTATTTGAAGTGCCGCTTCACCGGCAGGCCCTCGTCGCGGAGCTTCTTGGCGAGCGCGTGACCGTCGCTGATGTGGGGGAGGTCGATCACGACCTCCCACGGAAACTCGCCGTATTGAACCTCCTTGGATCCTTCCTGCTCAGCCTCGTGCATCTCCTGGGCCAGCGCCGCCTCGTCATCGGGAAGGGGCTCAGAGGCGTCCTTCCACTCCTCCGCCACCGGATGCCAGCGCATCAGTTGCACTTGGCCGGCGAGCTTCTCGTCCTGCATCAGGTTCTTGACGACGCGCTCGGCCTCCTGCGCGCTCTCCTCGTGCCAGGCGTAGACGAAGACGAAGCGGCCGTCGCGCGTCACGATCACGCTGCCGCCGAGCAGCTTGCGGGCCTCGTTGTCGAGCTGGAGGTGGTGGAGCGCGTCGCTCAGGGTGGCGCCGTTGTGGTCCTCGTCGAGGGCCACCTCGACACGCCACTCGTCGCGGTCGCGTGGGGCCTGATCGAAGTCGTTCACGAGCCCAACTCTATTGCGGTCCCGCCCGGGCCGAGGTTGAGCACCCTGGTGGGGCCGATCTCGCTCTCGGCTCCCCATGACTCATGGATGTGACCGCAGACCGCCAGCTGCGGCTGCTTAGCCTCGATCGCGTCCAGGATCGCGGTGCTACCGAGGTGATCGCCGGCGCTCGAGGCGTCGCAGTGGCCCTTCGGCGGTGAATGGACGACCAGCACCGCGTCCTCGGGACAGCCTGCAAGCTTCTCGGCCGCCTGGTCCTCGTCAAGGTCGAAGCTCCAGTCCCAGGGTGTGATCGGGATACCGGCGCCCAGGCCGAAGAACGCCACGCCGTCGATCTGGGTTCCCTGCCCGTGAAGCACGGTCGCCGCATCCCATTCCTCGCAGGCAGCGCGCAGGGCGTCCTCGGTCTCGTTGTTGCCGGGGACGAGGATGGTGGGCGCCGAGATCGCGCTGAGGGCGCCGATCGCCTCGTCGAGTCCCTCGTGGACGGAGGCGAAGTCGCCGGCCGCGATCACCACGTCGGCGTCCGAGGAGCGCTCGACCAGGCGTTCAGCCTGTCCGAGGTCGCGATGCAGGTCGCTGAAGGCGAGCAGCTTCACGGCCCGCAGTCTGCCAGCTGGGCTGCCCGGCTACAGGGAACGGGAAGCGCGCAGCCTGGGCCAGATCAGAAGGACGAGACCGATCAGGATGCAGACGATGCCAAGCCCGTAGTTGACGAGCACGGCCAGGACGATCCCGATCACGATCAGCAGTAGCGAGAGTTGCATGCCGCTTTCGTACCCCGCGCGGCAGCGCTGAAACTGCTGAAGACTGGGTAGGGGTCGTCAATGCCATCCATCGCGATCCTCGACGTCGACGGCACCCTGGTCGACACCAACTACCACCATGCGATCGCATGGTTCCGGGCTTTTCGCCGCCACGACGTCACCGTGCCCATCTGGCAGATCCACCGCCATATCGGCATGGGAGGCGACCAGCTGGTCGCCGCCGTCGCGGGCGACGATGTTGAGCAGCGCCTCGGGGAGGACGTCAGAGACGCGGAGGCCGAGGAATACAAGGAGCTGATCGGCGAGGTGCGGACGATGGAGGGCTCGCGCGAGCTGATCGAGGAGCTGAAGCAGCGGGACAACGTCGTCGTCCTCGCCAGCTCTGCCAAGGACTGGGAGGTCGAGCACTACATCGAGCTGCTCGGCGCCGCCGAGCTCGTGGATGCGTGGACCACGTCCGCAGATGTTGAGCAGACCAAGCCCGAGCCGGACCTGATCAAGGCTGCGCTCGAGAAGGCGCGCACCGAAGGGGACGCGATGCTGATCGGCGACACGGTCTGGGACGTCGAGGCGGCCGGGCGGGCCGGGGTGGAAACCCTCGCCGTCCTCACCGGCGGGTTCTCCGATCAGGAGCTCCGCGACGCCGGGGCCCGGGAGGTCTTCACATCGGTCGAGGAGCTCAGGAAGACCCTGTAGCGAGACGCATGGTCTCCTCGTCGATCTCCGCATCCACGAGCTCGTAGGACTTGGCTAGCTCCGCGATCAGCGCCTCCTCGATCTCGCCCGGGTCGATCTGGCGGCCCAGCTCCGCCGACACGTCCCCCGAGGTGGCGGGATCCCAATCGAGTTCGAGTGCCCGGTACACCGGCTCGAGCGCCCGCACGACCTCCTGGCCGCCGGAGACGACGATCACCCCGCCCAAGTGGGCGCCGCCGCGGATCATGCGCTGGCCGATGCCGGAGAGCTTGGCCGCGCCGCGCGCGTTGACGCTGTAGGCGCCGGGGCAGTACTCGCCCGGCACCTCGCCGACGCGGGCGTCGACCCCGAGCCCGCGCAGCGTCGCGGCGATCAGTTCGGCCATCTCCTCGAACCGCGCGTAGGTGCGCTTCGGGGGTTGCGGGTCGGCGTATGCCCTGGCTATCGCGATGGTGCCGCTGTGAAAGACCGCCGCCCGGCCTCCTGCGAGGCGCTCGACCGCCGCGAAGCCGGCGGACCGGGCCGCCTCGGCGGCGGTCTCATAGCGCGGGCTCGCCAGGTCCTGGCGGCCGAAGGCGACCTCGTTGCCGGGGCGGTGGATCCGGATCGTCGGCGGCAGCTCCCCGGCCGCGACCCTACGCAGGATGGTCCGCGAGACCGCCGTGCTGAGCTCGGGTTGATCCGGGAACGAGTGTCGGATCAGGCGGAGGGGCTCCTTGGTCACGCGGCGTCGTCGGGCTCGTCGCCGAGCAGCGCCTCCCGCAGCAGTCGCTCCTCCTCCTCGAAGAGGTGCCCGATCGTGCGGTCGCGGTCGAGCAGGATCCGTCGCTTTGTCTCGGCGATCGCCTGGCGCGGGCCGGACGCGATCCGGCCCGCCAGCTCGATCGCGCGCGGCATCAGCTCATCGTCCGGATAGACGGCACCGATGATGCCCGCCCGCAGGGCCCCGTCCGCGTCGAGCAGCCGGCCGGTCAGGGTCAGCTCGGCGGCGACCGGCGCGGGAAGGGCGGCGCGCGCCGCCGCGTAGCTCGGCGGGATGCCGCGAGGCAGCTCCGGGAACCCGAAGCTCGCCGACTCGGCGGCAACGCGCAGATCGCAGAGCAGGGCGAGCGCGAAGCCGCCGGCGAGAGCGGCCCCGTTGACGGCGGCCACGACCGGTCTCGCGCAATTGGCGACGGCCCGGAAGCAGCCGATGCTCGTCTCGACGAGGCGCTCTCGGTGCTCGCGGTCACCGCCGAACTGCGTGGTGTCCATGCCCGAGCAGAAGGCGGGGGGCGCTCCGGTCAGCACCACGGCTCCGACGCCGGGGTCCTCGCCGAGCGATCCGAAGCACTCGGACAACTCGACCCGCAGGTCGATCGAGAGCGCGTTCCGCTTCTCGGGGCGCTGCAGCGTCACCACGGCGACCTCATCTCGGCGCTCAAGGGAGAGCAGACCCGCCATGGCGGGCATGATCCCTGAAACGTCGAAGGAGGAGATTTGAAGTCCCACACCGACTACATGACGTTCAACACCGACGAGCGTCGAGAGTTCGTCCGCATCACCGAGAACGTGCAGGCGGCCGTCGATGCCTCAGGGGTCAGCGAGGGGATGGTGCTCGTCTCGGCGATGCACATCACCGCCGCGGTCTGGGTCAACGACGACGAGCCGGGCCTCCAGGAGGACACGCTCGAGTGGCTCGACAAGGTTGCGCCGCCGAGCTGGAAGGAGCCGGCGAACGACGTCGCCCGTGAGCTGCTCCCCGACCCGGGCGACTACCGGCACCACCGGGGCGGCGAGGACAACGGCGACGCGCACCTGAAGAACCTGCTGGTGCACCACCAGGTGATCCTGCCGATCACCGACGGGAAGCTCGACCTCGGGCCGTGGCAGGCCGTCTTCTACTGCGAGTTCGACGGCCGGCGGTCGAAGAGGCTCGTGATCAAGGTGATCGGCGATTAGCTCGCCTGCGACGACGGCCGGCCGCAGCGGCGCCGTGGCGCCCGCAATGGTCATCGGCGCGGTGGTCTCGGTGCAGTGCGGGTCGGCCGCCGCGACCACGCTCTTCGACCAGGTGGGGCCCGCCGGGGCGGTGCTCTACCGGCTGCTCGCGGCCGCGATCCTGCTGGTCGCGATCTGGCGCCCGGGGCCGCTGGAGGCAGGTCGCGACGGGCTCCTGCTGGCGGGGGCCTTCGGCGTCGCCCTGGCGGGAATGAACCTCTGCTTCTACGAGGCCCTCGACCGGATCCCGCTCGGGATCGCCGTCACCTTCGAGTTCGTCGGGCCGCTCCTCGTCGGGCTATTCGGGTCGCGGCGGCGGCTCGACCTGGTCTGGGTGGCCTGCGCTGCCGCCGGGGTCCTGCTGCTGACCCGGCCGTCGGGATCGGCGAGCGCGGCCGGGATCGGGTTCGCGCTGCTGGCGGGTGGGTTCTGGGGCGCGTACATCCTGCTCAGCGCTCGAATCGGCCGCGTCTTTCCCGGAGGCCGGGGGCTGGCGCTGGCGATGGGGGTCGCCGCCGCCCTGATGGTGGTGCCGGGCACGGCCGCGGCGGGGGGAGACCTGCTCGATCCCGGCGCGGCCGCGGTCGGGGCCGCGACCGGGGTGTTCAGCTCGGTGATCCCCTACTCGCTCGAGCTCGAGGCCCTGCGGCGGATCGCGGTCGGGACCTTCGGGGTGCTGATGAGCATGGAGCCGGCCGTCGCGGCCGTGATCGGGTTCGTCGCGCTCGGCCAGGGCCTCGCCGCGGTCGAGGTCCTCGGCATCACCCTGGTGGTGGTCGCCAGCGCGGGCGTGCTCGGAGCCTCGGCCGCCGAGGCCCCAACCGAGGCGTGAGCTATGCGGCCCTGCGAAGCTTGCGCAGCCGGCGGCCGAAGCGAAGGCGGGAGAGCGTCGAGATCGCGGCCATCTCAGCAGTGGGAGCGGCGCTCGTCTCTACGTTCAGCAACGACGGCATGTGGCGCTCGATTTGGGCCACGAGGCAGGCCCGGCACGAGCACTCAGGAACGGATATGCCTGTGTTCGAACAGACCGTCATCCCAGTTCCTTAAGCCAAAGCGAGATCACGGTAACTGCATCGGCGGTCGGAAAGTCCGCAAATAGCCCGAAAGTGCGTAGCTGACATCCAGTCATGAAAACCCCCGAGACGCCCCCTGAGAAGATCAACGAAATGGAAGCACAGGGCCCAGATGTGCGCGCCGGTTCGATCGCCGAGGCTGTGGCCAAGGCACAGGTTCATGCGCCGACCCGGGGCAATCGCAAGCTGGAGCGCTTTCTCGAGGCGGTCAACGCCGACGAGCGAGTGCGGACCTGGTGGTACATGGCGCAGATCACCTCGGAGCGGCTCGGGATGTCTGATCACTCCTGGGTCCACGTGCAGGTCGTCCTCAACATCTCCCTGCGCCTGCTCCGGCTGCTCGTCAAGGGAGGCATCGAGCCCGCGATGGTCACCGATCACGGGATGCGCGACCGCGACGCCGAGGTGGTCGTCGCGGGAGGCGCCCTGCTCCACGACGTCGGCATGTCGATCCACCGCGCCGATCACGAGGCCTACAGCCTCTTCATGGTGGAGGAGCGCCTCCGGTCGCTGCTCGCCGATGTGTACGACGAGCCGGAGCGGACGGTGGTCAGCTCGGAGATCCTCCACGCGATCATCGGCCACCGCCGGCGCGGTGAGCCCTACACGGTCGAGGCCGGGGTGGTGCGGGTCGCCGACGCGCTCGACATGGCCGAGGGCCGCTCCCGGATCCCGGTCGAGGGGGGCCAGTACGGCATCCACGCCCTCTCGGCGGCGGCGATCGACAAGGTCAGCATCGAGGCCGGGGAGGAGCGCCCGGTCAAGATCGAGATCGAGATGAACAACTCGGCGGGCATCTTCCAGGTCGACGACCTGCTCGCCACCAAGCTGCGCGGCACGCCCCTCGAGGGCCACGTCGAGGTCGTCGCCGAGGTGGCGGGCGAGACCGAGAAGCGCCTGCTGCCCTCGTTCCGCCTCTAAGGACGAAAGTCAAAACCGGCTGGGGAAAGGGGCAGGGCCGTGAGGATGGTGGGACGAATCGGCTAGGGAGGGGGGCGATTTCAGAGTTTCGGTGGCTTTGCGCACTATGGCGACGCAAACGCTCCGAAACACCAGTCGAGCGGCCTGGGAGTTGGCCCGGAACCAGCACGGGGTGATCACCCGGATCCAACTGGTTGGCCTTGGCATTACCGCAAGCGGGATCCGCCATCGCCGGGATCGCGGCCGCCTGCACGCCATTCATCGCGGTGTTTATGCAGTTGGACGCCCCGAACTGACGTCACGCGGCTGGTGGGCGGCCGCGGTTCTCGCTTGCGGGAGCGACGCGGTTCTCAGCCATGAAAGCGCGGCCCAGCTTTGGGGCATCAGAAAGCACGGAAACCGAGCAATGAATGGGACGCAGCTACGGCCCCCTTCATTGATCGATGTTTCGGTCCCGGGAACGACCCGCCGTCGCCGAGCTGGGATTCGCATTCATCGCCGGGGCGTGCTGTCACGAGTGGATCGAACGCGCCGCGACCGCATCCCGGTGACTACACCGGCCCGCACCCTGATCGATCTCGCTGCGCGGCTTGATGGCGGCGCGCTCGAGACTGCCGTCAACGACGCCGACAAGCTTGGGCCTGGTTGACCCGGAGGCCCTGCGCCATTTCGTTGACGAGCGACCGGGACTGGATGGCGCGCCCGCGCTGCGAAGGGTCATCGACCGCCGCACCTTCTCGCTCACCGACTCCGAGCTCGAACGCCGTTTCCTGCGGCTCGTCCTGCGTGCGGGATTGCCGACACCGCTGACGCAACCTCACCTCAATGGGTTCCGCGTCGACTTCTATTGGCCCGAGCTCCGGCTGGTCGTCGAGGCGGACGGGCTCCGCTATCACCGCACCCCTTCGCAGCAGGTCAAGGACAGGCTGCGCGACCAGGCGCACACCGAGGCCGGTCTGGTCCCGCTCCGATTCACACATTTCCAGATCAGCTTTGAAGCGAGCCGCGTCGTCGCGGTTCTGCGCTCCGTGGGGCAGCGACAGCGACTTCTGCTGCTTGGCGCTCAGTGACGATTGGACGTGCGCCGGACAAGTGAACCGCGATCGCAGCGACGATCGCGATGTGGCCGAGCAGCGCCACGCCGAGCGCCAGAAGGTTGACCCCGGTGGAGACGTCGTAGCGGCTGTTGACCTCGATCGCCGACCACACCGTCAGCGGGACGAACATCACCATCGCGGTCACCAGGCCGGGGTTGTACTCACGGCGCCCCGCCGCGACGAGCATGTGGACGACCGCGTTCACCCCGGTCAGATAGACGGCGATCAGCCCGAGCCCGGGCTCGACGTAATAGGCGAGCAGGATCGACGCCAGGATCAGCACCCAGACGCCGAAGAGGTTGATCGCGAAGGTGGTGCCGCGCCCGAGGGCGCTCCGGCCCGCCGCGAGCCGCTCGTTGACGTAGCGGCGGAACCGATCGCCCCGATGCTCCTCGAGCTGATGCAGCATGTAGGCGGGAAGCTGGACGTAGATCAGCATCGCCGCGACGCCGGCCTCGCTCCAGACGATGGGGACGAGTGCGAGCAGGAAGCAGGCCGCGAACGCTGTGGCATAGGGCCACTCCCACTCGTCGACCAGCCAGGACATGCTGGGTCGCTAGACGCCCGCGCCCTCGCCGCCGCGGCCCTCGCCGGCTGCGAAGCGGGCGGCTCCCTCGACGCCGACTCCGCTGACTGCGCCGCCGATCTCGGCCTCGCGGGCGAGGCCCTCCTCGAGGGACATCGAGAAGCCCTCCAGGGCGGATCGGCGGTCGGCGAGCATCGTCTCCTGCGGGAACCGGGCGAGACCCTCGGCCATCTCCAGGGCGCGCTTCAGGTGCTTGCCCGGCGCGACCACCTCGGTGAGCAGTCCCATCGCCAGCGCCTCCTCCGCCTCGACGATCCGCCCCGTGATGATCATGTCGAGGGCCCGGCCCATCCCGACGATCCGCGGCAGGCGCTGCGTGCCGCCGTCGATCAGCGGGACGCCCCAGCGGCGCTCGGGGAAGCCGAGCTGGGCCGTCTCGGTGGCGATCCGCAGGTCGCACCAGAGGGCCAGCTCCAAGCCGCCCGCGAGGGCATAGCCGGAGATCGCCGCGATCGTGGGCTTCGGCGACGTGATCCGGGTGAAGCCGAGCGGCCCGTGTGGGCGCGGCTTGAGCCACTGCTCCGCGATCCCCTGGTCGTTCACCGCCGCGGCAACGGACTTCAGGTCGGCGCCGGCACAGAAGGCCACCTCGCCGGCGCCCGTCAGGATCAGGACGCGCGCCTCGTCGTCGCCCTCGAACTCCCGGTACGCCTCGAGGAGCTGGTCCGCCGTGTTCGGGTCGACGGCGTTGCGGCGGTCCGGCCGGTCGATGGTGAGCACCCCGGCGGCGCCCTGCCGCTCATAGGTGACCTCGGGCATGGCGGCGATCCTAGATGACCGAACCCGAATCCCCGCGCGCCCGGATGACGCGCCTGGCGCTTCGCATCTCTGCGTCCTCGGGCTCGCCCTTGGCACCACCAAGGGCTTCGCCCTGCGTCCTTGAGCTGCTCGGCCAGGCGCGCCACCGCCCGCACGCGGATTCGGATTCGATCATCAGCCGGGCGTCGGCTGCGGCCACTGCTGGAGATAGGGCAGTGGGTCGACCGCCTTCGTCTCGGAACGGAGCGACGCCTTGCCGATCCGGACCTCGAAGTGGAGGTGGGGGCCATCGCAGCTGCCGGTGCAGCCGAGCTGACCGATCACCTGGCCGGCGTGCACGTGGTCCCCGAGCCGCACCGGTGGCGGCTTGAGCATGTGCATGTAGACGAAGCTGTGGTTGTCGGCGGGGCTGTAGATGGCCAGGTAGTTGCCTCGCCCCCCGGAGTAGCGCCCGTTCTCCTTGCCGCGGTCGACGACCACTCCGTCGTGGACGGCGACCTCAGGGGTCCCCGTCTTGCCAAAGATGTCCTGTCCCTCATGCACGTGGCCGTAACGCGAGGCGCCGAAGCGGGCGTCCTTCTCGCCGAAGTTGTGGGGGCCCTCCAAGGGGAAGACGTATCCGGACACCAGGCCCTGGGGTGTGCCCGCGTCGACGCCGAAGAGGGACGCGCTGCTGAGCGTCGCGTTGCCGACGCTGCCGCCGGGACCGGGGACCGGCAATCCGACCGCCGAGCCGAGGGCCGCGCCGAGGGCGAGGACCAGCGTGACTGCCAGGCCCGCCTTCGCCGTCGGCCAGAAGAGCCCTCGGCGTCTCGCGGCGACGCGCCTGCGGTTCTCCGCGGCACGCGCGCGCTTGCGGACCGGGCCCTCGACCGTGGGGCGGACTCGCGCCGGCTTCGGGGCCGGCTTCGCCTTCGACCTGGCGGGCATGCGACCCGCGCGGCGGAGTGCCGCACGCTCGCGACGGAGCTTCTCGGCCCGCTCGCGCCGCCGGGCCTCAATCCGCTCCCTTTCTAGCCGCTCTCGTTCTACCCGCTCCCGCTCGACCCTCGCGCGCCGCTCGCGCTCGGCCCGCTCGCGCTCGACCCGCTCGCGCTCCAGCCGCTGGGCCAGCGTCTCACCGCCGGGAGTCGGCTCCTCGACGGGCGGGTGCGGCTCCGGCGCGGGGGGCGGTTCAGCAGGTGTGGGCTCCGGCTCGGAGAGGGATTGCAGCGCGGCCTCCAGTGAGGCCCCGCCCGCGGCGGCGCGCTCCATCTCGTTTCGTCTCTCCTGCAGCTTGAGCTCTCGCTCCTGGCGCTTGCGCTTCGATAGCCCTCGGCGCTCCTCGCGTTGCCTGCGCTTGGCAGTCCTGGCGGCGCGGCGCTCGTCATATCCCGTCCCGGGGCCGGGATCGAAGGGCGCCGCTCCGATCTCCGGCGAGAGCGGGTACTCGCGCGGTGTGCGCCTCAGATAGCCGGTCTCGATGCCGGGATCGAACCTGCCGCCACCTTCCCGCTCGGACTGATCCGGGTTTGCCTGCGGATCGACGACGCGGTCGTCCCCTGCGGACTCCATCCGGCGGGGGTTAGTGGCTTCCGAGGCGCTCTAGGTCCTCGGTGCGCTTCTGCTTGCGGTTCTCGAGCCGAATCTGGATCAGGGACAGGACGGTCACCAGGATCGCGAAGAACGCGATCAGCCCGAAGGCGAAGAAGGTCACCACCTTGTCGTCGGTGCGCCCGTAGGTGCCGACGCCGTCGGCCGCCATCGCGGCGGGCGCGATCAAGAGCAGCCCGACCAGGGCGATGAGGGGAGGAAGCAGACGACGCAGAATGGCGAATTGCATCCAGGGCACCCTAACGCAAGGCTCAGAACGTAAGACCACCCTTACGCGCGATTAAGCCGGCGTCGCCTACGATGCTCGCTCCTCGGCGCCCGCCGAGCCCTCCGGCATGGACCCGATCTCCTACTTCCAGGCAATCGTCCTCGGCTTGCTGCAGGGCGTCTCCGAGCTCTTCCCGATCTCGAGCCTCGGCCACAGCGTCGTGCTGCCGCGCGTCTTCGGCTGGGACATCCACCAGGACGACGACTACTTCCTAAGCTTCCTGGTCGCCACGCACTGCGCCACCGCCCTCGTCCTGTTCGTCTTCTTCCTCAAGGACTGGGTGCGGATCATCAAGGGTCTTGGCCGCTCGCTGCGCGACCGGTACATCGCCCCGGAGGACACGGACGCGAAGCTCGGCTGGCTGCTCGTCATGGGAACCATCCCCGCCGGCCTGCTCGGCCTGCTGCTCGAGCACCCGCTGCGGACCCTGTTCGCATCGACCCAGACGGCGGCGATCTTCCTCTTCATCAACGGTCTGATGCTGTTCGGCGCGGAGGCGCTGCGCCGCCGCGCGCCGGTCCGCTCGGAACAGGGCATCCACTCCGACGAGGTGATCGCCCGCAGCCTCAGCTTCCGGGACGCGATCGGGATCGGTACCGCGCAGGCCCTCGCCCTGATCCCGGGGCTCTCCCGCTCCGGCGCCAGCATGGGCGGCGGGCTCGTCGCCGGCCTCTCCAACGAGGAGGCCGCGCGCTTCTCCTTCCTGCTCGCCACCCCGATCATCGGCGCCGCCGGCCTGCTCAAGCTGCCTGAGCTGTTCGGCTCGCAGGGCGATCACGTCCGGGGCCAGGCGCTGGTCGGAGCCCTGTGCGCCGCCGTCACCGCCTACTTCTCGGTCAAGTTCCTGCTGCGCTTCTTCGAGACCAACCGTCTGACGCCGTTTGCCGTCTACTGCTGCGTCGTCGGAGCCGCTCTCTCCATCGGCTTCGCGCTGAGCTGATCAGGCCCCATGACCAAGCGCCCCCAACTGATCGTTCCGGCCGTCATTCTCGGCGTCATCTTCCTCGTCATCGCCATCGTCTACTGGACGACCGATGCGGGCTCGCTGCCATCGTTCTTCCCAGGGCACGAGTCCGGATCGACGCACATCCACTTCAAGCACGGCCTCGCCGCCGCGGTCGTCGCGGCGGCCTGCTTCATCTTCGCCTGGTTCCAGACCGGGGGAGACCCTGGCCAGAGATCTACTCCGAGCTGATCTGAAGTAGCTCGTCCCCGGGCTCGTGCTCGACCTGGAGGGTCGAGTGCTCCACGCCGAAGCGGTCGGCCAGCAGGCGGGCGGCGTGCCAGCGGGCCTCGTGGCAGTCGACGTCGCGCCCGACGACCATGTGCGCCGAGATCGCCGGCATTCCGGAGGTCACCTCCCAGACGTGCAGGTCATGGACCTCGACGACGCCTTCCTCGGCGGCCAGGGTCTTGCCGATCTGCGCGGGATCCAGGTCCGGCGGGGCCGCCTCCATGAAGATCCGGCCGGAGTCGCGCAGCAGGCCATAGGCGGCCCAGAGCATCAGGGCGGCGATCAGCAGGGAGGCCACTCCATCAGCGCGCTCGAATCCCCAGATCAGGATCAGCGCGCCCGCGATCGCGGTGGCGATGAACGCGAAGAGATCGGTCAGCACGTGCCGGAAGGCGCCCTCCACGTTGAGGCTGCGGCGCTCCGCGCCGGCGAGCAGCCGGGCGGCGAGCAGGTTCACTCCGATCCCCGCAATGGCGACGATCAGGACCAGCGCGCCCTCGACGTCCGGGGGCTCGATCAGGCGGCGGATGCCCTCGTAGACGATCAGCAGGGCGAGCAGGAGCAGCGTGACACCGTTGATCTGGGCAGAGAGGATCTCCCCGCGCTTCATCCCGTACGTGTAGCTGCCGGCCGGCGGCCGTTCGGCGAGCCGGAGGGCGGCGAGCGCCAATCCCAGGGCGGCGGCGTCTGTGAGCATGTGCGCGGCGTCGGAGAGCAGCGCCAGCGAGGAGCCGACGATGCCGGCCACCACCTCGGCCAGCATGAAGGCGACGATCAGGGCGAACGCGATCCCGAGCCGCCGGGCGTCGGCGTCGGCCGCGTGCACGTGTGCGTGTTCGTGGCCCATTCAGGTGATTACAGCGCCTGGGCCAGACCTGCGCGACAAGGAACACGCCAAAAAAAAGCGCGCGACCCGGGGCAGGGAGGGGTCGCGCGCGCTGACGAGAGAGGAATCTCGAAAGTAAGCGCAGTCTCGTCCCCGCACAGCCCGCCTGTGTGAACATCCCGATACGGGAAACGACGCATTTCTCCGGCATTTGCTTGTGAAAAACCGGTGAACCACCCTTGACACCCTGGTCGGCGCGCCGCCGTCGGCCCTATGATCCGCGGCAGAGAGGGTCTCGATGACTAATCAAGCAGGAATCAGACTGGCGGTAATCGACACCGACAGCGCCTTCCTAACGGTCTTGGGGAAGCGCCTGGACGGGGCAGGCTGGGAGCACCGCGTGCTCGCCGGCAGCGTGCCCATCGACGAAATCGTGGCAATGAGACTGAACGCACTGCTTGTCGACCTTTCCGTCCTCGGTCCGCAGGGCTGGGAGTTCCTCGAGCAGGTCTGCGCCGCGGTCCCCGGCCTTGGCGTCCTCGTCTGCACCACGCAGTCGACAGTCGCACAGCGGGTCCGCGGGCTCCGCCTCGGTGCGGACGATTGGATCGGCAAGCCGTGTCACCCGGAGGAGGTGATGGCGCGGGTCGAGTCCGTCGTCCGCCGGCGAAAGCGCGCCGAGGTCCGGCTTGAGATCTGGCCGGTCGTACATGCTGAGCTGGAGATCCGCGCCGACCAGTACCAGGCGTTCATCGGCGGACAAAGCCTCGAGCTCACGCGTCGCGAATTCGAGCTCCTCCAGCTCCTCGCGGAGGTACCGGGCCAGGTGATCGAGCGCGAGGAGATCTACCAGAAGGTGTGGGGCTACGCGATGGCCCACGGTGACCGCTCCGTCGACGTCTTCGTCCGCAAGCTGCGCCAAAAGCTCCAGCGCCACTCCGCCAACTGGCGGTACATCCACACTCATTTCGGAATCGGCTACCGGTTCGATCCGGAGCCGATCGGCGGCAGCGCCGAGCCCTCTGCGGTCGATGCGCCTGTGCCGGCCGAGCAGCCCGGCGAGGAAGCTGTCGAGCCAGCCGAACTGGCCCGCGACCTGGGCTAGCAGGCACGCCCATGGCACGGCGAGCGCTGCTCCAGCTGACCCCGCTGGTCGTGGTCGCGACGCTCGTCGGTATCGCCGCGAGCGAGATCGGAGGCGGCGCCGAGCGGCGGACTCGAAAGCGGGATGAGCTCAGCGGCGCCGTGGCGTGACCGACGACGCGAGGGAGCTCACCGAGGCCGTGGCCTCATCCCCGAACACAATCGGATACCTGCCGCTGACACAGTTGAAGCCGGGATCGGGCGTGCGGCCGCTTCGCGTGCTGCCTCGTCCTCTCTATCTGGACGTCAGAGAGGACTCGTTGAGAGAGCCCGAGGCCCGGCGGTTCGTTCGGGAGTATCTGCGCGACCCTCCAGCGTTCCGCGCGTCTGATGGAGCCGTCGCGGTCGAGCCTTCACATCGCATTCACCGAAAGTTCACTCGACCGTAACTACTTCGGAGGAGCGAGAGGCGAAGCTCCGACGCCATGGATCGGCAGAACGGCGCGACCTCGGTATCGATAGTCCCGCTAGGCGATCAAGATCAGACCCCCGTCTACGCGGGGCGTCTCGAGATCAGGCCCGCCGACCACGCGGCGCTGGTCGACGGCCGCCCGCTGGTCCTGACGGTGCGTGAGTTGCAGCTCCTCACCGAGCTCGCGCACAACGCCGAGCGAGTGATGACGCGGGAGGAGCTCTACGAGACCGTCTGGGGCCGCGCTTACAAGAGGAGCGATCGCTCGGTCGACGTCTACATCGGCCGCCTCCGGGCGAAGCTTGGCCGAGCACTCCCTGGGCGTCGCTTCATCCACACCCACACGGGCATCGGATACCGGTTCTCCCCCCAGGCGTGAGAACGCCTGTGGTGCATTCCGGCGCCGGTTTACATCCTTTTTACAAGTCAGCCACACGAACGTAACAAGCTTCGCCATGCCCGCTGACAGGGTCCGAGGCAGCTAGAGGACCCAAGGGACGCGAGCTGCTTGAGCCGCCGTCCCCTTTTCGAAATGCGAAAAAGGAGCGACTCAATGAATAGGAAGTGGTGGCTCGTTTCAGCCGCCTCGGCCGTCCTGGCCCTGACCGCTGCTGCCTGCGGTTCGAGCAACGACAGCTCGTCGGGCGTGTCGGGCACCCTTGCGGGTGCCGGTTCCAGCGCCCAGCAGGCGGCCCAGGAGGCGTGGACCGCCCAGTTCGAGAACGACAACTCGGGAGCCACGATCTCGTATGACGCGATCGGCTCCGGCGGCGGCCGCGATCAGTTCATCGCCGGCGGCAAGACCGCGTACGGGGGCAGTGACGCGCCCTTCGACTCGGAGGAGCTGCCGAAGGCCCAGCAGCGCTGCTCGGGTGAGGGTGGCGAGCTGGTCGAGATTCCGAACTACATCTCGCCGCTGGCGATCGTTTACAACCTGCCGGGGGTCGACAACCTCCAGCTGGCCCCCGAGACGACCGCGAAGATCTTCAAGGGCGAGATCACGAAGTGGAACGACCCCGCCATCGCGGCGGACAACCCGGGCGTCGATCTGCCTGACACGGACGTCGTACCGGTCCACCGCTCGGATGAGTCCGGGACGACGTTCAACTTCACGGACTACCTCCACGAGGCTGCTCCGAGCGTCTGGACGTTCGACGCCGACGGCAACTGGCCGCTGAAGAGCGGCGAGTCCGGCGCCCAGACATCGGGTCTCGTCCAGGCAGTGAAGGCCGGCGAGGGCACGATCGGCTACACCGACGAGAGCCAGGCCGGCGACCTCGGAGTCGCGAAGGTCAAGGTCGGCGACACCTACATCGCCCCGAGCGCTGAGGGTGCTTCGCACGACTTCGACATTTCGAAGAAGGACCCGGCTCTCAGCCCGGGCAATTACGTGTTCGCGTACACGGTCGAGCGAACCTCGACGGATCCGCAGGACTACCCGATCCTGCTCGTCTCCTGGCTGATGGGCTGCACGAAGTACTCCGATTCCAACACGACCGACCTGGTCAAGGCGTACTTCAACTACGTGGTCAGCTCAGACGGCCAGCAGGTAGCTGCGCAGAACGCGGGCTCGGCGCCGATCGGCCCGACCATCAAGACAGAGGATCAGAAGGCGATCGACGCGATCGGCGGCTGATCCAGATCTAACCCGGAGGGGGCCCCGCGCGAGGCGCGGGGCCCCCGACCGGTTCCCCACCGACACACAGAACTTGGAAGCCCATACCGACACCACCACGCAGGCCGGCCAGATCCTGGCCTCGGCCACGGGTGGTCGTCGCCGTCCCGGCGACAGGATCTTCTCCAACGCCGCCGTGATCGCAGGGGTCACGGTACTTGCGTTGCTCGCCGGAGTCGCGATCTTCCTGGTCGCCGATTCCATCCCCGCGGTGACAGCGAAGACCGCTGACCTTCCCGACGGCAAGACCCTGGTCGACTACATCGCGCCGCTGGCCTTCGGCACGATCCTGGCGGCCGTGGTCGCCGTCGCCATCGCGGTCCCGTTGGCGGTGGCCGTGGCCCTGTTCATCAGCCACGTCGCCCCGCGCCGGCTCGCCCTTTCGCTGGCCTATGTCGTCGATCTGCTCGCCGCGATTCCGAGCATCGTCTACGGGCTCTGGGGGATCTTCGTCCTCGGGCCCGCAATGGTGCCGATCCTCGACTGGCTGGTGGCCCGCCTGAGCTGGATCCCGTTCTTTGCGGGCCCGGCGTCGGTGACGGGCCGGACCATGCTCACCGCCGGGCTCGTCCTGGCCCTGATGATCCTGCCGATCGTCTCCGCCGTTGCGCGGGAGGTTTTCTCGCAGACGCCGCGGCGACTGGAGGAGGGGGCGCTGGCATTGGGCGCCACTCGCTGGGAGATGATTCGGATGTCCGTGCTGCCGTTCGGCAAGTCCGCTGTGATCAGCGGCTCGATGCTCGGCCTCGGCCGGGCCCTCGGGGAGACGATGGCGGTGGTGATCATCCTCTCGGCGTCCGGGATCGTCACCTTCAACCTGGTCAGTCAGGAGAATCCGACGCCGATCGCGGCGAACATCGCTCTCAGGTTCCCCGAGTCCTCCGGCCTCGACGTCAACGCCCTGATCGCCTCGGGCCTCGTCCTCTTCGGCATCACCCTCGTCGTCAACATGATCGCCCGGCTGATCATCTCCCGGTCCGACGTCCAATGACCGACAAGAGGGACAGACGCGAGGAGAATCCGGCGGCCGCCTTCGATCCGGCGGAGGTGGTCGCGGCGATCGGCGGTCCCGGGGTCACCAGCGGCACGCTCCCCGCCTGGTTCCTGCGTGCCGTGGTCGCAGGGTCCGCCCTGATCACCCTCGCGATCCTGCTCGCCACGGGCGGCTTCACCATCGTCCTCTTCTTCATCGTCACCGCGGTGGTTGCGCTGCCGACCGCGTACTTCTGGTCCCTCATCACCGAGGGCCGCCGCCAGGCGACCGACCGCCTGGTGACGCTGGGGATCGTCACCGGCTTCGGCGTCGCCGTGCTGCCTCTCTTCTCCGTGCTCTACGAGGTGATCAAGCGCGGGACCGCGCGCTTCGACGGCTCCTTCTTCACGGAGTCCGCCCGCGGGGTGATCGGCGCGGGCGGGGGCGCCCAGCACGCGATCGTCGGCACCCTGGTCATCACTGGCGTCGCCACACTGATCTCGGTCCCGATCGGAATCATGGCCGCCGTCTACCTGAACGAGTACGGGACGGGCCGCCTGCGCAAGGCGCTGACCTTCTTCGTCGACGTGATGACGGGGATCCCGTCGATCGTGGCGGGACTGTTCGCCTACGCGCTGTTCGCGGCGTTCCTCGGCCCGGGTATCCGCCTCGGGATCATCGGCTCGGTCGCGCTGACCGTCCTCATGATTCCCATCGTGATCCGCTCGGCGGAGGAGATCCTGAAGATCGTCCCGGACCACCTGCGCGAGGCCGCCTACGCACTGGGCACGCCAAAGTGGAAGGTGGTGACCCGAATCGTCCTGCCGACCGCGCTGGCCGGTCTCGTCACCGGAATCATGCTGGCGGTTGCGCGAGTGATCGGCGAGACGGCGCCGCTGCTCGTCACCACCGGGGTGATCGACTCGGTCAACAGCAATCCGCTGAACGGGCGGATGCAGAACCTCGCCGTCTACGCCTACAGCGAGTACAAGGACCCGGGGGTCGACGTCCAGGGCTCCTACGACAAGGCCTGGGCCGCGGCGCTGACGCTGATCCTGATGGTGATGATCCTCAGCCTGCTCGCCCGCTGGATCTACCGGCGCTTCGGCACCGACCTTCGGGACACCAGATAGCGCGCGTGAGACTTCGAATGCCCAGTGACAGGAGGAAAATGCCCGAGACAGCAGACACGACCAGGGAGAAGCGGAGCTCCAACGTGGCCACGGATCTTGCCCGCATGGCCAAGAAGGCCGTTACGCGGGGTGGCGATAAGGTCGAGCGCGTGGCCAAGCGCTTCAACGTCAAGGACGTAAATCTCTACTACGGGGACTTCCATGCAGTCCAGGACGTGACGATGACCGTCGAGCCGAACCAGGTGACGGCTTTGATCGGGTCCTCGGGTTGTGGCAAGACGACCATGCTGCGGTCTCTCAACCGCATGCACGAGCTCACGCCCGGCGCCCGAGTCGAGGGCGAGGTCGCTCTCGACCAACAGAACATCTACGCGCCCAACGTCGACCCGGTCGAGGTCCGGCGGCTGGTGGGGATGGTGTTCCAGGCGCCCAACCCGTTCCCCACCATGTCGGCCTACGAGAACGTCGCCGCCGGCCTCACTCTGAACCGCAGGGGGATCTCGAAGTCCGAGAAGGACGACATCGTCGAGCGGTCACTGAGGGGAGCCCACCTCTGGGATGAGGTCAAGGACAGGCTCGACCGCAAGGGCTCCGCCCTTTCCGGAGGCCAGCAGCAACGCCTCTGCATCGCCCGTGCGATCGCCGTCGAGCCCGAGGTGCTGTTGATGGATGAGCCGTGCTCGGCGCTCGATCCCGTCGCCACGCTTGCGGTCGAGGACCTGATCGACGATCTGAAGACCCGCTACACGATCGTGATCGTCACCCACAACATGCAGCAGGCGGCCCGTGTCAGCGACGTCACGGCGTTCTTCAACCTCGAGACGGCCGGCACGCCCGGGCGTCTGGTCGAGATGGACGCGACGGACAAGATGTTCACCACGCCGTCCAAGAAGGAAACGGAGGACTACGTCAGCGGGAGGTTCGGCTGATGCCCGAGGCACGAATGCACTACCAGGACCAGCTCGACGGGCTGGAGAGGAATTGCCTGGGCGGGCTCGACCTGGTGATCGCCTCGCTGGATCGCACCATGGAGGCCGTCCAGCACCAGGACATGGAGCTCGCCGAGCTGGTGATCGCGGACGATGACCGGATCGACGGCCGCTACCTGGAGGTGCATCAGGAGATCCTCACCATGCTCGCGACCCAGGCCCCGGTGGCGACCGATCTCCGCCTGATCTCGGCCCTTCTTCACGTCATGCACTCGATCGAGCGGATGGGTGACCAGTGCGTGAACATCTCCAAGGTCATCCCGCTCACCGGCCACGACGCTCCCGTCCACGACGAGATGGTCGATCGGATCCTGCTGATGGGCAAGCAGGGCCGCTCGATGCTCTCGCAGGCGAAGAAGGCGTTCGAGGGCCGCGACGTCGAGCTCGCTCGCGATCTGGTCCGCCAGGACGACCTGATCGACAACCTGAACAAGGAGTGCTTTCAGATCGCAGTCCGGGTCGGGGACGAGCAGGACGTCCGCGAGTGGGCGATGACGATGATGCTGGTCGCGCGAGCCCTGGAGCGGATCGGCGACAACGCCGTCGACATCGGTGAGCAGGTCGCCTTTGTCGTGACCGGCCTCTTCCGGGAGTTCGAGGACGCTTCGCACCCCGGCCAGGCGCCGCTGCCCTCGAGCTAGAACATCACCAGGAGCGAAGCGCTCGCATTCGCGAGGCCTTCTTGAACTGGTGGCCCTCCATCCGGCCCAGCAGGTCGTCAAGGAGCCGTACCGCGTCGGCCGCGTAGGGCCCCTTGTTGAGCATCACGCACTCGGCCCGCTCGGCCATTGCCGCGTCCGTCATCTCGCCTCGATGCCGCACTCCCTTCTTGACGAAGTTGTCGAGCACCTGGGTCGCCCAGATCACCGGGACGTGGGCGGCCTCGCAGAGCCAGAGGAGCTCCTCCTGCATCTCCGCCATCCGGCGACTGCCGACCTCGACCGCCAGGTCGCCACGGGCGATCATGATCGCGAGTGGCTGCCGGCCTGCCCCTTGCACGATCAGCTCGGGAAGGTTTGAAACCGCGAGCCGAGTCTCGATCTTTGCCACCAGACCGACCGAGCCAGCCCCGCGCGCAGTCAGCTCCTCCTGAAGCAGGGCGATGTCCTCGGGCCGCTGCACGAACGAGTAGCCGATCAGGTCCGCGATTGGCGCCACCGCGTCAAGGGTGTGCAGGTCGGCGGGGGTCAGCGGGTCGAGCTTCAGTTCGGTCGTCGGAAAGTTGATGCCCTTCTCGACCCTCAGGTGCTCCCCCTTGTCGCGGGCCTCGGTGACCCGGAGGAGCAGGCCGTAATCGAGGCGTTGCTCCACCACGGCGCCAAGCCGTCCTTCATTGACCCAGACCTCGTCCCCCTCCTGGAGCTGCGCCATTGCCTCGGGGAGGGTGCACTCGAATTGGAGCTCCCACTCGCTGGCCACGGGCACCTCCAGTGAGGTCATCAGCAACCTGTCCTCGAGGTGGACTCGGTCGTCATGACGGACCGTTGTCGAGGCAATCCTTGATCGTGGACCGCTCAAGTCGAAGCAGACCCGGCACGAGCGGCCGGTTTCGGAAGCTGCGCTGCGCACGTGCTCGGCCATCTGCGCCCAGGCCGGAACGTCATCGTGGGCGCAGTTGATCCGGGCGACATCCATCCCCCCGAAGACCAGACTCCGCACCAGGTTGTACGAGCGGGCCGCCTCGCTCGGCAGGGTCACCATCACCCGCACTGCCCGGTGAGCAGGGGTGGGGCCGAGGACCGCCTCGGTTTGCGCCCGGAGCAGCTCGTGACCGCGGAAGTAGGCCTCGGTGTCTGGAGCGATCGGCGCCCTGTCGCCGGCTTCGCAGATGGCGTCGAGCGCTGCCACCACCGCGTTCAGGTTGGGAAGGACGCGGGCCTCGCAGCGACCCAGCGAGGAGAGCCCCAGCGGCATGAGCTCGAGTTGCATCTCCCTGAGATCGTGGTGGCGAAGGGCCAGATATTGGGCCAGGTTCCGCGCACTCCACAGGAACTCCTCCCGCCGGATCCGCGGCCGCCAGCGATCAAAGATCTCTCCGCCCTCGGTCAGTACCTCCGAGCGGAGATCAACGAGCTGATCTCGGAGCTTGCGAACCCCGGCCAGTTGGCGGGCGTCCAGCCCGTGCTCGGTCGCTCTGACCATGGAAGACAGGGACACAGCATCTTCGCGATCGGCGCGCCCGGCGTGAACGTTTCGTGAAGGCTGTCAGGCGGCGAGGTCCAGCTCTTGCACTCCGGAGGTCGCCGGGGTCCCGGCACGGTGATGAGCTCCCCAGGTTGCACATGCGGCGGCGTAAAGAAGGACTGCCAGGACCGTCGAGGTGCCGATCACCATGCCCGCCGCCGCGGCGCTGGTCAGATTGGTTGCCCCCATCGCGGCGACCGTCGCGGCGGGTGCCGTGCCGACCGCGCCGAGTGGCAGCAGCCCGATCGCTCCCATCGAGAAGAGCAGCAACGCCGCGTCCGCCGGGTCGGCCGGCAGCCCGAAGCCGAGTAGTACCGCCCAGGTGCGGAGCAGCGCCGCACCGGTCAGTGCCAGCACGAGCCCGACCAGCCGGTTGCGCGCCCCAGGATCGGCGAGCACGGCCAGTCCCCGGGCGACCGAGCGGTGGCGAAAGCGCTGGTGGACGAGGCGCAGGAGGACGAGCGCGACGAGGGCGCCGCCCATCAACACCGCGGGCACCCACCCGGGGATCGCCGGAACGGCGGTGGCGGCGACCGCGGCGAGCACGGCAGAGGTGCAGACCTCGAGCAGCAGGATCGGTGCATCAGCGAGGGCGACCTGCGAGAGCTCCGGGGCGTCATCGCCTCCCAGGCGCCGCAGCAGGGCGACGCGCGCGGGGAGCGCGGCGTGGCCCTGCAGGGTGCCGACAAGGAACGACCCCGCGTTGGCGGTGTGAAGCACGCGGGAATCGAGTCGGCCTCCACCCGCCGCCGCCAGAACAGTTCGCCAGGCTTCGGTGCGAATCAGGAGTGTGAGCGCATGGGCCATCGTCGCCCCCGCGAGAGCCCAGGGCGGGCAGGCAGATAGAGCTGCCAGCACGTCGGTGCCGCGAGTCGCGCCGATCCAGCCGATGAGGAGAGCCGCCGCTGCCCCGGGCCCGATCGCCGAGGCCACCCTGCGTGCGCGTCTCCGTCGGGAGGCGTGCATTCCGCCCCAGCATTCTGGGGACGTCGGTTCGGCTCGGCGTTACCGGAATGTCACGAGATTGCAAAGAAGTAGTGACGCCAGGCGACTTGGCCTAGACAACCGCGGGGACCGCCGGAGGCGCCACCGCTTGGACGGCGGCCTCGAACAGGTTGGCTGCGGAGGGCCGAGGCGGGTGGACCTCCAGGACCAGTGGGGCCGCGCCCTTGCGGGCGAGCAGCGGCGCGAGCCGGTCCCACGGCACGTTGCCGCGTCCCGGGGGCAGGTGGAGGTCGAGCCGCAGTGGATCGAGCTCGGGAGAGCCGGAGTCGTCCCGGCGTGCGCCGAGGTTGTCATGAAGATGGAAGAGGACGACGCGGTCGAGGGCGGGCTCGATCAGCTCGAGCGGGTCGGTGCGGCGCAGGCGGGCGACGATGTTGGCGTGGCCGATGTCGAGGCAGAGGCCGACGGCCGGCGAGGAGATCCGCTTCGCCATCGTCCGCAGGATCGACGGGGTGAATGAGAGGGCATCGGGGCAGGGGTACACCGGCGCCAGGTTCTCGAGTGCGATGATCACGCCGAGACGCTCGGCCTGGGCAGCCAGCGCGGCGAGCGAGCGCGTCTCTGCGAGGCGGCCGTCCTCGCTGGCGGGCTCGTCGGGGAGGTTGGCCGCGTGGTAGACGACGCGGGAAGCACCGACCTCGGCCGCGTAGGAGATCAGTCCCTCCAGCGCAAGGTTGCCGTCGCGGGTGCCGGCTCGAACCGATCCGGGCCCGTGCACGACCGGACCGAGGCCTGCGGTGCCGAGCGCCTCCGAGAGAGCCGCGGCATGCCGAGTCGAATCCCGCGGACTGACCAGGACCGACGGCGGTGGGGAGGGGACCTGGACGAAGCGGAAGCCGGCGGCCTCGATCTCCTTCACGATCGGCGCGGCCGGCCACCAGTCATACGGAATGCTGAGCCCCAGTCGTTCGATCGGGTCGCTCACGGGCATCGCTTCGAAGGTACGGCGGGCCTCCGCGAATCCCGTGAAGAGGCTGTGAATGCACGCCCTCTGGCGCCCGTCTAGGACGAGACCGAGGGCTCCTGGTGCGGCAGCATCACCTCGGAAGCCTCCTCCGGGGTGATGTCCGGATAGAGCACGCGCAGCACGCCGATCGCGACCGCGCCGCCGACGAGCTGGGCCACCACGAAGGCCGGTACCGACGCCGGGGCGATCCCGGCGAAGGTGTCGGAGAACATCCGCCCGACGCTGATGGCCGGGTTGGCGAAGCTGGTCGAGCTGGTGAAGAAGTAGGCGGCGCCGATGTAGGCGCCCACCGCCGCCGGCGCGATGGACCCGCGGCGTGTCCGGGCCAGCGCGAAGATCACCAGGATCAGCCCGAGCGTTGCGATCACCTCGGCGAACAGGTGGGCATCGGACGCGCGGTGCTTGTCCGAGATGCTGATCGCCGCGAGGGCGAACATCCCGTTGGCCGTGATCGCGCCGGCAATGCAACCGAAGACCTGCGCCGGGATGTAGGCGAACGCCTCGCGCCAGCGCAGGCCGCCGAAGCTGGCGTCGACCAGGGAGACGACCGGGTTGAAGTGGGCGCCGGAGACGGGCCCGAACATGAGGATGATCGTGAACAGCGCCGCCGCGGTGGCCGCCGCGTTCTCGAACAGCTGTAGGCCGATGTCGCCGGGCGAGAGGTTCGCGGCAGCGATCCCGGAGCCGATCACGGCGGCCGCGAGGAACGCAGAACCGAGGAACTCGGCGAACAGGCGTCGGGCAAGCGGAGGGCTCATCGGCGAAGGATTGTCAGGCCGCGACCAGCAGCTTCTCGGCGTACTCGCCCGGAAGGCCCGCCTCGGCGACCTGGCTCGCGGCATACTCGGCGTCGTATTCGAAGCGCTCGATCCGCGCGCCGACCTCGCCGTCCGCGCCCTCCAGCACGGCGAACCCACCGCGTGGATCTCCGTCCTTGGGCTTGCCGACGGAGCCGCAGTTGACGAAGAGGACGTCTCCGTAGATATGGATCCACGGCTTGTGGGTGTGGCCGAAGACCATCACGTCGCAGTCCGCCCCCGCCGCGATCCGCTCGAACGTCTTCGCCGGCTTGTCCTCGAACAGGTACTCGTTCACCTTCCGCGGGGAGCCGTGCACGAGCAGGATGCGCCTACCGCCCAGCTCGAAGCGCAGGTCGAAGGGCAGCTCGCGCATGAAGTCCTTGGATTCCTGGTCGGTGTGCTCGAGGGTCCAGTTGACCGAGAGCTGGCCGAGGTCGCGGTCGTGCTGGTTCGGGTAGGCGCACATGCAGTCCTCCTCGTCCCGCCCGATCGCGTAGTCGTAGTTGCCGTAGATCGTGGGGATCTCGCGCTCCTGGATCAGGCGGCAGACCTCGTTGGGCCAGGGCCCGTACCCGACCAGGTCTCCTCCGCAGTACACCCGCTCGATCCCCAGCTCATCGATCCGCGCGAGTGCCGCCTCCAGCGCCGGCAGGTTGCCGTGGATGTCCGTGATCACGGCGACGGGCTGGCTCATTCGGCCGGCGTCTTCGATTCGTCCCGGCCGGTCAGCGTGCCGATCAGGTCCTCGACCCGTTGCCGGATCTCGTCCCGGATCCGGCGCACCGTCTCCAGGTCCTTGCCCGCCGGGTCCTCCAGATCCCAGTCCTCGTAGCGCTTGCCGGGATAGATCGGGCAGGCGTCGCCGCAGCCCATCGTGATCACGGCGTCAGCCGCACGGACGACCTCGTTGGTGAGCGGCTTCGGAAACTCCCGCGAGATATCCACGCCCACTTCCTCCATGGCCTTGATGGCGTTTGGGTTGAGCTGATCGGCGGGGTCGGAGCCCGCCGAGCGGACGTGAACGCGGCCCTCGGCGGCCTTGTCGAGGAGCCCGGCGGCCATCTGGCTGCGGCCGGAGTTGTGGACGCAGACGAACAGCACCTCCGGGACCTCCTTGGTCACCTTGCCCTCCGCCTGCGCCAGCGCCCGCAGACGCTGGCGCGCGAATCGCTCGACCATGATCGGCACGAATTCCTCCACCTTTGCGCCCGCGAACTGGTCGAGGCTCTCGTCGACATAGGCGTCGATGGTCTCGCGCGAGAAGATGCCGGCGAATTCCTCCGCGAGCACGTCGATCGAGCGCTGGATGTGATTTCTCGTGGTCTGCTCAAGCTGGGCGGACATTCTCTACCTCCCTTGCCGCGGTTGGTTGCGAAATCGTAAAGGTTGACAATCGTCTATTCAATCGATATACGTGTATTGATGGCTGTCGATCTGGAGATGGCTCCGAAGCAGAAGCGGCCCGCCGGGGAGCCGTGTTGCGAGCCTGTCGTCTACCCCGACATCGAGCGGGTTCAGGCGGAGCGGATGGGAACGGTGGCGAAGGCCCTCGGCGATCCGATTCGGATGCAGCTCGTGGACGTCCTTCGCAAGCACGCCGGGAAGGTCTGCGTCTGCGAGCTCGTCCCGCTCTTCGATCTCTCCCAGCCGACCGTGTCGCACCACCTCAAGGTTCTGCGCGAGGCCGGCATCGTCGGCTCCGAGCGCTCAGGGTCTCTGGGCCTACTACTACGTCAACCCCGACTCACTGAAGGAGCTGAGCGCATGGCTGAGCAACTGACCGGCAAGGACGAGATCCGCGAGGCCGTGCGAGAGCGCTACGCCGAGGCCGCCATGGCGGCGGCATCCAATTCGGAGGCCGGCTGCTGCACCACCAGCCAGGCCGAGTGCGGTTGCGGCCCGAGCTCGACCCCGCTCGGTTGCGGCAACCCCACTGCGGTGGCGGACCTGCACGCCGGCGAGGCGGTCCTCGACCTCGGGTCGGGAGGTGGGGAGGACGTCTTCATCTCGGCGGCGCGGGTCGGGCCCGAGGGCCGCGTGTATGGCGTCGACATGACCGACGAGATGCTCGAGCTGGCGCGCGGAAATCAGCGCGAAGCCGGGATCGAGAACGTCGAGTTCCTGAAGGGGACGATCGAGCAGGTGCCGCTGCCCGACGACTCGGTCGACGTCGTGATCTCCAACTGCGTGATCAACCTCTCCGCCGACAAGCCGGCCGTCCTCCGTGAGGCGGCGCGGGTGCTCCGGCCCGGCGGCCGGTTTGCCGTCACCGACATCGTCGCCGACGACGACATGGACCCGGAGACCCGGGCCGACATGGCGAAGTGGACGGGCTGCATCGCGGGCGCGATCACGCAGAGCGAATTCCGGAGCACGCTCGAGGACGCCGGGTTCGAGGGGATCGATCTTCGCGAGACCCACCGAGTTCACGACCAGGCCGGCTCGGCGATCATCCGCGCGATCATGCCCGCGTGAGCTCCGCCGACACCCTCACCCTCAAGGACCCGGAGCGGCTCTACCTCGACTGGGAGCACGCCCACTGGGCCTCCCAGGACGTCGATCTGACTCGCGATCCCTCCGATTGGGCCGGCCTCGAGGAGAGCGTGCGCGGCCTCCTCCACTTCGCGCTCAGCTCCCTGATGGTGGCCGAGGAGCGGATCTCGACACAGTTCGTCGGACTGGTGCTCGCGCAGGACGATGAGGAGGAGGGCAGCTACCTGTCGACGCAGCTCGTCGACGAGGTCCGCCACATGCAGTTCTACGCGCGCTTCCAGAACGAGGTGATCGCCGATCCCGCCGCGATCGCCGCCCACGTCGCCCGCGCCCGGGAGGTGCTCGGCGAAGCCTTCGAGCAGGTCTTCGACCAGGCGCTCGTCCAGGCGCACGACCGGCTGCGCCTCGACCCCGCCGACCGGGAGGCCAAGATCCGCTTCGTGACGATCTACCACATGGTCATCGAGGGAACGCTCGGGCTCACCGCGTCCCACTTCATCCTCGACTTCCTCCGCGAGCGCGAGTTGCTCCCCGGCTTCACCGAGGGCTACGGCCTGATCGCCTCGGACGAGCAGCGCCACATCGCCTACGGGACCTGGTTCCTGCGCGAGGCGGTCGCTGCGGACCCCGCGATGGCTGACGTCATCCGCGATCAGATCAAGGAGCTGATGCCCGCCGTGGCCGAATCGATCGCGCCGCCGAGCGAGGGCGCCTGGGATGTGCTCGGGGTCGAAGAGGGGGCGCTCGCGGAGTTCGCGCTCGGTGCGCTAAACCGCCGCCTGGCATTGATCGGCGCCCCGCTGTGATCCGATTGCCCTGAGAGAATCAGCTTCCGGATGCTCTGCGGGGCTATCGACATCGGCTCGAACACGACGCGCCTGCTCGTCGCCGAGCCGTCGGAGGGCCAGCTCCGCAAGGTGATGGAGCAGCGTGCCTACACGCGGATCGGCAAGGACGCGTCGAAGGACGGGAAGATCACCGCGGAGAAGATCGCGGAGGTCGCCGACGTCGTGGCCACCCAGCGGCGACTCGCCGAGGAAATGGGGGCCGAGACGGTCAAGACCGTGGCGACGGCCGCAATCCGCGAGGCCAAGAACCGCGACAAGGTGATCGAGGAGATCGAGGAGATCGCCGGCGTGGAGGTCGACGTCCTGGACGAGGAGGACGAGGGCCGCTTCGCCTTCATCGGGGCGACCAAGTCCCTCAGCCACCCGGTCGAGGGGAAGGTGGCCGTGGTGGACGTCGGGGGCGGCTCATCCGAGGTGATCTACGGGACGATGCACGATGGGGTTACCGAGGTGAAGTCGTTCAAGATCGGCTCCGGGTCGCTCACCGAGGACCATCTCGAATCCGATCCGCCATCGGCAGGCGAGATCCGCCAGCTGCGGGATCACATCTCGGACTTCTTCGAGGACACCGAGCTCGAGCAACCGGACCAGGCGGTCGCGGTGGGTGGCAGCGCCACGTCGCTGCGGACGCTGGTCGGGGCCGTGCTCGAGTACGAGACACTCGAGCGGGCCGTCCGGGTGCTCTCCAGCGACGAGATCTACGAGGTCGCCAAGCGCTTCGAGCTCGACTCCCGGCGCGTCAAGCTGCTGCCGGCCGGCGTCCTGTTGCTCGAGAGGTTCTCCCAGATGCTCGGCCAGCCGCTGCAGATCGGCAAGGGCGGCCTGCGCGAGGGGATCATCCTCACGCTGCTCAACGGCAATGAGAACGGGTCTGAGGAGAAGCTGGCCGCCTAGAACTCGAGCCTTGATGGAGCTACGGTTCTCTTGAGGTGGACATGGCCGAATTCAAGCGTTCGAGCCAAGCCGTCTGGGAGGCGATGGCGCCGGGCTGGGACGAGCGTCACGCCTACCTCGAGGAGGTCACCCGCCCGGTGACGGACCGGATGCTGGAGCGGCTCGAGCCAGCGCCGGGGCAGACGATCCTGGATCTCGCCGCGGGCACTGGGGTGGTCGGCTGCGCGGCGGCGCCAACCGTCGGGCCCGAGGGGCGGGTGATCGTCGGCGACTTCTCGAAGGCGATGGTCGAGGCCGCCGAGCGCCAGGCCGCCAGTCTCGGGCTTCGGAACGTCGAGTGCCGCGTGCTCGACGCGGAGAGCATCGATCTCGAGGACGACGCCGTCGACGGTGTTCTCTGCCGCTGGGCTTACATGCTGATGGCGGATCAGTCGGCGGCGCTACAGGAGACGCGGCGCGTGCTCAGGGATGAGGGGCGGATGGCCTGTGCGGTCTTCGCGGGTCCGGAGGAGAACCCCTGGGCCGCCCTGCCCGCGAGTGTGCTCCACCAGCGTGGGCACATGGCCGCACCGCAGCCGGGCGCACCGGGGATCCTCGCACTGGCGGACCTCGATCGTTTGAGGGGGCTGATCACCGGAGCCGGTTTCTCCGAGCCGCGAATCGATGAGGTCGCGTTCAGCTTCAGCTTCGCCGACGATCAGGATTACTGGGACTTCCTCCTGCACGCCGCCGGCATGATCGCGATGGTGCTCGACCGCCTCGACGAGGACGAGGTCGGCAAGGTCCGCGAGGAGCTCGCGGAGCAGGAGGCGCCCTTCCGCGGCGCCGGCCGGATCGAGTTCCCCGCAAAGGCGCTCGTCGCGTCCGCGGCCTAGCCCGCGCCGGCCGGCGCGGCCTGGATCTGCTGCTCCGGCGCCGATAGCCTTCGCTGCCAGTGGCCAAGCCAAGGCCAATCCCCGACCTGACGGCCGATGTCCCGTACGCGGAGGCTGCCGCGAAGATCGTCTCGGTCAGGAGCGACGAGCTCACCGAGCAAGCGCAGGGTGTGCTCGACACCGGCGACATCGAGAGGGTCCACGACATGCGCGTGGCCACGCGCCGCTTGCGGGCGGCGCTTGAGATCTTCGAGCCCTGCTTCCCGGCCAAGCCATACGGCCAGGCCCTCAGTGAGGTGAAGCGTCTCGCCGACGCCCTCGGCGAGCGGCGGGACCGCGACGTGGCGATTGCCGCCCTCCACAACTTCAACGACCAGATGGCGGCGCCCGATCGCCGCGGGGTGGCCTCGCTGATCGAGCAGTTCCGCGGCGAGCAGGCCGAGGCGAACGAGGAGCTGGCGCCCCTGGTGACGGAGGAGAACCTGAGGGCGCTGCGGGAGACCATGGAGGACCTGGTGCCCCACGGGCGGTCGGAGGCGACGGCGTGAAGGCACGTCCGGTCAAGAAGCTCGACCCGTCCCGCTCGCTCGGCGAGAACGCCGCGCGGATCGTGCAGGTGAGGCTCGACGAGATGCTCGCCTTCGCCCCGCGGGCGCTCGACGGGAAGGCGAAGGCCCAGCACGACATGCGGATCGCGGCCAAGCGCCTCCGCTACGTGCTCGAGGTGACCGGCTTCTGCTTCGGCAAGCCCGCGGACACCGCACGCAGGCGCGCGCGGGACCTGCAGGACATCCTCGGGGAGATCCACGACTGCGACGTGATGCTCCCCCGCGTCCGCGAGCACCTCAAGCAGATCCAGCAAAGCGACGCCAGGGCGGTCCGGGAGAAGGCGGGCCGGGCGCCCGACCTCGATCCGAGGCTCGCGGCCCAGGCGCCGCACCGGACCGCGTACCGGGGGCTCGACGTTCTGGCCGTCTATCTCGAGGCTCGGCGCGAGCTGCTGATCGATCGCTTCGCCGCCTTCTGGAAGCGGCAGGAGGAAACCGGCACCTGGAAGCGGCTCGAGCGCGCGGTCGACGGGTACCTGCGCCGGTCCCGCGAAGCGCGGCGCACGGCGAAGGCCGCGGAGCGCGCTCGTCAACAGGCAGAGGCCGCCGCCCGCGCTGCCCAGCAGGCCGAGGCGCAGGCCGAGCAGGCCAGGCTCGACCGCGAGCGGGCGGCCCATGAGGCCGAGCATCAGGCGGAGCGCAACGAGCAGATCCAGCGCCGCACGACCCCGGCGCCGCGCCGGCCGGGCTAGCTCGCCACGGGCGGGCGCAGCAAGCTGACCGGGCGGTCGGGCGTCACTGACCACTCGCCGCGCCGCCAGGCGATCCGGGTGCCGTCCGCCAGCCGGGCGCTGACGCGGCCGAGGGCGGGCTCACCCCAGAGCGTGGCCTCCAGGGGGCGGGTCGCGTCCTCCTCGCCCAACCCTCGCGCTACGTCATCGGTCGGGTAGGTGACGACGAGCGATCCGGCCCGGACCCAGAGCGGGATCCGGTCGAGCGGGGCGTCGGCGTCGATCCAGCGGCCACCGGCGAGCCGCTCGCCCGTCCACCAGTCGAACCACTCGCCGCGGGGCAGGTAGGTGCGGCGCTCGATCGCTCCCTCCTCGAGCACGGGCGCAACCCAGAGCGAGGGGCCGAACAAGTACGAGTCCGCGATCGACCAGCCCTCCGGGTCCTCGGGATCGACCAGGCAGAGAGGCCGCATGATCGGCAGCCCGCTGCGCGCGGCGGTCACCGCTGCGGCTTGGATGTAGGGGACGAGGCGCTCGTGGAGCAGGACGGCCTCGCGGTAGTCGTCGAGGACCTGCCCGTCGTAGGTCCACGCTTCCTGCTGGAAGCGGCCGTGCGCCTGCATCAGCGGTGTGAGCGCGCCGAGCTGGGCCCAGCGGACCAGGAGCTCGGGCTCGCAGCGCTCGGCCAGGCGCCGGCCGAGGTAGCCGCCGACGTCGTGGGAGAGGTTGGAGAAGCCGGTCGCGGCGCAGGTGAGCAGCGAGGTGAGCAGCGCCCGGAGCGACCAGAAGTCCGAGGCCTGATCGCCGCCCCAGAGCATCCCCGTCGCCTGCTGCCCGGTCCAGCCGGAGCGGCCGAAGACGACGCCGCGGCCCTCGCCGTGGACGTCGTCGAGCGCCTGCTGGGTCGTCTCGCGGTAGAGCCGCCCGTACTCCCAGGCCGCCTGGACGCCCGCCCGCCCGTCCGCGAGCTCCGCGTCGGGCGGGAAGTAGTAGCCCTCGCCGTCGTCGGCCTTGACTCCCTCGACCCCGAGCTCGAAGACGTTGCGGGAGAGCCGGCGCCACCAGTCCCTTGCCGCCGATGAAGTGAAGTCGACGATGGAGCCGGTCCCCATCCACCAGCGCCCGACATGGGGCTTTCCGTCGGCCGACCTGACGTAGTGGCCCGCCTCGGCGCCCTCGGCGTAGTTCTCAGCCGGCTCCGAGTGCAGCCGCTCGGACTCCGCGTCCGGCGGGCGCTGGCCGTCGATCGACTCGAGGTTGACCCAGGGCGTCACCCAGACGACGGTCCGCACGCCGTCCTCGCGCATTCCCCTGACCAGCCCGGCCGCGTCGGGGAACTGATGGGGGTTGAAGCGCCAGGTGTTGTATTGCGTCTCCCACGGCGAGTCGATCACGATCGCGTCGAGAGGGAGCTCGTTCTCGCGATAGCCGCGCCAGTCGTCCTCGACGTCCTCCTGATGCTCGTAGACGTCGCGGCTCTTCCAATGGCCGTACGCCCACTCGGGCATCAGGGCCGGGAGGCCGGTCTCGCGGAGGAAGGCCCGCAGCCGCGACGCGGGTGTGGGGCAGACGAAGAGATGGACCCTGAGGGGGCCGGAGGCCGATCGGACCGAGACGGAGGCCGCATCGCCGGTCAGGTCCGCCTCGACGCCGGGGCCCGACGTCTCGATCCAGGCCGCCCAGCCCGCCGAGGAGAGCAGCCACGGGACCGGCGCGTAGTCACCCTGTGGGATTCCTCCCTGCTCCAGGAACTCGGGCGGGCAGTCGGGGCCGGTGTAGCGGCGGTCCGCACCGAGCTGGACAAGACGGCCACGCTGGTCGAATTCCATGCCGTGACGGGCACCGAGCCCGGTCACCCGCTCTCCGTCGAGGAGCGGCCAGCTCAAGCCCAGCCGCAGCCAGTCGACCTCTGAGGGGTCGATCTCGATCAGCAGCCGGTCGGGGGCCGGGGAGGAGATCTCCACCTCGTCCTCGTCGAGCGTGACCTGGTCCTCGCGCTCCTCATGGACCAGGACCCCCTCCGTCAGCGTGATCAGCTGGTCGCGCGCGATGCCCCGGCACCCCCATGGCCGGAGACCCGCCAGCAGCCTCGCGGCCACCTCGTCTCCGCTCCACAGGGCCCCTTCGGGCACTCCCCTCTCGAATGCGACGCCGATGCGCCCAGTGTGCCAACGAGGGCGTTCACGACCTCTTTACGTGTCGGACACGACCTCGTAACGGGATTTTCCCTGCAAACGGCCACCCTCCGTGATGTCAAGGAGAACGAGAGAAAGAGGGTCAGATGAACCCCATATCGACCAGCCGGGTCGATCTGCACTGTCACTCAACCGCGTCCGAGATCTCCAAGCTCGGCATCCAGCGGAGCCTCGGCCTTCCCGAGTGCGCGACGCCGCCGGAGGAGGTCTATGAGCTCGCCAAGCGGCGGGACATGGACTTCGTGACGATCACGGATCACGACACGATCGACGGCTGCCTCGAGATCGCCGACCGGGACGACGTCTTCATCTCGGAGGAGCTGACCGTCTGGTTCAGCGGTGAGCCGCAGGCCGTCCACCTGCTCTGCTTCGGGATCGACCCCGACGACCACGCCTGGCTGCAGGAGCACAACCGCGACGTGGAGGCATGCGCCGAGTACCTGCACTCCCGCGAGATCTCCTGCTCCCTGGCCCATCCTTTCTACGCGGTCGAGGCGCCGCTGACGCCGGCGCACAGGCGACGGCTCGCCGAGTTGTTTCCGGTGTGGGAGACCCGTAACGGCTCCCGCGCGCGCGAGCTCAACATGCCGGCCGCGATCTACATCGAGACGCACGGTGGAACCGGCACCGGCGGCTCGGATGACCATGCCGGCGTGGACATCGGGCGGACGTTCACGGAGACGCCCCCCGCGGCCACGCCGGAAGAGTTTCTGCGCTACCTCCGCGAGGGCCAGGCTGACGCCCGCGGCGAGCAGGGCAGCGCCGCCAAGTGGGCGCACTCGGCGATGGCGCTCGGCACCCGGGCGCTGCTGCTCGCCGATGCCGAGTCGAACGGGAACGGCCACGTGAAGGAGCCGGATCCGGACGCCATCCTGAAGATCGCGGAGCGGGTGATGGCCGAGGGCGATCTGCGCAGCGGCGAGACCGCCGGCGACCTAGGCCCCGAGGACGCCCGCGCGCTGCTCGACGCCTTCGTAGCCGCGGTCGGGGTCGAACCCGGCCGCGCCCTGATCGACTACATGCAGGCCGAGGACTTCAGCCACGCGGAGCTGGCCCGGCGCGCACGCCGCACGCACGAGCGCCGCCTGCGCGAGGTCGTCGAAGAGACCGTCGAGGCGGTTGGAAGCGGGGGGGAGCCATCTGAGCTCGCCGCTCGCGCGGTGGAGACCGGCCGCAACCTCTTTCGAGCCGCGATCCCGGCGATCCCCTACGCGCCGGCCGCCGCCTTCCTGGGCAAGGAGAAGGCGAAGCTCACCCCTGCCGAGGGCCCGAAGCGCGTAGCCCTGGTCGCCGACGCGATCGGCGGGGTTCACGGCGTCACCCACACGATCGAGCGGATCCGCGAGCTCGGCGTGCCCGGCTACGAGGTCGAGGTGATCGGCACGGACCGCAACGTCGATCGCCGCCTCTCGGCCGTCGCCGAGGTCGACATCCCGTTCTACGCCGGCCTCGAGATCGGCATCCCGAGCCTGCCCGCGATGGTCGAGGTCCTGGCCGAGGGCCGCTTCGATGCGGTCCACCTGACGGCGCCCGGGCCCGCCGGCGTCACCGCGGCGTTGATCGCCCGAGTCATGGACCTCCCGGTGCTCGGCAGCTGGCACACCGAGCTGGGTGCCTATGCCGGCCTGCGCTCCTCGTCGCCCGAGCTGGAGAAGGGCATGGACATGGCCCTCTCCCTGTTCTACCGCCAGTGCGGTCGCGTCCTCTCCCCGAGCCCGGCCAGCGACGAGTCGCTCGTCCGCGTCGGCGTCGAGCGTGAGTCGATCGGCCGCTGGGGGCGCGGCGTCGACACATCCCGCTTCGACCCCGCGCTGCGCGAGCCCGATTCCTACTCCGATGAGATCAAGGTCGTATATGTAGGGAGGCTGACCCGCGAGAAGGGCGTCGACCTGCTGGCCGACTCCTTCATCCGCGCACACGAGGCGGATCCGAGGCTGCACCTGCTGCTGGCCGGCGGCGGTCCGGAGGAGCGCATGCTCAGGGAGCGACTCGGTGACCGGGCGACCTTCCTCGGCTGGCTGGGCGGGGATCAGCTGGCGCGCGCGTATGCGAGCGCCGACCTCTTCCTCTTCTGCAGCCGGACGGACACCTTCGGACAGGTGCTGGTCGAGGCCGGAGCCAGCGGCCTGCCGTGCGTGGCCGTGGACGAGGGCGGACCTTCGTCGATAGTGGTGGACGGCGTAACCGGCAGGCTCTGCGAGCCCGATCCGGGCATGCTGGCCGCCGCGGTCCTGCAGCTCGCCGATTCTCCCGCGTGGCGGGCGAAGCTCGGCCGACAGGGACTCGACGCCGCCCGGGCGCGCACCTGGGAGGCGGCGATGATGCAGCTCGCGGACGGCTACGACCGGGTGATCGAGCCCGCCGATCAGCCACGCATCAAGCTCGTCAGAGCGGCTTAGTAGTCACCGCTAATGTGACTGTGTGACCGACGAGCTCGCCCAGCAAACGACCGAATCGAGCGGGCCGGCGGCCGAGGGAGGGGCGACGATCACGCCCGAGGCCGTGCGGACCAGCGCCTCCGAGCCCGATCTCACGGACCCGTCGCTCTACTTCAACCGCGAGCTCTCCTGGCTCGACTTCAACGACCGCGTGCTTCAGCTTGCCGAGGATCCCCGCGTGCCGCTGCTGGAAAGGGTCAATTTCTCGGCGATCTACGAGGACAACCTCGACGAGTTCTTCATGGTGCGCGTCGCCGGCCTTCACGATCAGGTGGAGTCGAAGATCGACGCTCGCGGGGCGGACGCGATGTCCGCCGCCGACGTGATCGAGCTGATCCGCCAGCGGACGATCGAGCTGCGCGCCCGCCTCCACCGCTGCTTCGCGGACGAGATCCGCCCGGCGCTGGCCGAGCACGGGATCCGGATCATCTCCCTATCCGATGCCAACGCGGCGGAACGGGAGGAGGTGGAGCATCTCTTCACGAGCCAGGTCTTCCCGGCGCTGACGCCGCTGGTGATCGGCCGCGGCCGGCCCTTCCCCTACATCTCGAACCTGTCCCTGAACTGGGGCGTCCTGCTGCGCAACCCCGAGAAGGACGAAGAGGTCGCCGCCCGGGTGAAGGTGCCGAAGGAGCTGCTCCGCCGCTTTCTCTCGATCGGGGACGGGCTCACCTTCGTGCCCCTCGAGGACGTGATCGCGGCCAACCTCGACGACCTCTTCCCGGGAATGGAGATCGTCCACCAGTCGATGTTCCGCGTCACGCGCGACACCGATTACGACGTCTCGGACGAGGCCGACGACCTGCTGCTGGCGGTCGAGGAGGAGGTGCGCCGCCGCCGCTTCGGCGAGGTGGTTCGCCTCGAGGTCGCCCCCGACATGGAGCCGCGCCTCCGCGACCAGCTGGTCGAGGCGATGGACATCGATCCCGAGCAGGTCTTCGAGAGCCCGGGGCTCCTCGGCCTCGACGATCTCACCGACATCTATTCGGTCCAGGGATTCCGGGAGCTGCGCTATCCGGCCTGGCAGGGGGTCACACCGCCCCAGCTTCAGCAGGGCAGCCGCACTCAGCGTGAGGTCGACGTCTTCGGCGCAATGCGGCAGGGCGACATCCTCGTGCACCACCCATACGACTCCTTTGCCGGGTCTGTGGAGCGCTTCGTGCGCCAGGCGGTGGAGGACCCGAACGTGCTGGCGATCAAGCAGACGGTCTATCGGACCAGCGCCGACTCGCCGCTGGTCCCGGGTCTGATCGAGGCGTCGGAGGCCGGCAAGCAGGCGGTCTGCCTGGTGGAGCTGAAGGCGCGCTTCGATGAGAGCGCCAACATCGGCTGGGCGAGGGCACTGGAGGAGGCGGGCGTCCACGTCGTCTACGGCATCCCCGGCCTCAAGACCCATGTCAAGTGCATCCTGGTGGCGCGGCGCGAGGGCGACGGCGTGCGCAACTACGTCCACATCGGGACCGGCAACTACAACCCGAAGACGGCCCGTATCTACACCGACTTCGGGCTCTTCACGGCCGATCCAGTGATCGGCGAGGACATCGCGGAGATGTTCAACTACCTGACCGGCTATGCACGGCCGACCGGCTACCAGAGGGTCCTGGTCGCGCCCTTCAACCTGAAGGAGGGGATCGTCGGCGAGATCGAGCGCATGATCGAGTCCCATACCCCGGAACGGCCGTCGCGGATCCGAATGAAGATGAACTCGCTTCTCGACCCGCCATGCATCCGCGCGCTCTACCGGGCCTCGCAGGCCGGTGTCCAGGTCGAGCTCAACATCCGCGGCATCTGCGCTCTTCGCCCCGGGGTTCCCGGCGTCTCGGAGAACATCCGCGTCGTCTCGATCGTCGGCCGTTTCCTCGAGCACTCGCGGATCTACTCGTTCGAGCGCCCGGACGAGCGCACGATCTACATCGGCTCAGCGGACCTGATGCCCCGCAACCTCTACAACCGCGTCGAGCTGGTCACCCCGGTTTCGGATGAGGCGAATCACGCCCAGCTCACCGACGCGCTCGACCGCGCCTTCGCGGACAACACCAACTCCTGGGAGCTCAATGGCGACGGTGTCTGGTCGAGGCTGACGACCAACGGCGACCCGCCGCGCAACGAGCAGGCCGAGCTCCTCGACCGCCATGCCAAGCGCGCTGTCGAAGCGGCCGCCGTCAGCGCCTAGCTCCGCGCCCGCGCTCTGAGGCTCCTGCTAGGTTGGCGCCCCCGTGGCCCGGTTCTCCCTAGTCCCGAAGGACCGCGTCTTCTTCGACCTGTTCGCCGAAGGGGGCCAGAACACGCTGCGTACGGCGAAGCTGCTGCGGGACATGCTTCAGAAGTGGCCGGATGACGAGGGGCTCTCGACGGACATTCTCAAGGCAGAACAGGAGGGGGACCGGATCACCCACGACATCATCCAGCGGCTCAACACGACGTTCGTCACTCCCATCGACCGCGAGGACATCCACACGCTGGCGACCCAGATGGACGACATCGTCGACTACATGGAGGAGGTCGCGGACTTCATGGGCCTCTACAGCATCGAGGCACCGATGGACCAGGCGCAGGCGCTGGCCGAGGTGCTGGTCAAGTCCTGTGAGCAGCTCTATGGGCTCCTTCAACATCTGCGTGGCTTCAAGGATCTCGATCACTACTGGATTGAGATCCACCGCCTCGAGAACGACGGCGACCGCATCTATCGGGACGCGATCGCCTCGCTCTTCTCGAACGGGATCGACCCGATGGTTGTGATTCGCTGGCGCGACATCTTCCTGAGGCTGGAGCGCGCAATCGACGCGACCGAGACATCGGCGTCCATCGTCGAGGGCATCGTCATCAAGAACGCGTGAGCAGCGACGTAATCCTCGTCATCGTTGTCGGCACTGCGCTCGTCTTCGACTTCACGAACGGATTCCACGACACGGCGAACGTCGTGGCAACGTCGATCTCCACTCACGCGATGCCGCCGCGCGTGGCGGTCGCCTACGCGGCGATCTTCAACTTCGCCGGGGCTTTCATCTCGCTGGCGGTCGCTGCGACGGTCGCGACGGGCGTGGTGGACGCGAACGTAGTCACCCCCACCGTCGTCTTCGCTGGGCTGGTCGGGGCGATCGTCTGGAACCTCGCGACCTGGTATTTCGGCTTGCCGTCGAGCTCGTCGCACGCGCTGATCGGAGGAGTCGTCGGCTCGACGTTCGCGGCTTCCGGGGCCAACGCCATCCTGGCCGATGGTCTTGTCGGGAAGGTGCTGATCCCTGCAGTGGTTGCGCCGGTGCTCGCGTTTGGCGTCGGCGCGATCGCGATCAACGTGATCTACACCATCCTCGGCAGAGAGCGGCCCGGGCCCGTGAACCGAGGCTTCAGGTTGGGTCAGGTCGTCTCAGGCGGAATGCTGGCGCTGGCCCACGGCACCAACGATGCGCAGAAGACGATGGGTGTGATCACGCTGGCACTGATCGCCAACGGCACGCTCCCTTCTGATGCCGATGTCCCCACTTGGGTGGTGATCTCCGCGGCCAGCGCGATCTCGCTCGGCACCTACGTTGGCGGGTGGAGGATCATCCGCACGACCGGGACTCGGATCATCAAGATGGACGCGGCGCAGGGATTCTCGGCACAGGGGGCGGGGGCCGCCGTGATTCTCGCCTCGTCTCACTTCGGCTTCCCGCTCTCCACGACGCACGTGATCAACGGGGGGGTAATGGGGGCGGGAGCGGGCAAGAAGGTCTCGGCCGTTCGATGGGGCGTCGCGGGCAACATCGTGGTCGCCTGGCTTCTGACCCTGCCCGCGGCGGCGGCGATGGGAGCGGCCACCTACGGTTTCTGCAATCTCTTCGGCGACGGCGCCGCGGGGCCGATCGTGGTCGTCCTGCTGGGTATTGGTGCGTTAGCTATGGCGTTCACTCGCCGGCTCCGGCAGGAGCCGCTGCCTGCGGGTGGGTAGGAGGGTCCATGGTTGCGACCATCGTGGAGACGAAGAACCTGCTGGAGACCATCGCCGCGTCGCTGATCGCGGGGGTCGGCGTCACCATGGCCTTCTCGTTTGTGATCTTCGGCGTGACGCGATCGGCGGACATGGCTCGAAACGAGCGCCCGCTGCTCGCCACCGCCGCGGGTGGGCTCGCGGTACTGGGCGGGGCAGCGGTGGTCGCCGCGATCGTCTTCGGCATCATCGTGATGACATCGAAGTAGCGATGGCCTCTGGAGCAACCGATCCCCCGCCGCACATACATCGGGACAGCGGCAGGCCGGAGACGGAG
>CAVVFJ010000013.1:0-11401 GCA_963747425.1 uncultured Solirubrobacterales bacterium
GGAGGAGACGCGGGAGCTGCTCGGCCGCTTCTACAAGAAGACCGACGCCGGGCGCGCCGGCACGCACGAGACCGGGCTCTGAGGGCCCCCGAACGGGAGCGGCCGCCTGAGAAAGGGAGCCGCTCCCAGGGCCGTTGCCCTCGGAATCCGGCTACAGCCGGTTGCTAGTCGCCCGGTTGGTCGCGCTTCGTGTTCAGCTTGCTGTACGTGCAGAGCACGTGCAGCTCGACCGGCAGAGCCACGGCCGTGTCGTTGTCGAACTCGAACAGCCAGGCGCTCGTGCCCTTGGGCCCGTCCGTTTTCTGGGAGAGCGGAGCCATGTTCCTGGTGCTGTCGGGCGGCCGCGGATCGATCACCCCGCCGCCGATCGCCACCCCCGGGCCCAGCTTCGAGCTCGACGGGCAGGTGACCGTGAAGTCCGAGATCCCGTTGTTCTGGGCCTGCGGAAGCAGGTTCACCGACTGCACCACCTGTTGGGTGGCCCCGCCGAACCGCGTCCTCAGCGTCCCCTTCTTGCCACTCTGTGCTATCGCGAACGAGCTGCCGCCCACGGCGACTACGAGCGCGATCAGCCCGAGGACTGGCCCCGGCGAAAGATGTCTCTTGAGGCGTCGCATCATGCTCTGCTCTCCCTGTGGTTGCTTGCTGTGGTCGGAGAAACACCGACCCGATTGCGGGTCTACCCCTTCAACCCAGGGGTCCGGGAGAGTTGCGCGTGAGCTCAGGGAGCGCTATCGGCGTAGCCGGGCCGGGCGATCTCAAGCTTGCGCCGCAGGTGCTCCTCGAGGCGGGGGACCAGCTCATCGACGCGGTCGTCCAGCTCGCCGGCCCGCAGCCTGCGGGAGAGCTCCGCGGCGGCGGCGTGGACGTCGGCGGTCTCCTCGCCGAGCAGCTCGGTGAACAGGGCGAGGTCCTGCCGGTCGGGCCCCTCCCCTGCCCTGAGCTCACGGGCGACGACGGCGCAGACATTGGCGGCGACCAGCACCTTGAAGCGCTGCTCGCGCGGGACCTCCGGGCGCAGCTCGCCGAACAGGTACTCGGCCACCGACTCAAGCAGCTCGGGCGCGGTCGGGCGGTCCTGCATCACGCTGCCTCGATCAACATGAGCAGGTCCCACTCGGGCTCGCAGACCCGCCGGCCCAGCGAGGCCAGCTCGTGGCTGCGACGGACACCCGTCAGGTGGTCATGGGCCTGGCGGGCGCAGATGATCGCCCACTTGGCGTTGCCGAAGACCTCCCAGTAGCGGACCCGATCGAGGTCGACCCGGGCGCCGCCAGCTGCCTCGTAGCCCGCGGTGAAGTCGTCGAGCCGCCCCACGCCGGCCACCGGGAGATCGTCGTTGCCGAAGCGCCAGGAGCGGATGCAGAGCCAGCCGATGTCCTCCGCCGGGTCCCCGAGGTGGGCGAGCTCCCAGTCGATCACGGCGGCGAGGCCCTCCTCGTCGACGATGAAGTTGCCGAGGCGGAAGTCGCCGTGCACAAGTCGCGCCTCGGCGGGCTCGGGCGCGTTTGCCCGCAGCCATCGCAGGCCGAGCTCGACGGCGGGCAGCGGCTCACCGATTTCGTCGAGCTGGCGCTCCCACTCGTCGATCTGGGCGACGGCCGGGTCCGAGGCCGGCGCCGGAACCACACCGTCCAACTCAGCCGTCTCGATGGCGTGAATCCGGGCGAGCGATTCGGCGAGCTGGCCCGGGAGATTGGCGCGGGCGTTCTCGAACTCGGCCTTTCTCAGGATGCGCGGCGCCACGGAGGTCCCCTCGACGTGCGCCATCAGCAGGCCCGGCGACCCGAACCGCCCACCATCGGGCTCGAAGGCGAGCGGCGCCGGCACTACTACGCCGGCGTCTGCGGCAGCGCGAATCAGGGCGAACTCGTCCTCCATCGGGACCAGGGAGACCGAGCCCCGTGGGTCACGGCGAAGAACCCAGCGACCGGCGTCACTCTCGGCCAGCCAGGTCTCGCGCGACGCCCCGCCTGGAATGGGGGTCAGTCGAAGCCCGCCGGCATCGATCCCGCGCCCCTCGAGAACCTCGCCGATCCCGGTCGCCAACCGCTCCAGATCCATCGGAGGAGCCTATTTGTGTCCGGATAGCCGCCTAGCTTCCGCTCCCTCATCTTCTTCTTCGACCTCAGCAGCCTCGAGCTCGCGCTGTCGCTCGCGGTAGTCGTCCTCGGGGCAACGGCGCTCGGCGCTTTTCTGGGACGCCGCGTCCGCCACCTCTCGGAAAGCCTCAGCGAGCCCTTCGGGGTCCTGCAGGCGGCGCTGCTCGGCGTCGTGGGGCTGATACTTGCCTTCGGCCTCTCGCTGGCCGTTTCCCGCTACGAAGACCGGCGGGCGGCGATAGTGGATGAGGCGAACGCGATCGGGACGACCTATCTGCGGGCCCAGACCCTGAGCGAGCCCGAGCGCAGCCGCTCGCTCGGGCTTCTCGTCCGCTACATGGAGAGCGCCATCCGCCTCTCTGACTATGTGCCCGGCAGCAGCCAGGAGACGGACGCGGCAGCGACCGAGGACCGGCTCCAGCGCCGGCTCTGGGCCCGGAACGGTCAGGCGCTCGCCCTCGAGCCCCTCGCGAGCGCACCTCGGCTCTACGAGGAAACGCTCAACGAGATGATCGACGCACAGGAGACCCGCGTCGCGGCACTCAACAACCGGGTCCCGAACGCGGTCCTGTTCCTCGAGGTCGTCGGCGCGGCGCTGGCGCTGGGCCTGCTCGCCGCCTACCTCGCGATCGTCGGCCGCGGCGTCGTCGCCGTCTTCCTCGCGGCGGTGCTCGTGACGATGCTGCTCTACGTCACCTGCGATCTCGATCGTCCGACGCGCGGGCCGATCCGCGTTCCGGACACCGCGCTCAGGAACGAGCTGGCGGCGATGCGCCTGCCCCCGGCCGCGGGCGCCCCCCCGGTTAGGCCAGTCGCCGACTAACCGATCTCGGAGGGCTCGCGCTCGCGGCCCTGGAGCCGGTCGCGGCCTCGCTGCACTGCCTGCAGGAACTTCTGGAGGTTGACCTCGAGGGTCGAGAGGATGTCGTCCGCGTAGTCCTCGGCGCCGAGGCGGATCTCCCGCTCGCGCTCGCGGGCCTCCTCGACGATCTCCTCTGCGGCGCGCTCGGCCTGGCGGGTGATCTCCTCGTTCGCGACGAGGCGGGCCTGCTGCTCGCGGGCCTCCTTGACGATCCGCTCGGCCTCGCGCTTCGCCTCGGCGAGCATCTCCTGGCGCTCCTTGACGATCCAGCGAGCCTGCTTGATCTCCTCGGGGATCGTGGCGCGCATCTGGTCGAGGAGGTCGTAGATCTCCTCGCGGTCAACGCGCACCTGATCCGTGAGCGGCACCGGCCGCGCGTTGTGGACCAGATCGTCGAGCTTGTCGATGAGTACTAGAACGTCCATTTGCAGTCGCTAAAGCTTACGCATCGGACCATCCGACCGGTCCCGGGTTGCCTTTCTGGGCCGGATTGCAAGCTCCTGCCCACCCCCCACGCACGACGGATCAGCGAGCTAGTCGTTCCGCAAGCGCCTTTGCAACCGGAGCGGGCACCAGATCGCCGACATCTCCCCCGAAGGTCGCGATCTCCTTGACACCCGTGGAGGAGAGAAAGCTGTAGTTCGCGGAGGCGAAAGAAGGAGGGGGGAGGGGAGGAGGAGATGTACATGCTCTCGATGTCGGCGGCGAGCTTCCGGTTGAGCTGATTCATCTCGAACTCGTACTCGAAGTCCGAGATCGCGCGCAGCCCCTTGATGATCGCGCTCGCGCCGTTCTCCCTTGCGAATTCCACCAGCAGGTTGGACATGACCTTGACCTCGACGTTGTCGAGATCGGCGATCGCGTCATCGATGAACGCCTTGCGCTCCTCCGCCGTGAACAGCGTCTGCTGCTTGCGAACCGGCTGGTTGACCACCCCCACCACCACGCGCTCGAACACCCGCGAGGTGCGGGTGATGATGTCGACGTGGCCATTGGTGACCGGGTCGTAGCTGCCCGGGCAGACCGCGATCCTTCCGTCGACGCTCATCGATCGCTCCCGTAAATCCGAATCAGGGTGTCACCGTAAGTGCGCTCGGTGAGCACCGGCAGCTCCATTTGCAGGGGTTTGTCGGGGGAGGATTCGATCATCACTCTGCCTGACTCCGCCAGGGCACCTCGTATGGCTGGATCCAGCTCGGCCGCCAAGCGGTCGGCGAGTCTATATGGAGGGTCGCAGAGGACGAGATCGTAAGTCCCCCCCTCCGCGCGGCGCAGGAAGCGCGCGGCGTCGGCCCGAACCGCGACTGCTCGATCGGTCAGCTCGAGCGCCTCCAGGTTGCGCCGCGCCGCGGCGGGGTGAGTGTCGACCAGCGTCGCCTCAGCAGCCCCCCTCGATAGAGCCTCGATGGCCAGCGCGCCCGTACCGCAGTAGAGATCGAGGACGCGAGCGCCCGACACGTCCCCGAGGATCGAGAACACCGCCTCCCGCACGCGCTCCGTGGTCGGCCGCAGGTTGGCTCCCTTCGGCGCCTGGATGCGGCGCCCGCCGAGCTCGCCCCCGATGATCCGCAACTGCGGCATCTCACCTACGCCGCGACCTGCTCGACCCGCTCGTCGCCGAATCGCCGCCTCGCCTCGTCCATCAGCGGACCGACTCCCGGCGCCTCGAGCGAACCGAAGCGCTCGCGCAGCTCCAGCACTCTGCGGCGCGCCTCGAACAGCAGCGCGGTGTCCTCGGGCAACGAGGCCGCCCTGAATCGGGGCAGGCCGTGCTGGCGGGTGCCGAGGATCTCTCCCTCGCCGCGGATCGTCAGGTCCACCTCTGCGAGCGCGAAGCCGTCCCCCTCTCCCGCGATGGCCTCCAGCCGGACCTTGGCCGCCTCCGACTCCGGGTCCCCGAACAGGATGCAGAAGGACTCGTGTTCGCCTCGGCCGACGCGGCCGCGGAGCTGATGGAGTTGCGAAAGCCCGAAGCGCTCGGCGCCCTCGACGAGCATCACCGTCGCATTCGGCACGTCGATGCCGACCTCGATCACGGTCGTGGCCACCAGAACGTGAGCCTCCCCCGAGACGAAGGCGTCCATGGCGCGCGCCTTCTCGTCAGAGGACATCTGCCCATGCAGGAGCCCGACCTTGACGTCGCGGAACTCGGTCCTGGCCAACCGCTTCGCCTCCGCCTCGGCGGCCCGGGCCTCCGTCAACTCCGACTCGCTGACCAGAGGACAGACGACATAGGCCTGCCGGCCCTCCCGTAGCCGCTCACGGATGAACTCGTAGGCCGCCGCCCTGTGCTCCTCATCGACGACTCGTGTTCGGATGGGCTGGCGGCCTTTCGGCAGCTCGCGAAGCGCCGTTGTGTCGAGGTCGCCGTACGCAGTCAGCGACAGGGTGCGCGGGATCGGGGTCGCCGTCATGTGCAAGACGTGCGGCAGGCGGTTGCCTGGACCCTTGGCGTCGAGAGCCGCCCGCTGGCGCACGCCGAAGCGGTGCTGCTCGTCGACGACGGCCACCGCGAGCGATGAGAACTCGACGGCGTCCTCGATCAAGGCATGGGTACCGACGACGAGCTGCGGCTGGCCGGACGCCAGCGAATCCAGCAGCTCCCGGCGCTCGGCCGGCGGGATCGCCGACGTGAGCAGGGTCGCCGTGGTGGCCTCGGAGGCACGCAGAGACTCGAGCGTGCGGAAGTGCTGATCCGCCAGCGTCTCGGTGGGAGCCATCAGGGCGGCTTGGTGCCCGGCCTCGATCGCGCGCAACATCGCGTAGAGGGCGAGCACGGTCTTGCCCGAACCGACCTCCCCCATCAGCAGCCGCTGCATCGGCTGTGGCTGGCCGAGATCGGAATCGATCTCCTCCAGCGCGTGGCCCTGGTCCCCGGTCAGCTGGAAAGGAAGCGATTCGAGCCAGGCACGGACGTCTGCGCCGGGCGCGGACAGCTCGATGCCCTTGGTGCCAGAGACCCGTCTCCCGCGCCGCGAGACGAGGGCAGCCTGGTAGAGGAAGAGCTCCTCGAAGGCGAGCCTCTCCCGGGCGGCTTCGGCCGCGTGCTCGTCCGATGGGAAATGCGAGGCGATGATCGAATCGCTCGCGTTCGCCATCCGCAGCTCACGGCGCAGCCGGCCCGGGATCGGCTCGACCGCATGCCGGGCCATCGGGGTCGCCTGCCAGATCCACTCCCTGATTCGCTGCGGCCGCAAACGCTCGCTCGCGGGGTGCACGGGCACAATCCCGGTCGTGTGGAGGCCGGCCGATTCGCCGGCGGTCTCCAGAAACTCATGCTCTGAGACGTTGAAGCCGCGCTTCTCCAGCTTCCCCCGCAGCAGCAGCCTCGTGCCGGGCTGGAGCCGGTCGGCGAGCCAGGCGCGGTTGAACCAGACGGCCTTGACTTTCCCGCTGGAATCGAACACGTCCGCCTCCAGGATCGTCAGCCGGCGCCGCCGGGTGGGCCGCAGCTTCGCGCCGGCCACCTCGACCTCGACCGTGGCCTCCTCCCCCAGCCTCAGGTCACCGAGGCCGACAGGGTTTGCCCGGTCGCGGTAGCTGTGCGGAAGATGACGGAGCAGGTCGCCAAGGCTCCCGATTCCCATCTCCGAGGCCCCAGCGGCCAGCTTCGGACCCGCTCCCTTCAGCTTCGTAATGGGTGCATCGAGAATTGAAGGTCGCGGCGTCGACTTCAGGGGCGCCTCCAGCAGCCGCTCGAGCTCGAGAATCTCGCCGGTCGCCACCGCGCGCGGTATGTAGATCGGCACAGCGTCGCGCTCGAGGGCCGCTTCCATCTCGAGGCAAGGCTAGGCGTAACGTTGGATGGTCCCCTTGGACCAATCGACATGACCACGCAGCGAGCGAAGGAATCCGTCTGGGACTACCCGCGCCCTCCCAGGGTCGAGCCGCTGGACCGGCACGTCCGAATCGTCCTCGGCGGAGAGACGATCGCGGAGAGCGATCGCGCGCTTCGGGTGCTCGAAACGGCCGGCCCGCCGACCGTCTACGTGCCCCGCGAGGACGTGCGCACCGATCTGCTGATCGATGCCGAGGGCGTGCAGACCGAGTGCGAATGGAAGGGAACGGCGCACTACGTCCACGCCGAGGCCGGCGGCAAGCGGGCGCAGCGGGTCGCCTGGTTCTACCCGGAGCCCAAGCGGGGCTACGAGCAGCTGAAGGGCCATCTGGCCTTCTATCCCCGGCGAGTCGACGCCGCCTACCTCGACGACGAGCAGGTCACCCCGCAGCCGGGCGCCTACTACGGCGGCTGGATCACCGAGGAGATCGAGGGCCCGTTCAAGGGAGAGCCGGGCTCGGAAGGCTGGTAGGCCCAGGCACTTCCCTCCGATTTCCGCCAGCCGAGACAAGAGCGGCGAGTCAGTCGAGGCTTCCTGAAGGCGGCTGAACGCTTTAGACCGCGGCGCTCGCTCCCCGGTGGCGCCGCCAGGTCTCGGTAATCCACTCAAGCGAAGGGTGATCGCTGAAGAGATCCAGGAACTGCCAGCGGGGCGGCTCGGGAAGCTTGTAGTGGAACTCCGGTGGCCAGACCAGCGGGTAGAGCAGCGCGGCGGCGGTGAGATCCGCGACGGTGAATTCCTCGCCGACCAAATAGTCCCCGCCGGCACGCTCGACCTCGATCCGGTCGAGGGCTGCGACCAGGGTCGCCCTGCTGCGCTCGACCGCAGCCTCGTTGAACGCATAGCGCGCGCTCATGTACCGCCAGACGGCGGGGAACGCGACCCTCAGCCCAACCCGGGCGACCGCACGCCTGGCCTTGGGCTGATCGGTGGTCATGAACGCGAGCGCGTAGTCGAGGTTCTGGCGCGCCTCCCAGAACCCGACCCGGCGCATGTCGTGCCCGGCGTGCTCGTCGAAGAATTCCTCCAGCTCCAGGGCGTGCCGGCGGTCCTCCGCGTTGGCCGGGTGGAGCGAGGGCTGGGCTTGGCGCTCCTCGAGCGCGGCGATGATCGCCGTGGAATCGACGATTCGCCTGCCGTCCAAGTCCAGGACGGGCAGCGTCCCGTCCCCCCGCGAGAACCACATCCCCCGCGGTCCACCGGGCATGACCGAGCGGCGACGATGGCGGACGCCCTTGAAGTCGAGCGCCCAGCGAGCCTTCTCGTTGTAGTTGGAGAAGCTGTACTGCCAGAGGACGGGGATATCGGTGGCGGGCGTCAGTCCACCTCGATCGAGTCGAGCTCGATGGAAACGATCGTGGGACCTCGGAGGGGACGCCCGCGTGGACCCTTGGGCACGACCCGGCGACTCGTGGGAAACACCAGACCGTCGTACTCGCGATGGTCATCGCAGAGGTGAGCGGCGTTCGCGAAAGACGAGACCACGTCAGGGTGGTAGTCATGGCGGCGAAGCAGGCCGCGGGAGTCGAAGTAGAGCGCCTGCTTCCGGCAATGGGTGTGGATGTCCCCAGGGAAGACGACATCGAGGCGCCGCCAACCCTCGCCATCGAGCGGCTCCCCCTCCGAGACCTCGAAGCCCGGCCGCTCGAACAGGAACGGAATGTTCAGGTAGTTCCAGAGCGCGTATCCCGCGAAGTACAGGGCATCCAGATCGTCCCACCGCAGGTCCCTACGCAATCCCGAGAGCCCGAAGAATGCCTCCCGCGCGTCGCGACGCTCGGCGAGCACCTCCCCATCCGGTCGCTCTATCCGCACGGAGCCGGCATCGAACACGCCGCTGGATCCTTCTCGCGGATACGGCTGGATCACGGCGCCCTGACGCCCGGTGGTGACGCTGAGGCCGTAGTCGCGGAAGCGATCCGACTTCCCCTTCAGCCGCATGAGCAGGCCACCCGAGTCGACGTGAGCCGAGACTCCCTCCGTCCCTTGCCAGCGGCGCCGCCCGCCCGCCGCCTCGATGGCGTCGTCCAGCAGCGTCACTGCGCGGCCAGCAGCCACCAGTAGTGCGGCTGGCCCCCCTCGTGGAGCTCGAGCTCGACCCCCTCGGGCGCGCGGCCTTCGAGCTCGCCGAGCGTGATCGGCGCCCCCTCCCCGCCGACCACGGTGAGAATCTCCGCGCCATCACCGAGCCTGGCCATCGTCTCGTCGAGCGTCGAGCCCGCCCCGCCCCAGGCGACGATCTGATCGCCGACGAACCCGACCGCGTCCCCCTTCACGAATCGGCCCTTTGCGTCATCGCGCGCCGCCGGCGCGACCGATCCGGCTCGGATCCCGCTCAGAGCGTCCGAGAGCCGCGTCGCGTTCTCGTCGATCGACGCCCCGGGATCGAGCTCGACCAGGGCCGCCAGGCCGGCTTGCTGTGAAGTGCAGCCGACTACCTGGGCGTCCTTGTCTGAGAGCTCGGCCGCCCGCTCGGCCGCCATCACCACGTTCGCGTTGTTTGGAAAGACCAGGACCTCCTCCGCGGGGACCTCGTGGATCGCCGCCAGCAGGTCGTAGATCGACGGGTTGAACGTCTCCCCCCCATCGACGACGAAGGCACCGAGGCCCTCGTAGAGGTCTCGCATGCCCGGACCGGCGACCACCGCGACCGCCGCGCAGCGCCCGGCCTGGAGCCGCGCGGTGCGCTCGGCGATCTGCTCGCGCATGTCGGCGACGTCGAGCTGGGAGACGGCGCCCGCGTCCTCGAAGAGCGCGACGGCGGCCTCGGGCTCGTCGGTGTGGACATGAACCTTGAGCGTCGCCTCGTCGCCGACCACTAGGACGGAGTCCCCGAGCTCCTCCAGCATCGGCACGAAGGAGCGGCTCTCGAGGCCGGAGCCGATCACGATGAAGTTGGTGCAGTAGCGGTAGCGGCTGTCCTCGTGGTGCGGCCGGGTGTCGGGCGCCGGCGCGTAGTGGGGCACCGGCGGGGACGCCTCGACGCCGCCACGCAGGCCGGCCACCACCCCGGCGAGGATCACCACGAGGCCGTGCGCGCCGGCGTCGACGACACCGGACTCGCGCAGCACCTCGAGCTGCTCCGGCGTGCGGGCCACGGCCGCCTCGCCGTCCCGGACGGCGTCCTCGAGCAACTCCGCGAGCAACGCGTCCTGCTCGGCCGCGGTCGTGTCGGGCGACAGGCGGACTTCCTGCATGTGGGCGAGGCGTCGCGAGATCGAGTGGGCCATCTCGCGGAAGACCGTCAGCATCGTGCCCTCGGCCGGCTCCCGGACCGACTCGTATGCAGCGTCGGCGGCCCGGGCGAATGCGGCCGCGACCAGCATCGGATCGACCAGCTCCCCCGGCCGGCTGGCAAGCTCCTCGGCGGCGCCGCGGACGATCTGGCTGAGGATCACCCCCGAGTTCCCCCGGGCGCCCATCAGCGCGGCTCGCGCGAGCGCGTTGACCAGCTCGGTGCGGCCGATCTCGTCGACCATCTGCCCGTCGAGGCGGTCGAGCTCGTCGCTGACGGCGCGGAGCGTGAGCGCCATGTTGTCCCCGGTATCGCCGTCGGCGACCGGGAACACGTTGAGGTCGTTGACCTCCTTCCGCCTCTCCTCGAGATGGGAGGCGGCGGCGCTGACGACGCGCCGGAAGCGCTCTATGGAGGGATCGGCCATGGAGCGGCGGACTGCCAGAGGGAATGCCCTAGTCGCGCACTGAATCGAAAGGCAGAGGCCCGGGCTTCGCCCGGGCCTCTGCGCTCACAGCCAGGCCGGCCTCCCGGACTCCGGCTTAGTTCGACAGGCACTCGGCGATCGGCGTGAAATTGTGCGCTGCGCCGTCGCCGTTCCCGCCTCTGATGAACCAATTACCGAAGGCGAACGACTGGGAGATCGCCAGGTCGGCATCGGTCGAGTTCCAGAGCGCACCGCCGCTGACCAACTTCTCACCCGCGTTGCAGCCGTCGTTGGACAGGGCGCTCGAGCTCGCTGCGACATTCACCGGCGTTCCCGAGCGAGTGACGATGGTCTTCAGCGCGGTTCCTCCAACCGAGCCGGGCGCGAGCTTGCCTGTGGTGATCGCCGCGTCCGCGATCTTGCCCGCCGTCACCGACAGGTCCGCGATCTTGCCCTCCGTCACCGACAGGTCCGCGATCTTGCCCGTGGTCACGGCGTTGTCGGCGATCTTCGTCTCGGTCACCGCGTTGTCCCTGATCGTCAGATTCGGATAGGTCCCGGCGAGATCGCCGGCGGCGGGCGAGTTGATCGTTGCCTCCAACGCTCCGACCCGCTTCTTCAGCTTCTTGAACTTCTTGTTGCTGACCGCGCTCGAGGATGCCGTAGGTCCATCGCTTGCGGCGATGGCCGTGCCACTCAATGCGATGAAGATTGCCAGCAGGCCCAGCACATGCCTGCGGAGGTACTCCCGCATCTTGACGCTGTCCATTGCCCCTCCTTGGTCGAGTTGCGCACCCCGGCGGCCGTGATCGAGGCACCTTCTCCCTCCGCGCGGCGTCGAGGCAAGCTCTTGTCAAGCCCATACAACCACGCTGGACCCCGCGACACAACTCAGGCGCCGTTCGGCGGCCCCCCAGTGCCTAGGCGGCCTTGGTC
>CAVVFJ010000014.1:0-366820 GCA_963747425.1 uncultured Solirubrobacterales bacterium
GGTCAAGCGTGGCATGGCGACGGCCGCGCCCCTGCAATCGCTAAAATCCGACTTCGACGGTAGGAATAAAGTGACTGAAAGCACGAAGCAACAGATCGACGTCTGCGCCGCGAGCGAGCTGCCGAGCGGAGAGATGAAGCTGATCGACGCTCCCGACGGGGCCAAGATCGGCGTCTTCAACTGCGACGGCACCCTCTACGCGATCGAGGACCGCTGCTCGCATGACGACGGCCCCCTCGCAGAGGGCCCGTTCGACGCGGACGCCTGTACCGTGGAGTGCCCCCGCCACGGGTCTCTGTTCGACCTCACGTCCGGTCGGCCGAAGACCCTCCCCGCCTACCAACCGGTCACGACCTACCCCGTCACGATCGAGGACGACACCGTCAAGCTGGAGGTTGCCTAATGGCCACGCCCGAGACCGCCGCACGTGAGCGCCCCGCCGAAGAGCGGGATCTCGCCGGCATCAACGCCGACTACAAGGAGAAGTTCGGCTTCCACGACCCGGAGTCTGCTACGCCTACAAGTCGCCGAAGGGCCTCTCCCGCGAGGTCGTCGAGTCGATCTCCGAGTACAAGGACGAGCCGCAGTGGATGCGCGACTTCCGCGTCAAGGCGTACGAGCATTTCGAGTCGCGCCCGACCCCGCAATGGGGCGGCAACCTCAACCAGATCGACTTCAACAACATCCACTACTTCGTCCGCGCCTCCGAGAAGAACAGCCGCGACTGGTCAGAGGTGCCAGAGGACATCAAGAACACCTTCGACCGCCTCGGAATCCCCGAGGCCGAGCGCAAGTTCCTCTCCGGCGTCGGCGCCCAGTACGAGTCGGAGGTCGTCTACCACCAGGTGAACGAGAAGCTCGAGGAGCAGGGCGTGATCTTCACCGACATGGACACCGCCCTGCGCGAGCACGAGGACCTGGTCCGCGAGTACTGGGCCACGATCATCCCGCCCAACGACAACAAGCTCGCCGCGCTCAACTCGGCCGTCTGGTCGGGCGGCTCGTTCGTCTACGTCCCGGCCGGCGTCTCGGTCGCGATGCCGCTGCAGGCCTACTTCCGGATCAACACCGAGAACATGGGCCAGTTCGAGCGGACGCTGATCATCGCCGAGGAGGGCTCCGACGTCCACTACATCGAGGGCTGCACGGCACCGACCTACTCGACGGACTCGCTGCACTCCGCGGTGGTCGAGATCGTGGCGAAGAAGAGCGCCAGGGTCCGCTACACGACCGTCCAGAACTGGTCGCAGAACGTCTTCAACCTCGTCACCAAGCGGGCGGTCGCCCACGAGGACGCGACCATGGAGTGGGTCGACTGCAACCTCGGCTCCAAGCTCACCATGAAGTACCCGTCGATCTACCTGCTCGGCGAGCGTGCTCACGGCGAGATCCTCTCGATCGCCTTCGCGGGCGAGGGCCAGCACCAGGACGCCGGCGGCAAGATCATCCACGCCGCACCGAAGACGACGTCGTCGATCTTCTCCAAGTCGATCTCCAAGGACAAGGGCCGCACCAGCTACCGCGGCCTGCTCGAGATCGCGAAGGGCGCCTCCGAGTCGAAGTCGAAGGTGGTCTGCGACGCGCTCCTGCTCGACGAGGAGTCGCGCTCGGACACCTATCCGACCATCAGGATCGGCGAGGACGACGTCGACGTCGGCCACGAGGCCACGGTCTCGAAGGTCGGCGAGGAGCAGATCTTCTACCTGCAGTCCCGCGGACTCGACGAGGAGGAGGCCTCCAAGATGATCGTCAACGGCTTCATCGAGCCGATCACGAAGGAGCTCCCCATGGAGTACGCGGTCGAGCTGAACCGCCTGATCGAGCTGCAGATGGAGGGCTCGATTGGCTGACGCCGGCGCGGCACCGCCGCTGCCGACGCAGAAGACGCGCGGCTGGGAGTTCACGGATCTCTCCGGCCTCGAGCTGGACGCGTACACGGCGGCCACCGACGGCGACCCCGAGGCTCGCTCTCGGGCGGACGGGGTGCTCAACCTGCCCGAGGGCTCCGATCACCTGGTCGTCCAGGTCGACGGCGCCGTGCTCGAAGGGGAGTCCGTCGAGGTCGAGGGCGACGGGCGACCGCACGAGCCGCTGGTCGCGTCGCTCGAGAGCTCGCTCGAGCGCTTTCCCCACCTGCGCGAGATGCTCGGCTCGCTGGCGCCGAGCGACGATCCGTTCGTCGCCCGCAACGACGGGGCCTGGCAAGGCGGGGCGCTCGTCTACGTGCCACGCGGCAAGCGCCTGGAGGCGCCGGCGCAGATCGCGGCGGTCCAGGATGCCGAGGGAGCGGCGGTTTCGTTCCGCACGCTGATCGTGCTCGAGGAGGGCGCCGAGGCGGAGGTCTGGGAGCAATGGCTCTCCACCGATTCGGATCCGGACTCCCTCTTCAACACCGTCACCGAGATCTGGGTCGGACCCGGCGCCAATCTCCGCTATGTCACCGCCCAGGGACTGAGCGAGAACAGCTGGGTCTTCGCGACCCAGCGAGCCGAGGTGGAGCGGGATGCGAGCCTTGACTGGGTCGCCCTCGGCTTCGGCTCCTCGCGTGGCAAGGTCCGGATGGACACGCGCCTGGCGGGCCCGGGGTCGAGCGCGCGGGTCACCGGCGCCTACGCCGGCAACGGCTCCCAGCACCTCGACTTCGACACGACGCAGGAGCACGCCGCTCCCAACACCACGTCCGACCTGGCCTTCCGGGGGGTGCTCGAGGAGTCGGCGACTGCCGTCTGGCGCGGGATGATCCGCGTGGACCCCGGCGCCCAGCAGACGGACGCCTACCAGGAGAACCGCAACCTGCTGCTCTCGAAGTCGGCACACGCCGACGCGATCCCGGGCCTGGAGATCGAGGCGAACGACGTGCGCTGCACGCACGCCGCGGCGGTCGCCCAGATCGACGCCGAGCAGCTCCACTACCTGCGCTCCCACGGGCTCGCCGACGAGCAGGCCAAGCGCCTGATAATCGAGGGCTTCCTCGAGGCGCTGGTCGAGCGGCTCGAGGAGGGACCGGTCAAGGCTGCGGTCTCCGTTGCCCTGGAGCGCCGCCTCGGCGAGATTCTCGGCGAACGCCAGGTCCAGCCCGCCTAGCGGCCACTCAGCGGCTCAGGCCCGCTGTGCGTGCTCACGCCTGAATACGTCCGCTCTACAAATAAGACTAAGTCTCATTATCATGCCGCGGATGCCCGAACGAGAGCCAAGAATCGCCCACGCAGGAATAACGGCCGACCGTGGGGCCAGTATGCGTGGCGCAAATTCACCGCCGAGCTCGTTGGCGGTAAAAAAGGGCCCACCCAGGGCGCAGGCCGAGAGAGGAGATCCCAATGGCAATCGAGTTCTACGACGTCAAGCTCAGAGAGAAGGTTCAGATCCCGGAGTCCGAGGTGAAGAAGACGACCTACGAGCGCGAGGGCAAGGACGGCAAGACCAACGTCCGCTACGCGTTCCGCGCCGTGAACAAGGGCACCAAGCTGACCAAGTTCGCCAGCAAGGCGGACTGGGACGCGCTGGACGCACCCGTCGAGTAAGCGGAGCTGGAGGCACCGGCCGAGTAAGCGGACCGGGGGAACGGCCCGGAGCGGAGAGGTAGGTGTTCGAGCCGTTCCAGCTCCCCTTTTTCCAAAGGGGCCTGGTTGAGGTACTGATTCTCAGCGTCGGCGCCGGTGTCCTCGGCAGCTGGATCGTCCTCCGTGGGCTTGCGTTCTTCTCGCACGCCGTCGGAACGGCGACCTTTCCAGGTCTCGTGCTCGCCGACGGGATCGGGTTCTCGGCGCCGCTCGGGGCGTTCGGCGTGGCTGTGGCGTTCACCGCCTCCGTCTGGGGCCTAGCTCGCCGCCGGGGCACCGCCTACGACAGCCTCACCGCGCTCGTCCTCGTCGGTTGCCTCGCCGCCGGGGTGATCCTGGCGAGCGACGTCTACCACTCCGGGTCGAACGTCGAGCAGCTGCTCTTCGGCAGCCTCCTGCTCGTGGACGGCGCCGACATCCGGCTCGCGATCGTCGCCACGGCGGCGATCCTGATCGGCAACGCCCTCTTCGGCAACCGCTGGCTCGCGACCGGGTTCGATGAGGTTGGCGGCCCGACCTCGGGTGACAGCTGGCTCGACGTCGTGCTGCTCGGACTGATCGCGCTGGCGACCACGGCCGCGCTCAGCGTGATCGGCGCGCTGCTGGTGGCCGCGCTGTTCGTCGCCCCGGCGGCGACCGTCCGGCTGTTCGCAGACCGGATGGCCTCCTGGCAGATCGGTACCGTGCTGCTCGCCGCCGCCGAGGGTACCGTCGGGCTCTGGCTCTCCGTGAAGACCAACGCGCCGCCCGGGGCGACGATCGCCACGCTCAGCGGCGCGGTGTTCGGCCTCGCGGCGATGGCGCGTGCAATCGGCCCGCGCCGGCGTGGGCTGGCCGTGGCGGGCGTCCTCGGCGCCGCGCTGCTGGCCGCCGGATGCGGCAGCTCCGGGTCGGACTCGGGCAAGGTGTCCGTGGTCGCCACCACCACGCAGATCGGCGACTTCGCTCGCGAGGTCGGCGGCGACGCGGTCGACGTCCATCAGATCCTCGCCCCCAACACGGACCCGCACGACTACGAGCCGCGGCCAGATGACGTCACCAGCACGGCCGACGCCAAGGTCGTCTTCACCAACGGCGACAACCTCGATGCCTGGATGGACAAGGTCGTTGACGACAGCGGCAGCGACGCGAAGGTGGTCGACCTGGGTGCGACGGTCCCGGTCAACCTGCCGGGCGAGACCGGCGGCCCCGAGGCTTCCCGGTACAACCCGCACTGGTGGCATGACCCGCGGAACGCCGAGGCGGCCGTCCGGCAAATCGCCGTACAGCTCTCACAGATCGACCCCCAGGACAAGGCCACGTTCGAGGCCAATGCCAAGGCCTACCTGGCGAAGCTGAGGATCCTCGACGCCGGGATCGAGAACTGCATGGACACGGTTCCCCGACAGGACCGCAAGCTGGTGACCGACCACGACGCCTTCCCTTACTTCGCGAACCGCTACGGAATTGACGTGGTGGGGGCGGTGATCCCGTCTCAGACGACTCAGGCGCAGCCCAACGCCCAGGACCTCAGCCAACCTGGCGGACCTGGTGCGAAATGAGGGCGTCAAGGCGATCTTCCCCGAGAGCTCGCTGAGCCCGAAGCTGGCGCAGACGATCGCGTCGGAAACCGGGGCCACGCTCCGACTACACCCTCTACGGCGACACCCTGGGCCCGGCGGATTCCACAGGCGACACCTATCTCCACATGGAGGAGGCGAATGCCGACCAGATGGTCAAGGGGTTCACCGGCGGCAGCCGGGGCTGTGAGGTCAGCGGCATTGGCTGAGGTCCTCGCCATGACGAACGGACCTGGCCGTCGGCTACGGGCGGTCGCCCGCAATCGAGGGCGTGGACTTCGAGGTCGACGCCGGCCAGCGCGTCGCGCTGCTCGGGCCCAACGGCGGCGGGAAGACCACCCTGCTCCGCGCCCTGCTCGGCGAGCTCCGGCCGATGCGCGGGACGGTCGAGGTCCGTGGGCGCGCCGCCACCGTCCCGCAGACGGAGCGCTCCCGGCTTGACTTCCCGGTCTCGGCACTGGAGGTCGCCCTGATGGGCGCCCTACCCCGGCTGGCGTGGTGGAGGCGCCCCGGCCACGCCGACCGCGACGCCGCCCGAGGCGCTCTGGAGCGGGTGGGCGTCGCCGATCGCGCCCACGACACCTTCGGCGACCTCTCCGGCGGCCAGCGCCAGCGGGTGCTGATCGCGCGCGGCCTGGTCCAGGACGCGCAGCTGCTGCTGCTCGACGAGCCGTTCTCGGGGCTCGACGTCCCCGCGGCAAGGGGCCTCGAGACGCTGATCGCCGAGCTCGCCGCCGAGGGGCGCGGGATAGTCATCGCCACCCACGATCTCGCGCAGGCCAGGCGCTGGGACGCCGTCCTCTGCCTGAACAAACGGCAGATCGCGTTCGGGGCGCCGGACGAAGTGCTCGACCGCAAGGTGCTCGAGGAGACCTACGCCGGGGCGATCGTCGAGATCCCGGGCAGCGACCGCGTCGGAGTGCTCCCCGCCCACCACCACTGATGATCGACTTCGTCACAGACCCGCTCGGCCAGGAGTTCATCCGCAGGGCGCTGCTCGAGGTGGGGCTGATCTCGCTGGCCGGCGGGGCGCTGGGCTGCTGGGTGATCTTCTACGGCGTCTCCTACGCGGCCGAGTCGCTCTCCCACGCCCTCTTCCCCGGGCTCGTGGTCGCCGCCCTGGCCGGCGTCCCGATCCTGGTGGGCGGGATCCCCGGGATCGCGATCGCCGCGCTGGCGATCGCGCTCGTCGGACGGGTCCCCGGCATCGGCCGCGACACGGCCGTCGCCGTCGTGGTCACCGGGTTCTTCGGACTGGGCGCCCTGCTGGCGCTCTCGCCCGACTCGCCCCCCGGCGATCCAGAGCCTCCTCTTCGGCGACATCCTGGCGCCCTCCGACGCGGATCTCAGGATCTCGGCGATCCTCGCCGCCGGCGTCGTGATCAGCCTGATCGCGCTCCACTGGCGCCTCCTCGCGGTGGCCTTCGATCGGAGCACGGCGAGGTCGCTGGGCGCGTCCCCGGCCGTGGCCGACATCGCGGTCCTGATCCTGCTGGCGGGCGCCGTCCTGGTCGCGGCCCAGGGCCTCGGCACGCTGCTCGCCGTGGCCGCGCTCGTCGGACCGGCGGCGACCGCGCGCGTCTTCACCCACCGCATCTCCTCGATGATGGTCGCCGCGTCCCTGCTGGGAATCTGCGCCGGGATCGTCGGCCTCTATCTCTCCTACTACGCCGGTGTGGCGGCGGGCGCCGCGATCGCCGGGAGCATCGTCGGCGCCTACCTGGTCGCCATCGCGGCCTCGGGGCTCGTGTCGCTGAGGGACCGGATCGCGGTTCCGGCGGAGGCGGCCACATGAGCGGGCCGCGAGAGCACCTGGACCGAGCGGGCGCTGGCAGCCCTCTCGAAGGCAGGCTTCCGAAGCGGTGGCGGCAGGCGGCAGGTTGTCGACCTGCTGGGTGAGCAGGGCTGCGCCCTGACCGCGCTCGAGATCGACCGGAGGCTGCCGGGCGTCGGCAGGGCGACCGTCTACAGGGCACTGGAGCAGCTCGAGGGCCTGGGGCTGATCCAGCGGGTCGATCTCGGCGGCGACGCGGCCGGCTACGAGCGAGTCGATCCGGGCGGGCACCACCACCATCACATCGTCTGCGAGCAGTGCGGGCGCGTGGTCGCCTTCGAGGACGACAAGCTGGAGCAGGCGATCGTCGCCCTCGCCGAACGCCCCGACTTCAAGGTGTCGAGCCACGAGGTGACCCTGCACGGCGAGTGCGCGCGCTGCGAGCGCGGATCCGACTAGCCGACCGGAGTATCTTCAAGCCATGTGCGCTGCGTGTGCGATGGCCGCCATGGCGGGTGCCAGCGGGGCGAGGTCCTGGCTCCAGGCGCAGCATCAGAGCTGGCTGACAGAGCGTCGGATGAAGGCGGCGACCGCCGGGATCTTCGTGGCCGCGGCGCTCGGCTCGACGGTCGCGTTGAAGGGCTCGACTCCCCCCGCCCATCACCATCCCCTTCCGCCGCCGGCTGAGCACGTCCAGGTTCGCTAGGGACTCGGCTCCTTGGCGCTGTCTCGCTCGCGATCCTCGCGGCGCTGCTGCCTGAACGCGTGCAGCGAAGCCGCCAGCACGACCACGACCGGGATCGCGTACGGGATCCAGAGATACCAGTGCCCCAGGTGCGCGAGGGGAATGGCTGCGCTCATCGTTCGAGGAGTGTGTCAGCCTGCCCTGATTGTGGGACGGGGGATCCGACGGCTCGCGGCTCTGGCCGCTCTTGCGATGGTCGGCGCGCTCACGGCAGGCTGCGGCAGCGCCCAGACACTTCACAGCCTCCGAGCTCGTCGACCGGATCAATGCGGAGGGCGTCTCGATCAAGCTTGGCCGGCAGCTCCAGAGCGGGGGCGATGCCAAGCAGCTCTACGCGGTCACGCTCCCGCCCCTTCGCGGAGAGCCCCCGCCTCCGCCGGGGTCCGAGGGTGGCCGCGGAGCGTCCGCGGTCTCGCTCTACGTCTTCGGCGACACCGGCGGCGCCGATGACCAGCTCGGGAGCGTGCCGCGGCTCCGCTGGCTTGTTCTGCTTCCAGGCGTCTAACATCGTCGTGGTCCTCGATGAGGAGGGCAGCCGGCTCGAGGCGCAGCGCCTGGCGGCCGCGATGAAGCGGCTGGCCAACCAGTAAGGTCACGCCGATGCCAATCGCACACTTCACCGCTGCCGAGCTGCCCGGGACCTTGGCAGTCCTGGTCTTCGGCATCGCGATCGGCGCTTCGCTGGCGCTGAGGCGCACCGATTCACTGTCTCTGGCCATCCTGGGCTTCTGCGGCCTCGCCGCGGTCGGGTCGGTGCTCGAGCACTTCCAGGGCGTTCGCGGCGGCCTGGAAGACCGCCGGCTGATATCGCGTTCTTGCTGGCTGGGCTCGCCGTTCTCGTGCTTCTGGTCAGGCGTTCGCCTGCGAGAGCAGGAACAGCCCGAAGCAGGTAAAGCCCACCATCACCGCGAGCATGAAGTACTGCGAGCGTGATGCGTGGCGGACGTTGTCGTAGACGGCCAGGGCGCGGTCGTGGGCCAGGGTCAGCGCCAAGACGTGGCCGAGGACCAGCGCCGCCACCTGGACGTACCAGACCGTGTTCGAGCTGACGATGCCGTAGTTGATCCCGCCGCCCGCGGTCCCGAACAGGTCGGAGCCGTGTCCGAGGGGGTCGGACTAGGATGTAGGTGAACTGGGCCTGCTCCTGGTAGAGGAAGGCGCTGAAGTAGTGGGCGACGAGGTAGGCGAGCGCGATCGGGATCAGGGTGTGCGCGAAGGAGCGACCAAGCTCCTTGATGCGCGGCGAGCCGCGCACGGTGTGCATCCCTGCCACGCCCAGCCAGTAGAGGGCGGAGACGCCGGCCAGCGGTGATCAGCAGCCAGATGGTGTTCGCGATCCGGAATGAGTCGGGCAGGCTGAAGCCGATGTCGCTGGAGCGCTCGAAGGTCCACCTGATCACGCCGGAGAAAGCACCCTCCTGCGCCCCGTCGAAGCTCGTCACCGCGATCGAGGTGAGCACCAGCGCCGCCGCACCCGGGATGGCGGCCCATTGCGGGGCGCCGGTGAGAAACTTGCGGCGGCCGAGCCGGCCCTCGCGCGCCTCGAACGGGCCGAGCTGGGAGAACATCCCGAAGTAGGCGTTGAAAGCCTCGCCTCGGCGGATCCATTCCTCCACGCCGAACAGGGCCATGCAGGCGAAGGTGATCCCGCTGTAGATCAGCGTGGCGACGGCGACCTTGTGGGGTGTGGGCGATGCCCCTCCGCCTGCGATCAGCTCGAGCCAGATGAACAACAGCACGCCGAGCACCGCCGGCCAGCGTCCCAGCGCGTCCGGGTAGGTGAACGGCGTCGGCGCAGACTGCCCAGCCACCAGCCGAAATCCGCCCGAGATGGTGCGCCCGATCGCTCGCCACGGATTGAACGCCCGGAAGACATCGCCAAACAGGACGCTCACCAGAACCATCCCCAGCCAGAACGTGTAGAAGACGAAGATGATCGAGAAGTTCTGAGTCGGGTCCTCGATACCCCTGAAGCCGGCGTAGAGGACGACGACGAAGAGCCCGACGCCGATCAGCCCGCAGACGACCTGCGTCCCGGCGTTGAGGAGCGCGCCGGAGAACCACCGCGGCATCGCGCGCCAGTCCTCCTTCTGCAGGCGCGCCTCGGTCCAGGCGACCGAGAGCAGCGCGAAGGAGATGATCAGGACGAGCGACGCACCCCAGGCGAACAGCCAGGCCGGGACCGGCAGGTCCTTGCGCCCGACCAGCGCATGGGCCGAGGCGATATCCGGGAATACGAGGACGGCGATCGGCGTCGCCAGCGCGACGCCGATCGCCACCTTGAGCCGGGCCGCGCTCATCACGGGTTGACGTGGAGCTCGGCGATCGGCCCCTCCGTCTTGTCGAGGCGATGAACCTCGATCTCGAACACACCGTCCAGGCTCGCCGGGAACGAGAAGGTGACCGGGCTGTGCTCGGCCGGCTTCTCGATCTCGTATCCGTGCACGTGGACCTCTTCCTCGGGCGCGGCCAGGTTCACCCGCAGCTGGACCTGATCGCCCTTGTTGTAGGTCAGCGTCTTCACACCGCCGACCGGATTGCCGCTCGCGTCGACGCTCAGCACCTCCACGCCCTTCGCCGTGTCGTTGCTCGTGTCGCTGTTGTTGCTCTTCAGCACCACGAAGACCACCACCGCGGCGGCGATCACCGCAGCCAGCAGGCCGAGTCGTACAGCCCTGGATTGCATTCGGAAAGACCTCCTTGGATGTGCGCACCCTCGCCTCGCTGCCTAAACGAGGGCGAAACGCGCGCGGATTGGCACCTGTCTAGGCAGGTGCCGGCGGAGGCGGCCGCCTGGCCAGGCCAAACGCAAGGGGCGCGGAGAGCAAGCTGAATGCGCGAGCGGGAAGGGCCCTGCCGCGCACGGCGGGTGCCCGCGAGCGCAGTGGCCGCTCGGCGTGGACCACGGCGATCACGCGCTCGACTCCTTCGAGCACATGCGCCAGCAGCGCCGCCAGCGCGCCGATCGCTACGGCAAGGGGCAGCGCGACCCATCCGCCCCCGGCAAGCAGACCCGCGAGGCCCGTTGAATGTCCCGCCATCAATCCCTCGAGCAGCTCCTGCCCGACGTAGATCGCAAGCAACGCGCCTGCAAAGAGCGCCATGCGCCGGGCCAGCGGCGTCCGTGCGGATGACGCGCCCTCGGTGCCGCGAAGCAACGTCGCCAGAACGGCCGCCAAGACCAACACCGAGAGCGGCGGCAGGAGGTCGGCCATGTATCGATGACCCTCCGCCGCGGAGGATCCCCCCACGGCGATCAGGTAACGGAGCTGGTGCAGCGCGAAGACCCCGACCGCAAGGATGCTCGCCAGCCGGATCCTATGAGCGGTGCGCATCGCCGATCTCATGGGTCGGAAATCCTACTGAGACGGTTTCGGCTTGGTCACCTTCGCCGGCGGCGTTGCAGGCTGAGTCTGGGTTTGGGTTGCCTCGCCCGAGAGCGAGGGCGCGTCGATCGTGCTGCGCGAGCCCAGGAACAGGAAGAGCAGAATGACCGTGATCCCAAGCAGGATCCCCAGGAAGATTCCGATCGCGCGGTCGCTGACTCTCCCGCCGCGTCCGCGCACGGGGGCTCCAGGATTCAGCTGACTCCGTCGAGCAGGCGCCAGTTGGCCCGAAAGGCGGACTCGGCGGCCTCGACGAGTGCGTCCTCGTCCGCCGGGGTCATCGCCTGCTCGATCAGCCGCCGCGACTCCTCGGCGTGAGCGTGGTCGGCCTCCTCGTGGACCCGGAAGTACTCGCCACCGGGTCCCCCGTTGATGCCGTAGAAGCGGGTGAGCCCCTCGCGCTTGATGCGCGAGATCTCCGGCTGCCCGCTTTCGATCGCGTACATCCGCACCAGCTGGGCGAGGTAGCCGTCGGGCGCGGTCCAGTCCGTGACGCACTCGGCGGTCTCGGGCGTCGGCTCGGCGCCGATCTCGCCGCCCGTCGCCTCGACGAAGTCGTCCCAGAGGCCGACGTGAGCCTCCTCCTCGGCGGCGTGGGCCTCGATCTCGCCGCGGCTCGTCTCTGGAGCGGCCTCGGCGGTCTGGCTGCAGAGGCGGGCCAGGGCCTCGGTCGCGTGGCGGTACTGGCCGGCGTAACGGGCGAGCTCCTCGCGGCTCAGCTCTCCGGCCGACCAGCGCACGTAGAAGGGATGCTCGAGCACGTTGTGACGGGCCCGACTCTCCTCGATCCGCTCCCAGACAACTTCGCTCACTCAGACCACTCCTTTTGATGAAGATGGGGACTTCGGGGACGCGGGGAGCATACCCTCCGGCGCCTGCGTCCCCCGCGACCCGACATCGCCGTGCCCCCCATCCCGCCCGGGCTCGACTGGGTGGGTGAGCCCGTGCAGTCGATCGACCGGGTGGTGGCCGCCGGGCCGGCGCTCGTCCACTTCTTCGACTTCGCGCAGCTCAACTCGATCCGGACGCTGCCCTATCTGCAGGCCTGGCAGGAGCGCTACGAGAGCGACGGCCTCGCGATGATGGGCGTCCACTCCCCCCGATTCCCGTTCACCCAGGGCCACGACGCGGTGGCCGCTGCCGCCGAGCGCCTCGGGATCGGCTGGCCAGTTGCCGTGGACCCGGAGTTCGCCCTCTGGCGGATCTACGAACCGCATGGGTGGCCGGCCCTCTTCCTCTGGGGACAGGGCGGCGCGCTGCGCTGGTACCACCTGGGCGAGGGTGACTACGCCGGCACCGAGGAGGCGATCCGCGAGGCGCTGCCGGAGACGAACGGGGACCACGACCGGCCGCCGCCGCTGGAGCCCGTCCGGCCGTCCGACGCGCCGGACGTCGAGGTGATCGCCCCCACTCCCGAGCTCTTTCCCGGGGGTTCGACGGAGGAGCCGTGGTCGAGCGCCGAGGGACGTGGTTCGCTCGAGCTCGAATATGAGGCAGGCGGCGCCTACGCCGCCACCGACGGCGAGGGCCGGATCGCAATCCGGGTGGATGGCGATGAGCGCGAGCCGATCGAGATCGCTCACCCAGGGCTGCACGAGCTGACGCTGCACGACCACAACGAGCGTCACGCGCTCCAGCTGGAGCCCTCACCCGGCCTGCTGATCTACTCGATTCAGTTTGCTGCCGGGGTGCCCTGAGATGCAGCGAGCTCCTGGCGGATCTCGCCGGGGAGCATGAAGCGGACGTCCTCGTCGACCGTCTTCAGCTCGGAGACATCGTCGACGCCCAGCTCGCGGAAGAAGGTGACGAGCCGCTCGACCAGCTCCTCGGGGGCGCTCGCCCCAGAGGTGATGCCCACCGTCTCGACACCCTCGAGCCAGGCCTCGTCGACCTGCAGGTGGTTGTCGATCAGGTAGGAGTCGGCCCCGTGCTCACGGGCGACCTCGACCAGGCGGTTGGAGTTCGACGAGTTGGTCGACCCGATCACCAGGACCAGGTCGCACTCGTGCGCCAGCTCCTTGACGGCGGCCTGGCGGTTGGTCGTCGCGTAACAGATGTCGTCCGTCTTCGGCCCGACGGCGTTCGGGAACTTCTCCTTCAGGCGGGCGATGATCGAGCTGGTCTCATCCACCGAGAGGGTGGTCTGGGTGATGTAGGCGATCCGGTCGGGGTCCTCGATCTCGAGCTCGTCGACGTCGGCCTCCGTCTGCACCAGGATGGTCCGCTCAGGAGCCTCGCCGGTCGTCCCCTCGACCTCCTCATGACCCTCGTGACCGATCAGGACGATCGTGTAGCCCTCCTGGGCGAACTTCCGGGCCTCGACGTGGACCTTGGTGACCAGCGGGCAGGTCGCGTCGATCGTGCGGAGCCGGCGCCTCTCGGCGTTCTCGTGGACGCTCGGGGCGACCCCGTGGGCGGAGAAGACGACCATCTCGCCCTCGGGGACCTCTGTCTCCTCCTCGACGAAGATCGCGCCGCGCTTCTCGAGCTCCTCCACCACGTGCTTGTTGTGCACGATCTCCTTGCGCACGTAGACCGGCTCGCCGTAGAGGTCCAGGGCGTGCTCGACCGTCTCCACGGCGCGATCGACGCCCGCGCAGTAGCCGCGCGGCGCCGCGAGCAGGACCCTGGAGGGACCCGCGAGAGTGTTTTCGGAGGTGGACTGCACGCCCGGGCGAAGGGTAGCGGCCGTGTGCGCCGAGAGGCTAGGCTTGCCTGCGATGGCACAGGGGCACATGGACAGGCTGAGCTCGATCGACGCATCGTTCCTGACGAACGAGACATCGAGCGCGCACATGCACGTCGGCGCGATCCTGATCTTCGAGGGGCCGCCGCCCGCCTACGACGACTTCCTGGCCCACGTCGACAGCCGGCTGCACCTCGTGCCCCGCTTCCGCCAGAAGTTGGCATTCCCGCCGGTGGAGACCGGCAGGCCGTTCTGGATCGACGACCCGCACTTCCATCTCGCCTACCACGTTCGCCACTCCGCGCTCCCCGCGCCGGGCTCGGAGGAGCAGCTCCGGAACATCGCCGGGCGGCTCTTCTCGCAGGCGCTCGACCGCTCCAAGCCGCTCTGGGAGCTGTGGCTGGTCCAGGGCCTCGAGAAGAACCGGTTCGCGATCGTGACCAAGACCCACCACGCCCTGGTCGACGGCGTCTCCGGCGTCGACATCGCCACGGTCCTGTTCGACGTGAAGCCGGTCCCCGAGCCGATCGAGCCGGATCGGGACTGGGTGCCACAGCCTCCCCCCTCCTCGGCCGAGCTCGCGGCCCGCGGGCTGACCGAGCTCGGCGAGACCCCCTTCAAGCTGACCCGGCGCGCAATGCGGGCGGCCACCCATCCCATGCGGACCGCCCAACGGGTGGTGGAGGCCGGCGAGGCGCTCGCCGAGGTCGGCTGGAACTTCACCGATCCCGCTCCGGACGTTCCGCTCAACACCGAGATCGGCTCCCACCGCCGCTTCGCCTGGGCCAAGGCGGAGCTCGGCGACTTCAAGCGGATCAAGGACGCGCTGGGCGGCACGGTCAACGACGTGGTGCTCACCGTCGTCAGCGGCGCGCTGCGGAGCTGGCTGCGAAGCCGAGGCATCAAGACCGAGGGGCTGGAGCTGCGGGCTCTGGTGCCGGTCTCGATCCGGGCCGAGGACGAGCACGGCAAGCTCGGCAACCGGATCGCCGCGATGCGGGGACCGCTGCCGGTCTACATCGAGGATCCGGTGAAGAGGCTCGACGCGGTCAAACGCGCGATGGGCAGCCTCAAGGAGTCCAAACAGGCGCTGGGCGCCGAGGTGATCTCGCGCTTCAACGACTTCGCCCCGCCGACGCTGCTCGCCCAGGCATCGCGGATCAACTTCTCGACCCGGCTCTTCAACCTGATCGTCACCAACGTCCCGGGCCCGCAGATCCCGCTGTACGTGCTCGGCCGCGAGCTGCAGGACGTCTTCCCGGTCGCATTCCTGCCCGAGAACCACACCCTGGCGATCGCGATCATGAGCTACCACGGCGGCATCGACTTCGGGCTGCTCGGGGACTACGACGGCATGGAGGACATCGAAATGCTCGCCACCGGGCTATCGGAGTCTCTTGGCGACCTGCTCGCGGCGGCCGAGGCAGCCGAGGCCCGCTCGCAGGCGAACCTGGCCGCCGGCGCCGACCTGCCGGGCTAGCGCCGGCGCTTCACCTCCGTGAGCGCCGGCGACCGAGGCCTCTTCTCCTCCGCGACCTGGCAGCTCCGAGCGCCACTCGCTGAGCCGCTGAAGCGCGGAGCACTTGCCGCGATGCCCGTCGGGATGGCGTGCCTCGTGGAGCTCGCGACGGATGACCGGATCTGGGGCGGGATCGGCAGCGCCGCGTTGCTCGGTGGGTTCGTCGCCTTCGACGCCCCGGCGCGGACCAGGATGGTCTGGCACCTGGCGTTTGCCCCGGTTCTCGGTGTGATGGCCGCGCTCGGGGTGCTTTCGACGAACCCCGCGGGCCTCGCCATCGCAGGAATGACCATCTGCGGCATCGCGGGCGGCTACTGCGTCGCCGTCTCTCCGAGACTCGCCGTGGCCGGGATGTCCGCCGTGCTGGGCTTCCTGCTTGCCCAGGGGTTCCTGCTGGACATCGATCAGGCCCCGCGAGCGCTCGCCGCGGGGATCGCGGGCGGCCTGCTCCAGGCGGCGCTGTCGGCCGGCGTCTGGCTGGTTTCGGACAGGAGCACCGAGAGCCCCGGGATCGGCGATCGCGCCCGCAGCGCGCGCAAGCTGCTGCGCGACAACCTCACGCTCGCCTCGCCCAGCCTCCGGCACGCCCTCAGATGGGGAACGGCGCTCGGGGCAGCGGTGGCGACCTACCGGCTCGTCGACCTGCAGGGGCACGGCTACTGGATCCCGCTGACCGTGCTGTTCGTGCTCAAGCCGACCACCGACGACACCTGGGAGCGGGTGGCGATGCGACTGGTGGGAACGCTGGCGGGGCTCGTGATCGCCACAGCTCTGGCGGAGGCGTTCGGCGCGAGCGTCATGCCGGTCACGATCGCGCTGACCGTCGCGGCGGCGCTCTCCTTCGCCCTGCTGATGCTGGAGTACGCGTTCTTCACCACCGCGATCACAGTGTTCGTCGTGCTGCTCACCGACTCCCTGGGCGAGGCGGCGTTTGAGGCGGCAGATCAGCGGGCGGTGGCGACCGCGTTCGGCCTGGCGATCGCCGCCATCGCGATCGTCGTGCCTCTTGGCGTGGAACGGCGGGCTCAGGTCACCTGAACGCGCTCGCGCTGACGGCGCGCCAGAGCGTCTACCGTCACCGCCGCGAGCAGCACGCCGCCCGTAATCATGTACTTGACGTCGGAGTTCAGGCCGAGCAGGTCCATGCCGTTCGAGATGGACCCGATCACCACGGCGCCCAGCAGGGCCGACCAGACCGAGCCGCGACCGCCGAACAGGCTGGTGCCGGCGATCACGGGGCCCGCGATCGCGAGCAGCAGCACGTCGCCCGAGCCGGACGCCTGGTTCACGGCGATCAGCCTCGATGCCGCCAGGATCCCGCCGGCCGCCGCCATCGTCGAGCAGAGGGTGAAGACCAGGATGCGGACGCGATTGATCGGGATGCCGGCGCGCCGCGCGGCCTCGGCGTTTCCGCCGGTGGCGAAGATGTGGCGGCCGAACGGCGTCCGCGTCGTCAGCCAGGCGAAGAAGCCGCAGAAGACGACCAGAATCAGCGCCGAGAGCGGGATGCCCCGGTCCTCGCTCAGGATCGCCACCGCGCCAAAGCTCGCGACTCCGACGATCACGGTTCGAATGACGATCCCGGCGAGCGGGTCGGTCTCCAGGCCCGCCTTCTGTCTCCGGCGTAACTCCATCAACCCGGTGCCGAGCGTCGCGCCGGTGACGATCGCCGCGAGGGCATAGCCGACGCCGGCCGAGAAGAACTTGCCGGCCAGGTCGGTGATCGTGCTGGGCGGGAGGTTGATCGTCCCGGTGTCACCGAGCACGAATAAGAGGGCCCCTTGCCAGGCAAGTAGTCCCGCAAGAGTCACCACGAACGATGGGATCCCGAAGAAGGTGACCATGAAGCCGTTGAAGAATCCGATGACGGCGCCGGTCGCGAGGCCGGCGAGGATGGCGAGTTCGGGGCTCCAGCCATGCTTGACGGTGAGCACCGACATCACTCCGGCGGCGAGCCCGCTCACCGCGCCGACGGACAGATCGATCTCGCCGAGCAGGAGGACGAGCACGACGCCGACGGAGATCGTCCCGATGGCCGCGATCTGAAGGGTCAGGTTGGTCAGGTTGATCGCGGAGAGGAAGCGATCGTTCTGAGACTGGAAGATCACCCAGATCAGTGCGATCGTCAGGAAGACCCGGAGGGATCCGAGCTCGCCACGGGCGAGGCGCGTGACGACGCTGAGGCGGCTCTCCTGCTCCGCGCCGTCGGCGGTCTGCGTGCCGCTCTCCATCACTTGCCCTCCTTGGTGAAGTCGATCTCGGCCGAGGCTCCGGTGATCGCCGCCACGACCTCCTCCCGCGTCGTCGTGGACACGTCGAAGGTGGCCTCTCGCCTGCCGAGGCGCAAGACGACGATCCGGTCGGCGACCTGGAAGATGTCCTCGAGGTTGTGGCTGATCACCACCACGCCGAGCCCGCGCTCGCGGAGGCGCTTGATGAGGCTGATCACCTGCGCCGTCTGGGCAACACCCAGCGCCGCCGTGGGCTCGTCGAGCAGCACGACCTTCGGCTGGCCGAGCAGGGAGCGCGCGATCGCGACCGACTGTCGCTGCCCTCCGGAGAGGCTGCCGACCTCGGTGCGCACGCTGCCGAGCGTCGTCACCGAGAGCTCCTCGAGCAGCTCGTTCGCGTGCTGCTCCATCTCGGTCTCGTTGATGACCGGGAGCGGAACGTTCCCGTCGCCCGTCACCTCCTGGCCCAGGTAGAGGTTGGCGACCACATCGAGGTTGTCGCAGAGCGCCAGGTCCTGGAACACCGTGGCGATCCCGAGCTTGGTGGCCGCGTTCGGATCGGAGATCTTGACCGGCTTCCCCTCGAAGTAGGCCTGGCCCGAGTCGGGCGGCTGCACTCCGTCGATCGCCTTGATCAACGTGGACTTGCCGGCCCCGTTGTCGCCCACGAGGGCGATCACGACGCCCGCGTCGACCTCGAAGTCGACGTCGGACAGGGCCTGCACGGGACCGAAGCTCTTGCTGAACCCCTGCAGCGCGAGGAGATGATCCGGCTTGCCATTGCCGCTCTGCTTCTGCTCGCTCACCTTCTCATCTCCTCGCGCTCTGGGGCTCATTCTTCTACTGATGCGCCTAGCTGATTCCGGCCGCCTGACAGGCCGACTGGAACTCGGGGGTGCAGACGTCGCCGGCGGTCCAGTACCCGTTCGGACCGATCAGCGGCTGCCCGCCGTACGCCACGGAGGCGATGTTGTCCTTCGTCGCCGCCACCGGCGTCAGCAGGTAGGACGGGATGTCCGCCGCACCGTTGTTGGTCTTCGTCTGGCCAACCAGAAGACCACTGGTCGGAACCGGCTTGCCCTGGGCCAGCGCCGCCGCGATCTTGGCGGAGGTCTCGGCCTCAGGCCGCGTCGCCTTGTAGACCGTCATGAACTGGTCGCCGGTGAGGATCCGCTGAACGGCCTCGAGCTCGGCGTCCTGACCCGTCGACGGGATCGTCTTCGGATCGATTCCGGCGGCCTGCATCGCCGCGATCGCACCGCCGGCGGTGCCGTCGTTCATGGCGTACAGGCCCTTGAACCCGGTCTTGCCGAGCGCGGTGATCGCCTGGTCCATCTCGGACTGGGCCTTGTCGGGGCTCCAATCCGGAGTGTCGTACTCCTTGGCGACCTGGACGTTCGCCGCATTCAGCGCGGAGTCCGCGCCCTGACCGAACAGCGTCGCGTTGTTGTCCGTCGGCGAGCCGTTGATCTTGACGATCGGCCCGTTCGCGTTGCCGTCATCGGCGAGCTTCTTGGCCAGGGTGCTGCCCTGGAGCTCGCCCACCTTGACGTTGTCGAACGAGACGTACGCCGCGACGTCCGGCGTGTCGAGGATCAACCTGTCATAGCTCACAACCGGAACGTTCTGCTGCTTCGCCAGATTCACCATCGACGCCGCGGATGCGGAGTCCACCGGATCGAGGACCACCACGTCGGCCCCGTCCGTGAGCGCCGACTCCATCTGTGACTGCTGCGCCGCCGCGTCCTGGTTCGCGTTGTTGTAGATGAGGTCACAGTCCGAGCACGCCGTCTTCAGGGCGGCCTCGAACTCCGGATGGTCATGGGCCTCGTAGCGAGTCGTCTTCGACTCCGGCAGCAGCAGGGCCACCTTGGGCCCTCCGCCACCACCGCCGCCTCCACAGGCGGCGAGCCCGAGCCCGATCACGAGCGCCGCAAACGCAAGCACGGCACCTCGAGCCCAGCTCTTGGATCTAGTCACACGCACCACCTCCACTGTTGTTCCTCTCTTTTTGATTTGAAATCGAAACCTCCTCATGCGGCTATCTCCGCCGGCGGGCCCGAGCCGAGGACGCCGTCCCGTGCATGCAGGACGAGGGCCAGGGCTCCCTGCAGTTCCGCCCGCTCCCCGAGGATTCCCGCGACCACGCTCACTTCTTCCGCCGCGCTGGTGATCGCGTAGCGGCGGATCGACTCCAGGACCGGCTCGGTGATCAGCGTCCCGGCCGCACTGAGGTCTCCGCCGATGATCACGCAGTCCGGATTGACCAGATTGACCAGGCCGGCCAGCGCCACCCCGATCTCACGTCCGGCCTCGCCGATCAGCCTGCTCGCCGCCGGGTCTCCGTTCGCCGTCAGCTCGAGAAGCTCTTTCGTCGATACGGGCTCACCCCGGCTCACACCGAGCTGCTCCGCGATCGCGCGCGCCGAGGCGACCGTCTCGAGGCAGCCGCGACTGCCGCAGCGGCAGATCGCCGTCCCGTGCTGCGCGGGGGTATGGCCGATCTCCCCGGCCGTACCGCCGGCTCCTTGATGGAGCCGGCCTGCAAAGAGCAGGCCGGCTCCCACTCCGGAGGAGAGCTTGATGTAGACGACGTTCGAGTGACCCTTGCCGGAGCCCCAGACGAACTCCGCGAGAGCGCCCAGGTTGGCGTCGTTCTCGACGTGCACCGGCAGGCCGAGGCGGCGCTCCATCTCGGTTGCGGCGTCGACCCCGACCCAGCCCGGCAGGATCGACGATGAGCCGACCGCGCCGGTCGTCCTGTTGATCGGGCCCGGCAAGCCCATTCCCACTCCGAGCACCCCCTTCCGGCCCACCGCGGCCTCCTTGAGCACCTTGTCGACCAGCTCCGTCGCGGCGTCGAGTCCCTCGTCCGCGGAGTGGTCCACGTCCAGCTCGCGCCACGACTCGGCCAGCACCGTGTGGGACAGATCCGACACGGCAACCCGAAGATGGGTGTGCCCGAAATCCACCCCGACGACGGTGCCCGCGGACGGGTTCAGCGAGAGCAGCACGGGCGGCCTGCCCCCGCCCTCTCCGTGCGCAACCCCGGTGGCCTCGGCCTGCTCGGTGAGGAGACCGGCCTCGATCAGGTCGGAGACGATGCTCGAGACAGTCGAGCGCGAGAGACCGGTGAGGCGGGCTATCTCCGCCCGGCTGGCGGTGCCTCGGCCGCGGAGGGCGTCGATGACGCGCCCGCGATTCAGCTCACGCAGTGACCTGAGCGATCCGGAGTCTGCCGATTCCACGCGGGCCGAACCCTTATCGACTCGGGTGGATTTGTCAAGGCTTCGGAGAAATTAAGGGTTTGTTAGCGAGCCATTGTTTGAAGCCACAACAAACCTTGCCGCCGTAGGACTGCCCGCTAGAAGCCGAGCGCGAACTTCGCGTCCTCGGACATCATCTCCGGGGACCAGGGCGGGTCGAAGATCATCTTGGGATGGACCTTGTCGATCCCCTCGATCTGGCCGACGAACTCACGCATCTGCTCTGAGACCTGCGGCCCGATCGGGCAGGCGGGGGTGGTCAGCGTGAAGGTGATGAAGGCCTCGCCGCCCTCGATCTCGACGTCGTAGACGAGGCCGAGGCTGACGAAATCGAGGCCGAGCTCGGGGTCGATGACCTCCTCGAGCGCCTCGTAGACGTCCTCTTCGCTTGTGGTTTCGGTAGCCATCTCAAATCCCACCTGGGTAGGGAATGTTCCTTTGTTGAGCGGTTCTCGGGTCCTCAGCGTAGTCCGGCTTGGGCCGAGCTTCTGTCGTCGAGCTGGGAAGATCGCTATCTGCTGGCGTGAGCCCCACCTTCACCACCGTCCACTCCCCTGGGCTCTGCTCGGCCACCAGCCAGGTCGCCTCGGGGTGCTCGTCCGCCATCCGGTCACGCTCGTCTTGTGCCTGCTCGCGGTTCATCTCAAACAAGGATAGGGGGACCGGCCCCCGTGCTTGCCGGATTGGCGCCACGAGTAGCCTTCCGAGGCCGTGTTCTGGCTCGTCCTGATCTTCATCGTCGTCCCGATTGCGGAGATCTACGTGATCATCCAGGTCGGCGGGGCGATCGGCGTCGGCCCGACGATCGTCCTGCTCGTGTTCGACAGCATCGTCGGGGCGATGCTGCTGAGGAGCCAGGGGCGAGCCGCCTGGGTGCGCTTCAACCGGGCGCTGTCCGAGGGTCGCATGCCCCACAAGGAGGTCTTCGACGGCGTCCTGGTGATCTTCGGGGGAGCCCTGCTGCTCACCCCGGGCTTCATCACGGACGTCCTGGGCCTGATCCTGTTGATCCCGCCGACGCGGGCGATCGTCCGCGCGTTCGCATCTCGCGTGGTGCGCCGGCGGCTGGCGGTGGGAGGCGCCGCCACCATGTGGTCGTTCGGGCGGCCCCAGCGTCCTCCCCGCCGCGGCCCCGGTGAGCCGCAGTCGGGGCCGGGCCGCTCCCGGGCCGGCGGGGCCGGGACCGGATGACCCCTTCAGCTGGGAGGAGCCCGCCGCCCCGTCGCGGGGTCCCCGTCCGGACGACATCGAGGGGACGGGCCATGAGATCCGGGACGAGGACGAGCTCCCGCCGGGTCGGGAGCCCTTCGGCGGATGAGCGAGGAGGGCATGCGGCTTCGTCCGCGGCTTCGGCGATCTAGCCAAGGGTCGGGGCGAGCATCGCCTGGAGCTTCGCCGGCGGGGGCGGGCTGACCCTCGAGGGCGGGCAGGCCACCGCGGTGGCGCCTGATGAGGTGAGCGACGAGTCCGACGAGCGATGGAGCTTCTCCACGCCGCTGGACGGCGATCCGCTCGAGGGCGCTGCGATCTTCCGCCACATCACCGTTGAGACGGCCGACGGCATGATCGTCTGCACGGCCACCGGCCAGGAGGGAATCCCCGGACATGGCGAGGAGCGCACCGCCGCAGTGCTTCGCGCCGGCGAGGAGATCCCCTACGAGGAGGCGCTGATCTCGACGCAGTACGACGGCGCCGGGGACCCGACCAGGTTCGGGCTCGAGCTCTGGCCCGAGGACGCGGACCAGAGCAGTCGCGCCGCGGCGACGCGAGTTACCGGCTCGTTGCTCGGCTGTGGCGAGTCGGGCGGAACCTGGGCGGGCCTGTTCCGCTGCCACACCGACGGCACCGAGGGCATCGGCAGCTACCTGCTCTGGCGCGCGTGACCGACCCGGCGAAGATCACGACGGTCATCTCCGACTTCGGCGGAGTGCTCACCACCCCCCTCGTCCAGTCCTTCGCCGCGGTCCAGGACGAGACCGGCATCGCCTTCGAGGAGCTGGCGAAGGCCATGGCCCGGATCCAGGAGCAGGACGGCAGGCACCCGCTCTACGAGCTGGAGACGGGGAAGCTCACCGAGCCCGAGTTCCTGCAGAAGCTGGGCGACTCACTCGAGCCTGCGCTCGGGCACCGCCCTGAGCTCCACCGGTTCAGCGAGATCTACTTCGAGGCGCTCCACCCCAACGAGCCGATGATCGATCTGATGCGCGAGGCGAAGCAGGGCGGCCACCGAATGGGGCTGCTCACCAACAACGTCCGGGAGTGGGAGCCGCTCTGGCGCTCGATGCTCCCAGTGGACGAGATCTTCGAGGTGGTCGTCGACTCCGGCTTCGTCGGCTGCCGCAAGCCTGACCGCGAGATCTACGACATCACGCTGGAACGCATGGGCGTCCCGGCCGAGGAGTGCCTGTTCGTCGACGACATCGACGTCAACTGCGAGGCCGCCCGCGAGCTCGGCATGTCGGCCGTCCACTACCGGCACAACGGCCAGGCGATCCCGGAGATCCGCGAAACGCTGGGCCTCTGATCAGCTCAGTTGTCGCTGCCGTAGCGGTCCCACATGTAGAGCTCAGTCGCCTCTCGGCAGAGCTCCATCACGCGGGGCGGCGAGAGCCACTCGAGCACCAGGTCCAGGGCGCGCTCCTCCGAGATTCCCTCCTCGAAGGCCTCCTCGCCGCGGAAGCCGGCGGCGAGCTTGAGCGCCTCGCGGCGATGGTCGCCGAGCGAGTCGAACGCTCCCATCAGGAAGTCACGGTTGGGTAGCGGCTGGCCGACCTCCATCGAGCCATGCCAGGCGGCGAGCATCGAGATGTCGTGCTCGTCGAGCTCGGAGATCGCCTTGGCGTAGTGCTCCTGGAGCTCCTCGTCGGGGATCTCGTCGACCCAGGCGCGAACCGCCTCGCCGAGGAGTTGGCGGCGGGCCTCGCGGCCGACCGAGTCCGCGATCGCCCTGATCGCGTCAGCTGGGTCTACGAAGCAAAGTGTCATTTCGGTGGGGCCTCCCGTATCGGCTCTGGAGGTGTGATCTGAGGCCAAGGTAGAGTCGCCCCCGGCGGAAAAAACACGGTCCGGGTTTCCGCGCGTTATGCGGGATTCCGGGTCGTTTTGGGGCTTTTGACCGCGCCGCGTCCCCGCCTATGCTGGATCGAATGGCGCTGAAGCTCATCGTCGGGCCACCGAACTCCGGTCGCACCGGCGCGATTCTCGACGGATTTCGCGCAATGTCCGGCAACGACCCCGTGCTGGTCGTCCCCACGGTCGACGACGTCGAGCGCTTCGAGGAGGAGCTCACCCGCGGCGGGGACGCGGTGATCGGCGCCACGGTCGGGACCTTCGACGAGCTCTTCGCCCTGGTCGCCCGCGCGACCGACGCCCAAGCGGGCCCGGCGATCAGCCGGACCCAGCGGCTGCGGCTGGCCCGGGAGGCCGCCTCGCGCGCGGAGCTGCGGATCCTGGCCGCCTCCTCGCGGCGGCCCGGATTCCCGGCCGCCCTCGAGGAGCTCGTCTCAGAGCTCCAGGCCGCTCTGGTGGACCCGGTGGCCCTGAACGAGGAGGCCGGGGATGCGGGGGCGTACGAGGTCGAGGTCGCCTCGCTGTACGAGTCCTACCTCCGGGTGCGGGACGAGCTCGGCCTCCACGACGACCACTCGCGCGCCGCCGCGGCGATCTCCGCGCTGCGGACGAGGCCCGAGTCCTGGGAATCGCCGGTCTTCCTCTACGGCTTCGACGATCTGACCGTCGAGCAGCTGGAGCTGGTGCGAGAGCTCTCCGCCCACACGCCGGTGACGGTCGCTCTGCCCTGGGAGGACCGCGAGTCGCTGACCCTGGCGCGAGGCGCCCTCTTCGCCCAGCTCAGGGACATCGAGGGCGTCTCGATCGAGCGGCTGGAGGCCGAGCCCCGGTTCACCAGCAGCGGCACGTTGTTCGAGGTGGAGCGCCGCTTCGGCGAGGCCGGCGATCGGGCGGAGAACGACGGAGGAGTCGCCCTGCTCGCCTCCGCGGGCGAGCTCTCGGAGGTGGAGGCCGTGGGCACCGAAGTCGCACGGCTCCTGAGCGACGGAACGCCACCTGGCGAGATCGCGATCGTCCTGCGCGATCCGCGCTCGGGCGGTCCTCTCTACCGCCGGGTGCTTGGGCGCTTTCGCATTCCAGTCGCGGTGCAGGCCGACATGTCCGCAGGCCGGACCAATACCGGCGCGGGGTTGATCGCGCTGCTGCAGGCCGCGGTCGGCCGCGGCCGCGCCTCGGACCTGCTCGCCTACCTGCGGACCCCCGGCGTCGCCTCGCCCTCCAAGGTCGACTGGTTCGAGCGGCGGCTGCTTCGGGGCCGCCTCCGCACCACCGACCAGGCGCTCGAAGCCTGGTCGACCAAGGAGGAGAACGGGAACGAGGGGCTGCGAGAGGTCCGCAAGCTGCGCGAGGCGAATCCCGGAGCCGAGCTGTTGCGAGCGGCCGGGAAGCAGGCACGCTGGATCGCCGAGTCGGCGATTCGCCGCCAGGGTGCCGTAGCCGAGGAGGACAGAGCCCTGGAGCTGCGTGCCGGCGCGGAGATCGAGAGAGCGCTGATCGAGCTCGCGGACCTGGGTCTCTCCCACTCCGCGGCCGACGTGATCGCGGCCACCTCCGAGCTCGACGTGCCGATGTGGCGGGGTCCGACCGAGGGCCGCGTTCGGGTGATCAGCCCGTACAGGGCCCGGGCCCGCCGCGTCACACACCTGTTCGTCTGCTCGATGCAGGACGGGGACTTCCCGCGTCGCGACACGGGCGGCCCGCTGCTCTCCGATGAGTCCCGCCGGGGGCTCGCCCTACCCGAGCGAAAGAAGGCCGAGATCGAGGACCGCTACCTCTTCTCGGTCTGCCTCTCGCGCGCCAAGCAGCGGCTCTGGCTCTCCTGGAGGAGCGCGGACGACGAGGGAGGCGCCACCTCGCGCTCGCCCTTCGTCGACGAGGTGCGAGACCTGCTGGCGCCCGCGCTCCCCGAGGGCCTGGAGGATCGCGACGAGGCCATCCTCGCCGAGGCCGGCGGACGTGGACTGGCCGAGTCCGTCTTCGAACCGGATGCGGCGCCCAGCGAGGTGGAGCTGGCGCGGGCCGAGGCCGCGATCGGGCCGAGGACCGAGAACGGCCGCCTGCGGCCCGGGCCCCTGCAGCTCGATCCGGTCCTCGAGCGGATGCGGGAGATCAAGCTCTTCGGCCCCTCGACGCTCGAGGAATACGCCACCTGCCCGTACCGCTGGTTCATCCAGCATGAGCTGAAGCCGCAGCCGATCGGACCCGAGGCCGAGCCGCTCACCAGCGGGTCGATCGCTCACAAGGTCCTGGAGGCGCTCTACGAGGATCCGCCCGCGCCAGGGCGCCCCACCCCGGAGACTCTTGGCGAGTGGCGCCGGGCGGCAGGGGAGCTGATCTCGGAGATGGGTGAGAAGCGGCTGCCCCGGGAGCTCGCGGACACCGCCGCGGCCCTCCATCGAGTCGAGGGGCTGGTGCTGGCCTTCCTCGCCGACGAGGCCGCCACCGCGACCGCCTTCACCCCCGCACGTACAGAGGCCGCCTTCGGCTTCGACGACTCCGAGAAGGGGCCCCTGCCGCTGGCCGGCGGTGGCATCCACGGCCAGATCGACCGGATCGATCTCGGCCCGGGCGGAGAGGCCCTTGTCCAGGACTACAAGTCGGGCGGCAAGGTAGACGGCGGCGCGGGAATGCTGGAGAAGCGCGGCAAGCTCCAGCTGCAGCTCTACATGCTCGCCGCGCGCGAGCTCTGGGGACACGATCTCGCAGGCGGCCTCTACCGGCCGCTGGGAGGCACCGGTGACCGCACTCCCAAGGGCCTCCTGCGAAAGGAGCTGGCGGATGATCTGGCGGGCCTCGACCCGCGGCCGCGGGACCATCTCGGCGACGAGGACTTCGAGGAGGCGCTGGACGCCGCCAAGCGGAAGGCCGAGGAGATCGTCGCCTCGGTCCAGGGGGGCAGGGTGATCCGCGACCCGATCGGCGGCAGCTGCCCCGACTGGTGCAGCTTCCAGCCCATCTGCCGCCGCGAGCGCGGGCTGCCCGAGGACGAGCCCTTCTCCGAGGAGGGCGAGGAGGAATGAGCGCGGAGCGGACCGAGCAGCAGAGCGCCGCCGTCGAGAGCCGCGAGCGGGATGTCTTCCTCCGGGCCGGAGCCGGAACCGGGAAGACCACGGTGCTGGTCGAGCGCTTCTGCGCCGCTGCGCTCGATCCCGAGGTGGGGGCGAGCCGCATCCTCGCCTTCACCTTCACCGAGAGGGCAGCGGACCAGCTGCGGCGGCGAATCCGCGAGGAGCTCTCTGCCCGCGCTCGCGGTGCCGAGGGCGAGCAGCTCGAGGCTCTGGAGGCAGCGCTCGAGGGAATCGAACGGGCCTGGATCTCGACGATCCACGGCTTCTGCCGGCGGGTGCTCGCCTCGCATCCCGCCGCCGCCGGCATCGATCCTCGCTTCCGGGTGGTCGACGAGGCCGAGGCGGAGCGGCTCGCGGCGCGCGCCTTCGACTCGGCGCTCGAGGCCCTGGTCGCCACCGGCGAGCCGGAGGCGCTCGAGCTCGCGGCCGCGAACCGGCGGCGAACGCTCCTGGAGATGACGCGAGGCGCCTACGACGAGCTGCGCAGCCACGGCGATCCGCGGCCCGAGCTCCCGGAGCTGGCGCCCCCGGACACAGGAGCCGCGATCGGCAAGCTGGTCGAGGCTGCGGGCGAGGCTCACGCCGAGTGCGAGGAAGCGAGCGGTCAGGCGGTGTCGAGCCGCGATCGCATCGCGGCCGCCATGGCGCTGGACCCGGCGGCGCCGCCCAAGGAGGAGCTCCTGGAGCAGCTCCGGGCCCTGGAGATCACCTCAGGCGCCAAGGCCTTCAAGGGCGAGGCCTGCGAGCGTTATACCGCGGCCCTGAAGCGCGCCCAGGCCGCTGTGGCGGCCCACGTCCTCGGTCCCGCCTACGAACAGCTCCGCGAGCTGGTCGTGCGCTTCGGCGCCCGCTATGAGGAGCTCAAGTCCGAACGCGCGGCGCTCGACTTCGAGGACCTCCAGCTGAAGACGGTCGAGCTGCTGAGCTCGTCCGAGCCCCTGCGGGATCGCTACCGGGAGCAGTTCGCCCACCTGATGGTCGACGAGTTCCAGGACACGAACGGGCTCCAGCTTCGGCTGATCGAGCAGCTGCGCGGCCCGGATACGCGGCTGTTCCTCGTCGGGGACGAGTTCCAGTCGATCTACGGCTTCCGCCACGCGGACGTCGATGTCTACCGGGAGCAGCAGCGCCGGTTCGCGGAGGGGGACGAGGCCAACGGAGTGGCGCTGCCGTTGACCGGGAACTTCAGGGCGGCGCCCGGTCTTGTCGCCGCGACCAACGCGATCGGGCGCGGCCTGCTCGCCGGCTTCGAGCCCCTCACAGCGTTCGTCGATGAGCCGGAGGCGGCTTCACCGGTGGAGCTCCTTCTCACCGTGGACGACCGCAAGGGATGGGAGGCCGAGGAAACCGAACTGCCGCGGCTCCCGGACGACCCGAGCTCGGGATCGAAGGTGGCGGAGGCGCGGCGCCTGGCGGGCCGGCTGCGGGAGCTGGTGGACGACGGCGAGGACCCCGCGGGGATCGTCGTCCTGTTGCGCGCCTTCACCCACGTCGCCGCAGTCGAGACAGCCCTGGCGGACGCGGGGCTCGACCCCTACGTCGTCGGCGGCCGTGGGTTCTGGTCCCAGCAGCAGATCGATGACCTGCGTTGCCTGCTGGCGGTGATCGCGAACCCACTCGACGACGAGGCTCTCTTCGGGGCCCTCGCCTCGCCGGCCTGCGCCGTCCTGCCCGACACGCTCTGGCTGCTTCGGCGGGCCGCCACGGTCCGCGGCGACGATGGCCGCGAGCTCTTCAATCACGTCTGGCCTCTGGTCAGGGAGCTGGTCGAGAACGGAGAGGTCGAGCGCGGGGACGCCGAGGCCGCCGCGCTGATCCCGGCGGAGGAACTGGAGCGAATCGAGCGGTTCGCGGGAATCCTCGGTGAGCTGCGGGCTCACTCCACCGAGGGCGGGCTGGAGTCGCTGGTCGAGCGAACGGCGACCTCGTTCGGATACGACCTCGCCACGCTCCGCCGGCGCGACGGGACCGCCCGCTGGGCGAACGTCCGCAAGCTGATGCGGCTCGCCCGGGAGTTCGAGGCGAGCGAGGGACCCGACCTCGCCGCCTTCCTCGAGTACCTCGAGACGCGTGCGAACAGCCGCGACCGTGAGGCCGAGGCGGCCACCCGGGCAGAGGGCCACGCGGGGGTCAGGGTGATGACCGTGCACGGCGCGAAGGGGCTCGAGTTCGACGTCGTCGCCGTCGCGGATCTCGGCCGGAACCTGCAGCTGGGCTGGACGCCTTTGAGGGTAGATCCGGCGGCGGGGTTTGTGGCCGCCGATAATGCTGAGGAGGGCCCTGAGGGCGGCGAGCTGGCGCGGGTCGGCGTCCAGCTCGGGCGCCTCGGCCGCCCGGCCGAGCGCCTCCACGACTACCAGGAGCTCACCGAGCTCGCGGCCGAGCGCGACGCGGAGGAGGAGGCGCGCCTCGCCTACGTCGCGGCGACCCGCGCGAAGCGGCGGCTGCTGATCAGCGGGACGTTCAATCCCAACGCCCTGAAGAACCAGGGTCAAACGGGTTCCTCCTCGCTTCGCTCGGAGGACCCTCGCATTAATCGCAAGCCGATCGCGCTGCAGCTGATCCGGTCCGTGCTGGACGGCGATCCGAGTGAGCGCGATGTCGAGCTTCCGCCGGCGGGCGACGACTACCCCAGTGGGAGGCTGCTGGTCAAGGTCACCGAGCCGGCCCCGGGAGCCGGCGCCAGGCTCCTCGCAACGCGGGAGTCCGACGCGTCGCCCAGGCCCTCCTCCACGGCGAACCCGCCCCTGTCCAGGCCCGAGGTCCCTCCCGCCCTGATCGGCGGGCTCTCCTATTCGGCGCTCTCGGGCTACGAGAACTGCGGCTACCGCTTCTACGTCGAGCGTGTTCTCGGAATCGGCGAGCCCGAGCTCGCCTCCGCCGGCGACGGTGACGAGCCGGCGGCCGGCCCGGAGCTCCGGCGTCGGTTCGGGCCCGGCGTTGCGGTCCACGCGCTGTTGGAGTGGAGCGCGCGCAACCGCTGGCGCGAGCCTGACGCCGATCGCGTCGCCAAGGCCCTGACGGAGCAGGGCCTGGAGGCGAGCGACGAGCAGGTCGCGATGGCGCTGGAGCTCACCACCGCGTTCCTCGGTTCGAGCCTCAGGGAGGAGATCGGCGACGCGCGGGTGGGCGCCGAAGTCCCCTTCGTGCTCTCCGTCGCCGGAACGCTCGTCCGTGGTTCCATCGACCTGCTCGTCGAGCGCTCCGATGGCTCCGTGCTGGTCGTCGACTACAAGACGGATCGCCTCGGCGACCGGGATCCCGAGCAGGTCGTCTCGCGCTACTCGGTCCAGCGTTACCTCTACGCGTTGGCGGCTGCCGCACGGGGCATGCCGGTGGAGACCGCCTACGTCTTCCTCGAGCGGCCCGATCCACCGGTCCGGGAGAGCTTCGGAGAAACCGAGCTCGAATCCGCGCGAGCCCAGATCGAGGCTGTACTGAAGCGGCTCGCCGCCGGCAGCTTCGAGGTCACCGACCGGCCACATCGAGCGCTGTGCCTGGACTGCCCCGCGCGCGAAAGACTGTGCAGCCACGACACGGCCGCCCAGATGCGCGAAGACCCGGATCCTCCGATCGGCGCCGAGCGCCAGCTCGGCCTGCTGGAGGGCGAATGACCGATTCTCGCCTCGGCCTCTTCGGCTACGGCTCGCTGGTGCTCCACGAGAGCGCCTCGATGACGCTGGGGCGCCCCGCCGGCGAGCTGCGCCCGGCCCGCCTCCACGACTGGAAGCGGCGCTTCTCGCAGCGCCGCGACAACCTGACCTGCGAGAAGACCTTCGAGTGCGACGGCGGGTGGCGGCCCGAGTGGGTCCTCGGCCTGAACGTCGAGAACGGCGAGGACGAAGCGGGCCCCGTGAACGGCGTCGTCATCGAGCTCACCGACGCGGAGCTCGACCGCCTCGACATCCGCGAGATCCGCTACGACCGCGTCGACGTCTCCGGGTCGGTCGAGGGCTCAGAGCTGCCGGAGCGGATCGTCACCTACACCGCCAAGGAGTTCCACTTCGCCCCCGAGCCGCCTGAGGACTCGATCATCCTCGCCACCTACGCCGCCGCCGTCGAGCGGGGCTTCGAGGCGCTCGGCCCGGGAGAGCTGGACCACTACCTCGACACGACCCCATACCCGGTCGACCGCCACCAGGCGGCCTTGGTGATCGACAAGATCCCGGAGGGCAATCCGCGGGACTGGTAGAACCGGCGCGTCGCGCGTCGGGGTCGACTACGTTGGGGCGGTCAGTGACGGGAGGTACGACGTGAGGGGCCGTAGGGGTACGGCTCGATGGAATAGGCGGAGGCGCGCCGTTGCGGCGATCGTCGTGCTGGCTGCTTGCGGGGTCAGCGCGCTTGCCACATCATCTGCGCCCGCGGTCAGGGCGCTGGGCGCTAAGGCCACGTCCACCACCCCCGTCGTCTTCGCGGGCAACAACTGGGACGGCACCGCCGACGTGCTCAGGTTCACCCCGCCGTCGGGATCGAAGCCCGGGAGCTTCACACGGATCGCCCGCGTCAACATCATTCCCGACAGGGACCAGCGGATGCAGGAGATCCTCACCGACCCGGTCCGGCTGGCCTACTTCCTCGCCATCCGCGAGGCCATCGGCGAAGGGCACGACCAGTTCGTCGACGACATGTACAGCACCAACGACGGCACGCACCTGATCGTCTCGCGGCCCAGCTTCGCGGACGTGGTCTCGATCGATCTGGCCACCGGCCAGATCGCCTGGCGCTTCATGGTCGACGGTCAGCGCTCGGACCACATGGGGCTCTCGCCGGACGGCAAGTACGTGGCCGTCTCGGCCTCGACCGGCAACGTCGTCCATGTCCTCGACACTGCCACCGGCCAGGAGGCTTGGCGATTCCCGTCCGGGGACTCGCCGCACGAGAACACCTACTCGCGCGACGGCAGCAGGATCTTCCACGCCAGCATCGGCCTGGTCTACACCCCCGCCGACCAACCGCAGCTCGACTCGACCAAGGGCGACCGCCGCTTCGAGATCGTCGACACGAACACGCACCAGGTCATCAAGACGCTGGACATGGGTCAGAAGCTCGCCGAGGCCGGCTACCCGAACATGAGCTCGGCGGTGAGGCCGATGGCGCTCTCGCCGGACGAGCGCTTCGTCTACTTCCAGGTCTCCTTCTTCCACGGCTTCGTCGAGTACGACTTCGCACAGGACCGGGTCACCCGGGTGGCCAACCTCCCCAATCTCGTGCCGGACATGCCCCGCGAGCAGTACGTCCTCGACTCTGCACATCACGGCATCGCCATGAACGCCGCGGGGACGAAGCTCTGCGTCGCCGGCACGATGGACGACTACGCAGCGATCGTGTCCCGCTCGAGCTTCGGCTACAGGCTGATCCAAGCGGGCGAGAAGCCCTACTGGTCGACCAACAGCCGCGACGGCAACTACTGCTTCGTCTCCTGGAGCGGGACGGACAGCCTCAGCGCGATCTCCTATGGGACCGAGAAGGAGGTCGCCCGGATCCAGGTCGGGGATCATCCGCAGCGCGTCCGCAACGGCGTCGTGCGGACCGGCTGGGCGAACGCGCAGACCGGCTGACTAAGCCCGGTGCCAGCGGCGGGCCCAGTCGCGCAGCTCGCCGATCACCGGCTCGAGCGAGTGGCCCTTGTCGGTGAGCTCGTAGCTCACCCGCACGCGGTTGCCGGGCTGCACCTCGCGCTGGACCAGGCCCGCCTTCTCGAGCTCCTTGAGACGGCAGGAGAGCAGGCGGTCCGACATGCCGGGGACCGCCTCCTTCAGCTCCGCGAAGTGCAGGGGCCCGTCGGTGAGCGCGTAGAGGATCGCCCCCGCCCAGCGGCGGCCGATCAGCTCCACCGCGCCGTGGTAGTGCCGACAGACTTGTTTGGGCTTGGCCGCCCCCCTGGTAGGGCCGACGCCAGACTGCGATCTCACCTCATCCAAGCTTACCGATCGTAAGGGACCAGCAAACCGGGGTCAGGTCTTGCATGCGACATGTGTGATGCAAGACCTGACCCTGGGTTATCCGGTGCAGGGGCCCGTCGTCACGGGACCGGTCGAATCGCTCAGCGCGCGGGCGACGACGTCGTTGGGAACCGCGTAGCCGCCCGGCTTGCCCTGCGTGGTGGCGGCGAAGATGGTCCCCATCACTCTGCCGGCGCCGTCCACCAGCGGCCCGCCGGAGTTCCCGCTGCGAACCTCCCCACGCACGGCCGTGAGCTCGCGCGTCACCGGACCACGGCCGTAGGAGTCCTGCGTGACCACGGGGCCGGTCACGCCCACGCGGGCGGGCGCGATCGTGAACGGGCCGTTCTCCGGGTAGCCGAGCACGGCGCCCGCCGTGCCGCTCTGCACGTCCGGCGCCAGCGACAGTGGGGCTTCGTCCAGGCCGTTCACCCGGAGCAGGGCCAGGTCGTTCTCCGGGTCGTAGTGGACGGCGGTCGCGTCAAGGGAAGAGCTCGAGCCAGCGGGCGTGACCGTGGTGTCGCCCTCGCCCGCCACCACGTGCGCGTTGGTGACAACCAGGCCCGGCGCGGCGATCCAGCCGGATCCCTCCACGCCCAGCCCGCAGGCGGTCCCAAGCACCCGAACCACGCTTTCCCCCGCAGCCTGCACGTCGGGATCGTGCGCGATCTTCGAATCCGGAGCGGCGACGTCCGGACTGGGGCCCTGGACCACCACCCGGGGATCGATGCGGTGAAGCGCGTTGATCAGCGAGCTCGACGGCGGGAACGTGTCGTTGAGCGCACGCAGGATTGCCGAGCGCTGGACCGCCGTGCGCAGGCCCTTTGCACCGGGCGCGTTGAGAGCGACCGCCCCGAAGAGCCAGGCCACGCCGAGGGCCACCACGACGAGGAGCAGCGCCCCTCCGGACGCCTCGGCGATCGCGACCCCTCGCCGGCGCCCCGCCGGGCCGAGCAGGCGCCGGCGGATCGCAAGCGCGATCCCCTCCAGCGAGACCGCGACCATCCCTCCGATCAGCAATGCCCCGGCGAGGGCGGTCGCGGGCGCGTACGGGGAATGCGAGCCGTCCGGCAGCAGCGCCGGGCCCAGCCGGCTGCCCAGGAAGGCGCCGATTGCGAATCCGCCGAGGCTGAGCACGCCGACGATCAGGCCCTGCTGGTACCCCCAGAATCCCATGGCCAGGGCGAAAACGAGAATCAACCAGTCGAGGCCGGTCACGGTTTCCCGAATACAAGCGTACGAGCGACTAACTTTGCCCTCGTGAATCCGCCCGTGACACGGTCACGGACCCACGACGGGGAGACGCCACCGCCCAGGCGGTCAATCAGGCCGCCCCGGGCGCAGCGCGGACCCCTCACTGAGCGCCAGCGGCGCCTGCGTCAGCGCGCGCTTCCCCTGGGCGTCGTGGCGCTGATCGCGTTCATCTTCGGGGCGATCAGCTCCGCGGGCAGCCCGGAGCAGGACATGGCCGAGCGCTTCGTCGACGACTGGGCGCACCAGGACTACAAGGCGATGCACGACGAGCTCTCCGACTCGGCTCAGGCCCAGTATTCCGCTCAGGACCTCGCCGCCGCCTATCAGCAGGCGCAGGAGGCCTCGACCGCGACGGCGATCGACCCGGGCGGCGCGGATGGCCCGAAGAGCGTCAACGGCACCAATGTCGTGGACGTCGGCGTGGGCGTTCGCACCAGGCTGTTCGGCAAGATCGACGGAGCGCTTCGTCTGCCGCTGGACGGCGGCAAGGTTGCCTGGGACCCGCATCTGACCTTTCCGAACCTGCGGCCCGGCGAGCAGGTCGGGCGCCGCCTCACGCTGGGCCGGCGGGCGGCGATCACGGCTAAGCACGGCGTTGCGCTCGCCACTGGGCCGACCGGGGATCGCAGCTCGCCACTGGGCTCCGACGCGATCGACGTCGCCGGCGATACGGGCGCCCCCGATGCCGAGGAGCGGGCGAAGCTTGAGCATGCCGGCTACCCCGCCAACCAGGACACCGGCGTGAGCGGCCTCGAGCTCGCCTTCAACTCCCGGCTCGCGGGACAGCCGAGCGGACAGCTCCTTGCCGTCAAGGAGGGCAGCTCAACACCTGACGTTTCCGCCGGGACACAGGGCCGTGTGCTCGCGACCGCCCAGGGCACACCCGGCCGGCCGGTGAGAACGACGATCGACCCGCGACTGCAGTCGACCACCGTGAGCGCGCTGGGCGGGCAGTCCGGCGGCGTCGCAGTCCTCAATGCGCGCAACGGCAACGTCCTGGCGCTCGCCGGCTCGGCCTACTCGTCTCCCCAGCCGCCCGGCTCTACCTTCAAGGTGATCACCACGACGGCCGCGCTCGAGGGTCACGACGTGAAGCTCAGCGACACCTTCCCCGTCCTCACCGAGATCAACCCGGATCCCGACAGCGGAGCGCGCGTCGTCCACAACGCTCACGACGAGACCTGCGGCGGGAACTTCACCGAGGCCTTCGCGGATTCGTGCAACACGGTCTTCGCTCCTCTCGGCGTCAAGGTCGGCGCTGAGCGGCTGGTCGACACCGCGGAGCGGTACGGCTTCAACCAGCCCACCACCCTCTACAACGCCGCAGCAACGGCGGCCACGCAGCCGGGCAAGATGGAGATCCCGACCGCCGCCGAGCTCAAGGGCGAGCCGACCAACACCGATCTCTCGGTGACGGCCTTCGGCCAGGGCAAGGTGCTCGCCACCCCGCTCGGAATGGCCTCGGTGGCGCAGACCGTCGCCAACGACGGCGTGCGAGACCCGACCCCGATCGTCAAGGACCCGGCGCTGCAGAGCGCCGCCAAGCCCGTCCAGGTCACCTCCAAGGCGAACGCGCGCGTGCTCACCGGCCTGATGCGCGCCGTCGTCACCCAGGGCACGGGCGTGGCCGCGAACCTTCCGGGCATCGACGTCGCCGGCAAGACCGGCACCGCCGAGCTGGGCCCCAAGCCCGGCGAGCCGCCGCCCCCGCCCGGGCAAGAGGACACCGCCAAGCAGATCGTCGACGGCTGGTTCATCGCCTTCGCCCCCGCCCAGAAGCCGAAGCTGGCGATCGCGGTGATGCTGATCGACGCCTCAGGCGACGGCGGCACGACCGCCGCGCCGATCGCGCGAGAGATCCTCGGATCGGCTCTATAAGACGGCTTCGCCATCAGTCGCGGCTGCAGGCGGCCGCCCCTCACAAGTCGCTACGGGCTTCGCCCTGCGCTCCTGAATGCAGCGGCCTAGCAGCCGCTACGGCATCCCAAAAGCCACGCCCACCATCGCCATTCCCCCACCGACGGCGGTCAGCACGCCACCCGGGCCCTCCAGGGCGAGGCCGAGCGGGACGCCGATCAGCGCCAGGGCGGTGCCTCCGGCGATCAGGGCCCACCAGTTGAGGCCTCCGGCGTCGGGTTCCGGCGCCGCCGATGCGGTGAGGACGGTGCAGATGACCAGGAGGCCGACGCCGACCACGCCTCCGGCGATCCCGAGCAGCTGGATCAGGGCGAGCGCGGCGCCGATCCCGCCGATGACGAGCAGGGCCTGGAGCTGGGTCTTCCTCATCCGGCGGAGGACTCCCTTTCGCGAGCCTAGATGTCGAGCGTGATGTCGCCCGTCTCGCCCTGGAACTCGATCTCGAGCTTCAGCGGCCGGTTCTCGTTGACCGCCTGGTCGACCAGGAAGAGGACGATGGCCCCCTGCGTCGGCCCGTTGGCGCCGGCCGTGCCCGGGGCCGGGATGTCGGCCCCGCCCGCCAGCTCGGTGCCCAGCGGAGCTGCGAAGTCGGTGCTGCTCGGAATCGACTGGTAGGCGGCGCCGGTGGTGTCCACGACGCTCATCTGGGCGTTGGTCGGGAGCCTGACGGGGTTGTCGCCGTCGTTGTTGATCGTCAGGAAGACGCCGAGGTAGGACTTCCCCGCCGGGGTGGGCAGCTTCTGGCCCTGGAGATACTCCTTGTCGTCGGCCTGCGCGGGGTTGAGGAAGCGGGTCTCCTGCACGTTGAACTTGAGGTCCCCGAGCTTGATCGGAACGCCCTCGTCGGCCTCCTTGCCGAGATCGTTTCCGCAGCCCGCCACGCCCACCAGGGCGAGGGCAAGGGCGAACACGAGTGCCAGGGCTCCCTTGTTGGGCCGCATGAGGGCGCGCAGTCTATGTCAGGAGGACTCGGTCGGCGCCCGCGACTTCGGTGCGCTCGGCGGCGGCGCCCGACTCGATCAGCTCCTGCATGCGGCGCAGAGCCTTGCTCCAGCGCCGTTTCCACCACCGGGACCGGCCGAACTCCCTCATGCGGTCGAACGCCGTCGCCGGCGCCGTCCAAAAGGTCAGCGTGACCGTTGTCGTGGGACCCTCCTCCAGCTCCCAGACGGCGTGAATCGGCATGCGGTCGAGCCGTCCGCCGCGGCCCTGCTCGACGACCTTGTAGGGGCGGTCGACCTCGGCGATCACGGTTTCCATATACCGCACCCCCGCGGGGGCGTCGACGCGAAACCGCGCCGCGGCGCCCTGCCCGCTGGCGGCAACGCGCTCGAGCCGGTAGTCGCTCGCGAAGTGGTCGATCCAGCTCAGCCGCGTCGAGAGGTCGCAGATGAAGTCGAAGACGCGTTCGCGCGGGGCGTCTACGGAGATGTTCAGCGAGATCGGCCCCACGGGCGGGCGATTCTAGTCGGGCGGCCCCGGGCGGCACTGGCTGACCGGCCAGGACCCCTGGAAATGATGGACTTTCCGTACCAAGCGACGAAAAGTGACTAGCCATTAAGCAGTACCCCGGTAGTATCGGCGGCACCCCCGATGTCGGTAATTGGACAGAGTCAGGACGATGTCCGCCATGCAGGCGAGCCCGCAGGCGGCGTTGGCTCCTTCATCTGCCAGGGGTGTTCCTTTCCGGTCTCCTTCGAGCCGGCCGAGTCGATTCCCGAGTGCCCCAACTGCGGCGGCACCGACTTCCGCCGCTCCTCGATGTTCGAGCAGCCCACGCTCAAGACCATCGCGGTCACGCGTCCCACCTCCAAGCCCCCTGAGTGGCTCGACGGCGTGCGGGAGTCGATTGCGGAGCCTGGCAAGTACCTGGCGATGTTCGCGGACGGGCGAACCCACCTGATCGAGCTGTCCGATGGCTGGTCGCGAATCGGGCGGAGCCGCTCCGCCGACATCCGCCTGGACGACCCCACCGTCTCGCGCCGCCACGCGGTCGTCGTGCAGACCCCCGAGGGCGATCTGCGCGTGCTCGATGACCGCTCGATGAACGGCATCTCCGTGAACGGTGAGCCCGTCGACTGGAGCCCGCTCGCCGACGGAGACGAGCTGCAGATCGGTCGCTACACGCTCAGCGTCATCGAAAGCGCCGGCAGCGTCTAGCCGCTCAGCGCGCGCAACGCGTCCGCCATCGCCGGATCGATAGGCACCGAGTCCTCCATGGAGACGGCCGCCAGGACCTCTCCGACGAAAGACTTGGGCGCCACCACGACCCTGAGCTGCTGGCGGCGAGTCCGCATGCGCGCGGCCGCATCGAAGATCAGGCTGATCCCTGAGCTGTCGATGTAGCTCGTCTCCGTCAGATCCAGGACGAGCGCGCGGGCCTTGTTCGAGACGGCATCCAGGAGCCTCTGGCTCAGGTCCCCGACGTTGGATGCGTCGACCTCGCCCGCGACCCGGGCCAGCTCCACGTCGCCATCTGTCTCGATGGAGAGCTTCGCGAGCTCGGGCGTCAAGGCTTTACCCCGATCCGGCGGCTGAGCTGCACCGTGGTTCCGTCGTCCCCCGTGTCGATCACGACATCATCCATGAACTCCCGCATCAGAGGAATGCCGCGGCCCCGGTTGTCTCCTCCCGGAGCTCGCCAGCGCCCGCGATCCCGGACCGTCACTGTCGCCTCACCGTCCAGGAGCGCCGCGCGCACCTGGACGCTCGCGTCGCCAGGGCCGTAGGCGTGCTCGACCGAGTTCGCGCAGGCCTCGGTGATGGCGATCGCGAATGCCGCGCAGTCGTCGTCAGTGCCGTCGTTCACCGTCACCCAGCGCCGGATCAGATGCCGGATGGTCGCCAGCTGCTCGGCGGTCGCCGGCACCTCAACCTCGAGCGGCTCGTGGAGGCCGACCGCGCGGATCGCGAGCACTGCGATGTCGTCGGGAGTCTCGATTCCCCGGGTGAGCAGCTCGATGATCGTCCGGCACTTGAGCTCCGGGTCGTCCGGCGCCGCGATCGCGGCCTCGACCAGTGCGGCTTCTCCGTCGGAGAGCTGCTGCCCGCGGCGCTCGATCAGCCCGTCGGTGTAGAAGAGCAGCGTCTCTCCGGAACCGAGCGCGACCCGTTGGTGGTCGTACTCGATGATGGCGCCGGTTCCCAGCGGCGGCCCCCCGGCGTCGGTCAGAAACGTGGCCGTACCGTCCGCTCGCAGCAGCAACGGATAGGGATGGCCGGCGCGGGCGAATTCGACGATCCAGGTGTCCAGGTTGAGCGTGGCGTAGATCATGGTTGCGATGCGAGAGCCCTCATGGTCAGCGAAACGGGAGAGCTTGCGGAGCAGCTCGGCCGGGCTCTCCAGGTCGAGCGCGTAGGCCCTCACGGCGCTGCGCAGGTGTCCCATGTAGGTCGCCGCCGCGATGCCATGGCCGGCGACATCGCCGATCGCCAGGCCGAGCCGCCGATGGCTGATCTCGATCACGTCGTACCAGTCGCCCCCCACGGCCGACTCCTCGGCGGCGGGGAGATATCGGGCGGACATGCTCAGCCCGGGAAGCTCGGGGAGCGTGCGGGGCAGCAGGTTGCGCTGGAGAGCCTGCGCGATCTGGCCTTGGACGGCCAGCCGGGAGCGCTCGATCGCCAGGGCGACTCGGTCGGCGACCAGCTGAAGCAACTCCGCGTCGCTATCCCGGAATTCCCGCGGTGTCAGCGTGCCGACGTGCAGGACGCCGGTGACCGCGCCCTCGACGATCAGAGGCACGCCCAGCAGCGAGCGGACTCCCTTCTCGCGCATCAGCGGGTTGACGACGGCGCCGGGCGTCACCTCCAGGTCCTCGATCACGACGGGCTCGCGCGTGGCCGCCACCCGGCCCGCGAATCCGCGTCCGATCGGCAGGCGGAACCCGCGCTCGACCTCCTCCTCGAGGCCCGCGGCGGCCCTGGCGGCAAGGGTCCGGCCGTCGTCTTCGACGAGCAGGACCGCCGCCGTGTCTGCGTTGAGGATGTCGGTGACACGCCGCAGCAGCTCCGCGAGCAGCTCGTCGAGGTCCAGGTACGCGAGCGTGGCTTCGGTGAGCCTCTGAACGTCTTCGAGTCGGGCGGCGGCCTTTTCCACCGCGGGGTCCCCTACTCCGTGGAGATGCTCGGATCCGCCTGAACCTTCTGCGGAATGATCATCAGGAAGCTCTGCTGCGCATCGCGGGCCAGCGCCTGGACCCTGTCGGCCTCCTCGGCCTGATCGGTCGCGCGCAGCTCGCCGGCGTAGTGGCCGAGCAGGTCCTCGATGTCGAGCTGGCCCTCCGCGTCGAGCTCCTCGAGCGTCACCTTGGCTCCCTCGCCGAGGCGGCTCTCGATCCCGTCGCGGTCGAGGTTGAGCTCGTCGTCGACCCGCACGTAGACCCGGCCACCGGTCATTCCGGCGCATGCCCACGGCCCGATGTCGCCGAGCACGACAGCGCGACCAGACGTCATGTACTCGAAGGCGAAGCCCTTGGCGTTGGCGCGGTCCACGACGCAGCCCTGCGAGTCGTCGACGGGCGCCTCGGGTTCACCCGCCAGGACCACGTCCGCACCCGAGAGCCGGATGCAGAACCGCGAGTCGGCCGACCCCTGCACGAACAGCCTGCCCCGCTGTGCCCCATAGGCGAAGGACTTGCCGACCGAGCCGTTGACGCGGCGGCCCTCGGCGTTCTTCCCCTTCATGATCGAGACGGTCCCGCCCAGCATCGTCTTGCCGACTCCATCCTGGGCGCCGCCCTCGACCCGGCAGGCCACGCCCCACTCGTTGAAGGCGCCGAATCCCTGCCCCGCCACGCTCCCCCCGTTGAAGACCAGCTCGGCGAGCTCATCGTTCTCGGTGCCCTCGGGGGCGCCGTCGTAGATGCGGGCGCGCGCGATCGCGCCCGAGAGCTCGGTGCCGAGCACCCGGTCGTGGGCGTCGGTGCGGCGGGGAAACTCGACGCTCACGCAGGAGCCGTCGAAGACCCGGTCGGCGACCTGGGCGATCTCGGCGGAGGCCTGCTTGGGCTCCATCCGCAGTGGCTTGGCGCGAACCAGGCCGGCCTCGGCGCGCGCCTCGACCAGCGCCTCCTCCTCGACCGGGAGGTCAATCGGCTCGAGGTCGAGGAACTCCTCGAGCGGCGTGATCAGCGGGGCGAGGTCGACCTTGTCGTGGTGCGAGACCTGCTCCAGCAGGTCGTAGCGGCCGATCAGGTCCTGGGCGCGGTCGTAGCCGAGCGAGCCGACCACCTCCTTGACCTCCTCGCCCATCTGGCGGAAGAAGGCGGCGCAGCTCTCGGCGGCGTTGTCTCCCGGCGGAGTGAACTTCTTCAGTCCGTGCTCCTCGGCCTGCTCCACCGTCTCGATCTGGGTGGCGATGCCGACGTGGCAGGTGTCGAGCTGGCAGCCGCGGCAGATGGTGCAGCCGAGCGAGACCATCGCCAGAGTGCCGAAGGCAACCCGGTTGGCCCCCATGCAGTGGAGCTTCACGATGTCGTGGGCGTGGCGGTAGCCGCCGTCGGCCCAGATCTCGACCCGGTTGCGAATGCCGGCCTCCATCAGGGCTCGATGGACGGCGCGGGTGCCGATGTCGGAGGGCAGGCCGACGTGGCGCAGCGCGTGCTGGCGGGCGGCGCCGGTGCCGCCCTCGAACCCGCTCAGGGTGATGATGTCCGCGCCGGCCTTGGCGATGCCGAGCCCGATCGTGCCCACGTTCGGCACGACGGGGACCTTGACGGACACCCGCAGGTCCGGGTTGACCGTCTTCAGCTCGTCGATCAGCTCGGCCAGGTCCTCGATCGAGTAGAGGTCGTGGTTGTTGGACGGCGAGATCAGGTCGGTGCCGGGTGAGGCGTTCCGGGCGGCGGCGACCTTCTCGGAGACCTTCTTGCCGGGCAGGTGACCGCCCTCGCCGGGCTTCGCGCCCTGGCCGATCTTGATCTCGGCGACGTAGGAGGAGTTGAGCATCTCGGCGGAGACGCCGAAGCGGCCCGAGGCGACCTGCTGCCCACGCCACTTGCGGAACTTGCCGTACATGTCCTGGATCTCCCCACCCTCCCCGTTGATGCAGAGGATGTTGATCGCCCGCGCTGCCTCGGCGTAGGCGCGGAAGGCCGGCTCCGACTGAGAGCCGAAGCTCATCGAGCTGATCACCACGGGGTAGTCGTGGTGGCCGACCGAGGCATCCACCTGCGAGGCGTCCACCGGCTCGCGGTCGGGTTCCTTCTTCAACCCCATGATGTGCCGCATCGAGATCGGGCTCTGCGCCTCCAGCTCGCGCACCTTCTGCGAGAACTCGTCGAAGCTCGCGGTCCCGTTGGCCGCCGCGATCGCCGCCTTGTAGACCTTGGGGTAGAAGCGGAAGGTCTTCGCGGGCTTTGCATCCTCGTCACCGGTGAGGACCCTGTGCCGCGTGTCGGTGTCGGCATCGAGGTGGGCGAAGCCGGTGCCGCCCGTCTCGGAGGCCGCGAAGGCCTCCGTCTGGAAGATCTCCGCCAGCTCGGGCTGGATCCCGATCGAGGAGAACTGGCGGGCGTAGCCACGGACCTCGTGGATCCCGATCGTCGAGATCACCTTCTCGATTCCCTTGCGGAGCGCCGCGCAGAGGTTGCCGACGTCGTTCTCGTAGTCGTCGACGCAGATCACCTCGACCATCACGTACGGGCAAACGCCGTTGGCACCGAGGCCCAGGGCGAGCATCACGTCGTGGACGTTGCGGAGTGCGGCCGAGCGCAGCACCAATGAGCAGCGTCGGCGCAGGTTCTCCCCCTCGGCGCTGAACTGCTTCAGAGCCTGATCGATCGCGGACGTGGCGAGATGCGGATCGATGTAGCGCCGCTCGCCGTCGTAGACGGTGCGGTCGGTCAGCACCAGCAGCTCGGCGCCCTCGGTGACGGCGCGGACCGCCTCCTGGCGGAGCCGCTCGATCGCGCCCTGCGTCGTCTCGGATTCCAGGAGCGCGATGTCGATCGCCTTGGCACGGTCGCCAAACGCAGCCCAGAGGTCCTCGAGCACGTAGGTGCCCTGCTCGCTGGCGATGCGCCGGTAGGAGCTGTGCGGGAGCGGGGCGAGATCGTGGTGGCCGCCCAGGATCACGGGGAAGTCCGTCTCGATCGTCTGGCTGTCCTCGGCCGGATCCTTCAGCGACGGCCGGCGACCGAAGACCGCGCGGGTGGAGAAATGCTCGATCTCGCGCTCGCGGTCGATCGCCGGGTTGGTGACCACCGCGACCGTCTCCTTGAAGTAGTCCGCCAGGTTCTGCCGCTCCGGCGAGAGCGCGGCGAGGGGCCCGTCGTAGCCGAGCGAGCCGATCGGCTCGGCGCCGTTGTCGGCCATCTGCTGGACGAGCTTGACGTCATCGCGCTGCCAGCCGAACCCGGCAAGCACCCGGTCCTCGACCTTGACCGGCTCCTCGGGACCTGCGTCGGTGTATCCCGGGATCTCGGGGCCCTCCAGCGGGCCGCCGGTCTGGAGCGCCCGGTCATACGGCGCGACCTGCTCGGCGCCCGTTCTCCTCAGCCACCTGTCGCGCACCCGGCGCAGCATCTCGGCGTGCGGATGGAGCGTCGAGCGCTTGCGGTCGCGATCGATCAGCACCAGGAACTTCTCGCCCGGCGCCATCGGTTTCGGCTCGGAGATCATCTCGTCCACCGGGACGACCCCCGGCTCCGAGCTGAAGATGAAGTCGTGGCCGGTCTCGAGCTGCCAGAGCGGCCGCAGGCCCATCGCGTCCGCCGAGAACACACACTCGTCCTGGTGGCGGGCGATCAGCGCGACCGGGCCCTGAGCGAACGGGCCCATCGTCTGGCGCAGGTACATGTAGAAGGAGTGGAGCTTCTCGGGCAGGCCGGCGATCTCGGCGACGATCGGCGGGACGACCATCTCCATCGCCTCGGCCAGTGAGAGGCCATGCCGCCGCACCAGGGTCTCGATCGTCCGGTTCAGGTCCTGCGAATCCGAGTTGCCTTCGCCGATCGGCACGTTCAGCATCCGCGCCTCCTGGCGGAGCTGCTCGATCGTGTTGATCTCGCCGTTGTGCCCGAGGACGCCAAAGGGCTGTACCCGGGTGAACGACGGCCAGGTGTTGGTCGAGTAGCGGTTGTGGCCGAAGCAGCCGATCGTCTCGGCGCGCTCGTCTGAGAGATCCACGTAGTAGGAGCCGAGGACCTTCGGGTTGCCCATCACCTTGTAGACGCAGGTCCGCCCGGAGAAGGAGGCGACGTGGACGCCGAGCTTCTCCTCGAGGGCGACCTTGAGGTTGAAGCAGGCGCGATCGGCATCGGCGGCCTCCGGCACCAGACCTGCGAACTGCCAGAACTGCGGCTCCTCCTCGCGGGCCGTCGGGCCGAGGGCCGCGGAATCGACGGCGCCGACCCGCTCGGCGAGGATGCGGAAGCCCGCCTTGCCGAGCAGCTCCCTGGCGCCGTGGCGGACCTTCTCCAGGTCCTGTGACCGCTCGACGAAGACATGAGCGACGGCGAACGCGTCGTCCAGCGCAAGGGACGGGTTGTGTCCGCCCTGGCGGACCTCCTCGGCCCAGATCTTGGTTGGGATGTCGACCAGCAGGCCGCAGCCGTCGCCCTCGCCGTCGACGTTGCCGGCGCGGTGGAGCATCTTCTGGAGCGACTCGAGCGCGAGGGTTACGGGATCGTGGCTCGGGGTCGCGTCGCGACGGACCGACGCATAGATCGCGCACGCGTCCTTGTCCTCGACGCTCGGGGGAGAGACGAGTGGGCGATAGGCGCGCTCGGGGGAAAAGCGCTCACGCTCTGGGGACGAGTTCTTCAATTTGGTCTCCGGTTCCGCGCCTTCTTCGAGCGGGCGCGCGACGGGGGGTGGACCGACGGAGCGGGAATTATAGGCGCGCCCCCACCCGGCCCCGCCCCGGCCGTCACGTGACCCGCTCCCGCTTTCTCCGCAATTTGCTAAAGCGGCCCACGCCGATTCCGGCCTGCTGCAGCGCTACTTTCAGCGTGGTGAGCGGTTCTACATAGTGTTTAGCGAACGCTCACAAACGTGCTACAACTAACGCCAAGGGGAGCAATCAGCTGGGGAAAGATGGAGAAGCATGATTAAGCAGAACAAGGCAGAGACGGGGGAGCAGTCGATCGGGGAACCGTCCAGCCCGGGCTCGGAGACCGAGCGCTTCCGGGCCATCGCGGACGTCAGGCACAACGAGGCGGTGACCGGCGAGTCCGGAGTTCCCGCCAGCGAGCGGGACCACGAGCTGCGCCGCCAGATGCGCTCGCTCGAAGAGTTCTCCTGAGCAACCAACCCAAGGGCGATTCTCCGGTGCCGGTAGGGCGAATGCGACCTGCGCGGGCTTCCGACAACCACCGTCGCTAGATTCCTGCGCCGATGCTCCTCGCCGTCGTCGGCAGCGACGCCTACAAGTGGCTTCTCGCGTTCCACATCCTCCTCGCGGTGGTGTGGGTCGGGAGCAACACCGCGATCCAGATCTTCGTGATTCGCGCAAAGCTTGCCGGCGCCGACCGGCTCGCCCACTTCGCCGGGGAGATCGCGTGGTACGGGACCCGCGTCCTCATCCCCTCAGCGCTGACGCTGCTGATCCTCGGCTTCATCCTGCTCAACGAGTCCAGCGGTGCCTATGACCTCGGCCAGGGATGGGTGACCTTCGGATTCGTCGTCTGGCTGCTTTCGTTCATAGCCGGCGCCGGCTATCTGGGACCGGAGTCCGGCCGGCTCAGCAAGATGGTCGAAGAGCGCGGGCCCGAGGATGCCGAGTATCAGCGCAGGCTCGCCCGGATCTTCGTCGTATCGCGGATCGAGCTCCTCCTGCTGATCCTGGTGGTGCTCGATATGACCGTCAAGCCCGGACTTTGACGGCGCCGCCGCCCGCTAGCCCCAGCCCATCCCCTGATACCCGCTGTCGACCGGGACCCCGATCAGCAGGGCTCTGACGTTCGCGTCCGACTCGTTGCGGATCGTGCGGTTGACCTCCGGTGCGAAGCGGCAGAAGGTTCCGGCCGGGGCGTCGTGCTCCTCGCCGTCGGTGACGATCTTCCCCTCGCCCTCGAGGATGATGAAGACCTCCTCCTGCTTGTCGCCGGTGTGGTCGTGAGCCGGAATCTCACCCCCGGCCTCGATGTCGACCACGTTGAAGCCGAACGCCTCGGCGCCCAGTGACTTGCGGGCCAGTCGCCAGGTCGCTCCGCCGCTCCCCTCCATCTCCTCGAACTCCTCGATGCTCTTGATCGTGTAGCCGTCGGCCATCGCTCCTCCTCTTTCCGTCCCCTTGTCTGGACCGGCTCGCGAACATATCCTCTTCGCGTGGGAGAGGACTCGGCCCAGAGTCTCGAGGAGGCCATCGGGCGTTACAACGACGCCTGGAACGACCACGACCTCGACGCGATCATCTCCATGCACGCCCCGGACATGGTCTTCGAGAACCACACGGCGGGCGAGTCCGCGCAGGGCCCGGAGGAGGTCAGGAAGCACATCGGGTCGATCTTCGAGAGCTGGCCGGACCTCCACTTCGACACCCGCAGGCTCTACGTCCGCGACGGCGTGGTCACCCAGGAGTGGACGGCCAGCGCCACCCACTCCAACACGGTGCGCCGAGGCGACCTGGTCGCCGAGCCCACGGGCGAGAGGGTCGAGTGGCGCGGGGTCGACGTGATCCCATACGAGGGCGGCCTGATCAAGCGCAAGGACGTCTACTCGGACTCCGTCTCGATTCTCCGCCAGGTCGGACTGCTCGAATAGTCGAGATCAGGCCGTAACCCTCCGGCGCTCCCCGGCGCTTAGGCAGGTGGGGAGTCAATCGCCATGGAGGTGACTACGACGTGAAGCTGAGAACGCGAAAGCTGGCGGTCTTTGCGACCTGCCTCGGAATCGCGGCTGCGTTTCCGGTTCTGAGCTCCGCCGACAAGGGCGGCGTTCCGCATAACAACAAGCCGTGCCCAGCCAAGGGCAAGCGTCACCACAAGAAGCCGAAGCCCAACAACAAGGGCAAGAAGTGCGGCTTCGCCCCTGGCAGCACCACCACGACTGTTCCGTCCACGACCGACACCACCGAGACGGAGCCGACGGCTACCAGCTAATCGGGGATCCGGACGGGCGGCCCTGCGGCCTACCGGACGCTGCGGGGTCGTCCCGTCCGGTTGCTTGTTTTCGGCGCATATGGATCGCCCAGCCGGCGACCGCGACGCCGCAGGCGATCAGGATTCCCGCCGAGAGCAGTCCCGCATCGCTTCGCTCCGGGTCGCCCATGATCGAGTCACGCGCTCGCGCGGAGAGGACCGAGCCGGCCGAGGCGAATGACATGACCGATCCTGCGGATCCGGCCGATGCCACCGACAGCGCGGACCCGGCAGAGCCGATCGACCCGATCGAGGCGAACGAGCCGACGGATCCGATCGAGAGGGCGGAGCCCTTCGACGCGATCGAGAGGAACGAGTCCTGCGACCACAGGGAGAGCGGGCTGCCGTTCGAGCTCACAGCTCCGGCACGTCAGCGCCCGTCGGAGAGAAGGGGACGCGGCGAACCTCCGCCCAATCCCCCACCCGCTCGCCGAGCGCCTTCATCACCTCGCCGGTGCTCTGCCAGAAGGTCCAGACGAGCACCGTCGGGCCGGCGCCCGAGATCGTCGCTCCGATCGCGCCCATCCGCGGCGCCTCCTCGACGATCTCCATCGAGCGCGGGTACAGGTGAGCGCGCTGAGGCTGATGCAGCCGGTCGGAGAGCCCGCGCCCGATCAGGGTCAGGTCGGAGCGCTGGATTCCGAGCACGAGCTCCGATGCAGCGGAGATGTTGGCGACGGCGTCGGCCATCGGCACCTGATCCGAGATGGCCTCGCGAGCGTCCTCGGTGGGCACCTGCTCGCCGGGGATCACGACCACGGCCTCCACACCCTGCGGCGGATCCAGCCGCGTCGAGGTGAGGGTGCCGTCCTGGCTGGCGCAGACGACGAAGCCTCCGAAGAGCGCGGCGGCGACGTTGTCCGGATGACCCTCGATCTCGGCGGCCCTGGCGAGGATGTCCTCGGGCTCCTGGGCGAGCTCATAGAGATGGTCGGCCGCGAGCAGGCCGGCGACGATCGCCGCGGCGCTCGAGCCCAGCCCCGCGGCCAGGGGGATCTCACTCTTGATGCGGAAGGCAATCCCGTCCGCAGGCCGCAGCGACTCGAAGGCGCGAACGCAGAGATTGGAGCGATCCCTCGGCACGTCGAGGCCCTCGGCGTCGACCGAGAAGGCGCCGGCCTCCTCCACCTCGAGCTCGAGGTGCATGGCGAGAGCGGCGGCCAGCACGTCGTATCCCGGGCCGAGGTTTGCCGAGGAGGCCGGCACCTTGACCAGCCTTCGCCGCACGGTCATGGCCCCAGGCTATCCGGACCTATGAACCGAGGATCTTCGCCTTTTGCTGCTCGAACTCTGCGTCGGTGAGGGCGCCGGAGTCGCGAAGCTTGGCGAGCCGCTCGAGCTCGGCGACGTGGTCGCCGCCTCCAGCGGGCGATGAGGATGCCGGAGCGGGTACGAATCCGGAGCCGCCAACCGGCCGGACCTCTCCGCGTTGGGGGGCGCTCTGCGCGCTGTCCCAGTCGATCGCGATCTTCGCCGGGTCGTTCGGGTCGACCTTGATGGGCAGGCTGACGCCCTGTCCCAGTGTGACGCCCGCCGGGACCATGTACTGGTTGTTGACGCGATAAGGCTGGCGGCCGCTGACGTGAACCTCCATGTCGATGTCCAGGTTGAACCACTGCGCGCCGCGCTCCGGGGTGCCGTGAGCCACGATCACGCCCTGGCCGGCGATTCCATTGGCCAGCAGTTGTGAGCGCTCGCCCGATGAATCGGTCAGATCCGCAAGCTGCTCGTTGGCCTGGGAGAGCATGTCCCCCATCTGCTGCATCTGTCCGCCGAACCCCGGCTTGTAGCCCGCCTCCTGCTGCTGCTGGCGCTGAAGCTGCTTCGCCTCCTTCGTCAGGCTGGACAGGTCCTTCATCGACTTGAACAGTCCCACTTCTCCCCTCGCTTTCCTCGAGCTGAAGTGCTGCCGCCAAGCCTACCGAGGCGCCCGGCCTAGTCGAAGACGGCCTTTTCGACGGCCGACAGCTCCGCCTTGCACCCGGTGACCGCCGGGGCCTTGCCGAGTGCCGTGTCCGGGTCCTTGAGGCCGTGACCCGTGAGGACGCAGACGACGGTCTCGGGCTGCTCCATGCCGTCGGCGACCGGCAGGCCGTGCGCGAGGAGGCCCGCGACCGAGGCGGCCGATGCCGGCTCGCAGAAGACGCCCTCGCTCGAGGCGACCCAGTGATAGGCGTCGAGGATCTGCTCGTCGGATACCGCTGCGACCCGGCCGCGCGACGCTGTGAAGGCGTTCATCGCCTCCTCCCAGCGCGCGGGGTTGCCGATCCGAATCGCCGACGCCACGGTTTCGGGATTCTCGATCGGGTGTCCCTCGACCAGTGGCGCCGCGCCCTCGGCCTGAAAGCCGTAGAGGATCGGCGATTCGCCGTACTCCTGGAAGCCCGCCCACCAGGAGGTGACGTTGCCGGCGTTGCCCACCGGAATTGCGAGCGCCGCGGGCGCCTGGCCCAGCTCGTCGCAGGTCTCGAAGGCGGCGGTCTTCTGGCCCTCTATCCGGTAGGGGTTGACCGAGTTGACCAGCTCCACCGGGTGCTTCTTGGCGATCTCGCGGACGATCTCCAGCGCCTGGTCGAAGTTGCCCTCCAGCGCGATCACGCGGGCGCCGTGCATCAGCGCCTGAGCGAGCTTGCCGATCGCGATCTTCCCCTCCGGGACGATCACCGCGCCGCGCATCCCCGCGCGGGCTGCGTAGGCGGCGCAGCTCGCGGCGGTGTTGCCGGTCGAGGCGCAGATGATCGCCTCCGCCCCGGCAGCCCTTCGCGCGCGAGACCGCCACGGTCATCCCGCGGTCCTTGAAGCTGCCCGTCGGGTTCGCGCCCTCGAACTTCAGATAGACGTCCGCCTCCACCCGTTCCGAGAGACGCGGGGAGTGGATCAGCGGCGTGGAGCCCTCGTTCAGGGTGATCACGGGATCCCCGTCCTCGAGGGGAAGGTGGTCGCGGTAGCGCTCGATCAGCGGAGTCGGCATCAGGATCTGCCTAGCCGAACTCTTCCTCGATCACCCGGATCGAGCGTGGCGGCGAGCGCAGGAACTTGAGCTTGGCGATCCGCTTCAGCGCCGCGGCGAAGCGCTTCTCGCTGACGGGGTGCATGACCATGATCAGCTGCGCCTCTCCGCCAAGGCCGCGCTGGACGACGCTGCGTACCGAGACCTCGTTGTCGCCGAGGACCTCAGCCACCTGCGCGAGCACGCCCGGCTGGTCGTCGACCTCGAGGTGGAGGTAGAACGCCATCTCCACGTCCTTGGCGACCTTCAGCTTCGCGTTCTCCTCGAAGAGGGGCGAGCCGCCCCCGATCACCGAGACCACGTCGCCGAGGACCGCCGCCGCGGTCTCGGGGCCACCGGCGCCCGGTCCCGACATCGTGATCTCCGTGATCGCCGAGGACTCGACCATCACCGCGTTGAATGGCCCGGAGATCGGCGACAGAGGATGGCCGGGGTACAGGAAGCAGGGGAAGACGCGAACGCTGATCTGACCGTCCCCGACACGCTCCGCGACGCCGAGCAGCTTCAGCGAGAGGCCGAGCTCCTTCGCGTAGGCGATGTCATCGGGCTTGACCTGCTCGATCCCCTCGTACGGGACGTCGTCGAGGCCTACGGGGGCGCCGAAGGCCAGCCGGGCGAGGATCGCCATCTTGGCCGCGGCGTCGGCGCCGCCGACGTCATCGGACGGATCCGCCTCCGCGTAGCCCAGGTCCTGGGCCTGCTTCAGCGCCTCCTCGTAGGACAGCCCGCTCCGCGTCATCTCCGTGAGGATGTAGTTGGTCGTCCCGTTGACGATCCCGAAGACCTTGTCGATCGGGATCGCGCCGAGGCTCTCCTGGACGACCCGGATCACCGGGATCGCACCCGCGACCGCGGCCTCGAAGCGGAGCTGGGCGCCCCCCTCTCGCGCGGCGGCCACCAGCTCCTCGCCGTGCTGGGCGAGCAGCTGCTTGTTCGCGGTGACGACGTGGCGCCCCTCCTTCAGGGCGCGGGTGACGTAGTCGAGCGCCGGGTCGGTGCCTCCGATCAGCTCGACGACGATGTCGCTGGCGGCCAGGATCTCGTCGAAGCTCCCCTTCTTGCTGCTCAGAACGCCGGTCACCTTGGGCCGGCGCCCGGAGACCTCCTCGACCATGTCGGCGCGGCCCTCCAGCAGTTTGCGGAAGGCGCCTCCGACAGTCCCCTTGCCGAGGATCCCGACGTAGACCTGGTCCGTCATCACTCGTCCCTGGCCAGCAGGTCGTCCCAGGTCTCGCGGCGGACGACCACCCTCGCCTCCCCGTCGCGGCAGAAGATCACCGGCGGCCTCGGGACGCCGTTGTAGTTGTTCGCCATCGCGTAGCCGTAGGCGCCCGTGGCCGGCGTGACCAGGACGTCGCCCACCCGCGGCGCCCCCAGCTCGGTGTCGCGGACCAGGACGTCACCCGACTCGCAGTGCATCCCGGCGATCGTGGCCAGCGTCTCCGGTGCCTGGCCCGCCCGGTCGGCGATCACGGCCTCGTAGCGGGCTCCGTAGAGCATCGGGCGGAGGTTGTCCGACATGCCCCCGTCGACGGCGACGTAGGTCCGCACGCCCGGGATCTCCTTGACGGTCCCGACCCGGTACGCGGTCACACCCGCGTTGCCCACCAGCGAGCGCCCGGGCTCGACCAGGATCGTCGGCGCCGGGTCGAAGACACGCTTGACGCCGCGGACCTTGACCTCGACGTAGTCATCGATCGAGGGCGGCTCGTCGGAGTCCAGATAGGCGATTCCGAGCCCGCCGCCGACGTTGAGCAGCTCCGGCGCCAGGTCGACCGAGTCGCAGAAGTCGGCGATCACCTCGATCGCCTTCACGTAGGGCTCCAGCTCGAAGATCTGCGAGCCGATGTGGGCGTGCAGCCCGACCAGCTCGAGGTTGGCGGATTCGCGGACCCGCTCGACCGCTTGCTCGGCCAGCCTGTCGGCCAGGCCGAACCCGAACTTGGAGTCGAGCTGCCCCGTCTGGACGTAGTCGTGCGTCGAGGGCTTGATCCCGGGGGTCACGCGGATCAGGGCCTTCTGGGGCCGGTCCAGCAGCCTGTCGGCCAGCTCGATCTCGTCGAAGGAGTCGAGAATCAGGTGACCCACCCCCGCCTCGAAGGCGTAGCGGAGCTCGCGCTCGGTCTTGTTGTTGCCGTGCAGGTGAATCCGCTCGGGATCGAATCCGGCTGCCGAGCGCCATGTGGAGCTCGCCGCCGGAGGCGACGTCGACCGAGAGGCCGGCATCGCGCATCAGCCTGTACGCGGCCGTACAGGGAAGCGACTTGCTCGCGTAGATCACCTCGAAGGCGTCGGTGCGCTGCTCGAAGGCGCTCACGTACTCCTGCGCCCGGCGGCGGATGTCGTCCTCGGCGTATATGTAGGCCGGCGTGCCGAACCGCTCCGCCAGCTCGACCACGTCGCAGCCCGCGATCTCAAGGTGGCCGTCCTCGTTCACCCGCGATCCCGCCGGATAGACCGGCGAGGCCGCGATCGGGTCCTCCATCAAACGGGTCGCGCTCTCGCCCGCCCTCGCATTGACGGAGCCTGGATTGTTCCCTTCCACGTTCATGGGAGAGGCAATTCTGACGGGAACGAGCACAATGCCCGCAATGGAGCGCTCTTCGCCTCGGCGGCCTGACGTCGGCCGCCACAACGGGCTGGCCTACGCGCTCTGGTTCTCGGACGACCGAGGGCCGCGGCCCGCGGTCGTAGTGGTGCACGGCGCGGGGTCGCGCAAGGAGAACCACGCCGACTTCGCTCGGCTCGCGACCGCGAATGGCTGGGCCGCGCTCACCTTCGACCTCCCCGGCCACGGCGAGTCCGACGGCGAGATGTCAGGCGCCGCCGTCGACAGCGTGATCTCGATGATCCACCTGCTGGCTGCGCACGGCGGCGTCGACCCCCGCCGGGTGGCGGTGCGGGGCTCCAGCCTCGGCGGCTTCCTGGCGATCTGCGCGGCTTCGGTCGCCCGTGAGATCGCGGGCGTGATCGCGATCTGTCCCGCAAGCGAGGGTCACCTGGCGCATGGCGTCCGGCAGGGGCGCTTCGAGATGCGGGTCGCCGATCCGGTGGACCTCGAGGCGTGGCTGATCGCCCAGGACGTCGGCGACGCCGTCGAGCGCCTTGCCCCCCGGCCGCTGATCCTCATGCACGCCGAGGGCGACACCCAGATTCCGAGCGACCACTCCGAGGAGCTCTACGACCGGGCGGGCGAGCCTCGCAAGCTCGTCATCGCCCCCGGCGGCGCCCATACCACTGTCCAGCACGACCCCGAGCTTCAGGGCATGGCGCTGCGCTGGCTCGAGCGGGAGCTCGACGCGGGTTAGGCGTAGCGCCGCATTGGCCTGGCGAGCCGGTTCAGTGCCAGGGCCGCGGGGACCCGTGTCCCCTGCCGTGGCTGGACCGGGAGCTGGAGCTGGAGCTGGAGCTGGAGTCGGAGCTGAAGTGGAAGCCGGATGAATGAGTCGGCTTCGCGAAGGGCCCCTTGCCCGTGACGTCCGTGTCGCCGCCGGCCGGCCCATTTGAGCCGGTTGAAACGTTCTGGTGCGGACGATCCGGGTGAGTCGAGTGGACCGGAGGTGCCGGGTCCTTGCCGGCCTGCACCGGCGGGGTGCTTCCGGTGCTTCCGGAGCTTCCGGAGCCGCTGGACCCGTCCGAATTCCCTGTATCGGAGCTACCCGAGTCGCTTGTCGGGGGCGAGGTGACGGGTGCGGGAGACGTGATCGGAGCGGGGGACTTGGGTCCCTTGCCCGCTCCGCCGCCGCCGCCCGAGCCGCCCTGCTGACCCCTGCTGTCGTTACCGGCGTTGCCGGCACCTGCCGTGCCTCCGGTCGGTACAGCCGTCGAGGCGATGGTCTGCACGGAGGTGGCACCCCCGGGGGTGGCCGAGGCGTTCGGGGTCGCGCCCTGCGTAGCGGCGCCGAGCTCGACGTTGCCGTCCAGGGTCGTGTCGTTCGACGTCGGCCAGACGTTGAACGAAACGAGGCCCACCAGGGTCACGAAGACGATCGCGGCACCGGCCAAGACGGCACCGGACGCGCCAATCCCGACTATGAAGCTCTCAGGGGTGTTGTTCTTTGATGTCCTGGTGGCCGTGTGAGCCTCCCCCTCTCGCACGGCATGCCATTCGCGCGCACTCACAGTACGGGCATCGTCCCGCATCAGGCCGACGTTAGAAACCCCATTCGTGGGTAGCTATTTGTTCTAGCTCGGACGAAGTCCGTAGTTGCGCAAGGAAGAGCTTGTGCCGTCCGGCCTAGAGGTAGCCGAGGGGGTCGGTCGTCTGGCCGTTGATCCGGACCTCGAAGTGCACGTGCGGGCCGAAGCAGTACCCGGTGCAATCGCTGAGGCCGATGATCTGACCCTGCGCCACCTGCTGGCCCGCCGAGACCAGGAACCGCTCCTGGTGCCCGTAGCAGGTGGAGAGCCCCCCGCCGTGGTCGATGCAGGTGTAGTTCCCGTAGCCGCCCTCGGGGCCGGCGATCGTCACGGATCCGGCGGCCGCCGCTCGAATCGGCGTTCCGGTCGGCACCCCGATGTCGACGCCGGGATGGAACTCATAGCCGTGGCCGATGTTGCGCGAGCCGTAGCCCGAGGTGATCGGCCCGTTCACAGGCCAGATCAATCCGTGGCCGCCCGCCCTGACCGGGCCGGCCGGCAGCGCACCCGTTCCGGCGGACAGCTGCTCGGCGATCTTCTGCGAGATGTCGCTCAGATCCCCCTCCAGGTTGTCCTGCTGCTTTCGCACCTGCTCCAGCGTGGAGTGCTGCTTGCGACGGGCTGTGGCCAGCTGCGTCGTCCGCTGCTTGAGCGCCGCCTTGGTCACGTCAAGCTCGTGCTTGCGGGCCGCGATCTCGTCGCGGGCGGCGCGGACGGTGTTGACCGTGACCTGCATCTCGTTGCGAAGCTCGCGGACCCGGGAGACGATGTCGTTGTCCTGATGCTGCAGCGTCTCCAGGTATTGGGTCCGAGCCAGCAGGTCGTCGAAGCCGTGCGCCTGAAGGAGAACGGTGATCAGGTCCGGCTCGTTGGACTCGTAGATCGCGACGAGCCGCTGCTCCAGGATCTGGATCGCCTCGTGGAGGCGCTGCCTCAAGGCATCGAGGCGGGCCTGCGCCTCGTTCAGCTCCGTCTGCTTCTGGGCCAGATCGGCGGCAACCACCGCCTCGCGGTTTCGCAGCGCCGCGACCTGGGAGGTGAGCTGCTGGAGCTGCGCCGACTCGTGACTGATCCGGCCGGTGAGGACACCGGCGTGCGCACGCACGTGCGAGAGCTTGTTCTGCGTTGTGTTGAGCTTCTGCTGGAGGCTCTGGCCCGAGGCGCTGCCCACCGTCATCGCGCATGCGCACGCCACCAGGGCGCCGGAGAGCGCCAGCATCAACCGCTTGGATCCCGTCATCTGAGCGATAAAGGTTGAACGCCCGCAACCGGGCTTCTGAGAAGCCGGTTGCAGGTCAGCTACGCAGCGGTGCCGGCGGGCTTGCGTTCCGCCTTGGCGCCGTTGGTGCCCGCGCCGTTGGTGGCCGCACCATTGACCGCCTGCCCGGCGATCTCAGCGGCCTCCGCGAAACGCTCCTGGTAGGTGCGAGCCTGCATTCGCGAGATGACCAGGCGCTGCACCTGGGCCGTGCCCTCGAACAGCTGGTAGATCTTCGCGTCGCGGAACCACTTCTCCAGCGGGCAGTCGGTGGTCTGCGCATAGGGCCCGACCAGGTCCATCAGCGTGGTGGTGGCCCACATGGTCACGTCACCGGCCTTGAGCTTGGACATGGAGCCCTGGCCGCCGGTCATCGGGATGCCGTTGCGGCCCATCCATGAGGCGCGCTGAACGAGCAGGCGCGCCGAGTCGATCTCGGTCGCGACGTCGGCGAGCACCTGCTGAATCCGCTGCTCCTCCAGGGCAGGCTTGCCGCCGTCGACGGTCTGGCCGCCCAGGTACTCCAGCGTCCACTCGTAGGCTGCCTGGGCGATGCCGATCGCCGAGGCGCCCACGATCGGGCGCGTCATCTCGAAGGTCGCAAGCGCGTTCGAGGATCCGCCCGTCTGTCCCGAACGGGCGCGCTCGAGCTTCTTGTTGAGCTTGTCCATGCCCCCGAGCAGGTTCTCGACCGGGATCCGGCAATCCTCGAGGATCACCTCGGCCGTGTGGGAAGCGCGAATGCCGATCTTCGACTCCTTCTTGCCCTGCCGGATGCCCGGCGTTCCCTTGCCGATCACGAACGAGGCCTGTCCGCGGTGGCCGAGCTCGGGGTCGACCGTCGCGACGACCACGTGGACGTCGGCGATGCCCCCGTTGGTGATGAAGACCTTCGTGCCGTTCAGGACCCACTCGTCTCCGTCGAGCTTGGCGGTGCTCTTCAGGCTCTTCACGTCGGAGCCGGCCTGCGGCTCGGTGACCGCGTAGGCGCCGAGGGCGATCTCGTCATCGGTGCCGAAGCACTGCGGCACCCACTCGGCGATCTGCTCGGGTGTGCCCGAGGCGGCGATGCCGGCGGCGGCGAGGCCGGACCCCTGGACGGCCAGGGCGATCCCGGCGCAGCCCCAGTGGAGCTCCTCCGCGGTGATCACGCCGAGCTGCCCGCCCGGATCGGAGCCCAGCAGCTGCATGTGCTCGAGCCCCTGGAGACCCCACCTCCGGGCCTCCTTCATCACTTCCCAGGGAGTGCTCTCCTCCTCGTCGTGCTTGCGGGCGACTGGGCGGATGACCTCGCGCGCGAACTTGCGGACGTGGTCCCGGTGCTCGGTCTGCTGGTCGGTGAGCGCGAAGTCCATTCGAGCGTTAGTCCTTTCCAGGTTCCGGCATTGACTGACTGGTCAGTCAGCCAGTCTACCCGAACCGGAAGTGGAACCTGCCACTTACCGCGCGGCCTCCCGGGGCCCAGCGAGCGGCCGGGTTGTGGGTAGCGTTCCCCGCCGTGCGCCTCCCCCGCCCGGTTCAGAACGCGATCGACTGGCTCCGATTCGATCTGCTGCCACGGTTCGACCGCAGGGTTCTGGCGACGGCCGGAGGCGTGCTCGCGGTCGGCCTGATCGCGCTGCTGATCGCGGTCAACCCGTTCGGAGGGGGCGGCAACGGCGGGACCCGGGTGGTGACGATCGCCGTCGCCACGGACAACGCCCAGCAGGCGCCGGTGGGAGTGCTCGGCTTCCCGCTGGTCGCTACGCGCAACACGACCCGGATCAGCGGCCCCGATCCGATCGACGACGCCGCGGCTGCCGCACTCGCAACGCACCCTCCCGCGCCCGAGGCCGCGCCACTGGAGGCGGTGACCCTGGTGCCCGACGACGACTGGCAGGCAGGGATCGCCGCCTCCGTCCTCGCCGGCCCTCCCACGCGCATGCCCGTGCTGATCAGCCGGCACAGCGCGGTGCCCGACTCCACCACCCAGGCCCTCGCCCAGCTCAACCCGAGAGGGGGTGGAACGTCGGGCGACGTCGCCGTCTACTCAGCCGGCGGAGCGTCCGTGCCCTCCGGCCTGAATTCGCAGGACGTCCACGGAGACTCGCCGGCGGAGATCGCCGACTCCATCGACCAGCTCCGCCAGCGGCTGGTGAAGCAAGAGCCGCAGCACATCCTGCTCGTCAGCTCGGATCAGGCGGGGTACGCCATGCCCGCGGCGGCCTGGGCTGCACGCTCCGGGGACCCGGTCCTGTTCACCGGCCCCAGGCAGGTTCCGGCGGCCACCCTGGCGGCGCTGCGGCGCCACGCCGCCGCGGCCGTATACGTCCTCGGGCCGGAGTCCGTGATCTCCAAGGACGTGGTGAAGCAGGTCGGCAGGGTCTCGGCCACCGTGCAGCGTGTCGGCGCCACCGGAGCGGTGCAGAACGCCCTCCTCTTCGCGCGCTACTCGGACGGATCATTCGGCTGGAACATCAACGACCCGGGACACGGGATGGAGCTCGCCAACACCGACCGGCCTCTCGACGCCGCGGCTGCGGCATCCCTCGCCTCGAGCGGCAAGTGGGGCCCGCTGTTCCTGACCGAGACAACGGACGTCCTGCCCCCCGAGCTGAGAAGCTTCCTTCTCGACATCAAGCCCGGCTACGAGACGGACCCGACCCGGGCGGTGTACAACCACATCTGGCTGATGGGAGACGCGACCGCGATCGGCGGACAGGTTCAAGCGGAGGTCGACGAGCTGGCGGAGCTGGCGCAGATCGGTCCGGCCGGCGGGAACCAGGGGACCGCCACTGGAGGCATTGCGCAGCCAGGTGGGCTCGAGGGGGAGCCAAATCCAACGCCGCAGAAGGGGAAGAAGAAATGAGCGAAGCCGAGCGACCCGACAGGCTCTCCAGGACGGTCACCGTCGAGGACATCCGGGCGCTGGCCGGCCCCTCCACCCCCCACTTCGCCCTGCAGGTGCGTAACCGGATACAGCGGCTGATCGCCGAGCTGCCCCAGAGCGACCCGGTCCGCCAGGAGGGCGAGATCCAGATCGCCCGGCTGGAGGAGCTCGCGCAGCACAGCGGCGACCCGCGGGGCGGCACCGGAGTCGCCCACTGATGAAGGAGCTCGCTGAAGGCGTCTGGCACATCAAGTGCCTGCCGGGACTGCCCTGGGCGGTCAACGCCTATCTCGCCGGCGACGTCCTGATCGACGCCGGTTGCCGGCAGTCGACCGGGCGGATCCTCAAGCAGCTCGACGGGCACGAGGTGACATCTCACGCCTTGACCCACGCGCATCCCGACCATCAGGGCGCGAGCCACGAGGTCTGCGATCAGCTCGGCATCCCGTTCTGGTGCCCGGAGCTCGACGTTCCGGCGGCCGAGGACCCGAAGGTGATCGACGAGCGCCAGCCCGACAAGTTCATGGCCCACTTCTTCTGGCGGATCTTCCACGGCCCCGGCCACAAGGTCGACAGAACGATCGGTGAGGGCGACGAGGTCGCCGGCTTCGAGGTCCTCGACGTCCCCGGCCACTCCGCGGGCCACGTCGCCTTCTGGCGGGAGTCGGATCGCGTGCTGATCCTCGGTGACGTGCTGGCGAACATGGACCAGTACACCGGGATCCCGGGCCTCAACGAGCCCAAGCCGGCGCTGACGCCGGACCCCGCCCGCAACCGCGAGTCGGCGCGCCGACTGGCCGCGCTGGAGCCGGAGCTCGTCTGCTTCGGGCACGGTGCGCCGCTGCGCGACCCTAAGAAGCTCGTCGACTTCGTCGGGTCGCTGGCGCCCTGAGCGGGCGCGACCCGCTCAGAAGATCGCGCCGGTGGAGATCAGCAGCACGAAGAGCGAGATCGGCACGCCGAAGTCGCTGAGCAGGATCAGGGTGTTGCCGGGCGCGTAGTTCCGGTCGCGGACGATCTCGACGACGTGGTACAGCCCGGCGAGCAGAAGGAAGGTCCCGCCGGCCAGCGATGCTGCCACCCAGGCCTCGGACGCGTCGCACGAGGCGGCGTAGATGCCCGCGAGGCCCACCGCGAGGTTCGCGAAGCCGACCTCGTACTGGAAGCCACTCGTCTCCCAGCCGATCGACTTCGCCGTCTGCTTGGCGAAGACGGTGTGCATCAGCGACGAGAAGACCGCGGTCCATCCCAGCCCGAGGAACAGGATCCAGCGCAGCGCCTCCTCGTCGAAGGGGGTCGACCCGTCGGTGCCCGGGGCGTTCCAGCCGATCGCGGCGAACAACCAGGAGAGCGCAAGGGTCAGCGGTACGACGAGTACGCCCATTGCGCGGCAGTCTACGAACCGGGCCCGAAGGAATCGATGATCTTCTGCTGGTACTCGCCGATCTGCTCCGGCGGTATGAAGTAGGTCGCCGGCGTCAGGAAGACTCCGTCGCCGCGCTCCGCGACCTCGGCGACCCGCTCGCGCACCTTGTCCAGCGGCCCCGCGGCGGTGAACGCCTCGACCATCTCGTCGGGGATCTGCTCGGGGACCGCAGCGAGGTCGCCCCTGCGGAAAGCGTCGCCGGCCGCCTCGGCCGCATCGGCGAAGCCGTGCATCTCCCAGAGCGGCTTGTAGGTGCGAACCGTCGAGTAGAAGGCGATTGTGCGGCGAGCGGCGTCGAGGGCGCGGGCCTCGTCGTCGTCGATCACCGTGGTGATGGTGGGAATGAAGTCGAGGTCGGAGCGCTGCCGGCCCGAGCGCTGCAGGCCGGTCTCGAAGCTCGGGATCACGATCTCATCCAGCCAGCGCACCGGGCACATCGGGTGGCCGATCAGCCCGTCTGCGACGTCTCCCGCCATCCGGCACATGCCCTCGCGCATCGCCGCTGCGTAGATCGGGACGCGATCGCGGACCGGCTTGTGGGGCCTGATCCAACCCTTGATGTCGATGTCCATGTACTCGCCCTCGTAGCGAATCGGCTCGCCGGTCGAGGCCTTCTCCATGATCAGGCGGGTCGCCTCGACCGTCTCGCGCAGGTGCGGAGCCGGCTTGCCGTAGTCCACGGAATGCCAGGTCTCGTTCAGGCGCTTCACCCCGGCGCCCAGGCCGAGCCGGAAGCGGCCGCCCGACATCTCGTCGATGTCGAGCGCACTGACGGCGAGGATGAAGGCGCTGCGCGTGAAGGCCCAGGCGATGCCGGTGCCGACGTTGACCTTCTCGGTCTTGGCCGCGAGCCAGGTGGCCTGGGTGACGGAGCTGCGGAAGAGCTCCGGGGTCCAGACGCAGTCGATGCCGGCGGCCTCGGCCGAGCTCGCCTGCTCGGCGAGGTCGCCGGGCGTATCCCCGATCGCCGCTATCGAGATCCGGTCGAGGGCGGACATGCGGCGGCTGACCTTACTTGCCCGGCTGCTCGACGGGCGTGTTGTCCAACGATCGCCACAGGTAGAGACAGGCGAGCGTGCGGCGCGGCCGCCACTCGTCCGCGATCCGCTCGAGCTCCTCGGGCCCCGGCAGGTCGTCCATCCCATATTCGATCTGGACCGCACGCCGGATGCCCAGATCGCCCACCGAGACGACGTCCTCTCGGGCGAGATGGAACATCAGGAACATCTCGGCCGTCCAGCGGCCGACGCCCTTCACCTCGATCAGCTCAGCGATCACGTCCTCGTCGGGCAGCTTCCTGATGTGGTCGAAGTCGAGCCGGCCGTCCTTGACGCGCTGAGCGAGATCGCGGAGAAACTCGACCTTTGCGTTGGACAGGCCGGCCTTGCGCAGGGTCTGTGTCCTCTTCCGAAGCAGCGCCTCGGGGGCAGGGGTGTCCCCGTCGAACTGGGCCAGCAGCTTCTCCCAGATCGAGCGCGCTGCCCTGGTCGAGAGCTGCTGTCCGACGATCGCCCTGGCGACGGCCTCGAACGGATCAGGCCTGCTGCCCCGGCGATCGATCTTCGGATCGAGGGGGCCCTTCTCCTCCATCACCCGCCGCAGGACCTTGTCCGCGCGCATCAGCGCGCGGTCGTCCGCGCTCCATCTCATCAGGGACTCAACGCCCGCGGGCGGTAGATCGTGAGATCAGACGCGCTGAATCAGCGTGCCGGTGCCGAGCCCGCCGCCGCAGCACATCGTCACCAGGCCGGTCTCCTTGTCGGAGCGCTCCAGCTCGTGGAGCAGCGTGGTGATCAGGCGCGCGCCGGTCGAGCCGAGCGGGTGACCGATCGCGATCGCGCCGCCGTTGACGTTGACGCGGTCCATGTCGGGCTCCAGCTCGCGGCGCCAGGCGGCGACCACGGAAGCGAAGGCCTCGTTGATCTCGACCAGGTCGATGTCGTCCATCTTCATCCCGTTGCGCTTCAGGATCAGCTGCGTCGCGGGGATTGGGCCGGTGAGCATCATCACCGGGTCGACGCCGACCGTCGTCTGGTCGACGATCTTGGCGCGGGGCTTCAGGCCGAGCTCATCCGCCTTCTCGCGGGTCATCAGCAGCACCGCGGCGGCGCCGTCAGAGACCTGTGAGGAGTTGCCGGCGGTGACCTTTCCGTCCTCCTTGAAGGCCGGCTTCAGCGAGGCGAGCTTCTCCGCGCTGCCCTCGGTCGGTGGCCGGATCCCCTGATCGGTCACGTAGGTGTCGCCGTTGTTCTTCCAGGGGATGATCTCGCGCTCGAAGCGTCCCTCCTCGGTCGCCTGATGGGCGAGCTGGTGGGAACGGAGGCCGATCTCGTCCATCTCGGAGCGGGGGATCTCCCACTTGTCGGCGATCATCTCCGCGGAGATGCCCTGCGGGACGAGGTTGTAGCGCTCCATCAGCGCCGGCGAGAAGGCGAAGCCGTGCTCCTTCATCACCTCGGCGGAGTCCGCGAAGGAGATGTGGCCCATGTGCTCCACGCCGCCGCCGATGGCGACGTCATGGACGCCGGACGCGATCAGCGCGGACGCGAAGTTGACGGCCTGCTGGGCCGAGCCGCACTGGCGGTCGACCGTGGTGGCGGGAGTCTCCATCGGGAGCCCGGCCTCGAGCCAGGCGTTGCGGGCGATGTTGATGCCCTGCTCGCCGAACTGCTGCACGCAACCGGAGACGACATCCTCGACCTCGGACGCGTCGATCCCGGCGCGCTCGATCACGGAGGAATAGGTCTTCGCCAGGAGGCTGGAGGCATGGACGTCCTTGTAGTAGCCCTTCTCCTCATGCCCGCGGCCGACAGGCAATCGGGCGGCCTCGACGATCACTACCTCGCGTCCACTGAACTTTCCGTTCTCAGCCACCTCGGGCCTCCTCAGTCGGTTTCTTCAAGCAACCAAGCCTAGTAGATACGAGCATACACCCCTTGACTGGCGAGTCAGCCAGTGGCGTCCGCCGCCTCGAGCGCACGCTCTCGGTCGAAGAAGGCCGTCACCGGCCCGGCGTGATACACCACTCGCGCCTTGGCGTCATTCGAGACATACGAGCGACCGGCGATCGCAGGCAGCGGGACGATCGCCTGCGGGCTCGCCGCCTGCGCCAGCGTCGCCTCCAAGACCTTGCTCCTGGCTCGCTCCGACGCCTCGGCCTGGAAGGCCGAGGAGCAGGCGCATTCGCTCTGCGCGAAGGTCGACGGGGCGGACCCGAAGCGCATCAAGGTGACCACCAAGCCGGCCGACATCGCCACGTGCGATGTCGTGATCGAGGCCATCGTCGAGGAGCTCGAGCCCAAGGTGGAGCTGATCAAGACGGTCGCGGATGCGGCCGGCGGCGCCGACCTGGCGACCACCACGTCATCGCTCTCCCTCGACGAGATCGCCTCGGGCGGCGGCCACCCGGAGCGGACCTTCGGCCTCCATCCCTTCAACCCCGTGGTGCGGATGGATCTCGTCGAGCTCTGCGTTCCCCAGGCCGCCAGTGAGGAGATCGGCCCCCGCGCCCGCAACTGGTGTGAGTCGATCGGCAAGACCGTCGTGGAGGTGCCGAACGAGCCGGGGTTCGTGGTCAACCGCCTCCTCTTCCCGTACCTGTTCGACGCCGTGCGGCTGATGGAGCAGACCGGGATGAAGGCGGAAGAGGTTGACCGCTGTATGACGCTGGGCGCGAACTACCCGATGGGGCCGCTCGCCCTGCTCGACCTGATCGGCGCCGACGTCGCGGTCGCGATCGGCGAGGCGCTCTACGCCGACAGCGCCGAGGAGCACCACCGGCCGCCGGGCCACCTGATGGCGCTTGTCGACCAGGGCAAGCTGGGACGCAAGTCGGGATCCGGCTTCTACGACTACTGATTCAGGTCGATCACGAGTTGCGCGACGGTCTCGCCGACCTTGTCGAGCACCGCCGGGTCGAGCTTGTCGAGCGTGTCCTGGGTCCCGTTCTTGTAGGGGTAGGACCAGTCGATCAAGTCGATCGACGGGACGGCCGCCTGCAGGAAGGGGATGTGGTCGTCGATGATCGGCGTCTGGGTCGTATCCGGGAACAGGTCCTCCGTCCCCACCTGATCCGCCGCGTCACGTAGCTGCGCCCAGAGGTCCGGGCTCGAGTTCGTCTCTCGCGGGAACTGCGCACCGCGATTGGCGATGTAGTCGAGCAGGATCATGTCCCCGACCTGACCCGGGTGGGCCGCCGCGTACACCCTGGAGCCACGCAGCGCGCAGTACTGGAAGTCGCGGTCGGGGCAGCCCGGAGGCGCCTCCTCGCCGTCGAAGAGCACGAAACGGATCTCGCGGTGGTCCTTGGGGAGCTCCGAAGGGAGGCGGCGGGCCAGCTCGATGAGAGCGGCGGTGCCGGCCGCGCTGTCGTTTGCCCCTACGAAACCCTCCGGCCGGTACTGGGTGTCGTAGTGGGCGCCGATCAGGATCGCGGGCGCGCGGCCCGGCAGGACGCCAACGATGTTCCGAAGCCCCTTTTGTGGGCCTTTGCTCGGGAACGGCTCGAAGGCGCCGTTGGGGAGCATCGACCGGAGCTCATCCGCGAGCCGGCGAAGCTGCGGTGAGCCGGCGGGCCTCGGTCCTACCGCGACCTGGCGCTGGACCAGCGCCATGGCCCGAGCGCCGTCGAAGCTGTTCGCCTGCTCGGAGCTGCTCGAGCTCCCGCAGCCGGCGAGGGCGACCCCCACCAGCAGGAGCGCGGCGAGGCCACGCAACCTAGGCGGCTTGCTTGCCCTTCCGCTTGACGCGGGACTTCGTTCCGATTGGGGGGACCGCCGGCTCGTCATGGCGGCCGGAACGATCCCAGATCACATCGGCTTCCGAGACGCCCTGCTTGCTGGCCTCCGCCTCCACCTCGCCCCAGGGCAGCTGGGCCTCGGGAAGGTCATCCCAGCGGGCCAGGTCGAGCGCCTCCAGCGCGCCCTCCAGTGCCGGCCCCCGGTGCTCTTCGGAGCGGAGCACCGCCCTGACCACCTCAAGCTGCTTGTCGCTGAACCGGACGACCCACATGTGGCCTCCTCAGACCCTCTGGATTGCGGTGAAGCTAGAGGCGTAAACGGACGGAAGGGAAAAGTCCTGCAACCTGGGTACTACGCGGACCGGGAGTGGATTCGAACCGCTTCGATCCGGTTTTCGCGGACGGACTCGACTCGGATCTCGAAGCCGTCAGCCGTGATCACGTCGCCACGCTTCGGCAGGCGCCCGAGCTCGCCGAAGACATAGCCGCCGACCGAGTTGTAGGCATCCGTGTCAACCGGGAGCTCGATGCCGCGGTCGGAGAGATCCCCGAGAGAGACGTGGCCGCGCACGTACCAGTCGCCGTTTGCCAGCTGGCGCAGGGAGCCGGCCAGCGGGTCGGTCTCGTCCTCGATCTCCCCCACCACCTCCTCGAGGATGTCCTCGACGGTGACGATCCCCACGGTCCGGCCGTACTCGTCGACGACCACCCCCATCGAGGAGCGCTGACGCTGCAGCTCGGTGAGCAGGTCGTCGAGCGGCTTGGTCTCGGGGACGATCAGGGCGTCCCGAACTGCTCCCTCGATCTTCCCGTCCGGCCCCTCGCTCATCAGCAGCCGGACCAGGCGGAGCGCGTGGACGATGCCCCGGACCCGGTCCGCGTTGCCATCCTCGACCACCACCAACCGGTTGTGACCGGACGACGTGCACATGTCGAGGGCCTCGGAGACGCTCGAGGAGTAGTCGACGGTGACGACCGCCGGGATCGGTGTCATCACCTCGCGGGCTTCCTGCTCGTGCAGGTGGAAGACGCCACGCAGCATGACGGCCTCACCCGGGTCGAGCCTCCCGCCGACCGCGGACTGCGAGATCAGCACCTTCAGGTCCTCGGTGGTGGGCTGCTCGGAGAGATCCCCGGGCCGCACCCCAACCAGTCGCGCCAGCGAGTTCGAGAGCCAGGTGAGCGCAACCGTGAACGGAGCGCTGACCCGCCGGAACCAGCGCAGCGGCGCGGCGAGGAAACGGGCGCTCTCCTCGGGTCTCGAGATCGCGAACAACTTCGGAGCCTGCTCCCCCACCGTGACGTGGAGCGTCGTGACCAGCGTGTAGGCGATCCCAACCGAGATCGCGACCGCGACGCCGTGAGAGAGGCCGCCGAAGATCGGCTCGATCAGCGTCGCCACGGCCGGCTCGCCGAGGAAGCCGATCCCGATCGACGCCATGGTGATTCCGAGCTGGCAGGCGGAGAGGTACTCGTCGATTCGGTCGAGCTGCTCCAGCACCCCTGTCGCGCCGCGGGCCCCCTCGGCCGCCAGCTGCTCGATTCGGGACCTGCGCGATCGCACCAGGGCGAACTCGGCGGAGACGAACACGCCGTTGAGCGCGATCAGGACAAAGAGCAGGATGAGGAGGACGGCGGTCATCGGTGCCGCTCTGACTCAGGCGCGCCCGGTCGGGCGCTCGTACTTCGAGGGAGGTCGTCGTCGGTCACAGGCGACGGCCCAAGGCTACCGGACGCCGCTGACTACGCCAGCCCCTCGACCTTTTTCGCCAGCTCGAAGTCGTTCTTGGTGATGCCGCCCTCGGAGTGGGTGGAAATCGCCACCTCGACCTGGCTCCAGGAGATCGCGATGTCCGGGTGGTGGTTCATCTCCTCGGCCGGCCCGACGATCGAGTCGAGGAACTCGACCGAGCCCTTGAAGTCCCCGCGATCGAAGCTCTTGACGATGTACTCGCCGCGCTGACGCCAGCCGTCGAGGCCCTTGAGGCCTTCTTTGATCTGCTCGTCGTTCAGAAGTGCCATATTCGTTGGGTGCGAATCGCGAGCCTGGTCCCGTCCGCGACAGAGATGCTATTCGCCCTCGGCCTGGGCGATCAAGTCGTCGCCGTGACCCACGAGTGCGACTACCCGCCCGAGGCGGCGGGCAAGCGTCATCTGACGCGGAGCCTCGTCCCGGGTGGGCTGTCGGCGGGGGAAATCGATGCCGCCGTGAGACGCCTGACCGGCGAAGGCAAGCACCTCTACGCCCTCGACGAGTCCACGCTCTCCGAGCTCAACGTCGATCTGATCGTCACCCAGGCCCTCTGCGAGGTGTGCGCGGTCTCGTATGACGACGTCGTCGCGGTGGCCGCCCGCCTCGAGAGCCACCCCGGGGTGATCTCGCTGGACCCGGACGACCTCGGCGAGGTGCTCCACGACGTCGACCGGCTCGGCGAGGTGACCGGGGTGAGCGACCGCGCGAGTGAGCTGCGCAGCTCACTCGAGAGCAGGTTGGCCGCAGTTCGCTCCGCCGTGGAGGGCGCCGACCGGCCAACCGTGCTGCCGCTCGAATGGCTCGACCCGCCGTTCACCGGCGGCCACTGGGTCCCTGAGATGATCGAGATCGCGGGAGGCGAGGCGCTGCTCTGCGCCCACGGCGGCAAGTGCCCGACCGCCGAGTGGGACGAGATCGCTGCCGCCAATCCAGACGTTGTGATTGCGATGCCGTGTGGCTGGGACGCACGACGGGCCCGCGCCGAGGTCGAGGCCCACTCCGGCGAGATCTCCGCCACGAGCGCCGGGCGGATCTGGGCGGTGGACGGCGCGGCCTCCTTCTCGCGTCCGGGCCCGCGTCTGGTCGACGGGACCGAGCTGCTCGCCCATCTGCTCCACCCGGATAGGGTTCCTGCCCCGCCGGGCGTACCGTTCGAGCGGGTGGAGGAGAAGACATGGGCTTGAACTGGGCCGAGCACACCGTCGAGATCGACGCGCCGATCGAGACCTGCTACGCCGCGATCATCGACTACGAGACCTTCCCCTCCTGGCAGGGCGCGGTGGTCGACACGGAGGTCCTCGACTGGGATGCGAAGGGCCGTGGCAAGCGGGTGCGGCTGTTCGTGGACGCGAAGGTCCGCAAGGTCGACTACACGCTCGACTACAGCTATGAGGAGCCGACGCGAATCGAGTGGGACTTCGTCGAGGGCAACGGAATCAACGCTGCCGACGGCCACTACCTGTTCGAGGACCTTGGCGACGACCGCACCCGGGCCACCTACAAGCTCGGCCTCGAGGTCGGGATCCCGCTGCCCGGTCCGGTCGCCCGGCGGGCGCACAAATCGACTCTGAAGGGCTCCGTCGAGGACTTGAAGAAGGAGGCGGAGCGGCGAGCCGCCGACTCAGCCAAGGCGAAGGCGGTCAATAGGAGCGCGGGAACCGAGCGCGAGGCGACGCTGGCGGAGAAGGCGGGCATCAAGAGGCCGTCCGCGCCTCCGCCGGAGAGCGTTCCTCCTCCCGAGCCCCGCGAGCAACCCGCGGACGGCGACCCCGGCTCGCTCCGCGAGCTGCCGGTCAAGATCGCCGGACGTGCGGCGGGCCTCGGGTTCGGCGTGGCGCGGCGTGCAGTCGGCGTCGGCCTCGAGGTCGCCGGAGCCGTCACCGACCGCGCCGCACGGGTGATCGGACGAGGCTCAAAGCAGACGGATCACTACCCCCGCTAACCGGCGACGGCTAAGGCGCCCGCGAAGGTCGCGGCGATCATCAGCACGATCCCGGCGAGCTCGAGGGTGAATCCCGGGCGGCCGCTCATCCGCCGCTCCACGAAGATCACCAGAAGCGCCGCGACCGCGCCCCCGATCAGGCCTCCGATGTGGCCGCCCACCGAGATCCCCGAGATCGAGAAGGTGAGCACCAGGTTGAGGACGACGAAGAGCCCGAACTGCTGGGCGAGCTGCTCGACGCCACGGCCGCGCGCGACCACGATCACGGCGGCCATCAGGCCGAAGATGGCACCCGAGGCGCCGACCGTGACCGTGTTGGGGTCGACGATCAGCGCGCCGAGCGACCCGGCGATCAGCGAGACGAAGTAGATGCCGAGGAAGCGCGGGGTTCCGATTCCCGGCTCGAGGATGCTGCCCGCGATGTAGAGGACATACATGTTGAGGAGCAGGTGGAGGAAACCGGCGTGGAGGAAGCCTCCTGTGATCACGCGCCACCAGTCGCCGCCGGCGATGTCCGGCCCGCGCAGGCCTGCGTCGTGGATCAGCTGGCCTCCACCGTTGAGCGATCCCGAACCCCCGCCGAGCAGCTCGGCGAGGAAGACGATCACGTTGAGCCCGATCAGGGCGTAGGTCGCCGGCATCTTGGATGACGCCGTGCCGAACGCGCCCTGTCCGACCCGGACCTTGGTCGTCTGCCGCGCGCATTCCGGGCAGCGCATGCCAACCGGCGTCGACGTCATGCATTCGGGGCAGATCGGCCTGCCGCAGTTCGAGCAGGAGACGCCGGTCTCCCGGTTCGGATGCCGGTAGCAGGTCTGGCGGGTCTGAGTGCTCGCCTCCATTCGCTCAGCCTAGACGAGCGGGATCCCAGCCCAGGGGCCAGACCCCGAGGGGTCTGACCCCATGGTCATTGCACGGTCGCGCTGAGCAGAATCGGCCGCGTCGGCATGGTGCTGCCGGGATGTGGCTCCCTCGTCACCATCACCTTCTCCCCCTTGGCGAGATGGCCGTCGACCGCGGTGGTCGCGCGACCGGAGCTGTCGGGGATGAAGTTGGAGGAGGGCCGCACGCTCGATCCGCGGGCGACCCACACCTGGTAGACCTCGCGCCTCGTCAGTTGCTTGAGCCCGTGCAGGTCGAGCATCGACGATGGGTCGCCGACCGCGAGGGTGCCGCCGATTCCCTTTTCGGCGACGACCGGCACGGTCGCTTCGCCTCCGCCACCGCCGCTGTTGTCCGCCACGAGGTATCCGCCGGCACCGGCGGCGACGATCGCGAGCACCGTCAAGCCCACCGCTGGGCGCAGCAGGAAACCCTGAAGGCCTCGGCGCTCGCGCCGAGTCGTCGCCTCCTCCCTCGCCTCAGGCTCAGCTGTGGCCGCCGTCTTCGCCTCGGCGTCATCGCGGACGATCGCCAGCACTCGCCTCCGCAGCTCCGGGGGCGGCTCGAGTTGCTCGACCGATTCGCCGAGCACCGCCACCGCCGGGGCCAGAGCCTCCAACTCCCGGCTGCACCGGGCGCAGCTCGGCGCGTGGGCCTCCACGGCCGAGGCCTCGCGCGGGTCGAGCGCCCCGAGCGAGTAGGCGACCAGGTCGTCTCTGTCCGGGTGGTCGCCGATCACCAGCCCTCCGCCAGGGTCGCCCTGATCTTGTCCATGGCCAGCCGGATGCGGCCCTTGACCGTCCCGAGGGGCTCGTTGAGCATCTCGGCGATCTCGGAGTGGCTGAAGCCACCGAAATACGAAAGCTGGATGACCCTCGACTGGTCGTCCGGCAGGCCCTTGATCGCGCCGCGGACCTCGCGTGCGGTCTCGCGGCGCAGCGCCTCCGCGTCGGTGAGCTCGTCGGACGGGCTGCGCTCGAGGAGCTCCTCGCCGCCCGCTGCGAGCTTGGGCGAGCGCCCCGATTCCTTGCGGAGCAGATCGATCGCCCGATTGCGCACGATGCCGAGCGTCCATGCCCGGACGCTGCCGCGGGCGCGGTCGTAACGCGCGCCGCTTCTCCAGATGGAGAGCAGGGCCTCCTGCGTGACATCCTCCGCCGCGGTCCGGCTGCCGACGATCCGGTACGCCAGCGAGTAGGCGGCTCCGGCGTGACGGTCGTAGAAGACCTCGAACGCCATGGGGTCCTCGCGCGCGACCAGGGGCATCAGGTCCTCGTCCGCGAGGCGCTGCAGCTCCGCCCGGGTCATCTTGTCGACTCCCGGTGATCTACTTGACGACCTCCCACGAACATGGCTACGACAAGTTCACGCAATCGGATCATGCCCGCAAGGAGGTAGCGATGGAGGAATCAAGCCCCGCCAGGCTCTACTGCCTGCTGGTCGGTGGAGTACTGGTGATCGCCGGCATCATCGGCTTCTTCTACGAGGCGAGCTTCGCCAGCGGGGACTCGATCAGGACCGAGGACGTGTTCGGGATCCTCTCGGTCAACGGGTGGCACAACATCGTCCACATCGGGATCGGTGCGCTGCTCCTGGTCGCGGCCGGATCGGCCGCCCGGCCCGCGGCGCTCTTCGTGGGAGTCCTCTACATCGTCCTCTGCGTTTTCGGATTCATCGCCACCGGGGACGGCGGGATCACCTTCGTCGCCAAGGACGACGTGCTGTTCAAGCTGGTGCCGGTCAACAACGAGGACAACGTGCTTCACCTGATCCTGGGGATCACCGGGGTGATCGCGGCTATGGCGTCCCGCCCGGTGACGAGAGCCGCGGCGACGACGTAGCTCTAGTCGAGGCGGTTGCGGACCTGGTCTCGAACCTGATCGGCGATGTCCGAGACCTGGTCCGTCAGCTCCTTGAGGCGGGAGGGCTTCTTGCCGCTTCGGCGGCGAAGCTCAACGAGCACCAACCCACCGGCAGCCGCCCCGCCTGCGGCGATCGCGGCCGCGGGGCGCACCCAGTTGCGAGGTTGGCGCAGCGAGCGAAGCTCGGACTCCGAGAGCTCCTCGGCCCACGCCGAGAGCTCCTCGGCCGCGGCCTCGGTGACGGCGCTCAGCGTCTCCTCGAGTCGGCCGGAGAGCTTCTCCGGCGGCTCGATCGGCCGCAGGGCCGAGCGCAGCAGGCTTTCGACGTCGCTCGTGTTCTCAGCCGCCATTGGCGCTCATCTCCTCCTCCAGCTGCTTGATCGCCCGGTGGATCAGGACCTTGGTCGCCCCGTCGGAGCGGCCAAGCGATCGCGCGATCTCACGGTTGTCCATGCCGAGCGCGAAGCGCATGATCAGGGCGTCGCGGCGGTCGTCGGGCAGGTGCTGGAGATGCTCCATGACGCTCTTCAGCTCCTCCCGTCCCTCGACGATTCTCTCGGTGCCGTGCGGGGCTGCGATCGGCTCCGACTCGTCCAGCACCCTCTGGGGGCGCCGGGCTCGGTCGCGGTGGTAGTTGGAGGCGAGGTTGTGAGCGATCCGGATGAGCCAGGGACGCAGCGGGCGGCCGTTCGACTCGCGCCGGGCGCGCTCGAAGTGCCGGTACGCCTGGAGAAAGGCCTGCTCGGTGACGTCCTCGGCGTCGTGGTGGTTGCCGACCCGGTAGTACGAGTACGAGTAGACGTCGCGCAGATGGTCCCGGTAGAGCTGCTCGAAGGCACGATCGAGCTCGGCCTTCGACTCCTTCGGCTCGCCGTTGTTAGCGGCGACCTGCTCCGCATCTGACACAGATCAAGCGTACTCGCGGCCGAGCTCACGCCGCCTGACCTCCGGCCGCCGGTTCGCGCCTTGCACGCTCAGCCTGCCTGACCCGCGACATCCACTCAGCAGGGGAGATCTCGCCGGCGATCAAACCCGCCAGGCCATCGAGGGCGGAGCTCCCCATCCCCGTCTTGCGGACCGCCGCCGCGATCAGCGGCACGGAGTCGAGGGCTTCGGAGGCCTGTCCGATGATCCCGGGGATCTGCTCGGCGGGAGTCCCCTCGCCGAGCAGCTCCCCCGCTCGCCGGTTGCGGCTGCCCTCGGCGAGGATCGTCGCCGTCAGGTCGCCCACGCCGGCGATGCCCGCGAAGGTCTCGTGCTCCGCCCCGCGCGCCCGGGCGTAGGCGACGCACTCGCGCCAGACCTGCGCGGTCGCGATCCCCGCGGCGTTCATGCCCTGCGCCTGCGCCGCCGCGCCCGCCAGTGCGGCGGCGTTCTTCGCGGCGCCCGCGACCTCCACGCCGATCATGTCCTGCGAGCGCTCGCAGACGAGGCCCGCCTCGTCGAAGACGCTGCCGAGCTGGTCGCGGAGGTCCGCATCGCGGCTGCCGAGGACGAGCGCCGCGGTCCCCGAGACCGCCTCCTTCGCGTGCGCCGGCCCGCCCAGGGACGCGATCGCCCGCGCCGTGATGCGCTCGGAGACGTACTCGGATGGCAGCGCGGCCATCGGCGCCACCAGCCCCTTGCTCAGCAGGAGCACCGATGCTCGCTGGCCCACGCGGTCGCCGATCGCCCCCACGGCCTGTGGAAGCGCCGCGGAGGGAACCGCCAAGCAGACGAGGTCGATGCCCGCGAGCTCGATGTCGGCCGCCCGCTTCACCGTGAGAGAGTCCGGGAGCTGAACGCCCGGGAGGTACTCCTCGTTGCTCCTGGTCTCGTTCATCTCCTCGGCCCGCTCGCCGGTGCGGGTGCCGAGCTGAACCTCGAGCCCGCCGCGGGCGAGGAGGACCGCCACGGCGGTTCCCCAGCTGCCTGCGCCGATCACCGCCGCCTTCCGCAGCGGCGGCAATCCTCCGAGCCACTCCCACTGCAACTCGATCACGGGCCAGATGCGGGCCCCGACGGAGTTGGCGAGAGTCGGGGAGGGATCCTCGGTGCGCGGGAAGGTGAGAGCGCGACCCATCCGCACCTTGACCTTCTTGGGACGGATCTTCCAGCCGCGCCTGACCTGCTCCGAGCCGTGAACGGCGACGGGCAGCACCGCGGCGCCGGTCTCGAGCGCGAGGCGCCCGAAGCCGCGCTTCGGGCGCGCCAGCGATCCGGTTCGGTGCCGCGTCCCCTCGGGGAAGATGCAGACCGCGCCGCTGCGCTCCAGCACCTCGCGGGATGTGATCAGTGTCTGCTCGTCCGACTGGCCGCGCCGCACCGGATACGCCCCCAAGCGGTTCAGGATCCATCCCTGCCAGCGCTTCTCGAAGAGCTCGACCTTCGCCACGTAGTGCAGAGGGCGTCGCCAGGGCAGCGAGGCGCCGATCACGAAGGGGTCGAGGAAGCTGCGGTGGTTGGCGGCGACGATCAGCGGCCCCTTGACCTTGCCGTGCTCGCGGCCGATTCGCGAGAGCCGGAAGTAGACGAGGAAGAACGGTACGAGGATCCCTCGCGCAAGCCAGTAGAGCGGGCGGTTGACGCCGTGATCCCGCGTGAAGCGGTGGTAGCCGAGCAGCCTCTCCTCGTCCATGCCCAGATCTCAACCCTATGGAGACCGCCAGTTACAGGCAGGCCATACCCGCCCGGGCGTCTACCAGGCGGCGTCCAGGATCGCGGCGAGATCCGCGGGCGCCACATCCCCGGGTGTCATGTGCGTGAGCTCGGGGCGTGCCATCGCGACCTCGACGACCTGATCGACTCGGCCGCGGTCGGCCCCCAGCTCGCCGAGTCCCCGGTGACCGGCGAGATCGCCGATCCGCTCCCGGACCCCGGCACCGTCGGTTCCAAGGGCCGCCGCGAGCGCCTCGATCTGCTCGGGGGCACGCCCTCGCATCGCCTCCATCGTCTCGGGCAGCAGGGCCGCGTAGGTCTCCGCGTGGGGAGTGCCCAGCACCCTGACCGTGGTCTGGCCGAGCACGTGATGGAGGGCGATCCCCGCCCGGTCGACCGCGATCGCGCAGAGCAGCGCGCCCAGGGCGAGGGCCGCGCGGCCACGCTTCGCCGGCGCCTGGTCCAGAGCTTGGGCGAGCATGCCGGCGCCGCATAGCGCGGCGTCCCGCGAGGTCTCGTCCGCCAGCGGGGTGTAGAGCGACTCCGCCCCATGCGCGAGGGCGTTCATCGCCGTGGCTCGCAGCTGCGGCTCCGGGGCGCTCGTCATCGCATCGGCGTACGCGATCACCAGGGCGGGCCTCACGCCGGCGGCCGCCTCCGATCCGGCGGGCAACCGGTGGATGGCGGTCATCGGAGCGCCGGAGAGCGTCGTCGGGATCGCCGCCACCTCACCGCCCCGGACCGCCGCGATCCCCTTCGCGGAGTCGATCACCCGCCCGCCGCCGAGCGCCGCCACGCGGTCGCTGCCGACGTCGTCGATGATCGCGGCGGAGGCCTCCGGGACCGGGTCGGCGGGAACCAGGTGGGTCCGGGCAGCGCCCTCGCCGAGGCCAGGTGCGTCCGAGAGCGCGCGGGCCGTGGAGAGCAGCTCGAATTCCTCCCAGCCCTCGCCGTCCAGCGTGCCGATCGGATCCGTGATCGGCCCTCCGTAGAGGAGGAGCTTCCGCCGGTCGTCGGCGAACTCGAGCCAGTTCCCCTCGCCCGGCGGCTTCAGATCCTTGAATGACAAGAGCCCGGAGTGGGACTCGAACCCACAGCCTCCGCTTTACAAGAGCGGTGCTCCACCAGTTGAGCTATCCGGGCGCCCCTCGAAGACTAGGCCGCGGCTCCGCCTGAAGTGCAGGGCGGCCAGGCTCTGGACCTGACCGCCCTGCTTGGCGGCTATCCCTCCAATGGCGTACCTGACGCTTACCCGGGTGGTATCGGCCCGAGGCCGGCGTGTCCCGACCCCAAAAATCTGCGTCGTCGGGAAGGTTGTTGGGCATACTCCCGGCATGGCCCCCAGGCGCAACCTCCGAGAGTCGCTCAACGATCCCGGCGCAGCCGCGGCCCGCGGCCGCTGGCTGGCACGTGGCGCATGGCTGCTGGCCGCCGCGGAGGTCGTGCTCGCCGTTCGCAACCACGTCACGACCAGGCTGAGCGAGAAGGACCGTCAGCGAATGGTCGAGATCGTCAAGGCCTCGAAGGGACGCCCGTCGAACCTCTCCGACCGCCAGCGCAAGGAGCTCAAGTCGCTGCTCGCCAAGACCGAGCCGCGCGAGCTGGCGAAGACCGTCGCCTCCAGCGGCTTCGCCGGCCGTTTCGCCAAGGGAATGCGCCGGAAATAAAGCGACCGCCCCTCTCGGAGCGGCCGCTTGGCTGCCGTGCCGTTACCTACGTTTGATTCAGACCTTGACCATGCGCGAGTCGAGGTGGATGCCGACCTTGCGCTTGACGCGCTGCAGGGCGTTGTCGACGGTCTTGGTGTCGCAGTCGAGCCGCTCGCCGATCACCTCGTAGGAGTGACCGTCGAGGTACAGGGCCAGCACCCGGCTCTCGAGCTCGGAGAGGACGCTGGTCAGACACGCCACCAGGCTCTCCAGCTCCTCGCCGGCGATCACCTGGTTGGCCGGGTCGCGCACCGCCGGGCCCGGAAGGACCTCCTCGAGCGTGGTCTCGGAGTCGGGGCCCGCCGCTGCCGGCGTCTGGCTGAACGAGACGTACTGGTTGAGCGGCGTGTGCTTGTTGCGGGTCGCGGTCTTGACCGCGGTGATGATCTGCCGGGTGATGCAGAGCTCCGCGAAACCGCGGAAGCTCGACTCGCGCTCGGGCCGGTAGTCACGGATCGCCTTGAACAAACCCAGCATTCCCTCCTGCATCAGGTCGTCGGCGTCGCCGCCGAGCAGGAAATATGAGGAGGACTTGACCCGCACGAAGCGCCGGTAGCGGCGCACCAGCTGGTCATATGCGTCGGTCCGGCCATGCTTGGCCAGCGCGACGAGGAACTCGTCGTCCGGGCCGGGCCCGGTGTTGCGGGCGCCCTCGGGGATGGCTCGTGAGGGGACGACCGCCTGCTCTTCGGTGCTTGGGGTAGGTACAGCCACAGCAACCTCCTTGACGGGGTGGTCTGTGGCGCTCCGTACCTCCCCTGGAGGCGCCTTTCGGTCCGGGTGCTGTCCATCAGGCTCCACCTGAGGTTCACCCTTACTCGCGGAGCAGCCTACTGGCGGATCCGGGAATGTCAACCACGGTTCGGAGCCGATGCAATTCCCCTTGCAGGATCCGTGCCTGGCAGGAGCCCAATCGACCCGTCCGTCCGTGGGCGCTGCTAAACGGTGCCTCGCTGGGCGTACGTGCGCGCCAGGATCAGATCGAGGAGGAGAGATGGAAGCAAGCGCCAACCGAATCGAGACCGGCCGCGTGATCAGCGAGGCCTTCGACACCTACGGCAAGCACGCCGGGCCGCTGCTCGGCGGGGCCGTGATCCTGCTCGGGCTCGCCGGGTTGATCAGCGGGCTGCTGAGCGCCACCGACAGCCTCGTGCTGAGGCTGGTCGGGTCGATCGTCACCCTGGTCGCGACCGTGCTCTACACCGGCTACGTGGTCAAGCTCGTCCAGGACGTCCGCGATGGCCGGCTCGACCAGAGCATGGGCGAGCTCTTCTCGGCGGCGGCCCCGTTCATCCTCACCCTGGTCCTCAACGGGATCGTCTTCGGGATCGCGGTCTTCTTCGGCTTCCTGCTGCTGATCGTGCCCGGCTTGATCCTGGTCACGATCTGGGCCGTGGTGGCTCCGGCGATCGTGGTCGAGGACCGCGGCGCGGTCGAGGCATTCGGACGCAGCCGCGAGCTCGTGCGCGGCAACGGCTGGCCGGTTTTCGGCGCGATCGTGATCGCCGTCTTCATCCTGCTCGCCCTCTACTTCGTCGCCGCCGCCATCGGGCTTGGGGTGGCGGGGGATACCGGGATGGTGGTGGCCAGCGTGATCTCCAGCGTGATCGGAGCGCCGGTCTGGGCCCTGGTCTCGAGCATCCTCTTCTTCGACCTCGGCGGCGGCGTCGGTGCTCCCGCTCCGGCCGAACCCGCGGCCCCGGTGGTCTAGCCGCCGCTCTCAGCCGCTAGTCAGGCGTGCAGTCGCCCTCGGCGTCGCCGAGCCGGCCGAGCAACTCGGCGAGTGTCTTCATCTCGTCCTTGCTGAGAACGGTGCCGAGCCTGCGGTCGATGTCCTCGATGTGGCCGGGGGCGGCCTCCCTCAGCTTGGCGAGGCCGGCGTCGGTGAGGATGGCGTAGCTCACGCGCGCATCCGACTTGCACTCGCCCTTGCCCACGAGGCCCTGAGCCTCGAGGCGGTCCAAGAGGCGCGTGATCCCGGAGGGGGAGAGCTGCAGCTGGTTCGCGAGATCGATCCGGCGCATCCCCTCATCGCCTGCACGAGACAGGAGCAGCAGCGTCCCGTAGTCGTTGATCGTCAGTCCGTGGCTGGCGACAAGAGAGGCGCTGAGCTCGCGCGTGAGCGAGGCGTGTGCCTCGAGCAGCCGGCCGAAGGCATCCGTGGACGGAAGTGCTTGAGTTTTCAACTGTTGTGGAGTCAAGCTTCTCTGCTAAACTGTTTGACAGATCAAATAAGTCTAGCTCACCAGAAGGAGCCCCTCAATGACCACAGCACAAGCAGAGTCAACCATCCCAACAGGCACATGGCAATCCGATCCCGTGCATTCGCACGTCGGATTCGCCGTCAAGCACGTCGTAGGAACGTTCCGCGGCAGCTTCGGCGAGTTCGAGGCGACGCTCAGCGACGCCTCCGGGCAGCCGCAGCTCTCCGGGCACGTTCCCGCCGAGAGCGTTCAGGTCAAGGAGGAGAACCTCCATGGCCACCTCCTCTCCCCCGAGTTCTTCGACGTCGAGAAGACGCCGGAGATCTCGTTCCAGTCGAGCGCGATCGCCGCGGAGGACGGCCAGGTCGTCGTCGACGGCGAGCTCACCGTCAAGGGGATCACCAATCCCGTGGTGGCCCGTGGCGAGGTCAACGGCCCCGCACCCGGTCCCGACGGCAACGAGAGGATCGGGCTCGACCTGGAGACCAAGGTCGACCGCCACGACTACGGCCTCGACTGGCAGATGGAGCTGCCGGGCGGCGGCAAGACCCTCGGCGACGAGGTCACCCTCAGCGTTCACCTGGAGCTCGTCAAGGAGGAGGCGTAGCCGCGATGAAGGTCCTTGGAATCTCAGGAAGCCTGCGTCGCGACTCCCACAACACCGAGCTCCTGCGGGCGGCGGCCGAGTTGCTGCCGCCGCCCGTGGAGCTCGAGATCTTCGACGGGCTGAAGGCGGTCGAGCCCTATGACGAGGACGACGACCAGGGCGCGGGCCCTCAAGGTGCCCGCCGCCTGCGCGAGGCGATCTCCTCCGCCGACGCCGTCCTGATCGCCACCCCCGAATACAACTCCTCGATTCCCGGCCAGCTCAAGAACGCGATCGACTGGGCGTCGAGGCCCCTGCGCGGCAACGCGCTCTGGGGGAAGCCCGCCGCGGTGGTCGGCGCCAGCACCGGGATGTTCGGCGCGGTCTGGTCGCAGGCCGAGGCGCGGAAGGCGCTCGCGGCGAGCGGGGCCCGCGTGATCGAGAAGGAGCTGCCCATCGGTCACGCCGATGAGGCATTCACCGAGGACGGCCGGCTCGCCGAAGTCGAGCTGCGCGATCGATACGTCGAGATACTCGACGAGCTGATCGCACTCGCCGAGCAGACCGCCGAGCCGACGCAGATCGCCGCCTAAGCGTCGCGCTGCCTGCGAGCCTCGAAGAGGATCACCGCCGCGGCCACCGAGGCGTTAAGCGACCCGACAACGCCGGCGACCGGGATCGAGACGAGCTCGTCGCACGTCTTTGCGACTCGCTGCCGCAGGCCCTTCCCCTCGGAGCCGAGAACGAGAACGGCGCGACCGGTCCACTCGACCTCCGTGTAGCGCCGTTCGGCGTCGGCGTCCGCGCCGTAGACCCAGGCTCCGCCCTCCTTCGCTCCGGCGAGCCAGTCCGCGAGATTCCTGACACGCGCGACCGGCAGGTGCTCGACCGCCCCCGCCGATGCCTTGCACGCGGCGGCGGTGATCGACGCCGCCCGCCGCTCGGGGATCACCACACCGGCCGCCCCGGCCACCTCGGCCGCCCGGCAGACTGCACCGAGGTTGTGGGGATCCTGGATCTGGTCGAGCGCGACCACCAGCCCCTGGCCGTCGTCGCCCTCGAACAGGCTGTCGGGGTCTGCGTAGGGATAAGCGTCGACCTCGGCGACCACTCCCTGATGGTCGGGCGATCCGCAGAGGCGCTCGAGCTCTTCGGCGGGCGTCTCCGGCGCTAGCCAGGTTCGGTGCACCCGTCGGCGGCCACGCTCCGCCTCGGCCACGGGCCGGCGTCCGTAGATCCGCTCCCGGTCCGCCACTCCTACCGTCGCCGGACGAGCCGGGCGCCGCCGGCCTCGTCGCGGACCTCCCAGCCCAATTCGGCCAGCTGGTCTCGAAGGGAGTCGGCGCGATCGAACTCCTTCGCGGCTCTCGCCTCCTCGACGCTGCGCCAGCAGCTCCTCGGCCTCAGGGGGCGCCTGCTCCTCCTCCGCCAGCAGGGAGTCCAGCCCGAGCAGCGGAAGGAGCTCCTCCAGCGCCTCGCGGGCTCCGGCCAGCTCCCGCTTGTTCCCCTCGGCGACGATCTCGAAGAGCACCGCGAACGCCTTCGGCGTGTTGAAGTCGTCCGCCAGCGCGTCGAGGAACGCTTGCCGCTTCTCGACCAGGAACTGGTCCGGCTCGCCGCCGGGCGCATCCCGGAGGTAGTTCGCGGATTCGGTCCACTCGCGCCGCGGCCTCACTCGAGCTGCTCGTCCGAGAAGGCCAGCGGCTGGCGGTAGTGGCCCGAGGCCAGATAGGCGACCACCGTCTGCCCTCCGTAGCGTTCGATCGCCGCCGAGAGCTGGAAGATGTTGCCGACCGACTTCGACATCTTCTCCTCGTCGATCTGGACCATGCCGTTGTGCATCCAGATCTCGGCGAGGGGCAGGCCCCGAGCCGCCTCGGTCTGCGCGATCTCGTTCTCGTGATGGGGGAAGACCAGGTCGATGCCGCCGCCGTGGATCGCGAAGTCAGGGCCGAGCTCCTTCTCGGACATCGCGGAGCACTCGATGTGCCAGCCGGGGCGCCCGTCGCCCCAGGGCGACGGCCACCAGGTGTCCTCCCCCTCCTTACGGCCCTTCCAGAGCGCGAAGTCGAGCGGGTTCTCCTTGAGCGAGGCGGTGCCGGCCTCCTCTCCCTGGTCCATCTCCTCGGTGTCCCGGTTGGAGAGCTTTCCGTAGCCCTCGAAGCTCTTCACACGGAAGTAGACGTCACCGTTTGCCTGGTAGGCATGGCCGCCGTCGATCAGCGCCTCGATCAGAGAGACGATCTCCGCGATCGTCTCCGTAGCGAGCGGCTCGGCATCGGGCCGCCCAAGACCGAGGGCATCGGTGTCCGCGATATAGGCGGCCGTCATCTCCGCCGCGTATTCGGCTGACGGTTGCCCCGCCTCGCGTGCCGCGTCATAGATCTTGTCGTTGATGTCCGTGACGTTGATGACCAGCTTCGCGTCGAATCCCTCGTGTTCGAGGAAACGCTTGAGCAGCGTGAAGATCACGTATGGCCTGGCGTTGCCGATGTGGATGCGCCCGTAGACGGTCGGGCCGCAGGCGTAGATCCCGACCTGGCCCCGCTTGCCCGGCTCGAGCTGGCGCGTCTGACGACTGAGCGTGTCCTGGATACGTACGTCCGTCACGGCGCGGATGCTATTGACGCTCAGAAGGACGCATATTCCGTGAGGAATCGGTTAAGAGAATCTGACGTGAACGGGAACAACCGTTCGGGGCGATACGCTGACTCAGCCTTGACTCAGGCCTCGCTTGAGCATCAGCGGTTGCGCGCGGTGGAGGATGCATTCGCCTCCCTCCCCGAGCGCTATCTGGGAGCCGACCCCGGTTTCAGCGCCAGCTACCGCATAGAGCTCGACGACCTTGGCCTGAGCTGGGCCGTCGAGCTCCACGAGACCGGCTGCCAGGTGACGGTCTCCCCCAAGAGCGACCCCGACGTGGTGATCGGCACCGACGCGGCGACCTGGCTCGAGCTCCGCGAGGGACAGCTGTCGGGCCTGGACGCCTTCCGCTCGCGGCGGCTATGGGCGCGGGGGAACCTCGACCTGGCGGTCGCCTTCGAGGGGTTCTTCAGGCTGCCGAACGGCAGACCCCCGCTCGTTCGCATCCATGAGGTGAGGGCCGGCAAGGCCCGGATCTCGACGCTCACCGCGGGCGATGGAATCGAGAACGTGATCCTGATCCACGGTCTCGGCAGCAACAAGACGAGCTTCTTCGAGACCGTCTCCGCCCTCACCCCCGAATACACGGTCCACGCAATCGACCTGCCCGGATTCGGGTCCTCCTCAAAGCCGCTGCGAGCCCCCTACGACTCGGCCTGGTTCGCCCGCGCCGTCTGCCGATTCATGGACGCCGAAGGCATCGACCGCGCGCACCTGGTCGGCAACTCGCTGGGAGGCCGGGTCGCGATCGAGGTTGGACTGCAGGCACCCGAGCGGGTGCGGAGCCTCAGCCTGCTCTGCCCCTCGATGGCATGGAGGAGGCGCCGCCACTTCGTGCCTCTGGTGAAGCTGCTGCGGCCCGAGCTCGCCGCCATCCCGCATAGCTTCGGCGACGTGCTCGTGCGTCAGCAGTTCTGGAGCATGTTCTCCCGGCCCGAGCGCATTCACCCTGCGGCCGCCGACGTCGCCGTGGAGGAGTTCCTTCGCAACTATCGCTCCGTCAACGCCCGGGTCGCGTTCCACTCCTCCTTGCGGCACATCTACCTCGAGGAGCCCAAGGGCCCGGCGGGCTTCTACACGCGCCTCAGGGATCTCGAGCCGCCCGCGCTCTTCGTCTGGGGAGACGAGGACCCGCTCGTGCCCCTCGCGTTCTCCCGATACGTTCGCGATGCGCTGCCGGCCGCGCGCCAGGTCGTCCTCGATCAGTGCGGCCACGTGCCCCAGGTCGAGCACCCGGTCGACGCCAACGCGCTGGTCCACGACTTCATCGGCCACGCACAGGCCTCGGCCGCTGAGCGCGCCGCGAGGCGGCTCAGCCGGGCCGCCCGCCGCCTCCAGTTGCGGATCAACGCCACCCCGAATGGGCACGGGGCCGGCAACGGCACGAGCCCGGACCTGACGGTCGACGCGGCCTAGAGCGATTCCTCGATCGGCGCGGGCCGGCAGGGAGGATCGCGGACTGTCGCCGAGGCCCAGTTGGACCCAGAATCGCAGGGTGGCGGTCCGCTAATACGTGCGCAGCCGCCGGCCGCCGACGTAGCGGGTGCCGGCGGGCTCCCCCGGGGGTGCCTCATCGGGAACGCTCGGGCGCTCCGGCTCGCTCGGCTCGCCTGGTGAGCCGTCGGAATCCTCTGGAGCGGCGCCGGTGAGAGCCTCGCTGCGGGCGCGATCCACCTTCTCCTGGACCTCCGCCTCGGCGCGGCGGCGCGCCGCCTCCACCCGCTCGTCGGCCTCCCGCTGAAGCTTGACGGCCTCCTGGCTCAGCGTGGCCTCGGCCTCGGCGCGCGCACGGGCCTCGGCCTCCTTGGCGACGCGGTCGGCGAGCCGACGGACCCGATCCTCGGATTCGCGGCGCGCCTCGTCGGCGGCCTCGCGGATTCGGCGCTCCATCTCCCCGCGGAGCCGCTCGGCCTCGTTCTTCTCGCCTTCGGCCGCAGCCTCCGCGCGGTCCTCGGCGGCGATCGCGCGCTGTTCGGCCTCGTTCAGGCTGGAGCGGAGCTCCTCGATGCGCCGCTCGGACTCTGCCGCGCGGTCGAGCGCCTCCCGGGCGCCCGCCTCGGAGCGCTCGCGGGAGGCCTTGATCGCGCTCTCTGCCCGCTCGCGTGTCTGCTCCTTGATGCGCTCGATCGCTTTCTCGGCGCGCTCGCGGAAGGCCGCCTGCTCTCGCCCGGCGTCAGCCGCGCTGAGCCTCGGCCCGCTTCGCCTTCTCCTCGAGCTCGCTGAGCTGGGCCCGGATTCGCTGCTGCGCGGCACTGGCCCGCTTCTCGACCTCGGCGGCCCGGCTCTCCGCCCGCTGCTGCCCGTCCTGGGCGTCGGCCAGGGCGCTCTCGAGAGCTGTGGAGCGCCGCTCGGCTTCGCCCGCCTTCTTCCCGGCCGCCCGGATCGCCTCGCGGGCCTTCGCGGTTGCCCGCGCCTCGATCCGCTTGGCGTGGTCGATCGCCTCCTGAGCCGCGGCACGGGTCTCTCGCGCGTCGGTGCGGGCTGTCTCCGCGGCGGTCTCCGCGGCGATTGCGTCGTTGCGGGCCTGCGTCTCGCGGTCGCGCAGCTCGTCGATCAGCTCGGTCGCCTTGGCGCGGAAGCGGTCCGTCGCAGCCCGAGCCTGCTCGATCTCGGCCCGGATCTCGTCTGTTTCCAGGGGAAGGGGAACGTCGTCACGGTCCGCCTCACCGATCGGCTCAAGGCTCTCAGTGTCGGACAAGCTTCTCTGCCCTCCAGTCGCTCAGTCCGCTGGCTGGCGTTCGGCCAGCTCGCGTTTGAGGACCTTACCCGTCGCATTGCGCGGAAGCTCTTCGACGAAGACGATCTCGCGCGGGACCTTGTAGCGGGCGAGGTTCGCCTTGACGTGGTTCTTCAGGTCCTCCTCGTTCACGTCGGCATCCTCCCCCTTGACGACGAAGGCGCGCAGCCTTTGGCCGAATTGCTCATCGTCGACCCCGATCGCGGCCGCCTCGACCACTCCGTCGTGGTCGGAGAGCAGATCCTCCACCTCGCGGGGGAAGACGTTCTCGCCGCCGGAGACGATCATCTCGTCGTCACGGCCGTCGATGAACAGGCGCCCCGCCTCGTCGAGGTGCCCGACGTCGCCCGAGGAGAGCAGATCGCCGAGGTGCTCCTTGTCGCCGCCGCCCGTGTAGCCCTCGAACGCCAGCTGGTTGCCGATGAAGATCCGGCCCGTCTCTCCGGGCGGCACGTCGTGGCCGTTCTCGTCCACGATGCGGATCACCGTGCCACGCGGGGGCCTGCCGGCCGTGCCCGGTGCCGCCCGCATGTCCTCGGGAGTCGCCACCGTCGCCCAGGCGACCTCCGTCGAGCCGTAGAGGTTGTAGAGGTTGTCGCCGAACTCGTTCATCCAGTTGGTCGCGAGATCGCCCGGAAGAGTCGAGCCGCTCGCGGCGGTCACCTCGAGTGCGGACAGGTCGTATCTGCGCTTCACCTCCTCCGGCAGGGCGAGGATCCGCTGCATCATCACCGGGACGACCGCCAGCACGCGGGCCCGGTGCTCGGCGGTGGCCCTGAGGGCGTCCTCAGGGTCGAATTTCGGGTGCAGAATCATCGTCGCCGCGGTGGGCAGGCTGAGGATGAAGTGCAGAAAGCCCCAGGAGTGGAAGAGCGGCGCGGCGATCATCACGGTCTCGTGAGTGCGCCTCGGGATCTTGGAGAGCAGCGCGGCGAGCGCGCCCAGCCCCTCGGGCTGGCTGCGCTGGGCGCCCTTCGGCGTCCCGGTGGTCCCGGAGGTGAGGATGATGTAGCGACCCGACTCCGGCGGCGGATCGAGGTCGTCGCCATGGGAGCCCGAGATCAGCTGCTCCAGCGTGACCTGGTCCGTGCCCTCGCGCTCCTCCCACGCGACGAAACGGCGCATTCCCCCGCTCGCCTCCGAGAGCAGATCGGTGAACTCCTGGTCGTAGATCAACGCAGCGGGCTTCTCGCGCTCCATCACGTCGGCGAGCTGCGGGCCCGCGAAGGCGGTGTTGAGGTAGAGGGCGATCGCCCCGAGCTTCGCGCAGGCCATGGTCGCCTCGATGAAGTAGCGGTGGTTCCGGCACATGATCGCCACGCCGTCGCCGGGCGCAACCCCCTCGTCGCGGAGCGCGCGTCCGAGCGCGTTCGAGCGGCGGTGGGTCTGCTCCCAGGTGAGCGTGCCCGCCTCGTCGACGATCGCCGTCCGGTCCGGGACGGTGACCGCGTTGGCGGCCGACCCGAGGGCGGGAGACGCCCCCCAGCGGATGTAGCGCTCGACCACCCGAGCGAGCTTGTCCGGGCGCATCGGGCGCACCAGACCGACCTCGGAGAAGACCCGGATCTCGAAGGCGACGTCGCCGAGCGCGGCCGGCAGACGCGACGCCACACCGGCAAGGCCCTCTCTCAACCCGTCCTGCGCCATCCGGTCAAGCTTATGCGTCGACGAGAGCGACCGCTATGCAGGCAATTCCCTCTCCCCTGCCGATCGCGCCCATGCCCTCGTTGGTCGATGCCTTGACGCTGACCGGCGCTGAGAGCACCTCGGTGAGCCGGGCTCCGATCTCCGCCTTGTAGGGCGCGAGCTTCGGCTCCTCGCAGATCACGGTCACGTCGACGTTGGCGACTGCACCGGACAGCCGGCCGACGACGATGCGGAGCAGGTCGATTGAATCCGCATCGCGCCACTGCTCCTCGGTATCCGGGAAGAGCTCTCCGAGGTCGCCGAGGCCGCAGGCGCCCAGCAGCGCGTCGATCACGGCATGAGTCAGAACGTCGGCGTCGGAGTGTCCCTCGAGGCCGCGGTCGTGCTCGATTTCGACTCCCCCGATCAACAGGCGCTCTCCCTCGGCGAAGCGGTGGCTGTCGTAGCCGATGCCCACCCGCAGACCCATCAGCCAGCCTCCTTGCGATCGGCGAGCTCCTCACGCTCGAGTCCCGTTCGCCCGAGGGGCTCGGTGCGGCGCTGGCGACGGTCGAACACGCAGATCCGCTCGACGCCGAGCTCGGTGAGGAAGCCGATGGCCTCGTCGTATCCGAACCCCACCTGGTCGGGGGCGTGCGCGTCCGAGGAGAGCGCGAACTCCGTCCCCGCCTCGAGGCACATCTCGGCGAGGGCGCGGGCGGGATAGATCTCGCCGACCGGCTTGCGGAGCCCCGCGGTCGAGATCTCCACGGCGATCTGGTACTCGGCCAGCGCCTCGACGAAGGGCTCGTAGTGGAAGCGGGGGTCGCGCTCCGGCGCGGGGCGGTCCTCACCCCAGATCTTCACCAGGTCCGGGTGGGAGACGATGTCGAAGAGGCCCGATCTGACCAGATCCGCCTGCCACTCGAAGTAGGTGCGCCAGAGCGAGTCGGCGTCGCGGAAGGAGTCCCAGACGTCATAGCGCCGGTCATCGACGGCACCCGCCTCGCCCAGATAGTGGACGGAGCCGACCACGTAGTCGAAGTCGTGGCCATCGAGCAGCTCCGCGATGCGGTCCTCCGCGCCGCGAATGAAGTCCGCCTCGACTCCGAGCCGCAGCGGTGTCGTCCGGACGAACTCGCAGTAGGCGGCGAGATCGTCCACCGCCTGATCGTGCCAGTAGGGATGACCCCAGAGCTCGAGCGCCTCCTTGAAGCGGTAGATGTGCTCGGAGACGCCGAGCTCCTCGATCCCCTGCTCCTCCGCCGCCGCGAGGTAGCGCTCGGCGTTCTCCTGGGTGAAGTGGTCCTCGGCGGACCCGACCTCGTCGGGCCGCAGATGCAGGTGGTAGTCGGTGAGCACGCGCCAAAGGTACCCGCCTCTAGAGTCCCGGTCCGTGCTCGCCAAGCTGGTCATCGTGCTGGCGGCCTTCGCCGTCGGCGTGGGACTCGCCGAGCTCTTCGGCGCCAAGAACCTCGGAACGGCCCTGGGCGTCGGGCAGCTCACGTTCATCGTCGCGCTGGTCTACGTCCTGGTCTGGCGGCGAGGCTGACGCGCTCCCAGTCTGATGCAAGACCTGACCCCTAGCTTCGCTCGCGGAGAAGGAGCTCGGCGACCCGGAGGTCGAACGGCGTAGTCACCTTGATGTTGTCCGGTGAGGTCGAGTGGACCACGACCCGGCCACCGCGGCGCTCGACCAGCATCGCGTCATCGCTGGCGGCGGGCAGGGAGTCGGGGTCGGCCAGGGCCTCGCGCAGTGCGTCCGCGCGAAAGGCCTGGGGAGTCTGAACCGCCCAGAGACCGGAGCGGTCGAGCGTGCGCTCGACCTGACCCTCGTCGCCGACCTGCTTGATCGTGTCGGTCACCGGGGTCGCCGCGATCACACCCGCCGCGTCCTTCTCGGCGGCGAGCTCCTCGACCATGGCGTCGATCAGGCCGGGAGTGACCAGCGGCCGGGCGGCGTCGTGGACGACGACGAATTCTCCCGAGCAGAGCGCCAGCGCGTTGGCGACCGACTGGGAGCGGTGCTCGCCGCCCGCGACGGCGACGACGCCCTGATCGGACACCAGCTCGTGATCCCCCGGTGGCGCGGCGACCACGATCTCGGCGATCGTGCTCGCGGCGCGGAGGGCGTCGAGCGACCACTCGATCATCGGCCGCCCGGCGAGCTCCACGAAGGCCTTCGGGCCACCGGCTCCGAGTCGCTGCCCGGAGCCGGCGGCCGCGATTACGGCCGATGCGGAGACTTGCTCAGGCGGTCGCCTTTGCGGCGCCGAAGCGCTCCTCCAGCAGCTCGTCCAGATAGGCTTCCGCGCCGTCCTCGTCCTTGTCCAGCGCGTACATGAACTCCGACGCGAGGATCTTCTTGGCGCGGGTGTACATCTGCTTCTCGCCGGTGGAGAGCCCCTTCTCCCATTCGCGGATCGCGAGGTTGCGAACCACCTCGGCGAGCTCGTAGACGTCCCCCGTCTTGATCTTCTCTCGGTTGTGCTTGAACCGGCGGTTCCAGTTCTTCGGCATCTCGGAGACATCGTCGGTCAGCACGCCGATGACCTTCTTGACCTGCTCCTCGTCGATCACGCGCCTCAGGCCGGCGCGGCCTGCGTTCTCGCAGGGAACCATCACGGTCATGTTGTTGTGGAGGATGTTGATGGTCAGGTAGTCCCGCTTCTCGCCCATCATGTCCTTTGATTCCTTCTTCAGGACCACGCCCGCTCCGTGATGCGGGTAGACCACGTTGTCACCGACCTCAAAGTGAATATTCACTGGCGCTTCGAGTTCGAGGTCGGCAACCGACGCCTCGTCTACTACCTCCTCTGTTAGCTCTGGAATGGCTTGCTCCTTTCGTCGAGACGGCCTGACGGGGCCGTCAACTCTGTAAGTAGCGGTCGACCGGGTCAACCTCCTGCAGCCTGCGCAGGCCCTCGCGGATGTCCTTGGCCCGCCCGGCGCCCACGCCCTCGACAGCCTCGAGGTCGTCGTCACTGGCGGCGAGGACCTCCTCCAGCCCGCCGAACTCCTGGATGATCCGCTGGACCACAAGCTTGGGCAGCCGCGGGATCCGTCCGAGGACGCGATAGCCGCGGGGCGATACGGGGAAGTCGAGAGTGGAAACCTTGCGGTCGTAACCGAGCAGCTCCGCGAGGCGGCCGAAGTCGAGAAGGTCCTGATGCGGCATCCGCGCAATCGAGGCAAGGGTCATCGACAGGTTCTCCTCCGTGTCCTCGACGGAGTAGTCGCGGATCAGCGCGGCCTTGTCGGCGGCGACCCCGACCATCGTCTCCTCGAGCTGCATCTCGATCAGCCGGCCCTCGGTGCCGAGCTCGACGATGTAGCGCTCGACCTCGACCGCCATTCGCGTCACCAGCTCGGCGCGCTGCAGCACCGAGAGGACGTCGTAGAGCACCGAGCCGCCCTCGAACTCGAGCTGGGTCAGCCGGGTGGAGACCGAGTCGAGGCGGGCGCGGTACTTGTCGAGGGTCGCGAGCCCCTGGTTCGCCTTCGCCAGGACAGCGGGGATGTCCTGGAGGATGTACTTCATCCCGCCCAGGTACAGGGAGACGACGTCCCGCCGCTCGGAGATCGCCACCACCAGAGAGTCGGTCTGCTTCGAGACGCGCTCTGCGGTGCGGTGCCGGGTGCCGGTCTCCGACGAGAGGATCGTCGGGTCCGGCATCAGCTGGACGTTGGCGCAGACGATCTTCGTCGCCTGCTCGTTGAGGACGATCGCCCCGTCCATCTTCGCCACCTGGTAGAGCAGCGCCGGGGTGTAGTCGATGTCGAGGTTGATGCCCCCTGAAAAGAGAAAGGAGACCTCCTCTGGGTCTCCGATGACGATCAGCCCGCCCGTGCGCGAGTGGACGATGTTGTCGATGCCCTCCCGCAGGGCGGTGCCGGGGGCGACGATGTCGAGGGCCCGGAGAAGTCGCGGATCCTGTCGCGCCTCCAACTCCTGTAGATCGTCGCCGGGAAGCGAAGACGCCATCGGGACTGATGGAAGCAGAAACCAAAGAAAGCTGCTTTGCGGGGAAATCCGTGTGGAGAGGTCGGGTTAGCGATTGTCAAGTGCGACGGACCAAGGTATTGGCGGGCGGGTCCTGTCCCGGAATTTGACCGCGGATCGAGGCATCTCACCGCGGATCAAATTCCGGGCCACCCGCCCGAGGAACCGCTAAGCGACGCGCTTGAGAGTCCCTTGCTTCCGACTCGACAGCGCGGATTTCAGGCTGCCGACCGGAGAGAGGCCCTGGATCGCCTCATCGCCTGCCGGTGGGCCCAGGACTTTGCCCAGTCCGAATTTGCGGGCCTCTGCCACTCGGCGGTCCGCGTGGGCCACGTAGCGGACCTCGCCCGTCAGGCCGATCTCTCCGAAGCAGGCCAGCGGCTTGCCGTCGGTCTCGAGAGCCCGGCCCGAGTGGGCCGACGCGACCGCCATCGCGATCGCCAGGTCGGCGCCCGGCTCGTCGATGCGGACGCCCCCGGCGACGTTGACGAAGACATCGGCGGCGCCGATCGAGAGCCCGGCGTGGCGGGTGAGGACCGCGAGGACCAGTGCCAGCCGGTTTCGATCCACGCCGGTCGCGGTCCGGCGGGGCGGGACGATCTCGGTCGGGGCCACCAGGGCCTGGACCTCGACCAGGAGCGGGCGGGTTCCCTCCATCGCGCAGAGGACAACCGACCCGGGGGCCGGCCGCGCCTCGCCGACGAAGCGTGCGGACGGATCGAGGACCTCGACGAGGCCGCCCTGCCGCATCTCGAAGACGCCGACCTCGCTGGTCGCGCCGAAGCGGTTCTTGAGGGCACGCAGCGTCCTGAAGGTCCGCTCCCGCTCCCCCTCGAAGTGCAAGACGCAATCGACCAGGTGCTCCAGGGCCCGGGGCCCGGCCAGCGACCCCTCCTTGGTCACGTGCCCGATCAGGAGCAGCGTGACGTCGAGCCGCTTGGCCGAGTCGAGCAGCGCGGAGGTGGCCTCCCGGATCGCGCTCACGCTGCCGGGGGCCGCGTCCGGAATCGCCAGCGTCTGGACGGAGTCGATTACGCACACCGCCGGTCGCTCCGCCTCCAGCGCCGCAAGCACGGACTCCAGCGAGGGCTCCGCGAGCATCGGTACCGACAGGGCGTCCTCCCCCAGCCGCTCCGCGCGCCGCCTGACCTGTGCAGGGGACTCCTCGCCGGATACATAGAGGACGTCGCTGCCCGCGCCCGCGATATTGGCCAATGCCATCCCCGCCAGGGTGCTCTTGCCGATCCCGGGCGCCCCGCCGAGCAGGACCAGCGAGCCCGGGACCAGGCCGCCACCCAGCACGCGGTCGAGCTCCGCGATCCCGGTGCCGAGCCGCGAGGACCGTTCGGACTGCACCTCGCGGAGCGGAACAGGCTTGGGTGCGCTGCCGCGCCTTGCCCGGCCGCCGCGACTCGAGCGCGTGGCGGACCCGCCGGCCTCCTCGAGGGTGTTCCAGGCGCCACAACCGGGACACTGTCCGGTCCAGGTGAGGGCGGCGTGCCCGCACTCCGAACAGCGGTATTGGGGGCCCTTCGCTGCCATTTGCTCAGGCTACGGGTGGGTGATGACGCCTCCTGCGCAATTTGGCACGAGAGCCGCTCAGCCAAACAAAGAAGGAATCCTCGCCCCGGGGGTCAAGGACTGAGCCCTGAACGCCGATCAATCAAGCATGACCTCGAGGGGAAGGTTCGATGCCCTCTGGAATCGCGACGGACTGCCGCCCGCCGTGCGTTCGCTCGCGCTGATCGCGCTCGCCGGAGGACTGAGCGGGTTCTTCGCGGCCGCCTTTCCGGCGAGCCCGGCCGCGCCCGTCGAGCTGCTCCGGCTGGCCGGCGTCGTCGCGCTCTGCGCCTCGCTCGCCCTCTGGTGGCTGGGCAGCCGAGTCCCGCACTGGTTCCTCCATTTCGCTGTGATCGGCGGGACGGCGCTGATATCCGTGCTGATCGCCCGGTCGGCCACCGGCGTGGGGATGGTCGTCACGGCCTGCGACTACATGTGGATGGGCGTCTATGCGGCCTTCTTCTTCTCGCGCGCCGCCGCTCGCGCGCACACGGCTCTGATCGCGGTCGCGTTCCTGGGCGCGCTCGTCGCCAACCCTCATCAGGTGCCCGCGGACGCCTGGTTCTTCATGACCGCCTCGCTCGTGGTGGCGACCGAGACGATCGGCCGGCAGAGCTCGCGCCTCCGCCATGAGGCGCACACCGATTCCCTGACCGGGCTGCTCAACCGCAAAGGCCTGGCGCCCGCCGCCGAACGTGCCTTCGCCCTCGCGGATCGGACGGGGATCCCGCTCACCGTGGCACTGATCGACCTCGACGAGTTCAAGCTGGTGAATGACCGGAACGGGCACGCCGAAGGGGACCGCCTACTGGTCCAGATGACCCGGACGTGGAGCGCGGAGCTCCAGCCGGGTGACATCTTCGCGCGTCTCGGCGGCGATGAGTTCCTGGTCATGCTCGTGGGCTCCGACGACGAGGAGGCCAGCCGGCTCTTCGAGCTGCTGCTCTTCATCTCGCCCGCACAGTGGAGCGCCGGAGTGATCAAGCGACGCAACGGCGAAGGCCTGAGCGCCCTCCTGGCGAGGGCCGACAACGCCCTGTACGACTCGAAGCGCTCGCGCCGAGAGCGGCAGGACCCGGCCCCCCCGGCCGACACGCCAGAGCCCGAGGCCCGGCCCGAGCCCCAGCTCGAGCCGACGCGCTGAGTCCTCGCCGCGTAGCTAGCCCGGGCTGTTCGGGAACGGCGCCCCGGCGAAGAAGGCGAACCAGACGAGGAACGCGATCATCGAGACGATCGCGGTCGCGACGAACAGCCGCTCAACCGGGTCGCTGCGCTCGTGGCCCGGCTTGTAGGGCGTGTCTCGCATGCTGCGATTCCACGGGTCTCGCGCGGGCCGGCCCATCTCTCGCTTCAAGAGGCGGGCGCGAACCCAGGAGGCGATCAGCAGGAGCCCGTAGTACGAGACGAGGATGCCGGTGCCGATGAAGACGGCGACCGGCCCATTGACCGCGCCGGTCTTTCCGTAGAACTGGGACGCGACGTAGATCCAGAAGAGGGGCACGCCGAATCCGATCAGCAGCGCCCCGACGAGGGTGAACGCGGTCGAGCCTGTCCCGACGAGAACTCTCCTGAGCGCGGTCATCACTGCGGTCATTGGCTCGATCCGATCGATTCCTTGACGCGTTCGGCGCCTCCGGGTCAGGTTAGCGGGCGGGCTCGGCTGCCAGGTACCGCAAATCCCGCTCGGGGTCGATTCCCCACTCGCGGGCGACCTCCGCCAGCTCGGGGCTGACCGGCCAGCGATCGGGTCGCTCCTCTCCCGTGTGGTCCGGCGTCGCGCCCTTGAGGGCCATGCAGCCGGCGTTGTCCCCGATCGAGCGGATCTCGTCGACCTGACCGGCGCTCAGGCGCTGGTCCTCCGGAAGGGCGGCCAGCTCGGCGCGCTTCTCCTCGATCGGCCTGGCGCCCTCCCCCGCCTCCTGGATCAGCGTCGGCACGACGCACTCGACCGCCTCGTGGGAGAGATTCCACTGGCTCGCGAGCTGCATCGGGGTGAGGCCTGCCTGCTCGGCGATCGGCCGCAGTCGATCGAGCTTCGCGCGGCCCTCGGCGATCCACCCCTCGGGCCGGAACGAGCGATGGTCTCCCTGCGGGAGCTTCGTCTCGGGGGTGACGTCGTCCCAGAAGATCCCGCCGTAGTCGACGACCCGGGTGATCACCCGGACGTCGTGACGAGCGGCCGCCTCGAGACAGAGCTCGCCCGGCCAGGGCTCGAGGGGATTGAGGATGATCATCGCCCAGTCGATCGCGTCACCGAAGCGCTCGAAGCAGCGGACCACGTCGAGGGTGAACCCGTTGGCCGGCCCGGGAGCGACGCCGATCGCGTCAGCCAGACCGGCCTCGCGAAGCGCCGACATTCCCTCCCAGACGTCCTCGCTCTCGTAACCGGTGCGATCGGGGTTGTGCAGGAGCAGCAGGTCGAAGCGCTGCTGCCCCAGCCGCTCGAGGCTGCGCTCGGCGGCCATTCGCAGATAGCCCGCGTACTGGTCGGGGGCCCGCAGAGACGGATCGGTGAACCGAGGGAAGCCCTTCGGCCCCTCGCGCTCGCCCTCGTAGAAGTCGTGGCCCACGGCCCCGACCAGGCAGTAGGAGTCGCGCGCAACGCCATTCAGCGCGCCTCCCAGCAGGGAGTCCGCCTCCCCCGTGCCGTAGACGTCGGCGGTCAGCACGGTGTCGATGCCATCGCCCGGCCGCACCAGGGACTCGAGCCGTTCCGGCTCGATCGACTCCCCGAAGTGGAGGAACCTGCCCCCGCTCCAGGTCCCTATCGCCTTGTTACTTGGAGGCTTCGTCGCTCGAGGATTCGGGATCGCCGCCGTCGTCCGCGTCGTCGCCGTCCTTCTTGGCGCCGACGCCGACCTTCTCGGGCTCGGCCTTCTTGGCCGGGCGCTTGCGGGGCTTGACGATCTTCAGCTTGAGCGGATGGTCTTCCTCGTCGCCCTTGGGGTCGCGATCCACCTGGACCGTCGAGCCGGGGGTCATCTGGCCCGCCTTCAGCACCTCGTCGGCGAGCGGATCCTCGACGTAGCGCTGGATGGCCCGGCGCAGCGGGCGCGCGCCCATGGCCGGATCCCAGCCCTTGTCGACGAGCAGCTCCTTGGCGTCCTTGGAGAGGTCCAGCTGGAGCTCGTGCTCCGCGACCTGCGTCCGGACGCGCTCGACCATGAGGTCGACGATCTCCAGGATCTCCTCCTTGGCCAGCTTGTGGAAGACGATCACCTCGTCGATCCGGTTCAGGAACTCAGGCCGGAAGACCTTCTTCAGGTCGCCCATGATCCGCGACTTCATGTCCTCGTAGGTGACGCCGGTCTCGTCGGAGATGGCGAACCCGAGCGGGGTGTTGCGGGCGATGTCCTGCGCCCCGATGTTCGAGGTCATGATCACGATCGAGTTGCGGAAGTCCACCGTCCGCCCCTGGGCGTCGGTGAGCCTGCCGTCCTCGAGGATCTGCAGGAGGATGTTGAAGACGTCGGGGTGGGCCTTCTCGATCTCGTCGAGCAGCAGCACCGAGTAGGGCTTGCGCCGCACCGCCTCGGTGAGCTGGCCGCCCTCGTCGTAGCCGATGTAGCCCGGGGGCGAGCCGACCAGCCGCGAGACGGCGTGCTTCTCCATGTACTCGGACATGTCGATCCGGACCATCGCCTCCTCGTCGCCGAACAGGAACTCGGCGAGTGTGCGGGCGAGCTCGGTCTTGCCGACGCCCGAGGGGCCTAGGAAGATGAATGAGCCGGCCGGGCGCTTCGGGTCCTTGATCCCGGCGCGGGAGCGGCGGATCGCCTTGGAGACGGCGGTGATCGCCGGCTCCTGGCCGATGACGCGCTTGTGCAGCTCGTCCTCCATGCGGACGAGCTTCTTCGACTCGGCCTCGGTGAGCTTGAAGACGGGAATCCCGGTCCACATCGCGACGATGTCGGCGATCTCCTCCTCGCCGACCTCCGGGCGCTCGCCGCCCTCGCCCGAGGTCCACTCGTGCTCGAGCTCCTTCTTCTTGTTGGTGAGGCGGCGCTCCTGGTCGCGCAGGTTGGCGGCCTTCTCGAACTCCTGGGCATCGATCGAGGCCTCCTTCTCGCGCCGCGTGGTCTCGATCTCCTCCTCGAGGTCGCGGTACACGGGCGGCTGCGTCATCGACTTGATGCGCATTCGCGAGGCGGCCTCGTCGACGAGGTCGATGGCCTTGTCCGGCAGGAAGCGGTCGGAGATGTAGCGGTCGGCGAGCTCTGCGGCGGCCTCGAGCGCCTCGTCGGTGATCTTCACCCGGTGGTGCTGCTCGTAGCGCTCGCGCAGGCCCTCGAGGATCTTCACCGTCTCCTCCGTGGAGGGTTGCTCGACCTTGATCTGCTGGAAGCGGCGCTCGAGCGCCGAGTCCCGCTCGAGGTACTTGCGGTACTCGTCGAGCGTCGTGGCGCCGATCGTCTGCAGCTCGCCGCGAGCAAGAGCCGGCTTCAGGATGGAGGCTGCGTCGATCGCGCCCTCGGCGGCGCCGGCGCCGACGAGGTTGTGCAGCTCGTCGATGAAGAGAATGATGTCGCCGCGCTGGGTGATCTCCTTCATCACCTTCTTGAGGCGCTCCTCGAACTCGCCGCGGTACTTCGACCCGGCGACGAGGGCGGCCAGGTCGAGCGTGTAGATCTGCTTGTTCTTGAGCAGCTCGGGGACCTCGCCGTTGGTGATCCGCGCGGCCAGGCCCTCGACGACGGCGGTCTTGCCGACGCCCGGCTCGCCCAGCAGCACCGGGTTGTTCTTGGTGCGGCGGGAGAGGATCTGCATGATCCGCTCGATCTCGATCTCGCGGCCGATGACGGGGTCGAGCTTGCCCTCGGCGGCGAGCTTGGTGAGGTTGCGGCCGAACTGGTCGAGCAGCTTCGAGGACTTCTTGCCCTCGCCGCCCGCGCCGCTGCCGGCACCCTGGCGGCGGCCGCCGGGGCCGGAGAGCATCCGGATGACCTCGTTGCGGATCTTCTCGGAGTCGGCGTCGAAGTCGAGCAGGATGCGCGCGGCGACGCCCTCGTTCTCGCGGACCAGGCCGAGCAGGATGTGCTCGGTGCCGATGTAGTTGTGGCCCAGGCTCAGCGCCTCGCGGAGGGCGAGCTCGAGAACCTTCTTGGCGCGCGGCGTGAAGGGAATCTGGCCGGCGGTGACCTCCTCGCCGGAGCCCACGATGCGGACGACCTGCGAGCGGACGCGCTCGACCGTGATGTCGAGGGACTCGAGCACGCGGGCTGCCAGGCCCTCCTCCTCGCGGAGCAGGCCGAGCAGGATGTGCTCGGTGCCGATGTAGTTGTGCTTGAGAGTCCGCGCCTCCTCCTGGGCGAGGACGACTACCTGGCGGGCTCTCTCTGTGAATCTCTCGAACATTCCGTCTCTCTCTGGTCTATCAATCGCTCCGGTTGTGTCTAGTTGCGGTCGTCTGGTTGGCTCTGAGTTAAGTACTACGAAGGCTCAGGGAACGCGGACTCCCCGGGGGCCCAATCCGTATCGGCTCCTGGCTGCCGATTCCTTGATTTGACCTCCGGTTCTGTCGGGGACGGCGAAGCCAAAGTATAGCCAGGGGTCTTGCCCGGCCAGGCAGCACCCAGGCACGGCAACGGAACTCCCTGCAAGGTGCGGAAAGGAAAGGTTCGTTCCGGCAGCGCCGGACGCTTCCGCGCCGGTCGACCTGGATCGGTACCTTGCCGCCCGTGGGAGCACTCGACCGGCTGCGAGCGGCGAACGGTGATGACGGCTTCGTCGGTCGCGCTCGCTCCAGCCCCCGCCTGCTGATCGGGATCGCCGGAGGGGCGGTGCTGGTGCTGGCCTGGATCGGCTGGGCGATCTACGTGACCAGCGACCACGGCGGCCGGGCCGGCCTGGGAGTGGTGATCGCCTGGCCCGCGATGGTCGCCGCGCTCGCACTCATCTCGCTTCCCTTCATCGGCGCCTATCTCCTGATTCGGCGGTTGTCGGCGTCCGAGGACGACTGGGGGGCAGCCACGGCCGAGTCGGAGGCCCCGGACGCCGACGATGCGGACGACGAGGAGGACTCCGGCGACGAGGCGGAGGATTCGGCGGATGAGGACGAGAATCCGGATGAGGAAGAAGAGGACTCCGCGGACGAGGACGAGGATTCCGAGGAGGACGAGGATTCCGACGAGGCCGAGGAGCCCGAGTCGAGCGCGAAGGGCTCGTCCAAGAGTTAGTTCCGCATCGCCGGGAAGAGAACCACCTCGCGCAGCGTCTTCGCCCCGGTCAGGATCATCACCAGCCTGTCGATCCCGAGGCCGGCGCCGCCGGTGGGCGGCATTCCCTGTTCCAGCGACTCGACGAACGTCTCGTCGTAGGGCTGCGTCTCCTCATCGCCCCTGGCCGTCTCCTTGGCCTGCGCCTCGAAGCGGCGCCGCTGCTCGTCCGGGTCGTTCAGCTCAGTGAACGAGTTGGAGATCTCGATGCCTCCGACGAACGCCTCCCAGCGCTCCACCAGCCCCTCCTCGCTGCGGTGTCGCTTGGCGAACGGCGAGAGCTCGACGGGGTAGTCGACGATGAAGGTCGGCTGGATCAGCTTCGGCTCCACCTCCTTGGAGAGCAGTCCGTCTACCAGCTTCCCCCATCCCTCCTCGGGATCGGGCTCGGTCCCCATCGCCGCCGCCAGCTGCTCGCGCGAGGGATGCTCCATCACGTCGATCCCGGTCTCCTCCTTGATCGCATCGCGGAGTGTGATGCGACGCCATGTGGGTGAGAGCTCGATGGCCTCCCCCTCACGCTCGACCGTGGTCGTCCCGAGGACCGCCTGCGCGACCGCGGAGACCAGCCCCTCCAGCTCGGTGGCGGTGTCGTTGTAGTCCGCGTAGGCCTCGTACCACTCGAGCATCGTGAACTCGGGGTTGTGCTTGTGTGAGATCCCCTCGTTCCGGAAGTCCTTGCCCAGCTCGTAGACCCTGTCGATGCCCCCCACCACCAGGCGCTTCAGGTAGAGCTCCGTGGCGATCCTGAGATAGAGGTCGCGGTCGAGCGCGTTGTGGTGCGTGGTGAACGGCCGGGCGAGCGCCCCTCCATATAGGGGCTGGAGCACCGGGGTCTCGACCTCGACGAAGTCCCGACCGTCGAACCAGCGCCGGACCTCGGCGATCGTGCGCGCCCTCTTCAGGAAGAGCTCGCGAGTCTCCTCGTTCGCCATCAGGTCGAGCTCCCGCCGGCGGTAGCGCGTCTCGACGTCCTCCAGCCCGTGGAACTTCTCGGGCGGCGGTCGCAGGCTCTTCGAGAGCAGCTCCCAGGCATCGGCCCTGATCGAGAGCTCGCCCCTCTTGGAGGCGAAGACGGTTCCCTCGATGCCGACGATGTCCCCGATGTCCAGCGAGAGCAGCCCCTCGTACGCCTCTCCGAGCTCGTCGACCCTCGCCTGGACCTGGATCTCGCCGGTGCCGTCCTTCAGGTCCAGGAAGGACGCCTTGCCGTGGCCGCGCCTGGCCGTGAGGCGGCCTGCGACCCGGTAGCGGTCGCTGGTCTCCTCGCCCGCCTCGATCGACTGATGGGATTCGCGGACCGCGGCGATCTCGGTGCGATCGGCGAAGCCGTGCGGGAACGGCTCGATCCCCGCCTCTCGCAGGCGCTCCAGCTTCGCCCGCCGATCGGCGAGCAGCTCGGACTCGGTGCGCTTCGGCTCCTCGTTCACGACGGGGAGCCTATGCGCCCTAAGCCGCCTCGATCTTCGTGACCTTGAGCTTCTTCTTCGGGCCGCGGGGCGTCTCCACCGTCACGACCTCGTTTCGCTTGCTCCCGACCAGCGCCTTGCCGATCGGCGACTCGTTCGAAAGCTTGTGCTCGGTCGGATCGGCCTCGGCGGAGCCGACGATCTGGAACTTCTGCGACTTCCCCGACTTCTGGTCCTTGACGTGGACGACCGCGCCGACCCCGACGGTCTCGGTGTCGAGCTGCTTGTTGTCGATGACGGCGGCCCTGCGCAGCCTGTCCTGGAGCGATGCGATCCGCTGCTCCAGCATGGCCTGCTCGTTCTTGGCGTCGTCGTACTCGGAGTTTTCAGCGATGTCCCCGAACTCCCGCGCCTGCTTGATGCGGTCCGCAACCTCGCGGCGCTTGGCGTTCTCCAGGTACTCGAGCTCCTCCTTGAGCTTCTCGAGTCCCTCCGGGGTGATCAGTGTCTCGCGCGCCAACTCTCTCGCTTCCTTCGCTTAGTGGTTTACTCGCCGCACGAAAGCCCTGCTATGAGGCGAAAAATGAGCCCGCACCGACGAGGGAAGACCCACGACGGTCCGGGCGAAGCGCGACAGTATAGCGCCGGTCTTTCGGGTGGTCGAGGGGCTCGATCAGGCAGCCAATGCGGCCTGCAGTGCCTCCGCGACGCGGCCCGGATCCTCGATCTGGGGGTAGTGGCCCAGATCCGCAAAGCGGGTAACCGGCGCCTGCGGTCGCAACTCCAAGACCGCGTTCAAGACCGCCTCGGTGGCGACAGGGTCGAGCATTCCCCATGCAAGGGATACGGGCTTCGGCCAGTCGCGGATCGCTCCGTGCCAGCGGTCGGCGTGCTTGAAGCGCTCATCCATGTAGGCGATCGTCCTGTGGTTGAGGGTGCGCCCGCCGCCGGCGCAGATCAACGCCCATTGATCCTTGGCCTCTTCATCCGTCAGGGGGTGGCCCGCGGAGAAGATCGATCCGAACTGCTGCCGGAAGAAGCGCTCGCTCGAAAGCCGCGACATCAGCGGACCGAGACGGCTCCTCAGGATCCGCTGCCCGAGCGTGGGGCTCGCGGCGCCCTGGATCATGGATCCGTTGAGCAGGAGGGCGCCGGTGACGTTCATCTCGAGCGCGCCGTCGATGTCGCGCGCCATCAGCTCGTTCGCGACCGACGTCCCCATGTCGTGGGCGACCAGGAAGACGGGCCTTCCGTCTCCATGCCGCTTGACCAGCGCCTCCGCGATGTCCGCTTGCTCGGCGAGCGTGTAGTCGTGATCGGCGGGCTTGTCCGATAGCCCGAAGCCGAGGCAATCGAAGGCGAGCACGGCGGGGTCCCTCTCCCGGTCCAGCAGCAGGCGCCAGTCATACGAGCTGGACGGGAATCCGTGCAGAAGAAGCAGCACCGGGTCTGTGCCGTCGCGCCCGAAGACGTGGATGCCGTGTCCGCAGAGCTCAGAGGTCCATCCCTGGTCCCGCCATGCGATCACGCGTGGGGTCAGGCTCAAAGGAGCGCGGCCTCCGGCTCGAGCAGCTCGACGAGGCCCCGCGCGACCTCCAGGTCTTCGGTCTCCTGGAAGGCCGCGATCGTTCCCTTGTCGGCATCGAGGCGGTCCAGGTACCACGGATAGAACTTGCGGAGGTACCGAGCGGCCCGATCGGGGCCGAGGTGCTCCTCGGCGCGGTCCATGACCCAGAGCAGCTCCGCGATCACCTGCTCGCGCTCAGGCGCGACGATGCGGTCGCGGGTCAGCTCCTCGAAGATCCAGGGATTGCCGAGCGAGCCGCGGGCGATCATGACGGCGTCTGCCCCGGAGGCCTCGTAGGCGTGGCGCGCGCCCTCCGCGCTGTCGAGGCCGCCCGAGATGACCACCGGGACCGAGATTCGATCGACGAGCTCGCGCGCGAGCGCGTAGTCGGGCTCACCCTTGTGCTGGGTCGCCGCGGCGCGCGGGTGAAATCCCACTGCGGCGACGCCGGCCTCGTCGGCCAGGCGGAGCGCCAGATCGAAGCCCTCCCGGCCACCGCGCGCGAGCCCGGAGCGAACCTTGACGGTCACGGGTAGCCCACCGCCCTCGCGGGCGGCTGAGGCGATTCGAATCGCCAAGTCCGGATCCGCGAGCAGGGCGGCCCCGGCCCCGGTCTTGCAGACCTTCTTCACGGGGCAGCCCATGTTGATGTCGATCAGGTCCGCGCCTGCCTCGGCGACGATCTCCGCAGCCGAGCGCATCACGTCGGGGTCCTGACCGAAGAGCTGGATCGAGACCGGATGCTCGTCGGGATGGAGCCTGAGAAGCTCCTCGAGCGTGCGCTCGTTGCGGTAGTGGAGGCCGAAGCTCGAGACCATCTCCGATACGGCCAGGCCGGCTCCGTGGCGGCGGGCCTGCAGCCGGACGAACCAGTTGCCGATCCCGGCCAGGGGCGCGAGCATCACGCGGTTGGCGATCTCGACGTCGCCGATGCGAAACGGCGCTGTGAGCGGCGGTTGCACGTAATGAAGAGGTTATGAGGCGTTGCGCTCGTAGATCAGGCTTAAGCCGCTCAGGGTCAGCAGCGGATCGACCTCGTCGATCGTCTCGCAGTGCGGAGCAATCGTCTGGGCGAGGCCGCCGGTGGCGATGAACGTCGCCTCCTCGCCCAGCGCATCCGAGAGCCGGCGGTCGATGCCATCGACGAGGCCCGCGAAGCCATAGGCGAATCCGGACTGGATCGCCGCCTGCGTGTGGCGGCCGATGGGGCCCTCCGGAGCGGAGAGATCGATCCGGGGAAGCTTCGCGGTACGGGAGGTCAGCGCCTCCATCGAGATCTCGACACCCGGCCCGATCACGCCGCCCAGATACTCGCCGGCGCCCGAGACCACGTCGAAGTTCGTGGAGGTGCCGAAGTCCACGGCGACGCAAGCGCCCTTCACCTTCGCGTGGGCGGCGACCGCGTTGACGAGCCGGTCGGCGCCCAGCTCGTGCGGGTTGTCGACAAGGATCGGCATGCCGGTCTTCAGGTTGGGGCCGACGAGCAGGCACGGCTTGCCCATGTGGCGCTCGCAGAGAGCCTCGTACTCGGGGGCGAGCTGAGGGACCACGGTGGAGACGATCGCCCCGTCCAGCGAGCCGAAGCTCAACCCGTCCAGGGCGAGCAGGTGGGAGACGGTCGCGGCGAGCTCGTCGGCGGTCGCGCTCGGAACGGTGCCCAGGCGCCAGTCGCGCACCAGCTCCTGGCCATCGAAGGCCCCGATGTGCGTCTGGGTGTTGCCGACGTCGACAGCGAGCAGCATGCGCGGGATTATCACGACCCGGGACCGGTCCCGTTAGGGGCGTGCCCCCGGGGCGGTCCAGGACCAAGCTGGGCGCCGACGGCCGACGAGCGCGTAGCGGTGCTACGCGCGAGGAGGCAGGCGGTGGTCCAGCGCCGGTCCTGGGCCACACCCGGGGGTGCGACCCTGGCGGGATCGGCCCCCAATAAGATGGGCCGCAATGGGGGAAGCAAAGCTCTACGTGATTCCCGGCTCCCACCCGTCGCGGTCCGCGATGCTCATGCTCGACCGCAAGGGCATCCCCTTCAAGCGGGTCGACCTGATGCCGGTCGTCTCCAAGGGAGTCCTGAAGGCCCAGCGGTTCCCGGGTGTCACGGCGCCGGCGCTGAAGATCGACGGGCGCCGGGTTCAGGGATCGAGGGAGATCGCGCGCGAGCTCGACCATCTCCAGCCTGATCCACCCCTGCTTCCATCCGACCCTGAGAAGCGAATCAAGGTCGAGGAGGCGGAGGCCTGGGGCGATGACTTCCAGCAGAAGCCGCGCCGGTTCAGCTGGTGGGCGTTCAAGCGCGACCGGGCGCCGATGGCGAGCTACTCGGAGGGAGCTCGGCTGGGTATCCCGGTCGGGCTGGCCGTGAAGACCGGCGCCCCGATCGTGGCGCTCGCCGCCCGCTTCAACGGGTCAACCGACGAGCTGGTGAAAGCCGACCTGTCCTCGCTGCGCGAGGATCTCGACCGGATCGATGCCTGGATCGCCGAGGGCACGATCGGCGGCCCCGAGCCCAACGCGGCGGACTATCAGCTGGCGCCGAGCCTGCGTCTCCTGATGAGCTTCGACGACCTTCGGCCATACGTCGAGGCGCGCCCCTGCGGCCAACTCGCCACCCGCATCGTTCCCGACTTCCCGGGCAGGACCCCGCAGGTCTTCCCGGCGGAGTGGCTCGAGGGGCTTCCCCGCTAGAGCGAACCGACCCGGCTGACGCGCTGCCCCGGGCCGAGCGCATCCAGCGCCGCCCGCAGCTGGGTGCCGTCGGGTAGGCGCAGATCCGGATCCAGCTCGAGTAGGGGCGCGAGCACGAAGCGGCGAGAGGTGACCTCGGGATGCGGCAGCGTCAGCCTCTCCGTGCGCATCTCGGCGTCACCGAGGAGCAGCAGGTCGATGTCGATCGGCCGGGGGCCGTGGCGCGGGCCGCCGAGCTCCCGCCCGTGGTCCGCCTCGATCGCCTTGCAGAGGTCGAGCAGCTCATCGGGGTCGAGCGCCGTCCTCACCCGGACAGCGGCGTTCAGGAAGTCCGGCTGGTCGAGGATCTCGCCGACGGGCTCGGTTTCGTAGAGCGACGAGGTGGCCTCGACCACCAAGCCGCGCGCCGACAGGTCCTCGATCGCTCGCGTCAGGTGCGACTCGCGATCGCCGACGTTGGAGCCGAGGCCCAGGTACCCCAGCCTCATTAAACGGGCCGCGCTGTCGCGCGCCCTCGCATCTAGACACCCTCCTCGTCGTCCTGCTCACGGTCCAGCGATCGCTCCAGGGTCACCTCGACCCCGGCCTCCTGCACCTGGTACGGCAGAGGCGGCTCCGGCTTGGCCGCCCGCACGCGGACCGACTCGCAGGCGAAACGCTCCATCAGCCGGCCCGCCACCACCTGGCAGAGGCGCTCGAGCGTGCGGTAGCTCCTCTCGGTCGCGGCGAGGGCGACGATGTCGCAGACCTCCGAGTAGTCGACCGTGTCCTCGATCCGATCGGTGAGGACGGCGTCGCATTCCGGGACGTCGAAGGTGAGGTCGAAATCCATTCGCTGGCCGACCTCTTGCTCGGAGTCGGTGACCCCGTGGTGCGTATATATGGAGAGGCCGCGAATCTCGACCTCGACCGACGGCTGTGCGCCCCCTTCGTCCATCACCCCAAATTACCCGTTTGGTGTAGGACTTCGACGGTGAGCGCGTCTCCGCAGACGACAACGCTCGGGGAAGGGGAGCTCGCCACGGCGGTCTCCCATCACTTCGCCGACCTGAATCAGTGCCGGATGCACTACGTCGCGCGCGGAGAGGGCAAGCCGATCCTCTTCCTGCATGGCTTCCCGCAGTTCTGGTTCCTCTGGCGGCACCAGCTCGCCGACCTCGGCAACGACCACGCCGTCTACGCGCCCGACATGCGCGGCTACAACCTCTCCTGCATTCCCGAGGAGGTCGAGGCGTACCGGATGCGGCACCTGCTGGTGGACATCCGCGAGCTGATCGAGAAGCTGGGGCTGGCCCCTGTGACGCTGGTTGGACACGACTGGGGCGGGATCGTCTCCTGGGCATTCGCCCTCAAATTCCCCGAGCTGCTCGAGCGCCTGGTGATCATCGACGGCCCCCCGCCGTTCACCTGGAACCGCGACCTCCGGGAGAGCCCCAAGCAGAGGGACGCAGTCAACTACATGCTGGAGTTCTCGAAGCCCTCGCCCAAGCCGGAGGAGATGCTGGCAGCCAACGACTTCTCGCTGATGGACGACCTGATGGTCCGGATCGGCGGGCAGGGGGCGCAGCTCTCGGACGCCGAGAGGGACGTCTACCACGAGGCCTGGGGGCAACCCGGCGCGCTCCGTGGCGGCCTCAACTACTACCGGGCCGCGCGCATGGGGGAGCAGGTCGCCGGCGGCGGGGTCCCCGAGGAGTACGCGAGCAAGATCACCTCTCAGACGGTTGGCGTGCCGACGCTCGTGATCTGGGGCGAGAACGACGCGGCGCTGCTCCCCACCCTGACCAGGGGACTGAGCGAATGGGTCCCGCAGCTGCGGGTGGAGATAATCCCCGGCGCCGGGCACTGGGTTCCGTACGAGCGCCCCGAGCAGGTCAACTCGCTGATCAGGGAGTTCGTGTCGTGACCATGGCCTCGGCGACGGTGAGGGCCTGGCGCATCGGCCCGACGTCGTGGACGCGCATCATGCCGGCGCCGTTCGCGTAGGCGATCACGTTCGACGCAATCGTTCCGCCGAGCCGCTGGTCGACGCCGGCGCCCGTCAGCTTGCCGATGAAGCTCTTCCGGGAGGAACCGAATGCGATCGGCCTGCCCAGTTCAGCCAGCTCTCCGAGCCGGCGGTGAAGCTCGAGGTTGTGCTCGACCGTCTTGCCGAATCCGATCCCGGGATCGATCCAGATCCGATCCTCGACGATGCCCTCGGAGGTCGCGAACTCGATCCGCTCCGCGAAGAATGCCTTGACGTCGTCGACGACGTCCTCATAGCTGGGTTCCTCCTGCATCGTCCGGGGATCCCCGAGCATGTGCATGAGCACGACCTCCGCGTCGCGCTCGGCGCAGAGGCCGGCCAGCTCCGGCTCTGCGCGAAGCCCGGTCACGTCGTTGACCATCGTGGCCCCGGCATCGAGGGCGGTCTCGGCGATGGCGACCTTCGAGGTGTCGATCGAGACCGCCGATCCGTCGGCTGCCAGCGCCTCGACCACCGGGGCGACCCGACGGAGCTCCTCGTCGGCGCTGACGGCCTCCGCCCCGGGCCGGGTCGATTCGCCGCCGATGTCGAGGACGTCCGCCCCCTCGTCGACGAGCTCCCGGCCGTGGGCGATCGCCCGCTGCGGATCGAGGAACTCGCCCCCGTCCGAGAACGAGTCGGGCGTCACGTTGACGACCCCCATGATCTTCGCCCGCTCCACGCCGCTCCTACTGCGCCCGGATCAGCTGCCCGTCGGGAGTCAGCTCGACGAAGTGATGCGTCTGCCCATCTCGGAAGCTCTGACACTGGTTGGCGGGCTGATCGTCCACGGCCTGACGCGGATCGTGGGCGATGTCGACAGCCCAGTCGGAAAGCCCCGGCAGGCTCTCGGACAGACATGGCCCGTTACCGAGGTCGCGCTTCGCCTGCCCGGCGAAGAGGAACTGCGCGGCTGCGACGGCCTTGTCCCTGTCCCCCTGGCCGGCGTCAGACCCACTCCCACACCCTGCAATCAGGGCGCCGAGCACAAGAGCTGTCGCGGCAAAGCGCATAGACGCAAGTATCCCCACCGCTGCTCGCGCGGGTGGCGCCGGATTTGGTCGCTGGCGCGACTGTTTTCCGCGTCTGCGACAAATCCGGCGACAGGACCCGCGCGCCTCAGCGCTGGTGAACAGCGGGTCTAGCGATCGTCGGCGCGCATCTCTGCAGCGCCACCACCAGCAAGCCCGGGCCGTGGCCGAGGCCGGGGCCGAGCGCCCTCACGGGCGGTCCCCTTCTCCTCGACGGGCGGGGCCTCGGGAGGCTTGGCCTCCTCCTCGTCGGTGAAGACCTCGTCCTCGGGCTTGCCCTCGAGCAGGGCGATGAACTCGTCGGCCTCGATCGTCTCGCGCTCGAGCAGGATCCTGGAGATCGTGTCGAGCTGCTCGCGGTGCTCCGAGAGGATGTCCTTGGAGGTCTGGTGTGCGTCCTCGACGATCCTGCGTACCTCGTCATCGATCTCGCGGGCGACCTCGTCCGAGTAGTCGGGCTCCGCCGAGAACTCGCGGCCCAGGAAGGGCTGTGAGCGGTCGTGGCCGAAGACGCGCGGGCCGAGACGCTCGGACATACCGAAGCGCATCACCATCTGCTTGGCGGTCTCGGTGACCTTCTCCAGGTCGTTGGAGGCGCCGGTGGTGATCTCGCCGAAGACGATCTCCTCGGCGGCGCGGCCACCCAGCGTCATCGCCATCGTGTCGTTCAGCTCCGCTCGCGTCGTCAGGAACTTGTCCTCGGTCGGCAGGGAGATCGTGTAGCCCAGGGCCTGGCCGCGGCTGATGATCGAGACCTTGTGGACGGGGTCGGAGTTGGGCAGCAGGTGCCCGACGATCGCGTGCCCGAGCTCGTGGTAGGCGGTCACGAGCCGCTCCTTCTCGGACATGACCCGGCTCTTCTTCTCCGGGCCGGCGATCACCCGCATGATCCCCTCCTCCAGCTCGATCATCGTGATCTCGCGCTTGCTGGAGCGGGCGGTGAGCAGGGCAGCCTCGTTGATCAGGTTCGCCAGGTCCGCGCCGGTGAAACCGGGCGTCTGGCCGGCGAGCGCGTCGAGGTCGATGTTCTGGGCAAGCGGCTTGCCGCGGGTGTGGACCTCGAGGATGTGCTTGCGGCCCTTGCGGTCGGGACGGTCGACCACGATCTGCCGGTCGAAGCGGCCCGGCCGGAGCAGCGCCGGGTCGAGGATGTCCGGGCGGTTGGTCGCGGCGATCAGGATGATGTTGTCCTTCATCTCGAAGCCGTCCATCTCGACGAGGAGCTGGTTCAGGGTCTGCTCGCGCTCGTCGTGGCCGCCGCCCATGCCGGCGCCGCGATGGCGGCCGACGGCGTCGATCTCGTCCATGAAGATGATGCAGGGGGAGTTCTGCTTGGCCTGCTCGAAGAGGTCGCGCACGCGGGAGGCGCCGACGCCGACGAACATCTCGACGAAGTCGGAGCCGGAGATGGAGAAGAAGGGAACGCCGGCCTCACCGGCGACTGCGCGGGCCAGCAGCGTCTTGCCGGTGCCCGGCGGGCCATAGAGCAGGACGCCCTTCGGAATCCGGGCGCCGAGCGCCTGGAACTTCTTCGGGTTCTCGAGGAACTCCTTGATCTCGTGCAGCTCCTGGACCGCCTCGTCGGCCCCGGCGACGTCCCTGAAGGTGATCTTGGGGGCGTCCACCGACATGCGCTTGGCTCGCGACTTGCCGAAGCTCATCACCCTCGAGCCGCCGCCCTGCATCTGGTTCATGAGGAAGATCCAGAATGCGAAGAAGAGCAGGAAGGGCAGGATGTAGGTGAGGAGGGAGAGCAGGCTCGAGCCGCCCTTGCCCTTGATCTCGGTCTTGACGTCGTGCTGCTGCAACGTGTTGAGCAGCTGGGCCTGGGAGGCATCGGAGTCGGGATAGGCCTCGTCGTAGCTCGTCCCGTCGGTCTGCTTGACGTTGAGCGTGTTGTCCTTCGTGTTCCAGGTGACCGACTCGATCTGGTCGTTGTTGACGCGCTGGACGAAGTCGTTGTAGTCGGGCGTCTCGTGGCCCGAGCCCGGGCTGATCAGGCGCTGGGCGAAAAACGCCAGCACGACGACGATCAGAATTGGAAAGGCAGCGCTGCGAAAGAAACGTCTCACGGTGGGATCCCTTGCCCGAGCTGTACGCGGAATTTGCGGCCCCGGATCTACGGCGAGGGTACCAGCGTTGCTCTAGCTGCCCTGCGTGTTTTCCCGCAGCGCGGCCACGTATGAGAGGTTCCGGAACCTCTCGCCGTGATCCAGTCCATATCCGATCGCGAACCGGTTCGGAATCTCGAATCCGACGTAGCGAACCGGAAGGTCAACCCGCCGGCGCTCCGGCTTGGTGAGCAGCGCGCACACCTCGATCGACTTCGGTCCGCGGGCCTGCAGGTTGCGCAGCAGATAGTGGAGGGTGAGACCGGAGTCGATGATGTCCTCGACGATCAGGACGTCGCGGTCGGCGATCGGCGCGTCCAGGTCCTTGAGGATCCGGACGACGCCCGAGGAGTCGGTGGATGAGCCGTAGCTCGAGACCGCCATGAAGTCGAGCTCGCAGTCGATCGTCATCTGGCGCATCAGGTCGGCGAGGAAGGGAACGGCGCCCTTCAGGATCGCGACGAGCAGCGGGGCGCGCCCCTCGTAGTCGCGGCTGACCTCGACGCCGAGCTCTGCAACTCGGCGCTGCAGATCGTCCTCCGTGACGAGCACCTCGCCGATCGCATCGTCGGATTCCACTCGCCCCCCAGTCTATGGACCGAGCTGGGAGGCCCTGAGAACCGCGGACTCGCCGGCGCCCGGCCGTGCGGCGAACTCCTCCGAGACCGCCACGCCGGCGATCCATGCGACTCGCCCGTCAGCGGTGACGACCGGCAGCGCGTGCCGCAGTGCGCGGGGCACCTTGCGGTCGGTGAAGAGGTCCTGGAGCGACTTCGATCCGTCCAGACCGAGGGGCCGCATCCTGTCGCCCTCGCGCCAAGCGCGCACGGTGACCGAACGGCCGAGCGCCGAGGGATCGAGGACGGCGAGGTCCGGCCCCTCGGCGGAGGGGACTCCGGCCGCGAGCTCCGCGCGCACCTCCCAGGAACCGAAGCGGCACGCGCCAGGCACGGTCAGCGTGGCCTCCGCGGGCTCCGCGGTCCGGACTGCCGTGAAACGGACATGGCCGTGCTCGACGTGGGCCTCCACTCCTCCACCCAGTTCGATCACCCCGCCCTCCGGGCGGTTGGCGAGCCTCCAGATCTGGCCCGCCCTCGTCCTGCCGAGCGGGACCGAGATTCCAGTCGCCCGCTCGGCCAGCCTCCGCAGCGCAATCCGGCGCACCGCGGGATCCATCGCCTCGAGGGCGTCTCGACCGATCGCGCCGGCGAGCTCCGCTCCGGATTCGGCCAGCGCGTCGGCGGCGAGCCGCTCCAGGGTCTCGGCCTCCTCCGCGAGCTCCGCCTGGGTCTCGGCGATCGTCGCCTCCGCCTCCGGCCCGATCTCTCGCAGAACAGGGAGCACCTCGTTGCGAATCCTGTTGCGTGCGTACACGGGCTCCAGGTTGCTGGCGTCGTCGCGGAAGGGAAGCCCCGCCTCGGCTGCCAGCTCTCGTACTTGCTCACGGCCCAGCGAGAGGATCGGCCGCACGACCGCACCCCGATGCGCCCGCAGGCCGAGGAGCGCGCGTCGGCCGGGGGAGGTGACGAGCCGATAGAGGATGGTCTCCGCGAGGTCGGTTCTGGTGTGTCCGGTGGCGATCCAGTCGAGCCCGCGTGCTTTCCGCAGTCGCTCGGCAGCCGCGTAGCGGGCCTCGCGCGCCTCCGCCTGGACGTTTCCTTCGCCGAGGTCCGGCAGCTCGACCTCCAGCTCGATGCCGAGCCTGGCGCAGAGCTCCGCGCAGGTCGCGGCGTCGAGGTCCGAGTCGGGACGAAGGCTGTAATTGAGATGGAGAGCGATCACCGCCTCGGCGCCGAGGGCCTCCACCAGGCCGGCCGCGGCCGCGGCCGAGTCCGCGCCGCCGGAGATCAGGACGACCCCGCGAGATCCCTCAGGGACCAGGCCGCTCGCTCGAACGGTGGAGGCGAGGCCCGAAAGGGCCCTGGCAGCTGTCATGGCGCCGATTGTAGGAACGGGCGTAGGGGCTTTTCACATCGTCGAAACGTCCAATCGCCTTGAAGGGGGCTAAAGGACGCGCGATTGATTCTCCGGGCCGCTCATTCAGACGGCCGGTGAGCAATCGATGCAGAACATGTGTCGAGAACGAGAAAGATCCTCAGCGTCATCGGCCTCGTGGCCGCCTGGACGGTCGTCAGTGCCTCATCGGCCTCCGCGGCCGACTGCGGGCCCGTCGGCACCGATGTCACAGGGCTGACCGAGCCCCAGATGGAGAGCTCGATCGCCTGTCTGATCAATCAGGAGAGGGCCTCGCGTGGCCTGCGGTCGGTCGCCCCCAACGGGGACCTCCGCCAGGCGGCGCTGAGCCACTCGAACGAGATGATCAGCGACGGCTACTTCGAGCACACCTCCCCCGCGGGCGTCACCTTCATGGACCGGATCGAGTCCACCGGCTACATTCGCAAGGCTCGGAGCTGGGTCATCGGCGAGAACCTCGTCTGGGGCACCGGGCCGCGGAGCACACCCCAGGCCCTCGTCACGGCCTGGATGAACAGCCCGCCCCATCGCGAGAACCTGCTGAGGCCGAATTTCCGCGAGATCGGGATCGCGGCGGTCCCCGGCACCCCCGAGAGCCAGAGCGACCTGACCGGAGTCACGGTTTCGAGCGAGTACGGCTACCGCACCCTCGTCAAGGGCAAGAAGGCCAAGGCAAGGTCCCGGAAGCCCAGGGGGTCGAGCGCCAAGGCGCGTAAGGCCCGCGCCCACAAGCACAAGCACCACAAGCACCACAAGCACAAGCACAAGCATCACAAGCACAAGCACCACAAGCACAACTAGCCCGGCGCCCTACTCCATCGCCGGTCGGGCTATATAGAGGGAGATCGCCTCGGGAAACCCCTTGAGCACGACCTCTCCGATGGCGTCGAACCGCAGGAAGTCGGACCCCTTGACCGCTTCGACCAGGGCCTCGGTGACCAGGACCTCGCCGCCCAGTGCCCTGGTGACGACCCGGTGGGCGAGGTTGACGTCGCCTCCGAAGTAGTCGCCGTCCCTGAACACCGCCGCCCCGTGATGAATCCCGACTCTGGGCTGAGGGCGCTCCTGGAAGAGGGCGAGGAAGCCGACGGCCCACTCGGTCAGCGTCGCCGGCTCCGGCGAGACGACCATCACCTCGTCGCCGATCGTCTTCACGATGGTGGCCTCTGAGGGCAGGGTCGCCTCGACCGTGTCGACGAACCGCTCGATCATGTCGAGGGCCTCCTCGTCTCCCTCCTCCTCGGTGTACCTCGTGAAGCCCGTGAGGTCGACGAAGCAGAACGTCATCGACACGCGTGCCAGGCCGCGGCCGGCACCGGCGATGTCGGCCTCCATGTGCCCGACCACGTCCTGCTCGATGTAGAAGCGCAGGTAGCGGTTGTGCATGTACTCCATCAGCGGCGTGGTGACCGGGAGCAGGTCGGCGGCCAGCTCACCCATCTCCTCCGCGATCTCGAGTGGCGGAACCTCCTCCTGCATGAGCGGCTCGTGGATGTAGAGGTGGAACAGCCGGACCTCGGAGTCGGCGACCTTGCGGATCGACTGGGCGTAGACCCTGACCAGCTGGAGGAAGGCAACCAGCGGGAACCCCGAGGAGAGGACGTCGGCGCAATGCCGCATTGCCCTCAGGTCCTCCTCGTTGAGCCTCCCCTCCGCTCCCATCGGCGTCCCCAGCAAGGTCATCAGCCGTTCGATCAGCTCCGGCTCGAGCCCGGTCAGCTCGGCCGCCTTCTCCCGCGTGTAGTGCCCCTCCGGGACCTGGAAGAGATCCTCCGCAAAGCCGAAGGCGAGCCGGCCACCGCGGGCGGCCTCCCTGATCGCATCGACCGAGTAGCCCCGCTCCCGCATCCGGGAGATCACCCGCGCCTGGGCCGCGGAGGCCGGCGTCCAGCGACCGTCCTCGACCGGGACCAGTCCCTCCCCGGCCCACCGCTTCAACGTCGACGCGGAGACGCCGGCGATCCGGCTGGCGTCGGCCAGCGAGATGGCGTTGTCCCGATCGTCCCCGTCAGCGGGGTTCATGCCGTACCCCCTGAAGAAGCGACGGGGCCGCAGAGCCCCGTCGCCTGCGGGCTTTGGGCCCGCTTCGTCGGCCAGCGGCGCCTGCACGCCTCGCGGTGTCCTGTCGCCGATCCCAGTCGCCGGGGGACCTGCAGACCGGGGACCCGCTTCCGGCCCAAGTTGTGCGAATCGAATTGAGCTTACGCCCCTGCCGGGTCAAGTCAATGGCGCTGGACAGGGGCACTATGGCCGGCGTCCGATTAGTCAATGGCGAGGTGCGGGTACTTCTCCGAGACGAGCTCGCGATAGCGGGAGAAGAGGGGCTTGGCGGCGGGGAAGAAGCGCAGAGCCGCGCCTGCATCCTCGATGTTCGTCCGGAGCCTGCCGCGAGCGATTGCGATCGCGGGGTTCTCCCTGCCCTGAAAGACCCGGTTGGCGACGGTCGACTCCATGCTCAGCCGGAGCTTCGCGTGGGTGCGCGACCGCCTCGAGAAGTCCCAGCGGAGGCAGTGGCGGCCGCCGTCGTCGCGGGCCACGTTGACCGCCAGCTTCAGGTCGGGGAACTCGATCCGCAGCGGAGCGGCGGCCGCGCGCAAGCGGGGGCCGTCGTCGGGGTCGCCGTCGATCTCACGCAGGACGGTGTCGAGAATCTCCTTGAGCTCCTTCTTTGTCAGCTCGTCCGCGGACATCTGCCTAACCCTCGACCTGAGGTCAACCCTTTCCCTTGCCCCGCACCGAGGATTCGATCCTGCCGAGCTGATCGCGGACCTCCCGGCCTCGCTTGGCGACCTCATCGAGCAACTCGACCGCCCGATCGCGCGTGCTCGCGGCGGAGCCCGCGGTCGCCTCGAAGGTCCGCTCGATCGCCGAGCGCAGCGCCTCCGACGGCTTCTCCGGCACAGGGATCATGAGTTGATCGGGTTGCTCCTCGCTTCGCTGCGGAGCACCCTCCCATCAAGCCTACTCCCGCGTGGCGGCCATATGCTCGCGCGATGCCGCACCACCTCAGGCCCAGCACCCCCTACGCAGCCGACGCACTGCTGCCCGGCGACCCGGGCCGAGCGCTCGCCCTCGCTCAGCTGCTGCTCACCGAGCCGAGAATGAGCAACCACGCTCGCGGCCTCTGGGGATATACGGGGGAGACGCCGGAGGGCCATGCGCTCAGCATCCAATCCACCGGTATGGGCGGGCCGAGCGCGGCGATCGTCCTCCAGGAGCTCGCCGAGCTCGGTGTGCGGCGAGCCATCCGCGTCGGCACCTGCGGAGCCGTCGACCCCGAGCTCGGGCATGGGGAGCTCGTGGTCGCCCGTGTGGCGCTGGCGGAGGACGGGGCGAGCAAGGCGCTCGGTGCGAGCGAGACTGCGGAGCCCGACCCGGAGCTCACGGCCAGGCTGGCCGCTGGGCTGCCGCCCGGCGCCTCGCCGTCACCGATCGTGACGACCGATCTCTTCTACGCAGGCGACCCCGACCAGGGCGCTCCACCCAGGGCCCGCGCCGAAGCCTGGCGAAGGCGGGGCGCGGTCGCCGTGGAGATGGAGGCCGCCACCATCTTCACCCTCGGCCGGCGCCTGGGCGTCGCGGCCGCCTGCATTCTGGCCGTCTCTGACATCTTCTCCAACGACGAGCGCCAGCGGATCGGCGATCAGGAGCTGGGGGTTGCCGCCGAGCGGATGGGGTCCGTCGCAGCGGACGCCCTCAGGGCTCAACCCTGACTCGAGGCTCCGGGTTTCGATGACTCCCGCTGGCGGCGGAGCTCCGCGAGCTCCCGGGTGAGCAGATCGAGAGTGTCCTCGACCGCCTCGAGGCGCTCGGAGACGGCTCGCAGCCGGCGGGCGAGGCGATCGACGTCGTTGCCGGTAGGCAGGTTGAGGTTCCGCATCGCGCTCGCGCCCGCCTGAGAGGCACGCTCGCGAGCGCCGAACGCAACCTGTAGCGCCTGGTTCATCCAGGGGTTGTCGACCAGGAGCTGGGCGAGCTCGCCCAGGGTGCTCTCGCCTCGCGAGGAGCCCCGATCCCTGATGCCTTCACCGCCGCCCTCGTCCATATCGTTCACGCACGGTACCGCGACGGAAGCCCGTCAGCGGGGTTGTTTCCTACGCATGGAACGCGCACTTGGTCACCGCTTCAGTCAAGAACGTTTCTTACCGGTCTCCTAACGGTTCCCCGTTGCAAAGCCCAGGGCGAATCAGTAGCGTCCGCCGTGCCTGCGGGTGCGGGGAGGTCGCGACCGGCAGACCCTCAGGTCGCGGGCAGGATCGGCTAGCCAAATGACCAGAAAGCTTCTCGCAACCATCGCCCTTGGCGCAGCCCTGGCGATCATCGCAGCCGGAACCGCCGTCTCGGGGACTGTCAGCGTCGGGAACGTCCAGGTCAACGTGCCGACCACCGGGGTTCTCCCCCAGTGCTCGAACCTCTCCGACGACGACGGGGACGGACTGGCCGACCTGAACGACCCCGGCTGCAGCAGCCCACTCGACTCGTCCGAGTACAACGCTCCGACCTCGACCGGTGCGGGGACCACCACCAGCACCGGCAGCACCACCACCACCGGCGGCGGCGGCTCCGCCGGTGCCGGGACCACCACCACAACCGGCGGTGGCGGCAAGACCGGTGGCTCGGGCCAGGCCGGCAAGAAGACCTCGAGCGGCAAGACCCCCGGCCTCTTCGGCAAGCAGGCCAAGAAGGGCCAGGGCGCCAAGCAGATCCATAAGAGCGAGAAGGGGAAGATCGAGCAGCCGGCCCTCCGCAACCCCGACGGCTCGCCCTCCAGCACGAATCCCGGCCTCACCGTTGCGCAGTTCGGCCCAGCCCCGATCGGCGTCCCCAACTTCGTCATCGACTCCTTCGAGATCCCGCCGTTCCTCCTGCCGATCTATCAGTCCTGCGGGACCGAGTACGGGATTCCCTGGCAGGTGCTCGCCTCGATCAACAAGATCGAGACGGCCTTCGGGACCAACCTGAACGTCTCCTCCGCCGGCGCCGAGGGCTGGATGCAGTTCATCCCCTCGACCTGGGCGGCCTACGGCGTCGACGCCAACGACGACGGCCGCAAAGACCCCTACAACCCGGTCGATGCGATCTGCGCAGCGGCGCGGTATCTGCGCGCAGCGGGCGGCGACAAGGACCTCCGCCAGGCGGTGCTCGCCTACAACCACGCCGACTGGTACGCGGACGAGGTCCTCTTCACCGCCAACCAGTACGGCAAGCTGCCCGACGCGCTGGTCGGCTCGCTCACCGGGCTCACCGAGGGTGCTCACTTCCCGGTCGCCGCCGACGCCCGCTACGCCGACGACATCAACGACGCCGCCGCGCTGGCCCGCTCCACCACCGAGCGAAAGGCGGCCGGGAACGCCGCCGACGTGATCAGCTCGGACGCCAGCCGCCGAAGCATCAACGTCTACTCGAGCCTTAACGCTCCGGTCGTCGCGGTCAACGACGGCGTGATCCGCAAGATCGGCGAGAACCCGAAGCTCGGCCGCTACATCGTCCTGCAGGACGCCTACGGCAACTCCTACACCTACGCGCAGCTGGGCTCGATTGCGAAGACGCACCCGGTGCCGCGCCAGGCGCGCCTCTCCGCCAAGGACTTCAAGCTCGAGACGCCCAACAAGGATGCGGCCCCGAGCACCCCGGCCACCGCCGGCGAAAACTCCACCCGCCACTCCGCGGCCACCAAGGCCGCTCCGGCCAAGGCCTCGTCAGCGGCCCCGGCCAACAGCGAGAACGCCCGCGACCGCCTGTTCGCGCTGCCCCAGCGCGCCGGGAACGGCGGAAACTCGAGCGTCACCGGCCAGCTCGACCAGCTCCTCGGCCGCAGCGTGCCCGGCTACGAGACCTTCAAGTCCGCGTTCTCGAACAGCCTGCAGTTCGACTCGAGCACCATGCAGCTGAAGCCGCTCAAGGTCGGCTCCAAGGTCACCGGCGGGTCGGTGCTCGGCCGGGTCGGCCAGCCCGACGCCCAGCCGCCTCACCTCAACTTCGCGATCCGCCCGGCCGGCAAGGGCGCGCCAACCATCGACCCGAAGCCGATCCTCGACGGCTGGAAGCTGCTTGAGACGACCGCGATCTACCGCGCCGCGGACAAGAACCCGTTCGCCGACAACCCGACCGTCGGCCAGGTCCTGCTGATGTCGAAGGCGGCCCTGGAGCAGCGGGTGCTGAACGACCCGGCCCTCTCGATCTACTCCTGCGGACGCAACGACATCCAGACCGGTCAGATCGATCGCCGCGTCCTCGCCGTGATGGAGTACCTGGTCGCCAAGGGGTATCGCCTCACGATCACCTCGCTCAAGTGCGGGCACTCGTACCTGACCGCCTCGGGCAACGTCTCGGCCCACTCCTATGGCTCGGCCATCGACATCGCCGCGGTCAATGGAATCCCCATCACCGGGCACCAGGGACACGGGACGATCACCGAGGCGGTGATCAAGGACCTGCTGCTCCTGCAGGGCACGATGCGCCCGGCCCAGATCATCTCCCTGATGGACCTCGGGCCGCCGACCTTCATCCTGCCCGACCACTACAACCACATCCACGTCGGCTACACGTTCACGACCGACGGCTCTTCGATCAAGCAGCTCGGCCAGATTCTCAAGCCCGAGCAGTGGCAGCGCCTGATCCAGCGCCTGGGGCAGATCCAGAACCCGAAGGTCCCGACGAAGCCGTCCGACGCCGCGACGCCGGCGAAGGGCAACGGCAGCGGCGACTAGCGGCCCAACCCGAGCCACCTTCGTTCAGCTGGAGCTGGCGGGCAGGCTGGGCCTGCCGGAGGGTCGCTATCTGGTTCGAGACGACGATTCAGAGAGAGTCCTGATCGTTGAGGAGCTCGGCGCGCCCCGTCCGAAGCGGCGAGCCGGGAGGCGCTCAAAGCCGGTCGAGCCGGGCGATCCCGGTGAGACCCCCGTCACGCGGGTGACGGTCACCGGCGAGAGGATCGACACCGAGGCCCAGGGATCCGCCTGGCTCAGGGAGATGATGGCGGCCGGAGGAGGCGGAGCTGAGGAGGTCCGGGCCGCCACCCGGATAGTGAACAGGGCGCTGAGCGCGCTCCGGGCGGAGGCGCGCGACCCGCTCGTGCAGGACATCGGCGCCAGCCGGGCGCTCGCCGTCCGGCTCGGGCACGGGACCGGCGACGAGCTCGCCGAGAGCCGCTGGACCGAGGCCAAGGAGCTGGCGCGCCCTCGCCGTGGCCGCCTCGACGACGTCGACCCCCAATCGAGGGTCGCCGCGGTCCTCGCCGGCCGAGACGAGGTCCATCCGGCCGAGACGCTGATGCTGAGGGCCCGCCTGGATGAGCAACAGGGGCGCCGCAAGGAGGCCGTGTACGGCCTGCGCGCCGCCAGGGAGGCCCTCCAGGAGCAGCCGGCCCGGCGTCAGAAGGAGCTCATGAAGGAGCTCGCCGCGATCGAGGAGAGGCTGGGCTAGAGAGCGGCGAGTACCGCTTCGAGATCCGCGACCACGTCACCATCCATGCGAACCGTCGCGTTCGCGTCGAACGGGGTCGGGCCCATCGTGATGACCGCAACGCCGCCGCCGCTCCTCAACGTCACCGACGGCAGGCCGGCGACCGGGAAGACCTCGAGCGAGGAGCCCACGCAGAGCATCAGGTCGGCGCGGGCGGCGAGTGATTCGGCCTCGGCCATCGCGTCCGCCGGCAGCATCTCGCCGAAGAGGACCACATCGGGCTTCAGGTATCCCCCACACCTCGCGCAGATCGCCGCACCGTCCTCGCCGAACAGGCCCTCGACCTCCCCCATCGGAACCTCGTCGCCGCACCCCTGGCAGCTGGCGGTGCGGATCGAGCCATGCACTTCGATCACTCGCTCCGACCCGGCCCTCGTGTGCAGCGTGTCGATGTTCTGGGTGATCAACCCGTCGAGCAAATCGCGGCGCTCCAGCTCGGCGAGCGCCAGATGGGCGCCGTTCGGCTGCTTGTCACCGAGCATCTGCAGCCTCTCTCTATAGAAGCCCCAGAAGCGGGCGGGGTCGCGCCGGAAGGCATCGATGTGCGCCACCTCCATCGGGTCGACCTTCTCCCAGATCCCCTCGCCGGGGGTGCGGAAGTCGGGGATCCCGGACGGCACGGAGATCCCGGCCCCGGTGAGCGCGACGGTGCAGGACGACTCGCGGATCAGCTCCGCGAGTCGCTCCGCTTGATCGGTGGCTACTTGCCCTGCCACTTGGCGGAGCGCTTCTGCAGGAAGGCCGAGATGCCCTCCCTGCCGTCTTCGGAGAGGAACGCGGTCGCGAAGCCCTGCTTCTCCGCCTCGATGCCCTCATCGAGGTCGCCCGCGTACGAGACCTTCTTGATCTGCTCGACTGCCAGCGGCGCCTGCGCCGCCAGCTTCCTGGCCCACGCGAGCGCCGTGTCGAACAGCTCCTCGTCGGGGACGAGCGCGTCGGCGAGGCCCCACTGCGAGGCCTCCGGCGCCAGCACCGCGTCGCCCGTCAGGTTCATCTCGAGCCCCTTGGAGGGGCCCACCAGGCGCGGTAGCCGCTGCGTGCCGCCGAAGCCGGGGATGATCCCCAGGTTGATCTCGGGCTGGCCGAAGACGGCCGAGTCGGCCGCGATCCGGAAGTCGCAGGCCATCGCCAGCTCACAGCCGCCGCCGAAGGCGATCGCGTTGACGGCGGCCACGGTCGAGACGCGGTCCTGTCCGAGCTCGCGGAGCAGGGCGTGGCCGGTGTTGATCAGCTCGGCGCCGCCTGCCTCGTCCATGCCGGTGAACGCCTTGATGTCGGCGCCGGCCGAGAAGACCACCGGCAGGGACGAGTAGATGACCATCGCCTTGAGCTCCTCGTCGGCCTTCACCTCCTCCCAGACCTTCTTCAGATCCTGGATGACCTGCGGGGAGATGGCGTTCATCGGCGGGTTGGCCAGCCAGGCGATCGCGACCTCACCGCGCTTCTCCAGCTTGACGACGCCCTCGGCGTCGGTCTGCGGATAGGCGTAGAAGCCCTGGCCTGACTTCAGCCCGAGCCGCCCCTGGGCCACGAGGCGCTTGATCGTCAAGGGGGGTGCGAAGCGCTCGCCGTGGCTCTCCTCGAATTTCTCCAGCTTCTCGAGGATCGTGTCGAGCCCCTCGAGATCGGCCTTCCAGAAGGGCGGGAACAGGCCGCGACGCGGGTCCAGGCCGGCCCCGGCCATCATCCCGAGGTCGATCTCGCGGACCGTGCAGATGCCCTCCTCGAGCACCTTGCAGGCCTCGACGAACGACTTGAGCATGAGCAGGTCCGCGAGCTCCTCGCCGTTCGGCTCGGCGTCCCCATCGATGTTCGGCTCGCCGTCCTTGTAGTAGCCCTCGCCTCCGGACTTGGCACCGAGCTTGCCGTCGGCAACGAGCTTCTGCGTCCCCTTGTGAACGTAGAAGCTGTCGCCGTAGGACTCATGCAGATACTCGGCGACGTGCAGCACGGTGTCGAGCCCGAGCATGTCGATCAGGAAGAACGGCCCCATGGGGGCGACGTTCGCGCCGGCGATGACCTCGTCGATCTTCTTGATCGAGAGCCCCTTCTCCTCCTGCTCGCGCCAGATCTCGCCGACCCCGGAGTTCAGGATGCGGTTGACGACGAATCCCGGGACCTCCTTGCAGGTGATCGGCTGCTTGCGTATCGCCTGGGCGAAGTTGAAGGCCGTGGCCATCGTGTCCCGGGAGGTGTCCTCACCGGAGATGATCTCCACCAGTGGCATCACAGAGGCCGGGAAGAAGAAGTGGAAGCCGACGACCTTGCCGGGACGAAGGGTCTCGCGGCCCATCTCGGTGATCGAGAGCGAGGAGGTGTTGGACGCGAGGATCGCGTGGCCCGGGGTTACCTCATCGAGCTCGCGGTAGACCGACTTCTTGATCTCCATCCGCTCCGGCACCGCCTCGATCACGAAGTCGACGTCGCCGAACTCGTCGTAGGTGGTCGAGCCGGTGATCAGGCCCATCACCTCCTCGAGGCGGGAGTCGGCCGCCTCCTGAGTCAGCTTCTCCTTGGAGACCAGCCGGTCCAGCTGAGACTTCGTCACCTCGCGCGACTTCTCGAGGGCGTGGTCGACGAACTTCTGCTCGACGTCCTTGACCACCACCGGGATGTCGGCGTTGGCGATGACCTGGGCGATCTCGCCGCCCATCGTGCCGCCGCCCAGCACGGCGGCCTTGAAGACAAACATGTGAGAGGTTCCTCCGAAGGTCGGTTGGCGGATCAAGGCTATTAGGCTCGCCGAGATGCCGCCGCGCCAGCCCGCTTCATCCGACTCGGCAATCCGCCGCGCCACGCCCAGCGACGCCGATGCGGTCGCGCAGCTGCTGCATGACTTCCAGCTGGAGTTCGACGAAGCCTCCCCGGGGGTCGAGCTGCTCACCGAGCGCTACGCCAAGCTGATCCGGAACCGCGAGATGACCGTCTTGCTGGTCGGCGACGGCCCCGCCGGCTTCGCCCAGCTCCGCTATCGACCCTGGGTCTACTCGGCCGGGCAGAACGCCCATGCCTACCTCGAGGAGCTCTACGTGGTTCCGTCGCTGCGCGGCCAGGGACTCGGCCGAAAGCTCCTCGAGGCGGCGATGGAGGCCGCACGAGGAGAGGGGGCGACACACCTCGAGCTTGGGACGAGCGAGACCGACACCGCCGCCCGAGCTCTCTACGAGAGCTTGGGATTCACGAATCGAGAGGGGAGCCCGGACGGGCCGGTGATGTTCTTCTATGAGCGCGAGCTCTAGCCCGTCGGCATAGGAGGCATCAGCGCCCGTAGATCTCGCCCTTCACCAGGGAGACGGACTGGATGACGGTGTCGAGGAAAGGCTCAACCTCAGCCTTAAGTCGCTTGTACTCCCGGCGACCGGCAGGCGTGATCGAGTAGTAGCGCCGCGTGCGGCGATCGGGCAGCTCCCAGCGTCCCTCAACCAGACCTTGAGCCTCCAGCTCCCTCAACAGGGGGTACATGGTGTTCGGGTTCACGGAGATCGTGCCCTTGGTGAGCTCCTCGATCGACTCGATCAGCCGGTTGCCATAGGTCGGCTCCCGAGCCACCAGGTGGAGGACGAGCAGCGGGAAGATGTCGCGGCGGCGGATATCCCCGCCGAAGGCGTCGGACGGCCTGCCGCCCCTGCGGCCCTCTCGCTCCTCGACTCCCTCCGCACCCGCCTTGGCTGCCTGAGCCACGGCCTCGGAGATCGGCTTCGCTCGATCCATGATTAAACGGGCACCCTCGCGTAACGAGTCTACGGAACTACTTACTCGTAACCACGCCGGCTCGGTTTTCGCTGGGTGCGGATTTCCGCGTAAAGGAAAGGTGAAAGTTCGCGAAATGTGATCAGCGTCACGCTGAATCCTGATTGGGATTCAGGCGATGGGGTACACCAACGCGACCTGCCCGGCATTCCGAACCGCCGGCGACCTGACGCAGGCGGGCGGGGGACCCAAAGGTAGGTGGGGCTAATCCGCCGGTGATCCGGTGGTAGCGGCGAAGGTCGCGAGCCCGGCAGCTAACCCCGTAGGAAGTTTTCAAACACAGGAGGTTGTCGAGATGAGTGCGCATTACGGCGCGCCTGGATTCAGGCGTCCTCAAATGGCAACAACGGCCTATTCGGCCGAGCCGCAGGGCTTCTCGGTACCCGAGCGCTCCGGCCCGCCGGTGGTCAAGCGGAAGGCGATGCTGGTCGCCGCGGTCACGCTTTGCGCTCCAGCGCTCGCGGTGGCCGCCCTGGGCGCGATCGGCGCCACGACCGGCGGCGATCAGGCCGGGATGGGATCCCTCGCCGGGACCGCCGGTCTCCGGGGGTCGACCACCGCGACGCCCTCCACGCCGGCGCCGACGGCAAAGGCGGACACTGCCGCGGCGGAGAAGGGTTTGGGCAAGTCCCCCGCGCATCACACCCGCCGCCATCCGGCCACGACGCCGCCCGCGCAGAGGCCGCCACACCCACGGACGCCGGCCCCGTCCAGCCACCTGGGCCGGACCGCGCCTCGCACCGAGCCGATCTTGCCCGCCACGAATGACCCGAGTCAGCCGGGCTCCCCCACCACCTCGGGCACTGGAATCAGCTCGGGCGGGACGTCGGGCTCGGGCTCGGGGTTCGGATCGGGCTCGAGCTCCGGGCCGGGCTCCGGTTCCAGCTCCGGTTCGGGCACGGGTTCCGGATCGGGCACGGGTTCCGGATCGGGCACTGGGACCGGGTCGGGCACTGGCACCAGCGGAACGTCGGACAGCCCCGACGGCGGTGTCGGTGGCTAGGACCGGGGGAAGGACGGAGGACAACCCGCGGACCGCCGCGGGATGGGCGGAGGACGACCCCGGCGCCGGGGTCGTCGCTCCGCGCAACGGCGAAGCCGACGGAAACGGCCGGCTGGACGGCCGGCATTTCGCGATGCCGCAGGACACGGGGACGCGGATGCGTGCGGTGGTCCGCGCGGTGCGCACCAGAACGCCGGGCCGGCCACAGCTGCCCGCGCCCAAGCCCAAGCCCCGGCTGGAGGACCGCCCACCGGCGCCGCAGCCGACGGCCGAGCCACCGCCCGAGCGGGCGGAGCGGGCCTTCGCGACCGGCTGGAGACAGCGGCGCCCATGGATGATCGTCGGCGCCCTGGTCATCGTCGGGCTCGCGGTGCGATTGGTGCTGATGCGCAGCATCTGGGTCGACGAGGCGATCAGCATCCACCAGGCGCACATGTCCCTCTCGGGGATGCTCGACAACCTCCGGGCGACGGATCGCCACCCCCCGGTCCACTATCTGATCCTCTGGTTGACGGTCCGGCTGTTCGGCGATGGAGAGCTGGCGGTCCGCGCTCCGTCGATCCTGGCGAGCGCGGCGCTGATCCCGGTCCTCTTCGTCACGGGCAGGGAGCTGTTCGATCGCCGCACCGGGCTGGTCGCGGCGGGCTTTGCGACCTTCGCCCCGCTGATCGTCTGGTACGGGCAGGAGGCGCGGATGTACGCCCTCTTCATGCTGCTCGGGGCGGTGGCGCTGTGGGCGCAGCTCAGGGTGCTGCGTGACGGCCGCAATCGCTACTGGGTCGCTTACGCAGGGGTCACGATCGCGCTGCTCTACACGCACTACTTCGCGCTGATCCCGATCGCAATCCAGCAGGTCGTCTTCGCCGTGGCGGCGTGGAAGCGGGCACGCGCCGGCCTGCCCGTCCGCAACCTCGTGATCGGGATCTGGGTCACCTGGCTTGCCCTGCTGGTCGCGGCCGCCCCGCTTGCCTCCTTCGCGGCCGAGCAGTTCAGTCACAGCCAGACCGCCGGCATGGGCTTCGGCGGCGCACCGAGCGCCGCCGCCCCGCTGTCGATCCCGGGGAGCAGTGCCTCGCTCTACGCCATCCTCTCCAACTTCGTCTGGGCGATCTGGGGCTATCACGCGAACAGCACGATGCTCCGGATCGCGGCGCTCTGGCCCCTCCTGATGCTGCTCTCGCTTGCGCTGATGGGGCAGCGGCGCTCCGACTCGACGCGGGTGGTGCTCGCGCTCGCGCTCGGGCCCGTGATCATCCTCCTCCTCGTCGGGCTGGTGAAGCGCGACCTGTTCGAGGTCCGCTACTTCATCGCGGCTGTCCCGATGATGATGCTGCTGCTGGCGCGGTCGGTCGCCGGCGGGCCGCGCCGCCGGACGCCGGCAATCGTCGCCACGGCCGTCCTCGGGCTGACTCTCGTGATCGGGCTTGCGGACCAGCAGCTCAACCCCAACAACCCGCGCGACTTCGATTTCCGCGGCGCGCTCGCGCAGATCCGCAGCGAGGCGCGCCCCGGCGACACGGTCCTGTACGCACCGGACTACCTGCGTGACGTCGTCGGCTACTACTCGCCGGGGGTTCGCACGGAATCGCTGAGCGACGCGGAAGCTCACGGGATGCCCACCAGCGGCCACGTCTTCCTGATGGGCAGCTTCCTCGACGATCCGGGGATCGCGGCCCAGGTCGGGACCGGCCGCTACGACCTGAGCCGGCATCCGCACAAGCTGATCCGCACGATCAACCGCAAGCGGATCCACATCTGGGAGTACTCGTGAGCGCGCCGGCGGATCCTCGCCTGGGCCCGATCCACTGGCCCATGCCCGACCAGCGCCAGGCCCGGCGGCGCGCCATGGTGATGGCGCTGATCTGCACCGGGCTGGCGGTCTGGTACCTGTCCTGGCTGCTGGGAGGGGCGCATGTCGGGACCCCCGCGCTGTTCGGCCTGCTGATCGCGGCTGAGTCCTTCAACCTGATCCAGGCGGTTGGCTTCTGGTGGACCTGCTCTCACCAGCGGATGCGTCCTGGCCGCGCCCCCACCGGCACCGAGGCGGTCGACGTGTTGATCCCCGTCTACGACGAGCCTGTGGACATCGTCGAGCCGACCGTGGCCGCCGCCTCCGCCCTGGCCGGCGCCGATGTTCGCGTCTGGCTGCTCGACGACGGCAAGAGCCCGGAGATGGAGAGCCTCGCGAAGCGATACCGGGTCGGCTACATCACCCGCCCGGACAACGCAGGCGCCAAGGCCGGGAACCTGAACCACGCCATGGGCCTGACCGACGCCCCGTACGTGGCGGTCCTCGACTGCGACCACGTCCCGCGCCCGGGGTTCCTGGACCGAACGCTCGGGCATCTCGAGGACTTCGGCGTTGCCTTCGTCCAGACGCCGCAGTACTACGCGAACGGCGACAGCGGCCCGATCGCCTCGGCGGCGGCGGCGCAGCAGAACCTCTTCTTCGGGCCGATCGCGCGGGGCAAGGACGGGCTGGACGCGATCTTCTGCTGCGGGACCAACGTGGTCTTCCGCCGCACGGCGCTGGAGGAGGTCGGGGGCTTCTCGGAGGACTCGGTCACCGAGGACTTCGAGCTGTCGGTGCGGCTGCACGAGGCGGGCTGGAGGAGCGTCTACGTCTCGGAGGTGCTGGCGTGCGGCCTGGGCCCGGAGGACATGGCCTCCTACGTCTCCCAGCAGCAGCGCTGGGCGCGCGGCTGCCTCGGGGCGATCCCGCTGGTGCTGCGCTCCCGGCTGCCCTGGCGGGCGCGCCTTCAGTACCTGCTCTCGGCGACCTACTTCCTCACCGGGCTGACCCTGCTGATCTACATGTCGCTTCCCGTGGTCCGGATCGTCACCGGCGCCCAGCCGCTGGCCGCCGCGACCGCGGACCAGTTCCTGCTCCACTTCGCGCCCTACTACTGCGGGGCGCTGGCCACCGTCGCCCTGGCCGGCTACGGCACCTATACCTATGAGGCCTTTGCCCTGGCCGCGGGCTCCTTCTGGATCCACGTCCAGGCCGCCTTCAACTCTCTGCTGCGGCGGCCGGCCCGCTTCGTCGTCACGCCGAAGCACGGCACGATCGCCCGCCAGCCCCGAGCGGTCGCGCCCGCACTGGTCGCGATCGGAGTTCTGATCGGCGCAGCGGTGTACGGGCTCAGTCAGAGCCACGGCGCGGCGACGCTCAACAACGTCGCCTTCGCCTCGCTGCACGCGTCGGTGCTGCTCACCGCCGCGATCCCCGCGCTGCGACTGCGACCGTCCGCCCCGCTCCTTCCCGACCCGCCATCAGCCTCGGCACGGCGAGCGCCGATGGCGAAGCGGCGCTGGCCCAAGCCCGTCGCGGGGGCGATGCTCGCAGCCGCGGTCATGGTGCCGGTCGCGCTGGGCGTGCTCGGCGCCAAGGGGCTCGCCAGCCACCCGACCCTTTCCCAGAAGGCCCACGACGCAGCCGAGTCGTTCTTCGAGCGCTATGTCCAGCCGGACGGGCGGGTGGTCCGCACCGATCAGGGCGGCGACACGGTCAGCGAGGGCCAGGCGTACGCGATGCTGCTGGCGGTCGCCCTCGACGACAAGGCGCGCTTCGACCAGGTCTGGCACTGGACGGAGGGCAACCTCCAGCGCAACGACGGGCTGCTCGCCTACCACTGGTCGAACGGCCACGTGGACTCGAGCGAGCCGGCCACCGACGCCGACCTCGACGCGGCCCGAGCCCTGGTGCTGGCGGGCAAGCGCTTCGAGGACGACGACTACACGAACGCCGGCGTCAGGATCGGTGCCGCGGTGCTGCAGGGCGAGACCAGCCAGGTCAGCGGCCTGCCCGTCCTCGTGGCGGGGCCCTGGGCGAGGTCCGGAACGCCGATCGTCAACCCGAGCTACTTCTCCCCGCGCGCCTATGCGGACCTTGCGAGTGCCCACCACGACCCGCGCTGGGACGACCTCGAGGGGACGAGCCGCTCAATCGGGACCGCTCTGACCGGCGCCGGCCTTCCACCGGATTGGGCGCGGGTCGACGCCCTCGTTCCCTCCGGCGAAGAGCCATCCGCTCAGGCTCAGTCGATCGTCAATCCGGGCACCGCCGCTGCCTCGAGCTCAGGCTCATCCGGCCCCACCTCGGGCCTCGACGCAGTGCGCCTCGCCATCCGCTCGGCCGAGAGCTGCGTCCCCGCCGACCGCCGAATCGCGGCCCGCCTCTGGCCGCTGTATCGCGATCATCCCGGCATGGCGACCTACGGCCTTGATGGAACACCGCATGGCAAGCAGTCCCACCCGGCCAGCTACGTCGCCGCCGCAGCCGCGGCGAAGGCAGCCGGCGACGACGAGGCGGCCGAGCAGCTACTCGACCGGGCGCAGCAGGCGGACTCCTCTCAGCCGACCTACTACGGCTCCGCCTGGGTGGCACTGGGCCGGGCGATGCTGACCTCCTCGGCGCTCGGCTCCTGCCCGGGCTGAGCGGCGTCTCGCCTACTCGATGTCCTGCTGAGCCCCACCGGGCATGAACAGCTGGCAGATGATCCAGCCCGCCGCCAGCATGCCCGCGCCGACGTACCAGGCGCTCTTCATGGCGTCGACGAAGTCGTCGACTCCCGCAGCGCCGCTCAGCTCTGTTGCGCTGGCGATGATCGTGCCCATCACCGCCATGCCGACCGCTGAGCCGAAGTTCCGGAAGGTCTGGATGATGCCCGAGCCCTGACCGCGCATGGTGTCGGGCAGCCGGTTGAGCGCGTCAGCATTCAGAGGCGAGAAGACGAGGCCGAAGCCGGCCCCGGTCACCAGCATGCCGGCGAGCGTCGCCGATCGGCTCAGCCCATCGAGCTCGGATGCCCAGAGGATCATCCCGACGGTTCCCGCCGCCAGCCCCAGCGCAACCGGCCTCTTGGCACCCCACTTGTCCATCCAGCGACCGCCGATCCTCGCGGCGGCGAAGAACGAATAGAACATCGTCAGGATCGAGAAGCCCGCCTCGGTCGGCTGCTGCTGGACAGCGACCTGGAAGTACACGCTGCCGAAGAAGAAGACGGCCAGCCAGGGGCCGAAGACCAGGAATGTGAGGACGTTGTCGACCGCGAACGGCCGGTTGGCGGCCAACGCCCGGACGTCGATCAGCGGGTCCTCGGTGTTGCGCTCAGCAAAGACGAAGGCCACCAGGAGCAGGACGCCGACGACGATCGAGCCGATCGTGCGAGCGTCACCCCAGCCCCAGACCGTGGACTGCTGAATCCCGAGCACCGTCAGCGCCATCCCGGCAACGATCAGCACCGCACCGCGTATGTCGATGCGAGCCGGGTTCTTGATGTCGCGGAGCTTCGCGAAGTAGATCTCGGTGAGGGCCAGGATCGCCACCGGCACGTTGATCCAGAAGATCGCGCGCCAGGTCCAGAACTGGGTCAGGTAGGCGCCCGCGATCGGGCCGATCGCGGTGAACAGGCCGGCCACGATGAAAAAGGTTGCGAGGCCCCTGCCGCGCTCAGCCGGCGGGAAGGCATCGAGGACGAGAACGGTCGCGGAGGGGATCAGCAGGCCGCCGGCGGCACCTTGAATGGTGCGGAAGACGATCAGCCAGGTCTCGGCGATGCCGGTGTCCGGGACCAGCCCGCACATCAGCGAGCTGGCGGCGAACAGGATCACCCCGATGACGACGATCTTCCGGTGGCCGAAGATATCCCCCAGCCGACCGCCGAGGGCGACGAACGCGGCCGTGGCCAGCGCGTACGCCGTGACCAGCCACTGCTCCCCGGTCTCGGTCAGGTGCACGTCCTTCTGGATCGTCGTAGCCGAGATCGAGACGATGGTGAAGTCGATCATCACCATCGCCATGGCCGGGACGAGTGGCCAGAGGACCTTGTAGCGCTGGTAGCCCTGCGTGGAGGCCTCCATCAGCGCCGCCACCCTAGAACAGCCCGCGGATGGCGTCCACAGCGGCGCGGCCGAGCAGGAAGACGATCAGGACGCCGGCCGCGCCGACCACGAAGCCGATGCCTCCGAGGATGGGATCCTCGAGCAGCACGCCGAGACTGATCAGCACCACGCCGAGCGACGGCAGGGTGTCCAGCCCGGTGAACGGTGGCGCGATGAAGGCGGTGACGACGAGCAACAGGGTCACGGCGCCGAAGGCGACGCCGGTGAGGCGATGCTCGAGCAGGAACCCGAGATGGGCATGCGAGTGGCGCTCGATCCAGCGGATGCGCGGCAGCAACTTCTCGGAGAAGCGCTGACGCGTCTCCGGGCCGATCTCGCGATCCCTCCAGCGCTCGGGAAGCCAGACGCAGCGCCGACCGGCGATCAGCTCGAGCGCGAGCAGCGCCGCGATCACCTCGAACGCGTGGGTCACGCCGCCCGTGGGCAGCGGCAGCGCCGGGATCGAGAGCAGCAGGACGAAGAGGACCGCGAAGCTCTTCTCCTCGAAGACGTCGATCAGGCTGCCGATCGTCTTCGGCCCTCCACCGCGGAGCCATCCCTCGAGCCGATCGCTGAGCCGCTCGCCTTCGGGCATCCGCGGATTCTGCCCCTAAACGACGAGCGCCCCGGTTTCCCGGGGCGCTCGAGTAGTGGTCCTACAGCTTCGCCATCAAACGGGTTGCGCTGACGCGCACCCTCGCATCTAGACCGTCGCGGGTGCCTGCTCCTGCTGGCTGTCCGAGGACTCGCGCTCTGCCTTCTCGCGGAGCGCCTTCGCCTCGGGGGTCTCCTCGTCGGCCTGTCGGCCCATCAGGAGCTCCTTGGCGATCACCAGGCGCTGGATCTGCGAGGTGCCCTCGTAGAGCTGCATGATCTTGGCGTCGCGCATCAGCTTCTCGACCGGGTACTCCTTGATGAAGCCGTACCCGCCGTAGACCTGCACGGCGTCGGTCGTGACCTCCATCGCGGAGTCCGCGGAGAACCGCTTCGCGTGCGAGGCGGCGAGCGTGTTGCGCTTGCCCTGGTCGAGCAGGACGCCGGACTGCCAGGTGAGCAGGCGGGCGGCCTCGACCTTGGTCGCCATGTCGGCGATCATGAAGGCGACCGCCTGGTGCATGGCGATCGGGACGCCGAACTGGACGCGCTCCTTCGAGTACTCCGCCGCAAACTCGAGGCCCGCGCGAGCGATTCCGACGGCCATTGCCGCCACGCCGGGACGGGTGCGGTCGAGAGTCATCATCGCCAGCTTGAAGCCGTGGTTCTCGTCGCCGAGCAGGTTGCCCTCGGGGATCTCGGTATCGCTGAACGTGATGGTCGCCGTGTTGGAGGCGCGCTGACCGAGCTTGTCCTCCTTCTTGTCGACAGTGACCGTGTCGTCCTTCGGGACGACGAACGCCGAGATGCCGCGATGGCCGGCGTCCTTGTCGGTCTTGGCATAGACGGTGAACCAGTCGGCGTAGCCGCCGTTGGTGATGAAGCACTTGGAGCCGTTGATGACCCACTTGTCGCCCTTCTTGACGGCGGTGGTCTTCATGCCGGAGACGTCGGAACCGGCGTCGGGCTCGGTCAGGCAGAAGGAGGCCAGCTTGGGCGCCTCGGTGAGCATGCCCAGGTACTCCTTCTTGACCTCGTCGGAACCGCCGAGCGCGACCGGCGTCGCGGCCAGGCCGTTGGCCATCAGCGAGGTGCCGATGCCCGAGCAGCCCCAGCCCATCTCCTCCTCGATCAGGCAGCCGGAGAGGAAGTCGAGGCCCGGACCGCCGTACTCCTCGGCGATGTGGGTGTTCATCAGGCCAACTTCCCAGGCCTTGTCGATGATGTCCTGGGGCCAGGTCCCGTCCTTGTCGTAGTCCCACGCGACCTTGCGAATGTCCTTCTCGGCGAAGCTGTGCGCGAGCTCTCGCAGGTCCTTCTGCTCGTCGGTGAGGGTGAGGTCAACCACGGATATTTGCTCCTTTAACGCGAGGGTGCGCCTGTGCGCAACCCGTTTGGTTGGGAGGGTGCGCGCCAGCGCAACCCGTGCTGAGCGTGAAGTCTTCCGACTGATTGACTGGTCAGTCAGCCAGCCCCTGAAAGGGTACCGGATCACATGACGCCCATGCGGCGCATACACCTGTTCGTCGCCTTCGCCTTCACGGTGATGGCCGACCCGGTCTCGTCGGTCGCCTACGCGATCGAGGCCGCCCTGCGCGGGCTGGACGGCCGGCTCGAGGACCTGGTGCCGACGATGGCCGCCATCGTGGCGATCATCGCGGTGATCGCCGCCACCTACCACCAGCTGATCGCGCGATTTCCGCGAGGCGGCGGCGGCCCGAGGGGCATCGGGGAGGCCTTCGGCGAGGGCTGGGCGTTCATTCCCCTAGGCGCCCTGCTGGTCGATTTCACCCTCACCGTCGCGGTCAGCTGTGCGGCGGGCGCGTCGGCCGTGATCGCGTATCTGCCCGGGCTCGAGAGAGGCAGGATCCCGCTCGCCCTGGCCCTGGTCGTGCTCGTCGCCGGCGGTGTGTTGCTCGGCCACCGCGGTCGGGTCGGCTTCGCGCTGGCGACGCAGCTGTTCCTGGTGATCGCGATCTGCGTGATCGTGGCGGGGATCGCAGCGGCGGGCGATCCCCATCCGCCGGGCCCCCACCACGCCGGCGGCGGCACGCCGCTGATCTACAGTGCGGCACTCGGGCCGGTGTTGCTTGCGGTCCCGCTGGGAATGGCCCTGGCGACCGGGGTGGAAGCGCCCTCCGACGCGATCGCGCAACTGCCCCAGCTCGGCGATTCCGCCCGACGGGTGTTCGGGCGGCTCACCCTCTGGCTCATGGTCGGCATCGTCGGCCTGTTGACGATCGCGTTCGCGACCCTGGCGGTTGGACTCGGGACGAAACTGCCGCCGGCCGATTCGACGCTGCTGGCGGAGGTTGCCAGGGACGCCACCGGGGGCGGCTTTCTGTTCGCCGCCTTCCAGGCTTCCAGCGCTCTGCTGCTCCTCTCCGCCGCGGCCTCCTCGTATCTGGCCGGATCGGGGGTGCTCAAGGCGCTCGCACGGGTCGGCTCCGACGGGGAGGGCCTCGTGCCCAGTCGCTTCGGGAACATCAACCGGTTCCTGGTGCCCAGGTGGGGCGTGGGATTGGTGCTCGTCGTGGCGGCGGCAATGATCCTCGCCGCCGGAGGCCGCGAGCAGCACCTGGTCTCCTTCTATGCGGTGGCGGTGTTCGCGAGCTTTCTCGCCGCGACGATCGGCTGTGCACGCCTCTCCCATCGCGATGGCAGGCGGGCGGCCCTGATCCTCAACGTCCTCGGCGCAGTGCTCGTCGCCTTCGTCCTGGCGCTCAACGCCACTCGGCTGGATGGCGCGATCGCCCTGATCGCGTCGGCGGCGGTGGCGACGTATCTGTGGCGAGCCTGGGTCGCGCGAGGCCGGCCCGCGGGCGTGCTGGGCGCCAGCCGCAACTAACCTCAAGGGCATGCTCCTGGCCTCGTTCCAGGTCGGCACGATCTTGATCATCGTCGTGCTCTTGGCGCTGCCGATCGGCGCGATCGTCTTCGCGACGGGCGCAGGCGGTGCCCTCAAGCAGATCGGCAAGGGCCCGCTCGCAATGGAGCAGGACTTCCCGCAGAGCTCCGCTGGCTCGAGCCACGCTGTCACCGCCGAGGTGCGCGAGGAGGAGATCCGCCAGATGGTCCAGGCGCGCTCGGATCGAGGGGTGGCCAAGGGGCGCAAGGCCCTCGACGTCGACGCCGAGGTGGAGAAGCTGCTCGCGTCCGAGCCCGGGGGGCCCGGCCTGGGGGGCGACAGGTCGCTCCGCGAGGAGGTCCGGCAGCTGGTCGTGGCGCGCAACGAGCGCCGGCAGCGCCAGGGCAAGAAGCCGCTCGACGTCGATCGGGAGATCGAGCGGCAGCTGAGTGAGCTCGAGAACCTCGGTCAATAAGATTGCGGGCCGTGGAGGCAAGCGACGCAGAGAGCCGGGTGATGGAGCTGGAGGAGATTCCCGATGTCCCCGGCACCTACTTCAACCCGCAGACCGAGGTGGTCGTCGTCGTCGACGACTCGGCCTCGATCGACCAGGAGGTCTTCAACATGGAGGCGTTCGAGGGCGCGAACTGGGTGCGCATCTCAGACGCCGTGCCGGTCGACGAGGAGCAGCGGGACAGACTGCTCGAGGAGTTCCAGACCCACTACCACCCTGGCTCGGGCGGATCGGTCTCCGAGACCGCCCTCGAGCAGGGCGACGAGGAGCTCGACGAGGACGAGGAAGGCCAGGACCCGGGCCGCGAGGACTAGAGGCTTGCACGCCTCGGCGCCCTTCACCAACGACCGCTACGACGAGGAGCCCTACGCGAAGGCGGAGGGAACCGAGCTCAGCCGGGTCCATATCTCGCGGACGTTCACCGGCGACCTCGAAGGCGAGAGCACCGCTGAGCTGATGATGGCCAAATCCGAGGGCGGCGGGGGATACATCGGCCACGACCGAATCACCGGGACGCTGGGCGGCAGGTCGGGAAGCTTCGTCTTCCAGCACGGCGGGATCATGGGCCCTGCGGGGATCTCCAACACGGGAACGGTCGTGCCCGGGACCGGCACCGGGGAGCTCGAGGGAATCAGCGGCGAAGGGACGATGCTCGCCGACGATGAGGGCAACCACACCCTCACGCTCACCTACGAGCTGGGCTGAGGCCTACACCGCGACCACGACGATGAAAGTCGCGTAGAGCGCGATCCAGGCGAGCACCGGGAGCAGCTCGAAGCGGTCCCGCAGTCGAAGCGCCCAATAGGCGATCACCCCGCCGGCCAGCCCCAGCGCGATGGACACGGCGGCGCTTCCAGTCAGGTCCCACTCCGTGAAGACCAGGCCGATGCCCACCGGAATCGTCGACTGGAACACCATCGCGCCGGTGATGTTCCCGAGCGCGAGCGAGTCCTTACCCTCGCGGACCCAGAAGAAGCTGTTCACCTTCTCCGGCAGCTCCGTGGCGAGTGGGGCCAGGATCAAGGACAGGACGATCGCCTCGACACCGAGGTCCCCGGCCACGTTGAGCAGCTCCTCCACGAACAGGTGGGCCCCACCCACCATCGCCCCGAGTCCGATCAGGAACTGGGCCACGGATGTCGCCATTCTCGGCTCGGCCGCCCGCCGCGCCGTGCCCCGCGCCAGGATGAGGGGATTGAGGGTCTCCTCCGGCTGCGCCTCGCCCCCCTGGTGGAGCGTGAGCCAGACGTAGACGGGATACGCGGCGATGAAGGCGAACCCGGCGGGGACCTTCAGCCCGCTCGGAGCGCCGAGGCCCAATCCGAGGCCGAGCGCGAAGAAGACCAGGAAGAAGGCGAGATCCCGGTCCAGGGTTGAAACGTGGGCTCGCAGGAAGATGCCCTGAGGACGCTGGTGCCGGTAGACGTAGGCGGTGAGACCGACAAGGCCCATCGCGAGCGTGGCCAGCAGAAAGGGAGCACCAACGATCGCCCCGACGGCGATGTCCTCGTTCTTCGTCCCTTCGATCAGGGCCACGACCGCGATCAGCGTCTCCGGCATCGCCGTCCCGACGGCCGCCAGCAGGCTTCCGACCGCGCCCTCCCCCAGCTCCAGGCGATGGCCGATCCACTCCACGGCGTTCGTGAACAGCAGGGCGCCTGCGAGGATCACCGCAAAGCTCGCGATCAGGAGGACGAAGTGCATCGGGGCGCGACCTAGGCGTAGCCGAAGGCGAGCGCGATCACCACGTAGACCAGCAGCAGCTGGAGGCCCTCGTACCAGGTCGACTCACCCTCCTGGGTGACCTGGTTGGCGATGATCGCCGCGATCGCCAAGGCCGCCAGCTCGAGGCCGTTGAAGACCAGCGGCATCGGGGCCGGACCGAGCACGAACGAGACGAGCACCAGCACCGGGGCGACGAAGAGGGCGACCTGCGCGCTCGAGCCGATGGCGATGTTGACCGCGAGGCTCATCTTGTTCTTGTAGGCGACCAGCACCGCGACCCAGTGCTCCGCGGCGTTGCCGACGATGGCGACCACGATCGCGCCGATGAAGAACTCCGAGAGCCCGATCGCCTGGGAGGTCTCCTCGATCGAGCCGACCAGGATCTCGGAGAGGACGCCGACAAGCGCACCCGAGATCGCGAGGGCCAGTACGGATCTCCTCGTGCTCCAGTCGCCGCGGTCCTCGGTGCTCGACTCCTCCTCGTGAGGGTTGAAGAGGGCCGCGTGGGTTCGCAGCGAGAAGAGCAGGCCGGCCCCGTAGGAGACGATCAGGACGATGGCGACGGCCAGGGAGAGATTCTCGAGAGTGCTCCCGTAGTCGACTATCGCGTCCCCGGGGTGCGGGAGCCCATCGCCTTCCACCAGCGCGAAGACGCCCGGCATGATCAGCGCGGCTACCGCCAGCAGCAGCATCGTGGACTGGGCGCTCGCCGCTGTCTGCCCGAACTTCTGCACCCCGCGCGTCCGCCCTCCGCTCAGGCCGCCGACGAGCATCGCAGCGCCCATCACCAGCAGGACGTTCCCGAGGATCGATCCGATCAGCGATGCCTTGACGACCTCGTGCAGCCCCTTCTCGAGAGCGAACAGCGCGATGATCAGCTCCGGCGCATTGCCGAACGTGACGTTGAGCAGGCCGCCGACCACGTTGCCCGAGCGCTCGGCGAGCTCCTCGGTGGCACGCCCCATCATCGCGGCAGGCGGGATCAGCGCCACAGCCGAGACGAAGAACACGACAGTTGCCGAGACGTCGGCGAGGTCGACGATCACCGCCGCGGGGATCAGCGGCGAGAGGAGATAGGGCCAGCTGTCGGGCCCGAGAAGCCGCCGCCCGGGCGACGGGGATGTGGGCTCCGGCATGGGGGGAGCTTAGGCGGCTACTGAGCGAGCAGGTTGGCGCATTGCTGCAGCGCCGCCTGGCCCGAGGCCTGCGAGAGGCACTGCTGATAGGCCTGCGTGGCCGAGGCGCTCGGCGCCTTGGTGGACCCACCTGACTCGGGCAGGGCGCCGCTGGTCCCGAGGCCGCCCCGGAGCGCATTGCCCAGCTGCCCCTGATTGATCCCGAGCTTCTGGAAGAGGTTGCTCAGCGGCTGGGCGTTCGCCGGAGCGTGGATCGTCTGGGGCTTGTTGACGTCCGCGAAGTTGAGCTGGAAGTCGATGCTGAGCGAGTCCGGTCCTCCGGGGGTGCCGGCGGGCGGCTTCAGGTCGGCGCTCACCTGGAATCGGCGAAGGAGCTTGTCGTCCTCGCCGGTGTTCACGTCGATGGTCCCGGACTGGATGACGTCGTTGAGCCGGTTCAGCTGGCGGGTGTTGACGTTGCCCACCGCGTTCCCCGCCCTTGTGGCGATCGCCTTCAGATCCTCGACCAGCTTGGGGACGTTCGCCGTGCCGGAGATGTGGATCGTCTTCGTGCCCTCCACGTCCTCGGTGCCGTCGTTCTTCAGGTCCGACAGCCAATCGGCCGGGCTGATGTTGAGCGCCTCCAGCAGGCTGGCCGAGCTGCCCGACTTGTTCTGGTCCTGGAGCTGGGCGTATGTGGAGGTGAACTCGTCGTAGAGCTGCTGCGGCACCGCGTATTCGGTTCCCTCGAAGCTGACGAAGGCGGCATCGCCGGTGGAGGTCAGGCCACCCGCTCCGGAGAAGCTCTGCGACCCACCCTCGCCCTTGAGCGAGACGTCGATGTCGAACTGCGGGAATTGACCGGTCTGCCGGCTCTGGAACCGCCCACCGAGCTTCACCTCGAGGCTGCCGGGGTTGTCCCCGCCGGACGTCTCGATCCTGAAATCGAGGTCGAACGTGCCGCTCTCGATGCTCGTCGGGTTGCTGAAGGTCTGGTCGAGGACCTGCTGCGGGTCCTCCTTGCTGCCCCCACCGCCGCAGGCCGCGATCAGCAGCGCCGACGCAAGCGCGAGAAAAGTGGCGGCTAGGGCGCGGCTCCTGCTCAAGGGAATCTGTCTCCTCTCCGGGGTGCAGCGGCGCCGCAGGGTACCGCACGCCCCTGAACCCGAGCCCTGCATCGCGAGATGTTGGATCGCATGAGGAGACCCCTATCCTCGTTCCATGGAGGGGAGGAGAGCCTGCCCCACGTGCGGAGCCGACAATCCCGAGAGGGCTCGATTCTGCATGTCGTGCGGCGCGGAGCTCTCGCTCAAATGCCCGAGCTGCGGCGCCGATAACCCGCCGGGCGCCAAGTTCTGCATCGAGTGCGGGACGGCGCTCTCCCCCGCCCCTGCGGTGCCCGTTTCGCCGTCTCCGTCCGACGCCCCGCCCGAGGAGAGGCGCCAGGCGACCGTTCTGTTCGCCGACCTCTCCGGCTACACGCCGGCGGCCGAGCGCATGGATCCGGAGGCGGTGAAGGCGCTCGTCGACCGCACGCTTCGGGTTCTGGGCGAGGAGATAGAGCGCTTCGGGGGGTCGATCGACAAGTTCATCGGAGACAACGTGATGGGCGTCTTCGGTGCCCCCGTGGCCCACGAGGACGATCCCGAGAGGGCCGTTCGCGCCGGCCTCGCCATGCAGGACGCCATGGAGGACGCCAATCGCCAGAGCCGCGACAAGTACGGCGTCGGCTTCTCGCTCCGGGTCGGGATCAACTCGGGCGAGGTGATGGCGGGCGCCGTCGGCGACCGCTACACGGTGATGGGCGACGCGGTCAACGTCGCCGCCCGGCTCCAGGCGGCCGGGCGTCCCGACAGCGTCACCGTCGGCGAGTCGACCTACCGCGCCAGCGGTGAGGCGATCACCTACGAGCGGCTCGAGCCGCTGACCCTGAAGGGCAAGGAGGAACCGGTACCCGCCTGGGAGGCAACCGGGGCCCTCGCAAAGACGCGCCGGGGGGCCGGCCGCGCGCAGACACCGCTGATCGGCCGCGAGGAGGAGGCTGGCCTGCTCAATTCGCTGGTCGAGCGGGTCGAGCGCGAGGGGCGCCCGCATCTCGTCACCGTGATCGGGCAGGCGGGCGTCGGCAAGTCGAGGCTGCTTCGGGAGCTGATGTCGAACCTCGAGGAGTCCGACGAGCCCCCGACGATCAGGCGAGGGCAGTGCCCACCATATGGAGCCGGGATCGCCTACTGGGCGCTCGCCGAGGTCCTCAACGACGAGTTCGAGATCCGCGACACCGACACCCCGGACGCCGCCTGGGAGAAGCTGCGCTTCGGCGTAACCGAGCTGATGAGCGAGCTGGGCGACGAGCCGGCCGGCGACCGAAACGCCGCCCTGCTCGCGATCCCGCTGGGCCTCGAGCCGCCGGAGGAGCTGCAGCAGGCAGAGCCCGATCCCCAGCGGATGCGCGAGGCGCTCTTCTCCGCCGCGCGCGCGGCCGTCGAGGCGATCGCCCGGCGCCGGACCCTCGTCCTCGCCATCGACGACATCCACTGGGCAGACGAGGGAATGCTCGACCTGATCGACCACCTGACGCGCTGGGTGCGCGCCCCGCTCCTGCTCGTCTGCCTGACCCGCGACGAGCTGCTCGAGCGGCGGCCCGGCTGGGGCGGCGGGCGGCGCAATGCCACCACGATCGCCCTGGAGCCGCTCACCGATGAGGAGACGCGCGAGCTGGTTGCGGCGCTGATGACCCCCACAAACGGCGACCACAAAAGCCGTCGCCGAATAGACGGAGCGGGCGACGTGGTGCCGCAGGTCGCCGAGCGCTCCGGCGGCAACCCGCTCTTCGCCGAGGAGATGGTCAACCGGCTCCTCGAGGAGGAGACGGTCGAGGCGCAGGCGCTGCCCAGCACGGTTCAGTCCCTGCTGGCCGCCCGCCTGGACTCGCTCGACCGCCTGGAGCGGCGCCTGCTCCAGTCGGCCTCGGTGGTCGGCCAGACCTTCTGGGAGGGAGCGCTCGTGCCCACCGCCGCCGAGGAGGGCCTTGACCTCGGCCAGACCCTCGCCAACCTGGAGGAGAAGGACCTGCTCGCGCCCAGCCCCGGCAGCCGGCTCGCCGGCGAGCGGGAGTACGCCTTCAAGCACGTCCTGATCCGCGACGTCGCCTATTCGATGCTGCCGAAGTCGGTCCGCTGCCGGAAGCACGTCGAGGTCGCCGAGTTCATCCGGGACCGGGCTGGAGAGCGCATCGACGGCGTCATCGGCCTGATCGCGGAGCACTTCGCCCGCGCCGCGGCGCTCGGGTCCGAGGCGGGGCTGGACCGCGACGCGCTCGCCGAGCTGCAGAACCAGGCGCTCGAGTCGCTCGAGACCGCCGGCGATGCCGCAGCCGCCCTCTACTCCAATGCCGAGGCGTTCGATCGGTACACGGCGGCGCTCGAGATCTCGGAGTCCCTCGACGCCGGCACAGTCGCGCGGATCGGCGAGAAGCAGGGGGACGTCGCGCTGCGGATGGGGCGCGTCGACGCCGCGGTCGGGGTCTGGGAGCGCTGTCTCGACTATCACCGCGCCGAGGAGGATCTGGCACGGGTCGCCGATCTTCACCGCAAGATCGGCGCGGCCCTCTGGCACAAGGGGGAGCGTCGCGCGTCGATCGACAACTACCAGCGCGGAATCGACCTGCTCAAGGACGGCCCGCCGTGCATCGAGCTGGTGCGCCTGTACGAGGAGGCCGCATCCCTCTACATGCACACCGGCGACAACATGCTCGCCATCTATGCCTCGGAGAAGGCGCTCCGCCTCGCCGAGCGCCTGGACGAGGCCCGCGCGGCGAGCCGGGCGCACGGGATCTTCGGCCGTGTCTTCGGCCGCATCGGCGATTCGGAGAAAGCGCGCGAGAACCTGGAGCGCTCGGTCGCGCTCGCCAGGGAGTCGGATCGCAGCGAGGCGGTGCGCGCGCTGCTCACCCTCGGCTACCACCTTGAGGTCTCCGAAGCCGACTACGCGGGCGCCGCCGAGGCCTATAGGGAGGCGCTCGAGATCGCGCAGGAGGTCGGAGACCTGCCTTCGCAGGTCGAGCTGCACGCTTCGCTCGGTGAGCTGGCGGTCGATGCCGCGGATTGGGAGGAGGTCGAGCGAGCCGCCGAGGCCAGCGCCCAGCTCGCCGAGCGCGAGGGCCTGCACGGCAAGCTCTGCTTCCCCGACGTGATGCGGGGCGTCCTCAGCTGGCGCGCCGGCGACTGGGAGGAGGCGGCCAAGTTCTTCCGCCGCGCCCATCAGCTGGGCGAGCAGGTCGGGCGATCCGAGGTTGCCTTCAACGCGCTCCACTGGCTCGCGATCACGCTGCGCGAGAGCGGCGACCTCAACGGGGCGGAGACCGAGCTCACCCGCGCGCTCGACATCTGCGAACGGGCGGGACTGATCGCGCAATCGGTCGAGGCGATCTCCGCCCGCGCCGTGATCCTGGCGCTGGCCGGGCGTACCGATCAGGCGCGGGCCGCCGCCGAGGAGGCGGAACGGCTCGCCGGGCGCCTCCACTATCCCGTCGGCGAGGCCGCCACCGCCGAGGCCGCCGGCGCAACCGCCGACGACCCCGCCGATGCCGAGGCCAAGATGAACCAGGCGCGCGGGCGCTGGCAGGCGCTCGGCCGCCCGCTCGATGCGACCCGCTGCCTCGTGGTCCAGGGACGGATGCTGCTGGAGTCCGACCCCGACGCCGCCGGGCGGCTGCTCGACAAGGCCGCCTCGGAGTACGAGGAGCTCGGCGCCCCGGCCCTCGCCGCTCGCGCGCGCGAAGGCGTCCGCGCCAAGATGATCGATTCCTAATCGACGTGCGTCCGAGGATTCGCCCGGCCAAGCAGCTCAAGGACGCAGGCGAAGCCTTTGGTGGTGCCAAAGGCGAGCCCGAGGACGAGGAGATGCGCAGTGCCGGGCGGATCAGCCGGGCGTGCGTGGATTGGGGATCGGTCATCCAGCCCGGCTACATACAATCGCCACATGACCGCTGACGGCCCGAATACCTGGATCCTCACCGGATCCCTCGAGAACTTCCGCATCAACGTCGAGCGCGGCTTCAACGTGATCGGCTTCAAGGAGCGCCGGCGCCGCCAGGCTGAGGAGTTCGAGCCGGGCGACGAGGTCTTCTTCTATGTCACCGGCGTCCAGGCGTTCGGCGGGCTGGCGCGGGTCCGGTCCGAGATGTTCGAGGACCGCACCCGCATCTGGCCTGGGAAGAAGAGCAAGCCCGAGATCTACCCCTGGCGTGTGGAGGCGGAGCCGGTTCTGATCCTCCCGGAGGACGAGTTCGTGCCCGCCGAGGAGCTCGCGACCGAGCTCGAGCACGTGCGCAAGTGGCCGCCGGACCACTGGCACCTCGCCTTTCAGGGGCAGCTCCGGACCGTCGGCGAGGCGGACGCCACGCTGCTCCGCGAGCACCTTACCTCTGCGAAGTCCGCGGCTCACGCGTGAGCGAAGAGGGCACCGGACTCGTCCACGAGCGCCACTTCACGCGGGAGGAGGCGAACGCGCTTCTGCCACAGCTGACGGCGATGCTGAGCCAGCTCCGGGACTCCAAGGACGAGCTCACCGACGCGGAGGCCCACGAGGCGCTGTCCGAAGCCGCTCCGGCCAACGGCGGAGGCGAGGAGGGGAAGCAGGTCGGCGTCGCGTTCCTCGAGGTCAGGCGCCTGCTCGAGACCATCGAGCAGTCCGGGATCGTGCTTCGCGACATCGACCGCGGCCTGGTCGACTTCCCCACGATGATGGACGGTCGCGAGGTCTATCTCTGCTGGGAGCTGGGCGAGGACGACGTCGGCTACTGGCACGACATGGATGCGGGCTACGGTGGCCGCGAGCCGCTCGATTAGGGAGCTGCCCCGACAAGTTCTTCGCGACCTTCTCGGCCTGGGCGGCAACGAGCGGATCGCCGTGATCGGCGCCGCCATCATGGTGGGCAGCCTGCTGCTCCCCTGGTATCAGTCTCCGATCTCCAACGACCTGGTCCTGACCGGCATCGGGGGGTTCGGCTGGGCCGAGGGAGCGCTTCTCCTGATCGCCGCGGCGACGACCTTCCTCGCGCTTGAGGGCGGCGGCGGCTACATCCCGCCGCGACCGCTCCGGGAATGGGCGCTGTTCGTCGCGGCGGGCTCCTGGGCGGCGGCGATAGTCGTCTACCGGATGTTCGACCGCCCGCCGTTCACCCTCGGCGGCCGGGACGAGCCCTACGACCTGCACTATGCGATCTTCGTCGCGCTGGCCGGCGCTCTGATCATCGTCGCCGCCGGCCTGCGGATGCGCCCGGGCGAGCGGGCGAAGCGCCCCCGGGCCCCGGACTGAGTCAGTCGTCGATCGGGGGCGGCGGCTCCATGCCGTGGCGCTCCATGCCCGCCTCGATCTCCGAGATCACCGTCTCGATCACCGCAACGCGCGCGTAGCGCTTCGACTCCGCGGGGATCAGGTGCCAGACCGCGTGTGGGTCGTGGCTCGTGCGCGCGACCATGTCCTCGACGGCCTGCTTGTACTCGGCCCGCCTCTCGCGATTCCGCCAATCGTCCTCGGTGAGCTTCCAGGTCTTGAGCGCGTCCTTCTCGCGTCGCTCGAAGCGCCGAAGCTGCTCGTCGCCGGAGATGTGCAGCCAGAACTTGATCAGGATCGTTCCCTCGTCCGCCAGCGTCCGCTCGAAGCCGTTGATCTCGTCGTAGGCGCGCAGCCACTGCTCGCGCGTGGCGAGCTCCTCCACTCGCTCGACCAGCACACGGCCGTACCAGGAGCGATCGAAAACGGCCATCCCTCCCCAGCCGGGCAATGAAGGCCAGAAGCGCCAGAGAAAGTGATGCCGCTTCTCGTCGTGCGTGGGCGCGGCGAATTCGACGACGCGGACGTGCCGGGGGTCGAGCTCGGCCACCAGGCGCCGGATCGCGCCGCCCTTCCCGGAGGCGTCCTCGCCCTCGAAGACGACGCAGACCGGCGGCCCGAGCTGACCGCTGCCGATCAGCCCGCCGAGCGTGAGCCGCAGCTGGGTCAAGCGCGTCCAGGCCCTTCCCAGCCGGTCCCCCTCCTCCTCGCGGGAGAGCTTCAGGGTCAGGTCGAGGTCGTCGAGCGCGCCCACAGTTCTAGAACCCGGTGGGGGCCCTGCCGTTGTGGGTGGCGATCGCCAGCTGGAGCAGGCCGATCGCGGCGAGGATCACCACGATTCCGAAGGCGATCAGCCAGTTGCTCTTCGCCCCCTGCCCGTACCAGCCGATCAGGAATCCGATGGCGAGCATGACGGCGTAGGGGCCGAGCGAGTCGGGCAGGGCGATGGCGAGCATGACGGGCTATCTATCATCCCCCAGATGCCGGACCCCGAGCCACAGTCAGTCGCCCAGGTCCGCGAGGGACTCGGCCAGGTCGGTTACCTGGCCGACGAGGCCGCCGCCCTGGTTTCGTTCCTCGCCCAGCGCCTCGGAAAGCCCGTGCTCGTCGAGGGGCCGGCCGGCGTCGGCAAGACCGAGCTCGCCAAGGCGCTCTCCCGCTCGACCGGCCGCCGGCTGGTGAGGCTGCAGTGCTACGAGGGGCTCGACGAGGCCAAGGCCCTCTATGAGTGGAACTACCGCAAGCAGCTGCTGCGAATCCAGGCCGAGGCATCCGGCGAGGCCGAGGCCGCCGAGGGCTCGTGGGCGCGCACCCGCGGCGACATCTTCTCCGAGGACTTTCTCTTCACGAGGCCGCTGCTCGAGGCGATCAGCGCCGAGGACGCCGTCGTCCTGCTGATCGACGAGATCGACAAGACCGACCAGGAGTTCGAGGCGATGCTGCTCGAGGTCCTCTCCGACTTCCAGATCTCGATTCCCGAGCTCGGCGTGATCGAGGCGACAACCCGCCCGATCGTCGTGCTCACCTCGAACAACTCACGCGAGCTGACGGAGGCGCTGAAGCGCCGCTGCCTCTACCTCTGGCTCGACTACCCCTCCGTCGACCGCGAGCTCGAGATCGTCCGCCTGCACACCCCCGAGCTCGATGAGGGGCTGGCCCGCCGGCTGGTCGAGATCGTCCACATGGTCCGAGGCCTCGACCTGAAGAAGCCGCCCTCGATCGCGGAGTCGATCGACTGGGCGCGCACCCTGCTGCTGATCGGCGCCGACGACATCGACCGCGAGACCTTCGAGCAGTCGATGAGCATCCTCGTCAAGCACCGCTCCGACATCGACCTGGTCGCGGAGCGCGTCTCCGTCAAGCTCGAGGGCGACGGCGTGACCGGCGGCCTCACCGGCACCCCGCCCGGCTCCGCCGGGAGCTGAACTTGTCCACGACCGCGGGCAGCCTGCTCGCCTTCTTCGAGGACCTCCGTTCGGAGGGCGTCGCGGTCGGAACCTCCGAGATCCTCGACGCCTTCGCCGCGCTCGACGAGGTGAGCTGGACCGACCAGCGCGACTTCCGCGAATCGCTCGCCGCGACGATCGCAAAGTCCCAGGAGGACCGGCGGATCTTCGAGCTGCTCTTCGACCGCCACTTCTTCCGAGCTGCCGAGACCGAGGCACTCGAGCGCGGGATCGAGGACGAGCGCTTCGAGGGCGCGGGGGACCGAATCGACCTCGACGAGCTCCGCGAGGCCATCCGCCGCGCGATCTTCGAGGGCAACGACGGCGAGATGCGCGACCTCGCCCGGCTCGCGATGACCGCCTTCGGGCGCCAGGGCGAGCGCTCCGGCGTGATCGGGGTCGACGTCCAGCGGATCCGGCGGGCGCTCGATCTCCAGGCCGGCGGGCGGCGCAACGACGACGACGCGCCCGCCCTCGACCCGGACAACATCCGCCAATTCGAGCGGTACCTGCGCCGGGAGCTGGAGCGGGCGACGATCGAGCGCACCGGCAAGCTGCCTCCCTCTCGTCCCCTCGCCGAGCTCGACCGGACCCTCCCCACCAGCCCCGCTCAGGACCTGACCGCCGTCCACCGCGCAGTCGCCCAGTTGAAGCGGCGGATCGCGACGCTGGGCCACGAGCAGCGCGGGCGCAACCGGGGGCGCGCGGTCGACGTCCGCCGCACGATGCGGGCGTCGCTCGAGACGGGCGGCGTCCCACTGCGGCTCCGCTACCGGCCGAAGCGCCCGCGGCGGCCCGAGATCTACGTGCTCTGCGACGTCTCGACCTCAGTATCGAGCGCCAGCGTCTTCTTCCTCTCGGTGCTGCACGCCCTGCACGACTCGTTCCGCAAGCTGCGCAGCTTCGTCTTCATCGAGCGGATCAGCGAGGTCACGGACATCTTCGAGCACGAGCGGGACTTCCGGAAGATCTCAGAGCGCGTCTCGTCCGAGGGCGGGGTCGCCGATGTGTCCGGCTACACCGACTACGGCCGCGTCTGGCTCGAGTTCGGCGAGGAGATCGCCGAGGACCTCGGCCCGCGCTCGACGGTGATCGTTCTCGGCGACGCTCGCACCAACGGCCGCGAGCCCCACGCCGCCACCTTCGGCGCGATCGCCGAGCACGCCGGCCGCACCTTCTGGCTCAACCCGGAGCCCAAGCTCTACTGGAACTACGGCGACTCGGTGATGGCCGCCTACGAGCCGTACTGCGACGGGGCCTTCGAGTGCTGGACCACCAAGCACCTGGAGAACTTCGTCAACACACTGGCCGGCGCAGCCCGCGTGGCGGACTAGTCCCCGCGGGACTCCCGGATCCGCGCGAACAGCTCGTTGGCGTCCCCCACCGGTCCCAGGTGTCCCAGCTTCTCGGGATTGACGATCGACCGGATTGCCTGGATCCGGCCGTCGGCGATGTCGAGGGACATCACCCCGACCAGCTTGCCGTCCGAGAGGTACTCGACTCCGGGCTGGCCGTTCACCTGGGTTCGGCGAAGCTCCAGGCCGGCGACCTTGCTGAGCCCGAGTCGCCACCAGTTGCCGAGCATCTGAGCGACCCTGACGCGGCCGAAGACCGGATGCCTGATCGCCGGCGCGAGCCCGCCGCCGTCGCCATGCAGCTCGACGTCCTCGGCGAGCATTGCCTCCAAGGACTCGAAGTCCCCGTTCTGGGCGGCGGCGAAGAAGCTCGAAGCGAGCTCCTCGCGTTGCTCCGCGGAGGGGTCGAAACGGGGGCTGTCGTCGTGGATTTGGCGCCTGGCCCGCGAAGCGAGCTGGCGGGCGTTGTCCTGGCTCGTGCCGATGATCTCGGCGACCCTGGCGTAGTCGTAGTCGAAGACGTCGTGCAGGAGGAAGGCAGCACGCTGCTCCGGCGTCAGGGACTCCAGGACCACCAGGAAGGCGAGTGAGAGCGAATCGGAAAGCTCGGCCTGCTGGGCTGGGTCATCGGCCGGGCTCTCGGTGACCGGCTCGGGCAGCCACTCGCCGACGTAGGTCTCGCGCCGAGCGCGAGCCGAGCGCAGCTCGTCGATGGCGAGGCGCGTAGTCACCGTCGCCGCGTAGGCGCGCGGCGAGGAGAGCTCCTCGCCGCGCTCGATCGCCGCGTGAACCCGGAGCAGCGCCTCCTGCACGACGTCCTCGGCCTCGCTTACGGAGCCCAGCATGCGGTAGGCGATGGCAAAGGCACGGGGCCGCAGATCTTCCAATACCTCGCTCTCGTTCATGCGGCCCTCCTCGCCGGTTCCACGTGGCTCTGCTCCTCGCGGAAGCCCAGCCGCCAGCTCGGATAGCGCGGCTCCCAGCCGAGCTCGCGCTTCGCCTTCTCGTTCGACGCACCCCGTATCTCGGTCATCATGATCACGCCCACCTCTCCTCCCGCGATCCGGCCGACCCAACGCGGCAGGTGACGCGGTGGCTGGGCGCCGACCATCCGCGCAATCTCGGGGACGAGCTCTCGGACGGGCACCGGGTCATCGTCGACCACGTTGTACACGCCGGGCTCGCCTCGCTCGAGCGCTGCGGCGGTGGCCGCGGCTGCGTCCTCGATCTGGACGAGGGACCAGATCCCGGCGCCGTCGCCGATGATCGGGAAGCGGCGCTTCTGGATCAGCTGGGTCATCTCGCCCGGTGGATCGACGGACAGAGACGTGCCGGGGCCGTAGAAGCCGCCGTAGCGCAGGGCGAGCCCTTCGATCTCGTCCGAGCGCGTCAGCGTCTCCTCCACATGGCGGATCGCCGCGAGGCTCTGCCGCACGGACTTCGGCGGTGAGTCGTCGAGCGGGTCCTCCTCGGTCTTCACCGGCCCGCCGACCCGCTTGAAGGGCCAGCCGGCGAAGCTCTGCCCGATGAACCGCCGGGCGCCCGCGGCCTTGGCCGCCGCCAGCAGATGGTCCGTCCCCTCGGTGCGGAGACGGTTGGTGGTCGCGAACGACTTGTCGATGTTCCGCGCGAACGTGCCCGTGAGGTCGGTCAGCTCGTGGATCACCGCCTCGGGCTCGGCCTCGGCCACCGCCTGCGCGACGGCCTCCGGATCCAGCGCGTCTGCGACCGCCGGCCTGGCGCCCAGCTCGCGGATCAGGTCCTGCTTGGCGGGGGTCCGGGTCATCCCCGTCACCTCATGCCCCTGGCTGACGAGCAGCGGCACGAGCTGCTTCCCGACGGCTCCGGTCGCTCCGGCTACGAACACCTTCATGGCTGCCTCCTTTTCCGCTTTCGGGATTAGAGACGAGGCAGCCCGAATCCCTGTGACAGAGGCTACGCCCTCACCGGCGTGGGCTCGCGCCATGCCGCCCAGCGCGATTCGATGCGCTTGATGAAGCGCTTGGGCTTGACCTCGTAGATGCGCTCTCCGAGAGTGCGGAAGTAACGGGCCGCGATGTAAGAACGCCGATAGCGGCGGGAGTGGGCCTCAGGGGCGAGGCGCGCCGTCGGTGGCGAGGGTCTCGTTCAGGTACCGGCGGTCGCCGGTCACCTCCTCGCCGAGCCACTCCGGTGGTTCGAACCCGCGCGCCTCCTCCTCGGAGGAGAACTCGATCTCGGCGACGACGAGCCCTCGGAGATCACCCTCGTAGAGGTCGACCTCGATCTGGAGCTCTCCGTGCGGCATCACGTGGCGGCGCTTGTGGAGGCGCCGGCCCTCGGTCAGCGGCCAGAGCTCGTCGAAGCGCTCGCGATCGAGCTCGATCTCGGCTTCCTGCCGGGAAAGCCCGGCACCGCGCTTGGCGGTGAGCACGAGCTTCTCCCCCTTGCGGCGCACCCTGACCTCCCCTTCCTCGCCGATCGCCAGGTATCCCTGCTCGATCTCATCCGCCACGGTCCCGGCGAGATCCGGGGGATCCGGCACCAGGAACTTGCGCTCGACCTCCACGGCCAGAGTCTGTCCGATAACCCGCGCGCGTGGGGGTGATCAGACGGGCTCTTGACACCGTAGACTGGAGGACAACCCAACAGGGGGGCTCGCGGGCAAGCGGGCTGAGATAGCGGACTACCACCCCCCTCCGCTGACCCTTTGAACCTGTGCGGTAATGCGCGCGGAGGGAGCATGCTGACGAGACTTCGCGAAAGCACTCCGGACGCGGCCGTCGACGGCCGTACTGGCCGAGCGACCGCCGAGACGCTCGATGCCGTCGGTGCGCCGGTGAGCGTCAGCGGCGTCGCTCATTCGTTCGGCGAGCTGCGGGCGATCGAGCGGATCGACCTGGAGGTGGCGCCGGGCCAGGTGATCGGGATCGTCGGGCCCTCGGGGTGCGGCAAGACCACACTGCTCGAGCTGGTCGCCGGCCTGCGCCCGCCCGACGCCGGTGGGATCACGGTGGGCGGCCGCGCCGGTGCCGGCGAGCGCCTGGAGCGCTGCGCGTACATGCCGCAGCGCGACCTCCTGCTCCCCTGGCTCTCCGCGGTCGACAACGCCGCCCTCGCGCTGCGGATCGGCGGGGTCCCGCGTGCGACTGCGAGGGCGCAGGCCGGAGAGCACTTCGAGCGACTCGGGCTGGGCGGCTTCGAGAGCTCCCGGCCGAACGAGCTGTCCGGCGGGATGCGGCAGCGGGTGGCGTTCCTCCGCACCCTGATGGCGGGACGACCGGTGCTGCTGCTCGACGAGCCGTTCGCGTCACTGGACGCCATCACCCGCGCCGAGATGCAGAGCTGGCTCGAGCCGCGTTGCTTCGGCCCGGGGACCGCCACACGGTCCTTCTGGTGACCCACGACGTGGAGGAGGCGCTCTATCTCTCGGACCGGGTCCTCGTGCTCACCTCCCGTCCCGCAAGCGTGGCCGACCGGATCGAGATAGACGCTCCTCGCGCCTCCGACCGCGCTGGCGCCGTCACCTCGCCGCAGTTCGCCGAGCTCAAGCAGCGCGCACTGCGCAGCCTCGCCGAGGGTGCGCGATGAGCGTCGCGCGCCGGTATGCCGCGCCGCTCGCGGTGATCCTGGTCCTGCTCGGAGCCTGGGAGCTCGCGGCGCGCTGGGACCTGATCTCGAACGCCCTCAACATCGAGGACTTCCTGGTCCCGGCGCCAAGCGACATCGCGCAATCGCTCTGGCGGGACCGCTCGCTGCTCGCCGACGACTCCTGGGTCACCCTCCGCGAGGTCCTGCTCGGATTCCTCTGCGCCCTGGTCGCCGGGCTCGGCTTCGCGGTGATCCTCCACCTCTCCGACACCCTGCGCCGAGCCTTCTACCCCCTGCTGGTGGCCTCCCAGACGATCCCGCCGGTCGCAATCGCGCCGATCCTGGTGGTCTGGTTCGGCTTCGGGCTGGGGCCGAAGGTGCTGTTGATCGCCCTGGTCTGCTTTTTCCCCGTCACGGTCAACACCCTCGATGGGCTTCGCTCGGTCGACCCGCAGCTGATCACGATGATGCGAACGCTGGGGGCCGGGCGCGCCCAGATCCTGGGCCGGGTCGAGCTGCCCTCGGCTCTCCCCTTCTTCTTCAGCGGGACCAAGATCGCGATCGCGGTCGCCGTGATCGGGGCGGTCTTCGCCGAATGGGCCGGCGCCGGATCGGGCCTCGGTCATCAGATCCTGATCGCGTCGAGCAGCCTGCTGACCGCCCGGATGTTCGCGGCGATGACTCTGCTCTCGGTGATGGCGATCGTCCTCTTCGCGCTGGTCGCGTTGATCGAGCGGCGCGTCGTCACCTGGGACCGGCGGGATGTGACTCGGGCATGACCAGGACTGGAACACGCCGCTCAGCGGCCCTGGCCGCCACGCTGATGACCGCCGCGCTGGCCCTGGGGATCGCCGCCTGCGGAGGCGGCGACGATGCGACGACCGGCTCCGCGTCCAATCCGCAGCCGTTCACGCTGGACCTCGATTGGTACGTCAACCCCGACCACGCCGGGATCTACACCGCTCTCGACCAGGGCTACTTCGAGCAGGCGGGGCTCGACGTCAAGCCGCAGGTCCCCTCCGACCCCTCGGCCCCGATCAAGGAGGTCGCGGCAGGCAGGGCCGATCTGGCGATCTCCTACGAGCCCGAGGTGCTGCTCGCGCAGGAGCAGGGCCTGGACGTCGAGGCGGTCGCCGCGATCGTCGACACGGCCGCTCACGTCGCTGATCTCGTTGCCGAAGGCGGGAGTCGAGAGCGCCTCGGACCTCGATGGAAAGACAGTCGGGACGGCTGGGATCCCGTACCAGAGCGACTACCTCGAGACCATCCTCCAGTCGGCGGGCCTCCCCAGCTCGGCGACCGGCGAGGTCAACGTCGGCCTCAACCTGCTGCCGGCCGTGATCGGAGGCAGGGTCGACGCGATCCTGGGCGGGTTCCGGAACATCGAGGGTGTCGACCTCCGCCTGCGCGGCCTCGACCCTCGGGTGGTCCCCGTCGACCAGCTCGGCGTCCCCACCTACGACGAGCTCGTCCTGATCGCCAGGAAATCGACCGTCGACGAGCATCCGGAGGCGATCCGCAGCTTCATCGCGGCCATGGCGAAGGGGACCTCATACGCGGAGGGGCATCCTCAGGAGGCCGCCAACGCCGTGTTGGCGGCCGGCAACGGCCTCGACCCGATGCAGACGCGGGCCGAGGTCGATGCCACCCTGCCGCTGCTCGCCGGCCGCGCCGGACGACCCTACGGCTACCTGGACCCCGGCCAGTGGCGGGAGTACGCCGAGTGGATGGCGGAGCACGACCTGATCTCGTCCGCTCCCCCGACGAGCGACGTGCTCACCAACGAGCTGCTGCCTTAGGCCCTAGGCGATCTCGGCGAATCCGTCGCTGGGCCGTCAGGCGGCCAGCCGGGCCGGCGGTCCGGCGCCCATCGCCTTGTGCCAGCCGGCCAGCGCGAAGGTGCCGGCCAGGCCCCGAAACGGCGCGTAAGGCGCGAAGAACTCCTCCACCTCCGCGACGGTGGCGCGGCGGCCGAGGCCGTTGAGGTGCCCGACCAGCTTGACGTAGGCCAGGTCGCCCGCCGGCAGAGAGTCCGGATCGCCCCGCCCCGCCAGGCCGAGGCACTGCATCGTCCAGGGGCCGATCTCGGGAATTGCGAGCAACCGGCGATCGGCGCCAGGGTCGAACAGATCGGCTCGCCCTCTTGCGATCTCCTTCGCACAGTGCACCATCGCCACCGAGCGACCCTGGCTCAGGTCCATCGAGGCGAGCTCGGCCGGCGCGCGCCCGGCGATCACCGCTGCCGAGGGAACGTCGCGGAGGGGCCAGGGGTCCCGGCCGCGCTTTGGGGGCGGGTGGTCAGCCGGCAGGTGGCTTGGCGCCCAGCGCCGGACGATGCGCCTCTGGATCGCAGCGGCGCGGGAGCTCTCGATCAGCTGAGCGGTGATCGCCCAGCAGAGGGCCTCCCACGGCCACGGCCTGCGCTTCGGCCTCACCCAAGGCTTGTGGTGGATCGCCGGCCCGAGCAACGGGTCGCGCTTGAACGCGTGGAAGAAGTCCCCGAGGTCGTCCTCGACCGCGAGCGAGAAGCGCATCCGCTCCACGGCGATGCCAAGCTCGGCCTCTCCGGCCGCCGGCGTGTCCTCCGGAGTGGTGAAGGGGATCGCATGCTCGACCAGTGCCGGGTCGACCGGCTCGGCGCGAACGTGCACGTAGCCGTCGCGGGTTCGCCAGGCCCTCACCCGAATGGGCGAGGAGCCGACGTGCAGGAGCCGTTCGATCACCTTGTCCCGGCTTCGCACCACGCCGTCGCCGCCGCTCCCGCGCGGCAGCCGGTAAGGCCAACGAGGCATGACCCGCTCCTCGATGACCGACGACACGGCGGGGCTAGCGCCCGAGGACGTGCACGTCGACCAGGAAGCTGCGGCTGGCGACGACCTTCTCGCGGCGCCGGAAGAGCCCGCGGCGAGGCGGGCGCCTCGGCGAGCGCGCGGCACGCGCCACGGCGACTACGGCCACTCCGGCGGCGGCGCCGCCGGCGGCGGCAACGGCGAGAGGGCCGACCTCCCGGCCCCAGATCTCAATCGTGCGGCTCGGCGAGCGAACGGGCAATGGCCGCACGGGCCCCGCCTCGATCAGCTCCTCGCTCGTCTCCAGCTCCTCGGACATCCGCTCCATCCTAAGGGCACGTCAAGACCCCATCAGAGGCGCTTCTCATACAGCCGGTAGCGCTTGACGACGTGTCCGCCCATGCCCTCCATCGCGCGGTTCATCGGCTCGTTCGTCTCGAGGATCCAGCCCGTCTCGGCGCCGGAGACGCCGACCTCGGCCGCGGTCTCGATGTGGCGGACATAGAAGCGGGCGGCGATGCCCGTGTGCTGGTACTCCGGCTTGACGCCGAGCGCGAAGACGCGGACCCGGTCGATCTTGCGCTTGCCGAGCAGGAACCGGAGCCAGCCGAGGGGCAGGAGCCTGCCCCCCATCCGCTTGGTCACCTGGTTGATGTCCGGAAGGCTGAGCGCCGCCCCCAGGACCTCGCCGTCGCGGTCGGCGATGAAGGCCCAGCGCTCGTCGAGGATCTGCTTCAGGTTCTTGGCCTGGAAGGCGACCTCCTCGTCGGTGATCGGGACGAAGCCCCAGTTCTTCTCCCAGGCGGAGTTGTAGACCTCCATGAAGCGCCCGATCTCGGCCTCCAGGTCCCGCCTGTCCATGTTCCGGACCCTGATCCCGTGCTCCGACTCGACCTTGTCGGCTACCGCGTGAATCGCGTCGGCGAACCTGTCGCCCTGCTTCAGCTCCCCCATCTCGATGTCCCACATCAACAGGTCCTTGGTCTTGCCGTAACCCAGCGCCTCGATTCGCTCGCGGTAGTACGGGGGATGCCAGGGCTGGAGGATCATCGGGTCGATGTCGTAGCCCTCGATCAGCAGGCCGCACTCGTCGTTGGTTGTGAAGTCCATCGGCCCGAGCAGCCGCTCACGTCCGCGCTTGTGCACCCACTCCTCGGCGGCGCCGAGGAGCGCCTCGAACACCTCCGGGTCGTCCGGGGCCTCGATGAAGCCGAACTGCCCGTCGCTGCCGCCCTGAAACTGGTCCCAGCGCCGATCGACCTGCGCCGTGATCCGACCCACAGGCTCGCCGTCGCGCCACGCCAGGAAGTACTCGGCGTCGGCGTGCTGGAAGTAGGGGTTCTTCCCCTTGTCGAGGAATTGGCGCCGCTCGTAGATCAGCGGCGGTACCCAGGGAGTGCCCTGGTGGAGCCCAAAGGGGAGCTTGATGAACTGGGTCAGCTCGCCGCGTCCCTGCACGGACCTCACCTGTAGGTCGCCTGGCACGGCTGCGGACCGTACAAGGTGCGAGACTTCCCGGGCATGTCCGACTCCACCAAAACCCCGGTGGACGTCTTCGAGAAGGCCCGGACACACGATCGGGTCGAGCAGCTCGAAGCCGCCAAGCAGGGGGACCTCCTCCCCTACTTCAGGATCCTCCAGTCGCAGGCCGGGCCCGTGGTGGAGATGGAGGGGCGCGAGACCATCATGCTCGGCTCCAACAACTACCTGGGGCTGACCACCGACGAGCGGGTCAAGCAGGCCGCGCGCGACGCGCTGGAGCAGTATGGGACCGGCGTAACCGGATCCCGCCTGCTGAACGGCACGACACCCATGCACATCGAGCTCGAGCGCGAGCTCGCCGACTGGATGGGGACCGAGGACGTGATCGTCTTCACCACCGGCTACCAGTCGAATCTCGGCGCGATCAGCGCGATCCTGGAGCCCGGCGACACGGTGATCTGCGACGCGGGCGACCATGCATCGATCCTGGATGGGTGCAAGCTCTCCGGCGCCCGCCTGCGGCCATTCCGCCATAACCGGATGGACAAGCTGGAGACGATGCTGGAGCGCGCCGCCGCCGACGAGAGCGGCACCCTCGTCGTGGTGGATGGCGTCTTCTCCATGGAGGGGGACGTCTGCGACCTGCCACCGATCGTTGAGCTCTGCCGGCGCTTCGGCGCCCGGCTCATGGTCGACGAGGCCCACGGAGTGGGGGTTCTCGGCAAGCGAGGCGCTGGTGCGTGCGAGCTCTTCGGGCTGGAGGACGACGTCGACCTGCGCATGGGCACGTTCTCCAAGAGCCTCGCCTCCTGCGGGGGCTTCATCGCGGGCTCCGAGGAGGTCGTCGAGTACCTCAGGATCGCTTCGCGCTCATTCATCTTCAGTGCCTCGGCGGTCCCGGCGGCCGTCGGGGCCGCCCTCGGGGCCCTGCGGATCATCCGGTCAGAGGGCCCCGAGCTGATGGCTCGCCTGCTCGACAACGCGGCCTATCTGCGCCAGGGGTTCCGCGACCTCGGCCTCAAGGTCGTCGAGCCGGGGACCCTCCCGGACGGGACCGAGGCGACGACCCCGGTGGTCCCGGTGATCGTCGGGGAGGACTGGCAGGCCGTCCTGCTCTGGAAAGCGCTGTTCGACGAGGGCGTCTACACCAACGTTGCGCTCCATCCCGCGGTCCCGCCGGGTGGCGCGCTCCTTCGCACCAGCCTGATGGCGACCCATGAGCGCGACCAGCTCGATCGCGCCCTGGAGATCTTCGCCGAGGTCAAGGGCCGCTTTCCAGAATTGCCCACCGGCTGACCGAAAGTTTGGGTCTATTCGCACGCGGGGTAGTGAGTACGGTTTCGCCTGTCGGATGGACGCGGTAACAGCTCGGCCACAAAACATCTGCTCTTAGCGGACGGGATGATTTCTTGGGTGTTGACCCTCGGCGCGCCAGGCGTATAAGTTTCGCCTCGCCGCGCGCTTCCGGGGCAGGGAGCGGACGGGAACAGATCTAGGAGAGGACCGTCCCCTTCCCCCGGCTCGACAGAGCACTGGGGCCCGCCGGCGCAACCGAGCCCGCCAAAAACGAATCCTGACTATGCAGGAGGGAGAACTATGTCTGCTGCTTCGACGATTGCCCCTGCCCGCCCACTGTCAATCCCCCATCGGCGGATCGAGCCTACGGTCGTCGAACCCCAGACTGAGTCAGAGCCGAGACGGGGAGGCACCTCCCAGTGCATGGAGGCCCTCGCCCGCGCGAACGAGGTTCGCCTCGCCCGCGCCGCACTGAAGCGCGACATCTGCGCCGGCCACCGCGCCGTCACCGAGGTCATCATCGAGTCCCCCTGGGAGGCCGACAGCATGAGCCTCAGCGAGCTCCTCTGCAGCCAGCGCCGCTGGGGGCGTGCCCGCTCCCGGAAGCTGCTTTCGTCAGCCGCGCTCAGCGAGGCAAAGAAGGTCGGCAGCCTGACCGAGCGCCAGCGCCGGATCCTCGTCGGTGCTCTGGAGGCGAAGCTCGCCAGCCGGATGAACTAGCCCCCGCGCCCGGAATGGGCGGCGGGCTACTCATCCCTTGAGGCGATAGAGGGCGCCGCCCGAGCGGCGGCGGAAGGCCGAGGTGAAGAGCCAGGCGGCGCCCCCGAACGCCACCAGCCCCGCGGCGACGCAGATCGCGGGGCTCAGCTTGGTCGCCAGGAAGAGGGCACCGAACACCGGCACTCCGATGGCGGCCGAGAGCAGCAGCGTGTGCGAGCGGTAGGCGGCGAAGTGCTCGCGAATCGAGAGCTCGAGCCCCGCGAGCGAGGCCAGGCCAAGGCCGACGGCGAGCATCACGAGACCCTGCGGCGGCGGGACGAAGAAGCCGGCGATCAGCAGGACGACGCCGATGAAGATGACGATCTCCGTCAGCGGGAAGCTGCCCCACGGCGCCGAGGGACGGCCGGGCGTTCCCCGTCGCCGGGCGGTGCCGGCGCGCTGTGCTTCGTCGACGGCAACTGCGGAGGGCTGCACCTTGACCGGCGGCGCGCCGTCAGCCTGACGCCGCCGCCGCTTGCGGCGCTGTCGCTTCGTCGCCATCAGGGATTAGGGGGCTGCGGCCCCTCGGCTAACGGGCAACCGGAGGAGATCTTGACCCGCCACCAGCCGAGGAGCATCCCGAGGACGCCCCACCGCGGCTTGGCGTGCCAGTGCCTGCAGCCGGGCTCGCCGATGTCCTCGTTGTAGACGCGCACCCATTTGTACGAGGCGGGATCGGCCGTCATCTCCTCGATCAGCTCCCGGTTTGCCTCCTCGACCACCGCGTGGTCGTGCAGGTCCGCCCTGACGTCCTGGATCCGGGCGGCCAGTCCGTCGCGGACCTTCTCGAGCTCGTCGACCGACAGCAGGCGCGGCCCGCCCATTCCTGCGACGGCGAAGTCGATCCCCTTGCGCGGGAAGGCGGAGCCGAACAGCCTGGCGAGGGCGAGCTCCATCGCCGCGATCTGACGCCGCAGGTCGGCGCGGGCCTCCCGCTCATCGTGCTGATACAGGGCGGTGTCGAGGCCCTCGGGCGGGGCCGGGGGAACCCGGGATTCCTCAACTTCCGGCGCGATCTGCACCTCGGGAAGATCGGGACGTTCGAGCAGCTCCTCCGGCATCAGTCCTCCTCTGAACCCATTAAACGGGTGGCTACGCGACCCTCGAGTCTACGCCCGGAGGGCGCTGCCTGCCACCCATAGGGCCTCCTCCATGGCGATATCCGGTACTCCACGCACGCCGATCGCCACCAGCAGCACGCGGCTGGTCCCTCGCTTCACGCCTCTGCCCTCGGCCGTCCTGTCGAAGAGGATCCCGAGCGGGCGCTTCTCATCCGCGATCACGATGGTGCCCTCGGGGAGCGGGGAGACCCTTCCCTCGAATTCCTCGCCCTCGGCCGAGAGGCGCATGCCCAGACGGCCTTCGGCCCGATCCGCATCGAACGCCCGCAGGGCCACGCCGACCTCGACCATCGCGATCGTCAGGGCGTCGTCGACGCGGTTGCGGCTCTTGAAGCGACCGTCGTGCATGCGCTCGAAGATCAGCTGCTCGATCGGGGTGCGGCTGGTGTCGGGGTCGAGCCCGATGTGCCTGAAGAAGACGCGGTAGGCCCAGGGGATCGGCTTCTGCCGAAGCTGGATCGCCTGCGCTCCGCCGATCCGGTCGCTGAGCGTGCGCAGCTGCTCCCTGAGGGCCTCCGGGCTCCGGCCGGTCGTCGTCTCGATCGTCGTCGAGACGATCGAGAGACCGGGAAACTCCTCCGCCAGCGCGGGCTCGATCCAACCGGGCTCCGGCGCGACCTCCCATTGATCGGGCAGCTCGGACATCAGCGCAGCGTCGCGGCCCTGCGGTCGGATGCGGCGATCAGGGTCTCGACCTTGGAGAAGAACTGCTGGTCGTCGAGCCGCCCGATCGAGGTGGCCTGGAAGATCCCGCCCGGATAGGCGTACACGAAGGTCGGGCAGCCTCCGACGCGGTAGAGGTTCGACAGGGCCCCGTCGCGGTCGATCCCGACCGGATGCGTCCAGTGGTGATCCGCGATCAGCTTGCGCACTTCGGAGTCCGAGTCGCGGACGTCGATCGCGAGGAAGTTGACCTGGCTCGAGAAGCGGCGGTAGGCGCGCTGGAAGACGTCTTCCTGGTTCTCGCAGTCGCCTCCCCGCGTGAACCAGAACGACAGAACCAGCGGCTTGTCGAACAGGTCGCAGACCCTGATCGCGCCCGGAACGTCGACCCGGCACGCTGGAGTCCGCTGGTTTCCAGAGGGGCACGGGATCCGCGCCGAGTCGCAGTCGTCCTGAGCGATGTTGGCGTCCCCGCCCGCACCGGTCCGCGCGTCTGGGACGGCGAACTGCGCCAGCGGCATGTCCCCCTCACCGCTCGCCCCGAGCACGCCCTTGTTCTGGGTCGAGATCGTGTTGATGCCCGCGATCGCGATCAGGGCGATGAATGCCATCCCCACGATCAGCGAGTAGATCGTGGTGCGCCGCGGGCGCTCGCCCGGATCCTTTCCGGAGTCGTCGTCTCGTCCAGCGCCGTTCTCCACGCCCCAATGGTCCCCTATGGAGCGGAATGCCCCGGGGCGAGCGGAGCGGAGCGGGCGCGCGATGGCAGCGGGAAGCCCTCCTCCGCCCAGACCACCGCGGCGGGCAGCACCAGCATCACGCCCGCGAGCGCCACCAGCAGGTCGACGACGGTGACGAGCCCGAAGTCGCGGAGCACCGGAGCCACCGAGATCAGGCCGACGTCGTCGAGCAGCGGCAGACCGGCGATCGCGAGAACCGCAAAACCGGCGATCGCGGTGACGCCGGAAGCGAGCACCGCCGCGCCTGTGCGGAGATAGGTTCGCCGGAGCGCCTCTCCGACCGACAGGCCGGCCTGGCGCTCGGTGGCATAGCGGGCCGAGAGGATCACGCTGAACTCCGTCGCGATCGCGATCACCAGGGCCCCGAGCGTGGCCGACATCGGGTTGAGTGAGACCCCCAGGGCCGCAACCACGAGACCGGACCACCCGGTCGCCATCAGCACTGGGATCAGGGGCACGATCGCGCGCCGGATCGAGCGGTAGACCGCCGCCAGGACGACGCCCACCGCCAGCAGGCCAGCCAGCGGCAGCCACCAGCGGCTGTGAGAGAGATCCGTGTTCGCCTCGGCGGCGAGCACGGGCAGGCCGGCCAGCTCGACAGTCGTGCCCTCGGGCGGCGCCGGGCCATCAGGCGGGTTGATCTGGGCGCGGATGTCGTCGATCAGCTTCTGCTGATCCGAGAGCGGCTGCACCCGGATGCCGAAGGCGATGTCCGCGGTGTCCCCGATCGGCGTCGCCCCCGCCGTGGAGCTGCATTCGCCTCTGTGGCTGATGACGATCTGGGAGATGAAGCAGGGCAGGGCCTGGACCAGGGCGTGGACGTCACCCACGCCCTGGCTCGGCTGCCCGCCGGTTGACGCCGAGGACGCGTTCGAGCCGCCGAAGAAGTCAGTCAGCGAGAGGGCGGGACAGATCTGAGCGTCGGCGCAGCTCGGATTGGCTCCCGAGAAGCCGTGGCGAGCCAGGACCCGCTGCTGGAAGCCCTCGGCCCAGGAGATCACGGCGGGGCTGGTCGGGTCCTTGGCCTTGATCGTCACGTTGACGTCGCCGGAGATCCCGGTCTGCTTCTCGAGCTCGTTCAGATCCTTGAGCGCGGCGAGATGAGGCGGCGCCAGATCGCGGATGTCGGTTTCGACGCCGGTGCCGGCGCTCGCCGCCCATCCGCAGACGGCCAGCAGCAGGCCGGCCGCCAGGACGCGTCGCGGCGTGGCGATCGCCATCGCGATCGCCCCCACCCCGATTGCCTGGAGGCGGGCCGCGGCGCCGCCGATCCGCCGGGTGGGCTGGGCGGGCCGTCCCGGCTCGGCCCCGCGCCACGACGAGAGCCCCAGCGCGGCAAGCCCCCCGGTGAGCGCGACCAGGAACGCGAGGGCGATCCCGATCACGAGCAGCAACCCGAAGGAGCGCACCAGGGGACTCGGAGAGAGGACGAAGACGGCAAAGCCAGCGATCGTCGCGACGCACGCCGCCCCGATCACCGGCCCGCCGCCCGCCGCCGCCACCGCCACGCCGCGACCGGGTGGAGCCCCCTCGGCGCGCGCCTCGTTGAATCGCGCCTGGAACTGGATCGCGTAGTCGACCGCCAGGCCGACCAGCACCGGGAGCATCGCGATCGCCCCGACCGTCAGGGAGCCGCCGAAGAGCGCCACCAGGCCCAGGGTCATCGAACCGGCGGCGACCGCGACCGCGAGGGGAAGCAGCCGCAGAGGCCGGGGCAGGATGAGGAGCAGGGTGAGAGCCATCACCAGGCCGGCGACCCCGAGCAGGAGAAGCGTCTGGTTGCGGAGCTCCCTCGCGCCGGCGTCGACGACCACCGGAGCGCCGGTGACGACGTAGCTGCCGTCCGTGAGCTTGAATCGCGGGTTGGAGACGGCCTGGCGGAAGAGGCCGATCGCCTCATGTCGCTCGGCGTCGGTCATGTCCGGGCGCAGCCGGACGATGATCTGCGCGGCGTCCTTGTTCGGGAACAGGTAGCCGAAGCGCTCCTTGGGCGTCCCCGCCGGCTTCGACTGGTCGAAGACGACGCGGCTGACGAAGTTGGGGTCGTCCAGCCTCGGAACCGAGGTGATCCCGTACCTGAGCGCCACCTGGATCAGCTGGCTCTGGAACTGGCTGAGCACCTGCTGAGCCGCCGCGTTCCCGGCCTGCTGCTGCTCCGCACTGGACGCGCCGCGATTGGCGGCCGCCCGTGCCGCCCTCTGCCCGGCCTCCCGAGCGGCCTGGCTGGCGCCCCCGATCTGGCCCTGCAGAGCCTGCTGGATGCCGGCGACGCTCAGATACAGGAAGGTCCCCGGGCCGAAGACCGAGCGGCTCGGGTGCAGCTTGGCGATCTGGTCGCAGACGGGCGGCAGCGGCTGCTTCGCTCGACGAGGCAGCGAAGCGGCCAGCTGGGTGCCGCCGGCGAAGCACTCCTCGAGCTCGAAGAGCGGCTCGAGGTCCTTGGTGAGCACGAGCTTGCGCAGGTCCTCCTTCGCCAGCACGATCACGGGCTCGTCCCCGAACTCCTGGTGGAAGTCCTGGGTCGCCTTGTACTCCGAGGAGCCCTTGCTGACCAGCGTGTCGGTCCCGGCGTTGGTGTCGAGCTGGGTGGCCGCGAAGATGCCCGCACCCGTCAGCGCAACGATGGGCGCGATCACGAGCCACGGCCAGCGCACAGCGACGCCCGCCACCCGCTCGAAGAAGCTCCCCGCAGTCACGAGGCCGCAGGTTAGGGAGCGAGTATTAGAACCGCGCTAATTCAGGCGGCCACCGAGCCCCAGCGGCGTCCAGGACGTCGCAGATCAAGGACGCGAGGCCGAGGACGCAGAGATGCGGCGTCCTGGGCGTCGCCTAGTCCATCGCCAGGGGGCCCTTGACGTCCGCGTTCAGGAACTGGCGGATGAACTCGTTCTTCGAGTTGAAGAGCTCCTCCGCGGGACCGGACTCGACGATCTTGCCCTTCCAGAGAACGGCGAGGAACTCGGCGATCCGGCGGGCGGTCGCGAGGTCGTGGCTGATCACCAGGTAGCAGCCGCCGTTCTCCTCGTGGACCTCGCGGATCAGCTCGCAGAGGAGGGCGGTGCGGACCGGGTCGAGGCCCGAGTCGGGCTCGTCGAACATGACGATGGCCGGGTCCAGCACCAGCGCCCGGGCGAATCCGGCGCGCTTGCGCATCCCGCCCGAGAGCTCGTTCGGCATCTTGTACATCGCCTCGGCGAGCCCGACCTCGCGGAGTCGCCGCGTGACGATCTCCTCGATCTCCTCCTCGCTCTTGTCGGTGTGCTGGCGGAGCGGGAAGCAGGTGTTGTCATAGACGTTCATCGAGCCGAACAGCGCGCCGTCCTGGAAGAGCAGGCCGAACTTCTTGCGGACCTCGAAGAGCTCGTCGTCCGTCATGTTCGGGATCGACTCGCCATGAACGAGGACGTCGCCCGAGTCCGGATAGAGCAGCCCGACGATGTGCTTGATCAGGACGCTCTTGCCCGTGCCGGACGGGCCGAGCACCATCGAGATCATGTTGTCGGGAAGGCCGAGATTGCAGCCGTTCAGGATCCGGGTGCGGCCGAATTGCTTGACGAGATCGATGATCTCGATCGCGTCCTCCCCGCCGTGGTCCTGCGTCGTGCCGGTGTGCCACTTGTACGGATCGGGATCGTCCGCATCGACGCCGGGAATGATGTAGTCGCGTCGGGAGAAGTCCTCCTCGCCGAGGCCCTGCGCGGCGAGCGGATCGCCCTCGTCGACCGCCTCGGCCTCCGGTGCCTTGGCACGTGCGGGCGCCCGGCGCCGGGTCGTGGTGCGCTTGGTGGTCGAGCGGCTCGAGCTCGAGCGGGTGCTCGTGCTCTTGCTCTTGCCTCGCGGGGTGCTCTTCTTGCTCTCAGCCACCGATTACGCCTCCTTCAGAGTTCACGAAAAGTGTAGGTACGGGCTCGAGTCAACCGCCGATTGGCGCCCTCGGGTTAGCCCCCCAGAAGACCAGGGTTCCCATCATCCCGATGAGGTGGACGAGCACGATGTTGAGCACCATCGACTTCGCGGTCGCGGTACCGACGCCCACCGGTCCGCCGGATGCCGTGTAGCCGTAGTAGCAGCCGACGAGCACGATGGCGGTCGCCATCACCATGCCCTTGATCAGGCTGAATAAGAGGTCGGGAGGGTTCTGGAACATCCAGAAGATCAGGAAGTAGCCACCCGAAGAGACGTCGCCGATCTGCTCCACGACCGCGAGCCAGCTGGCGAAGTAGCCGATCCCGACGGCGGCCAGATACATGAAGGGGATGGCGATCCAGGCGGCGAGGAGCCGAGTAGCCCCGAGGAAGGTCACCGGCGGCACTCCCATGACCTCCAGTGCGTCGATCTCGTCGGAGATCCTCATCGCGCCGAGCTCGGCGACGATTCCGGTGCCGACCTTGGCCGCGAGCATGTACCCGAAGGCGTATGGAATCACCTCACGCAGGTCGCACCAGGCGGCGAACACGCCGGCGTAAGCGGGCGCACCAACCGAGCGGTTGAAGTAGGCGCCCTCGATCCCGCACTGGAGGCCCAGGATGAAGACGAGCCCCCAGATCACGATCGTCGAGCCGAGGATCAGGATGCCGGTCTGGCGGAGGGCCTCCCCGAAGAACTGGAAGACGCGGCCCGTGTAGACCAGGCCGGCGACGCGGGCGCAGAAGCCGAAGATCTCGCCGATCGAGTTGAGCCAGCCACGCGGGACCGCCAGCCAGCCTGCGTTCACTTGATCACCTGAAGCTCGGGGTGCGTCGCGAGCAGCGTTTGGGTGAAGACGTAGTTGAACGCGAAGACGCCCATGAAGGCGATCACGACACCCTCATTGACGGCTCGACCCACCCCCTCGGCGCCTCCGGACGCAGTCATCCCCTTGTAGGAGCAGACGATCGCGATGATCGCCCCGAACATCGTGCACTTCAGCACCGATCCCCAGAGGTCGGTGACCGAGGCGTTGTTGAAGAGCGTCGCGAAGAACCCGCCTAACGGCTCGTTGTAGAGCAGCTCCGCGCCGAGCCCTCCGACGATGCCGAAGATCAGCGCGTAGATGTCCAGCAGGCCGGTGATCAGCATCAGCGCCAGGAAGCGCGGGACGACCAGGTTCTTGATCGGATCGACGCCGAGCACCTGGAGCGCGTCCAGCTCCTCGCGGATCTTTCGGGCACCGAGGTCCGCGGTGATCGCCGTGCCGGCGACCCCGGCGACGACCACGGCGGTGACGGAGGGTGCGAACTCGCGGATCGAGGCGAGCACGAAGAACCCGCCGAGGCGGTCGAGGGCGCCGAACAGCGAGAGGAAGTTCGCGGCCTGCAGGCCGGGCGCCCCGAAGCCGAAGGCGAGCGTCGAGATCATCATCGGGAACCAGCAGAGCTGGAGGGCGAAGAGGAACTGCCCGATGAACTCACCCCCGTAGGGATACGGCGGGCGGATCGCGGAGACAACCGTCTTCGCGGTCAGGATCATCATGTCGCCGACCTGCTCGAATAGAGACTTGGCCGGGAGGAATGCTCTATCGGCTACGGCTCTGACCATTTAGCTCTCCTCCGGAGCCGTTCCCCCATGATGGGCGCAGCCCCGCGTGCCGCTCTCACGACACGCCAGGAAGGTTATGTGATGGAGGCACCGTTCGCCACCCACAACCGCTCGCCGTAACCGGAGGCCAAGAAATCCCCGGAACTCGCGATACCGAGCCGGATTGCCGGGGGTAGGGTGCGTGGTATGTTGCCCGCGCCTTTGGAGGAGAGCGCCTCGACAGCCCGCGCTCTGAAGGCCCGCAAACGGCTGGGGGTTGGGTTTCTCGGAGTACTCCTGGCGGCGGGAATCGCGTCTTGCGGCGGCACCAGGCAGGACGCCAACGAGCCCTCCGGCGACTTCCCGGTTCAGATCGTGAGCGCGGACTTCCCGAGCCGGCAGCAGCTCGCCCAGAACACCAACCTCACCCTGGCGGTTGCGAACTCCGGCGATCAGACGATCCCCGACCTGTCGGTCACGATCTTCACGACCTCCAACGCGAGCACGAGCGAGACCGGCGCATCGACCACCGGCACTCAAAGCACGAGCGCCGCGCAGGAGCTGCCCACGGTCCAGGGCTCGTTCTCCGTGCGGTCGGAGCAGGAGGGGCTGGCGATCCCGTTCCGCCCGGTCTGGATCCTGGAGTCCGGCTACCCCAAGCTGGAGGGCCAGACCGCCTCCGCGGGAGCCGAGGCCGCCCAGACCGACACCTACGCGTTCGGTGCGCTCGCCCCCCACGCTACGAAGCGGATCGTCTGGAACGTGACCCCTGTCCAGGGCGGGACCTACACCGTCCACTATCGAGTCGCCGCCGGCCTCGAGGGCAAGGCCAAGGCTGTCACCGCCGACGGCTCCGTGCCGGAGGGCGAGTTCGTGGTGCGGATCGCCACCGCGCCGCCCCAGACCCGGGTGGACAGCTCGGGCAAGGTCGTGCCGATCTCGCCGGAAGCGTCATCGGCCAGGCCGGAAACCAGGAGCAGAAGTCGGAGCTAGAGAACGGACAGTAGCGGCGCTGGCGGTGGAAGCCGCCCTGCTCGCCGGGTGCGGCGGCGGATCGCCCACGTCCACATCGGTGACGACTACGGCGGCGGGGGTGGCTCTCGAGAAGATCGGCGACTTCGATCAGCCCGACTACGTCACCCAGCCGCCAGGCAGCGAGGACCTCTACGTCGTCGAGCAGAGGGGGACCGTACGCATCGTCCGGGACGGGCGGGTCCTCTCGAAACCCGCACTCGACATCAGCGACGAGGTCACCGCGGAGGGCGAGCAGGGACTCCTCTCGATCGCCTTCCCTCCGGACTTCCGGAGCTCGCGGCTGGTCTACGCGTACTACACGGGCACCGATCAGGACCAGCATGTCGTCCGCTTCACGGTCGCTGAGGATGGCTCGTTCCGGGCGGACAGCGAGCGGGAGATCCTGCACATGGACGACTTCGCGTCCAACCACAACGGTGGCCTGCTGCTGTTCGGCCCCGATGGGTACCTCTACATCGGCACGGGAGACGGCGGCGTGGCGGACGACCCGGAGCGCAACGGCCAGGACCTCGGCTCGCTGCTGGGCAAGTTGCTTCGGATCGACCCGGGCGGGGGTGATCCATATGCGATCCCGCCGGACAACCCGTTCGTCGACCGTGCGGGGGCCAGGCCCGAGGTCTACTCGTACGGGCTTCGCAACCCGTGGCGTTTCAGCTTCGACGCCGCGACCGGCGCCCTCTCGATCGGGGACGTCGGACAGAACAGCGTGGAGGAGATCGACTACACGCCGATGGGCGAGGCGAATGGGGCCAACTTCGGCTGGTCCGCCTTCGAGGGGAACGACCGCTTCAACAGCGACCAGACCGCGCCGGACGCGGTGCCGCCGGTCTTGACCTACGGGCACGACGACGGCTGCTCGGTCACAGGCGGGTTCGTGGTCCGCGATCGCTCGCTGCCCGCCTTGCTCGGGCGCTACGTCTACGGCGACTACTGCGCCGGCGAGCTGCGCAGTCTCGAGCCGGCGGTCCCGCACGCCCGTCACGACCGCTCGCTCGACCTGAACGTTCCGTCCCTTTCGTCCTTCGGCCAGGACAACGACGGGCATGTCTATGCGGTCTCGCTGGACGGTGCCGTCTATCGCCTCGTCACGGCGGGGTGATGGCAGGCGCATCGAGGGCTCGAACGCGGTGTTCCCTACAGGAATGAGGACCGCCCGACTCGCGACGCGTCTGTCTCTGGCGCTCTGTCTTCTCGCCGCCGTCGCGACGGCAGCGGCGCCCGCGGCCGATGGGAAGCCGCGAGTCAAGCTGAAGCGGATCGGTCGCTTCCACAGCCCGACCTACGTCACCGCGGCGCCGGGCGTGCGCGGAGTCTTCGTGGTCGAGCAGGGAGGCCGCATCCGCCTGGTCCGGGGGAAGCACCGAAGGAAGTTCCTCAGCATCGCCTCGCTCGTCAGCTCCGGCGGTGAGCGTGGCCTGCTCTCGGTGGCCTTCCCCCCGGACTACGCCTCATCGCGGTTGCTCTACGTCTACTTCACCAACCGTTCCGGCGACATCGAGATCGCCGAGCTCCACGCGGACCCGGGCGGGCTGCACGCTTCGGCGAGCACCCTGCGCCAGCTGCTCGTCGTCCCTCATCCAAACCACTCGAATCACAACGGCGGCCAGCTTCAGTTCGGGCCGGACGGCTTTCTCTACGCGGGAACCGGGGACGGCGGCGGCGCGGGCGACCAGCCCGACAACGCGCAGAACCCCAATTCGCGCCTCGGCAAGCTGTTGCGCATCAATCCATCGTCCGGCGCCGTGGGCATCTACTCCCTGGGCCTCCGCAACCCCTACCGATTCTCGTTCGACCTGCTCCGCAATCCGGCTCAGCCACGCATCGTGATCGGGGACGTCGGCCAGGACCGCTTCGAGGAGATCGACTACGTGCCCCTGGCGGCTGCCGCCGGCGCCAACTTCGGCTGGAACGACTTCGAGGGCTTCGCTCCCTTTGCGGGGGCCCATCCCCCGACCGCCGCCGGAACCATCAGGCCGATCAAGACGTACGGCATCTCCGGCGCGGCCTGCGCGATCATCGGCGGCTACGTGGTGCGCGATGCGCGGCTGCGCTCCCTCTTCCACCGCTATGTCTATGGCGACTTCTGCACCGGCAAGGTCCGCTCGCTGATCCCCGCCCTGGGCGGTGCGCGCAAGGACCGGAGCACCGGGGTGCGGGTGCGGGATCTGAGCTCCTTCGGCGAGACCGCCGACGGCTCGCTGTACGCCGCCTCGCTGGACGGACCGGTCTACAGGTTCGTCCGCCGACGCTGACCGCGGCGGCCGCGGGGCGGGCCGCTACTAAGGTGGGCTCCGCCTCGCTCACGACCCTGCCATGCGTATCGCCCTCAACCGCCGCCGGACCGAGACCTTCGTCGCTGCGCTCGTTGCGATCGCCGCGGCGATCGTCGGCCTGACCAACCGCGAGCAGGAGACGGTGGGTGCCAAGTTCGTCGCCCTCGAGCGGATCGCGCGGCTCAAGAACCCCGTCTACCTGACCCAGCCACCCGGTCCCGGATCGCAGCTCTACGTCGTCCAGAAGGGAGGCGCCGTCAGGGTGATCTCCGACGACCGCCTCCTGCGGCGGCCGTTCCTCGATATCCGCGGGCTGGTCAAGGCGCACGGGGTCAGGGGCGAGCCGGGCATGGCATCCGTTGCGTTCCCACCCGACTATGGCCGGACAGGACTGTTCTACGTCGCCTACACCGACCACCGGGACGCGCTGGTCGTCGCCCGGTACAGGCGCAGCGCCGGGAATCCGCTGGTCGCGGATCCCGGCTCCGGCCTCGCGGTCCTGCGGATCCCGGAGCCCACCGCGGCGCATCATGGGGGGACGCTCGTCTTCGGGCCCAACGGGCATCTCTTCATCGGCACCGGGGACGGCGGGCCCGCCGGGGATCCGAACAACACGGCGCAGGACCCCGGCTCGCTGCTCGGCAAGGTCCTGCGGATCGATCCCACCCCGTCGGGATACGCGATCCCCGCCGACAACCCGTTCGTCGGCCGGCCGGGCCGCGACGAGATCTGGGCCTACGGGCTTCGGAACCCGAGGGCGATCTCGTTCGACCGCACTCTGGGGACGATCGCCATCAGCGACGTGGGGAACGAGCGCTACGAGGAGGTCGACCTCGTGCCGGTTGCGAAGTCGCGGGGCGCGAACTTCGGCTGGTCGGCCTACGAGGCATTCGCTCCCTTCAGGGGCGGCGTCCCCCGGCGCGAGACCGTGCTGCCGGCGATCGCCTACCGCCACGGCCCGGGATGCGCCGTCGCCGGCGGCTACATCGTCCGCGACTCGCACCTGGCGCGGATCCGCGGCAGGGAGATCTTCGGGGACTACGTGTTCGGCGACTACTGCACCGGCAGGCTCTATGGGTTCCGGCCCAGGGCCGGGCGGCGCGCCGGCAAGCAGAGAAGCTTCAGGTTCGAGGCCAGATTCCTGACCTCGATCGGGGAGGACAACGACGGGCACATCTACGTGATCACGGAGCGAGGGCCGACCCGGAAGGGGAAGCCGAGCCTTGGGGCGGTCTACCGGCTCGTCCCCCACCGCAAGCAGGTTCCGGGCTAGCTGATCTAAACCCCGGCGAAGGCGACCACCTGGGTGTCAGCCGGAGCGAACAGACGCCCGCCACCGGCCGCGGGCGTCGGGAAGTGCGTTACCGAGCCGAGATCGGCGCTGGCCACGGGGGCGCCGGTGTCGGGGGCATAGCCGTGCAGGACGCCATCGGTGTCGATGCTCCAGACGACGCCGCCGGCGACGATCGGCGGGCCCGAGGAGCTGGCGTGCCAGGCGACGCCGAAGGAGTTGCCGGCCACCGGAAGCGCGTACAGCCCACTTTCGCAGGGCACGTAGACGACGGGCGCCCGGTACGCGAGCCCGCCGTAGGCGCCGCTGCTGCAGACCTGCTGAGCGAACAGCTCGCCTCCGGTCCCCCCGAGATGGTTCGTGGAGAGGATCAGCCCGAGTCCCTCCTTGCCGATCACGAACATGCGGCCGCCTCCGAGCAGGGTCGGTCCGACGGAGCCGAGGTCCGTGTCGTGCTGGTTGAGCTCGGCCGAGTTGGAGGCGCGGTAGAAGTCGGTCTGCTTGAGCTTCGGCGACAGCCGGATCACGCTGTTGCCGAAGTCGAACCCCGAAAAAGCGTCCCCGTTGCCCGTGGCGACGAAGAGGTTGCCCGCGCGGTCGACGGCCGCCCCAGAGGGCGCCCAGATGGCTCCCTCGCGATGGACCCCGACCGTGAACTCGCGCCGCTTCGGCTTACGCTCGGTCTTCACCGAGACGACCCGGCCCTTGTAGTCGCCGCAGTCCCCGGCCAATCCTCCGAAGGGAACGTAGACGCGCCCGTGGGAGACGGACAGCGCCGAGCGCTGCTGATGGACGCGCGGGTCGGACCCGGTCGCGTCGACGTTGCGCTTCAGGCGAACCTTCCCACCGTGCAGACGGAGGCCGAAGAGCACGTGGCGGTACCCGCTCAGGAAGGCGACGGCGTAGATGGTGTCGCCCGAGATCGCGGGCGTGCTCGTGATCCCGGTGACCGGCTCGATGTTCCCGCAGGGCAGGGTCGAGGCGTCCACGGGCGGACCGAGATGGCGCTTCCAGGCGATCTTGCCGTTGCCGGCGTTGAGCGCGTAGACGGTGTTGTTCTCCGTCGCGACGTAGACGCGCTTGCCGACCGCCAGGGGCTCGGCGTAGACCTGGCCGTCGAACTGCCGCGTCCAGGTGCGGTGGAATCCTCGGACGGGCGGCGAGGTCGTGTCGACCGCCGTGCGAGCGAGATTCGCATGGTAGGTCGGCCAGTTCGCGAGGTGCTTGCGCTTCTTCTTCTTCTTCTTCGCCGCGGTCGCCTGCCCGGTGCCGCCGCCCGGTGTCACGGTCGCGCTGGAGGAGTCCGGCTTCGCGCCCGAGCCGCACCCGATCGCGACGATCAGTGCCGCCGTCATCACGACCACCGCTGCTGCCCGCGTCCGGATCATCCAAGCCAAGTCTAGATACGGGCGTACGGCGCCCGCCGGATTGACCTATCTGGGCAGGGCGGGCGCGAGGATCCGATACGCCTTGATGCCGAGGCCGAGCCGCTCCCGGTCCTCCGAGATCTGGGGATCGAGCCCGGTCAGCTCCTTCACCCGCTCGAGCCGGTAGGCCACGGTGTGGCGGTGGGCGAAGATCGCCCGCGCCGTCGCGTTCATGTTGCAATCGCTCGCCAGGTATTCCTCGAGCGTTCCGAGCAGGTCCGAGCGGTACTGGTTGTCGTAGCGGACCAGGGGCTCGACGGTGTCGCGATAGAAGCTGCGGACCTCGTCGGGATCGGAGATCAATGCCCGGAAGAGCAGCCGGTAGACGCCGCTCGCAGCGATCCCCTCCTCCAGCGCCTCCGCGATCTCCGGTTCCCGGGTGATCACGTCGAGGACCAGCTCGGCCTCCTTGATCGCGCGATGGAGCTCACCGGGATCGGGATAGAAGGAGGAGACGGCGGCGGGCCCATGCTTCCTGAGCCTGTTGGCAATTCGCCCCGCGATCTGCAGGGTTCGCTCCGGGGCGTCGTCGCCACCGCGACCCGGGAGGATCGCGTAGAGCCGGCCGTCCGCCAACTCCGCCAGCGAGCCCTCGTACTCCGCCGCGACGAGGGCGGTCGCGTGGCTTGGGCTGGCGGACTCGATCTCCGCCACCAGCGCGATCGCGCCGCGCGCCAGATCGCATCCAAGCCTCGCCGCCTTGCTGGTCGCCTCCGCCGTGTCGATCTCCCGCGAGCGCAGCTCCTCGATCAGCCCCCCGCGCATCTTCCGCTCGGCGTCCTCGCGCGCGTCGGCGACCGCGACCTCGGCAAGCGCGGCCAGCGCCGCGGCCCGAAGGACCTCCTCGCGATCGACCAGCACCGTGCCATCGCCGTCGACGGCCTCCACATCGAGCAGCAGGACCACCCCCACGATCTGGCCGCCCGCCTCGATCGCGCGCTCCAGAGCGACCGCGTCCGGGGCTGGGGCCTCGGTCTCGGCGACGCGCGCCTTCGCGTACTCGGCCAGGCCGTTCAGCTCCCCGCCGTCGGGGGCGCGGGCCGCCAGGCCCCGTGGCGGCAGCACGATCGCTACCGGCCCACCCGCCTCCGCGGCGGCCAGCTCGGCCACCCCCTGCAGCCCCTCGCCGTCGAGGACGGCCTCGATCATGCGGGTGCTGAGCTCGCGCATGGTCACTCGTCCTGCTCCACGCCGGCGGCGATCTCCTCCTCGGTGTGAGTCTGGAGCACCACCTCGCCGTCCTCGCCGGTGCGGATGCGGATCGCCTCCTCCACCGGGAGGACGAAGATCTTGCCGTCGCCGATCTCGCCGGAGCGGGCGTGCCTGATGATGGTCTCGACGACGGTTCCCGTGTCGCCGTCGGCGACGACCACCTCCAGCTTCAGCTTCGGCCGGACCGAGACGGTCAGGGACGAACCGCGGTAGGCCGCGACCAGGCCCTTCTGCCTGCCGGATCCCTTCACCTCGGAGATCGAGAGCGAGGGGAAGCCCCTGTCGAGCAGCTCGGAGCGGATCGGCTCGAACGCCTCGTGGCGAATGAACGCTTCGATTTTCTTCACGGGTGCCTCCCCCCGAGGGACCGGACAGCCTGTCGCCCGCCACGGTAGGCGTGCCCGAGCGCCCGGTCTTTGGCCCTCTGTCGAAAATCGCGTGTGGGGCTTGCTCCAAGCGGTCGAGAGTGCAGATGCCACAAGAGTCCTGGCTGGCTGGCCAGGACCTCGCTAGAGTCCGCTGCAACTGCCGGTCTGAGAGGAGAGTGAGCATGGCGATCGACACCGTCAACGGACGCGCCCGGACCTCGAGCGACTCATTCGAGGTCATCAACCCCGCCGACGGATCGGTGATCACCAGCGTGCCGCTCGACGGCCCCGCCGAGGTCGCGGAGACCGTCGCCCGTGTCCGCGCAAACCAGCCCGCCTGGGAGGAGCTCGGCTTCAAGGGCCGTGCGCGGTGGCTGTACAAGCTTCGCGACTGGATCCTCGATCACCAGGACGAGATCGCCGACACGATGCAGCGCGAGACCGGCAAGGTCCGCGGCGAGGCCGCGGGCGAGGCCGTGTACCTCACCGACCTGATCAACTTCTACGGCAAGAAGGGCGCCAGATACATCCGGGACGAGCGGGTGCCCGCGCATTCGCCGCTGATGAAGGTGAAGAAGCTGCGGGTGCAGTACCGGCCGTATCCGGTCGTCGGCGTGATCAGTCCCTGGAACTATCCGCTGCTCCTCTCGATGGGAGACGCGATCCCGGCCCTGCTCGCCGGGTGCGCCGTGGTCATCAAGCCCTCGGAGATCACCCCGATCGGCCTCGGCGAGGTGATCGAGGCGTGGAAGAGCGAGATCGGCGGCCCCGACATCTTCGACGTCGTCAACGGCATGGGAGAGACCGGCTCCGCGCTGGTGGACGAGGTGGACTTCGTGCAGTTCACGGGCTCCGACCGCACCGCCAAGAAGGTGCTCGCCCGCGCGGCCGAGACCCTGACCCCGGTGAGCGCCGAGCTGGGCGGCAAGGACCCGATGATCGTGCTGAAGAGCGCCAACGTCGAGCGCGCCGCCAACGCCGCGACCTGGGGAGCGTTCTCCAACGTCGGCCAGGTCTGCATCTCGGTCGAGCGGCTCTACGTCGAGGAACCGGTCTACGACGAGTTCATCCAGCGCTTCACCGACGAGGTCAAGAAGCTGAACCTGGGGATGGACGGCCGCGAGCACGGCAAGGACATCGGCTCGATGACGTTCCCGCCGCAGATGCGGGTGGTGGAGGACCACGTCGAGGACGCGCGGCGCGCCGGCGCGACCATCGTCACCGGCGGCGAGCGCCTGGAGCGCGAGGGCGACTGGTATCCGCCCACCGTGATCACGGACGTCGACCACTCGATGAAGGTGATGCGCGACGAGACCTTCGGCCCGGTGGTCGGGATCATGAAGGTGCGCGACGCCGACGAGGCGGTCCGCCTCGCCAACGACACCCGCTACGGGCTCGCCGCCTCGGTCTTCGGCAGCAAGCGCGAGGCGGAGGCGGTGGCGCGGCGGCTGGAGGTCGGCACCGCGAACGTCAACGACGTCCTGGTCGGCTTCCTGGCCTCAGACGTCCCGATGGGCGGCTGGAAGGATTCGGGGATCGGCTTCCGCCACGGCGAGTACGGGATGAAGAAGTTCGTCCGTCCCGAGTCGCTCGTGATCACGCGCTTCGGCCAGAAGCGCGAGCCCCTCTACTTCCCGTACACGGAGAAGCGCCGGGAGCAGCTGCGCAAGATCACGAACTTCTTCAACGCCCGTGACTGGCGCCGCCGCCTCGGGCGAACCCGCTAGTCGATCCGGCCGCGGTGTTTGTGGCGGCCGTTATGGCGAAGCCGTCCTGAGTTCACCATCGAGCCTCATCGCCTCCTGCTCGAACCACTCCGAGACCAGGCGCAGCCACGCCACCTCCGACCGGGTCCTGATCCGGACGTAGTCGGCGTGCTGATCGCCTGCGATCCGGACCGCGTCCGCAACCGACAGCTCGCGATCTCCGGCCTCGTCGTCCCCGAGCAGCATCCAGTCGGCTCGCCCGCCCCGGCCCTCGTCCTCGAGGGCCAGCCTCGTCCCGTCGCTCATCAGAAGGGCCTTCGGCTCGCGGCCCCCCACCTGTAGTCCCTGCACTCCATTCGCTTCCATGTGATCCCCTTTGGTTGCTCGCTGTGAGAACCGAGTATGCGAGCAACCGCTAACACGGCGCTAAAGGCTCGTTAACAGATTGCGAAAGGGGCGCAGCTTGCGGAGCTGGAACCGCCGATGTGTATGTCCTGCCGGTGTGTGTTCAGGTCCGAAGGTGAGTGGCCACCACGGAGTGCAGGACCGAAGTACGCACGGATGAAGGACGGGCCGGCAACGGCGACGATGGTGGGCATGGAGCGAATACGCGACAGAACGCGCCACTGGCTGGAGTCCGACCTCGTCGGCGTCGCGGTGACGCTCGCGGCGGCAACGGTCTTCGGCCTCGCCTTCCTGGGTTTCTACTTCGCCGGACCGGTCGGCGGGATCGCCTTCGCGATCTTCAGCATCGGGCTGATTGCGATGATCGCGGTCCAGCCTGGTCGTTAGACCGCGGAGCAGGGCTAGGACGCCGGGACGAGCTCCTCGCGGAGCTGCTCGGCGGCCTGGACCATGTTGCGGAGGCTTTCCTCCGTCTCGGGCCAGGCGCGGGTCTTCAGGCCGCAGTCGGGGGTGACCCAGAGCTGCTCGGGGCGCAGCACGCGTGCGGCTTCACCCAGCAGCTCGGCCATCTCCTCCACGGACGGGATCCGCGGGGAGTGGATGTCGTAGACGCCCGGGCCGATGTCGTGAGTGAAGCCGGAGCGGTCCCAGTGATGGAGAAGCTCCATCCGGGAGCGGGCCGCCTCGATCAGGGTGACGTCGGCGTCCATCTCCTGGATTCGCTCCAGGATGTCGCCGAAGTCCGAGTAACACATGTGGGTGTGGACCTGGGTCTCGTCCCCGACGCCCGCCGTGGCGACCCGGAATGAGTACACCGCCCACTCGAGGTACTCGTCCCAGCGATCGCGCCTCAGGGGCAGGCCCTCGCGGATCGCCGGCTCGTCGACGTGGACGATCGGGATCCCGGCGTTCTCGAGGTCGGCGACCTCGTCGCGGATCGCCAGCGCCAGCTGCTCGCAGGTCTCGCGCCGGGACTGGTCGTCGCGGACGAAGGACCACTCGAGCATGGTGACCGGGCCGGTGAGCATTCCCTTGACCGGCTTCTCCGTCTTCGATTGGGCATAGGTGATCCACTCGACCGTCATCGGCGCCGCTCGGCTGACGTCGCCGAAGATGATCGGCGGGCGCACGTAGCGCGAGCCGTATGACTGCACCCAGGCGTTCTCGGTGAAGACGTAGCCGAGCATCTGCTCGGCGAAGTACTGGACCATGTCGTTTCGCTCGGGCTCGCCGTGGACGAGGACGTCGAGACCGATCTCCTCCTGGAAGTCGATCACCCGGTCGATCTCGGCGCGCATCCGCCCCTCGTAGTCGGCGAGCTCGATCTTCCCCTCGCGGAGCTCGCGGCGAGAGGCGCGGATCTCGTCGGTCTGCGGGAACGATCCGATCGTGGTCGCCGGGAAGGTGGGCAACCCGAGCTTCCCCTGCTGAATCTGCTTGCGCTCCGCGAATGCCGAATCGCGGCGCGCGTCGGCCTCGGTCAGCGCCTCGACCCGCGCGCGAACCTCGGGGGTGCGGGTGCGATGCGACTCGCGGCGGGAGTCGAGCGCCCGGTCGTTGGCGTCGAGCTGCTCGGCGATCGCCGGCCGGCCATCGGCGAGGCCCTTGGCGAGCGTCGCGACCTCGCCGACCTTCTGCACTGCGAACGACATCCAGGAGCGCATCTCGTCGTCGAGGTCGGCGTCGCCGCCCGCGGGCTCAGCGTCGAGGTCGATCGGCGTGTGCAGGAGAGAGCAGCTGGTCGAGACCACGAGCTGCTTGGTGCGATCCCGCAGGCCCTCGAGCGCGTCGAGCGAGTGCTCGAGGTGGTTGATCCAGACGTTGCGGCCGTTGACGATCCCCGCGAACAGCCACTTCTCCTCCAGGCCGCCCTGCTCCGCGATGAACTCGGCGTTGTGGCGGCCGCCGTGCTCGTGCACGGGGCCGGCGGGCGTCTCGTGGACGACGCCCACGAAGTCCAGGCCGATGCCCTCGATCGGCAGGTCGCGAAGCACCCCATAGGCGTCGCCGACGTGGTCGAAATAGGTCTTGACGAGGATCCGCGGCCGCTCGTGGACCTTGCTGAGCTCCTCGTAGGCGAGCCGCAGGGCGTCCAGCTCCCGCTCGGAGCGATCCTGCACGAAGCAGGGCTCGTCGAGCTGGACCCAGGTCGCGCCCTGCTCGGCGAGCCTCTCGATCACCTCGCCGTAGACCTCGACGAGCGGCTCGATCAGGGAGAGCGCGTCGAAGTCCTCGTCGACTCCGTCGGCCGGCTTGGAGAGCAGCAGGAAGCTGACCGGGCCGATCAGCACCGGCACCGTGTCGATCCCCGCCTCCTCCATCGCCTCGGCGTGCTCGTCGAAGGGCTTGGTCGATGACAGCGAGAACCTCGTGTCCGGCCCGAGCTCGGGGACGATGTAGTGGTAGTTCGTGTCGAACCACTTCGTCATCTCCATCGCGGTGACGTCCACGTCGTCGGTCTGGCGGCCCCGGGCCATCGCGAAGTAGGTGTCGAGGTCGACGTCTCCCCCGCCCTGGCCGTAGCGCTCGGGCACGGCCCCGACCAGCGCGATCGCGTCCAGCACCTGGTCGTAGTAGGAGAAGTCGTTCGAGGGGATCAGGTCGATGCCCGCGTCCTGCATCAGCTTCCAGTTCTCGACCCTGATCGCCTTCGCTGTCGCCCCCAGCTCGTCGGCCGAGGTCTCGCCGCGCCAGTAGCCCTCGGTCGCGAACTTGAGCTCGCGGCCGCGGCCGATTCGCGGAAAGCCGGAAACGTTGGAGAGCGCCATCCCTCGCCTAGGCTAACCAAAGCGGCCAACTCCCTACCCTTCTCCGCCATGCCCGAGCGCGACTACCTGGCCGCCGTGCGCGAGCGCGTCGTCGTCTTCGACGGCGGCATGGGCGCGACGCTGGAGCAATTCGACCTCACCTCCGAGGACTACGGCGGACTGGAGGGCAAGTGCCACGAGGCGCTCGTGCTGAACCGCCCCGACGTGATCGAGGGCGTCCACACGTCGATGCTCGAGGCCGGCGCCGAGGTGCTCGAGACTGACACCTTCCAGGGCAGCCGGATCAAGCTCGACGAGTGGGGGCTCGCCGACGAGACCCTCGAGATCAACCGCGGAGCGGCCGAGATCGCGCGCCGCGCGGCCGGCGAGTCCCGGTTCGTCGCGGGCTCGATCGGCCCCACCGGGTTCCTGCCGGCAAGCGACGACCCCACCCTCGGCGGGATCTCGTTCCGCGAGCTGGTCGAGGTCTTCGCGGAGCAGGCCAATGGGCTGATCGAGGGCGGCGCCGACCTCCTGATCGTCGAGACCGCTCAGGACATGCTGGAGGTGAAGGCGGCCATCTTCGGGGCGCGCGAGGCCTTCAAGCGGACCGGGAGAACGCTGCCGATCCAGGCGAGCGTCTCGCTGCTGCCCCAGGGCGGCAAGATGCTGCTGGGCACGGACATCGGCGCGGTGCTGACCACGCTGACATCGCTCGACGTCCAGGTGATCGGGCTGAACTGCTCGACCGGGCCCGAGGACATGCGCGACGCGATCCGCTACCTCGGCGAGCTCTCTCCCCTGCCCGTTCACTGCATCCCCAACGCCGGGTTGCCCCTGCAGGGGCCCGACGGCGAGACGATCTTCCCGGAGAAGCCTGAGCCGCTGGCCGCCACCCTCGGCGAGTTCGTCGAGCGCTACGGCGTCGGCATCGTCGGAGGCTGCTGCGGCACCACCCCCGAGCACATCGGCGCAATCCGCGAGCGCGTCGACGGCCGCACCCCGGGAGAGCGCCCCGCCCCCGGCCCGATCCAGGTCGCCTCGATGATGACCGCGACCCAGCTCGTGCAGGAGCCGCGGCCCACGCTGGTCGGGGAGCGGGTCAACTCGCAGGGCAGCCGCAGGGCGAAGGAGCTGTTGCTCGCCGACGACTACGACGGGATCGTCCAGGTCGCCGAGGATCAGGTCTCAGGCGGCGCCCACGTGCTCGACCTCTGCGTCGCGCTCACCGAGCGGCAGGACGAGGACGAGCAGATGAGCCAGGTCGCGAAGCGCGTCTCGCTGACGCAGCCGGCCCCGATCCAGATCGACTCGACCGAGCCCGAGGTGATCGAGGCCGCGCTGGAGCAGATCTCGGGCCGGGCAATCGTCAACTCGATCAACCTCGAGGCCGGCCGCGACAAGCTCGACCGGGTCGTCCCGCTGGCGAAGGCTCATGGCGCCGCGGTGATCGCCCTGACCATCGACGAGGAGGGGATGGCGAAGACCGCAGAGCGCAAGGTCGAGGTCGCCAAGCGGATCCGCGAGCTCTGCTGCGACGAGCACGGCCTCGATCCCGAGGCGCTGATCTTCGATGCGCTCACCTTCACGCTCACCACCGGCGACGAGGAGTGGCGGCCCTCGGCGGTCGAGACGATCGAGGGGATCAGGCGGATCAAGGCCGAGATGCCCGAGGTGAAGACCTCGCTGGGCGTCTCCAACGTCTCCTTCGGCGTCTCGCCGCCCGCCCGCGCCGCCCTCAACTCGGTCTTCCTGCACCACTGCACCGAGGCGGGGCTGGACCTGGCGATGGTCAACCCCAACCACATCACTCCATATAGTGGAGATCCCGGAGGACGAGCGGGAGCTGACCGACGACCTCGTCTTCAACCGCTCGGAGGACGCGCTCGAGAGATTCATCGCCCACTTCGAGGAGAAGGGCGACGAGGCCGAGGAGGCGGCCGGCGACCCCACCGAGGGCATGGAGCCCGAGGAGGCCCTCCACTGGCAGATACTGCACCGCAAGAAGGAGGGGGTCGAGGACTGGATCGACCGCTCGGTCGAGAAGATCGGCGCCGTCCCCACCCTCAACACCGTGCTGCTGCCGGCGATGAAGGAGGTCGGCGACAAGTTCGGCGCCGGCGAGCTGATCCTGCCCTTCGTCCTCCAGTCCGCCGAGGTGATGAAGCGGGCGGTCGCCCGGCTCGAGAACTACCTCGAGCGGATCGAGGGACACAGCAAGGGCAAGGTCGTGCTCGCGACCGTGTTCGGCGACGTGCACGACATCGGCAAGTCACTGGTCAACACGATCCTCACCAACAACGGCTACACGGTCGTCGACCTCGGCAAGCAGGTGCCGGTCGAGGTGATCATCAACTCGGCGATCGACGAGAAGGCCGACGCGATCGGCCTCTCCGCGCTGCTCGTCTCAACGTCGAAGCAGATGCCCGCGGCAGTACAGGAGCTGCATTCCAAGAAGCTCGACTTCCCGGTCCTGATCGGCGGGGCGGCGATCAACCGCGACTTCGGCCGGCGGATCCTCTACCCGGAGGGCAAGGACTCCGAAGACATCTACGAGCCCGGCGTCTTCTACTGCAAGGACGCCTTCGTCGGCCTCGACACGATGGACGACCTGGTCGACGCCGAGAAGCGCGCCGCGCTGATCGACCGCGTCCGCGACGAGGCGAAGGCGCTGCGCGAGAAGGTCGAGGAGCCCGACGACTCCCCGCCGACCACCGACGCCAGCGTCCGCTCGCCCGCGCGCACGGATGTCCCCGGTCCCGGAGCCGCCCTTCTGGGGCGCCCGCGAGATCCCGGTCGACCTCGACGACGTCTACCCGCACCTCGACCGCCACGTCCTCTTCAAGCTGCACTGGGGCGGGCGCGGCAAGAAGGGCGAGGAGTGGCGCCGAATCGTCGAGGGCCACGACGGCGAGGAGGGCTTCGCGCCGAAGCTGGAGCGGATGTGGCGCGAGCAGGACTACCTGAATCCGAGAGCGCGCCTCGGCTACTTCCCGGCCGCCGCCGACGGCAACGAGCTCGTCGTCTTCGACCCGGAGGACGCCGAGCGCGAGCTCGAGCGCCTCGTCTTCCCGCGTCAGCCCAAGCACGACCGGATCTGCCTGACCGACTTCTTCCGGCCGATCGACTCGGGTGAACGTGACGTGGTCGCCCTCCAGGGCGTCACCGTCGGCCCCGAGGTGACCGAGCGGATCGAGCAGCTCGAGGCGGATGGCGAGTTCGCCGAGCAGCTCTTCACCCACGGCCTGGGCGTGCAGGCAGCGGAGGGCCTTGCCGAGTGGCTGCACGCGGATGTCCGCCGCGAGCTCGCAATCGAGCCCGACCAGGGCCGCCGCTACTCCTGGGGCTACCCCGCCTGCCCCGATCAGTCGGAGCACGAGAAGGTCTGGCGCCTGCTCGGACTCGAACAGATCGGCATGACGCTCTCCGACGGATACGCGGTGATGCCCGAGCAGTCGACGGTGGCGATCGTCTCCCATCACCCGCAGGCGGTCTACTTCGGGATGAAGTCCGGCTTCATCCCGAAGGAGAAGACCCCGGACGAGGTGATCGCAGGCACGGAGCGCGGCGGCGAATTGCCGCCCGAGGACGAGCCCGAGGGCGTCGAGGCCGAGGCGCAGCCGGGCGGCGAAACGGTCAGCGCCTAGGCCATCCCACTCAGGACCCGTGCTTTCCACCAACGAGATCCTCACCGGGCTCGGATTGGTGGTGGTGCTGGCGATCGCCAGCCAGCTGCTCGCCGCGCGCCTGCGGCTGCCTGCGATCGTCCTGCTGCTCCCCGCCGGCTTCATCGCCGGGATCCTCACCGACGACGTAGATCCCACCAAGCTCCTCGGGGGAGCCTTCCAGCCGTTCGTCTCGCTGGGCGTGGGGCTGATCCTGTTCGAGGCCGGCCTGCGGCTCCGTCTCCACGAGCTCGGCGGCGGAATCCGGCGCGTGGTGATCAGGCTGATCTCGGTCGGCGCGATCCTGACGCTGGCGGGGATCTCGGTGGCGGTGAAGCTGATCTTCGGGCTCAACTGGGGGGTCTCGATCGTCACCGGCGCGGTCCTGGTCGTCTCCGGGCCGACGGTCGTCCTGCCCCTGCTCGCCTACATCCGGCCCAGCGGGACGGTGCGATCCGTGCTCAAGTGGGAGGGCACTCTGATCGACCCGATCGGCGCCCTGATCGGCGTCGTCGCCTTCGGGGCCGTCAAGGCAGGCGCGGGAGGAGACCGCCCGTTCCATCCGGGCGCGCTGGCCGGCCACCTGGGGGTCGGGCTGCTCGTCGGCGTCGTGGCCACCGCGGTCCTCTGGCTGCTCCTGCGCGGGCTGCAGCGGACCACCCCGAGGCAGGCCATCCCTGCGGCCCTGATGTGCGTCGCGGGAGCGCTCGTCGCCGGCGACCTGATCCGGGAGGACGCCGGCCTCGTCGCAACTACGACGATGGGAATCGCCCTGGCAAACCAGCGAAGCCTCGACGTCTCGCGGATCCTCGAGTTCCACGGGACAGTGGTCAACCTGTTGATCGGGATCCTGTTCGTGCTGCTCTCCGCCTCGGTGAGCCCATCGCAGCTCAATGGGCTGCTCGCCGAGAGCCTGGCGCTGATCGCGATCATGGTGCTCGTCCTGCGGCCGCTCGACGTGGCGATCTCGACCTGGCGGTCACCGCTCTCCCTGGCCGAGCGGGCCTTCGCCGCCTGGATGGCTCCGCGCGGCATCGTCGCGGCGGCAACCGCCTCCGCCTTCGGGCTGGAGCTGACCAGCGCCAGGGTGAGCGGCGCGGAGAAGATCCTGCCGATCGCCTTCGTGGTGATCTTCGGCACCGTGGTGCTCTACGGCCTGACCGGGGCCGTTGCGGCGCGGCTGCTGGGCATCGCCGGCGCGGGAGGGCAGGTCGTGCTGATCGTGGGCGGGCACCCCTGGGCGCGAGCGATCGCGGAGGCGCTCAAGGCGGCGGGCGTCGGGGTGCGAATCTGGACGGGAGATCCGGAGGAGCAGCGGGCCGCGCGGGAGGCGGGCCTGAACGCCGGCAATGCGCGGCTCGGCGTCGACCTCGAGACGCGCGAGGCCGAGCTCGAGGAGGTGAGCACCGCGCTGATCCTCACCGAGAGCGACGACTTCAACGCCCTGGCGGCGTTCGAGCTGCGACAGGAGCTCGGCAGCAGCCAGGTCTACCGGCTGGCTCCGTCCGGCGCCGAACTGGACCTGGTCCCCGCCTACGCGGAGGGCGGCCTGCTCTTCGACGAAGGGCTCACCTATGCGGAGCTCAGTCGGCGATTCGAGGCGGGCGGCGCGATCGTCGAGCTGCCCCCCGGGAGCAGCCCCGGATCAGGCGATGCCGACGGCGTCAACCCGCTCTTCGTTCTCGATCAGGAGGGTGAGCTGGAGGTCGTCACCGCCGGAGCCCGGATCGAGCCGCGGTCCGGCGGCAGGGCGATCTGCCTGACAGGTCCGGCGGCGCGGCAGCCGGGCGAGCCGGATCAGGTATGACAATATGACCTATTGATCCTGTCCGGCGCTAGCGGGCCGGAAGACTTCGAGTCGAGGAGAGAGACGATGGCGGTCGCGGTTGCGGAGCAGAAGCTTCTGATCGGCGGGCAGTGGGTCGAGGCGAAGTCGGGCAAGGAGGCCGAGCAGACCAACCCCTACACGGACCAGACCGTGGGCCGCGCAGCCGCGGCGGGTTCCGACGACGTGGACGCGGCCGTGAAGGCCGCGCAGGGCGCCTTCGAGGCCTGGGGATTCGGTCCCCCGGCGGCGCGCCGCGAGGTCCTCACCAAGGCGGCTGATCTGCTCCAGGAGCGCGCCGAGGAGATCTCCGCGATCGTCACCGAGGAGACCGGCGGCACCTTCGGCTGGGGGATGTTCAACTGCCAGCTCGCCAGCGGCATGCTGCGCGAGGCCGGGGCGCAGGCCTACGCGGCGGTCGGCCAGGTGATCCCCTCCGACATCCCCGGAGCCACGGCGATCGCGCGCCGCCTGCCCGCCGGAGTGGTGGTCGGGATCGCTCCCTGGAACGCTCCGGTGATCCTCGGGACGCGCGCCATCGCGACGCCGCTCGCCTACGGCAACACGGTGATCCTGAAGGGCTCCGAGCTCTGCCCGCGGACGCACGCGCAGATCGTGCGCTGCGTCCAGGACGCCGGCGCGCCGGAGGGCGTCATCAACTATCTGACCAACGACCCCAGCGACGCGGCCGAGGTGGTCGAGGCGCTGATCGCGCACCCTGGCACGCGGCGGATCAACTTCACCGGATCGACCAGGGTCGGGAAGATCATCGCCGAGAAGTGCGGCGCCCATCTGACCAGGTGCCTGCTCGAGCTGGGCGGGAAGGCGCCGATGATCGTGATGGCCGACGCCGATCTCGACGAGGCTGTCAACGCGGCCAACTTCGGGGCCTTCATGCACTCCGGCCAGATCTGCATGGCGACCGAGCGGATCATCGTCGACAGCAAGGTCGCCGGCGAGTTCACCGACGGGCTGGTGAAGAAGGCGAGCGCGATGACCGTCGGCGACCCGACCAACCCCGAGACGATGATCGGCCCGCTGATCAACAAGGCGTCGGTCGAGCACGTCACCGAGCTGGTCGAGGACGCGAAGTCCAAGGGCGCCGAGGTGGCGACCGGCGGAGAGGCCGAGGGTCCCTGCTTCCACCCGACCGTGCTCACCAAGGTGACGCCCGAGATGCGCGTGTACTCGGAGGAGTCGTTCGGCCCGATCGTTCCGATCCTCGAATACGACGACATCGACGACGCGATCGAGACCGCGAACGACACCAACTATGGGCTCTCCGGCGCCGTGTTCAGCTCCGACATCCCGACCGCGCTCGACGTCGCCAGGCGGATCGAGAGCGGGATCTGCCACGTCAACCTGGCGACCGTCCACGACGAGGCGCAGATGCCGTTCGGCGGCGTCAAGGAGAGCGGCTGGGGCCGGTTCGGAGGCAGCGCGGCCCTCGAGGAGTTCACCGACCTCCACTGGACCATGGTCATGAGCCAGCCGGGCCACTACCCCATCTAGTGGCCGTGAAGGCCGCACGGCGGCTGATCGAGCTGGCCCAGAGCGAGGGCGTCGATCGCGTCTTCGGCAACCCGGGCACCACCGAGCTGCCCTTCATGGACGAGCTCGCCAAGGTGCCCGGAGTTCCACTACTACCTCGGCCTGCACGAGGGGACCGCGGTGTCGATGGCCGACGGGTACGCCCGGGCCACCCGCCGCCCTCGTTCCTCAACCTGCACATCGCGGCGGGGCTCGCCCACGGCCTTGCGAACATGCTGAACGCAAGGCGGGCCCGCACCCCGATGGTGGTCACCGTCGGCCAGCAGGACCGCCGCCACCTGATCCACGACCCCATGCTGGGCGGCGATCTGCTCGCTCTCGCCCAGGGCGCCTTCAAGGACGCGGTCGAGGTGAACCAGGTCGAGGATCTGCCGACGCTGATCCGCCGCGCCTTCCTGCTCTCACAGACCGCGCCGACCGGGCCGGTGATGGTCTCGATCCCGGTCGACGTGCTCGAGGAGGAATTGGATGAGCCGCTGCCGGCCCGCACCGAGGTCCGTGGCCTGGGCGTCGCGGAGGGCGTCGAGGACCTGGCCGAGGCGCTGCTCGGGGCCGGCGCGCCCGCGATCGTCGCCGGTGACGGGGTCGGGCGCGCGGGAGCCGTCGACGACCTGGTCGGGCTGGCCGAGGCGCTGGGCGCAGCCGTCTTCCACGAGCCCATGTACGACGCCGTCGACTTCCCGGCCACCCATCCCCTCTCTGCGGGGATGCTCCCGCCGGTCGACGCGCTGATCGGTGAGAAGCTCGCCAAGCACGACGCCGTCTTCCTGGTCGGAAGCCACGCCTTCTCGGCCCACTACTACACGGATGCGACCCCGATCCCGGAGCGCACCCGGATCCTGCAGCTCGACGAGGACCGAGCGGAGCTGGGCCGCAACTACCCGGCGGAGGTCGCCCTGCATGGCGGAATCTCCCCGACGATCCGGGCGATCACCGGGATCGTCGGCGGCCGCTGCGCGGAGGCCGAGGCGCGCATCGAGGCGGCGAAGAAGGCTCGGGCCGAGGCGGCGCCCGCGAGTCCTCCGGCATCGAGCGGCGACCGGATGGATGCTGCGGCGGCGGCCGACGCGCTGGTCGCGGGCCTCCCCGACGGAACGATCATGTGCGAGGAGGCGATCACCACGGGGCTCGAGGTGCGGCGCGCCTTTGCCGCCAGCCGCCCGGGTAGCTACCACCACTCTGTCGGCGGCGCGCTCGGCTGGGCCCTCGGCGCGGGGATCGGCGTGAAGATGGCCCGCCCCGGCGACCCGGTCGTCTCCGTGGTCGGCGACGGGACCGCGATGTACACGATCCAGGGCCTCTGGTCGGCCGCCCGCTACGACGTCCCACTGGTCCTCGTGGTGATGAACAACCGCGAGTACGCCGCCTGCAAGCGCGGCATCGACCGCGTTGTCTCAGGCGGCGGCGACAGCTACGTCGGCATGGACCTGACCGACCCGGAGATCGACTTCATCGGCCTCGCCCGCTCGCTGGGCGTCGAGGCTCGGTCCGCCGGGAGCACCGAGGAGCTCTCCGCGACCGTCTCGGAGGCACTCGCCTCCGGCGCTCCCACCCTGATCGACGCCGCGGTCGCCGGCACCCGCGACGAGCCCTCGGGCAAGCCGGCGGAGCACTATGCGGCGGACCGCTAGCGCAGCGAGGTCCAGACGCTCTTCTTCTCGGTGTAGAGCTCGATCGCGTCCTTGCCCATCTCGCGGCCCCAGCCGCTCTGCTTGAAGCCGCCCCAGGGGGCGACCGCGTCGACCGGGTTCGGCATGTTGATCCAGATCGTGCCGGCCCTGATCCCCGCCGCGAGGCGGTGGGCCCGGCCGACGTCTCGGGTCCAGACCGAGGCGCCGAGGCCGTATTCGGTGTTGTTCGCCCGCGCGATCAGCTCGTCCTCAGACTCGTAGGGCAGGATCGAGATCACCGGTCCGAAGATCTCCTCGCGGGCGATCTTCATCTCGTCGGTGACCTCGTTGAAGACGGTCGGCTTGTAGAAGAATCCGTTCTCCAGGCCGTCGCCGGCCCGCTCGCCGCCGGCGATCAGCTTGGCGCCCTCCTTCTGCCCGGACTCGACGTAGTCGTGGACCCGGTTCAGATGCTCCTCGGTGATCAGCGGACCGAGCTCCGTGGACTCCTCCATCCCGGGGCCGAGCTTCATGCCCTCCGAGGCGGCGCCGGCCTTCTCCGCGAACTCGTCGGCGCGCTTGGCGTCGACGAAGAAGCGCGTGTAGGCGACGCAGACCTGGCCGGCGTTCAGGTACGCGCCCTGCAGGTTGCCGCCGACGGCCGCGTCGATGTCGGCGTCGTCGAGGATCACGGTGGGCGCCTTGCCGCCGAGCTCGAGGCTGACCCGCTTCAGGTTGCCGGCCGAGGCGCGGACGATCTCGCGGCCGACCTCGGTCGAGCCGGTGAACGAGATCTTGTCCACGTCGTCGTGGCCCGACAGCGCCTGCCCGACGGCGGGGCCGCCGGTGACGACGTTGAGCACACCGTCGGGGATGCCCGCCTCCTGGATCAGCTCCGCGAGTCGCAGGGTGGTCAGCGACGCCTGCTCGGCGGGCTTGACCACGGCGGTGTTGCCGCAGGCGAGGGCCGGGGCGATCTTCCAGCTGGCGATGTTGGTCGGGAAGTTCCACGGGATGATCAGCGCGCAGACGCCGATCGGCTCGCGGAGGGTGTAGTGGAAGACGCCGGGGATCGAGACCGGCGGGGTCTCGCCCTCGATCTTGGTGACCCAGCCCGCGTAGTAGCGGAAGTGCTCGGCCACACCGGGGATCACGACCTGCGAGACGCCGATCGGCTTGCCCTGGTCGCGGGTCTCGAGCTCGACCAGCTCGGCCATGTTCTCGTCGATCAGCTCGCCGACCCGCCAGAGCAGCTTGGCGCGGGCGGCCGCGGGCAGCCCCCTCCACTCATCGGACTCGAAGGCGGCGCGGGCGGCGTCCGACCGCCGCGTCGACGTCCTTCGCCGTTCCCTCGGGGACCGTGGCGTGCGCCTCCCCCGTCGCCGGATCGAGGCTCTCGAACGTCTTCCCGTCCGAGGACCCCTGCCAGGAGCCTCCGATCAGCATTTGCCTCTCATCCACCTTGCCCTTGGTTGCCGTCGCCATCAGTGACTCCTTCCGCTCGTCGAAATCCCTCGTCTGTTCAAGTCAGCCTCGCCGCCATGCCGCGGGCGATCTTGTGAGCCGCGGCCTCGATCGTGATCATCGGGTTCACACCGAGCGCCGTGGGCAGCACGGCGCCGTCGACGACGAAGAGGTTCTTCGCGTCCCAGGCCTCGCCGGCCGGATCGCACACCGAGGTGTCCCGGGAGCCGCTCATGTGAGCCGTCCCCATCAGGTGGAACGACCCGAGGGTCACCTGGGCGGGCCCCCAGCCGGCCTCGTCGGCCGCCTTCAGCATCTGCTCCCGCCCGCCGTTGCCGGGGTCGTAGGAGACCCAGCCGGCGTGGGAGGTGTAGATACGCCGCGCGCCACCCGCCTCAAGGATCTGGGTGATCCCGTCGAGCCCCTTGCGCATGATCTCCCGGTCGAACTCGGAGAGGTTCCAGACCGGCGCCGGCAACCCGTCGCTGCCCACGACGACCTCGCCGGCGTCGCGTGCGCGCTGCAGGATCCCGTAGCCGCCGGTGTGGCGGAGGCTCTGCATCAGCTCGGAATGCTCGGCGGCGCCCCGCCAGGGGGCGAAGACCCCGAGGTCGGAGGGATGCGCCGAGGCATGCATGTACTTGACCCCGTATCCCTCGCCCATGTCGAGGAACTCGTCAGCAGAAGGTGGAGCCGAAGACGCCCGTCCAGGGCAGGATCTCCTGCTCGAACTGCGCCCAGACCAGCAGCACCGGGTGGATCATCAGGTTCTTGCCGACGTTCGGGTTGTCGAGGCCGGAGCGGATCAGCAGGGCCGGCGTGTTGATCGCCCCGGCCGCCGCGCCCACCGCACGGGCGCGCACCGTCAGCTTGTGCCCCTCGGCGGTGGTCGCCTCGATTCCCTTGGCCTCTCCCCCCTCGATCAGCACCCTCTCGACGGGGGCGTTGACGACGATCCGGGCGCCCGCGTCGTAGGCGTCCTGGAGCCAGGTCTTGAAGGTCGACTGCTTCGCCCCGAGGGGGCAGCCGTAGTGGCACTGCCCGCAGATGTCCTCGCGGCAGCCGACGGCGTTCCGCTGCATGACCTGGGAGTCCCAGCCGAGCTTGGCGAGGCCCTCCCGGAAGCGCACGTCGCGGGGCGAGGGCATGCTGTTCTCCGAGTTGACGTGGATGCGGTCCCAGACCGCGTCCAGGCTCTCGTCGAAGTCCTGACCGGACCAGTCGTCGAGGCCGAAGCGATCCGTCCAGTCCTCCCGGACGTGGTCGGGGGGTCGGAAGCACCAGGTGTAGTTGACGGTGGTGCCGCCGCCGAGGCAGAAGCCGGCGAGCAGGCCGATGCTCTGGTCCGGCGTGGGGATCCCGCCCCCTCCCAGATACATGCGCGCATAGCCGTCGAGCTCCGCGCCGTCGAAGTCCTCCTCGCTGTAGTAGGCGCCGGCCTCGACCACGACCACGTCGAGGCCCTTCTCGGCGAGGACCCCGGCGGCGGTGCCGCCGCCGGCGCCGGAGCCGACGATGACCACGTCGCAGTCGAGCTCGGTGTCCTCGGTGATCTCGAGGGGCTCGATCGCCTTCGGCGGCGCGTCCTTCAGCTTCCCGTGCGGTCCGGGGTAGCCGATCGCCTCGTCAACCGGATTGGGCCCCTCGCCCTGCCAGGGCATCGAGTAGTACATGACCATCGTCAGCTTGCGGAGCGCCTGGAAGGCGGCTCGCTGCATGACGTCGTCGGAATCGCACCAGGACAGCAGCGCCACCTCGCGATCCTGCTGGGGAAGTGAGGCGAACTCCGGGTCCCAGCCCTCGATCAGGCCGGCAAACCCGTCCCGGACCTCGGCGCTCGGGTTGCCGCCCATCGCGCCGAGGATCACGTCGGGGACGTGGATGTCCGTGGCGGAGGGAAGGCCGTTCTCCCCAGGGACGAACGTGTCGCAGATCGCGTCGAGGCTGCGCTTGGCGCCCGCGCTGAGCGTGATCGTCACTATTAACTCAAATTATCAGACCGATTCGGGTGGTTCCTCGAGCCCGACGGCTTCGAGGGCCTCCTGCGTTTCCTGGAACAGGCGGATGCGGGTGATCAGGCCGTTGCGCAGCTCGAAAACCAGGGTGCTTCGAGCAATGGTTTCGATGCCATCGCGCCCTCGCAGATGAGCGGTGTTGGGAACGACAACGACATCGCCAGTCTCGATGAAGCGTTCCGGCTCGATTTCGCCCTGCTCGAACATCTCGAAGAAGCTCTGGTGGAAGCGCAGGACCTCTTCAAGACCTCGGTAGACACCCGCCTCCAGGCCCCGGGACGCCGACCAATCCACTTCCACGTCGGGGTCGTTGAGCTCCCGCAGGGCCTCGAAGTCGCGCCGGTCGTATGCGTTGAGCGAGCGCCGCACGATCTCGACGTTCTCCTTCGACATTGCCGGGGTCCTACCCCGATCCGTCGCCCTCGACGAGATCCCGAAGGCCGTACATGTCGTAGGACAGCTCGCCGGCCTCGAAGCGGGCACGCCTGGCACTCTCGCTCTCGGCGCGCTCGCGAGATGCCTGCGCCACCTCGCCGAGCCGATCCTTGGCGACGGCGACCGCGCCGTCGGCGTCGAGCACGACCGCGTCTCCGGGGGAGATCCCGGCGCCACCGACCTCGACCGGAACGTCGATCTCGCCCGGCTCGGCTCGCGCCGCGCCCTGGACCCTGATCCAGCGCGCCCAGACCGGCAGGCCGAGCTCGCGGAGCTCCTCGGTGTCGCGGACGGCGGCGTCGATCAGGACGGCGGCTGCCCCGCGGCCCTTCGCCTGGGTGGCGAGCAGCTCGCCGAGCAGCGCGACCGGCCTCGGCTCGGGCATCGTCAGGACGAGGACGTCGCCCTGCTCCACGCGATCCATCGCCGCGTGGACCATGAGGATGTCGTCCTGGGCACAGCGGACCGTGCGAGCCGGTCCCGCCGCTCGCGAGCCGGGGATCACCTGGTGCAGGTCGATGTCGACCAGGCCATTGCGGCCCGAGGCCTCGAAGACCGTCGCGGCTCCCAGCTCCCGCAGCTCGTCGTGGACGCTCACAGCTCGCGCACCGCATTCGGCACGACGCGCATGAACGCCTCGGCCTGGCGGATCTCAGAGTCGCCCGAGACGCGGCGGGCATGGTTGCCGCGCTGCTCCGCTCGCTGGGCGTAGTAGGTCTGCAGGTACTGCTGGGATTTCATCTCCGCCATCGCCGCAACCTTGCGCTCGAACACCTGGGTGATGTCGAGGAAGACGCTCGGCGTGAAGTTGCAGAGCTCGGGCTGGTGGGGCTCGAACAGGTAGAACTGCGGTGGCTTGATCGTCGGGAAGGCGCTCGCCACGCCGGCGCCGGCGGCGAGGGCACGGGCGCGCTCCACCGCATGGAAGGCGACCGGGTGATCGGGGTTGAAGGGGTCGCGGTCGGTGTGGGTGATGAGGACGTCGGGGGCGATCTCCCGAATGGCGTCGACGAGCGAGGACAGCGCATCGCCCTCCACCTCCAGCGGGTAGTCGCCGAGGTCGAGGCACCTGAACTCGGCGCCGAGCGCCTCGGCCGCTGCCTCGGCCTCGGCGTGGCGCACCTTCTTCACGTTCTCGACCGTCTGGCCCTCCTCCTTCCAGAGCTCGCCGGACTCGCCCTTCTCTCCGTAGGAGAGGGCGATCACGCCGGCGCTGCCGCCGCCCTCCGCCGCCAGGGCCAGGGCGCCGCCGGCCCGCCAGACGAAGTCGGCGGCGTGGGCGCCGATCGCGAGAACGTTGCGGCTCACGGCGCCTCCGCCCCCGCCAGCATCCGCGTGTTGTCGACCGCCATCGTCCGCACATCGTCCTCGCTGAACCCGGCCTCGAGCAGCTTCTCGGCCATCAGCGGCAGCCCGTCCTCGACCGGCGGGTTCTTCACCTGGCCGAGGTCGCTGGAGAGCACCGTGCGCTCGGGCCCGACGGCACGGGTGCCGTCGAGCCACTGCTCCCACGAGCACTTGCCCGTGTACGGCGTGGTGAAGCAGCGCTCGATCATCGCGCCCTTGCGGGCCAGCTCGACCTGATCCTCCACCGAGATCGCCTGGCCGGGATAGTCCGGGTGGGTGACGACCACGTTCTCGACGCCCTCGGCGAGGGCGGCGTCGACCACGGTGAGCGCATCGGCTGCCGAGATGTGGCCGGTGGAGAGCACCATCCCATGCTCGGCGGCGAGCGCCAGCACGTCCGCGGTCTCGGGGAGCAGATTCCCGTCGGAGTCGACCACCGCGACCGGCTCGGCGCCGATCCCCTTCTCGCGAAGCTCGAACTCGAGCTTCGACCAGACCGGCAGCTTCGTCTCCGGTCCCGCCGCCGCCAGGTGGGCGCGCTCGTTCTCGGAGTCGACCGTCGGCAGCCAGACCTTGCGGGCACCCTCCCGTGCCGCGATCTCGACGGCCACGGGATTGATCCCGCCGACCGCGCGGTTGAGGACGATCGCGCCGAGCACCTGAACCCCCGGCACCGCCTCCCGGACCACCGAGGCCCGCTCGGCGGTGGAGTTGTAGTGCGACTTCAGCAGGAACCCGGCGAGGCCGAGCTCCGCGAAGCGCCGGGCCAGCCCGATGTCGTCGATCCGGCGCTCGACCACGTCCGGCGAGATGTGGACGTGGAGGTCGAAGGCGCCGCGGACCAGCTCGCGGGCCGCGTCGGAGGGAGCCTCGGTGGCCTGGCCGGTTGCGCTCACGTCTTCGCCGGCTCCTCGACCACGGGCGTTCCGTAAGTGTGGAAGCTCTCCACCGTCTTCACGCCCCAGGCCTGGCCCTTGGCGCGCTCCGCCTCGTTCCACACGGTCGCCTCGGGGTCGGGGTCGAAGACGAAATAGCCGCCGGTCGTCACCTCGACGCGGTTGCCGCCGGGCTCGAAGCCGTAGAGGAAGAAGCCCTGGGCGACGGCGTGCTTGGAGGGCGCCGCCTCGATGTGGATGTCGTTGTCGAGGAAGAGGTCGGCGGCACGCAGGACCTCCTCGCGCGTGTCGACCCAGAAGGCGAGGTGATGCAGGCGCCCGCGAGCGCCGTAGGCGTCGCGGACGTAGATCAGCTCGTGGGCGGCGATCGAGAGGCTCATCCAGGCGCCGGACTCACTGCCGTCGTCGAGCTGGATCCGCTCGTAGAGCCGGTAGCCCAGGACCTGCTCGGCGAAGTCCCGGTTCGCGCGGACGTCCTCGGCCAGCAGGTTGACGTGGTCCAGGCGCTTGATCGCGGCGCCGCGGCCGGTGTAGCGCTGCGGCTGGTTCTTGAGCGACGGGCGGAGATGATCCGGCGGCGAGTAGCGCTCGGCCTCGTAGTAGATCTCCATCGGATGGCCGTCGGGGTCGGTGAAGCGATAGGCCGGGCCGTGGCCAAGGTCGCCGTCGATCCATCCGACACCGCGCCCAGCCTCCTCGATCGCAGCCACCCGGCTCTCGAGCGCCTCCGGGCTCCACGCGCGCAGCGCCATGTGTCCCAGGCCCGCCTGCTCCGACTCGGTCAGCTTCAGGCAGTAGCGCTGGTAGTCACCCCAGCCGCGCAGGTACACCGACTGGCCCTCGCGTGCCTCCTCCTCCATGCCGAGCACCTCCGTGAAGAACTCCAGCGAGCGCTCGGGCTCCGGCGTCAGCAGCTCGGCGTGACCGATGTGAGCGATGTCGCCGAGCGGCTTGCTCATCTGGGCGCCCCGGCCTCTGACTCCCGGGCGAGCGACTCGAGCCATGCCTCGCTGGCGGAAGCGATCCGGGGCTCGACGCCGGCCTCCTCCAGCATCTCCACCGCGGCCGCCATCTCGTCCACCCGGCGGGCCGCGTGCAGGCGGCTGCCCTCGATCAGGCGCTGCAGCAGGGCGGCGTCCGCGTCCTCGAGTGTGCGCTCGAGGTCGGCGTAGAGCCAATCCTCGAACCCGAGCTGCTCGGCCACCGCGAGGGACTCGCCGATCGCGGCCGCCAGGCCCTTCGCGAAGACACTGCGGGCGAGCTTGCGGGCCGCCGCTGAACCGGGTTCCCCGCCGACGACGGTGACGGGCATGCCGAGCGGCTCCATCGTCGCGGCGAACGACTCCGCGCCATCGCCGGAGGCCAGGGCCGGAGTTCGCAGGCCATTCCCGGGGACGGGGCCGATCAGCGCCACGTCGGCGAACAGGGCGCCGGACCCGCCGACGACGTCGGAGATCTCGCGCTTGAGGGCCGGGGCGGCCGTGTTCAGGTCCGCGAAGACCTGACCCTCACGAAAGGCCGGCGCCACGGATCGCGCGACCTCGAGCGCCACCGCCGCGGAGTTGGCGCTGATCACGACATCCGCGCCGGCGGCCGCGTCCGCCGCGTCGCTCGCGGCCTCGACGCCCTCGGGGCACGGCGCGACCGGGTCCCAGCCGCGGACGGCTGCGCCGGCCGAGACGAGATCCGTGGCAATCGCCGTACCCGCCTCGCCCATGCCGACCATCCCGATCGCCGGGCCTCCGCTCATTTGCCCGCGTCCTCCTCCAGGACCCGGCTGGCGACCGCGAAGGCCCGGTTCGCCGCGGGAACCCCGCAGTAGACCGCCGTTTGGAGCAGCACCTCCTTGATCTCCTCGTCGCTCAGGCCATTGCGACGGGCCGCCCGGACGTGCATCGCCAGCTCATCGAAGTGCCCGAGCGCGATCAGCGCGGTCATGGTGATCGCGCTGCGCATGCGGCGGTCGAGGCCGGGCCTGGTCCAGATCTCACCCCAGGCGTTGCGCGTGATCAGGTCCTGGAAATCGGCGGTGAACTCCGTGGTCCCCTCGATCGCCTTGTCGACGTGCTCGTCGCCCAGCACCTCGCGCCGGACCTCCATGCCGCGGTCGTGCTGATCGCTCATCTGGTCGCCTCCACTCCGAGATGTTGCTCGAGCTCGCGCGTCACCTCGTCGGCCTTCTCCACAGCGGCCAGGTGGCGCGCGCCGGGGAGGACGACGACGGTCGAGCCCTCGATCTCCTCGCCGATGGCGGCAACGCGCTCTGGGGTGCCAACCGGGTCGTCCTCACCACCGATCACCAGCGTCGCCGCCGCAACGTCGACGAGCCGGCCGCGCATGTCGACCTCGGCCAGCGCCTCGCAGCAGCTTGCGTATCCCTCCGGAGGCGTGGAGACGAAGGTCCTCCGGATGCGCTCGATCGTCTCCGGGTGGCGCTCGGGGAACTCGGGCGTGAACCAGCGCTCCATCGTCGGCTCGAACAGGGGCTCGACCCCCTCGGCCCGGACCTGGGCGGCGCGCTCAATCCACATGCTCGTGGGCGGCAGCTGCATCCCGGTGCAGCAGATCGCCAGCCTGTCGATGCGCTCGGGCGCGTTGACCCCGAGCCACATCGCCGTCATGCCCCCGATCGAGAGCCCGCAGAAGGAGACGCGCTCCAGCCCGAGGCGGTCGAGGAGCGCGATCACGTCCTGACCCAGATCGGCAAGCGAATACGGGCCCGCTGGAACCGGCGAGTCGCCGTGACCGCGCGTGTCGTAGCGAAGCACTCGCAGCCGGTCCGACAGGACCGCGGCCTGGGCGTCCCACATCTCGCCACGGGTGCCGAGCGAGTTCGAGAAGACGACGACCGGGGCATCCTCGGGACCCTCCAGGGTGTGGTGGACTTCGACGCTCACGATTCCCCCCGGAAGCGTGACAGGGCGTGGTCGACGAAGGAATCGGCCGCGCCCAGGTAGCCGGCCGGGTCGAGCGCCCGGTCGATCTCCTGTTCCGAGAGCTGGCCGCGCACCTCCTTGTCGGAGATCAGCTCGTCGCGCAGCGGGCGCCCGCCATCGAGCGCCCGCACGGAAGCCGCATCGACCAACTCGCGCGCCCGCCGGCGGCCGACTCGATCGGCGAGCGCCATCACCAGGCTCTCGGCCATCAGCAGGCCGCCACTGGCATCGAGGTTCGCTCGCATCCGATCGGGCCTGACCTCGAGTCCCTCCAGCGCCTCGCGCAGAGCCGAGACGGCGCCCCCCGTCAGCGAGAGGGCATCGCTGAGCGGCGCCCACTCGGACTGCCAGGCTCCGGCCGCCCGCTCGTGCTCCTGCGCCATCGCCTCGAGCAGCACGCCGGCGGCGCCGCGGACCCGGCGGGCGCAGGCGATCGCCACCACCGAGCCGACCGGGTTTCGCTTCTGCGGCAGCGTCGACGATGCACCGCGCCCGTCGCCGGATGGCTCGGCCACCTCGCCGACCTCGGTCTGGGAGAGCAGGGCGAGGTCGAGGGCGATCTTCTCCATCACTCCCGCGGTCAGGGCCAGGGACGCCCCCAGATCGGCGACGCGCAGCCGCGCGGTGTGCCAGGGAATCGGCGGCTGCTCGAGCTCGAGCCGCTTCGCGAGCAGACCGACGACTCGCTCTCCGTCGGTGCCAAGCGCGGCCAGGGTCCCGGCCGCACCCCCGAGCTGCACCGCCAGCGAGACCGATCCCAGGCGGTCGCGGGCCGACAGGGTCGAATCCAGCCAGCCCGCCGACTTCAGCCCGAAGGTGGTCGGGAGAGCCTGCTGGAGCAGCGTGCGGCCCGCCATCGCGGCGCCGCGGTGCTCCTCGGCCAGCCCGGCGCAGGCAGCCGCCACCCCGTCGAGCTCCGCTCGGATCAGCTTCAGGGCTCGGCTCGCGACCAGCATCGCCGCCGTGTCGATCACGTCCTGGCTGGTGGCCCCGAGGTGGACGAAACCGGCGGCCTCGTCGTCGAGCTTCGCCCGCAGGGCGACGACCAGCGGGACGGCTGGGTTGGCCTTCGAGCGACCGTCGCGAGCGATGGCCTCCGGGTCGAAGCCACCGCCCTCGCAGGCGGCGGCGATCGCCTCCGCGGCCTCGCCTGGGATCAGCCCCGCCTCCGCCTCGGCGCCCGCGAGGGCGGCCTCGAAGTCGAGCATCGCCTGGATCCAGGCCGCCCCTGAGGTCGCCTGGCCGATCGCCTCGGGCACGAAGAGCCCGCTGAACGCCTCAGACGACAAAGAAGGCGGTCTCGCCGTCACCCTGAAGATGGATGTCGAAGCGGAGACCTCCCTCCTCGGGGATCGCCACGAGGGTGTCCCGCTCCTTCGGGTCCTCGATCGAGGTGAGGACGGGATCCTCGCCGTTGGCCTCCGCCTCGTCCGGGAAGTAGATCCGTGTCACCAGCCGCTTCAGCAGACCCCGCGCGAACACGGAGACGTCGATGTGCGGCGCCTGCGGGCGCCCCCCGGGACCGGGCACGGAGCCGGGCTTGACCGTGATGAACTCGAACCGTCCCTCTGAGTCGGTGGCGCAGCGCCCGAATCCGCTGAATCCCTCCTCCATGGGGAGCTCATCGCGCGGGTCCTCGGGGTGGGCGTAGCGCCCGGCCCTGTTCGCCTGCCAGATCTCGATCAGGGCGTCGTCCACGATCGCCCCCTCGCCGTCGAAGACGCTGCCGCGGATGTGGATCGCGTCGGGGTCGTTCTCGGCCACGAGCCGCTCCTCGCCCTCGTAGGGCACCTGGATCCGCAGGAACGGGCCGATCGTCTGGGATGGAGTGAGCGCCGGCATCAATCCTCCATCGGAGTGGCGTCGCGGCCCCGCAGGACGATGTCGAACTCGTAGCCGAGCGCCCACTCCGGGACGGTCCGTTCGTGGTCATAGCGGCAGATCATGCGCTCCCGGTCCTTCGCGTCGGGCACCGAGTTGAAGATCGGGTCCTGGAAGAAGAGCGGGTCGCCCGGGAAGAACATCTGGGTGACCAGGCGGGTCGCGAAGGCCGGACCGAAAAGCGAGAAATGGATGTGCCGCGAGCGCCAGGCGTTGGGATTGTTCTTCCACGGGTAGGCGCCGGGCTTGATGGTGATGAACTCGTAGCGGCCGTCGTCGTCGGTCATGCAGCGGCCTCCGCCGGCGAAGTTCGGGTCGAGCGGGGCGGGATGCCGGTCGCCGTCGTGCCGGTAGCGGCCTGAGGCGTTCGCCTGCCAGATCTCGATCAGCGAGTTGCGCACCGGCTTTCCATCCTGGTCGAGCAGGCGGCCGTGGACGATGATCCGCTCGCCGAGCGGCTCGTCCTCGTATTGCCGCGTGAGGTCGTGGTCGAGCTCGCCGATCCGCTCGTCTCCGTAGACGGGCCCGGTGATCTCCGAGAGCGTGTGGGCAAGCGGGACGAGCGGCCGCTTCGGCGCGCGCGTGCGGGTCGAGACGTAGTCCGGATACAGGTAGGGGGGATCGACCTCGAGGTCGTCATGCCGATAGCCGATCACTTCTCCGTTGCGAGTCAGTTCTGATGCCACCGTGCTCTCCTCCTTGCTCATGTCGGCGCCTCCAGCGTCGCGCGGAGCTCCCGCAGCTCTCTGAGCTCCTCCTCCGAGGGCGGCTCGGTCTCCTCCAGGTCGGTGGCCACCCGCAGCGGCCAACCCGTCTGCTCCCGCGCCTGTTCGACCGAGACCCCGGGATGGATCTGCGTGAGGGTGAGCTCGCAGGACTCGGGGTCCGGCCGGAGGACCCCCAGGTCGGTGATCACGACCGTGGGCCCACGGCCCGGCATGCCGAGCCGCTCGCGGTCGCCCGGGGCCGCTCCGTATCCGACGGAAGAGCGGAAGTCGAGCCGGTCGACGAAGCTGCGGCGCGACTGGCGCATGATCACGATCACCTCTTTCGCCATCGCGGCGATCTCCGGCGCGCCACCGCCCCCGGGGAGGCGCACCTTCGGGCGCTCGTAGTCCCCGATCACCGTGCTGTTGAGATTGCCGAGGCGGTCGATCTGAGCCGCACCGAGAAAGCCGACGTCGATCCGGCCGCCCTGCAGCCAGTAGGCGAAGATCTCGGGCACCGGGACGACCGCGTCCGCGGTCTCCGCCAGCTCGCCGTCCCCGATGGACAGGGGCAGGTTCCTGGGCTTCGACCCGATCGTGCCGGATTCGTAGACCAGAACGGTCCGGGGGGCGTGGGTGAGCCTCGCCAGGTTCGCCGCGGTGCTCGGCAGGCCGATCCCCACGAAGCAGACCGTCTCGTCCGTCAGCGCGCGCGACGCCACCACGGTCATCATCTCGTCCGCCGAGACGGCCGCTTCGGTGGTGGTCATACGACCCCCGCTGTTCTGAGCACGTGCTCGGCCATCCACTCCCGGAACGAGTCCCGGTCCTTGCTGATCTCGTCCCAGCGCTGGTAGAAGCCGTTGTCGCGGTCGTAGTAGTCGTGTGCGTAAGAGGGATGCGCGCCATGGGGCGCCTCCGCGACGGCGCCCACCGCCCAGGTCGGCAGGACGACTGCGCCGGGCCGGGGCTCCAGCTCGTCGACGATCTCCTCGACGGTGACGAGCGAGCGCGCGGAGGCGAGCACGATCTCCTTCTGCACGCCGACGATCCCCCAGAGCTGCACGTTGCCCCGCCGGTCGGCGCGCTGCGCGTGGACGATCCCGACATCTGGCCGGAGGGCGCGGACTGCGGTGAGGGCCTCGCCCGTGAACGGGCATTCGATCTCGGCGATGGTCTCGCTCGAGCGCTCCATCAGCTCGGTGCCCACGTAGCCCCGCAGCGTCCCGAACGGGAGGTTCGAGGCGCCCGCGGCATAGCGCGCGGCCATGCCCGCGTGGCTGTGCTCCTCGAGCTCGAGCGGGGCGGGCCAATCGTGCTCGACGGCGTCGCGGAGGCGGCGCAGGGAGCCGACGCCCGGGTTTCCGCCCCACGAGAAGATCAGCTTGCGGGCGCAGCCCGCGCCGATCATCTGGTCGTAGATCAGGTCGGGGGTCATCCGGATCAGCGTCAGGTCGCGGCGGCCCTGGCGGATGATCTCGTGCCCGGCGGCAAATGGGATCAGGTGGGTGAAGCCCTCCAGCGCGACGCTGTCGCCGTCGTGAACGAGCTCCGCGACGGCCTCGTCCAGGGCGAGCAGCTCAGCCACCGCTGCCTCCCGCGGGAGCCTCGGCCCGCCGGGCCTCGGGCTCCTCCTGGACCATGCCGAGCACGTCGCGCAGGTAGAGCAGGTGATCCTTCATCGCCCGCTCCGCTCGCGCCGGGTCGCCCTTCTCGACCGCCGACACCAGAGCCTCGTGCTGCTCCACGATCGCCGAGTGCACCACTGCCGGCTGGAGGACCTCGATCAGCAGCGGCTGCAGAACCTCGAAGATCCAGTTGGTCAGCGCCTGGATCATGCGGTTGCCGCTGGCGGCGGCGATCGTCTGGTGGATCTCTGCGTCCGCGGCGGAGACGACGTTGACGTCGTCCGGCTCAGCGGTCGCCGCGTCCACGGCCGCGCGCAGCCGCCCAAGCGTCGCCTCGTCGGGCTGGTAGGCCGCCAGGCCGGCGAGCGGGACCTCGAGCAGGACCCGGGCGTCGAGCAGCTCGTGCAGGCTGACCGCCTCGGTCTCCAGCATCATCGCGATCGCGTCGCTGAGGCTGCGCCCCATTCCCTGCTCGGCGGTGTGGGCCACGAAGATGCCGCCACCGGGACCCTTGGTGGCCCGGATCAGGTTGCCGCTGGAGAGGAGCTTGAGCGCCTCCCGGAGTGTCGGGCGGCTGACGCCGAACTCGGCCGCGAGGTCCTCCTCGCGGCCGAGGAAATCGCCCGGACCGAGGCCCTCCTCCTGCACGTAGTGCTGAATCTGCACCGCCACCTGCTCCGAGGCGCCCCGGATCTGGCGCGCCTGCGGTCTCGCGCGAGAGCGCGAGCCCGCGCGCTGGGCGCTCACGATGCGACCCACCTCGGGGTGCGCTCGTCGACCACTCTGCGGGATTTTCCAGTCTGCCGCGGCAGAACCCCGGGCGCGATCGGGACGACCCGGACACGGAGCCCGAGCTGCTGGCGCATCGTCTCCTGGAGCCGTCGCGCGTCGGTGCCCTCGGCCAGCTCGACCTCGAGCTTCACCTCGTCCATCCCGCTGCGCTCCGTGTAGAAGGTGATGCGGAACTCGCCGGAGCTCGACACCTGCCGGACGGACTCCTCGATCGCCGAGGGATAGACGTTCATCCCGCGCACGACCACCATGTCGTCGGTCCGGCCGACGATCCCGCCCGGGAGCCAGCGGCCCTCGTGGCCGGCGGGGCACTGCTCGTCGGTGGCGATCACGGAGTCCCCCGTCCGGTAGCGGAGGGCCGGGAAGCCGGTGAGGCGCAGGGGCGTGATGACGAGCTCGCCCCGCTCGCCCTGGGCAGTCGGGCTCATGTCCGCGTCGAGGATCTCGCAGACGAACTCGTTCTCGTCGACGTGCAGGCCGTGACCCTCGAGACACGGATCCCCGAAGGGGCCCGCCTCGGTGAGCCCGGCGTGATCGATGCAGACGACACCGAAGCCATCTTCGATCCGGGAGCGGACCCCGGGCAGCGAGCCGCCGGGCTCCCCGGTGCAGAGCACTCGATCGAGCGATTCGAAGGCGGATTCCAGCCGCTGCTCGACGGCGACCTCGAGGAGGTGGAGCGCGTAGGTGGGAGTGCACCAGAGCGTCGTCGCCTCGACCTCGGCGATCGTCTGCAGGCGCTGCACCGATCCCATCCCGCCGAGCGAGATCCCCATGGCGCCGAGATCCTGAAGCCCTTCCTTGGCGGCCCAGAACTGGATGTGTGGCCCGAACGAGAAGGCGAGCGCGACGCGATCGTCGCTGCTCAGCCCCGCGGCGCGCATCGTGTGCGCGAAGCGCTCGCGCCACCAGGCCCAGTCCTCCGCCGTCTCCAGGACCCGCAGCGGGTGCGCGGTCGTGCCGCTGGTCTGGAAGAGCTGGGTGTAGCGGTCCAGCGGGTAGGTGAGGTTCGTGCCGTAGGGCGGATGGCGCTCCTGGTCGGTGACCAGATCGCGCTTGGTCAGCGGGCGCAGGTCGCTGAGGCTGGGCCGGTCGCCCAGCTCGAGTGCCTCAACCCTGCCGCGCTGAAAGGGGTTCCGATCGAGAACCAGCTCGAGCAGCTCCGCCAGGCGCTCCTCCTGGTCCGTCGCGCCTGGTCGAACGCCGACCCCCGGGCCATCGGCCGTCAAGGCCGCCTCCTGATCACGCGCTTGAGCTGGGTCCGCATATTGCCCCTCCCGGCGCACACTATCCGATAAGTCAGAGTATTTGTCAGGTACACGTCAGTTGCTCGTGATGACGACCTTCATCACCTCGGCCGGGTTCTCCATCGCGTAGGCGAGCGCCTCGGGCGCATCTTCCAGCGCGAATCGCCTGGTGATCAGGGGGCGCAGCTGGGCCTCATGGCCCTCGACGAAGCGCACTGCCTGGGTGAACTCCTCGGGGCCGCAGCAGCTCACGCCGAGCAGGTCGACCTCCTTCTCGGTGAAGGTCCCGATCCGCAGCGGGACCTCCTCGCCCGACATCCCAACCACCGTCACCCGTCCCGCCGAGGCGACCATGTCGACGGCGGCGCGGATCGGATCGGGCACGCCCGTCGCGTCGATCACCAGCGGCGGGCCCTCGCCCCCGGACCACTCCCGGCAGGCCTCGACGACCTGATCGCGGTCCTCCCAGAGCAGGCCCTCGGCGCCGCTCGCCGCTCCGAGGTCGAGCCGGCTCTGGATGCGGTCGACGAGCAGGGTCGTGGCCCCGCGCTCGCGCGCCAGCAGGTGGGACGCCTGGCCGATCGGGCCGGCGCCGAGGATCACCACGCGCTCCCCCTCGGCGATCCGCGCCCGGTGCACCGTGCGGACGCCGATCGAGAACGGCTCCGCGAGCGCGGCCGTGGCGGGCTCGTCCGTCGCGATCGCGAAGACCTGCGACTCGGGGACCCGCAGCTTCTCCTGGAGGCCGCCGTCGGTGTGGATCCCGATCAGGCTGAAGTTGTCGCAGACGTTCCCGCGGCCGACCCGGCACGGGTAGCACTCGCCGCAATTGCTGAGCGGCAGGATGCAGACGCGGTCCCCGACGCTGAGGCGGCCACTCGTCTCCGGGCCGAGCTGGTCGATGGTGCCGGTGAACTCGTGGCCCTGGATGCGCGGGAAGGGCGAATCCTCGAAGATCTGGAGCTCGCCGCTGAAGAAGTGGAAGTCGGAGCCGCAGATACCGACCGCGTCCGGGTGGACGACCACCTCACCCGGACCGGGCGCCGCGGGCTCGGGAACATCGAGAACCTCCATCTCTCCGACTCCCCGAGTAACCGCAGCGAGCACGGCAACAACCTAGAGGATTTGGTCAATTGGCTCAAACCTCTTGCGCTCAGGCCGTGGCTATCGCCGCGAGCCACTGATCGAAGCTGGGCCCGGCGAGCTTCGCGCCCGGGTTGGGCAGCACGGCTCCCTCCGCATAGGCCGCAGCGTCCGGGTCGCCGGAGTCTGGGGCCTCGCGGATCTCCACCGAGTCGCCTCGGCTGGCGAGGAGCGCGGCGGCCACATCGGCGAGGCGCTCCTGACGCGGGCCGGCGACCTCAGTGATCTTGCCGTCCTCGATCTCGGGCTCCTCGGCCGCGTCGGCCAGGGTTTCGGCGACGACGCGGGCGGCCACGGGCTGCGTTCGCATCTCGGGCAGATAGGCGACGCCGTCCTCGGTCATCCACCCGACGAACTCGTCGAAGAACTCGTGGAACTGTGCCGCGCGAACGATCCGGACCGGGAGCGGGCCCTCGAGCAACGCCTGCTCCTGCGCCATCTTCGCCGCGTTGTAGCCGCCCTCGAACTTGTCGATACCGATGATCGAGACGACGACGATCCGCCCCACCCCGGCTTCAGCGCCGGCTCGCTGGAGGTTTCGTGCCGATGTGGTGAAGAACTCCGTTGCCTCTTTCTGGTCGGGCGTGGGCCACGTCGCGGTGTCGATGATGGTGTCAACGCCGGCGAGCGCCTCGTCGAGACCCTCGCCGCTGACCACGTCGATCCCCTTCGAGCGCGCGATCGGGACCACCTCGTGTCCTCGCTGCTCGAGGATCTCGACGAGATGCGTTCCGAGCCGGCCGGTGGCTCCAGTGACGGCAATCTTCTGGTTGGGGTTTTCGGTCTGCATTTCTTGTTCCTTTCCAAGCGCAGACGCGCTTTCCGCCGTTTCACCCTTACGACGAACGGGACCCGTTCAGATCGACACGTCCTACCCCAGGCTGATCTCCTCTCGGAACGACGACGGCATCGCCCCGCCGTCGATCAGGACAACCGCTCCGGTGATGAAGCTCGCCGCCGGGGAGCCCAGCATCAGCACCAGGCCCTTGAGCTCGTCGGTCTCCGCCATGCGGCCCACCGGGATCAGGTCGGCCCAGATTCCCTCGATCCGCTCGTTCGGCAGCTCGCCGCTGCCGATCCGGGTGCGGAATGGGCCAGGGGCGATCGCGTTGACGTTGACGCCGTGGGGCGCGAGCTCCACGGCCGCCTGGCGGACGACGTGGATCACCGCCGCCTTCGTCGCGGCGTAGGAGTAGCCGACCAGCGGCTCCACCTTGAGGCCCGCGTTCGAGGCGGTGACGACGATCTTGCCGCTGCCCTGCTTCTTCATCACCTCGGCGGCCGCGCCCATGGAGAAGACGATCCCGTTGAGATTCACGCCGACCACCTTGTCCCAGGCCTCCGACTCGATGGCCGCGATGCCGCCTTTCGGATCGGTGATGCCCGGCTCCAGCGAGATCCCCGCGTTGGCGTAGAGGACGTCGACCCCGCCCTGGTCGGAGACCACGTCGTCGATCAGCGCCTGCACCTGTTCGCGGTCCGAGACGTCGAGCTGGAAGGAGCGAACCTGCCCGCCGGCCTCGGCCAGCCGTGAGGTCTCCTGATCGAGCCTCGCGGCGTCCAGGTCGGCGAGCGTCACCCGGGCTCCCGCGTCGGCCATCACCTCGGCGATCGCCAGCCCGAGCCCGCTGGCGGCCCCGGTCACCACCACCCGCGCGTCGCGCACGTCGAAGAGATCCTCTATCGAGCTCATCGCATCCTCCCCAAACCGACGTAGTTCTCCGCCAGGGTGGCCGCCGCGGCCCTGGACGAGCAGACGTAGTCGAGCTGCGAGCGGCGCAGCCCCCGCATGAAGCCGTCGTCGTCGGGAAAGCGGTGGAGCATCCAGGTCATCCACCAGCTGAAGTGCTGGACGCGCCAGACCCGGCGCAGGCAGGCGTCCGAGTAGGCGTCGAGCAGCGAGCCGTCGCCGCCTTGCAGGAACTTGGTGAGGGCCTCGCCCAGCACCTGCACGTCGGCCACCGCCAGGTTCAGCCCCTTGGCTCCCGTCGCCGGGACGATGTGAACGGCGTCGCCGGCGAGGTAGAGCCGGCCGTACTGCATTGGCTGCGCGACGAAGCTGCGCAGCGGCGCGATCGCCTTCTCGACCAGAGGTCCCTCGTTGAGCGTCCAGCCGTCGTCACGCGCGAGCCTCAAGTGGAGCTCCTCCCAGATCCGCTCGTCGGGCCAGTCCTCGAGCGAGTCCTCGGGGTCGCACTGGACGTAGAGCCTGCTCAGCTCCGGGGAGCGCAGGCTGTGCAGCGCGAAGCCGCGCTCGTGGGGCGCGTAGATCAGCTCCTCGGTGGAGGGCGCGACCTGCGCCAGGATCCCCAGCCACGCGAACGGATAGTCGAGCTGGTTGAAGCTGAGCACGCCGTCGGGCACCGACGGGCGGCTGACGCCGTGGAACCCGTCGCAGCCGGCGATCGCGTCGCAGCGCAGCTCCCTTGCGGCCCCCTCGTGGGTGAAGCGGATGCTCGGCTCGTCCGAGTCGATCCCGTGCAGGCTGACGTCGTCGACCTCGAAGAGCAGCGGGCCGCCCGCCTCCAGCCGCGCCGCGATCAGATCCTTGACCACCTCCTGCTGGCCGTAGATCGTGATCGCTCGCCCCTCGGCGAGCTCCTCGAACGGGATCCGGTGTCCCTGGCCGTCGTAGCGCAGCTCGATCCCCTGATGGATCAACCCCTCCCGGTGGAGCCGGTCTGCGAGGCCGAGCTCGGTGAGCAGGTCGACCGTGCCCTGCTCGAGGACGCCCGCCCGGACCCGCTGCTCGACGTAGTCGCGGCTGCGGTCCTCCAGCACGACGGACTCGATTCCCTCACGCTGCAGGAGGTGTGAGAGGACCAGCCCCGCCGGGCCGGCGCCCACGATCCCGACCTGGGTCCGTGACAGCTGATCGCCTTCCATGCTCTCCTCGCTCCCTCGCCAGCTCGCTAGCTCGGCCGAACCCTAGATGACGGCCTCCGGATGCCGGCGGAGTCGGCGGCCCCAAGCTCGAAGCGGCGGGTCAGCGCGATGGTGACGGCGGCGGCAAGGGCGAGCCCGGCGCAGAGCGACCAGGCGGCGGCGAAGTGGTCGTGCTCCGCGAGCAGGCCGACCAGCAGCGGGCCGCCGGCCGCCCCGGCGAAGAGGCCGGACATCATCACCCCGACCGCCCAGGCGGGGGCGTCCGGACGGCGCGAGACGACCGCGAGCGTCAGCGTGCCCGGCCACGACCAGCCGATGCTCCCCACGATCAGCGCCGCCAGCACGATCACCGCCGGCTCTCCCGCGATCAACAGCAGGTAGCCCGCGACGCTTCCCGCCAGGATCAGGGCGGTGAGCCGCAGCGGGTCTGCGCCCGAGCGGTCGGCGATCACCCCCAGCCCCACCCGGCTGATCGTTGCCGCCAGGCTGACGGCTCCGAGGAGCAGGCCGGCGGCGCCCTCGCCGATCCCCTGGTCGACGGAGTAGGTGACCAGGAAGGCGATGAAGCCGACGCCGGCCGCACTCGCCAGGGTGGCCGCCAACGCGAGGGCGCGGATCGAGGTCAGGTGGTGCGGTGCGGATTCGGTCTGTGCATGGAGCCTCGACGGCTCTCCCGGCGCGGGCGCGGGCGCGAGGGCGACCGCCGCGACGGCGAGGGCCGCCGCCACGACGTACGCCCATCGCCACCCGAAGGGAATCGCCACCGCGGGCAGCGCCAGGCCGGCGAGCAAGGCCCCGATCGAGGCGCCCGACTGCTGCGCCCCGAACGCCAAGCCATGGCGCCTCGTGTCCACCGTGCGCCGCAGCAGGGCGCTCACCGCGGGACCGCCGATCGCGTTGCCGAGGCCCGCGACCAGCAGGATCACGATCAATGCCGCCGCGGAATGAGCGAGGGCCGCCACCGCGAGACAGGAAACCGCGGTGAGGGCGGCGCCGAGACGCATTCCCCGCCGTGCCCCGATCCTCTCGACCAGGTGCCCCGCAGGCGTCGAGCCGGTCATGCAGGTCAGATAGAAGATGGCAACCGCGAGCCCGAGGATCGAGTCGCCGAAGGAGAAGTCGTGGCGGATCCGGGGGGCGAGGCTGGCTGTGAGGAACCCCGGGAGCACACCGGCGACGATCAATGCCGTCCCGGTGGTGACCGATCTACGCACTCGCCGCCGCGGCGTGCAGGTGCTGCAGGGCATCGGCCCCTACATAAGCCAACCCGAGCGGCGATCCCGCATCCGTCAGGGCCTGCCAGAGGTTGCCGGCCTCGGACGCGGCGGCCACCAGCAGCCATTGCTTCTCGAATTGGTGCAGCACCAGCGTCGGGACGCCGCCCACGGACTCAACCCGCAGGCAGCCGGGACCGCAGGGGGAGGTTCCCGCTCGGGCCAGGACCTCGCGGGCGTACGGGCCGGTGAGGCAGACCGCGACGCGATCGGAGGTGACGTCCTCGATCCGGGTCTCCGAGCGGGCCGTCTCCTCAAGGTCGGCGCGCACCCGCGCGGCCTTGCTCGGCGAAGCGAGCACGAGCAACAGCTCCTTGGAGACGACGCACCACCACGCGTCGGCGGCCTCGATGGCGCGTCCCGGCCGCAGCTCCCGCCCGGACGGATACAGGTCGGCGATCGCGGTGGCCGTGTCCCGCACCTCGAACTTGCTGATGCTCGAGACGTCGGCAAGGCCGGCGGTCGCGCGGCTGACCGCTATCTCCGACGCCAGGGAGCCGAAGTCGGCCGCGACGACCCATCCCTCCCGTTCGGTCATATGGGCGCCAGAGCGCTTCAGCACGTCATCCAGGGGACTGAGCAGAGACCCCATCAGCCCCAGACCTCGTGCGCGACCTTGCCGAGAAGCTCGAGCTTCGCCTTCTGGTCGTCGAAGGTGACGAGGTTCCCCGGCAGGGTCGAGGCGAAGCCGCACTGCGGGCTCAGCGCCAGCCGCTCCAGGGGAATGAACTTCGAGGCCTCCTCGATCCGCTCCTTGAGCTGATCGCCATCCTCGAGCTCGGGCTCCTTGGTCGTGATCAGGCCCAGCACGACCGTCTTGCCCTCGGGGACGAAGCGCAACGGCTCGAACGTCCCGGCCCGGGGGGAGTCGTACTCGGCGAAGATCCGGTCGCACTCCAGGTCGGTGAAGAGCTGCTCGGCGATCGCGTCGTAGCCGCCCTCGACCGACCACATCGAGCGGTGGTTGCCGCGGCAGAGGTGAACCGCCCAGGTGACGTCGGGGAAGGCCCTGATCAGCTGGTTGTCGCGCTCGATCATCTGCCCGAGCCAGGTTTCGGTGTCGAGCCCGAGATTGCGCAGGTTCTCCTGGCCCTCCTCGCTGACCAGGTGGGTGTAGCGGGGGGAGTCGAGCTGGAAGTAGTCGCAGCCGGCCTCGGCCGTCTCGCCGACGATCTGCTTCATCAGCTCGATCACCTCGTCCATGTAGGCCTCGCGGTCCGGGTAGACCTTGTCCGAATAGCCGGGGACCCAGAGCACGCTCGCGTAGGTCATGCCGGCGAGCGTCGCCTTCGCCGGCCGGTCGCTGTTCGCGCTGACGAACTTGTATTCCTCGAGCGGAAGGTTGTGGCGGATGCCGAGCTTCTCCGTGACGGCGGGGAGCTTCGGCGGCGGGCCCTCCGGCTTGTCGGCGGAGCCGTGGAACATGACGGGCGCCGGGACCTCGGGGTTGTACCCGGAGAGGCTGTCCGTGAGCGGATCGAACCAGAACCGGCGGCGCACCTCGCCGTCGGTGAGCACCTCGATGCCGGCCCCCTCCTGCAGGGCGATGTTGCGTTTCCCCTCCTCCTCCTGGAGGGCCTCGAGCTCCTTTGGATCAATCTCGCCCTGCGCGTCCCGCTCCATCGCCTGCTTGAGCTCGTCGTGGCGCAGCAGGCTCCCGACGATCTCGCAGTGAAATCCGTTGCTCGGCATCTGTGGCTCTCCTCTCTTCTCTTCCTTGCTCAGCTCTTGGCGAGATCCGCCAGGTTGATCAGCGACGCGCCGGGGATCCGCTCCAGGACGTCGCGGTTGTCCAGGACGATCTCCAGGTTCCGGAGGGCGATCCGAGCGTGCTCCCGCGCCAGGGCCTCGGCGCGCGCGCCCTGGCGCCGCTCGATCGCAACGATCAGGCCGCGGTGATGCTCCTGGGCGATCACCAGGATCTCGCGGGACTCGGGAAGCTCGGCCTGACCCTGGACCAGTGCGCTCGGCGAGGCGAACGGGAGGGCGGCGATCCGCTCCAGCTCCCGGTCGAGGACGGGGCTCGCCGCTGCCTCCACGAACAGCTCATGGAAGGCCCGGTTGCACTCCACGTACTGCCAGAAGGAGTCGACGTCCGAGCGGTGGACGAGCGGGTCCATCTCCGCGCTCAGACCGCGCATCCTGGTCAGCTGATCCGCGGTCGCGCCGCGTTCCGCCGCGAACCGGGCCGCGGTCCCCTCCAGCACTCCGCGGAGCTCGATCGCGTCGTTGATCTCGTCCCGGGTGAACTCCCGGACGGCGTAGCCGCCGCCGTCGAGGTTCTCCAGCAGGCCCTCGTGCTGCAGGGTTGCGAGCGCCAGCCTGAGTGGAGTCCGGGAGACGCCGAGGCGCTCCACCAGGGGCAGCTCCGACATCCGCGTGCCGGGAGGGAACTCGCCACTGAGCAGCAGGTCCCGGAGGCTGAGGAGGGCCCGCGTGGTCTGCGAGGTGGGCTCGCCGTCGCCGGCATTGGCCACTTTGCCGGCTTCGCCGTTAGCGGCCAATTGACCGTCTCTTGTATGCAGAATGCCTATCCATCACCCAAAAAGCGCGAGTCGTCCCGCGTCGAATAACGTCTGCTCCTCACCTGTTGCATACAGGATCCCGGTGAGGCAAGATACACGGCGAACCGCTGGGAACGGAATCCCGGCGTCGAGAGGAGGAGGACTTGATGGAGGTTGCGACCCAGACGGAGGTCCGTACGGGGACCCTGATCACCGATCAGATCCTCGACGGCAAGATCTACAGCGGTGGCTGGCAGCAGACGAGCGAGCGGCTCGAGGTGCACAACCCCGCCACCGATGAGCACCTCGCCTCGGTCGGATCCGCGACGCGAGACGACGTCCTCAGGGCTTCGAAGCTGGCGGCGGAGGCGCAGCCCGGCTGGGCCGCGACCCCGGGACCCGAGCGGGCCAAGCTCCTTCACGCCGCCGCCGACGCGCTCGAGAGCGCGCATGAGGAGATCGAGTGGTGGCTGATCCACGAGGGCGGCGGAGTTCCGCAGAAGGCCGCGTTCGAGGTGGGCGAGGCCGCGAAGGAGCTGCGCGCGGCCGCCGCGCTGACCTCGATGCCGATCGGCGAGGTGCTGCCGAACGAGCAGGGCCGGATCAGCATGGCGAAGCGCCTGCCGGTCGGGGTCGTCGGCGTGATCGCGCCGTGGAACTTCCCGATGATCCTGGCGATGCGCTCCGTCGCGCCTGCGCTCGCACTCGGCAACGCCGTTCTGTTGAAGTGCGACCCGCACACGCCGGTCTCCGGCGGGCTGGTCTTCGCTCGGGCCTTCGAGGAGGCCGGTTGGCCGGAAAACGTCTTCCAGGTCCTGCCCGGCGGAGTCGAGCCGGGCGAGGCGATCTGCGAGGCGCCGGAGATCCGAATGGTCTCCTTCACGGGCTCCACCCGCGCGGGCCGCGCGGTCGGCGCGCTTGCAGGCGGGAACCTGAAGCGGGTCGCGCTCGAGCTCGGCGGCAAGAGCTCGTTCATCGTGCTCGACGACGCCGACATCGAGAAGGCGACCTCCTGTGGAGCGTTCGGCACCTTCTTCCACCAGGGCCAGATCTGCATGGCCTCCGGGCGGCACCTCGTTCACGAGTCGATCGCGGACGACTACATCTCGCTGCTCGCCGAGCGTGGCGGCCGGCTTCCCGTCGGGGACCCGGGCAAGGAGGAGGTCGCGCTGGGACCGATCATCAACCGCCGGCAGATCGACCGAGTGCAGGAGATCGTCGACGACGCCGTCAGCAGCGGCGCCGAGCTGAAGACGGGCGGCAAGGGAGACGGACCCTTCTTCCCGCCGACGGTGCTCTCCAACGTCACCCGGGACATGCGCGCCTGGAACGAGGAGATCTTCGGGCCGGTCGCGCCGGTGATGACGTTCTCCGACGAGGACGAGGCCGTCGCGATCGCCAACGACACGGAGTACGGCCTCTCCGGCGCCGTCTTCACCTCCTCGCACGAGCGCGGGCGTGAGGTAGCCGACCGGCTCGACACCGGCCTGGTCCACATCATGGACTCGACCGTGTACGACGACCCGGTTGCCCCATTCGGCGGCAGGGGGGCGTCCGGCAACGGCGGCCGCTTCGGCGGTCACTTCAGCGTCGAGGAGTTCACCGAGGTGCGCTGGATCACCGAGCAGCCGGAGCAGGCCAGCTACCCGTTCTAAGCCGCCGTAATAGGTTCTGGCCGCCACACAGTCCCCCTATATAAGGAGAACCGTGCAGTTCAACCTGGATGCCCTGGGGCAATGGACCCCGGGCCGCGCCACATCCGTCGGCAGAGACTTGCTCAGCGCATACGCGCAGGCGACGAACGAGTCGGCGCCGGCTGCGCTCGCCGGCACGGTCGCCACCCCCGTGTTCGCGATCGTTCCGGTCTGGAACGTGCTTCAGGAGGCCGCCACCTCCGTCGCGCCCGAGGAGGCGCGGCCCCGGGTGGTGCACGGCGATCAGGACATCCGGATCTCGATCCCGATCCAGCCGGGCATGACGGTGCGCTCGCGGGCGGCGGCCGTGGGCGTCCACGTCAAGGAGTCCGGGACCACCGTGGTGCTCAAGACCGAGAGCCTCGACGGCGACAACCGCCTGCTTAACGAGCAGTACGTGACCGAGTTCTACCGGGGTGTCTCGGGTGGCACGGGCGGCGGCGAGGAGGCGCCCGACCATCGGATGCCCGACGAGCTGGGCGCCTCGGAGCCGATTGCGGCGCCGACCTATCCCATCGCGGAGGACCAGACCCAGCGGTACGCCGAGGCCTCAGGCGACCACAACGCCTTCCATCTCGATGACGAAGTCGCGCGCGCGGCGGGCCTGCCGGGGATCATCGTCCACGGGCTCTGCCTGATGGCGTTCGCGGGCCGCGCGGTGCTCGCCTCACAGAAGATCGAGGACCCCGCCGCCATCGAGAGGCTCGCGGTGCGCTTCTCGCGCCCGATGGAGCCCGGCGACGCGCTCACGACCCGCGTCCGCCGCCCGGATGGGGGCGCGGTGGGATTCGACGCGGTGAACGGTGCCGGCGAGGTGGTCCTCAAGGACGGTCTGGCTGAGCTTCGGGAGCAGGCGTCGCCCCCGTGATCGACCTCGACGCGGTCCAGGCAGTCGACGTCCACACCCACGTCGAGGTCTCGGCCGACGGACACGACCCCATCCCCCCGAAGCTCCGGGAGGCATCGCAGAAGTACTTCCGCGACGGCGGCGGCACCCCGACCATCGACGACGTCGGCGCCTACTACCGCGAGCGCAAGATGGCCGCCGTGGTCTTCACGGTGGACTGGGAGTCCCAGTCGGGGCGCCCGCCGGTCTCCAACGAGGAGGTCCTGGAGGGCGCCGCCAAGTACGACGACGTCCTGATCCCGTTCGCGAGCGTCGACCCCGCCCGCCCCGATGCGGTCGAGCGCGCCCGAAGGCTGATCGACGAGTACGACGTCCGCGGCTTCAAGTTCCACCCCAACCTCCAGGCGTTCTTCCCAAACGATCGCGCCGCCTACCCGCTGTACGAGGTGATCGCCGAGGCGGGGCTTCCCGCCCTGTTTCACACGGGCCACAGCGGGATCGGCTCGGGCCTGCCCGGTGGTGGCGGGGTGCGGCTCAAGTACTCGAACCCGATCCACGTGGACGACGTGGCCGCCGACTTCCCGGACCTGCCGATCGTGCTCGCCCACCCCTCCTTCCCGTGGCAGGACGAGGCGCTCTCGATCGCTATGCACAAGCCGGAGGTCTATATCGACCTCTCCGGCTGGTCGCCGAAGTACTTCCCGCCCCAGCTCGTGCGGTACGCGAACACCCTGCTCAAACGGCAGGTCTTGTTCGGCTCCGACTACCCGATGATCACTCCCGAGCGCTGGCTCCGGGACTTCGAGCAGCTGGACGTCGAGGACGAGGTGAGACCCCTGATCCTGAAGGAAAACGCGGCGAGATTGCTTGATTTAGGCACGGATTAAGGCTCGTGAAAACAAACCAAACGAAATGACTTTCTTGGTATAGGATCACGCAAGGGCCGCCGGAACCGACCGACGGCCGGTAACAGAGGAGGAGAGATCGGTGAAGAAGTACTTCGGCTCGAAGAGAGGACGATCCGTAACCACGCTGGTCGTGGTCGCGGCAGGCCTGTCGTTGGTCGTCGCCGCGTGCGGCGGCAGCGGAAGCAAGAGCAGCAACAGTGGATCAGTCGTAGACAATCCAAAGTGCGGCAACGGCAACGGTCAGAAGCCCACGGGTAGTCCGATCAAGATCGGCGCGATCGCGACGAAGCAGCCCGGTACGGACTTCACCGATGGCGAGAACGCAGCCAAGGCGTACTTCGACTGCGTCAACGCCAACGGTGGTGTGAACGGTCACCCGATTCAGTACATCACGGAGACCGAGCAGACCGACCCGGCGCAGGATGCTGCGCTGGCGCGCAAGTTGATCGAAACCGACCACGTGGTTGGCATGGCCGGCGGGTTCAGCCTGATCGAGTGCGACGTCAACCACAGCTACTACGAGCAGAAGGGCGTGGCCGTGCTGAACGCGGGCATCGCGCCTTCGTGCTGGGCCTCGCCGAACAGCATCCCGGTGAACATGGGTCCGCGCTACAGCTCGGATGGCGCCGTGCAGGCAGTGATCCGGCAGGACGTCGACAAGATCGCGTTCGATCAGTCGAACGTCCCGGGCACGGGCTACATCGCAGCCGGCCCGAAGATCGTCGCCGACGCTGCTGGCGTGCCGATCAGCGAATCGACCGACAACGTCCCGATTCAGGACGCGAACTCGGTCGCAGTCCGGTTGACCCAGGAGGCCGGCCCGAATGGGGCCGTCGTCCTCAACTTCACGCCGCCTGAGGCGCTGAAGATTCTCCAGGCCGCGCAGCAGCAGGGCCTCGAGGACAGCGTCAAGGCGTGGGGTTGCTCGACGCCGTGCAACACCGACTTCCTGGCGCAGGCGCTGGGAACGAAGTGGGACGGCAAGCTGCTCGTCAACGCCGAGCTCAACGTGACCGACTTCGACGGTCCCGACTCAGAGCTGTACCGGTCGGTGATCAAGAAGTACGGCCAGAGTGTGACCGGCGGTCTGGGCAGCTTCAGCCAGATGGGTTACCTGATGGGCGAGTTCATGACCAATGCACTGGAGAAGGTGCAGGGCGACTACACGCTGAAGAGCGTGAACGACCAGGTCTTTGCCCTGAAGGATCAGAAGACGGACATCCTGTGCCGGCCCTGGTACACCGGGCAGGCACCGCTGCACATCCCGAACAACGTCGACTGGACCACCACGCCGCAGAACGGCCACATGGTTCAGAAGGAGGATTGCTTCGAGATCAGCGGGGATGAGCCGGACATCGCGAAGGTCCGCCAGATCGAGCAGGCGGATCCGAGCCTGACCGGCGGAAGTTGAGCGGAGGGCTGTGAGTCACTAATGCCGAGCTGGCACGACTTCCAGCCCTTCATCGTCACCGGCCTGGCCCTCGGCGGGGTGTACGCCCTGTCGGGGGCCGGAATGGTGGTTCTGTACCGGACCACCGGGGTGTTGAACCTGGCCTTCGGCGCGGTCGGGGCGATGTCCGCCCTGATCGCCTGGGACCTGATCAACAACTCCCTGTGGCCCGAGTGGCCTTCCTACGGGGTTGCGGTGCTCTTCGCCGCGGCGGTGACGCTGGTTTATGGCGTCATTCTCGGCCCGGCTCTCGCCAAGCGCGACCCACTGGTCAAGGCGACCGCGACGCTGGGCCTGGCGCTGATCCTGCTCGGGACCATGTCCTGGATCTGGAGCGACAAGGCCCGCTCGCAGGTGCTGCCGACTTCGACCCATGCCTTCGACATCGGCCAGGTGGCCGTCACCTGGACGCAGGTGATCGCCTTCGGCCTGGGGGTGGTGGTGGTCTTCGGTACCGGCGCCTTCCTCAACTACACGAAGCTCGGCACCGCGATGCGGGGACTCGCCAACGACCGCGAGATCACAGCGACCCTCGGTGTCCCGGTGCGCTGGGTCGAGGCGCAGGCATGGCTCGTCTCGGGGATCCTCTCGGGGGTCTCGGGGCTGCTGCTCTCGGACCTGGTCGGGCTCGACGCCGTCAGCCTGACCTTCCTGGTGATCTCGTCCCTGGCGGCGGCGCTGATCGCCCGCCTGCGATCCCTGATCGTCACCTTCTTCGCGGCTCTCGTGGTCGGGCTGGTCAGCGCCCTTGCGACCCCGATCACCTCGATCTCCGAGTACCGCAACATGGCGCCCTTTGTGCTTGCGACCATCGCGCTGCTCGTGATCTCGCGGAAGCGCGAGATCTCGTTCTCGGGGACAGGATTGGGCAATGGACGCAGCTGAGGCTTCGGGCGGCGGGTTCATGGCGCGGGTGACGCGCCCCGCCGCGAGCTTCGATCGCGGGGAGCGAATCCGCGTCGCGGTGATCGCCGTCCTGCTCGCCTTCGTCGTCCTGGTCCTGCCCGGGATGCTGAGCACCTACTGGACCGACGTGGCCACCGCGGTGGTGATCTACACGATCGTCGCTCTCGGCCTGGGGGTGCTGATGGGCCGGGTCGGGCTGGTCTCGCTCGGCCAGGTGGCGGTGCTGGCGCTGGGCGCCTGGGTCGGTGCCCGCCTGCTGTTCGCCACCGGCCTGCCCTTCCCGATCGTGACGGTCATGACCGGGCTGATCACGATGGTGCTCGGCTCGCTGATCGGCCTGCCGGCGCTGCGGGTCAGCGGCCTCTACCTGGCGCTGATCACGTTGATGCTCGCCGGCGCGATCACGGTCGTGATCGCGGCGACCGACTTCCCGAACGGGGGCGGAGGCTTCCTCGGGCACACCAATTCGACCACCGGGGCGCAGGAGATCCGGCGGCCGAGCATCGCGACCGGCGAGCACGCCTTCTTCCGCTACTGCGTGATCTGGGCGGTGCTGATGTTCGGGCTGGCGCTCTGGCACGTACGGGGTAAGCCCGGCCGGGCCTGGGCGACGATCCGCCAGTCGGAGCCTGCGGCGCTAGCCGCGGGCATCAACATCAGCCTGTACAAGATGTGGGCGTTCGCGCTCGCCTCCTTCATGACCGGGGTTGCGGGGGCGCTGCTGGCCGGCAGCTCGGGCGCCTTGTTCAACCTCACCTTCCCCACCCAGGACTCGATCATCCTGCTCGCGGTCGTTCTGATGGGCGGGATCTACAACCTCTGGGGCGCGGTGGTCGCCGGCATTCTCATCAAGCTCCTGCCGGCGCTGCTCAACAACTGGGGGCTACCCCCCGACCTGCTCACCATCATCTTCGGCCTCGGCGTCATTCAGGTGCTGACCACAGCGCCGGCGGGCCTGGTCGACCAGTTCCCGAAGGACATGGCGAAGCTGGGGCGCTTGATCTGGCGACTTGTGGGTAGCCCGGGGGCGCGGGCAGCCGGCGGCACGGCGGGGTCGGAATGATCAAGGTCGAGAGCCTCGAGGTGCGGTTCGGCGGGGTCAAGCCGATCGACCAGATGACCGTCTCGTTCCCCAGCGGGACCTGCGGCCTGATCGGCCCGAACGGAGCCGGCAAGACCACCTTCTTCAACGTGCTGAGCGGCTTCGTCAAGCCATCTGGCGGGACGGTCACGGCCTTCGACGAGAACTTGCTGGCGATGACCGACTTCCGCCGGGCGCGCTGGGGCCTGCGCCGGACCTTCCAGACCGAGCAGGCGATCGAGGAGCTCTCGCTCTACGACAACGTGGCGATGGTCGAGGAGCACTCGAGCAACAACGGTGGCACGTCCCGCCGCGACGACGTGCTCGGCTCCCTCGACTTCGTCGGGCTCGGGGGCCTGGATCCCCAGACCAAGGTCGGGACCCTGGGCGCGCGCGAACGGCGGCTCGTGGAGATCGCCCGCGCCGTGGTCGGCAAGCCGCGGGCTGTGCTCCTCGATGAGCCGGCGGCGGGACTTCCCGACGAGGAGACCGAGCACATGGGCAGCGTGATCCGGAAGATCCCCGAGCAGATCGGCGCCCTGGTGATCCTGGTCGACCACGACATGAACCTGGTGTCAGCATGCTGCGAGCTCACCTCGGTACTCGACTTCGGCAAGCTGATCGCCTCGGGCCCGACCGCTGAGGTGCTGCGGGACGAGCAGGTGATCCGGGCGTATCTCGGGGCGGAGGAGATATGAGCCCGACTGCAGAGAAGCCCGCAGAGAAGCCCGTCGAGCCCCAGAAGAAGGGCGATGTCCTCACCCTCGAGAGCCTGACCGTCGCGCGCGGCGGCCGGCCCGTGGTCCGCGACGTCTCGCTGCGGATCGATCCGGGCGAGGTGACCGCGCTGCTGGGGCCCAACGGCGCAGGCAAGTCGAGTCTCGTGCTCGCCGTCAGCGGGGTCCTGCGACCCGAGTCGGGGTCGGTGAGGCTGAACGGGACCGATCTGAGCGGGACCCGACCGGAGAAGATCCGCGCCGCCGGAGTCGCCGTGGTCCCGGAGGGCAGGAGGCTGCTCTCCGAGCTCACCGTCGAGGACAACCTGCGGGTCGCGACCTACTCGCTGCCAAAGGGCGGGGCCGAGGCCGGCCTCGGCTATGCGCTCGAGATGTTCCCCGAGCTCAAGGCTCGGCTCGGCACCCGCTCCCGGTCGCTCTCCGGCGGCGAGCAGCAGATGCTGGTGCTGGCGCAGGCGCTGGTCTCGAAGCCCAAGTTCGTGCTCATCGACGAGCTCTCCCTTGGCCTTGCCCCTGTCGTCGTCAAGCGGCTGATCCCCACCATTGAGAAGCTGGCCTCCGAAGGCATCGGCGTGCTGCTGATCGAGCAGTTCGCGACGATCGCCCTGGGGATGGCGAACGAGGCCTACGTGATGGGCCACGGGAAGATCGAGTTCTCCGGCACCGCCAGCGAGCTGAAGCGCAAGCCCGAGCTGCTCCAGTCGGCCTACCTGACTCGAGCAAGCACGACCAACGGAGACGAGGGAAAGAAATGACAGAGAGCTGGGACAAGGAGCGCCGGGGCCGGGCGCTCGAGCGCATGCTGACCATCCGCCGCTTCGAGGAGGCGGTCAACAAGCTCTTCCACACCGACCACGCCTTCATGACCCACTTCCACCTCTACATCGGCCAGGAGTCGACCGGGGTGGGCCTGATGGAGGCGCTCGGAGACGGCGACAAGCTCGCCACCCACCACCGCAACCACGGCCATCTGCTGGCCCGGGGCTCCGACCCCAAGCGGGCGCTCGCCGAGATCCTCGGCCGCGAGACCGGTATGAACAAGGGCGCCGGGGGCACGCTGCACATGAGCGACCCCGACCTCGGCTTCATCTCCACCTCCTCGATCGTCGGCGGCAGCATCTCGCTCGCCAACGGCGCCGCCTTCGCGCTCAAGCAGGAGGGAGGCGACGCGATCGCCGTCGGGCTGTTCGGCGACGGCGCCCTGGAGGAGGGGATCGCCTACGAGTCCCTCAACCTGGCGGCGCTCTACGAGCTGCCGGTGCTGTTCGTCTGCGAGAACAACAGCGAGGGTGCGCTGGGCTCCGCGGGCGGCGGGTTCCCGACCTCCGTCTCCGCCGTCAAGGACCTGACCACGATCCCGAAGACCTTCGGGATCCCGGTCGAGACCGTGGACGGCCGCGACCTGGAGGCCGTCAACAAGCTCGCGGCCAAGGCCGTCAAGCACTGCCGGGCGGGCAAGGGCCCGTTCTTCATCCACGCCGTCACCGAGCGCTGGGCGGGCAGCCAGCCGCTCTGGCCGGAGCTGACCACCGGCGAGCTCGACATCTCGATGGCGTGGGACGACTCCGCGATCTCCGGCGAGCACGCCGACTGGTATCGCGATCACGACCCGGTCCTGATCTACGCGCGCAAGCTGCTCGGATCCGGCGACATCACCCAGGAGGAGCTCGCCGACATGGACGCCCAGGCCACCAGGGCGATCGCTGAAGCACGCGAGTTCGCCACCGACAGCCCCCGCCCCACGCCCGAGTCCGCCCTCGAACACGTCTTCGCGTAAGGAGGATCCGATGCCGACCAAGAACTACGCCGACGCGATGCTCGACGTGCTGAGCAGGTTCATGGACGAGGACCCGAACTTCGTCGTGATGGGCAATGAGGTGCTCGGGATCGGCCCTGAGGGCATGCAATTCGAGCCCTTCCAGAAGAAGTACGGAGACCGGATCCTCTTCCCCCCGTGCTCCGAGGCCGCCTACACGGCGATGGCGGCGGGCGCGGCGATGTGCGGGCACCGGATGTTCGCCCACCTCGGACTCGCCTCGTTCACCTATCCCGCGATCTCCTCGATCGCCAACGAGATCTCGACGGCGCGGACTTCGTCGGGCGGCACGATCGGCGTGCCCGTCACGCTCCACATCAGCCACGGCCTCCTGCACGGCGGCGGAGCGCAGCATTCCGAGAGCCCGTTCGGCATGTACTGGAACCTGCCCGGGATCGAGATCGCGGCTCCCTCGGGGGCCAAGGAGGTCAAGGGACTGCTGACGACGGCGATCAAGTCGGACAATCCGACGATCGTGCTCACCCACGCCTTCGGCTACGGCGCCGAGGACGACGTCCCCGACGGCGACTTCGAGATCCCGTTCGGACAGGCCAATGTGGCCCGCGAGGGCGGCGATGTGACGATCGTCGCCTGCTCGATGATGACGTCGATCGCTCTGGGGGCCGCAGAGGAGCTGGCGGGCGAGGGCATCAACGCCGAGGTGATCGATCTCAGGACGCTGGTTCCCCTTGACGAGAAGACGATCCTCGAATCGGTCGCCAAGACCGGGCGGCTGATCGTCACCGACGAGGGGCGCATGAACTGCGGGGTCGCCTCCGAGATCGCCGCGATGGTCAGCGAGAAGGGGCTCGATTCCCTGAAGGCGTCCGTCGCCCGGGTCGCGCGGACGGATGCGCCGGTCGCCGCCAACCAGGTCCAGGAGGAGTACATCTCCCCCACCGCGGAGAAGATCGTCTCCGCGGCGCGGCAGGTCGTCGGCGAAGTTCCGGCCGCGGCTGCGTAGCGGTCGCGGCGCCGGTCGTGAGCTCCCAATGGCGCTGACCAAGCTCGAGCACATTCTTGTGCTGACCGAGGACATCGAGGGCACGCGCGACTTCTACCGCGACGCGGTGGGCCTGGAGGTGGGCGACCGGCCGCCTTTGGAGTTCCCCGGCTACTGGCTCTACGCGAACGGGGTGCCCTGCGTGCACGTCGCCGACCGCGACGCATACGGGGCGCATTCCGCGACCACGGGGATCCCCGCCTCGCCTCCCGCCGAGGGCACCGGCGCTCTCGACCATCTCGCCTTCTCGGGGGACGACCACGACGAGGCGGTGGCCCGCCTCGAGCGCAGCGGGATCGAGGCGAAGCGGAACACGGTCCCCGGCATCGGGATGCGCCAGCTGTTCTTCGAGGACCCCAACGGAGTCAAGATCGAGATCAACGTGATGCCCGCTGAGGGCAGCAAGGAGGAGTGACGATGGCTACGGACAACGGCGTCGAGCTGGTTGGCGCGTACTGGACGACCGCGGGGCCGACCCAGCCGCACACGGGGCAGGAATGGAGCAACTTCGACTTCGCCGACCGCTGCGCAGAGGCATCCAAGGCCGGGATGAAGGGGATCGGCATCTGGCACGCCGACCTCGCGCACACCCTCGAGAAGCGCAGCCTCGACGACGTGAAGACGCTGCTCGACGACAATGGCCTGCGCTACCTCGAGCTCGAGTTCATCTGGGGCTTCTTCGAGGACGAGGGCACCGACGGCCGCAAGGAGTCGGACGAGCTCCGGGACCTGCTGCTGGAGGGGGCGGCCGCCCTCGGGGCCCACCACGTCAAGGTCGGGAACATCCCCGGCGTCCCGTGCGAGCTCGACAAGCTCACCGAGCGCTACGCCGAGCTCTGCGCTCATGCGGCCGAGAGGACCGACGCGGTGATCGCCTACGAGTTCATGCCGTTCGACGTCAACGTCGACAACCTCGATGCCGCATTGGCGGTCGTCGAGGGCGCCGGCGCCAAGAACGGCGGCCTCGTGATCGACACCTGGCACATGTCGAAGCTCGGGATCTCCCCCGACGACCTGAAGCGGATCCCGCTCGAATACCTGACCTGGGTGGAGCTCAGCGACGGGAAGCTCGAGTGGATGGAGGATCGCATCGAGGAGACCACCAGGTTCCGGAAGCTGCCGGGCGAGGGCGAGTTCGACATCCGCGGCTACATCACGGCCGCACAGGAGATGGGCTACGACGACGCCTGGGGCATCGAGGTGCTCTCCGACGAGCTGCGCGCCGAGCCGATCGACGAGATGTACAGCCACGCCTTCGCGGCGACCATGTCGCAGTTCCAGCCCGTCGCTGCGTGACGCCGCTCGACGGCGAGCGCGCGCTCGATCTGCTGAGGACGATGTGGCGGATCCGCATCTTCGAATCGCGGGTGGGCCAGCTCAAGCGTGCCGACGAGGTCTACGGCCTGATCCACCTGAGCGAGGGCCAGGAGGCCGTCGCGGCCGGCGTCTGCGCCCAGCTCCGCGACGGCGACGCCGTGTACTCCGGTCATCGCGCGCATGGCCACGCGATCGCCAGGGGAGCCCCGCTCGACCGGGTGATGGCCGAGCTGATGGGCCGCGAGGACGGCCTCTGCCGCGGTCTCGGGGGATCGATGCACCTGGTGGACACGGAGCACGGGTTCATGGGCGCAACCGGGGTGGTCGGCGGCAACATCCCGATCGCGCTGGGAAGCGCCCTGGCGGCCCGACTTGACGGCGGCGACCAGGTGGCGGTCGTCTTCTTCGGCGACGGCGCCGTGCAGGCCGGCCACTTCAACGAGACCATCAACCTGGCCACGCTCTGGGGCCTGCCACTGATCCTGGTCTGCGAGAACAACGGCTTCGCCGAGTTCACCCCGCGCTCGGCCCACACCAAGGTGGAGCGGGTCAGCGACGTCGTCGCTCCCTACGGGCTCCCTCGCGAGACCGTCGACGGCAACGACCTGGCCGCGGTCTGGGAGACGTTCGGGAGTTTCCTCGCCGGGGCCCGCAAGGGCGAGGGCCCGATGCTGCTCGAGTGCCTGACCCACCGCCTGCGCGGCCACTACGAGGGCGATCCCGGCCAGTACCGCGAGGCGATGGCGGACGAGGAGTGGCAGCAGAAGGACCCGATCCTGCGCCTGCAGCGGACCGCGGCCGAGGCGGGCTGGTTCGACGAGCAGGCCGCGGCGGACGTGGAGGCCGAGGCGAGGGAGGCCGTCGAGGCGGCGATCGAGTTCGGCCGCGGCAGCGCGTTTCCATCCCCTGAGCTGGCGGCAAGCCTCGTCTACGCAGACCCCGAGGCGAGCTGATGCCGCAGGCCACCTTCGTACAGGCCGTGAACGCGACATTGGCCGACGCGATGCGCGCCGACGAGGGCGTCCTGGTGATCGGCGAGGACGTCGCCGAGGGAGGCCCCTACACGGTGACGGCAGGCCTGGCCGAGGAGTTCGGCACCGAGCGGGTCCTCAACACCCCGATCAGCGAGGCCGCGATCTGCGGCGTCGCCATCGGCGCCGCACAGTCCGGCAAGCGGCCGGTGCTGGAGATCATGTTCATCGACTTCCTCACCCTGGCCCTCGACCAGCTCGTCAACGCCGCGGCCAAGGCGCACTTCATGTCAGGCGGGCAGCTGGAGGTGCCGATGGTGCTGCGCACCCAGGGCGGCGCGGGGTCGAGGGGCGCCGCCCAGCACTCCCAGAGCCTGGAGGCGTGGCTCACGCACATGCCCGGGCTGAAGGTGCTGATGCCGAGCCGCGCCGAGGACGCCGCCGGGCTGCTGCGGAGCGCGATCGCCGATCCCAATCCGGTCGTCTTCGTCGAGCACAAGAACCTCTATTTCCGCAAGGAGGAGGTCCCCGACGATCCCGAGCCGGTGCCGATCGGCCGCGCTCGAGTTGCGCGCGAGGGATCGGACGTGACGATCGTCGCTCTCTCGCGAATGGTCGGAGAGGCGCTCGCCGCCGCGGAGCGCCTCGCGGCCGACGGCATCGAGGCCGAGGTGATCGATCCGCGCACGCTCGTGCCACTGGATCTCGAAGCGATCGTCGAATCCGTGCGGCGCACCAACCGCCTCGTCATCGCCCACGAGGCGGTCGAGCACGGCGGCTTTGGAGCCGAGATCGCCACCCGGGTCCAGGCGGCTGCCTTCGACGACCTCGACGCCCCCGTCGAGCGGGTGGGCGCGCCGTTCACCCCGGTCCCGCTCAGCCCGCAGCTCGAGGACGCATATTTGCCCGGCGCGGACGAGGTCTACGCGGCCGTGCGGGCCGCCATGGGCCTTTGATGCTCGTATCTGTCAAATAGCTTGTTTTATTCCCTCCGCACCTATAGGGTGCGGGGCCGTGGCGAGGAGCTGGCTGATCATGGACGAGGGCCGAGCCTCGGCGCTCGCGGCATTGTGCGAGACGATCGTGCCCGGGTCTGCGCGCTGCGAGCCGGCCGCCTACGTGGACGCGAAGCTCGCCATGGTCGACGAGGGCACGCGGGCGGCGGCGCTCGGCGCGATCGACGCCCTCGCCGACGTCGCCGACGGCGGCGCCGAGGCACTCGCGGACCGAGCGCAGACCCCCGAGTTCATGATGATCAGGGCGCTCGCGATCGAGGCCTACTACAGCGACTTCGTCGCGCCCGGCGCCGAAGGGCCTGGCGCCTGGGAGGAGATCGACTTCGACTTCCCGCTGGCGAGCCAGATCGTCCACGACTGGTCCTACCTGGGGGTTCCCGGGTGAGCGAGCGCTTCGACGTTGTCGTGGTCGGGTCCGGCGCCGGGGGCGGCGTGGTCGCCGGGGAGCTGGCGCAGCGCGGTCGCAGCGTGGTGCTGCTCGAGGCGGGTCCTCACCTGACTGCAGCCGACTTCGTCCGCTGGGAGTCGAAGGCCGCGCACGATTTCTGGTGGCCGCTCCGGATGGCGATGGTCGACGGCGGCGCCGGCGGCGCCGTGCCGATCTTCGGCGGCCGCTGCGTCGGCGGGACGACGACGATGAACACCAAGGTTGCCTTCCGCGCCCACGACTTCGAGTTCGCGAAGTGGCACGACGCGAGCGGGCTGCTCGGCGACGGCGGCGAGCCGTTCGGGATCGAGGACCTCGCTCCCCACTACGGGCGGGTCGAGCAGGCGCTCGGCGTCCGCGAGCGCGCCGACTGGCCCGAATGCGTGCGGACGCTCGATCGCGCGTTCCGTGAGCTGGGCTCCGAGCTGGAGCCCGTCGACTCATACACGGACGTCAACTGCATGAAGTGCGGGTCGTGCCTCCAGGGATGCCCGACAAATGCGGGCAAGTCGACAATGAACACCTACATCCACGAGGCCACCGCGGTGGGCAAGCTCGACCTGCGCGCGGACTCCCCGGTCGAGCGGGTCCTGTTCGCCGGGTTGGATGGCGGACTCGAGGCCACCGGCGTCGAGTACGCCGACGCCGAGGGAGAGCTGCACACAATCGAGGCCGGCGCCGTCGTGGTCGCGGCCGGGGCGCTCAACACGCCGCAGATCCTGATCCGCTCGGGACTGCCCGAGGCGAGCGGCAACTCGGAGAGCAGCGAGTGGATCGGCCGCAACCTCGGCCTCCACCCCGCCGCCTTCGTCTTCGGCCTGTTCGACGAGCCCCAGGACGCCCACCGCGTCTATCCGATCACCTCACATTGCATGGACTTCATGCGCGACGAGGACGGCGGCTTCGTGCTCGAGGCATCCACGATCCAGGATCCGATCGGGTTCGCGACCAGCATCGCGGACGAGGACGGGCCCATGTGGGGCGAGCGCCTGGTCGAGGCGGTGCGGCAGTACCGCAACTGGAACGGGATCCTCGTGCTCGCCAACGACGAGAACAACGGCCGCGTCGTCGTCGGCGAGGACGGCGGGGAGAGCTTCGAGGCCCACTTCGACCCGGTCGAGCTGGAGCGAATGCAGAGGGGCATCGACTTCGGCAAACGGGTGATGGAGGCCGCCGGCGCCAAGCGGGTCGCTTGGACGGGGCCGGCCAGCACCCACGTCCAGGGCACCTGCCGGATGGGCTCGGACCAGTCGCGCTCAGTGGTCGATGCCAATTGTGAGTCCCACGACGCGAAGCGCCTCTTCGTCGGCGACGCCTCGCTCTTCCCGAAGACGCTCTCGGTCAATCCGTCGCTGACGATCATGGCCCTCGCCGACCGCCTCGCGCAGCACCTCGACGAGGACCCGAACCGATACCTGAGCCCGCAGGCCACGGAGGTCCACGCGTGAAGGCCGCGGTTCTGAACGAGTACAAGCACCCCCTCGAGCTCGAGGATCGCCCCGAGCCCGAGATCACGCGCGCGAACCAGGTGCGCGTGAAGATCGAGGCGGCAGGCGTCTGCTCGACCGACCTGCACGCGATCGACGGTGAGCTGGCTCCGGCGGGGATGGACGTCCCCCGGGTCCTCGGCCACGAGAACGGCGGTCGGGTCGAGGAGGTCGGCGACCTGGTCACCAGCGTCAAGGTCGGCGACCCGGTGCTGATCTACCCGCCCCACAGCTGCGGGGTCTGCGTCAATTGCCGGCGGGGCCGCGACATGCACTGCGAACATCACGAGTTCACCGGCCTGTCCCTGGACGGCGGCTTCACCGAGTACCTGGTGGTGGGCGAGCGGGAGATCGTGCCCCTGCCGCCGTGGATGGATCCCGTCGAGGTCGCACCCCACTCGGACGCGGGGATCACGGCATACCACGCGATCAAGAAAGTCGCCCACCTGATGGCGCCCGGCTCCACCACGGTGGTGCTCGGGGCCGGAGGGGTCGGGCACATCGGCCTCCAGCTGGCGCGCGAGATGGGGAACGGCGAGGTGGTCGTCGTCGACCCGCATCCCGGCCGTCGCAAGCTCGCCGAGGAGCTGGGCGCCGACTGGACCGTGGACTCCGACGGCGTCGTGGAGGCGGTCTGGGAGCTCAGTCAGGGCCGCGGTGCCGCCCTCGTCCTCGACTTCGTCGGTACGGACCAGACCCATGCGGACGGCCTGGGGATGCTCGGTCTCCAGGGCACCTACTCGATGATCGGCTTCGGCGGCATGGTCACGGCTCCCTCGGTGCTGCTGGTCAGCCAGGAGCAGTCGCTGGTCGCCAACCTGGTCGGGAGCTGGACCGATCTCTGGGACGTGCTCCAGCTGCACGCGGCGGGCAAGATCACCCTGAAGACCGAGACCCATCCGCTGGACGACGTCAACGAGGTGCTCGGCCGGCTGCGCGAGGGCGACATCACCGGGCGCGCCGTCCTCCTCCCCCATCCCAACGGGTCCAGCTGACGCGGAGGATGCGCGTGGTGGAGGTAACCGAGCTCGGCGGGCCCGAGGTGCTGAAGGTCGCGGAGCGGCCTCAGCCCGAGCCGGGGCCCGGCCAGGTCGTCGTCCGCGTCTGGGCCGCGAACGTCAACCCCACCGACCTGGGGGCGCGCGTCGGCGCTGGTCGCGCCGTCCCGGACCCTCCCTTCGTCCTCGGCTGGGACCTGGCGGGGGAGGTCACGGCTGTGGGCGAGGGCGTCGACGAGTTCCGGCCCGGCGACCGCGTCGTGGGGATGATCCAGTGGTACGACCAGAAGGGCGCGGTCGGTGCCTACGCGGAGTCGGTCGCGGTCGACGCGGACTGGCTGGTCCCGCTGCCCGACGGACTCAGCTTCGTCGATGGCTGCACCATCCCCCTCAACGCGGTCACCGCCCAGGAGGGCCTCGGGCTCCTCGACCTCTCCGAGCCGACCACGATTCTCGTGACCGGCGCGAGTGGGGCGGTCGGCAGCTTCGCGGTGCAGCTCGCCGTCGCCGCCGGCCACCGCGTGATCGCCCTCGCGGGCCGCGACGATGAGGACTGGCCCCGCCAGCTCGGCGCCGCGGTGGTGCTGCCGCGCGACACCGACCTGGCCTCGATCGAGCCGGTGCCGGCGGTGTTCGACGCGGTCCCGCTCGGTGAGCCGGTCTTCGCGGCGGTCCAGGACGGGGGCGCAATCGTCAGCACGCGCAGGCCCCCTGAGGCACCCCCGCAGCGGCGGATCCGCCAGGAGTCCTTCCTGATCCACCAGAACCGGGAGGCCCTGAGAGAGCAGGTCGAGGCGGCGGCGGCGGGAGACCTTCGCACCCGAGTCGATCGGGTGCTGCCGCTCGAGGAGGCCGCCGAGGCACACCGGCTGGTGGAGGCCGGCGGGCTCCACGGCAAGGTGGTGCTGGCCACATGACTTCGACAAGGGGTCAGGTCTGCATTCACATCGTTTCGACGAGCTGAAGGAGGAGAGATGGCGAGGTTCGTTCTGGTTCACGGCGCGTTCGGCGGCGGCTGGATCTGGGGGCCGCTGGCCGAGCGGCTCGAGGCGCTCGGCCACCGGTCGAGGCCCCCGACCTGCCCGGCGCCGGCGACGACCCCACCCCCGTCGAGGAGGTGACCCTGGAGCCTACGCGGAGCGCATCTGCGAGGTGCTCGACGAGAGCGACGAGCCCGCGATCCTGGTCGCCAACAGCATGGGCGGCATGGTCATCACCGAGGCGGCCGCCCGCCGCCCCGACCGGGTGAGGCGCTGGTCTACGTGGCCGCCTTCCTGCCCGCCGACGGCCAGAGCCTGGTCGAGCTGACGGAGCTCCCCGAGGGCGCCGACGACCTCGTGCAGCAGACCGTCGTCGTCTCGGGCGACCCACCGGTCGGGAACGCTGCCGCAGTCCACCTGCGAGGCATCGAACCAGGACTGCACGCGCGAGGTGATGCGAGTGGGCTGTCGCGAAGGACGGGACCCCAGGTCTTCATGCCTCTCACCCAGCCCGTCTCGCTCAACCAGGAGTTCGAGCGCATTCCCCGCACCTACGTGATCTGCACCAGGGACCGCATCGTCCCGCCGCGCGCTCCAGCGCAGGATGGTCAGGGACCGGAAGGTCACGGACGTCGTCGAGATGGACGCGGGACATCACCCGCAGCTCTCTCGAATCGATGAGCTTGCGGGCGTTCTGCACCGTCGCTCTCGAGACCAGGTGCCGGCATGAGCGCGGGCGCCGTCCGCCCCGCGTCGGGGCTGTTCGCCGACCCGCGGCCGATCGAGACGCTGGGCGACCTGTTCGCCAACGTGTGGCAGGTCTGTTACGTGACGCCGGACCTCGACCGCGGGATGGAGGAGCTGCGCGACCTCTTGGGGATCGAGAACTCCACCGAGGTGCCGGTCGAGGGAGCGACCTTCATGAAGCGCGGCGAAGAGGTCGAGTGGGAGCCGCGGGTCGCGATGGGCGCTCGCGGGGGCCTGATCGTCGAGCTGATCGAGCCGGTCGCCGGCGAGGTCGAGTTCTACCGGCGGGAGCTGCCGAGGGACGGCGGAGCGCTCGGCTTCCACCACCTCGCGATGCTGGTCCCGCTCGGCGACGAGGCCTGGGACTCGGTCGAGAAGCTGCTCGGGGAGAACGACATGTCGTTCGAGTACACGATCCTGATCCCGGACCGGGCTCGGCTCGGCTACGTCGACACGAGGGCCCAGCTCGGCCACTGGATCGAGCTCTGCCAGCTGCAGAAGGCGGACACGGACTTCTTCAGCGGCCTGATCGCCGACAGCGCCTAGGCGGAAGGCCTGGACTCAGTCGACCTCGGCGGAGCTCCAGGGGGGCTGGGGCGGCGATGAGGCCAGGGCTGCGGAGCAAGCCGAGCAGCTCGCGCCGCTAGGTCTTGGACAGGCCAAGGAGAACCTCGCCTGGACCTCGTCGTTGAGCCTGCGTCCGCGCTCGAGGGCCTTGCGGCCTTGGAGGTGATCGTGACCACGCGCCGGCGGTATCCGGGTGGGTTGTTCGGGTCAAGAGCCCAGCGCCTTCGAGTCCATCGAGCAGCGCGACCATCGTGCTCGGGTCGATCCCATCGCCTTGCCGATCTCCTGCTGAATCATGGCGTCGCGCTTGCGAGCAGGTTGAGAACGCGGAACGAAGCCGGCGTCAGCCAGATCGACTCGAGCTTCTCGGCGATCGGGTGTGCGTGGCGCGCAGAGGCGAAAGAAGAGCTGTCGGCGAACTCGGTCGCTTCGGTGCTGGAGGGGACTTGCGGGGCACAGGGTGATTCTTCACAGTTGCTGGACGAAACGTTGGCACAAAATCGGCCGGGAGATCTGAACCACGACCCAGGAGTGACCAGACCGACCAAAAAGCCAGCAAGAAGTCCAAGGGATTCACGGACGAGGAACGAGCCGCGATGAAGGAGCGCGCCCAAGAGCTGAAGGCGGAAGCGCGCCGCGGCCGCGCGCAAGGACAAGGCGGACGGGGAAAGCGACGTGCTCGCGAAGATCGCCGAGATGCCGGAACCGGATCGCGCCATGGCCAAGCGGCTCCATGCCATCATCAAAGCCAGCGCGCCAGCCCTCTCGCCGAAAACCTGGTACGGGATGCCCGCGTATGCCAAGGACGGCAAGGTCGTCTGCTTCTTCCAAAGCGCGGAGAAGTTCAAGACGAGGTACGCGACGTTCGGCTTCAACGACAAGGCGAACCTCGACGAAGGCGCCATGTGGCCGATCGCCTTCGCGCTGAAGGAGTTGACCGCCGCCGAAGAGGCAAGGATCGGCGCGCTCGTGAAGAAAGCGGTGAGCTGAGGACTGATCTCGCCAGGTCTGTTACGTGACGCCGGACCTCGACCGCGGAATGGAGGAGCTGCGCGAACTCTTGGGGATCGAGAACTCCACCGAGGTGCCGGTCGAGGGAGCGACCTTCATGAAGCGCGGCGAAGAGGTCGAGTGGGAGCCGCGAGTCGCGATGGGCGCTCGCGGAGGCCTGATCGTCGAGCTGATCGAGCCGGTCGCCGGCGAGGTCGAGTTCTACCGGCGGGAGTTGCCACGGGACGGCGGAGTGCTCGGCTTCCACCACCTCGCGATGCTGGTCCCGCTCGGCGATGACGCCTGGGACTCGGTCCAGAAGCTGCTCGGCGAGAACGACATGTCGTTCGAGTACACCATCCTGATCCCGGACCGGGCTCGGCTCGCCTACGTCGACACGAGGGCCCAGCTCGGCCACTGGATCGAGCTCTGCCAGCTGCAGAAGGCGGACACGGACTTCTTCAGCGGCCTGATCGCCGACAGCGCCTAGGCCTAAGCGGGCGCTCGCTCGGAGGCGAATTCCACGAAGGCGTCGAGCGCGGCCGGGTCGGCGAGCGCGTCCCGGCTCGCGACCTTCTCGGGCGGATCGCCGAGCAGGATCCGCTTCACGGGAAGCTCGAGCTTCTTCATCGTCAGGGTCTTCGGGATCGCAGGCACCGCCGCCACCGTGTCCGGGACATGCCGTGGCGAGAGCGTGCCGCGCAGCTCGCCGGCGATCCGCGAGCGCAGCTCGTCGTCGAGCTCGACGCCATCGGCCAGCACCACGAACAGGATCAGCTCTCCCGGGCCGCCGCCGGGGTCCTCGATGTGGACGACGAGGCTCTCCATCACCTCGTCCATGCCCTCGACCACCGAGTAGACCTCGCCGGTGCCGAGGCGCACACCGCCCCGGTTGAGGGTGGCGTCGGAGCGGCCGGTGATCACGCAGCTCCCTCGCTCGGTGAACATGATCCAGTCGCCGTGGCGCCAGACCCCGGGGAAGTGCTCGAAGTAGGCGGCGCGGTAGCGCTCGTCGCCCGGGTCGTTCCAGAAGCCCACCGGCATCGACGGCATCGGCTGGCGGATCACCAGCTCGCCCAGCTCGCCCGACGACGGGCTGGGCGTCCTCGTCGTAGGCGGCGACGTCGACCGCCAGGCAGCGCCCGGCGATCTCGCCGCGATAGACCGGCTGCATCGGGCTCCCCTGCACCATGCCGGTGCAGACGTCGGTCCCGCCGCTGCCGACGTTGAGCAGCACGTCCGGGCCGAGCTGCTCGTAGATCCAGTCGAACCCCTCCGGAGGAAGCGGCGAGCCCGCCGCGCAGAACTGCCGGATGCTGGACAGGTCCATGTCGCGGAGGTCGACGCCGCCCTTGCGGCAGGCCATCAGGAAGGCGGGCACCCCTCCCATCAGCGTCGGGCGCAGCTCCTCGGCGAGCCTCCACTGGGCGGAGAGGTCCGGGTACATCGGATTGCCGTCGAGCATCACGATCGAGGCTCGGAGCAGCAGCGTGTTGACGAGCGCCATCCACATCATCCAGGCGGTGGTCGTGAACCACATCAGCCTGTCGCCCGGCTGAAGGTCCCAGCTCAGGCCCTCGTTCTTGAAGGCCTCGATCAGGATGCCGCCGTGGCGATGGACGATCGCCTTCGGCAGTCCGGTGGTCCCCGAGGAGAAGAGCACGCAGAGCGGGTGGTCGAAGTCCACCGGGTCGAATTCGAGCGGCCCGGACTCGGCCATCAGCTGATCCCATTCGGTGGCGTCCGGGAGCTCGTCATCGGGACCCCCCAGGTACGGGAGGTGGACCACGTGCTCGAGCGACGGCAGCGCGGCACGGACCTCGGCGACCTCTGCCCGCCGGTCGATCGGCTTCTCGCCGTAGCGGTAGCCGGCGATCGCCAGCAGCAGCTTCGGGTCGAGCTGGCCGAAGCGGTCGATCACGCTGCGCGGCCCGAACTCCGGCGCGCAGGTCGCCCAGATCGCACCGAGGCTGGCGCTCGCGAGGAAGGCGACCAGCGTCTCGGGGACGTTCGGCAGATAGGCGACGACGCGGTCCCCGGGGCCGATCCCGAGGCGCTGCAGCCCCGCCCGCGCCCTGGCCACCTGTTCGCGCAGCTCGCCGAAGGTGAGATCGAAGTCGTCGCGGGTCTGCGATCGGGCGAGCACGGCGACCTCGTCGGTGTCCTCGTCGTTGCCCACCATGTGCTCGGCGTAGTTGAGACGCGAGCCGGTGAACCACTCGGCGCCGGGCATCTCGCGGGAGCCGAGCACCCGCTCGTACGGGGTGTGGGCGCGGATCTCGAAGAAGTCCCAGAGCGAGCCCCAGAAGCCCTCCAGGTCGTCGACCGACCAGCGCCAGAGCTCGTCGTATCCGGCGTGGTCGATCCCCCGGGTCTCGCGCAGCCAGTCGAGGTAGCGCCCAAGCTGGGTGGTCTCCCGCACGTCGGCGGGGGGAGTCCACATCACCGATCCGATCTCCTCCACCCGGCTCACCCTGACCTGGGATATTGTCAGGTTTTCTGACACTTAGCCTTCAGCAGCCGACCGAGTGGACCGACGAGAGGCGGGATCAGTTCCTGCGCTCTCACGTCGAGGAGATCTACGACGAGCTCACCGACGGGATGGCGCGGGCGCTTCGCGACGACCAGCTGCTCGCCGCCGCAGCGGAGCGCTATCCCGGCCTGGTCCCCAGCGCGGCCGAGATGGCCGCGGAGGGCGAGCGCAGGCTGGCGGACAAGGAGGGCCTCGAGATCGCCCAGGGACTCTTCATCTCCCACGTCCTCGCCTCTCCCCGCGCCGGCTCTCATCTGGTCTGGGCGATGCTGCGGCCCACCGCCGAGGCCCTGGAGCGCATCGACGACTTCCGGGCCACCGGCCTCGCCGACCTCGGCACGGTCGAGGTGCGGCGAGAGGGGAGGGTCGGCCGCCTCGAGCTCCGCAACCCGCGCCACCTGAACGCCGAGGACGACACCACGCTGTGGGCGACCGAGTGCGCCGTCGACCTGATCCTGCTCGATCCGGAGATCGAGGTCGGCGTGATGCGCGGCGGCGTGGTCGAGCACCCCCGATACGAGGGATCGCGGATCTTCGGCTCGGGCCTCAACCTGACGAGGCTCTATCTCGGCCAGCTCCCCTTCATGTTCTTCATCACCCGTGACCTCGGCTACGTCAACAAGATCTACCGCGGGCTCTCCGGCCCCGAGCACCGCCCCGGCGCGCCCGAGGAGACGACCGAGAAGCTCTGGGTCGCGGCCGCCGAGGTCTACGCGATCGGCGGCGCCTGCCAGCTCCTCCACGTCATGGACCACGTGATCGCCGCGCGCGGCTGCCGGCTCTTCCTGCCGGCGCGCAAGGAGGGGATCATCCCGGGCGCCTCCCCCCTCCGGCTGCCGCGCTCGGTCGGCGACCGGCTGGCTCGGCAGGCGATCATCTCGGGCCGCGAATTCGAGGCGGGCGTCCCGCCGGCGGAGCTGCTCTGCGACGAGGTCGTCGAGCCCGACGCCGTCGACCAGGCGATCGACGCCCGCACCGAGGCGCTGACCAGCTCGGGCCTGATCAACGCGGCGGCCAACCGGCGCGCGCTCCGCGTCGGCGAGGAGCCGCTCGACGTCTTCCGGCAGTACATGGCGACATTCTCGAGGGAACAGGCCTACTGCCACCTGAGCCCCGCCCTGGTCGAGAATCTCGAGGAGCACTGGAATGCGCACCAGCGCAGCGTCTGAGCAGGCGATCTGGGACCCGATCGAGACCGGACCGCGTGAGCGACTCCGCGAGCTCCAGCTGGAGCGCCTGCGCGCGACGGTCGCGCGCACCATCGAGGGTCAGCCGCCGTTCGCGGCGCGCCTCGCGGACGCGGGCATCGGCGATCCGGGAGAGATCCGGTCCATCGACGACCTCGCCCGGCTTCCCTTCAGTCGCAAGTCGGACCTGCGCGAGAACTACCCGTTCGGCCTGCTGGCGGTCCCGCGAGATCAGGTCGTGCGCGTCCACGCCTCCAGCGGCTCGCACGGCAAGCCGACGGTGGTCGGCTACACCCGCGCCGACCTCGAGGCGTGGACCGAGGTGATGGCCCGCTGCATGACGATGGCCGGGGTCCGCCCCGGGATGGTCGTCCACAACGCCAACGGCTACGGGCTCTTCACCGGCGGCCTCGGCTTCCACTACGGCGGCGAGCGGATCGGCGCCACCGTGGTCCCGGCCTCGGGCGGCTTCACGGCCCGCCAGGCGATGCTGCTCGCCGACCTGGGCGGGCAGGCGCTCTGCGCCACGCCGTCCTACGCCCTGGTGATCGCGCAGGCGATTCGCGACGCGGGGATCGACCCCGGCGACCTCGCCCTGGAGATCGGCCTGTTCGGCGGCGAGCCCTGGACGGATGAGATGCGCCGCCAGCTCGACGGCGAGCTGGGCATCCAGGCGGTCAGCTTCTACGGCCTCTCCGAGATGTGCGGGCCCGGCGTCGCCGCGGAGTGCCTCGACGCGCGCGACGGGCTGCACGTCCAGGAGGACCACTTCCTGGCCGAGGTCGTGGACCCCGAGACCGGCGAGGCGCTGCCCGAGGGAGCCGAGGGAGAGCTCGTCTTCACCGCACTCGCCAAGGAGGCCCAGCCGCTGATCCGCTACCGGACCGGCGACATCGGGTCGCATCAGCGCCGAGCCCTGCGCCTGCGGCCGCACGATGGCCCGGATCACGGCCCTGCGCGGCCGGCTCGACGACATGCTGATCATTCGCGGGGTCAACCTCTTCCCCTCGCACGTCGAGACGCTGCTGCTCGGCGTCGAGGAGGTCGGCCCCCACTACCGCCTGATCGTCGAGCGCCCGGCCGAGATGGACGAGGTGAGCGTCGAATGCGAGCCCGCCTCTCCCGAGATCGACCGCGCGGCGCTCGCCGAGCGCCTCGAGGTCCTGCTCCGCGACCACACGGGGATCCGGATCCCCGTCTCGTGGTCGAGCCCGGAGCCGTGCCGCGGAGCGAGGGCAAGGCGGTGCGAGTCGTCGACCGCCGTCAGACCGGGCGATAGGCCTACGACTGGGACACCAGGCTCTCCGTCGGCGCCTGGATGGTCGCTTCTTCTAGGGGCTGCCCCCGACTGCCACTCCAAGAGCTGGTCCGCAGCGTCGCGCTGCCATCTGCGGCCTTGACGCGACCATGCAAGAGCCACAGGGCAGCGCGCTCCTGATCGTCCAGACCGGGGATCTCATCGATCCGGTCTTCGATTGCATCGAACGAAGCTCGCGAGCGGACCAAGCCGCTCACGTCACACCGTGCTTGCTTAAGGCCCATAATCTCTCCCCTATTCTGTTTGGAGATATGTGCCGGACAAGGAGGCTATAGCAGAGAACCGGCCAGAGGTCGGCTGACCCGGCGACTGTCACCGCAATTTGCGTGGGATGACCGCTCAGTGCGCTTCGGGTTCGAGCACAAACAGCTCCACCGCGAAGTCTGGATCCTGGCGGTTCGGCACTCATGAACGCCGAGACCTTGCGCCCGCTCAGCCTCTCGATCGTGGTGACGAAGCGCTCCTGCATGCTGTCCTGCCAGATCTGGCGGGCTGCTGCGTACCTCGTACCACTTGCCGCCTCGAACAGGGTCTGTCGCCCGCGGTATAGCCCTCGCCCAGGATCACCACCACCAGATTGGGCTCCAGATAGGTCGGCAGCGTGCCGGACCCTTGCCGAAGTGCTCCTTGTGGAGGCCGACCAGCGCGGTCGATATGTCCCGACGAGCGTGCCCTGCCCGTCCCCATGGGGCTCGCGCATGTCCGCAGCGTCCTCGGGGTGAAGCTGGTGGCCTTCCATCGTGCTCGTCATGCTCATCCTAGCTCGCTGCTGGAGGTGTGCCGCCGGCCGAGACCGGCGCCGGGACGGGCGGCTCGGGCACGCCGAGCTCGGCCTGCAGCGCCATCCCAAGGCCGAGCAGCTCCCAGTCGCTCGCGTCGGGCCCGATCAGCGAGACGCCGACCGGCAGGCCGCCGGCGGACCCGACCCCGGCCGGCAGGGCCGCCGCGGGAAGGCCGGTCCAGTTCCAATAGCTGGTCAGCGAGATCAGCTCGGCATCGGTACCCCAGTGGTCGTATCCGTCGCCACGGACCCAGGCAACCACCGGGACCGTCGGCTCGATCACCGCGTCGACGCGATGCTCGGCGAACCAATCGAGCCATGCGTAGGTGTCCTCGCGACGCTGGATCTGCGCCGCCCAGTAGTCGATCGCCGAGGTGCCCTGCCTCTCCCCCTCCTCGACCCACTCGCGAAGCGCAGGCCGGTAGTGGTCGCGACGGTCGGCGAGACGCCGGTGCCAGGCGGCCAGCTCGGCGAACAGGATCTTGAGATAGGGCTCGCCGACGTCGAGCTCCGCCGCCGGAGCCGGCGCCTCGACGAGCTCGGCGCCGAGCGAGCGGCAGGCTGCGAGCGCGGAATCGAGCCCTGCGGCCACGTCGGCGTCCAGATCGACCAGCGAGAGCCGCGGCGACAGCACCAGCCGCTTGCCCTTGAGCCCTTCCTCGGCGGGCGCCCCCCTCAGCCGGGTGATCGGCGCGAGCAGCGCGGCGCAGTCGTCGAGCGTCCGCGCCATCGGGCCGGCGTGATCGAAGCTCGGTGACAGCGGGACCGCTCCCCGGAACGAGGTCGTCCCGTAGCTCGGCTTGATCGTCGAGGTGCCGCACATCGCGGAGGGGATGCGAAGCGAGCCGGCCGTGTCCGTTCCCGTCGCCGCGGGCGTCATCCGGGCGGCGAGCGCCGCCGCGGACCCGCCGCTCGAGCCGCCCGCCGTCCGGTCGAGCGCCCAGGGGTTGCCGACCTGGTCGGTGGTGCCCCCGACCGTGAACTCGTGGGTGTGGAGGTGTCCCAGCAGGACCATCCCCGCCGCCCTCAGGCTCGCCCAGACGTCGCTGTCCCGCTCGGGGACGTCCTCGAAGGCGCGGCTCGAGGCGGTGACCGGCTTTCCCGCCACGCCGTAGACATCCTTCAAGCCCAGCGGCACCCCGTGCAGGGGCTGGCGTTCGCCGACGGGGATCTCGTCCGCGCGCTTCGCGGCCTCGATCGCGTCGTCCGCGTAGACCCGGACCCAGGCGTTGATCGACGCCGGGTCGCCCTCGTGGCTGTGGGTGCCGTCGCGCTCCTCGATCCGCCGCAGGCATGCCTCGACCAGCTCGAGCGAGGAGAGCTCACCCCCCGCCAGCGCCGAAACCGCCTCGCCGACACCGAGATCCGCCGGGTCCGTCGTGCTCACAGCCACGGCAGCATCTCCTCGACGCCGTCGATGACCTCATCGGGTCGCTTGCTCTCGGGTACGCCGTTCAGATCGAGCGAGCCGCTCATGCCGCTGCGGACCAGGATCGTGCGCGAGCCGCCCAGGTGGCCGAGGGCGATGTCCATGTCGAGGTCGTCCCCGATCACTGCGTGCTGCTCCGGCGGCACGCCCAGCCTCGTCGTGGTCGCCTCCACCGCCACCTCCGATGGCTTGCCGACCACGATCGGCTCCGTCTCGGTCACCTTGGCGATCGCCGCTGTGGTCATGGCCCCGCGGCTGAAGATCAGGCCGTTCGCCCCCCAGTAGCCCGGGCCGTAGTTCGCGGTCAGCAGAGGGGCGCCCTTCATCACCGCCCGGGCGGCGGTCTCCAGGTCGTCCATGTCGACCTGGGGGACGTGGGCGACGAAGACCGCCTCCGCCTCGTCGGTGTCGGTGAGGGGAACGCCGTCCCGTTCCATCCGCCGCTTGATCTCGTCGGAGCCGAAGACCATCGCGGGGCGGCCCAGGTGATGCCGGGCGAGATACGCCGTCGCGCTGACCACCGGGGTGAGCAGCTCGTCGTCGGTGACCGGCAGGCCGTCGTCGCGCAGGCCCGCGGCGAAGGTCTCCGGATCCAGGTGGCTGCCGTTCGTGAAGAGGACGAGACGGCGACCGGAGCGGCGGATCGCATCCAGGACCTCGACCGCTCCCGGCAGGGGCTCGGAGCGAAAGTCGGTGCCGCGGTGGACGAGGGATCCGTCGACGTCGAAGACGAACCCCTTGACGTCGTCGAGCTGCATCAGTGGGCGGCGCCCTCGGCGACCATCGCGTCGACCTGCTCGGCGGGCATGGTCAGGCGAAGGAGCAGCTCCTCATCTGAGATGGCTTCGCCGAACTTCTCGCGGGCGCCCTCCAGGCTGAGCGGCTCGACGTCCTTCAGCTTCGAGGCGCGCGGCATCGACAGCACCTTGTCGGCAACCTCCGGATCGACCGGGGCCGCGGGCTCGAAGAAGTGCCCGTGGAAGTACCGGATCATCTCGTTGGAGACCTTGCTCCAGCGCTCGTCGTAGATCACGTTCATCACCGCCTGGGTGGCGACGAACTGCGAGACCGGCGTGACCATGATCGGGTAGCCCATCTCGGCGCGGACCCGGGTCACCTCCTCGAGGGTGGCGTCGAAGAGCTCGGGCTTGCCGATCTCCTGGAGCTGGCGCTTGGTGGTGGTCACCATGCCGCCGGGCATCTGGTGGCGGTAGTAGGCCGCGTCGTACTCGACCGGCTTGCCGAGCGGCAGGTCCTTGCGCTGGGCGAGCGCCCGGAAGTGCTCGGAGACCTCGGCGAGCGCCTCGGTGTCGAGGCCGTGCGAGTAGCCCTCCGCCTCCAGGTTGTGGAGGGTGTTCTCGCAGGACGGGTTCGAGGTCCCGTTGGCGACCGGGGCCACTGCTGTGTGCAGCGTGCGCGTCCCCGCCTTCAGGCCCTCCACGTAGGCCAGCGGGCCGAGGCTGATCGTGCAGTGGCTATGGAGCTCGACGGGCCGAGGGGCGGCCGCGTCGATGAAGCCCGGGATCAGCTCGTGGACCGCATCCGGGGTCAGCAGGCCGCCGGGGTCCTTGAGGTAGAGGCGGTCGATGTCCTCGGAGCCGGACACGGCCCGGGCGCGCTCGAGGTAGTAGGCGTGCGTGTGGACCGGGCTGATCGAGTAGGTCAGCCCGACCACGACCTCCTCCACGCCCTCCTCCCGTGCCATCCGCGCGAGCCTCAGCAGCGCGTCCGGATCGTTCGAGGGCTCGGCGATCTGGAACCGCCTGATCCCGTTGCGGGCGACGCACCGGAAGACGAGCCGGATCACGTCCTCTCCGGCGGGGGTCCAGGAGATGAAGCGCATGCCGGTGGTGATGAAGTTGAGGGGCGTCTCGGGCATCGCCTCGCTGACCAGGCGGATCCGCTCCCAGGGGTCCTCGTGGTGGAAGCGAACCGAGACCGACATATGGGTGCTGGAGGTGAAGTCGAGCGCCCGGAAGCCCACCCGATCCATGGTCGGCGCGATGTCGAGCACGTCCGGGGTCGTCAGGCCGGTGGCGCTCCAGAGGCTCTGGTTGCCGTCCCGCGTGGTCGTGTCGACGATCTCGACGAGATCGATGCTCATCGGCTCTTGGCTGCCCCGAAGGTGCCCATCACCAGGTCCATCGCCGAGCGCGGGGGCCTGGCCGGGTCCGACTTGGCGGGCTTCACCGTCACCGGCCGCGCCTGGAGCATGTAGAGCTCGCCGCCGCCCCGCGCGATCGCCCACTCGATGTCCTGGTGGCCGCCGAAATGGCTCTCGATCTTCCGGGCGACGTCGGCCAGCAGCCCGAGCTGCTCCTCGTCCAGGCACGCCTCCGCCTGGCGCTCGGCCGGGACCGCGGCCCGGGTGGCGCCGCTGCCCGAGGGGTCGGGCAGATACTCGACCTCCTTCGGCCCCACGGACTTGGAGAGGACCTCGCGAGTCACCTTGCTCACCCGGTACTCATCCGGAGTCACCTCCCCGCCGACCACGGCGAGCCCCAGGCCCCAGCTCGCGTTGACGGCCACGGTGCTCGGGTCGCCGTTCAGCGGGTTGCACGTGAACATCACTCCCGAGACCCCGGCGTCGACCATCAGCTGCACCGTCACCCCCATAGCCGGCACCGCGTGCTCCGCTGCCATCTCGGCCCGGTAGCTGACGGCCTCCGGGCTGTACAGGCTCGCCCAGCAGTCGCGCACCGCCTCATGGAGCTGGTCGATTCCTCGCACCCACAGATAGGTCTCCTGCTGCCCGGCGAACGTCGCCTCCTCCGAGTCCTCGCCGATCGCGCTGGAGCGGACCGCCACCGGCGGACTCGGATCGCCGGCCTCGGAGGCCAACTCCTCGTAGCGCTCGTCGAGCTCCCCCAGCAGGGACTCCGGCAGCGGCGTCGCGCGGATCGCGCTGGAGCACTTCTCCGGATCGCCTCCAGTGAGGTCGACTCCTTCGACCGCAGCCAGATAGGACTCGGCGGAGAGCGCGAACCCGGGCGGCACCGGGACGCCCGCCCCAATCAGCTCCCCGAGGCTGGCGCTCTTCGCGCCGAACTGCTCCTCGTCGGAGCGGCGCAGCTCAGCCAGCGCGCGAATCCGTTCAGGCGCCATCGCCGTCGCCGTCGCCGTCGAGGATCCGCACGACGCCGGTCGAGCCGTCGACCCTCAGCATCTGGCCGGTCTTGATCCGCGAGGTCGCGGTCCCGGTGCCGACCACCGCCGGCAGCCCGTACTCGCGGGAGACGATCGCGGCGTGGGACATGATCCCGCCGATGTCGGTGACGGTCGCCGCGATCTTGCTGAAGATCGGCGCCCAGGCGGGGGAGGTGATCGTGCAGACGAGTACCTCGCCCGCGCGCACCTCCGAGAGCTGGTCCAGCGAGCGGACCACGCGCGCCGGGCCCTCGATCTCGCCAGGCGAGGCCGCGTAGCCAGGCAGCTCGCTGGTGTCCCCGTCCGCCGAACCGGCCCAGGCCTGGAGGCGCTCCTTCGTGACGCCCCAGAGCATGACGACCATCGGGTCGTTCACGGCCTCGGGCATCGCGCCGAGCGCGGGGGGCGGATTCCATTCCTCCAGCTTCTCGAGCAGCTCCTTGCGCCGGGCGACGATCGGGGGCCAGCGATCGGGTCCGAGCGGCTGCCCTCCCGTGGCCCAGGTCAGCGCCAGCTCCTCCAGCACCTCCAGCACCTCGCGGCGATCGAGCTGGAAGATGTCCTCGGCTTCGGTGAGGAAGCTGTGTTCGGCGAGCAGGGCTCCGAACTCGCGCATCTTGTTGAAGAAGCGCGACTGGAACCAGTAGTCGCAGTAGAACTTGTGCTCCTCGACGTAGGGGAACACCTTGCGCGAGAGGCCGAGCAGCTCCTCAAAGGTCGGCTTCGCCTCCTCTGCGAGCAGCCCCTGGTACTCGGCGGCGATCCGGTCACGCTCGGCGATGACCTCCTCGGTGGGGCGATCGATCTGCTCCCCGGCCTGGAGTGCGGCGATGTGCCCAGTCAGCGAGGCGTAGGGGATCCGCGGGTCGTCGTTCCAGCTCCCGTAGTAGTGGTAGAGCCCGTCTCCGGTCCCCATGTTGAACCAGGGGTCCTTGATCTTCTCGAGCTCCTCGAGCCACGCCTTGCCGGCGTCGCTCTTGCCCAGCTCGGCATCGATCTCATCGGGCGAGCGGCCCTCCTGGAAGGCGGACGCGACGTCTGTTTCGATCGCGAGGCGCGCGAGCCGCCGCAGCTCCTCGTCGGCTCGGAAGAGGTCCACGTCGACGCCCGCGACCATCTGCGAGATGTGCTGGTCGGGGATGTCCGGGAGCTGCTCGCGGCAGAACTCGGCGAAGGTCAGGTAGGCGCCGTAACCGAGCAGCAGGAACTCGAAGTGGTGCTGCCACATCAGCTCCAGGCAATGGATCGTGTGCCGGTACGCCTCCAGGAGCTCGACGTTGCTGAGCTTGCGATCCGTGAACAGGACCTCGTCGGGCTCGTACTGCGGCAGGGCGGGAACCTCGATCGCCTCGACGTCGCGGTTGAGGGCCTCCATCTTGTCCCGCCACTTGACGTAGAGCTCGTCCCAGTTCTCGAAGTAGTAGCCGGCGCGCTTCTGGAAATGCTCTGCGCGCTCGGCGATCAGGTCGGGATCCGTGACCGGGTTGGGCGAGATGTAGACGTAGCCGTTGACCACCCGGTAGTCGACGCCCATCGCAGGGGGCACCGCGAAAGCGCGGTTCTGCCAGCCGGCGAAGGTGAAGTAGGGAATGTCGACTTCGCACATGTCGAAGGCCGGCATCGGCAGCGGGAAGTGCATCGAGTTCCAGAACCAGAGCCGGTTCTCGTCGGCCTCCTTGCGACGCTCGTCGAACAGCGCCCAGTAGGGATACATCTCCTCCCAGCCCTCGCATCCCTGCGGAGTCTCGATCGAGAATGGGCTGGGGAACGCGCCCACCTCGGAGGTCGCGGTTTCCATCTATCTCTCTCCTCTTTCGTCGCCTGGCTACGCGAGAAAGTCAAGTCTATTGGTTTGTTTCAGGGTCGGGCCTGAACCCGGTGTCGATCGTGATCGCGCCACCCACCGCCCGCGAGACGCAGGTGATGATCGCCCCGCCCTCCTCCTTCTCCTCGTCGCTGAGGAAGACGTCGCGATGGTCCAGCTCTCCCTCGGCCTCGATCACGGTAGCGGCGCAGAGCCCGCACTCCCCCCGCAGGCAGTCCCACATCATGTCCACGCCCTCGTCCCGCAGCGCGTCGAGCAGCGTGCGGTTGGGGCGCACCGTGAGATCGCAGCCGGCGTCGCGCACGTGGACCGGGAACTCCTCGGGCGCGAAGGCGCCGCCCGAGGCGAAGGTCTCGAACTGCAGTCGGTCAGGCCTTCGCTCCCGCTTGGTCCACTCGTGCCGAGCGGCGTCGCGCAGCCGCAGCGGCCCGCAGAGATAGAGCTCACCGTCGGCATGAAGGCGCTCGATCTCGCCGCCGATGTCGAGGCGATTCCCCTCCGCCGAGACGAACAACTCGAGGCGATCTCCCAGCAGGCCGGAGAGCTCATCCACGAAGGGCATCTGCTCGCGCGTGTGCGCCGCGTAGAGCAGCCGGAAGGGCCGGCCGTGGCGCTCGACCTCGTAGGCCATGCCGAGGATCGGCGTGATCCCGATGCCCCCCGCCACCAGCAGATACTCGGAGCGGCCGTACTGCAGCTCGAAGTGGCTCTGCGGCTCCGAGACCGCGATCATCGTGCCGGGCTCCAGCGCGCGCATCCAGACCGAGCCGCCGCGGCTGTCGTGGATCTCCTTGACGGCGATTCGATAGGCGCCGTCGACCGGCCCCCGGCCGACCAGCGAGTAGGACCGCACGTCCGGCAGGCCGTCGATGTCGACGGCGAAGTCCAGGTGGCTCCCGGTCGCATACGGCCGTGCCCCCGCCGACGGCTCGATCTCGATCATCCGGACGTCGCTGGCGACGTCCCTGACCGCGCGGATCCGCGCCTCGGCGAAATGCCTGCCGGGGGCCGTGGCGACCTCGCGTGTCGCGACTGTGGCCACTCGACGCCTGGCGCTCAGTTCACTCCGAGCCGCTCGGCGTCGGCCTCGGTCGCCTCCACCCGCGTGGAGCTCCCCTCCTGTCGCTCGGCCTCGCCGGCGGATGCCCGGTAGCGAGGATCGTCGGTCTCCTCCGCGATCATCTTGTCGATCAGGCGGCGCGCCCACATGGCCCCGCCGTCGATGTTGAGGTTGTAGAACTGCTTGTCGGGGTGATCGTCGACGCCGCGCTGCTGGGCCGCCAGCACCACCTCGTCCTCGCCGAAGACGCCGGTCACACCCTCTCGGATGATCGTGGTGTAGCGCTGGTTCTCGAGCTTGTAGTTCCGCACGAAGGCCCAGAAGTAGTGGCAGGTCTTCTCGGTCTCAGGGGTCATCGTGTTCAGCACATAGCCGTTCACTCCCTTCGACCGGTCCCCCTCGGGGGCGCCGGTGCCGTGAGGCGCCACGCCGACGTCGATGGCGATGGTGCTCGGCGCCTCGAAGTGGATGATCTGCCAGCGGTCGACCTTCGGCACCTCGGCGGGTGCCTTCTCGAGCTTCCAGCCGAGCTGCATCCGCCAGAACGGCGGCGGTTCCACGTCGAGCATCCACCGCGTCACGGTCGCCGAGTTCGGGCCGTGCGTGATCTCGAAGGGGACCTCGGCGATCGAGCGCTGGCCGATGCTCGCGCCGTGAACGAACGTCTCATGCGTGAGGTCCATGAGGTTGTCGACGATCAGCTTGTAGCCGCACTCGAGGTGGATCAGCTTTCCGTCGCCGGCCCACTCCGGGTCGTCGTTCCAGTGCATGTCGGGAATCAGATCCGGGTCGGCGAGGGCGGGATCGCCGGTCCACACCCAGACGAAGCGATGCCTCTCGGCCACCGGATAGGAGCGCACCCGAGCGGCCGGGTTGATCGTCTTCTGGGAGGGCATGAAGACGCAGCGCCCCTCCGGGTTGTAGACCAGCCCGTGGTACCCGCAGGCGAGGTTGTCGCCCTCGATCTTGCCCTCGGAGAGGGGCATCAGCCGGTGCCAGCAGGCGTTCTCGAGCGCCACGGCCTGGCCGTCCTCCCGCCGGTACATGACGAGGCTGTGGCCGCCGATCCGGCGCCCAAGCAGCTCGCGCTTCAGCTCGACGTCGTACGCGGCCGCGTACCAGCAGTTGCGCGGCCAATCCGAGAGCTTGAAGGTCTCGGGAACCTCACGGATGTCGCCATTGGGGCTGCCGTTGGTGCTGCTCATCCTCTTCCTCCTTGATCACGCTCATCCGGGGGCGGGCGCGCCCAGCTCTGCGAGCGCCCCCAGCACCAGCTCGTCGTGTTCGTTCGGCTTGACGTCCGGGAAGACCGTCGCGATCTCGCCCTCGGGGTCGATCAGCGCCGTCGAGCGCCGGTTGCCCCAGACCTTCAGGTCGCCGAATTGCAGCTCGTCCCAGACGCCGTAGGCGTCGGCCACGCTATGTCCCTCGTCCGAAAGCAGTCTGAACGCGAGGCCGTGCTTGTCCGCGAATGCCCTCAGCTCGTCGACGGAATCGGGTGAGATGCCGAGGACCACCGCGTTCGCAGCCTCGTAGTCGGCGGCGTGATCGCGTACGCCGCAGGCCTGCGTCGTGCAGCCGGGCGTGTCCGCCTTTGGGTAGAAGTACAGGGCCACCCAGCGCCCGCGCAGCGAGGAGAGGCTGACCGGCTCGCCGTCCTGATCGGAGAGCGTGAAGTCCGGGGCGGGGCCACCGGCGTCGATCATCTCTTCCTCCTCGTCCGCTTGCGCCGCAGCGCGGCCAGGCACAAACTGTATACAACTCACGGCCAGATATGACTACCCCAGGCGACAATTCCCAATCAGATACCCGCTCCGGTGGCATTTCTGTATACAGAAATGCCCGGCTGCTGATCTCGTGCCCCGACCGGCCCGGGATCGTGGCGGCCGTCTCGAGCTTCCTCTTCGAGCACGGCGCGAACATCGTCTCCTCCGACCAGCACTCGACCGACCCCGAGGGCGGCCGGTTCTTCATGCGCATGGAGTTCTCGACGGCGGAGATGGACCTCGACCGCGATCGGCTCGAAGCCGACTTCGAGCAGAAGGTTGCGGACCGCTTCGAGATGCGCTGGCGCATGTCCCATCCCGGCGATCGCAAGCGGATGGCGATTCTCGTCTCCCGCTACGAGCACTGCGTCCTCGATCTGCTCTGGCGCTGGCGGCGCGGATCGCTCGACGCCGACGTCGTGCTGGTCGCCTCGAACCACTCAGACCTCGAGGACGACGTGCGCGCCTTCGGGGTCCCCTACCACCACGTGCCGGTGCCGCCGGGCGGCAAGGCCGAATCGGAGGAGCGTCTATTGGAGCTGCTGAAGGGCCACGTCGACGTGGTGGTGCTCGCCCGCTACATGCAGATCCTCTCGGGCGACTTCATCGACCGGATCGGCGTGCCGCTGATCAACATCCACCACTCCTTCCTGCCGGCCTTCGCCGGGCCGGACCCGCACCAGGAGGCCTACGAGAAGGGCGTCAAGATCATCGGCGCCACGGCCCACTACGTGGTCGAGGAGCTCGACGCGGGGCCGATCATCGCGCAGGACGTCGCCCGCGTCTCGCACCGCGAATCGGTCGCCGACCTGACCCGCCTGGGCGAGGACATCGAGCGCACGGTCCTGGCCCGGGCGGTCGCCCTGCACCTCGAGGACCGCACGCTGGTCCACGCGAACAAGACGATCGTCTTCTGAGAGCGCCTAGGCGGAGATCCGCTCGGCCTCGCGCTCGCGGCGACGCGGGCGCTCCGGCAGTTCGACCGGCGCGGCCGACATCGCCCGAAGGCGCATGTCCGACCAGGTGACGCCCTCGCGCACCAGGGCCGGCACCCCGAGTGCGACGGCGGTCGCGATCTCGACGGCCTGCAGGATGACGCCATAGGCCAGCGCGTCCGCGGAGTTGACGCCGAAGCCCTGGTGGAGCACGCTGATGATGGCGAGCTGGAAGATGCCGATGTTGGAGGGCGTGGCCGGGACGACCGCGGTGACGTTGACGGCGAAGAGACAAGCTGCGGCCGCGCCGATCGCGACCTGGTGGTCGAGTCCGAGCGCTGCAAATAGAGCCCAGCAGGAGAGAAGCTGGAGGAACCAGGCAAGAAGCTGGGCGCCGGTGGCGAACGAGCCCTTGCGCGGGTCCCGGAAGACGGTCAGGCCCCGGCGCGCCTGCTGTATCGCCCCGCGGACGGCCTTGATCGCGCGGGCGATCCGGCCCTGACCATTTACCCGCACGACCGACGGCATCATCAGCACAGCCAGCAGGATCAGAAGCGGTGCGGTCGAGACCAGGAAGAGCTTCTGGGTGCTCTCCTGGAAGAGATCGGTGGTCGAGACGATGATCCCGCCGAGCAGGACCAGGGCGAGGATGTTGAGCGCGGTCTGTGAGACGAGCGTCCCGATCAGGACCGGGAACGTCTGGCGCATCCGGCCGATGTGACGGGACAGGACCATTGCCCTGGCGGGCTCGCCGAGACGGGCCGGCAAAGTCGCTGACATCAGCACGCCGATCATCGTCGCCGAGGTCACGTCGCGTCGGCGGACGTGGTACCGGGGCAGGGCGGCGCGGGTGATCGCGACCCAGGAGGCGGCGCGGGCGAACATCGCCGCGACCATCAGCGCGCAGGCGATCAGCACCCACTTCACATCCGAGTCGATGATGTTGCTGGCAACCTGGTCAACGCCGATGCGCCGAGCGGCCAGCGCGGTAAGGACGAGCCCGAGCACGCCGGCAATCGCGACTCCGGCCTTTCGGGCATAACGCCGGCTGCGGCTGCGGCCATCGACGGGGGCCGGCTCGAGAGACGGCAAGCGCTGAGGCGGACGCTTGGCGCCGCCGTCGATGCGGACGAATCCGTTGCGGCGGGCGATCTCCTCCGGCGGCCAGATCGGCGCCGGGGCGGGATCGATGGCGCGCTCGTAGACCTCGGTGACCTCCTCGGCGATGTGCGGCCAGGCATAGCGCTGGGCGCTCTGACGCCCCGCCTCGCCCATCGCCTTGATCCGCTGCGGCTCGTGCGCGAGCAGCTGCAGCTCCTCGCCGAGCGCCTGCGGGTCGGCGGGCGGGACCAGGAGGCCGTCGACGCCGTTGGTGACGACGTCGCTGTAGCCCGCAATCGCAGACGCGACCACGCCGGTACCGGCTGCCATCGCCTCGATCAGGACCATGCCGAAGCTCTCCCCCGCAAGCGACGGCGCGACGAGCAGATCGGCCTCGCCGAGCTGGCGCCAGAGGATCGAGTCGGAGACCTTGCCGAGCACGTCGATGTGAGACATCAGATCCGGGTCGCTGACCCGGCGCGAGATCTCCTCGGGATCGGCTCCGACGATCGTCAGCCGGGAGGGCACGTGCTCGACCAGGGCCTCGAACGCGGCAAGCAGGACCGGCAGGCCCTTGCGCTCCTCCGCGCGGCCCACGAAGAGCAGCCGAAGCTCGTCGCTCGGCGGCTTCGGGGCCTCTGGAGCAGCCTCGATGTCGACCCCGTTCGGGACGATCGTGTACTCGCCGCCGAACCAGCGGCGCCCCGTCCAGGCGGCCGCCTCGGAGACCGCGATGCGGGCGGAGAGCTGATTGAAGCGGCGGCGCGCGCCGAGCAGGGTCGCAGCGTGGTTCGGGAACGCCTTGGTCGAATAAGCGTGGAAGGTGCCGACGACCGGCGTGCCTCGAAAGACCATCGCGTCCCAGCCGACGATGGGCGCGAGCGGCTCGTGCACGTGCACGATGTCGTAGTTGCCGGTGCGGAGCTCGCGGCGGAGGGCGATCGGGCCCTCGGGGAAGACCGAGAGGTTGGAAACGGCGCCGTTGGCGCCGATGCCCAGCGTTCGACCGAGCGGGACCAGGTACTCGGGGGCTTCCCGCAACTCGGGATGGGAGCGGTGCAGGCGGCGAGAGATGCGGTCCGGCGGGTCCCACGGAGCCAACACGCGAACGTGATCTCCTCGGGCGATGAACTGCTCCGCCAGCGCCTCGACGTGCCTGTTTACGCCTCCCTGATAGGTCCAGGAATAGGGCGAGACAAGCGCAATGCGCATTGGGCCAGGGTACCGGTAGTGCTGGTTGTGCTTAGTGGCGGAAGTCACACCTCGTTCACTTACCCGCCTGGGGTTTCCCGATTACACGGCCTTCTACGGATTCGTGCCTGCCTGGGCCCAGGCGAAGGCGAGAGCGGCCCCCAATCCCAGCGATCCGAGCACGAGAAAGGTCGCGCCCGAATCGTTGACGAGCACGCCTACGGCGACCGCTGCGCAGGCGCCGATCAAGCCTGCCCGGGCGAGCGGCGCAGGCCTGAGCCAGGCTTCGATCCGGCGCCATTGCCAGATCGAGATGCCGATGCCCACGACCACGACCCAGAACAGCGGATTCCCCGCCGCCTGGGCGAAGTCGCTGGCAGAGAGCTCGAGGCGGCGCTGGGCCACGTCGGCGAGGCTGGAGGCCCCGCCGGCGTCGAGCACCGACCGCGTCAGGTGTGAGTTGCCGCCCGAGACGAGATCGATCAGGGCGAGCGCGCCCAGCGCGGCGACCGGGACGGTGATCACCGCGGCGAAGATCCGCCAGCGCGAGGCGCCGGGGCCCCACGTCAGGGTGATCGCAGCGACCGCGGCTCCGAGCGGAAGGACGATCGCCGCGCCGACGTCAGCGCCGAACTGTCCCACGGCGAAGACCAACCCCGCCAGGACCCCGGCGGTCAGGAACACTCCGACCGCCGCGCGCTGGCCGGCACCATGTGCGCTGAGTGCCGCCCCCGCCGCAACGGGCACCATCACCGCGATCAGCGCCTCGAGCTCGTTGCCGATCCCGTAGAACCGCGCTCCGAAGATGGGATTCGGCCCGAGCAGGGAGAGCTTGGTCAGCTCCGATCCTGTCATCACGTCGATCGCGTACGCGATCACGGTGATCGCGCAGGCGACCACAAGGGCCCACCACCCCCGAACCACGGCCAGCGTCAGAGCCGCAAGCGCCGCCGCGCCCAATGCCGACGATCATTCCCTCGGCCACAGCACCGGGCTTGATCGCGGCACCGGCGAGCAGCACCAACGGCATGTAGGCGAAAGCGAGCGCGAGCCAGGCGAACGCGGGCCGGCGGGCCATGGGCCTGAGCAATGCCACCGCGACCGCGATCACGATCCAGGCGGCGAGGGAGCCGATCACGACCGGGGCTCGGCGGGCTGGGATCGCCGCCATGCGGTCCCCGAGCCGCTCGATCGACCCCGCGTCGGCAGTGCCCCCGGCTCGGATCGGCTCGCCGTCCATCCCGCTCGCGGTCCGAATGCCGAAGCGCCGCAAGATCGTCGGCGCGATGTCTGTCGAGAGGACGTAGCCGTTCGTGCGCGTCGAGTCCGAGGTGAGGTTTCCCTCGAATCCTCCTCCGGCGATCCCGATCGGCACGACCTTGCGGCCGCGGGACGGCTCCACGAACGCGATCAAGAGCTCGTCAGCCGGCATACCGGTGAGCTCTTTGCGGACCACGCCCATCCCCGAGGAGAGCACAGTGAGCCTGCCGAAGTTGGCCACGCCCACGGCACCGTCACGGTGTGCGGCCATCAGCTCGGCGGACTTCGCTGCGGGCGCCGCCTGGGAGCGGATCCCGCCGGACAGCAAGCTCGACGCCAGCAGCCCAGGGACGATCTCGGCGGGAGCGCTGTCGGCGCGCTGGACGATCTGCTCCCAATGGGGAACTCCGAAGAGGAAGCTGCGGAGCGGCGGCAACGGCCGGTCACGGTCATAGAGGCTGTCGTCGACGCGGTTCCCCTGCGAGATGTCCAGATAGGTCTGCTCTTGCGGGACCTCGCCGATGCCGGTGCTCATCAGGCCCGGAGAGAGGCCCGCTGCGGCAAGTTGCCGAACGGTCGTGTCCGGGGGAAGCACGAACAGGCTCACCCTGGGGATGGCAGCCGCGGGGGCCGCCCATCCGCACGCCAGAACCCCTGCCGCGAGCGCGGCCGCCATTAACCTTCGTCTCGTGGCCGACCGCACGTTCGTCAAGTTCACGTTCTTCAAGCTCGACCCCGCCTGGCGCAGGCGCAGCGCAGAGGAGCGGGCGACCGACAAGGCCGAGTTCCTGGCCGCCTGCGAGGACTTCGCCGAGGACCGCTCGCTGCGAGCGTATTCGACGGTCGGCACCCGCGGCGACGTCGACCTGATGCTGCTCAGCCAGAGCCCGATCCTCGAGGACCTCCACACCTTCCACGTCGTCCTCGCCCAGAGCGGCCTCGCCCGCTGGGCCGAGACGCCGTACTCCTACCTCGCGATGACCAAGCCCTCCCCCTACTCGGACTCCGATTCGCGTCCTGAGATCTGCACCTCGGAGCGGAGGTACCTCTTCGTCTACCCGCTCGACAAGAAGCGCGAGTGGTACGGACTGCCCCTCGAGGAGCGCCGGCGGATCATGGCGAACCACATCGAGGTCGGCCGCCGCTACCCGGAGATCTCGATCAACACCGCTTATTCCTTCGGCATCGACGACCAGGAGTTCATGGTCTCGTTCGAGGGCGACGAGCCCGGCGAGTTCCTCGACCTCGTCCAGGAGCTCCGAGGCACGGAGTCGAGTGCCTACACGCTGCGCGACACGCCCATCTTCACCTGCGTCTCGATGTCGCTCGGACGGGCGCTCGACGCGCTCGACGGCACCGCCGCAACGGCGGTCACGCCGGCGTAAGTCACTACCCTTTCCGGCTCGCTGTGATCGGAACTGAGAGCAATCCCCTGCGCGTCGCCATCGTCGGGTCGGGCCCGGCCGGCTTCTACACGGCCGAGCACGTGCTCAAGCACGAGGGAACGCACGCCGAGGTCGACATGTTCGACCGGCTGCCGACGCCCTACGGTCTCGTCCGCTTCGGCGTCGCTCCCGACCATCCCAAGATCAAGTCGGTGATCCGCGTCTACGAGAAGACGGCCGCCCGCCCCGAGTTCCGCTTCTTCGGCAACGTCGAGGTCGGCAGGGACGTCTCCGTCGAGGAGCTGCGCGAGCGCTACCACGCGATCGTCTTCGCCTATGGCACCGCGACCGACCGTCAGCTCGGCATTCCGGGCGAGGAGCTGGCCGGGAGCCATCCCGCCACCGAGTTCGTCAACTGGTACAACGCCCACCCCGATTTCGCCGACCGCGAGTTCGACCTCACGTGTGAGCGCGTCGTCGTGATCGGTAACGGGAACGTGGCCGCGGACGTCGCCCGGATGCTGGCCCTGACCCGCGAGGAGCTCGACGAGACGGACACCGCCGATCACGCGATCGAGGCCTTCTCCGACAGCAACGTGAAGGAGATCCTGGTGCTCGGCCGCCGCGGGCCCGCGCAGGCCGCCTTCACGAACCCGGAGGTCCGCGAGCTCGGCGAGATGGTCAATGCCGACATCGACATCGACGCCGGCGAGATGGAGCTCGACGAGATCAGCCGGGAGTGGCTCGACTCCGACGACGCCGACCCGACCAACCGCCGCAACGTCGAGATCTTCACCGACTTCTCAGGCCGCGCCCCGGAGGGCAAGCCCCAGAAGATCACCATGCGCTTCCTCCGCTCCCCGGTCGAGATCCAGGGCGACGGCAAGGTCGAGCGGATCGTGATCGGCCGCAACGAGCTTCAGCGGGACGAGTGCGGCCGCATCCGAGCCGTCGACACCGGCGAGCGCGAGACGATCGAGTGCGGCCTGGTCCTCCGCTCGATCGGCTACAAGGGAATCCCGATCGAGGGCGTCCCCTTCGATGACGGGCGAGGGCTGATCCACAACGAGGCCGGGCAGGTCCACGACGGCGAGGGAAGCCAGATCCCGGGGCTCTACGCGGTCGGCTGGATCAAGCGAGGCCCCTCCGGCGTGATCGGCACGAACAAGAAGGACGCACAGGAGACCGTCGACAAGCTCTTCGAGGACCTCGAGGCCGGGAACGTCCCCGATGCCGAGCTCGCGGGAGATCGCGGCTCGGTCGAGGCGCTGCTCAACGAGCGCAAGCCCGACCACGTCACCTTCGAGGGCTGGCAGGCGATCGACGCCGCCGAGGTCGAGGCGGGTAAGCCGCACGGCCGCCCGCGCGTCAAGTTCTGCCGGACTCACGAAATGGTCGAGGCGTCGAAGGCCGCCAAGACCGCCGCCTGAGCCGATGGCCATCTCGAACGACGAGGTGCGGCTGATGATCGAGGCCTCGCTGCCGGGGGCCCAGGTCGAGGTCGTCGACGAGACGGGCACCCAGGATCACCTGCGGGCGACGGTCAGCGCCCCTCAGTTCGAGGGCCTCTCGCGGATCGAGCAGCACAAGCTGGTCAAGAGGGCGGTCCAGACCCGCTTCGACGACGGCTCGATCCACGCGCTCTCGATCAAGACGTCGGTGCCGGAGTAGCACCTGCGTATGATGAGCCGAGATGACTGAACCCACTCTCAAGGACAAGGTCGAGGAGCTGATCCGGGAGAACCAGGTCCTTCTCTTCATGAAGGGCAACCCGGAGGCGCCTCAGTGTGGCTTCTCCATGCGGGTCGTCAACGTGCTCGAGTCCTACGGGGTCGAGTACGGCGCGGTCGACGTGCTGCCGGCGCTCCAGCCGCTGCGCGAGGTGACCGCCGAGATCTCCGACTGGCAGACCTTTCCCCAGCTCTACGTCAAGGGCGAGCTGGTGGGCGGCGCCGATATCGTCGAGGAGATGGACGAGTCCGGCGAGCTGGCGACGCTACTCGGCGTCGAGCAGCCGGAGCGCCCGGCGACGTCGGCCAAGGAGGAGCTCCAGGCAGACCCGCAGCAGAGCCCGCCGATCCAGATCCAGCGCTAGACCGAGCGGTTCCGGCTAGACCGCGGCGGCCTGCTCGGCCGTGTCTTCCTTCACCTGGAAGGAAGAGCCGCAGCCGCAGGCCGCTTCGACGTTCGGGTTGTTGACCGAGAAGCCGGCGCCCTGGAGGCCGTCGACCCAATCGACCTCGGAGCCGAAGACGAACTGCATGCTCGTCTTGTCGACGACGACCGCCACGCCCTGGTTCTCGAAGCGGTGGTCGTCCTCCTTAGGCGCGTCGAAGGCGAGCGCGTACTGGAAGCCTGAGCAACCGCCGCCGCGAACCGCGACGCGCAGAGCCTGCTCGGCCCCGTTCTCCTGCTCGCCGAGCAGCTCCTTGATCTTGCCCGCCGCCTTGTCGGTCAGCGTGATGGGCTGTGTTGACTCACTCATCGACCTGAATTGTAGAGGGCCGTCCCGCCGACCCCTCAGGGTTTTGCCCGGATTCCTCCCCGTAGGCCCAATCCAGGTACTGGCCGATCCGTCTTGAGTCGCTGACCACCTCGTCGCCGTCGATGAGGACGGGCACGTACGGCTGCTTGGTCAGCTCGACGATCTCGGGTCGCTGGGAGCGCCTGCGCTGGACTCGCTCGGTTCGGTACTCGAGGCCGAGCTTGTTGAGGCGCCGCGCCACGGCCCCGCACGGACAGAGGAAGTTGGTCGGGGTGCCACAGCGATAGAGGACGCGGCGGGGCTCGGTCATCAGGTGAAGGGAAGCATGCGCAGGGCACCGCCGGTGGTGCGCAGCGCCAGGTCGGTGAGACGATGGCCCTCGGCGCGCTTGCCGAGCTCCTCGAGCTGCCAGCGGACGGTGTCCTCGAGCGTCTCCTCATGGGGGCGCGGCTCCCAGCCGAGCTGCTCGCGCGCCTTGTCGTTGCGGTAGGTGAACCACTGGCTTCCCGACCGCACCTCGTCGGCGGAGGTGGGCAGGCGCAGGCCGACGAGCTCCATCGCCTCCACGCTGGCCAGAGCCAGGCGGCCCTGCATGCGCAGCGGCGGGGACGGCACCCCCGCGATACGGCTGAGGTCGGCGAAGAGCCGCTGCTGGGTGAAGTTCCGGCCGGTGAGCAGGTAGCGCTCGCCGTCCTCGCCCTGCTCATCGGCCAGGACGTGGCCCTTGGCGACGTCGCGAACGTCGACGATGTTGATGGCTCCGTCCAGGTAGCCGGGGATGCGGCGGAGAAGAAGGCGGCGGACGAGCGCGTTCGAGGTGCCGCTCGGATTGGGGTCGTCGGGGCCGAGCACGAACGACGGATTGACGATCACCACCGGCAATCCCTTGGCAGCGGCGCGCATCGAGACCAGCTCGGCCTCGTGCTTGGAGTTGATGTAGGCGATGCCGAGGCGGCCGACCGTGAAGGGCTGGTCCTCGTCGATCGTCTCGCCCTTCCGGGCGGCCCCTACGGCGCTGGAGCTCGAGGTGAGCACCGCCTTGACGACGCCGGCTCGCAGCGCCTCCTCCATCACGTTCCGGGTCCCCTCGACGTTGACCTCGAAGACCCGGTCCCGGGCGCGAGACCGCATCGAGGTCGTCCCCGCGACGTGGAAGACCCGCTCGACTCCCTTCATCGCCTTGCGAACGGCCTTGCGGTCGGTCACATCCCCCACGGCGCGCTCGAACTCGACCCCTTCGAGAGGCTTGGTGTTGCTCTCCTTGCGGACGAGCAGCTTCAGATCATCGCCCCGGCGAGCGAGTTCCCTGACCAGATGGAGACCGACAAAGCCCGTCCCGCCAGTGACGAGGGTCTTCGCCATACCGCGGGCATGGTAGAACGCCCGGGATGCCCTCGACCGCGGTCGTCGCCGACACGACCTCATATCTGCCGCGCGAGCTCCTGGAGAAGCACGACATCCGGGAGGTGAGCCTCTACGTCGGGCTCGAGGGCGAGCAGGATCGCGAGGCGGACATCACCGACCTTCACGACTTCTACGAGCGTCTGCGCGTCTCCGACCAGACGGTGACGACCTCGCAGCCATCGGTCGGGGACTTCATCTCCGTCTACGAGCCGCTGCTGGCCGAAGGCAAGGAGATCGTCTCGATCCATCTTTCCTCGGGGATCTCGGGCACTTGCGAGTCGGCGATGCAGGCGCGAGAGCGCCTCAAGGCCCAGGGCAAGGGCGGCGAGCGGATCGAGGTCTGCGATTCGCGGACCGGCGCCGGTGGGATGGGCCTGATGATCCTGGCTGCCGCGCACGCGGCCGAGAAGGCCGGGAGCGCCGCCGAGGTGAAGCAGGCCGCCGACGCGGCGCGCGAGGATCTCAAGATCTGGTTCGCGGTCGACACGCTCGACTACCTGCGGCGGGGCGGCCGGATCGGCGCGGCGCGCGCCTGGATCGGCACCACTCTGAAGATCAAGCCGATCCTCACGCTCGAGGAGGAGATCACCCCGATCGAGCGCGTGCGGACGCGGAGCCGGGCGTTCGAGCGGATGGTCGACTACGGGCGCCAGCGCCACGAGGCCGGCGCCGACGCCTGGGTGGTCCAGCACGTGCAGGACCCCGAGAACGCCCAGCGGCTGGTCGAGGCATGCAGGCCGATCTTCGGCTCTGACCCGGTGTTCACCTCCGAGGTAGGCCCCGTGATCGGCGCGCACGTCGGTCCGGGCCTGGTCGGGATCGGCGGGATCCCGCGGTCGCACCTCGAGTCTTGACTCAGTCGCCCTCCGCCGAGCTCCACGGCGGCTGGGGCGGCGATGAGGTCAGCGCCTGCCGGAGCAGGCCGAGCAGCTCGTGCCGCTCGGTCTTGGACAGGCCCTGGAGGACCTCGTCCTCGACCTCGTCGTTGAGCTTGCGTCCGCGCTCGAGGGCCTTGCGGCCCTTGGACGTCACCACGACCACCCGCGCCCGGCGGTCATTGGGGTGCGGCGTTCGGGTGACCAGCCCCGAGCGTTCGAGTCCGTCGAGCAGCGCGACCATGGTGCTCGGGTCGATCCCGATCGCCTTGCCGATCTCCTGCTGAATCATCGCGTCGCTCTTGCCGAGCAGGTTGAGCACCGCAAAGGAAGCCGGCGTCAGCCCGATCGACTCGAGCTTCTCGGCAATCCTGGTGTGCGAAGCGCGCCAGAGGCGGAAGAAGAGCTGTCCGGCGAACTCGGTCGCGTCGGTGCTGGGAGGGGACTGGCCGGGCATGAGGGTCATCTTCGCAGATTTGGTTGGTCTGGCAAATAGTTTGTGCTACAAATCATTCTAGCTTGACGCCAACAGGACTTCAGGAGTGACCATGGAGGTTTCTATGAGCCCGAAGAAGGACACGCGGAAGTCAGCCAAGAGCAGCACCGCGAACCGCAAGAAGTCCAACGGCTTCACGGACGAGGAGCGAGCCGCGATGAGGGAACGCGCCCGAGAGCTGAAGGCGGAGGCGCGCGGCAAGAAGGCCAGGGCGGACGGGGAAGCGGACCTGCTCGCGAAGGTCGCCGAGATGAAGGAACCGGATCGCGCCATGGCCAAGCGGCTCCACGCGATCGTCACAGACACCGCGCCGGGCCTCGCGCCGAGGACCTGGTACGGGATGCCGGCGTATGCCAAGGACGGCAAGGTCCTCTGCTACTTCCAGAGCGCCCAGAAGTTCAAGTCGAGGTACGCGACCTTCGGCTTCAGCGACACGGCGAACCTCGACGAAGGCGCTATGTGGCCGGTCGCCTTCGCCCTCAGGAAGCTGACGGCGACCGAAGAGGCAAGGATCGTCGAGCTCGTGAAGAAAGCGGTGGGCTGACCTCAGCCCCGCCGCCGGCCGAGCGCGATCGCCCCACCGATCAGGAAACCGACCACGGCCGCGCCGACCGCGAGCTCCGTGCGGTGCTCCCGGATCTGACGGCGGACGTCGGTCACCTGCACCCAGCGGTTCCGCAGCGCATCGACAGATCGGGAGAAGTCCTGGCGCTGCTGGACGATGTCCCGCCGGATCTGCTCGGAGGAGCGGGTGCCGGGCGGAGGAGGCGAGAAGCGCCCGTTGCCTCCGGTCGGAAGGGCGGTGCGGCCCGGGGGCGTGCTCATGGTGCGTCCTCCTGTCCGTTCTGTCCCTCGAAAGCGGCCTTGATCTCCTTGGCCTCCTCGATCGCCATGTCGGGCGTCGGAGGCGCCGCGCGCTTGAACGATCGATAGGCGAACAGGCCCCCGGCGATGCCGATCAGCAGGAACAGACCCGCCTCGACGAAGAACCCGGCCCAGGGGTTGTCGAACACCAGGTCGTTGAGGAGCCAGGCGAAGCCGTGCATCCCGAGCGCCAGGGCGAGCAGGGCGAAGACCCCTGCGACCAGTCCCGCGACCGAGCCACGAAGCAGGCTGTTGAACTTCTCCGTGACCTCGGTCTTGGCGAGCTCGATCTCCTCACGGATCAGGACCGAGGCCTGATCGGAGACCTCGAAGACGAGCTCCCCGACCGTCATGTCCTCCGGACGCTTGTCGCCGTTGGCGGGCGCCTGCTCCGCGGGCGGCGTCTGCTGCGGCTGGCTGCCCTCGCCGTCGGTCATTCGGGCGGTTCCTCGTTGAAGACGCGGCGCCAGATCACCTCGGAGAGCCGGTGCGCCGCTACGGTCGCCAGCGCGCCGGTCGCCGCCAGCAGCCCGGCCCAGATCAGTCGCCTCAAGATTTCGCTGTCCATGCTTTGCCCTCCTCTCCCGGGGGTCGCTGCTACCCGGGCTCTTGCGAGGAGTAAACCAACTCGGCGCTCTGGCCGTTGGCCTGCGGCATGGTCCGCTCGGCGTAGGTCGCCCAGCGCTCGAAGAAGGTGCGGTAGACGGCGTGGGTCCAGCCCGGATCGGCGGCCTCGAGCAGGCCGTGGGAGCCGTGGGGCAGGATCCAGACGCGGACGAGGTCGTTGTCCTCGGCAGCCTCGGCCAGCATCCGAGCGTGCTCGACCTTGATGATCGGGTCGTCCTCGGGATGCAGGATGAGCAGGGGCACCTTCGCGCCCGGCACGTGATCGATCCCCCTCGCCTCGGTCCAGATCTCCTCGGCGTCCACCTCGTAGTACGGGGCGGAGACGTGCTCCATCACTTGCTGCATGTCCTCAGCTTCCGGCGGCCAGCGCCCTGAGCGAACGCGCGAGATCAGCGCCGCCTCGAACGCCCTGTGAATCGGATAGCGGGGATGGCCCCGAGGCACCGGCTCGGAGAGCCGCTCCCAGGCGAGCTTCGGCACCGCGGGCGGCGAGACGGCGAGGATCCCGCCGTCGAGTGCCGTGGGAGTGTCGTCCTGGTCGCAGGCGTTCAGCACCGAGCTCCCGCCCAGCGAGATCCCGAGGGCGCCGACGCTGGTGCCGCCGAGCTCCTTCATGTAGCGAGCGAGGCTGAGGATGTCCAGGCTCTCCTTCCAGCCGGCCGTCGATGGCGCCGGGCTGGTCAGCTCGGTCATCCCGAAGCTGCGCAGGTCCAGGGCGGCCACGTTGAAGCCCCACTCGTAGAAGGCCCGCACCGCGATCTGCCGGACGTAGTCGAAGCGGCTCGACGTGAAGAGACCGTGGACCACGATCAGCGAGGGGCGCGCCGCCTCCTGGAGCGCGATTGAGGCGGCGATCCGCTCCCCGTCCGCTCCCTCGACGATGTGGTCCTTGAACTGACCGGGGTAGCGGTAGCCGATCACGGCACCCTCGCGGTGCTGCGCGACCACGAAGTTGGAGATGTCGGCGAAGCCTCTTCTCAGCTCCGCGAGGTCTGAGTGGCGCAGGTGCTGCGGGATCGTCTGCAGATCCCGCATCAGCGCGTCCATGGTGCGCTCCTGCTCCGCCGGCACCGGCAGCGGCCGCCTGCCGCGGCGCTCGAGCGCCACCAGGAAGTTCCGCACGCGCCCGCCGATCAGCTGGCCGAAGAGCCAGAGCGGCAGCAGGATCAGCCCGAGCAGGACATTGGCGACCTTCGCGGCGCCATGCAGGGCGCGGTCCTGTCGCTGGGTCCTTGCCAGCCCCTCCCACATAGGCGGGCTAGCCGGCCACCGCGTCGCTGACGGGGCGAGGCTCGAGCCCGTCGCAGATGGTCTCCACGACCAGCCGCTTGGCGCGCTCGTAGTCATCGTCGGCGCCAGGGATCGAGCCGAAGATCCAGCCGGTGAGGAGCTGCTCGATCGCTCCGTAGAAGACCATCGCGGCGAAGCTCGGATCCACGTCATCGCGGAACTCGCCGGCCTCCTGGGCGTCGGAGACGATCTCCGCGACCAGGTCGTAGGCCTGGCGGATCTCGGGGAGATGGGTCCGGCCGAAGGAATTGGCCGCCCTGGTGACCTCGACGATGATCACCTTCATCAGCTCGGGCTCGTGGCGGTAGGACTCGACGATGAAGTTGGCGACCCCGGCGAGCTTGTCCCGCGGCGCGGCGTCGCTGCTCCGGATCTCCTGGCTCGCCTCGACCAGCAGCGCCCAGCGCTCCGAGAAGAGCTCGTTGAGCATCTGCTCCTTGGAGTCGAAGTAGTGGTAGACGAGCCCGTAGGCGACGCCGGCCTCTGCCGCGACGTCTGAGACGCGGGCGCTGTGGAAGCCCTGGCGAGCGAAGACCGTGATCGCAGCGTCGAGGATCGCCCGGCGCTTGTCCGGGGCGGGCGCCTGGCTCATCACGGGGCTCCCGCGGGCGTGGCCGGCTCGGCGGCGGAAGCCCGCACGCCGTTCGCCCCCTCGTTGTCGGGCCAGCGATATGCGTCGGGGCGGCGGTTGCGCAGCGAGGGAAGGCTGTCGCGCATCTCGGCCTGGATCGCGAAGTCGAGGTCGGCGGAGACGAAGCACTCGGTGTCGGCGGCCTGGGTCAGGACGACGCCCCAGGGGTCGACGATCATCGAACGCCCGTAGCTGCGGTAGTGGGGCGGCGCGAACCCGATCTGCCCGGCAGCGACCAGGAAGACCTGGTCCTCGATCGCCCGGGCGCGAATCAGGACCTCCCAGTGATCGCGTCCGGTGCGCTCCGTGAAGGCCGAGGGAACGGTGATCACCCGGGCCCCGCGCAGGGCGAGGATCCGATAGAGCTCGGGAAAACGGAGGTCGTAGCAGATGGTCAGCCCGACCATCGCACCGCCGGCCTCCCCGAGAGCGATCTCCTCGCCGGCCTGCTCTACGGCGGATTCCCGGTAGGCGACCTCGCCGACCTCGACGTCGAACATGTGGATCTTCCGGTAGACCGCGCGCTGCTCGCCATCGGGCCCGAACATGACCGAGGTGTTGGCGAGCTTTTCCCACTCGGGGACGACCTCCGGCACGCTTCCCGCGACCAGGTGGACGCCAAGCTCGCGCGCCCAGCCGGCCGCGGCGGTCAGCGCGGGGCCATCGAGCGGCTCGGCGCAGGAGCGAATCGCCTCCGGCGAGCCGAGCACCGTCCACTTCTCCGGCAGGACGATGAGCTCTGCGCCCTCGGCGGCGGCCCCGCGAACGAGGCGCTCGGCAACCTCCAGGTTGCGGTCATATTCATCGGTGGAGTTGAGCTGTACGGCGGCGGCGCGCATATCTCCCCAAGGCGCGACCCGGCTTGCGCAGTGCAATCCGGATCGGGTTGACTGACTAGTCAATCTAGCGGGTAAGGCAGCCGAAGATGCTCAGAAGGCTGCTGCCACGCACCCGCTCCGCGTTCGAGTCCCGCACCCGGATCTGGCGTGAGGTCGGCCTCGGATCCGAGGTCGATCCGGCCTCCGCCAGGCGTGGGAAGGGCGGCGCGCTGGTCGCCGTGGTGCTGATCGCGGCGGTGCTGGTCGGCTTCTCGGAGCGCAAGACGCTGTTTCGCGGGCACGGTTGGATTCCTGCTTCGACTGATGACGATCGTGATCGCCACGGCCGTCGCGCTCCGCATCGCGGGCCTCAAAGCCGGCACTCTGGCGGTGGGCGGCGGCTTCACCGCGGTGGTCGGCCCGCTTCGGTGGGGACACGAGCCCCCGCGACGTCCAGCAGATGCTCGAGGACTCCATCACGGTGCCGCTCCGATATCCGCCGCACATCGCGGTGGAGGAGCTCGACCGCGATGATGTGGTCGTCCGCATCGTCAGCACCCCGATGAACCCGCGCGACGGCGGCAAGCTGGCCGAGGAGGTCCTGGCGGGCGTCCGGGGCGCCGACGGGAACGGAGGCACCGAGCCCGCATAGGATTGGCCGATGCGCGCTCTCGTCACCGGCGCGACCGGGAAGGTCGGCCACGTGATCGCTTCCGCCCTCCTGGACAGGGGCGATCAGGTGCGCGCGCTGCTGCGCGACCCGAAGCGGGCGGCGAGCGTCCTCCCGGCGGGCATCGAGCCGATCCGCGGCGACGTCACCGATCCCGAGAGCCTCGCCGCGGCCGCCGAGGGCTGCGAGCTGGTCTTCAACTCGATGGGGATGCCCGAGCAGTGGGTCCGGGACGAGGCGATCTTCGACCGGGTGAACGCCGTGGGCAGCGGACAGCTGGCCGCGGCGGCCAAGCGCGCCGGCGTCCGCCGCTTCATCCACACCTCGACCCACGACGTCTTCCACGCCGACACCGGCGACCGCTTCGACGAGACCATGCTGGCCGACTATCCGAAGGGCACGGCCTACGAGCGCTCCAAGCAGCACGCCGAGGAGCTGGTGCTGGCCGAGCGGGACGGCATGGAGGTCGTGATCCTCAACCCCTCGGGCGTCTACGGGCCCACCCCCTCTTCCACGCCTTCGTTCGAGAACGGCCTGTTCGAGCCGGTGGTCCGCAAGCGCCTCCCCGCCGTCCCGCCCGGCGGCACCGGGTACGCCTACGTCGAGGGCGTCGCCGCCGGGCACCTGCTCGCGGCGGAAAAGGGGAAGGACGGCGAGCGCTACATCCTCGCTGACGGCTACGCGAGCTTCCGTGACCTGGCCGAGACGGCGAAGCGCGTCGCCGGCCGTGGCCGCGTCCCGCCGACGATGCCAATCCCGGTCGCCAAGGCGATCTCCGGCGTGGGCGCCGGCGTCTCGCGTGTGATCCGCCGGCCGCCGCTGCTGCCCAAGGGCCAGCTCACCTACTTCCTCTGGCAGGCTCGCCCCGACTCCTCCAGGGCCCAGCGGGAGCTCGGTTGGCGGACGACGCCCCTGGAGGAGGGCATCCGCAGGACCCTCGCCGCGATGGGGTTGCTAGAGATTCCCGCCAGCCCTTGAACGTATTAGTCGTTCCCAGCAACCGGCCGGAGAGCCTGCGCGAGTTCCTCGATGCGTGGGAACCATCGCAGTGGGACCACGTCCTCGTGATCGAGGACGCGCCCGAGACGACGATCGAGTGCGACGCCCCGAACGTCGAGGTATTCAGCTGGAAGGAGATCGAGGCTGAGCTCCCCGAGCCGTGGATCATCTCGCGCAGGGACAGCGGCATTCGCGCCTTCGGCTTCTGGAAGGCCTGGCAGCTCGGCGCCGAGACGATCTTCACGCTCGACGACGACTGTCACCCCGCCGAGGATGACCTGGTAGCCGGTCACCTGCGGAACCTCCATGACACGGCGGCATGGGAGAGCAGCATCCCCGGCCTGCGGGTGCGGGGTCTTCCTTACCGGAACGTGGGAGGACCCCTGCACGTCGACGTCAGCGTCGGGCTCTGGGCCGGCGTTCCGGACCTCGACGCGGTACAGACTCTCGCCAACGGCGGGCACGAGCTTCCAGCGAGCCTGATCACCTCCGTTCGGAGCAGGGTGATGCCGTCCGAGCAGTACTTCCCGATGTCCGGCATGAACGTCGCGGTGCGTCGCGAGGCGGCCTGCCTCATGTACTTCCCGCCGATGGGCCTCGACTCGCCCTACGGCAGGTTCGACGACATCTGGTGCGGCCTCGTCGTCCAGCGGGTCTGCAGGCACCTGCGCCGCTCGATCGTCTGCGGCCGGCCGCTCGTCACGCACCAACGCGCGAGCGACCCCTTCGCGAACCTCGTCAAGGAGGCGCCCGGGATAGATGCAAACGAGCACATGTGGGAGCACATCGAGTCGGTCGAGCTCAAGGGAGAGACACCCGCGGCGTGCATGCGCGACCTCGGGACGGAGCTGAGGGCCGCAGCGAACGGTGACGGCTATCTGGAGCGCTGGGGTACCGCGATCCTCGCCTGGTGCGACCTCTTCGACGGCGGACCGTGAGCGAAGGCACGATCACGATCACGGGCGGCAGCGGCTTCGTCGGCCAGCTGCTCCAGCGCGGGCTGCGCGACCGCGGCTACGAGGTCGACGTCTTCGACCGGATGCGCGGGCCGCTCGTCAATGTTCTTCGTCGGACCTGGCTGGGCGCGAACGCTTCGCCGGATGACATCCAGCGGGCCCGCCAACTCCGCACCCTCCAAGCGCGTGCGGAGGGCAAGCTGTCGCGGCTCGGAATCCTCCGCCCAACCGGCGATGACATCTTCGACCTGCGCAGCCGCCTGGCGGAGCGATTTCGGGGCAGCCGCGCTGTCGTGCACCTCGCCGCCCTGCCGCATCCGAACGTCCCCGGGGCCGCAGCGGCCGACTACCGCAGGATCAACTACGAGGGCGCTGTCAACGTGTTCGCCGCGGCCCAGGACGCCGGCGTCCCGAAGTTCATCTTCGCGTCCTCGGGACAGGTGTACAGAATCAACGCTCCGATTCGGATCGACCAGTTCCCGATCCTCGAGTCGAACTACCTACCGACGCTCGAGGACGGACAGAGTCACTACGGCGCCCTCAAGGCCGAGTTCGAGAGCTATCTCGCGGAGACAGCGAGAGTCGCGGACACTCAGGCGATCGCCCTTCGGTTGGAGTTTCCCGGGGTGAAATCCGAGCTGGCGATGAACTTCTTCGTCAGCACCTCGATCGAGAACATCGTCGCGGGCTTCGCCCGCTCCGTCGAGGCGGAGCTGGAGAGCCCGTTCGAGGCGTTCAACCTGGTCGACGGCCACGTCGACCCGGCGATAGTCGACGTCCAGGAATTCCTGCGGGAGCATTGGCCGGAGGTCCCGAACCGGACTGAGGGGAACGAGTCGCTGATGAGCGTCGAGAAGGCCCGGGGGACACTCGGCTACAGCCCGGCACATGGGGGTACCTACTACCCGGGGTCCCTGATCTGGGGTTGACCGAGTCCGTCGACGTCAGCGTCGTCGTCCCCAGCCACAACGGAGCGGCGCTTCTGCCCCGCACGCTGTCGCACATCGCGGCACAGCGACCACCCTCGGAGTTGGCCTGGGAGGTGATCGTCGTCGACAACGCCTCGACGGACGGCACCTCAGAGGTCGCCCTCGCCGCTTGGCCGCGGGATGCTCCGGTCGGCATCCGCGTCGTCAGCGAGCCCGAGCTTGGGCTTTCCCATGCGCACGTCAGGGGCTTCGCGGAGGCGAGGGGAGAGCTGGTCAGTTGGGTGGAGGACGACAACTGGATCTCGCCGAACTGGCTGGGGCTGGTCTGGAGGACGATGAAGCAGAACCGAGAGGTCGGTGCCTGCGGCGGCTTCAACGAGCCGGTGTGCGAAGGAGGGGAGCCGGCCTGGTTCGAGTCCTTCCAGGCGGCCTATGCCAGCGGTGCGCAGGCTGGCCAGGGCGGCGACGTCACCGACGCTCCCGGCTACCTCTGGGGTGCGGGGATGACCGTGCGCAGGGATGCGTGGCGGCACCTGGTCGACAACGGCTTCAGTCCCCTCCTCCTCGACCGGCAGGGGAGGGCGAACTTCAACTCGGGCGGAGACGTGGAGATCTGCTTGGCGCTGAGGCTCAGCGGCTGGCGGCTCTGGTTCGAGCCCGCCCTGCGCCTGCGCCACTTTCTGCTCGGACACCGCCTCGAGTGGAGCTACCTGCGGCGCTTCATGCGTGGGTTTGGAGCGTGCTCCGTCGGCTTGGACCCCTATCGGCGGGCGCTCGCCGGGCTCACCGCGGCCCAGCACCACTCGAGTTGGACGGCCCAGGCGCGGAACCTCATCCCGGTGCTTCATCGGAATCGAAGGCTGCTGTGGGAGATGTCGCGGCGGCCGCGCGAGGGCGACGCGAGCGTCATGCGCCTCGAATTCGGCGTCGGGCGCCTCGGCGAGCTGCTTCGCCGCCGCCGGAGCTACGACCGGAGCTTCGCCCGGATCGAGAACGCCGCCTGGCGCCGGCGCTGACCCAGACGCGTCACCGCTCGAAGCGCCCGATTCGCGGCACGAAGCGCCCGACCCGGGTCGCGTAGTCCCGATACTCATCGCCGTGGGCGCGGGTCAGGTATGGCTCCTCCACGGCGCGCACCTGGATCTCGAGACCCAGCGCGATCACGACCACGGCTGCCATGCCCAGCCAGGTCGGCACCATCAGGGCGAACCCGGTCCAGCCCAGGATCATGGCCGAGTAGATCGGGTTGCGGCAGATCCTGAACCACCCCCCGGTGACGAGGTCCGTTCCCTGGTCGTCGCTGACGCCGATTCGCCATGACGCCCCCATCCCGAGCTGGGCGCCGAAGACGGCGAGGCCGCCACATGCCGCGAGGACGATGCCGACGGCGTGCAACGGGTCGACGTCGAGGGCGTCGATGGGATCGAGGTGGTCATTGAGAACCAGGTTCAGCGAAACCACGGCCATGGCCATCCCGCCGACGAACAGAGCGCCGCTCAGCCAGTCGAGCGGGCCGGCGCCCCTGCGCAGCCCGATCAGGCCGGTGGCGCCGGTGCGCCGCAGCTGGATCGCCACGCGCACGAACAGAGTGAGCACCACGAACACGACCAGCATCGCGGCGGCGAGGCGGGCCACGTCGCTACTCGCGCCGTGCCTCCAGCTCGGCGACCAGCGCCTTGGTGTGCATGGCGGCGAGCAGGTCGTTCAGCGGCGCATCCCCGGCCTCGATCAGCGCCATCGCCTCGTCGGGATCCATCTCGCCGGCGAGCCTCTTCATGAGCACGTCGACCTCCTCCTTGACCAGCTCGGACATCGCCTGCTTGTAGCGGAGGGTGTCGTAGACGGTGAAGCCGATCCGCTCCTCGTAGCCACCGGCCCTGAAGCGGCTGATCGCCTCGACGATCCTGAGATCGCTCGGCGAGTAGCCGTCGCCGTCGGGCGTGAGCACCTCGAGCTCCGCGAGGCGGTCGAGCACGTCCTGGGGGACGTCGTAGCGGTGGCGCACCTCGGCGGCGCTGACCCGCTCGCTCTCGCCGGCCAGCGCATGCTCGAGAAGCTTGTCCCCGAGCTCGATCAGAGCCTTGGCGCGGTCCGGATCCTCCTCGAGCAGGTCCTTGATCACGCGGAGGGGCATGTAGCGCTCCTCCTGGAGCTGCTTGATCATCTTGATCCGGTCGACGAACTCGGCCGGGTAGTAGGCCATGTTGCGCGAGGTCTTGACGGGCTCCGGCAGCAGGCCCTCCCGCAGGTAGTGCTTGATCGTCGCCGCCGAGACGCCCGAGGCGCGGGCCAGCTCGCCCATGCGAAGCATCTCGTCGCCCTTGCTTGTTGAACGGGTTGCGCTGTCGCGCACCCTCGCATCTGCGGCGCTCATGCCAGGAACTGCTCCTGCTTGGTGGCCGTGTCCGGACCCTTCGCCGCGCCCGATTCCTCCAGCGCCTGGATCTCCTCGGCGGAGTAGCCGGCGTCGGCGAGCACGTCCGCCGTGTGCTCGCCGAGGGCCGGCGCCGGCAGCTCGATGCTCGCCGGCGTCCGCGAGAGCTTGATCGGGAAGCCGAGCTGCTTGACCTCCCCCATCTCGGGCTGCTCGTAGCTGACCACCATCTCGCGCTCCCGCACCAGCTCGGAGGTGAGCGCCTCGTCGAGGTCGAGGATCGGCTCGATCATCGCGTCGTGCTCGTCGTTGAAGGCCTTCCACTCGGCGCGCGTGCGCGTCTTGAAGATCTCGGCGACCTGCTTGTGCGCGTCGGAGCCCGGCTGCTCGAATTGCTTCTCGATCAGGTCGGGGCGCTCGACCGCCTGGCAGAAGCGCCCCCAGAACTTCGGCTCGAGCGCCCCGCAGGTGACCCAGCCGTCCGCGGCCTCGTAGGGCCGGTAGCAGACGATCCCTCCCGAGAGCATGATGTTGCCTCGCTCCGGCACCTCCCCGGAGCCGAAGTAGCGGCCGGCCTCCATCACCAGCCAGGAGAGCGCGCCGTCGGTCATCGAGATGTCGACCATCTGGCCCTGCCCGCTGCGTCGAGCCTCCTGCAGCGCGGCGAGGATCCCGACCGCCGCCATCAGCCCGCCGCCGCCGAGATCGGCGATCTGCGCACCGGACTGGATCGGCGGGCCGCCGGGCTCGCCGGTCAGCCCGAGGATCCCGTTCAGCCCGAGGTAGTTCATGTCGTGTCCGGCGCGGTCCCGGTTCGGACCGTCCTGGCCGTAGCCCGTGATCGGGCAGTAGACGAGCGCCGGGTTCGCCTTACTGAGCACGTCGTAGCCCACGCCGAGCTTGTCGAGGACGCCGGGGCGGAAGCTCTCCACCAGGACGTCGGCGGACTCCACCATCTTCAGCAGCGCCTGCCGCCCGCCCTCCTGCTTCAGGTCCAGGCGGACCGAGCGCTTGTTGCGGTTCAGCGCCAGGTAGATCGCCGAGCGCGTCCCCAGCGGCGTGTGCTCCTCGTCGCCGTAGTACGGGGGCGCCCAGCGCACGTAGTCGCCCTGGCCGGTGTCCTCGACCTTGATCACGTCGGCGCCGAGGTCGGCGAGCAGCAGGGTGCAGAAGCCACCTGGGAGCAGCCTGGTCAGGTCGAGGATCTTGACGTCCTCGAGCGGCCTGCTCATGCCTTCGCCTCCGCTCTCTTCGGGATCCCGAGCAGCTGGCGCGCCTCTTCCACCGTCGCCGGGCGGCGCCCGACGTCCTCGGCCATCTGGCGCGCCTTGGCGATCAGCTCGCCGTTCGACTTGGCCATCTCGCCGTCCGGCAGATAGAGGTTGTCCTCGAGGCCGGCACGGACGTTGCCGCCGAGGTTGAGCGAGGCCGCGAGCAGCTTCCACTGGTCGCGCGAGACGCCGATCACCTGCCAGTTGTTGGGCCCCTCCGCCCCGCCTGGAATCTGCTCCGACATGAAGGCGACGTTGCGCGCGTTGGGCCGGATCCCGCCGTTGACGCCCATCACCAGCGAGATCTGCAGCGGCGGCTCGAGCAGGCCCATGTCGAGGTACGGATCGAGGTTGGCGACGTGACCCGCGTCGAAGCACTCGTGCTCGGGCTGGATGCCGAGCTCGTTCATCTCGGTGAGGAACTGCGGTGATCGTGTCGAAGCTGTTCTCGAAGACCGCCGTGAAGACGAAGTCCTTGCGCCGCCGGGAGTACTTGGCGTAGTTCATCGAGCTCATGTTCAGAGCCGCGACGTCGGGCCGCAGCGCGCGGAGGTACTCGAGCCGCTTCTCGATCGGCACGCCGATCGCCCCGGTCGAGTAGTTGATGATCACGTCGTCGACCTCGGCCCTGATCGCCTCGGTGATCGCCTGGAAGTCCTCGATCTCATACGACGGCGTGCCGTCGGGGGTGCGGGCGTGGATGTGGATCTGCGAGGCGCCCTCGTCGACCGCCCGCCGCGCCTCGGCCGCGTACTCCTCGGGCGTGTAGGGGATCGCGGGGCACTGGTCGCGGTTGGCGATCGCACCCGAGATCGAGTTGCTGATGATCACCGGGTCCTCGAACCGGCTCATCCGGCACCCCTTTCGTCGATGGCGGACTGGACGGCGGCCACCAGATCCTGGAGCGCGACCATCTCGTCGTCGCTCGGCTTGATCGGGAGCTGGATCCCGTACGAGTCCCCCTTGGCGGGATTGCTGAACGCGTTGAACATGCGGTCGCTCAGCTCGACCTCGTCGATCAGCTCGATGGGCATGCGATGGGAGGTGGTGTCGGCAAATCCGAGGATCTCCAGCACCTCACCGTCGAACGCAATGACTCCGGCATAGGCGACGTTCTCGTGGGTGAGGCTGACGCGAGCCACGCTCATGCCGGCGTGCTCTCCTCGAACGCGGTTTGAGCTGCGGATTCCTCGAGGAAGCTCTGCATTCGCGCGATCCGATCGCCCTGGAACCAGAGGACCGTGTAGATCGGTTGGTCGAGCTCGAGCTCGCTGCCTCGGCCCTTGGCGGTGAGCCGTCCAATCGACATCACCCGTCCGCCTGCTTCGCGGAAATCATCGGCGCTGATCCGGAAGGTCTCCCAGGTCTCGTCCAGGTCGGCGAAGAAGCGGCGGAACGCGTTGTGGCCCTTGATCGAACCGCCCTCAACGCTCGCGGCGATGGCCGGGACGAACTCGAAGTCGGGCGTCGCCAGCTCGAGCATCCCGTCGAAGTCGCCCGCCTCCCAGCACGCATAGCCCCGGCGGGCGACATCCAATGGAGCGTCGTTCATACCGGCATCACCCCGTGCTTCTTGTGGGGGCGCTCGACCCGCTTGCCGGCGGCCATCCGCAGGCCGCGGATGATCGTCGGCCGCGTCTCGCGCGGGTCGATGATGTCGTCGATCATCGCGTTGCCCGCCGCGATGTAGGGGTCGATCTGAGCGCGTACGGCCTCGAGCATCTTCTCGCGCGTTGCCTCCGGATCGTCGGAGGCCTCGATCGCCGAGCGGCCGATGATGTTGACCGCGCCCTCCGCGCCCATCACCGAGATCTCGGCGGAGGGCCAGGCGACGATCAGGTCCGGCTCGTAGGCCTTGCCGTTCATCACGTAGTAGCCGGCGCCGTAGGCCTTGCGGACGATCGACGGTCACCTTCGGCACCGTCGCCCGCGAGACGGCGTAGAGCATCTTCGCGCCGTGGCGGATGATCCCCGCGTGCTCGACCTTCGATCCGACCATGAAGCCGGGCACGTCCTGCAGGAAGACGAGCGGGATGTTGAAGGCGTCGCAGAGGTTGATGAAGCGGGCGGCCTTGTCGGCCGAGTCGTTCTCGAGGATGCCGCCGAGCTGCTTCGGCTGGTTGGCGACGATGCCGACCGGCTGGCCTCCGAAGCGGGCCAGGCAGGTGATGATCGTCTTCGCGAACTTGGGCTTGATGTCGAAGAACTCGCCGTCGTCGACGATCTCGCGGATCACCTCGTACATGTCGTACGGATGGCGCGGGGACTCCGGGACGATGTCGAGCAGCTTCTCCGACATCCGGTCCTCGGGATCCTTGGCGTCCCGCACCGGCGCGGGCTGCTCGCAATTGGCCGGGAAGTACGAGAGGTAGTCCTTGACGACCTGGATGCACTCCGCGTCGTCCTTCACCTCGAGGTCGCCGACGCCGGACTTGCGGCAGTGGACCTTGGCCCCGCCGAGCTCCTCCATCGAGATGTCCTCGCCGGTGACGGCCTTGGTCAGGTGCGGCCCGGCGAGCGCCATCGCCCCCTGGCCGACAACCATTGGTACGAAATCCGAGAGCGCCGGGATGTAGGCGGTGCCGGCCGCACAGGGGCCGAGCATGGCCGCGACCATCGGGATCACGCCCGACATCACAACCTCTTCCTGGAAGAGGTGGCCGGAGCCGGCGAACAGCGAGCCCGCCGCCTCCTGGATGCGGGCGCCGGCAGAGTCGAGCAGCCAGATGAACGGCATCCGCTTACTCAGCGCCATCTCGCGCAGGCGGCTCACCTTGAGCTCGCCGGTCGCTCCCATGGACCCGGCCATCACGGTGAAGTCATAGGCGGCGATGCAGCAGCGGCGGCCGTCGACGTCGCCCCAGCCGGTGATCACGCCGTCGGCGGGCGCGTCCTTGCCCTCCATGTTCCGCTGGGAGAAGTGCGGCCGGCCGTGGATGCCGATCTCGACGAAGGTGCCCGGGTCGCAGAGGAGGTCGAGCCGCTCGCGCGCCGTCAGCTTGCCCCGCTCGTGCTGGAGGGCGATCTTCTCCTCGCCGCCGCCGAGCTTCGCCTGATCGCGGCGCGCATGGACGTCCTCGGTGAGCGCCTTCATTCCCGTGTCCTCCCCGGCCTCGACGGTGTCGGGGGCCTCGGGGGCCTCGCCCTGGTGTTCTTGTGAAGCCTTGGTCTCGTCGGTGGCTGCCAATTCAGCGCCCCTTCCATTCGGGCTCGCGTTTCTCGAAGAAGGCCTTGACGCCCTCCTGGATGTCCTCGGTCGTAAAGGTGAGGGATAGCTGCGAGCGCAGGAACTCGAGCGCGTCGTCGATCGCCATGTCCTGCTGGCGGTACATCGCGTCGTGGCCTAGGCGCATCAGCACCGGGCTCTTCGAGGCGAGCTGCCCGGCCCAGTCCGCCACCGCCGCGTCGAACTCGCCGGCAGGAACGACCTTGTTGGCGAGCCCGTACTCGACCGCCTGCTCCGCCGAGATCTGCTCGCCGAGCAGCATCATCTCGTTGACCTTCTTCCGCGGGACGTTGCGGTAGATGATCGACATGATCATGTAGGGGAAGGCGCCGACGTTGATCTCGGGAGTGCCGAAGCGCGCCCCCTCCTTCGCGATCACCAGGTCGCAGGACAGCGCCAGCCCCATGCCGCCCGCCAGCACGTGGCCGTTCGCCGCGCACAGCGACGGCTTGCCGAGCCGCGGCATCAGCCGGAAGAACTCGAGGAAGAGGTCGGACGCGAAGTGCTTGTCGACCAGCGGAGCGTCCGCCGCGAAGCCGCCCAGGTCGGCGCCCGCGCAGAAGACCCGCTCGCCGGCACCGGTGAGGACCACGGCCCGCACGGCGTCGTCGTCACGGGCCTGCTTCATCGCCTCGACCAGCCCCGCGAGCAGCTCCCCGTTCAGCGCATTGCGCTGGTCGGGCCGGTTGAGAGTCGCCGTCGCGACCCCGTCCTTCACCTCGTAGAGCAGCTCGTCGGCCATCGGCAGCCACCCTAGTGGATCCCACGCCAAATGGGAAGTACTACGTCTTACTGCCCACTAACCCGGATCACGCGGTGCGACCCCAAAATTGGGGCAATTTGGCTTGTGGGCGAACAATGGACGGATGTCTACGTCATACCGGTTAATCTCGATCCGTGGCGACGACTACTGCGGTATCCCCCCGCACTCAGCAGGTCCCCACCCACGATCAGCCTCGGGCCAGCGGGCCGCACCGGCTGCCGCCTGGGCCTTCCGCGCCGGTGCTGGCGCAAACGGCCAGATATGTGCGCGATCCCTTCAGCTTTCTCGAGCGTTGCCAGGAGCGGTATGCCGTCGGCGGGTCGGTGACGATCAATCTCCTCGGGTTCGGGCGCACGGTCTGGGTCACCGATCAGGCGTTGATCAAGGAGGTCTTCGCGCGCGACGAGGAGATGCCCCTGAGCCCGGCCGGCAACCTCGTCAAACCGATCTTCGGCACCAAGTCGGTCACGGGGCTGGACGGCAAGGCACATCTCGCGCGGCGAAAGCTGCTCCTCCCGCGCTTCCACGGCGAGCGCATGGGGTCGTTCGAGGCGGGCTTCCGCGCCGCCTGTGAGCGTCTCATTGCACGCTGGGAACCGGGCGCCGAGTTCGAGCTCCACCCGGAGATGTACCGCCTCACGATGGACTTCCTGTTCGAGACGTTGATGGGCATAACCGACCGCGATCACACCGAGGAGCTCACCAAGGCCTCGGAGGGATTGATGGCGATGATGTCGCTCTGCGCGGTGGGCGACTGGGTCCGCCATGATCTCGGCCCGCTCTCGCCATGGGCGCACTTCCTGCGCCGCCGGCGCAAGCTGGACAAGCTGCTCTACGAAGAGATCAGGGCACATCGCGATGCGGTTGCCGCCGGCACCGCCGGCGACGACGTCCTGTCAATGCTGATCGAGGCGCGGACCGAGGATGGCTCCTCGCTGTCCGACGAAGAGATCCGAGACGATCTGGTCGCCCTGATCGTCGCCGGCAGCGAAACGACCGCAACCGCGCTCGCCTGGTCCTTCGACCTGCTCCTGCACCGCCCCGGCGCTGTGCAGCGAATCGTCGCCGAGGCCGAGGTCGGTGAATCCGCGTACACCGACTCGGCGATCAAGGAGTCTCTCCGGCTCCGCCCGCCCGTGATAGCGGCCGGACGCGTAACGGCGCGAACCGTCGACCTCGGCCCGTGGCGGATCCCAGAGGGGGTTCGGATCTGGACGCCGATGAGCTTGATCCAGCGCGACCCCGAGGCGTACGACCAACCCAACGAGTTCCGCCCTGAGCGGTTCCTCCACGATAAACCGCCCGCATATATGTGGATCCCCTTCGGCGGTGGCGTGCGCCGCTGTCTGGGAGCGCCTTTCGCACTCCTGGAGATGCGGGTCGTCCTGCAGACAATCCTCTCTCAGCTGAAGCTCACCGCACTCAACGAGAGTGTCGAGCGCACCCGCGCCGAGGGGGCGATCATCGTGCCCGCCCATGGAGTCCGGATCCGCTGTGAGGGTCCGCGCTTCGCCGGCCCCGGGCGTGGCCATCCGCTGGACGAGCTGCTCGCCGCCTCCAGCGCGGATGAGGCTCCGCAAAGGGAGCCTCACGCCGTCTGATTGACCCGTCCGAGAGGCGTTGCCTGAAACGTCCTCGTGCCCGTATGGTGAACAAGTGAGGCTGCTGGCGGGGTTCCTATATTTTCACCGACGCGCGATTGTGTCGATCGCGCTCGTTTGCGCGGTAGGCGCGACGGCTCTTGGCGCGTCGATCTTCTCCCGAGCGAAGCCATTCGGCTTCAGCGATCCGAGTTCCGAGAGCTCGCGCGGCTACAAGCTCATCGAGGATGCGACGGGCGAGCACGCAACCCCCGAAGTCCTCCTCCTGATCGATCCCGGACCGCCGATCGCAAGCCCACGAGGGCAGGCAGCGGTGGATCACGCAGTGGGCAAGCTTGCTGCTGTCGATGGGATCGCTCGGGTCGTCAAGCCATCGCCATCAGGTGCATTGGTCTCCGACGACGGCAGGCTTGCTCTGGTGGAGGGATTCGTCGACAACTCCGTCGACAACCTCGCGCGGATCGGAGAGAGGGTCGACTCAACCTTCTCAGGCGACTCCTCGGTGGAGGTGGGCGGGACGGCAGTCGCCTCGCAGCAGCTCAACAACGCAACGGAGGACGACCTCCGCAAGATCGAGCTGCTCGCGTCCCCGTTTCTTCTGCTCGTCTCGTTTCTGGTCTTCCGCAGCTTGGTCGCGGCGATGCTGCCCCTGCTGGTGGGCGGTCTCTCGATTGCGTTCACACTCGCTTCGCTGCGCCTGCTCTCCGAGGTCATGACGATCGATGTGTTCGCGCTGAACGTCGTCACGGTGCTGGGACTGGGGCTCGCGATCGACTACAGCCTGTTCATGGTGTCCCGCTATCGCGAGGAGCTGGCAAGGTCCGGTGAAGGGCTGAGCGCCGTTCGCGACACGGTCGTCCCGGTTGGGCGCATGGTCACCTACAGCGCCGCGACCGTCACCGCCGCAGTGGCATCGCTCATCGTCTTCCCGCAGTCCTTCCTGTATTCCGCGGGCGTGGGATGCGCATTGGTCGCTGCGCTCTCGGCAGTTGTGGTCATCGTGGTCTTGCCTGCGGTGCTCGGGATGCTCGGAGAAAGGGTGAACGCGCTCAGCGCGTCGGATCCGAGACCGGACGCAGGGGACTCGACTCTGTGGAGACGCCTGGCTGCCCTTGCCCAAGCACGTCCCGCCGTCGTTTCGATCGTGATAGCCGGCGGGATGCTTCTCTGCGCCGTTCCCCTCCTACATGCCGAGCTGACCAGAGCAGACGCCCGCGTGCTGCCCAGCGACAACAGCGCACGGGTGGTTGACAGCACCGTGCACCAGCGGTTCCGGGAAGATCCTGCCGCCTCCTATCTGCTGATCCGGCAGCCAGGCGCCGGACCCGTGCCGAGGTCATTCACATCCGAGATCTCCCATCTCGGATCGGTTGAGGGCGTCGGTCCTCCACGGCGTCTCTCGAACGGTGCCGAGGTAATCGAGATTCATACCGGTGCCAAACCGAGCTCAGATGCCTCCCGTCACTTCGTCGAGTCGATCCGCTCTCTCCCAATCGCATCTTCGACCCTGGTCGCAGGCACAAGCGCTGAGTTGGTCGACCAACGCGCCAGCCTCCGGCAGCACCTGCCGCTTGCGCTGGCGATCATCGTCGCGAGCACGGTGATCGCCATCTTTCTCATGACCGGGTCCCTGGTCCTGCCTTTGTTGACCCTCCTGGCCAACACCCTGACGATCGGGGTGGCGCTCGGAGTCCTCGTGTTCGTGTTCCAGAACAACCGGCTGGAGTCCCTTCTCCTGTACACGGGCGTTGGCGCAATCGACATCTCCGTCCCGGTCCTTCTTTTCGCCGTGATATTCGGCCTCTCAACGGACTACGGCGTATTCCTGCTCAGCCGGATCGTCGAGGCTCGCAACGGCGGCGCGTCGAACTCATCGGCGATCGCACTCGGGCTCGAGCGCACCGGCAGAATCATCACCGCGGCGGCGCTGCTGTTTGCGGTCGCGATGGGCTCTTTCGCGTTCTCACAGATGATCTTCATCAAGGAGGTCGCCGTTGGGACCTCGGTCGCCGTGCTCGTAGATGCGACATTGGTTCGCGGGTTCCTGATGCCGTCGATGATGCAACTCTGCGGCCGCTGGGCCTGGTGGGCGCCCCGAGCACTCCGGCGGCGACTGGCGCTACACCGAAGTTAGGCCTCGAGCAGCGTGCGCTCGCGGTCGAGGACCCGTAGCAGGGCATCGACCACGCGCGAGTCGAACTGGGTTCCAGCGTGCTTCTTCAGCTCGCTCCGGGCTGACTTGGCCCCGATGGCCGCCCGGTAGACACGATCGCTCGTCATCGCCTCATACGCGTCGCCAACCGCGAGGATCGAAGCCTCGAGCGGGATCTCGGACGCCGTCAAACCCTTCGGGTATCCCGTCCCATCGGGCCGCTCATGGTGGGCGAGGATCCAGGTGCGAACATCATCGAGCTCGCCGGCCGAAAGGATCCTCGCGCCGAGCTCGGGATGGCGGCGCATCTGCTCCGCTTCCTCGTCGTCAAGGGCGCCTGGCTTCCGGAGGATCGAATCCGTAACCCCGATCTTGCCGATGTCGTGGAGGATGCCCGCAAGCCGCACACGTTGCACCCGCGCCTCATCCAGACCAAGCTCGCGCGCCATTGCCTCACACAGCAGACCAACGGTCTGGCTGTGCTTCGCCGTGTATGAGTCGCGCTGGTCGAGGGCCTCGGCCAGGCTGAGAACCGTGGCCAGCTGTGCCTGGCTTTCGACGCTCCGGTTGCCTGCCACCGCGCCCACGGTGCTGGTCACCTCGGGGCTGTAGATCACCGCCCGATCGCGCCCAAGCGCCTTCGCGGCTTGAAGCGATTTGTCGGCCAGTGCGACGAGCTCGGGGGACCCGCTGGCATGGGCGGGGTACTCCGCGACGCCCGCGGACGCAGTGATTCCCTGAGGGGAACCGAGCATCGATCCCCTCAAACGGGAGAGAATCTTCTCCGCGAGCAGGAAGGCGCCGTGCTGATCGATCTGCGGCAGGAGGACCGCGAATTCCTGACCTCCCGAACGCGCGATCGTGTCGATCAGACGCGTGGAGTCCTTCAGGAGAACGGTGAGCTCCTGCAGGACCTTGTCGCCGCCGGCGATGCCCAGGCGCTCGTTGAGGGACTTGAAGTGATCGATGTCGATGAGGATCAGGCTGAGCGGACGATCATCCGATCGCGCACGCTCGACCTCCCTGTCGAGGGCCTGCTGCAGCCCGACACGGTTCGGCAATCCGGTCAGGGGATCGGTTCGGGAGGCCTCGACGAGCGTCGTCATCAGGCGCTCGACCCTCTGGCGCAGGTAGGTGAGAAGCAGCCCGGCCGTGGCGAGGGTTCCGGCGACGATTGAGAAGAAGGCGATGTCCGCGTTGGAGGCGCCAGGTGGCGGCGTGGGCGTGACCAGAATCGCGACCGCGTAACACACCATCGCGAACGTCAGGTTCAGAGCGGCCTCGGAGCGGGAGACGGGGTAGTAGAAGACGTAGAAACCGATCCAGAGGTAGAAGACGGCGTAGCCGCTGGTGCTGTCGCCGCTGAAGTAGACGGCGAATGTGGTCAATACCGCCGCGAGCAGGTTGCCGACCCTGAGTGCACGGAACGAGATGCTGTCGCGCAGCATCAGGACCACGATGCCGTAGCCCAGGGCGCTGATCTGCACGCTCAGCAGGCCGATGACGTTGAAGTACGAGGGATGCGGCAGCAACGTGGCGATCGCTCCGTTGGCTGCCGCGCCCAAGGCGAGCAGTGCTTGCACCTGAGCGAACGGACCCGCGGCGGCTTTGCCCGAGATCAGCTCTCGCGGCTCCTCACGCGAAGGCGCACCCCCTCTAGAGAAAAGGCGCATACCTAACCAGGGCGCATCCAAGCGCGCGTTGGCCATGCCGTGACTCTCCATTCATTGAGACATCGGCCCAAATTGCGTCATTACTTGAGTTTCGACGGCAATACGAGGAATCCCTGACCCGTTGCACCAACAAATGTTCGATGAGCGAATGCTCATAGTCGAGCATCTTGTTGCAGGCACAAAGCCCGCTCAGCGTCCCGCCACGACCTCGTCGATCGTCACCCGGGCGTCGCGTCCAGGGGCGAACGTGAACCGTCTGCGCTTCACCGGCTCCCCGTGGCTCCCGTCAGCGTGAAGCCGCGCCATGGAGAGCACGGTCCGGATAACGACCTTCATTTCAAGCTGGGCGAAGCTCGCGCCGAGACAGCGGCGCACGCCGCCGCCAAACGGGAGCCACGCGCCATCGGCCTCGTGCGGGAGGAAACGCTCGGGGCGGAAAACATCCGGATCCTCGAACAGGTCCGGATCGCGATGTAGGAGATAGATCGCGACCATGAGCACCGACCCGGAAGAAATCAGATGACCATTCAGGTCGAGGTCCTCCCGGGTCTTGCGAACGACTACCGGTACGACGGGCCGCATCCTCAAAACCTCGCTTACGACCGCGTCAAGGTATTCATCCCCGCCGCGATCGATTTCCTCGAGAAGCCTCTGGAGAACCTCGGGCGACCGCAGCAGACGCTCGAATGACCACGCCAGGGCGCTGGTGGTCGTCTCGTAGCCGGCCATGATCATCGTCAACAGCTCGTCGCGAATCTGGCTGTTCGAGAGCGGAGTGCCGCTTTCGTCCGTCGCGGCGCACAGCAGTGAGAGGGCGTCAGAGGCTCGATCGTCGGACGAGGCCTGCCTTTCGACGATCGCGTCGAAGAAGAGGCTGTCCAGCTCAGCGAGCAGCTTCCGCAGACGGGCGTAAGGGGTGATTCCCCCGAGCTCGTGCCGGAAGTAGGGAAGCAATGTGAACGGTGAGGAGCAGCGCCTCATCATCTCGGGGATCAGGACGCGGAATCGTTCGCGCCTCTCCTCCGAGTCGCTGCCCAACGCGATCCCCATGATCGCCTCGAGCGATATCGCCTCCATCTCCTCCTGCAGCTTCAGCGCCTGGCCAGGCTTCCATGCGGCAACCCGGTTCCTGGTTATGCCTTCGACCCGCTCTGCGAACTCGCGGCCATGCTCCGCCCCGAATGCCGGCAGCAGGATGCGGCGATGGCGCAGATGCTCCTCATCGTCGAGCACGAGCAGCGAGCTGGGACCGACTACGGGTTTGAGGATGCCGTTTGCATCCCCGGCCCGAAAGACGCTCGGATCGCCTGTGATCACGCGGCGGGCTGCATTCGGCTCGGCGACCACGATGGTGTTGCGCCCGGGGCCCAGACGAAGCCGGAAGATGTCCCCGTAGCGACGGCGGCAGCGCTCGAGGAGCTGTGTCGGGCGATACATCCAGAGAAGGGTTTGCCACCAACCAGGCGCTCCGGGGCCACGCGGAAGCCGTTCGGGCTTTCCCCCGGTTTCGGTGACGCTACCCCCGTGAAGAGGTTGAAGAATTGGCTCTGTTGCCTGCTCCACCTCATGATCAGCGTAGGAGCGGATCGGCGACCCCGCATCAGCAGAATCCGGCATTCGCGCAAGAACCTCGATTTTGTTGGTTGCAGTAGGAAGTAGGAAGTTCTACTATCCACTTTGCCCGAGCGTGCGGCTGATCAGCCCACAACCCCTAAGTGAAGGAGACTGAGCAGTGGCCACCGCGACCTCCAGCGTAATCAAGCCCGACCACGGTGCCAGCCGCAAGCACTTCATCTTTACGGACGAGCACGAAGAATTGCGCGAGTCGATGAAGTCGTGGGTGCTGAAGGAGCTCACCCCCCACCGGTTCGAATGGGAGGAGAGCCTCTGGCCGGACTCCGTTCTCCACCGCGCCGGCGAGCTCGGCTTCATCGGCCTCTGCTACCCCGAGGAGTACGGCGGCCAGGGTGGGGACTACTTCTACTCGCTGGTCCGCGCCGATGCGATGAGCTACTCGGGCTGCGGCGGGCTCAACATGGGGATGGCGGTCCACACCGACATGGCGACGCCCCCGATCCACCTGCTCGGCACCGAGGACCAGAAGCAGCGCTACCTGGTCCCCTCAATCAAGGGCGAGCTGATCAGCTCACTCGGAATTACTGAGCCGGGCGCCGGCTCCGACGTCGCCGGCATCCGCACCACCGCCAAGCGCGACGGCGACGAGTACGTGATCAACGGCTCGAAGACCTTCATCACCAACGGCCTGCGCGCCAACTACATCGTCCTGGTGGCCAAGACCGACCCCGACGCCGGGCACGACGGGATCACGCTCTTCATCGTCGACATCCGCGATGCGGACGGCAAGGAGGTCGAGGGCTTCTCGGTCTCCCGCAAGCTGGAGAAGATGGGGATGCACGCCTCGGACACCGGCGAGCTCTCCTTCCAGGACGTCCGCGTCCCCGCGGAGAACATGCTCGGCCAGGAGGGCAAGGGCTTCTACCACATCAGCTGGGAGCTCCAGGGGGAGCGCCTGGTCGCCGCGATCGGCTGCGTCTCCGGCGCCGAGCGCGTCTTCGACCGCACCCTCGAGTACGCCAAGGAGCGCGAGGCTTTCGGCCGCCCGATCGGCCGCTTCCAGGCGATCCGCCACAAGTTCGCCGAGATGTCGGTGAAGATCGAAGCCGCCAAGCAGATGGTCTACGCGACCGCCTGGCGCTTCGCCAACGGCGAGTACCCGGTCCGCGAGATCACGCAGGCGAAGCTCTACGCCTCAAGGATCATCGAGGAGGTCGCCGACGACTGCATCCAGATCCACGGCGGCTACGGCTACATGAAGGAGTACGAGGTCGAACGCGCCTACCGCGACTCGCGCCTCAACCGCATCGGCGCCGGCACCGACGAGGTCATGCTCGAGGTGATCGGGCGCAGCTACGGGCTCTGAGAGATCGGCCCTGGCGTCGAGCTCACGTAGCCGTACGAGGAAAGGTCCATCACCGCACGGACCTCGATCGCGCCGGTGCCCATCGGCACCTTCTTCGCCCACTCCAGCGCCTCGTCGAGGTCGCGGCAGTCGAGAAGGCAGAAGCCGCCAAGCTGCTCCTTCGTCTCCGCGAAGGGACCGTCGGTGACCGTAGCCTCGCCATCCTCGGCGATGCGAATTGTCTTTGCACCGTTCGGGTGCTCAAGGGGCTCGTTGGCGATCAGCGCCCCCGCCTCGACCGCCTCCCGGTCGAAGGCATTCCAGGCGTCCATCGCCGCTTTCATCTCCTCCTCGGTCGCCTGGTACATGACGTCCTGGTCGCGGACGAACGTCAGCAGGTACTTCATCGTCTTCCTCCTGGTCTCGGGCGGCGCGGATCGCCGCGGTCACCCTAACGACGAACCGGCGCGGCCCAGATCGACAGCTTCAGGCGCCTAGCCGGGCCGCTCGGCGATCGGGCGAACCTCGACCGCCCCGCCGGGGACGGGCAGCCTCTCGGCCCAGCCCATCGCCTCGTCGCAGGTCCTTGCACTCGAGGACCATGTAGCCGGCGATCTGCTCCTTGGACTCGGCGAACGGGCCGTCGGTGATCACGACCTTGCCGCTCTTGCGGCGCAGGGTCCGGGCGTTGGCGCTCGGCGCCAGGGCCGCACCGGGATCCGCGAGGACGCCGGCGTCCCGGATCTCGCCCATGAACTCCATCATCTTCGCCCCGGACTCCTTCATCTCCTCGGGCGTCGCCCCCTCCATCATGGTCCCGTCGGTGATCAGGGACACCATGAACCTCATCTGTTCCTCCTCGCTCAGGCGGCGCTGTTCGCCGCATTCACCCTAACGACGTATCCCCGCGGCGCGGATCGACATTTTGAGACCGGCTATAACGACGGTCCGATCGGAAACCTCGGCCGCCGCAGCCTCTTAGGTCCAGGGCCTCCCGCCCAATTCGAACCAGAAGCCACCGCCCTGCGTCGGAATGCCGGCCAGTTCGGGCCTGGCCCAGAGCGCACTCAGCTCGCCCGCCAGCTCCGGGCGCTTGCTGACGTAGTCGGCAGCGAGCACCAAGTCGATCCACTCCGGCAGTCCCAGCAGCAGCGCCGCGAGCAGATATTGCTCGGAGTAGTGGCGCTCGACGAAAGGATCCGGGTAATCGTCCGGCAGGAAGATGTCGTGAACGCCCACAAGCACCCCCGGCGCAAGACTCGGCAGCAGGTCGCAGAAGAACACAGTCGCATCCGAGCCGGTGAAGACGCGATGGGATCCATCGAAGAAGAGAACGTCATTGCGATCCAGGGCGGGTAGCTGGGCTGGGTCGACGAGCTCGAGTGGCTGCCGGATCACCTCGTTACACATCGCGTCGATATCCGCGCGCGGACTGGGATCGATCGAGACGATCCTGGTCTCGAGCTTGCCGTCCTCAATCGCGCGGCGAGCAAACCGGGTCGAAATCCCCGAGCCCACCTCGAGATAGGTGCGGGGCCGGCGTGAACGGAGGAACGCGTAAATGGACGCGGAATCGAGTCCCGGCATGAACTCGTTGACCCACGACGGCGTGCGGTCATCGTCTGCGGTCCTCGGAATGCGCGCCAGGTCAGACTCATACGAGGCGATCGTTCGCAGGTTGCTCCGGTAGGCATCCTCTGCTCCGGCGACGATGTCGTACAGCGGGCCCTGGGTGCGAGTGGCACCGGCGGAACGCGCACTGGGCGGATAGTCGAGGGGGATGTAGTACCCGAGTCCGATCTTCCGGGCCGTTCCGGTCGCGCTGCGCTTGAGAGCGTCGCGTGCCCGCGCCGCTCGCCCGCGAAAGCGACCGCGCGATGCCTTACCCCTGCTCATCGCGAGCACCCTATAGCCGGATCGCGGAACAGCCAGCGATAGGCTTCGCGCGCGAGTTGGCGAACGTGATCGACAATCCGAAAGAGGAGCGCACCAGGCGTTTTCTCGCTCAGGTGCTGAAGCACTGAGGTCCCGCGGCGCACTCTGCCTTCTCCTCGCTGCCGCGTTGATCGGCGGCTGCGGCGGGGGCAACGACAAAGCGGGTCAGGCGCCGCGCGGCTTCTACGGCCTGATCTCCGCTGAGCCGCTGCCCGGTCAGGCGGAGCTCGCCCGGATGGGACAGGGCAAGGTCGGGACACTCCGGATCAACCTCGCCTGGGGCAGCGTGCAGTCCGCCGCCGGCGCAGGATACGACTGGGGTCACTACGACCCGGTGATCGGTGAAGCGGCGAGGAACGGGATCAGGGTCCTTGCGACCGTCTACAGCTCGCCGACCTGGGCCGAGCCAAGTCCCGAGTACCCGCCGCTCGGCTCGCGATTGAGTCCGTTCGAGGATTTCGTTCGCGCCGCGGTCGGGCGCTATGGCTCGGAGGGATCGTTCTGGAGGCAGCACCCCGACCTGCCGAAGCTGCCGGTCACCGATTGGCAGGTCTGGAATGAGCCGAATTCGCCTCTCTTTTGGAAGCCGACGCCGAACCCCGCGGGATATCTGACGCTGCTCCGGGGATTCAACCTGGCGGCACACGCCGCCGACCCACGCGCTCGCATCCTGACCGGAGGGCTCTTCCCCACCCCCCACAGCGGCATCGCCATGGAGGACTTCATGGCGGCGCTCTACCAAAACGGGGCCAAGGGGCTGTTCGACGCCGCGGCGATCCACCCGTACGCGGCCAACCCTCAGACCGCGCTTGCCTCCACTCAGGATCTCCGGGACGTGATGGATCGCTCCGGCGACAGTGGCGGCCGCATCTGGATCACCGAGATCGGCTGGGCGTCAGGGGGGCAGCCCTCCGGCGTCACGATCGGCCCGCAGAGGCAGGCGGAATACGTGAGGCGGACCTTCGAGCTCGCGGCAAACGACCGAACGCGGCTCGAGCTGGATGGGGTGATCTGGTACTCCCTCAATGACGCGCCGGGGTCAGTCTGGCCGGCCCACTGTGGGCTGTTCACCCTCGACGGCCAGGCCAAGCCGTCCTGGGACGCGTTCGTAGCGCTCACCGGCGGTGAGACGTCATGAGCAACCTCGACCACATCCGCTCCTACTACGAGGCGCTCAACACCGGGGACCCGGACCTGGTCGCCTCGCACTTCACCGACGACGCGGTCCACTACTACACACGGCTCGGGCCGCATGAGGGCGCCGAGCGCATCGGGCAGAACTCGAAGATGGGCGTCGAGATGATCGACGGGCAGTGGTACCTCGAGCACGGCATCGAGCAGGGGGACGAGGCCGTGATCGAGTGGACGATGACCTGGCGGGATCCGAAATCCGGCGAGAAGCGCCTCGATCGCGGCACCGAGTGGTTCCTGATGCGGGACGGCAAGATCGCCGAGGTGCGCGCCTACCACCACGGCAACAAGAAGAACCCGCAGGGGGACCTGCTCGGCTTCGATCACGCGGGGCGCGGTTACACGACCATGGATGACTGGAGGCCACCGTCGCCGTCATAAAGGACACCGGCAAGCGCGCCCCGCTGCCGCCCTTCGGCGAGGAGCACGAGGAGCTGCGCGAGTCCGTCCGGCGATTCGTCACCAAGGAGATCGCGCCGCACGTCGACGAGTGGGAGGAGGCGCGCGAGTTCCCGCGCGAGCTCTACAACCGCTGCGGGGAGCTCGGCTTCCTCGGCCTCAAGTACGAGACCGAATACGGCGGCCAGGGCGGGGACTACGTCCACGACGCGGTCTGGGTCGAGGAGCTCTCGCGCTCCGGCGGCAGCGGCGGCGTCGCCGCCGGGCTCGGAGCCCACACCGAGATCGCGATGCCGCCGATCTGGAAGTTCGGAACCGAGGAGCAGAAGCAGCGCTGGCTCGTGCCGGGGATCAAGGGCGAGCTGATCGGCGCGCTCGGGATCACCGAGCCGGGCGCCGGGTCCGACGTCGCCTCGCTTCGCACGACGGCCAGGAAGGTGGACGGCGGCTACGTCGTCAACGGCTCGAAGACCTTCATCACCAACGGCGTCCGCGCCGACTTCCTCGTCTGCGCGGTGAAGACGACCCAGGACGGTGGCCACCACGGCATCTCCTTCCTGGTGCTCGAGCGCGACATGCCCGGCTACGAGGTCGTCTCCAAGCTGGAGAAGATGGGCTGGCACGCCTCGGACACCGGCGAGCTCTCCTTCACCGACGTCGAGGTTCCCGAGGAGAACCTCCTCGGCGAGCAGAACGAGGGCTTCAAGCTGATCATGGCCAACTTCCAGTGGGAGCGGCTGACCATGGCGCTGGGCGCCGTCGGCGGGAATGCAGAAGGTCTTCGAGCAGACCCTCGCCTACGCCAAGGAGCGCGAGGCGTTCGGCCGCCCGATCGGCCGCTTCCAGGCGATCCGCCACAAGTTCGCCGAGATGTCGGTGAAGATCGAGGTCTCACGGGCACTCACCTACGCCTGCCTGCGCAAGTTCGCCGCCGGCGAGGACGCGACCCGCGAGGTGACCCAGGCCAAGCTCCTCACCCAGCGGGCGATCTGCGACGTCGCCGACGAGGCGATCCAGATCCACGGCGGCTACGGCTACATGCGCGAGTACGGCGTCGAGCGCGCCTACCGCGACGCCAGGCTCGGCCCGATCGGCGGCGGCACGGACGAGGTCATGAAGGAGATCCTCGGCAAGCAGCTCGGCCTGTAGGCCGCCACTCTTCTTCTTCTTCTTGCACTTCTTGGCCGCGGCGGCGCTGCGCTTGTGCTTCTTCTTCTTCTTGCACTTCTTGGCCACGGCGCCCGCGACGCCCGCTGTCGCCGGCGTCGCCGGGGTCTCGGGCGTCTGAGGCGTCTTTGGCGTCTGTGGCGTCTGTGGCGTCTTGGGCGGGCCGGTGGTCTTGATGTCGAGGCCCCAGCCGCCGTAGATCTTGCCGCCGATGTCCCTCGCGTTCAGGTTGTCGTCCGTGATCCACAACGTCCAGGTCCCGTTCGGGTTGGTGCCGTTGAAGCTGCCGAGCGAGGTCGAGAAAGGGGTGGTGGTGTCGGTCACGCCCCGGCGAGTCCATTTCCGGAGGCCCCCCCTCGGCGGGATCGGTGACGTTGGTCGGCTTGTAGAAGCCCGAGACCAGCGGGTCGGTATCGGAGAGCTTCCGCGGGGCGGTGTCGCTGAAGTTGAGCGTGATCCCGTCGGCGGGGTAGGACGTCTTGTTGGACGCTCTCGACCCGACGGCGGAGCCGACGTCGGACATCAGCATCACCGTCTGGCCCCGGGGCCCCTCGAGCAGGATGTTGAGGTCGTCCGGGAAGGTGTGGCTGAGGCCGGTGAGGCGGGCCGTCACCTTCGTCACTGTCCCCTTCAGCCCGGTGACGTTCACCGTCGAGGGCGGGTCAGTCGTGCCCACGGTCTTGATCGGGACCGCGGTGGCGTTCTTGAACGCTGGCGGGTTGAGTCCGGTGGTGATGCGTCCGACGTGGTTGCCGTTGAGCTCTGAGAACCACATGTTGCCGTCGGCCCCCGCCGTGATGAAGCCGGGAACTCCGTTCGTCGTCGGGAACTCGCCCGTGACCACGCCGTCGGTCGTCATCCGCGCGATCTTGCCCGCCCCCGACTCGGCGATCCAGAGGTTGCCGTCGGGCCCAGCCGCGATTCCCCACGGCTGTGATCCGGCGCCAGCGGGAAGCGGGAACTCATCGATCTGCGGAGTGCCTGTGGGCGTGGAAGGCGGGATCAGCCTGCCGACCTTGCCGATGCCGTACTCCGTGAACCAGAGGTTGCCGTCGGGCCCCAGGGCGATCATGTTGGGGTTGGCGCCGCTGCTCAGTCCGGTGTAGTCCTGGAGGGCGGCTCCCTCGCCCCCGGCGGAGAACTGTGGCGTGAGCCGCGTGATCTTGTTCGTGGTGAAGTCGGCCACCCAGAGTGCTTCGTTCGGGTTGTTGCTGGTGTCGGTTGGGCCTGCCGCGATCCCCTGGGGACCGGCGTCGCCCGTCAGCTCCTTCTCGAAGGTGACGATCGGGCCTCCTTGGGCCGGGGCGGGCTTGGTGATGTCCACCTGCGGGGTGGCGACGCTGACCTTGTCGTTGCCGGTCGTCGTCGTGGGGTCGCGCGGCTCCGTCGTCCAGATGTTCCCCTCGGGACCGATGGCCGGGAAGTACGGCCATGCCACGTTGCCGCCGCCCAGGTACGTGTAGCGGAAGTCGCCGCTCGCCGGGATGATCCCCCCGATAGAGCTGAAGAAGTTGGTCGCCCCGAAGTAGACGTTCCCGTCGGGCCCGTTGGTCATGCCTGCCATAAAACTGGCGATCGTCGGGGTGAGCTCGCTCGTGATCTGGTTGAAGGGATTGATCGAGCCGGCCGTGTTGGTGCCCTGGTCGGCGAACCAGAGCTTGCCGTCCGACGCAGCGGTGATCCCCCAGAGTCGCGCGTCGTCTGCTGGGATACCCGAGCTGAACTCGGTCACCTTCGGAGTCGCGGCACGCGCGGGGTGCGCCGGGAGCGCCGGGATCAGCAGCGCGAGAGCAACGAGTAGGCCGGCGGCGCGTCTCACAGCGGCAGCGTCCGCGCCTTCTTCCGGCACTTCTTGCGGGCCTTCTTCTTCTTCTTCGACTTGCATTTCGTCAGCGCCGCGGCCTGCCGGCCGGTCGCCTGAGGTGCCACGGGCGTCACGGGCGTCACAGGCGTCACGGGCGTCACGGGCGTCACGGGCGTCACGGGTTTCGCGGCCGGCGGCTTCACCTCAAGGGTGAGCGCCCAGGCATTGATCGTGAAGCCGATTGCAGCGGGGTCGTCGTCGAAGACGAACAGGCTCCATTTTCCGTTCGGCGAACCGCCGGCAAGGAACGAGAGCGCATTCAGATATGGGGCGGCCGGGCCGCCTCCCGGAGTCAGATCGTCGGCTGAGGGATCGCCGTAATTCGTGGGCTTGAAGCTGGCGTCCTGCCCGTTCGGGCAGGAGCTGGAGGACAGGAAGGTCGGGGCGGAGTCGTCGAAGGTCCAGTCCTCGTCCTGGGCCTGAACCCCGCAGGCGTCCGACATCAGCATCACCGACTTCCCGTTCGGGCCCCGGATCGCCATGTCGGTGTCAGGCGGGCTACCGCCTGAGTAATTGATCACGCTCACGGTGGCCTTGGTGACCGTCCCCGACACGCCCGAGACCGTGACGCTCGAGGGATAGACGTTCGCCGGGCCACTGAGGGAACCGGGCCCCGACGGGAAGAGGTGCCCGAGCTTGAAGTAGGTGTGCGTCTCGGCCTGGGCGGCCGCGGGCAGCAGCCCCGCGGCGAGCAGCGCGGCTGCGAACAACCAGATCCGGCGCATCCTGCGCCTCTCCCTCATCTGTGGCGACCCTAGTCGCCGGGACCCGGCGAGACAATTGGCATAAGTCCGTACCGGGCCGGTGGGCAAACTACGGACGCGGCGGGTTTGGTGCGGGGAGGACTACCAGGAATAACGATTCGTGCTGTCACGTCGCCGACCGCCGACTCGTCACACAAGTGCGATGAGTTGAGGGCTAGATAAGGGTCATCCCCAATTGAACGCAACGGGCGAGGTGTCCATCCTGAGACTCCTCGCACGTCTTAGAGGCATCGACAACATCCACAGGAGGGAACCTCGTGTCATCACTCACCCGTTGGGTACTTGCCCACAAGAAAACGGTCGTCATCTCATGGGTCCTGCTGACGATCGCCGGGATCATGGCTGCCGGTCCGGCGAGCCGCGCGCTCGATCAGAAGTTCTCCGTGCCCAACAAGGAAGGGTGGGAGACCAATGAGGCAATCGCGGCCAAGTACAACGGGACCGGCGGGGACACCTCTCCCCTGCTTCCCGTGGTCACGCTTCCGCAGGGAGAGTCGATCGACTCACCCCAGGTGAAGAGCGACCTCCAGAAGCTCGACGCCCAGCTCGCCAAGACCCTGCCCGGCTCGCGCGTCGCGTCGTACGCGTCCACCGGCGACAGGGCTTTCGTCTCGGACGACGGGCAGACGACCTTCGCGATGGTCTACCCGCGCCCCGATCCGGACTCGAGCTTCGGCGACAACCCGCAGGCGGCCAAGGACGTCAAGGCCGCGGTGGCGGGCTCCACGGTGGGTGGCGCTCCCGTCCACGTGACCGGATTCGACGCGCTCCAGCAGTCGACGGGCGGCGGCGACGGCCCGGGAGTGTTCCTCGAGGCGCTGCTCGGAGGGGTGGGCGCGCTGGTGGTGCTCGCCTTCGTCTTCGCCTCGTTCCTGGCGATCGTGCCGATCATGACGGCGATCGCCTCGATCATGACCACGTTCCTGCTGCTGCTCGGCCTGACGACGTTCACCGACGTCTCTCCGATCGTGCAGTTCCTGGTGGCCCTGGTCGGGCTGGGCGTGGCGATCGACTACTCCCTGCTGGTGGTCTCCCGCTGGCGGGAGGAGCGCACGCACGGCAGATCCGGCGATGAGGCGGTCCAGCGGGCGATGGAGACCGCCGGCCGCGCCGTGGTCTTCAGCGGGATCACGGTGGCGATCGGCCTGCTCGCGCTGATCGCGCTGCCGCTGCCCTTCCTGCGCTCGATGGGCTACGGCGGGATGCTGATCCCGCTGGTCTCGACGCTGGTGGCGATCACGCTGCTGCCGGTGATCCTGGCGAAGGCCGGCCCGCGGCTCGATTGGCCGCACCGGCGCACGGACGACAAGGCGAGCCGCGCCTGGACCCGCTGGGCCCAGATCGTCTCGCGGCGCCGCTGGCTGGCGGCGGGCGCCGGCATGGCGGTGATCCTCGCCCTGGCCCTTGCCGCGACCAACCTGCAGCTCGGCGCCGCCGACGCGAACACGATCGCCAAGGGCGGCCCCGCTGAACAGGGCCTGAAGCAGCTCGAGAGCGCCGGAATCGGCGAGGGCTCGATCCTGCCCCACGAGATCCTGGTCGACGGCAGCGCCGATCAGGCGAAGACCGTCGCCGGCGACCTGAACAAGGTCGACGGGATCCACGGGGCAGTCGCACCACCCGGTCCCGAATGGAACCAAGGCGGGACTCACATCGTCGAGGCCATTCCGGTCCCCGACAGCGGCACGAGCGAGGGACATGCCACGCTCAACGCCGTACGAGATACCGCCCACGCGGCGGGCACGAATGTCCGGGTGGGCGGCGGTCCTGCCGCGAACCAGGACTTCATCGACGCGGTCTACGGCAGCTTCCCGCTGATGATCGCCCTGATCGCGATCACGACGTTCATCCTGCTGGCGCGGGCGTTCCGCTCGCTGCTGCTGCCGCTGAAGGCGATCATCCTGAACGTCCTCAGCGTCGCCGCGGCCTGGGGCGTGCTCGTCCTGGTCTGGCAGGACGGCCACGGATCGGAGGCGATCTGGGGCATCCAGGCGACCGGCTCGATCCAGTCGTGGATGCCGCTGATCATCTTCGCCTTCCTGTTCGGCCTGTCCATGGACTACGAGGTGTTCATCCTCTCCCGGATGCGGGAGGAGTACGACCGCACCGGCTCGACGAGCACCGCCGTGGTCCAGGGAATCGGGCGAACGGGCCGGCTGGTGACCAGCGCGGCGCTGATCCTGTTCCTGGCGTTCACCTCGATGGCCTCGGGGCCGGATACGGGCGTGAAGATGTTCGCGACCGGGCTGGCCGCCGGGATCCTGCTCGACGCGACGATCATTCGCGCGCTGATCGTGCCCGCGGTGATCTCCCTGATGGGCCGCTGGAACTGGTGGCTCCCCACTTGGCCCGCGCGCCTGCTCCGCGTGAAGCCCTCCCTGCCCCGGAGGGTCGCCACCGGGGAGGCCGAGGGCTGAGCTCGGCGGGATTCTCCCCCGCCGATCCCCCGACCACCCGCGGGCCCGGCCGGCTAAGCCGGCCGGGCCCGCGCGCTAGTTTGGCCGCGTGAGACGAGTCTTCATAGCGGTCGCCGCCGGGGTCGCCCTGGCGGACGCCTCGATCGTCACGCTGGGGCTGCCGTCGATCCTGGTCGAGCTGAACGCGACCGTCGAGGGCGTCGCGCTGGTGCTCGGCGTCTACACGGCCGTGCTGGCGCTGGCGCTGCTGCCCGCCGCGTGGCTGTGCCGGCGCTACGGCGACGCGCATGTGGGCGCCGCCGGGCTGGCGCTCTTCTGCGCCGCGTCGCTCGGCTGCGGGGCGTCCGACTCGCTGGTGCCGCTGCTCGTCCTGCGCGGCGTCCAGGCCTTGGGCGGTGCCGCCGGGCTGGTCGCGGCCTTCGAGCTTCTCGACGGCGGCAGGCCCGGCCCGGGGCGCCGGATGTGGGTGGCGGCGTCGGTCTTCGGGATCGCCGTCGGCCCGGCGCTCGGCGGGGCCCTGACCCAGGCCTTCTCGTGGCGGGCGATCTTCCTCGCCCAGGCGCCGATCGTGCTGCCCGGGATGCTCGTCGCACTTCAGGCCGCGCGCGGCGAGATCGTGGCGCCCGACGACGGCCGGGACCCCGATCGCCCCACCTCCCCCCTTCCCATTCGCGAGTCGATCGCGCTGGGATTGCTCTCGGCATCGCTGACCGCGGTGATCTTCCTGGTCGTCCTCCTGCTGGTGTCGGGGTGGAGCATCGAGCCGCTCGCCGCGGCGCTGGCGGTCAGCGTCCTGCCGGTCGCCGCGCTGCTCTCCTCGCGGTTGCCGGGTGACCCACAGACGCGGGCGATCGCCGGGTGCCTGCTGGTCGCCGGCGGCGTGGGATGCCTCGCCCTTTTGCCCGCGGCGTCGGCCTGGTGGACGGTCGTGCCGCAGGTTCTTGCTGGGGCGGGGATGGGCATGGCGCTGCCGGCGCTCTCCGGCGAGCTGATGCCCGAGCGCACCCGCCATGACGTCGCGCGGCTGCTCTCCATCCGCCACGCGGGGATCGCGCTGGCGCTCGCGGCCCTCGCCCCCCTGATCTCGGCGAACCTCACCACGACCATCGACTCCGCGCGCGAACAGGGCACCGCAGCGGTCCTCGACGCGCAACTGCCTCCCGAGGACAAGATCGCGATCGCTCCCGATCTGTTCGGAGGGCTGAACACGGACGACCCCAGGAGCGAGCTGCAGAAGTCCATCGACAAGGCGCGAACCGACCTCGATCCGGACCAGGCATCCGAGTTCGACAAGCTCGGGGGCACCCTGGACGACGTGGTGACCTCGGCGGTTCGCCGGGCGTTTCGCCCCACCTTCATCGTCACGGCCGTGCTCGCGCTGATCGCGGCTCTGATCCTGCTCTCGGGCGCGCTGCGTGCGGCGATCGGCCGCTCCGCGATCGCGATCGCCGGTGCCGCGGCCGTCGGGGCGGCGGCGAGCTACGGCATCGCCTACGCCGCCACGGATCAGGTGGCCGTCCCGATCCAGGACCCCTGCAAGGATCGCCAGCTGCCCGACACCGGAGGGATCACGGGGTCGCTCCAGGACATCTCGCTGTCGGCGCTCGACCGAGAGGCCTGCAGCTTCGGCTCGAGCCGGGAGGAGCTCCTGCTGGCCCTCTTCGACGACCGCCTCCAGCAGAAGTTCGAGGAGGAGCACGGCGTCAACCCGCGCTCGGCCTCCTCGCTGATCCAGGGTCTGCTCGGGCTATGAACGAGCAGCCGACCCGCAGGGAGATCATCGAGGCGTTCATTCCCAACTCGCCACACGCGGCGCAGCTCGGGATCCGGCTGGCATCGATCGGCAGCGACGAGGCGGTGCTCGAGCTCCCCTTCAAGCCCGAGCTGGCGACGATCGGCGAGGTCGTCCACGGCGGAGCGATCGGCGCGCTGATCGACACGGCGGCCATGGCGGCGGCCTGGGCGACGGATGAGGTGCCGGAGAGCCCGGCGGGCTCGACCGTCTCGCTCTCGGTCAACTTCGCCTCGGCGGCGAGCGGTGTCGACCTGCGCGCCGAGGCTCGAGTCGCCAAGCGGGGCGGCCGCCTCAGCTTCTGCGAGGTGAGCGTCACCGATCCCGAGGGCACGGTTGTCGCCCACGGGATCGCCACTTATCGGTTTGGGTAAGAATCCGCCCCCTACATAACGCGGCATAGACAGGAGGCAACGAACTTGGGACTGCTTGACGGAAAGAGCGCGATCATCACCGGCTCGGCGCGAGGCATCGGCCGCGCCACGGCCGAGCTGTTCGTCAGCGAGGGCGCCAAGGTGCTGATCAACGACCTCGACGGCGACGTGGCGGAGCAGGCCTCGAAGGAGATCGACGGCGAGACCGCGGTGTTCGCGGGCGACCTCACCAAGCCCGGGATCCCCGATCAGCTGGTCAAGGCCGCAATTGACGCCTTCGGCCAGGTCGATGCCGTCGTCAACAACGCGGGCTACACCTGGGACGGGGTCGTCCACAAGATGACCGACGAGCAATTCCAGGCGATGCTCGACATCCACACGATCGTCCCCTTCCGGATGATCCGCGCCCTGGCGCCCAGCTGGCGGGAGGCCGCCAAGAAGGAGGCCGATGCCGGCGAGGAGGTCTTCCGCAAGATCGTCAACGTCACCTCCGTCTCGGGCACCATGGGGAACGCCGGCCAGGCGAACTACTCGTCCGCCAAGGCGGGCGTCACCGGGCTGACCAAGACGATCGCCAAGGAGTGGGGACAGTTCAAGGTCAACAGCAACGCCGTCGCCTTTGGCTTCGTCGAGACCCGGCTGACCCAGGCGAGGGAGAAGGGCGAGACGATGCAGGCCGCCGGCGAGAGCGAGGAGGAGGTGTCACTCGGGATCCCCGAGCAGATGCGCCAGATGGCGCGCATGACGATCCCGCTCGGCCGGCCCGCGGAGCCATCCGACGCGGCGGGACCGATCCTCTTCCTGTGCTCTCCCCTCTCCAACTTCGTGCACGGACAGGTGATCAACTGCACCGGAGGACAGTTCGTCGGCATGTACTCCTGAGGGTCGCCCTGGCGTCAGCCGCGGCGGCGGCGCTGCTGGCGACGGGCTGTGGCAGCGGCAACGGCGGCGATCAGCGGATGATCGCCGCCGTCGGGGACTCGATCACCGCCGGGAATCCCGGCTTTGAGTCCGACCCTGCGCTGCGAACGAGCCTCGGCCTCGGGGACGACCCCAAGAGCCAGTGGGAGTACTGGGCGCAGCGGAAGCACCCGGACCTCCAGATCCGGAACTGCGGGGTGCGCGGTCAGAGCACTACCCAGATCATGCAGCGCTTCGACCAGTGCACCCAGGGCGTCGACGGGGTCGTGGTCCAGGGCGGGATCAACGACATCGCGCTGGGGCTCCCAGTGGAGGCGACCGCGGCCAACCTGCAAGGCATGGTCCGCACGGCAAAGGCCCTCAAACTGGACGTCGCGATCGCCGATGTCCTACCGCTCAACGTCGGCAACGGATCGGCCGACGCGGTGATCGCCGATCTCAACCGCCGGATCCAACAGATCGCGGAGGATGAGGAGGTCCCGCTCCTTCCCTTCCACAGGGTTCTCGAGAGTCCGCAGAACCCGGAAAGGATGCGCCCCGAATGGACCGCGGACGGGGAGCACCCCTCGATCGCGGGATATCGCCGCCTCGGCGAGCTCGCATTCCGCCCCCCGGGGGATAGCGGCGGCCAGCCTTAGTCCTTCCGCCGCTCCTCGGCGAGCGGCTCTCCCCCTTCGCCGGCCGCCCCGCCCGGCGGCCAAGTACCAAACCAGTTGTCGCGAGCCCCGTCCACGGTGAGGACGCAGCCGGAGAAGAAGTCGCCGGCGGGCGAGGCCAGATAGGCCATCAGCCAGGCCATCTCGTCCTCCGTCCCGAGCCTGCCCAGCGGCACGGTGCCGGCGACGTTGTCCACGATCGCCTGCGGGTACTTGGTCCGCAGGGTCTCGGTGTCGAACTGGCCGATCGCGACGGCGACCAGGCGGATTCCGAACCGAGCCCACTCGATGGAGAGCGTCCGCATCATGTTCTCGACCGCGGCCCGGGCGGCGCCCGTGTGGACCATGCCCGGGAACCCCATATGCGGGGAGACGGTGATGCTGATCACCTTGCCGCTCTCCTGGGGGATGAATGCCTTGGTTGCGGCCGCGTGGGTCATCTGCCAGGTGCCCTGGACGTTCAGGTCGATCACCGTCCTGAAGCCCTTGGGGGTGATCGCCTCGGCCGGGCTCAGGAACTGGCCGCCGGCGTTGTTGACGAGCAGGTCGATCCGGCCGTGGCGCTCCACGACACCGTCCATGAAGGCGTCGACGGCCTCGTCGTCGCGGATGTCGAGCGCCTCGAACTCGGCCTCTGCCGCCACGCCCCGAAACCTCCTCGACCATGCCCTCCAGCGGCTCGCTCCGGCGGGCGCAACCGATCACGGTGGCGCCCAGGCCGGCCAGCTCCAGAGCCGTCGCCTTGCCGAGGCCGGTGCCGGCCCCGGAGACGACGCAGACCTTCCCGTCGAGCAGGCCGGGCGCAAAGATTCGTGAAGCCACGGCCGTGAGCATAAGCTGGCTCGCGTGAGCGTGAATGCCGAGCCGATTCCGCTCGAGGAGCCACTCCCCGGAGGCACCGAGGGGGCTGCGCTGATCGTGGAGCCGCTGCACACGGGCCAGGCCCTTTGGCCGGCATCGTTCTTCAACCGAGCCGGGCGTGGCCCGATCAACCGGCTGCGCGCCATCGGGGTCGGCTCGAAGCCGGAGACCTGGGAGTCCCGGCCCGTGCCCGCCTACCTGGCCCGTCACCCGAGCGCCGGAAACATCCTGATCGATACGGGCCTCCACCCCTCGATCGCGAGGGATCCGCGGGACAACCTGGGCCGCTTCTCCGGCCGCCACTACTCGGTCAAAGAGGGCGAGGACGTCGTCTCGCAGCTTCGCAAGCGCGGGCTGGAGGCTTCGGACATCGCGGTCGTCATCCTCACCCACCTGCACGAGGACCATGCCTCGGCCATCGAGGTCTTTCCCGATGCGCAGTTCGTGCTCAGCGCAACCGAATGGGAGGCGGCCACCACCGGGAGGCTGCCGCTGCTGCGCGGCTACCACCCGTCGCACTACGACTACGCATTCGACTACGCCACCGTCGACTTCGACAGCGAGCTGGTCGAGTCGTACGGGCCCTTCGGGAGAAGCTTCGACCTCTTCGGGGACGGCTCGGTGCGGCTGATCTACACGCCGGGCCACAGCGCGGGCCACACGTCGGTGATCCTGCGCCTGCCTCAGCGCGACTTCGTCATCGTCGGGGACGCCGCGTACGACTGGAAGCAGCTCCAGGGCGACGGGGAGCCGGTGATGATGGCCGACGAGCACAACTGGCGGCGATCGCTGCGCGAGCTACAGGCCTACCGGCGCACCTATCCGTACGCGCTCATGGTCCCGGGACACGACCCGGAGTTCTGGGAGAAGCTCGAGCCGCGCTACGAGGAATAACGACGCGCGGGATCCGGTCCCGGCGACGCCGCCGGCAGCCCCTCGCGCAGGCGCTTGAGGACGTCGCGGCGGCCGTTCTCCTCGAGGTCGACGTACATCGCCCGGACGCGGTCGAAGACCTGGTTGGCCGCCTGCTGCTGCTCGTCGCGGTCGGGGTCCGCATTGACCGGGAAGGTGACCGGCTCGCCGTACTGGATGGTCACCTTGGGGAACCGCATTCGCTTCCACCCGCGGACGTGCGCCGAGCCGTGGATCGCGACCGGTACGACCGGCACGCCCGACTCCAGGGCGATCTTGCCGATACCCCGCTTCGGCTCTCCGAGGTCGCCGGTCCGAGAGCGGCCCCCCTCGGCGTACATGAGCATCGTGCCGCCGCGGTCGAGAACGACGTTCGCGGTGATGAACGCCTCCTCGTCGTGGTGCCCGCGCCTGACGGGGAAGACCCCGCCGTGCTTGAAGATGTACTTGATCGCCGGGTTCTTGAAGAGCTGGGACTTGGCCATGAACTGGACCTTCCGCGGGAGGTACACGGCGGCGAAGAAGTGGTCCCACTGGCTGAAGTGGTTTGGCGCCAGGATCACGGGGCCGGTGGCCGGGACGTTCTCCACTCCTATCGCGCGCGCCCTGTAGAAGAGGATCGTCGGGATCGTCAGGATCACGCGGACGAAGTCGTAGATCCAGCCGACGCCACGGCGCGCGCTGCGGTGGTACTGCGTGAACATCTCCGCTGGGCGCGGGTCCTTGTAGACCTGCGGCTTCATGTCCTTGGGGTTCACCTTGGGCATCTCTTCCTCACAAAAAACGCCGTCGAGGACGGCGGCACGTGCTGATTTCTACCCAGTGCTTACGCCTGGGTTACGCCTTGGATCAACCCTACTCACCGCGCGCCCAGCCTCGGGCGCGAGCCACGGCCTCCCGCCAGCGGCCGACCAGCTCGTCGCGCTCGGATTCGGGCATGGCGGGCTCGTAGGTGGCCGCCTCGCGCCACATCTCGCGCACCTGATCCACGGTCCACAGGCCCGTGGCGATGCCTGCCAGATAGGCGGCGCCGAGCGCCGTCGTCTCGGCCACCTCGGGCACGATCACGGGGACCCCGAGGACATCGGCCTGGAACTGCATCAGCCACGAATTGGAGACGGCGCCGCCGTCGGCCTTCAGCGCGGGGATCCGCTCACCCGCCGCGGCCTCCTGCGCCCTGACCGCGTCGACCGTCTGGTAGGCGATTGCCTCGAGCGCCGCGCGGGCGAGGTGCGCGCGCGTGGCGCCTCGAGTCAGGCCGACGATCGTCCCCCTCGCATAGGGATCCCAGTGCGGCGACCCGAGCCCGGTCAGGGCGGGGACGAAGTAGATGTCGTCGTTCGAGGTGAGCGACGCCGCGAGCTCCTCGGTCTCGGCGGCGCGAGTGATGATCCTGAGCCCATCCCGCAGCCATTGGACCGCCGCGCCGGTTACGAAGACGGCGGCCTCGAGCGCATAGGCGACCTCGCCTCCAAGACCCCAGGCGACGGTGGTGAGCAGCCCCTCCCCCGGCTCGGGCGCGTCAGTCCCCGTATTGAGCAGGACGAAGCTGCCCGTGCCGTAGGTGTTCTTGGTCTCGCCGGGCCGCTGGCAGGCCTGGCCGAAGAGCGCCGCCTGCTGGTCGCCGGCGATGCCCGCCACCGGCACCTCGCCGCCGAACACCGAGGTTGTCCCATAGATCTCCGAGGAGGGCACCGGCTCCGGCAGCGAGGCCGGATCGACCCCGAGCAGCCCGCAGATCTCCTCGTCCCAGGCGAGCTTTCGGATGTCGAACAGCATCGTCCGGGACGCGTTCGAGTAGTCGATCAGGTGGCGGCCCGTGAGCTTGAAGGCAAGCCAGGAGTCGATCGTCCCGAAGGCGACGCCCTCGGGAAGGTCGGCGTTCTGAGTGAGCCACTCGATCTTGGTGCCGGAGAAATACGGGTCGATGACGAGGCCGGTCCGCTCCCGGATCAACCCCTCCTTGCCCTGCTCGCGGAGCTCGTCGCATCGCGCCGCAGTCCGGCGGTCCTGCCACACCAGCGCCCGGTGCACCGGCTCGCCGGTGCTCGGGTCCCAGGCGACGACGGTCTCGCGCTGGTTGGTGATGCCGATTCCCTTCAGGTCCGAGCCCTGTACGGCCGCGTCTGCAAGCGCAGCGACGGCGACCTTGCGGGTGACGTCCCAGATCTCGGCGGCGTCGTGCTCGACCCAGCCCGGCTGCGGGAAGTACTGCTCGAACTCGCTGTAGGCGCGGCCGCAGGGCTGCCCGTTCTCGTCGAAGACGATGCAGGTGGTCCCGGTGGTCCCCTGGTCGATGGCCAGGATCATCGGCAGGGACGCTATCTAGATCATCCAGCCCGACTCCGCGCCGCGCGCCGGATGTCGCGGAGCTGGCGGGCGCGGTGGAGGAAGCCGCCGAGCGTGCGTCCCGTGGTGCGGTGGCTGAGCGGCAGCTCGATCTCCTCGATGCGGAGCCCGGCCCGGACCGCGTCGATCGTCATGCCCACCTCGAGGCCCCAGCCGCCCGCGAAGGGGATCAGCTGCCGGAGCGTGGAGACGCGCATTGCGCGCTGGCCCGAGAGCGGCGCCTCCAGCCTCGCGCCGCAGAGCCGCTCCACGGCCCTGCGCCCGTAGCCGAGCGTGAAGCCGAAGCCTCCCCCCTCGGGATCGGCGAACCGCCCCACCGCCAGATCGCACCTCCCGGCCTCGACCGCGTCGATCAGGGGACCGAGCTCACCCGCGCTCTCCCCGAGGTCCGCGTCGCAGAGCAGCGCCGTGGCGTCGTCGTCGAACTCCCCGACCGCGGCCTCGGCCGTGGCGGTGACGTTGCCTCCCTTGCCGTGGGGGCGGCGCCTGCTCACCAGCCAGGCGCCGTGGCTCATGGCGACGGACTGCGTGCCGTCCGTGGAGGCATCGTCCGCGACCATCAGCCGCGCGCCGGGAAGGGCCTCGGCCAGGGCGTCGAGAGCCGCGCCGATTCGCTCCGCCTCGTTCTGCGCCGCGACGATGACCACGCGCGGGCGTTCCGGCGTCACCGGTGACTATTGTCCCCGCGCGTGGCCGACGTAGAGGCGCATATCACCGGCACAGTCTGGAAGATCGAGGTCAAGGTCGGCGACCAGGTCGACGAGGGCGACACGGTCGTCATCCTCGAGTCGATGAAGATGGAGATGCCGGTCGAGGCCGAGGATCCAGGAAAGGTCGCCGAGATCCGCTGCGAGGAGGGCCAGTCGGTCTCCGAGGGCGACGTGCTCGTCGTCCTCGAATAGCCTCAGCGGCATGGTTAGGCGACCGCGGACGCGAAGCGGAGGAGTCGCCTCATGACAAGCATGGCTGGGGGCAAGCTCCTCTTGGACTATCCGGCCGAGGCGGTCGCCCGCCTGACGATCAACCGGCCCGAGTCGCGAAACGCCCTCGACCACGACACCCTGAACGCGATCGCCGACGCGATGCCGTCGCTCGACCGCGGGATCGAGCTTCGCTGCGTGATCCTCACCGGCGCCGGCCAGATCTTCTCTGCGGGATATGACATCGGCGGGTTCTCGGACGAGAGCTTCGAGCGCGACGCGGAGTCGCTCGTCGCCCATCCCTTCGCCAAGGGCCTCGACGCGGTCGCCGCGCACAAATGGCCGGTCCTCTGCGCGATCAACGGCCACGCTCTCGGCGGAGCGCTCGAGCTGACGCTCTGCTGCGATCTGCGGATCTGCGCCCGCGGGGCCAAGCTCGGCATGCCGCCCGCCAAGCTCGGCCTGATCTACGGCCACACTGGGCTCCAGCGCTTCATCGACGCGATCGGGGTGCCGCGCACGAAGGAGCTCTTTCTCACGGGCCGCAACCTTCCAGCGGAGCGAGCCGAGGAGATCGGCCTCGTCAACGAGGTCGTCGGCGATGCCGAGCTCGAGGCGGCCTCGGTCGAGCTGGCCGCCGAGATCGCCGCCCACGCACCCCTTTCGATGAGTGGCAACAAGCGGGCGATCGAGACGCTCAATTCGTTCTCCCGCCTGACTCCGGAGCAGGAGCGCGAGCTGATCGAGCTGCGCGAGTCCTGCTTCGGCTCGGAGGACTTCCGCGAAGGCGTTGCCGCCTTCGCCGAGAAGCGCAAGCCGGTCTGGAAAGGCCAATGAGCGAGGAGGAGCGATGAGCGACGACGACATCCAGGTGGTTCCCACGAGCGAGGAGGATCTCCGCCAGGAAGCAGTCAAGAGCGTCAAGCGAAAGCAGAGCTTCAAGCAGACGGTGTTCGCCTATGTGGTGGTCAACCTGTTTCTCGTCGGGATCTGGGCGATCGGCGGAACCGACAACTTCTTCTGGCCCGTCTTCGTGATCGGCGGCTGGGGAATCGGCCTCGCCTTCCAGGCGTACGACGCGTACGGACGGCGTCACACCATCGGCGAGAGCGACATCTCCAGCGAGATGGAGCGGCTGCGGCGCTAGCCGGCCTCTGAGGGCTCGGGCAGCGCCTGCTCGCCCGTGTCCTCGCTCAGCACCCGACCGCCGCCGGCGGCGGTCGAGGGCCACCAGATCTTGTCGCCGATCAGCTCGACGGCCGCTGGGACCATGATCGTCCGGACGATGAACGTGTCGAGAATGATCCCCAGCGCGACCATGAAGCCGAGATCGAAGGTGAAGGTGACCGGCAGGGTCATCAGGACCGAGAAGGTCCCGGCAAGGATGACCCCGGCGCTGGTGATCACCGGCCCGGTCGCCGCGATCGCGCGCAGCATGCCCTCCCGCGTGCCGTGCTTGCGGGCCTCCTCACGCACCCGGGCCATCAGGAAGATCGTGTAGTCGATCCCCAGCGCCACCAGGAAGATGAACGCAAAGGTGGGAATCGAGGCGTCGAAACCGGCGTCACCGACGACGAAGCGGATGAAGAGGATCGAGATCCCCAAGGTGCAGGCGAAGGAGAGGACGACGCTCGCGAGCAGGACGAGCGGCGCGACGATCGCCTGGAGCAGGATGCCAAGGATGATCGCCATCACCAGCAGCGCCAGCGGCGCGATCAGCTTCAGGTCTCGCTCGGTCGCCTTGTTGTAGTCGTAGTTGATCGCGGTGCCGCCGCCGACCAGCGCGGTCACCCCGGGCTTCAGGTTCGCCACCGAGTCCCGCAGGTCGGGAACGAGGTCGAGCGCCGACACGTCGTTCGGGTCGCCCTTCAGGATCACGTCGACCACCTGAATCCGTTGGTCCACCGACTTCTGGTCGGTCGGCAGGACGGCCGCCACGCCATTCACCCGACGTAGCTTGCTTGCAGCCAGCTCGACGTCCTGCGGCGTGACGGGCCCGCCCTGCTGCTCCACCAGGACCGTCGTCGGCGACAGCGTCCCCGCCGGGAAGTCCTCGCTCAGCACCTTGAAGCCGTTCACGCTCTCGACGGACTTCTTGAAGAAGGTCGTGCTCGAGTAGTCGACCTTGTAGGCGATCAGCCCCAGCGCGCCGAGCAGGAAGACGCCCGCGGTGACCGCCAGGGCCGGGCCCGGCCGGTGCAGGACCCGGTCCCCGAAGCGCCGCCAGAGGCCCGTATGGATGACCTCCGCATGCTCCGGGTCGTAGTCGACGATGCTCCGCCTTGGCCAGAAGCCCCGTCGGCCGAAGATCGTCAGGAGCGTCGGCAGGAGCGTCAGCCCCGCGAGCATGGAGCAGAACACGCCGATCGCCGCGACCGGGCCGAGCGACTTCGTGTTGCCCGACTCGGCGAGCGCGAGGACGAGCATGGCCATGGTGACGGTGAGGCCGCTGGCCAGGATGGCCGGGCCGGCCCGCCTGACGGCTCGCTGCATCGCGTCGTGCTTGTCCTCGAGGCGTCTGAGCTCCTCTCTGTATCTGGAGACCAATAAGAGGCAGTAGTCGGTCCCCACCCCGAACATCAGGACGACGATGATCCCGGTGCTGTTGGAGGAGACCGTGGCCCCCGACTTGGCGAAGAGGTAGATCAGGCCGGTCGCGAACTGATAGGCGAGGAAGACGACGATCAGCGGAGAGATCGCGACCAGCAGCGAGCGGTAGATCGCGCCGAGCAGGACGAGGACGAGGATGGTCGTCGCCAGCAGGAGCTTGGTGTCGATGTCGCTGAAGACGTCGTGGGCGTCGGTGTTGAAGCCGACGTCGCCGGTGACGTAGACGTTCAGGTCGCCGGTGTTGGAGTCCGTGATGTCTCGCATCGCCTTGCCCCACTCGAACTCGTGGTCGAAGTCCGTCGGGAACGTGTAGACGGCGTAGGCGACCTGGCGGTTCTGCGAGACGAGCTTCGAGGTGGGGCCGGCGAGCGCGGGGATCACGGGCGGCTGGCTCTTGACCAGCGGAATCCTGGCCGGCTCCGCCTCGATCCTCTGCGCGTCGGAGCGGATCTTCGCGAAGTCGGCCGGGGTCAGGCCGTTCTTGTTCTGGTAGACGACCAGCGCGAGCGCGGTCTCCTTGGCGGGGAACTGGTGGTCGAGCGTCCGGACCACCTCGGTCGACTCGGCATTCGACGGCAGGAACGACTCGGTGTCGTCGGTCGTGACGTCGGAGAGCTTCGAGCCGAGCGGCGACATCGCTGCGGCGGCGATGATCCAGACGACGACGATCACCCACTTGGTGCGTCGACCCGCGACTATCGATGCCAGACCTCTCAACGGACCTCCATGTCGGCGACTTCCTTCCGGTCCGCGCCCCCCTTACCGGACACTGGCGGCAGCGTATCGAAGGCGGGTGACCGGCTCGGCGCGCCGGGGGTTCCGGTTTGGGACCCTGTGCAGAGGGCAACCATGGCTGAGGAAATGAACCCAACCGCAGTGGAGCTCGACCCAGGCGTCGAGGAGCGAGTTGCCGGCCTGATAGAGGCCGGCCGCCCGGCGGATTGCGTCGACCTATCGGAGGTTGATTCGTTGGTCCAGGAGATGAACCTCTCCGACGAAGAGGAGGAGCTCGTGCACGAGCGGATCGAGGCCGCAGGGCTCTCGATCGAGGACGACTGCGGCAAGCAGGCCGCGGAGCCCGCCGGCTACCGCAACGGCGAGCTTGCCGAGACCACCACGGACGCGCTCCAGCTCTTCTTCAACGAGATGCGCCGCTACCCGCTGCTCACGAAGGAGGAGGAGATCGAGCTCGCCCAGGCCGTCGAGCGCGGCGACCTCGAGGCGAAGGAGAGGCTGATCAACTCGAACCTGCGGCTCGTCGTCTCGAACGCCCGCCGCTACATGCGCCAGGACCTGAACCTGCTCGACCTGATCCAGGAGGGCATCCTCGGCCTCATCCGCGCCTCCGAGAAGTTCGATTGGCGCAAGGGCTACAAGTTCTCGACCTACGCGACCTTCTGGATCCGGCAGGCGATCCAGCGCGCCCTCGAGTCCAAGGAGCGCACGATCCGCGTTCCCAACCAGGTGGCACAGCGCGAGCGTAAGGTGATGCGCATCGAGCGCGAGCTGGCGACCAAGCTCGGACGTGACCCCACCACCGAGGAGGTCGCCAAGGAGGCGGAGCTCGAGCCCGCGCAGGTCGAGGAGATCCGCGACCTGACCAGGGTCGTCACCAGCCTCGATCGCCCGGTCGGCGAAGAGGATGCCGCTTCGCTGGGCGAGTTCGTCCCAGACGAGCGCAGCGGGCCCTCCGAGGAGGTCGCGGTCAGCCTCCGCGACCAGACCCTGAGGCGCGCCGTCGAGGACCTGCCCGAGGACGAGCAGAAGGTGATCCGGATCCGGTACGGGATCAACGGCGACGAGCCCACCAACCTTCGCGAGGCATCTCGCCGGCTCGAGTTGAAGCAGAGCGAGGTCAAGGAACTGGAGGAGCGCGGCCTCAGCCGCCTCGCGCAGGCGCGCGAGGTCGAGGCGATGCGCGAGGCAGCCTGACCTAGGGCGCGAGCGCGGCCCGCAGGCCGAGGATCCGCGTCACCGACGTCCCGAACCCGCCTCGATCGAGCGATCCGTTGGTCAACCCCCGGGCCAGCGCCCGCTGGGCCTTGGCGGCGCTGCCCAGGTCGGTGAACAGGACGAGGTCCGTGCCGGCCCTCGCGGCGGCCACCGCGGTCTTCGCTGGTCCGCCGACCGCCCGAGCCGAGACCGAGCCGAGCGCATCGGTGATCGAGACGCCCTGGAAGCCGAGCCGGTCGCGCAGCTCCCCGGTGGCGATCGCGCGGGAGAGCGCCGCCGGCTTGCCCGACAGCGCGGGGTAGATCGCGGTGCTCAACATCACCATCGCGCCCCCGGCCTGCGCAAAGCCCACGTATGGCTGCTCGTCGACGGCCCGAAGCTTCGCGGCCGGCAGGCGGATCTTCTGCACGGCGTTGTCGGTGTTGATCCTGGCGGCGCCCAGGCCTGGGAAGTGCTTGGCGGTCGCGGCCACCCCGCCGGCCGCAAGGCCGCGAGCGAACCCGCCGCCGATCTCGGAAACGGCTCCGGCGGTCCGGGCGAAGGTGCGTCCCTCCTCCTGGATTGCGCGTCCCGGGCGACCGATGTCCAGGACCGGGGCGAGGTCGACGTTGACCCCCATCGAGTGCAGGCTCTCGCCGGTCGCTCGCCCGATCCGCTTGGCGAATGCGGCGCCCCGCGAGCCGATCGCCTGGGCCGAGGGCTTGGGTGGCCCGGGCAGGCGCCTGACCAGACCTCCCTCCTGGTCGACGGTGACCAGCAACGGCTGCGTCATCGCCGACGGACGAGGGATGGCCTGGAGCTCGGAGGTGAGACGCCTCACCGAGCCGCGACTGCCGACGTTCCCGTCGAACAGGATCACCCCAGAGATCTGGCCCGCGGAGATCATCCGGCGCAGGGCCTTGGGCGGATGGTGCCCCGAGAAGCCCGTGATCACCCTGGCCCCGGCGAGCTGGTCGTCGGTGGGTGCGGCAGCGAGCGTCAGCGCGACTGCGGCGAGCGCGGCGAGCACAGCGGGAAGGTATAGGCTCGCGCGACGATGGACTACACGATCAAGAACCTCCGCGAGTCCAAGGATGCAGCCGCCGAGGCCGGGCTGTCCGACTCCCTGGAGGCCCGCTTCGCACATGAGGACCTGGACTCCGAGAAGAGCGGCGTCTCCTACCAGGTGGTGAAGGCGGGACAGCGCCAGCCCTTCGCGCACAAGCACGGGGAGATGGAGGAGATCTACGTGGTCATCTCGGGAAGCGGCCGCGTGAAGCTCGACGACGAGATCGAGGAGGTCGGCCCCCTCGACGCCGTTCGAATCGCTCCCGCCGTGATCCGCGCCTTCGAGGCGGGGGACGACGATCTCGTGCTGCTCGCCTTCAGCCCCCGGGCCGAGGGTGACGCGGAGATCGTCCAGGACTTCTCTTGGGACTAACCGTCCGGCCGCCTTCATAACTTTCGGGTGTGCCGCCCCTGATCAGCTTCGACGAGGCGCTCGAGCTCGGCGCCCTCAGCGACCACGACGAGATCGGGGCGCTCGTGGAGCGCGCCTGGGAGGTCCGCCAGGACCGCTTCGGGGACTCGACCGACATGTGCTCGCTGGTCAACGCCAAGTCGGGGGGCTGCGCCGAGGACTGCGGCTTCTGCGCCCAGTCTCGCTATGCCGAGGCGGACACGCCCATGCACGCGATGATGGAGCCGGATCAGATCCTCGAGCACGCCAAGGCGGCCGAGGCGGCCGGCGCCCACCGCTTCTGCATGGTCACCCAGGGGCAGGGTCTCTCCAAGCGCGACTTCGCCAAGGTCCTGGAGGGGGCCCGGCTCGTCTCCGAGCAGACCAACCTGAAGCGCTGCGCCTCGATCGGCCACATGTCGGCCGAGCGCGCGCGGCAGCTCAAGGACGCGGGCATCCAGCGCGTCCACCACAACGTCGAGTCGTCGCGCTCGTACTACCCGGAGGTCTCGACCACCGTCCGCTACCAGGGAAGGATCAGGACGATCGACGCGGTCAAGGAGGCGGGCCTCGAGACCTGCGTCGGCGGCATCCTCAACCTGGGTGAGTCCCCCACGCAGCGCGTCGAGATGGCGTTCGAGCTCTCCGAGCTCGAACCCGACTCGGTGCCGATCAACCTGCTCAACCCCCGGGTCGGGACGAAGTTCGGCGATCGCGAGTTGATGGACCCATGGGACGTCGTCAAGTGGGTGGCGATCTTCCGGCTGATCCTGCCCGACGCCCTGTTCCGCCTCTGCGGGGGACGGGTGGAGAACCTCCAGGACCTCGCGCCGCTCGCCGTCAAGGCCGGCCTGAACGGAGTGATGATGGGGAACTTCCTCACCACGCTCGGCGTCGAGCCGGCCGAGGACCGGGAGATGTTCGAGGAGCTCGGCCTCAACGTCGCGAGACAGCCCGACAACGGCGCCAACCCGAGGCCCGACAACCGCTCCGGCTGGCTCGAGGGCGAGACGCCCCCGACGCCGGTCGACGAGCTGATCGACCGCCAGGCTGAGGCGAACTTCTGGGACCCCTCCACCCAGCTCCGGGTCGTCAAGAAGAAGGGCAAGATCCCCGCCTACCCCGAGCCGGCCGGCTGGGGCGACTAGTGCTGGACATCCAGGAGCGTCTCGCCGAGCTCGAATCGAGCGGGCTGCGCCGGCGACTTCGCCTGGTCGAGGGACCGCAGGGCCCGCGGGTGCTGCTCGACGGGCGGCCGGTGCTGCTCCTCTGCTCGAACAACTACCTGGGGCTCGCCGACCATCCACGCTTGCGCAGCGCCGCGGCGGATGCGGCGCTCAGCCTGGGGACCAGCTCGGGCGCGTCGCGGCTGATCTCGGGCTCGATGTCCATCCACGCCGACCTCGAGGCCCGGCTTGCGGAGTTCGAGGGCACGGAGGCTGCGCTCCTGTTCGGCTCCGGCTACCTCGCCAACACCGGCACGATCGCAGCGCTGGCCGGACGCGGCGAGGTCGTCTTCTCGGACGAGCTCAACCACGCCAGCATCATCGACGGCTGCCGACTGGCCGGCGCCGAGACCTTCGTCTACCGGCACTGCGACCCGGAGCACCTCGAGTGGGGGCTGCGCCGCGCGGCCGGCCGCGCCGCCCTGATCGCCACCGACGGTGTCTTCTCGATGGACGGCGACATCGCGCCACTGGGCGAGCTGGCGAAACTGGCGCGCCGCCACCGCTGCCGCCTGATGGTGGACGAGGCGCACGCCACCGGCTGCATCGGTCCGGGCGGGCGCGGATCGGTCGCGGCGGCGGGGCTGAGCGGCGAGGTGGACGTGATCGTCGGGACGCTCGGCAAGGCGCTCGGCGGCTATGGCGCCTACGTCTGCGGCTCGCGGGAGATGGCCGACTTCCTGGTCAACGCCGCGCGTCCGTTCATCTTCTCGACCGCACCTCCTCCCCCGTGCGTCGCCGCGGCGTCGGCAGCGCTCGAGCTGCTCATCGAGCGGCCCAAGCGCGTTGAGAGGCTGCACTCGAACGCCGCGGCGTTGCGAGCCGGCCTCCGTTCCGAGGGCGCTCGAGCCGATCGGCTCGGATACCCAGATCGTGCCGCTCGTCGTCGGCGAGGCCGATGACGCCATGGATCTCTGCGAGCGGCTGCTCGAAGAGGGAATCTTCGCGCAGGCGATCCGCCCGCCGACCGTCGCGCCTGGGACATGTCGCCTCCGGCTCACCGTGATGGCGACCCACCGGGTCGCCGACCTGCGCCGGGCGGCGAGGCTGATCGGCGCGGCCGCTCGGGAGCTCGGCCTCGCCTCCCGGACCGAGCCCGGCGCCACCTCGACCGGCCAGACGCCGCCGGCGCTGCGCGAGGCGGCCTGATTGATGCGCGGCCTGTTCGTCACCGGTACCGGGACGGAGGTCGGGAAGACCGTGGTGGCAGCCGCCATCGCCCACACCGCGCGGACGGCGGGCGAGCGAGTTTCCGTCTTCAAGCCCGCGGTCAGCGGCCTCGACGATCACCCGCTCGCCTCCGAGGTCTGGGAGAGCGCCTCGGATCTTCCGGATCACGCCCTGCTCCGCTTGGCGGCGGGATCGAGGCAGGGCGACGAGCAGGTGGCTCCGTATCGATACGGGCCACCCGTTTCCCCCCATCTCGCGGCCGAGCTCGCCGGCGAGCGGATCGATCCGGACCGGCTCCGGGGAGCGGCGCTCGCCGCGACCGAGGACACCGACCTGCTGGTCTGCGAGGGAGTGGGCGGATTTCTGGTTCCGCTCACACCGGACTACCTGGTCCGAGACCTCGCCCGCGACCTGGCGCTGCCGGTGGTGATCGCCGCCTCACCCGGACTGGGGACGATCAATCACACGCTGCTGACGATCCAGGCAGTTCGAGAGGCGGGACTCGAGGCGGTCGCCGTCGTGATCACGCCGTGGCCTGCCGAGCCATCCCCGATGGAGCGGTCCAACCTGGAGACCATCGGCCGGCTCGCGTCCGTGGAGGTCGAGACGCTGCCGCACCTCGACCTCTCCAACCCGACCACCTGGCCGGCGCTCCACATCACGGTCGGCGCGCCGAGGGCGGCGAGCAGCCTCCGCGAAGCCGCCTAGCGGGCGCCGGCCGGGACGACGTCCTCGGCAACGGTCGCCTCAGGCACCGCGGGAGCGCTCTCCTCGGACGCCTCCTTCGCGTCGACCCGCTTGGCGCGGGCGCCGCGTAGCAACGTCAGCGAGACGACCAGCCCGGCGACCACGACGAATGCCGCCAACAGCATCGCGCTGCTCAGCGCGTCCACGAAGGTCGCGCGCGCCTGCTCGGGCGCGCTTGCCAGCTGCCCCGGGTTGAAGCCGCTGCCGAGCTGGGCCTGGAAGATCGCTCCGGTCGCCGCGACGCCCACCGAGGCGCCGATCATGCGCGACATCTGCAGGACGCCGGATGCGACGCCTGACTTCTGCACGCTCACCGCGTTCATCGCGGCGGTCGACATCGGCGACATCACCAGGGCGATCCCAAGTCCCATCAGGACGAAGGGAACGATCAGCCCGGAGTAGGTGGTGGCGGTATCGATCCCGGCGAACATGAACATCGAGACGGCCAGCACGGCAAGCCCGGCGCTCATCGGAGTCGCGGGCCCAAGCCTGTCGGCGAGCCTGCCGGAGATCGGTGCGACGACGGCGATCACCACCGTGGTCGGCAGGAACCTGATCCCGGCCTCGAGCGCCCCGTAGCCGAGGATGTCCTGCATGTAGATCGCCATGAAGAAGAAGGTGCCCATCATGGCGAAGGTGATGATGAAGGCGACCAGGTTGGAGCCGATGAACTGGCGCGTCTTGAAGAGCGCGAACTCGACCATCGGCGCCGAGACGCGGAGCTCGATCGCGACGAAGATCGCCAGGCCGATCACCCCTCCGGCCAGGAGCGAGAGGATCGAGGTGGAGGTCCAGCCCCAGCTGTTGCCCTCGATCAGGGCCAGCACGATCGCCGTCAGGCTGGCGGTCAGGGCGAACACACCTGGGTAGTCCACCCGCCGGTCGATGGTCTCGTCGCGCGACTCGCGCACCGCGAAGATCGTGGCGGCGATGGCGCCGGCGGCGACGGGAAGGTTGATGAAGAAGATCGCGCGCCAGCTGACGTACTCCGTCAGCGCGCCTCCGACCACGGGCCCGATCGAGAGAGCCAAGGCGGAGACGCCCGCCCAGATGCCGATCGCCCTACCGCGCTCGGCGGCCGGGAACGTGTTGGTGATGATCGAGAGGGTCGCCGGCATCATCAGCGCGGCTCCGATGCCCTGAATCGCGCGGCTGCCGATCAGCATCGCCGGGTCCTGCGCGATCCCGGCCGTCGCGGAGGTGACCGCAAAGATGGTCACGCCGGCCATGAACATCAGCCTGCGGCCGAAGATGTCGCCGAGGCGGCCACCGGTGGCGATCAGAACGGCGAAGGTCAGTGTGTAGCCGTTGATGACCCACTCCAGGGCGGAGATCTGCGCATGCAGGTCGCGCTGGATCGACGGCAGGGCGACGTTCACGACGGTGTTGTCGAGCATCACCATGAACAACGCGAAGCACATCGCGCCGAGCGTCCACCACTTGCGGTTGTCGTCCGTGATCAGGTGCCGGTAACGGGTCATCGGCTGACCCTCCTCTCGTTCGTCTCGTAGATCGCCGCAATCTCGGGGCGCTCCAGGAGCGCGTCGAGGGCCGCCTCAAGCTTTTTTCTCTCACCGGGCTCGAGCGAGCCGGTGAAGTCCTCGAGGGTCGCGAGGCGCGCCGAGATGATCCGGTCGGCCAGGCGGTGTCCCTTCGCGGTCAGCGTCAGCCGCCTCACGCGGCGGTCATTCTCATCCTCGATCCGAGTGGCGAGCTTCTTCCGCACCAGCCCATCGGCGGCGCGGCTCGCGGATGCGACGGAGATGCCGAGCTCGTCGGAGAGGGCGGTGACCGTGCGCTCGTCCTGGTCTGGCGTCACCAGCTCGACCAGCACCTTCATCTGGGCGAAGGTGAGGCCGCTCTCGTCGATCACCCGGAAAACCTCGTTGCCCCGCGGGCCCATGCAGCGAACGACCAGGGCGCTCAGCTTGAGGGCCAGGTCGTCTCGAGTGGTAGATGTCGTTCGGTTTCTTGTCGCTGCTTCCACTAAAGAAAAGGTTACACGCTTGCAACCTTTTCTCAACCGCAACGACCTGTGACATGGATCACACTGGATCCAGGCAGGTCCATCCGGTGGCGGAAATATGTTGGCCAAGGACGAATGCAGAAGGCTGCCCGGCTCGATCACCAGCACGTATGGCACCCGTTCACTCAGCAGCGCGACTGGGTGGAAGACGAGCCGTTGATGATCGAGGCCGCGGAGGGGACCGAGCTGATCGACTCGGACGGGAACCGCTATCTCGACGGCGTCTCGTCCCTCTGGTGCAACGTCCACGGCCATCGCCATCCGGCGATCGACGAGGCGGTCCGCGACCAGCTCGATCGCGTCGCCCACTCGACGATGCTCGGCCTCTCTCACCCAGGTGCGTCGGAGCTGGCCGGGCGCCTGGTCGAGATCGCGCCGCCGGGGCTCAACCGCGTCTTCTACTCGGACTCCGGATCGACCGCCGTGGAGGTCGCCCTGAAGATGGCCTTCCAGTACTGGCAGCACCGCGGCGGACAGCACGTCAGGAAGACGTCGTTCATCTGCCTGGAGGAGGCCTACCACGGGGACACGATCGGCTCGGTCTCCGTCGGCGGCATGCCGCTCTTCCACTCCACCTTCGGGCCTCTCCTCTTCGATGCGCATCGGGCGAAGCCGGGCGACATCGACGACATGGCCCGGCTGCTGGCGATGCGCGAGGAGGAGGTCGCCGCGGTGGTGCTCGAGCCGCTCGTCCAGGGGGCGGCCGGGATGCTCACCCACCCGCCCGGCTATCTGAGCGCGGTCAGGCGCCTGTGCGACCGGCACGGAGTGCTGCTGATCTGCGACGAGGTGGCGACCGGGTTCGGTCGCACGGGGACGATGTTCGCCTGCGAGCAGGAGGGCGTCTCGCCCGACCTCCTCTGTGTGGCCAAGGGCCTGACCGGCGGCTACATGCCCCTGGCCGCGACGCTCGCCACCGAGCGGATCTACGAGGCCTTCCTCGGGGCGCATTCGGAGTTGAAGACCTTCTTCCACGGCCACACCTACACGGGCAACCCGCTCGCCTGCGCGGCGGCGATCGCCTCGCTCGAGGTCTTCCAGCGGGAGCGGACGCTGGTACGGCTGCAGCCCAAGATCCGGCTGCTGTCCGGGTGGCTCGCGCAGGTCGAGAGGATGCGCGAGGTGCACGAGGTGCGCCAGCGCGGCCTGATGGTCGGCATCGACCTCGGCGAGCACGACCCGGAGCTGCGGCTCGGCCACCGAGTGGTGCTCGAGGCCCGCCGGCGCGGCGTCATCGTCCGGCCGCTCGGCAACGTGATCGTGATGATGCCGCCGCTCGCCATCTCCAAGCAGGACCTGCGGCGCCTCGTCGGCGTCGTCGCCAAGTCGATCCGCGCCGCCTACCCGGTCGCCGAGCTCGACTCAGGCGCCAAGGGCCGCCTGGACGCCGCGCTGCTCGAAGCGGCCTGACCCGGTCGCCCCCCGCGGCGCCGCCGACTACTCCTCGTAAGGCTCGAAGTCCGCTTTGCGGGCCCCGCAGACCGGGCAGAACCAGTCGTCGGGGATGTCGTCGAACGAGGTCCCGGGCGGTACCCCGCCGTCGGGATCGCCCTCGTCCGGGTCGTAGATGAATCCGCACGAGGTGCAGATATAGAGCTGCTTGGTGGTGGTCTCGGCTGGCATTGGGCCGCCAGCCTAGCGAAGACGTCTACGCTGGCCGCCGGTGGAACCCGCGGTCCCCCGTCCGGCGGCAACTGTGATCCTCCTGCGGCGCGGTGGCAAGCACGCCGAGCGGGGCCTCGAGATCCTGCTGGTGCAGCGCAATCCCGAGGCGCGCTTCATGCCGGGCGTCTGGGTCTTCCCGGGCGGCGCCGTCGATTCACAGGACGGCGATGGTGAGGCGGCGCATCGCACCGCGGCCGCGAGGGAGCTTGCGGAGGAGGCGGGGATCGAGGTGGATGCCGGTGAGCTGGTCGCGTATTCGCGCTGGATCACGCCCAGGGTGGCGCCGATTCGATTCGACACCCGCTTCTACCTGGCCCTCGCTCCGGCGCACTCGCCGCCTCAGCCGGACGGCTCTGAGACCGTGGACGCCGGCTGGTTCGGCCCGCAGGACGCGCTCGACATGCACCACGCGGGCGAGCTCCCCCTCGTCTTCCCCACCATCAAGCACCTCGAGTCGCTGGTCGGGTTCGCCAACGCCGCCGAGGCGCTGGAGGCCGCCAAGCACCGCGAGGTGAAGACGGTCGAGCCGCGCGTCGAGGGTGAGGGCGACGAGCAGCGGATCGTGCTGCCGGACGAGCTTCCTTAGTTACGCAGGATGCCGTCGCGTGGGCGGCGCGGGCAGGCCCCTGCGCTGCATTGCGCCCCCCCGGATCCGTCCGCCGAGTGCGCCAAGGAGCATCCCGATGATCGCCGTGAAGACGATCAGGATCGGCGCGAAGCCGGGCAACTCGACCTTGGCGTCGGTGCCCGCGATCGCGTGCGCGAGCAGCAGGCCGGTCCCATAGAGCGTTCCGCCCACCAGACCGCGGTCGGCACCATCCCAGCCGTCCGCGTGCTCGAAGCCGGCCAGGATGCCGCCGACGAAGGCGATCAGGCCGACCGCCCAGTACGCCGCGGAAGATACGCCGAGTAGGACTCCGGCCAGCGCCCCCAACGCGGTCGGGACCACCAGGCCGAGGACGATCTGCGTCGAGCGCGGCCGCTCCCGGAAGAGCGGGGAACTCTGCATCCATCTATCCATCGCCGCCACCTCTCTCTCCGCCCACCGGCACCCCCGGTGGGCGCGGGCGACCGTATCAGAGGCGATGTGAGATGAATCACAGAAAGGGGCTTGTCCGGCGCCGTGCCGAAAGCCGGTTCATAGGATCGGAATACGGATGGAGGCGCACTCGCCGGGGGCGGACGGGGCCCCTGAGGAGGACAGGCGGCAACGGCTTCGCAGAGGCGCGGCGTTGTCGACCATCGCCCTCGCGGCCCTGATCGTGCTCTACGTCCTCCTCTTCGGAGGAGGGAGCGGCTACACCGTCACCGCCTCCTTCCAGAACGCCTCCCAGCTGGTCACCGGCAACAACGTCACCGTCGCCGGCGTCCCGGTCGGCTCCGTCAAGCAGATCTCCCTCTCCGACGACGGCCAGGCCCTGGTCAAGCTGGAGATCTCGGACTCCGCCTACGCCCCGCTGCCGGCCGGCACCCACGCCACGGTCCGCTCCCAGTCGCTCTCGGGGATCGCCAACCGCTACGTCGACCTCGCCCTGCCTACAAACGACACCTCCCGGCGGATCTCCTCGGGCGGCGAGATCACCCAGGCCGACACCACCTCCGAGGTCGACCTCGACCAGCTCTTCAACACCCTCGATAAGCCGACTGTTAGCCACCTCCAGCAGGTGATCCGGGGCTTCGCCCGCGCCTACGACGGGGTGGGCGCCAAGGCCAACCGCGGCTTTCACTACCTGAACCCCTTCCTCTCCACCTCGCGGCGGGTCTTCGCAGAGCTCAACTCAGACCAGGCGAACCTCTCCGGCCTGGTGGTCGACGGCGCCTCGCTGATGGACACCCTCGATCAGAAGAGCCCCGAGATCTCCTCCCTGGTCTGCGAACCTCGACGGGATGCTCGGCACGATCGGGGACGAGCAGTCCTCGCTCGCCTCCGCGGTCTCACAGCTGCCCGACTTCATGCGCCAGTTCAACACCACCGCGGTCAACCTCCGCGCCGCCCTCGACGACGTCCAGCCGCTCATCGACGCCACCCGCCCGGTCGCTCGCAAGCTCCAGCCCTTCGCCAAGCGCCTTCGGGGCTTCGCCCGCGGCGCGGTCCCCACCGTCAAGGGCCTGAACGGGGTGATCAACTCGCCGGGGCAGAACAACGACCTGATCGAGCTCACCCGCCTGCAGGACCCGCTGGCTCGGATCGGGGTCGGCCCGGTCGATCGCAACGGCTCCTCCCGCCCCGGCGCCCTGCCGGCCTCCGCCGACTCCCTGAAGAACTCGCTGCCCCAGCTCTCCATGCTCAGGTCCTACAGCCCGGAGCTGACCGGCTGGTTCGATGACTTTGCCAACTCGGGAAAGGCCGACGCTTTCGGCGGCATCGGGCGGATCGCAGTGGGCGCAAACATGTTCACCGCCGGGCCGCCCGGAACGCCGTGCCCCAGCCAGCTGGAGGTGCTCGCCGGGGGAGTCTGCTCCGTGCTCGACCCGGCGCAGCTCCTCGCCTCCCTGGGCATCAAGGACCTGCGGCGCTGTCCCGGCGCCAACGAGCGCGGTCTCTCCGAGGATCAGCTCACCCAGGGCGGCACGATCGACTGCGATCCCAGCCAGGTTCCGCTCGGGCCGTAGTCGCGTAAGAATTGCGCTCGATGACCAGCACTCTTCCTCCCGAGGTCCGTGACGCGTTCGAGGGCTTCATCACCTGCGAGCTGACGACCGTCGACGCCGCCAAGCAGCCGATCACGTGGCCGGTCACGCCGTACTACGACCAGGGAGGGCCGACAATCGACGTGACGACGGGGCTGGGCTATCCGAAGAAGGCCGACGACGCCCAGGCCCACCCGAGCGTCTCGCTGCTCTTCTCGGATCCGACCGGATCGGGGATCGACAGCGGCCTGCGGGTGCTCGTCCAGGGCACCGCCACGATCGACGACGAGGATCTGAAGGCGAACGCCGAGCGCTACATGCGCGAGTCAGGCGAGAAGCTGCCGGCGACGAAGAAGATGAACCCGCCGAAGCCCCTCCGCGGGATGTTCAACTGGTACTACGCGCGCCTCTACATCAAGGTGAGGCCCGAGCGAGTCTTCGTCTGGCCGCAGGGAAATCTGGCCGAGGAGCCGACCGTCCACGACGCGCACCTCGAGGAGGTGCGCTCGGGACACGTCGAGGAGCCGCCCGAGAGCCACGGGGAGGCGCCAAAGGGACCGCCGGCCTGGGACCGGCGGATGGAGTTCCTGGCGGCCCACGACACCGGCGTGCTCAGCTGGATGGCTCCGGATGGATTCCCGATCGCCGTCCGCGTCCCGTTCACCGCCGACCCGGAGGGCAAGACGATCTCGATCGATGCTGAGCCGTCCGGGCTGCCGCTGCTCGAGGGTCGCGCCTGCCTGACGGTGCACAGGCACGCGCCGGACTTCACCTGGCAGCGCAACATGCAGGTCCGCGGCAACCTCGCCCGCTCCGGCGAGGGCTGGCGCCTGGTGCCGCGCAGGATCGTCGGCGGCTTCGAGCTGCCCGAGGGTCGCCTCACCCGCTTCCGGGACTTCATCAAGAAGGGGCCGGGCTTCTACCGGACCTATCGCCGCCGCCTGCGCGAACGTTAGGCGAGGGTGCGCCGCGAGGCGCAACCCGATTCATGTCCCGATCTTCGGCGGGAACGGCTCGAGGCCGGCGTTCCAGGGGCCTGGCCTGTAGATGTCGAGGTTGTTCTCCTCCATCTCTCGGTGCAGGCGGTCGAAGATCCCTCCGGCCGAGTGCAGGGCCTCCTTCAGCTCCTCCCTGGTGCGCCCCCGCAGCCGCCAGTGGAAGAAGAGCTGCTGCTCGGTGATGCCGAAGTCGACCTCCGCCGGGATCCGCGTGATCCAGTCGATGAACGCCGGGCTGAACAGCTCCCTGAGCGCGACCGGGTCGTGGTCCTTCGGGACGGTGGCGATGAAGCGCTTGTTGAAGTCGATGCTCTCGAACTCGACCCGGCGCCTGGAGTGCTTGTCGACCATGTCCCCGGGCGTCCGCTCGACCGACTCGACGTCGAAGACCGGGACGACCGTCGCCAGGTCGGGCATGTGCGCCTTGACGAGCAGCGCGGTGGGAAGGATCGCCTTGCGGCCGAAGCCGCCCTCCTCGTGCTCGTCGGCGTCGCAGGAGGCTCCGAAGAAGCCGTCGCTGAGCTCACCGGTGAGCCTGTTCGTACCGCCCGGGCAGAGCGCGACCGGGCCTTCCTTCGGGTTGATGCCCCCGATCGGCTCGTAGCGGAGGTTGCGCTCGGACGCCAGGCCCGAGACGATCCCCGCCCACTCCTCGGCGTCCCCCTTTGCGCTCACTCGGCGTTGACCAGGTCCTCGCGCCCGGCGGCCTCGAGCTGGGCCTTGTAGCGCGGGTAGACCGGCTTGGTGAGGGGGACGAGCTTGAGGATCTTGGCGACCGGGCCACTGGCCTTGATCTGGCCGCGGGCGAGCGCCGTGGTCACGTTCACCTTGCCGAGCCAGAAGAGGTGGGCGGTGTCCGCCTCCATGCTCATCACGACCTCCGGCTCCATCTCGGTCTCGCCGAAGTCGACGTCGGCAGGCCCGTCCTCCTGAAGGCGGAGGGTGATCTTCGAGTCGGGCTCGCGATAGTCGTGCTGAAGGATCGTGTTCGCCTTCCGGAATCTGGGCCCAAGCTCCGGGTCGTCGGCGAGATCGACGAACAGCTTGCCGATCACGTCGTAGACCTCCTGGGCGTCCTTGAAATACGCCAACTCTCACCTCCCGTCGGGTGAGCGAATCCTATGAGGCCTACGGGTCCGGCTGGACCTGCGGGATCTTCCCCCCGCCGAAGATCGAGGGGAAGTCCGGTGCGATCGTGCAGGCCGCGTAGGCCGACGGACCCGGCGGGTTGATCGGGGCCCCCGGGAAGTTCGGGCCGACCTGGCTCGGACTCGTCGGATTGACGAGCGAGGAGAGCGGGAACTGGCCGCTCTCCTCCTGCGGCGGGCTCGAGGTGTGTGTGACCGGCTGGCTGCCGAAGGTGTTGTTGCAGTCGTGGCTGGGGAAGATCTCGGCCTGGCTGCTCGAGTAAGGGTTGCCGATCGCGAACGGCTGCAGGTAGCCGTTGCCTCGGTTCGACGCCAGCCGCTTCTGGTAGACGGAGAGCGTCTCGGAGGTGAAGATCGTCATCTGCCGGGAGAGGTGAAGCGGCGAGCTCTGCCCCGACTGGAAGGGCAGGAAGTCGGACGTCGACGAGGACGGGTTGGAGAGGAAGTCGGTGACGACCGGTGCCTGGTAGTCCAGCCAGCGAACGAAGGGGTTGAAGTTGTCCAGGAACGGATCGAGCCCGTCCATCACCGGTCGCAGCTCTCGCAGGAAGCTGCTCAGCGAGGGCAGCCCGGTGGCCGAGGCCTTGATCAGCGGGTCGAGGTTCTGGAAGAGCTTGTGCGCCTTCGGGGCGAGCCTGCGCACGTCGCGCAGCGTCGGGCTCAGGTCCCGGGCCACCGGCTTCAGGTCGCTGAACACCGGGCGGGCGTCCTGGGCGAAGCCCTTCAGCCGGTCGAGGGTGAGCCGCCCCTCGTTCTCGAAGGTCGGGAGGATCTTGAAGGTGTCGGCCAGCGCCTTGCTCTGGGAGGAGAGGGCGCCGAAGGTCCTGTTCGCTCCGACGATCGCCCCGGCGAGCGCCTGGTCGTGAGCGGTCAGGGCGGCGAAGACGTCACCCGTGTCGTGGACCAGCGTGCGGAGTGACTGCTCCTGGCTGCGCAGGGTGCCGAGCACGTCGCTCGCATCCGAGGCGAAGGGCCCGAGGTTGCCGAAGGCGTCGTTGAGGTCGAGCCCGCGGCCGTTGATCGCCAGGCCGGCGTTCTGCATCCAGGACTGGAACGCCTCCCGCGTCGGCTTGTCGAAGCCCTGGAAGATCTCGTCGATCTGAGTCTGGTTCTGGACCTGCGTCTGGGCCAGGTGGCCGCCCTCGGGGATCGGCTGGGGGGCGTCGCCGCCGGAGAGCTGCCCGACGTCGATCGAGCTCGACTGCGCCTGCACGTCGCCGGTGTTCCCGCCGGGCTGGACCTGGCTCCCGGGCGTGATCTCGATGTAGGTCTCCCCCAGCAGGGTCTTCTGGCGGAGGATCGCCCTCGCGTCGGAGGAGATCGGCGCGTATTGAGGCTGGATCTCGATGGTCGCCTGGGTGGTGTTGCAGAGCGCCGGATTTGCGTGGCACTCGCTCTCCGGCGCCAGGCCGATGCTCTTGACCTTGCCCACCGAGACGCCGCCGATGCGGACGTCCGCCTCCTTCTGGAGGGTGATCGCCTCGGGGAAGTCGGCGGTGAAGCGGTAGCTCTCCGGCTTGAACGGAACCGGGCCGCCGAAGGTCACCCAGAGGAAGAGGAGCAGGCCGAAGCAGGACAGCGTGAAGCCGACCGCCACCAGGATGCGCCCTATGGAGGGTGCCTGCTTCTGCATCTAGGCCCTCTCTCCGCTCGTCAGGGTCATGGCGGGCACACTCCGCTGTCGAAGAGCAGCCCGAGGCCGGTGATCTCGGGGATCGGGGTTGCGCCCAGCGGGCTGGTGTTGAGGATCGACTTGGCCGTGTTGCAGGTCGCGATCAGGTAGACGTGGCGGTAGACGCCGTGCGCGTCCTGCGAGGAGAACGTGCTGTTGCCGACGTGGCCGAGCCAGCCGAGCCAGTAGAGGTAGCCCTCGTCGCGGCCGGCCGTGCCCGGCGACTCGGCGCCATTGGGGTTGTAGGCCGCCATGTTGAACAGCTCGTTCAGCTTCGAGCCGACAGTCGTCAGGCGCGGGGTCGCCCTGACGAGGTTCTGCGCGGCGGGGCGCAGGTTGCGCACCGGCTGGCGCGCGTTCCGCACGAACGGCCGGATCTCCTTCTTGACGGGGTCGTACGTGCTCTTGGCGAGACTGCCCAGCGAGTCGTTGACCGGCTTCAGCTTGCGAGCGAAGGGGCGCAGGCTGTTGACTGCCGGGCCCAGCACGGTGGCCAGCCGGTCGGTCTTGACGAGCGCGTCGCGGGTCGTGCTCAGGGTCGGACCGAGCAGAGCGACCGTGCGCTGGACGTCGGGCGACTGGCTGGCGATCGCGCCCAGGGCCTGGTCGGACGCCGAGACGAGCTGCTCGATCCCCTGGCCGTCCTCGCCGACGCGGCCCCAGAGCAGGTTCATGTTGTGGATCAGCGTGGCCAGGTTCTCCTTGCGCTTGGCGACCTCTGTGTTGAGGCGCGCCAGGCCCCTGTTGATCGGCCCGAGGCTGCCGAGCAGCTTGCCGAGGTCCTTGCCGCGGCCATCGAGGCCCAGACCACCCTGCGTCAGCAGCAGGCGAAGGTAGGCGCGGGTGTCGCCGTCCAGCGCCGACAGGACCTGGTCCACGTTCGTGTCCGGCGCCGTGTTGGCGATCGGGATCGAGTCGCCGTTCTGGAACTCGTCGTCATTCGAGTTGGGGTCGGTGTTCGTGCCCGGGTCGAGCTCGAGGAACATGTCCTTCAGGCCCGTCTTCGGCCGGAGCAGGATCGTCGCGTTCCGGTAGACCGGCAGGAACTTGCGGTCGATGTCCATCGTCACGACCGCGTGGCCGTCCTCGTAGTCGACGGCGGAGATGTCGCCCACGCGGACACCGGCCACCCGGACGGTCTGTCCCTGGCCCGGGGTGACCGCCTGCGCGGTCGACATGTCGGCCTTCAGCTCGAAGGGCTTCTCCTCGAGCAGCGGGATCCTGAGGCGCTGGTTCTGGACGATGATGTAGGTCGCGAGCAGGCCGACGGTCAGCAGCCCGACGACGGCCAGGAAGTCGCGCAGATGGTCTCGGATCGCCTTGCGCATCAGCCCTTCACCCCCTGCGGCAGCGAGAGCTGCGGGAGCTTCAGCCCGCTGGACTTGCCGTAGGCGTTCCAGTCGCGGACGAAGGCGGCGTACTGATCGAGCGTCTGGGCGATCAGCTGCTTGGCGCCGGAGGGATCCGCAGCCTTCTGCTTCTTGGCGTTCGCGAGCTGCGAGAGGATCTCGTAGTAGCGGCTCCTCAGCTGCTGCTCCTCGGGCGGGTAGTAGCGGGTCGATGCCGACGCGCTGCTCGCGGAGTGCGGGGTGGTAGACGGCGACGAACCGACCTCGCTGTGCAGATCGGGCGGATCCTGCGTCTCGCAGGGGACATCCGGCCTGAACGGGGTCTTGGCGGATGACTGCTTTGCGGGCTGGGAGCCCTGGAAGGCGAACGGCGTGACGCCGGTCAGCTGGTCCGGCAGGTCGGGAGTGCTGAAGGGAGCAATCGTGTTGTTTCCGCCGCCGCCGAGCACCCGGAACTCCTGCCCGTTGGCGTCGCCCGAGCGGCTCTCGCCCGCGACGCCGGTCAGCCCGTAGGCGGTCTCCTGGTAGACCTTCCCCGCGGCCGGGTCGCTGTCGGTGTTGGGAATCCGCGTATCGCTCCACGGAATGACGACGTCGTTGAAGCAGGAGGCGAGCGCCCGCGACTCCTCCAGGAACGGCAGTGAGTCGTTGCTGAGGGCCGCGAGGTCCGGGACCGTCGGGCGCAGGTCGTCGACCAGGCCGCGCAGCTCCGGCTGCGAGACCAGCTGGCGGAGCTGCCCGATCCAGGGGTTGGCGTAGTCGAGCGCCTTATTCGCGGACCTCACGCCCGGGAGCGCCTCGCGGGAGAACGCGCGGAGGGCGGGGAAGTCCTGGTTGAGCTTGAGGAGGGCCGGGCGACCCACGGCGAGAACCTGCGGCAGCTGGACGATCGCGTCGCGGAGCGAGGCCTGGTGCGCCGCGAAGTCGCCGCTGACCGTGTTCAGGTTGGTGATCAGCCCCTGCAGATGGGCGCTGTTCGCGTCGAGCTCCCTGGCGACGACGTCGAGGTTCGAGACGAAGCCCGCCAGGTCCCCGGGCTGGGTGCCGAGCAGGGCCTGGTTCACCTGGGCCGTGTACTCGTAGGCGGCCGGCGCGGTCCGGAAGGACTCCTGGAAGCCCTTGGCGCCGCCGTACTTGTCGAGCGCCCCGCCGAACTCCTTCAGGAAGATCTGGAGGTCCTGGCGCACGGGCGCCTGGAGCGAGGTCAGGACCTGGTCGAACTGGACGGAGTCCGAGGTCTGGTTCTCCGGGACGACGGAGCCGCTGTGCAGCTCCGGCGCGCTTGGGCTGCCGGGGTGCAGGTCGACGAACAGGTTCCCCTCGAGGAAGAGGCGGGGCCGCAGCTGGAGCGTGGCGTCCTGGCGCACCGGCAGCGCCGTGTCCTTGAGGTCCATCGTGACGACGGCCGCGTCCTCCCCATTGCCGTTCGCGTCCGTCAGGTGCTGGACGTCGCTGACCTCGCCGACGTCGACGCCGGAGATGCGAACGGGGCTCTTGGCGCGGATGTTCTGCGCGTCCTGGAAGACCGCCTTGAGCTGGTAGCCGTGCCCGGCGAACGGGATCGTCTTCGTGAACGCGAGATAGAAGCCGATGAAGGTCAGCACGATCGCGATCAGCCCGATCTGGGCGTTGGAGAGGCGCTTGCGGTGATTCGGGTTCACGTCAGTCACCCGCCCCGTGTCCGAAGATGCGGGTCCCGTCCTGCTCCAGGAAGAGGTCGGTCTTGCCGAGTGGGGCGACCCCGGCCGCCTTGGCGACGTTCTGGACCCCGAAGGTCGGGTTGTCCTTGCTCTGGCCCGGGATCAGCGCCTCGCCCAGCGCGTAGCCGGTCTGCCCCGCCTGGCAGTTGGGCTGGCCATCCGTGACGGACGGGCCGTACGGGTTGCCGTGGAGGATCGGGATCGCGACGTCGTCCGACGCGCTGCTGTCGTTCGCCGGCAGCGCGTCGAAGATCCCGGCCTTCGGGCCGGCGATCGGATTGCTCGAGAAGCGCCCGTCGCCCTGTCCGCCCGAGTAGTTGTCCATCGGGTTGCGCGGCGGGGAGTCCGGGCTGCTGGTCCCCGCGATGGACGGCGGGATCACCCGCTCCGCGTAGCCGAACGGAGTCGGCAGCTCGAAGTGGCTGGTCAGGTAGGTCATCCAGTAGTTCCAGTAGTTGCAGACCGTCTGGGCCGGGACGATCTTCTGGCCGGCGTCCTGGATGAGGTTGAAGGTGTCGCCGAGGCGGTTGAGGCTGGTCAGGGTCGAGGGGTCGGCGACCAGGTCGTTGAGGTTGGACATCACGTCCTTGAGGTCGTTGTTCGTCTGCACCGTGCGCGGCAGCACCTTGGCGCCGAGCGAGACCGCCTTGTTCAGGGTCGGCAGCGCGGCGCGCAGGTCGCGGACGCCGGGTCGGAGCAGGCGGGAGAACTCCGCGAAGTCGGCGAGGAACGGCCGCTGGACGGGCAGGGACCGCAGTCCCGCCTCGAGCGCCGGCGGCCCATTCGAGATCGTGTCGCGCAGGGCCTGCGGGTCGGAGGAGATCGCACCGAAGGCGATCGCCCCGTTGGTGAACTGCTCGGCGTTGTCCACCGCGACGGGGGCGACGATGCGGGCGGCGTCCGCCAGCTCGGGGAAGAAGCGGACCAGCTGGGTGGCCGGGTCGGAGAGGGCGGCCGAGACCGGCTTCAGGTTCGAGAACAGCGGGTTGAGGGCCCCGATCGCCTCGTTCAGGGAGGCGCCCCGGGCCGCGAAGGCGTCGCCGAAGCCCTGCAGGACGCGCTGGCTGTTCGCGCGGGTGGCGGTGTCGAAGGTGTTGTAGACGTCGTCGAACTCGACCTGGGGCTGGGCCTGGGCGAGCGGCAGCGCCGCACCCTCGGGCAGGCCGGTCTGGCTGGTCCCGCGGCTGACCTCCAGGTACTTGAGCCCGAACGAGGAGCGGTAGCGGACCCGGATCGTCGAGTCGGCCGGGAGCGGGTCGGCGCTCTTGTCCAGCTTCAGGTTGAGCTTGGCCACCGTCGACGCGCTGGAGCCGTCGGCCGTCTCGCACCCGCTGTTCGGGGGAGCCTGGACGGTGTCGATCGACTCCACGACTCCGACCCGGTTTCCGCCGATTCGGACCTCGTTGTTGGGGCCGAGGCGGGCGGCGTCGCAGATCTCGGCCGAGACGCGGTAGGTGGGGACGAACGGCAGCCCGTTGTTCGCGTTGTAGGCGAGGAAGACCGCGACGATCACGATCATCGTCGTGATCGCGCCGACCATCGTCGGCGACGCAGCCATCGAGCCGACTCGGCCGCGGCCGTTCACCGGGGGACCTCCCTACATATAGGGGCGCAGTAGATCATTGGCCGAGGAGGAAGTTGAGGAGGTCCTGGGTGGTCGAGCCGCTCGGGGCGCTCTCGTTGAGGTTCACGCCCTGCGGGAGCTGGGGCAGCTGCGGAAGCTGGGAGATCGGCGGAAGCTGGGGCAGCTGGGGAAGCAGGTCCTGGAGCTTCTTCTGGGCGTTCTCCTTGATCTTGTTCGGGTTGGCGCCGCCGAGGATCTTCTGGATCTGCTTCTGCTGCTGGGGAGTCGGCGCCGCCTGCTGCGGCTGTGTTGGGGCCGCCGTCGCCGACCGGAGGCTCGCGGCCGTGTGCGGTGTATCGGCCGGGTTGCAGATGGAGTGCTGCTCCGAACCGTTCGGGCAGACGCTCGGGTCGTAGCGACCGAGGTTGCCGAACAGGCCCGAGGGGTTGGTTCCGTAGTTGATGCCGGGCTGCTTGTCGCCCAGGATCCCGGCGCACTCGGCGAAGTTCTTCGGGTCGGTCGTCTCGCCGCCGCCCTCAGCGGGCACCTTCGGGCCGGTCTGGTAGGCGCAGGGCTCATTGCCCCCGGGCGCGCTGACGAGCGTGATCCCGAGCGCGTGACCAAGCTGGTCGAACAGGTTGAGGGAGTTCGCCTGTACGTAGGCGTAGTTGAGGAGGCCCTCCATCCCGTTGTACCCCGGGTTGCCGCCGTTCGGGTCCGAGCCGGGCGAGGCGCCGTTGGCCCACTTGCATGGGACCGTCTGGTCGCCGTGCAGGGTGACGTTCTGCTTCTGGTCGAGCTGCTGAACCCGGCGGTCCGCCTCCCCGGGCTGCCCACGCAGGTCATAGCGTGCGCAGGCGTCCTCCTCGACCGCGTTCTTCGGGTCGGAGATGCTCTCGAGGAACTGCGCGACCTGGTCGGCGGCGGGGTAGGCCTTGGTGCTGGCCTGGTCGAGCGAGGCGATCTCGTCCTGGCTGTTGGCAAGGGCCGTCTTGCCGACGTGCGCCGCGCCGCCGAGGGCGGTGAGCGACTGCTGGCTGCCGTTGTTGAAGCGGGGCAGGTTGGTCGCGAGCTTGTTGAGGCCCGGCGCCGCCGCGTGCAGGTCTGTGAGCAGCGGGGTCTGCTGCTCGGCCAGGTTGCCGAGCTGGACCATCGTCGGCTTGAGCTGCGCGAGGAAGTCGTCGAGCATGTGGAAGTTCTGGGAGAGGTCGCTGCTGCGCTCGGCCGAGATCGCGGCGGTGCGGCCGGCGTTGTCGACGAAGTGGACGACGTCTTCGCGCCGGTTGGCGAGCTGGGCGAAGATCGCATCGGCATTGGTGTTGAGCTCGGCGATCGTCGTGTTCTGCCGGCCGAGGATGTTGAGGACCTGCTTCAGCTGCTGGAGGGCGGGGGCGCCGGAGCGGATCGCCGCGTTCAGGTTCTCGGCGTTGCCGTCGAGCGCGGTCCCGAACTCGTTGATCAGGAGCTGGAGCCGGTTCTTGAACGGCTCGCGCAGCGTGTTCTGGGCCAGGTCCGGCTGGACCGTGGTCTTGTTGCGCGCCGCGGGAATCGGCCCGGTCAGGGGCTGGGGCGAGGAGCCCGGCTGGCAGTCGAGGAAGTACTCGGCGATCAGCGACTGCGGCTCGGATGAGCAGCTCGCGTCGGCCTTGAACTCCGGGAAGCCGGAATCGACCTCGAAGCTGACCAGCGCGGTCTTCTGCGGCGTGATGTCGAGGCCGGTGATCGTCCCGGCCTTGGCGCCGGCGACCCGGAGCTCCGACCCATTGACCAGCCCGAAGGCGTTGAAGAGCTCGGCCTGGTAGGTGTGGCTCCCGGACGCCCCCGCTCCGGCGACGAGGTAGGCCGGGACGGCCGCGAGCAACCCGAGGATGAGCAGGATCCGCCTCATGGGCCGAGGGGGGTCTCGGTCGGATCGCAGTCGACGGTTCCGCCCTGGGTGAGCTGATCCTCGGAGAGGCCGCGCTCGTTGGCGCCGGGACAGCGCCGCAGGTCCTTGATGCCCAGGGCATTGGTGAGCTCGCTGCCGCTCAGGGTCTGGCAGAGGCTCGTCCCAAGAGGGATCTTGAGGATCTCAGCGACGTCGTTGCATGGAACACCCGCGGAGGGCGGGCCGGCGCTGAAGGTGTTGGCGGTGGTCGAGATCCGCCCGATCCCGCCGAAGGCGTCGGGGAAGCCGGAGTGCCCGAAGTCATCGAACCAGCCGGTCAGCTCCGGGCTGTAGGACCTGAGCATGGAGAGCTGGGGCAGCGAGTTCTTCAGGGAGTCGGCGGAGGCCGGCAGGGCGCCGGGGCGGGAGGAGCCGTTGCGATCGACCGGGCCCACCCCGATCCGAGCCAGCGGGTCCTGCAGGCGGGTGAGCTCGATCAGGTCGTTGTTCTGCCCCGGCGAGTTGATCACCCCGTTCAGGCCCTTGACGGTGGGGACCGCGCCGCGGGCGAAGCCCCGAAGGCGCTTGGCGAAGGGCTGGAGCTTGCGAGCGACCGGGCGGGTGGCGTCGATGAGCGGCTGGACGTCGTCGAGGGCGGCGCGGAGGTTGACCGCGGTGGTGTTGAACTGGCGCATGAAGTCGGGCAGCTGTGAGACCGCGGAGGCGAGCGAGGACTGCTCGTCCCCGATCGTGCCGAGCATCCCGTCGAGGTTCGAGACGAGGGAGGAGATCTCGGGGCTCTTCTGATCGAGGGTGTCCATCAGCGAGGCGCCGTCGACCACCAGGCCGGAGAGGTTCGCCTGGTCTGAGTTGAGCTCTGCGAAGACCCGCCGCGAGGTGGAGAGGAAGGGGTTCAGGTAGTGAAAGCCGCGGTTGGCCTTGGCGCCCACCCCGTCGTAGGCGCGGGCGAAGCCCCGGATCACCTGCTGGAGGTGGCTAACAGTCGGCTTATCGAGGGTGTTGAAGAGCTGGTCGAGGTCGACCTCGGAGGTGGTGTCGGCCTGGGTGATCTCGCCGCCCGAGGAGATCCGCTGGGAGGTGTCGTTTGTAGGCAGGGCGAGGTCGACGTAGCGGTTGGCGATCCCCGAGAGCGACTGGGAGCGGACCGTGGCGTGGGTGCCGGCCGGCAGCGGGGCGTAGGCGGAGTCCGAGATCTCCAGCTTGACCAGGGCCTGGCCGTCGTCGGAGAGGGAGATCTGCTTGACGGAGCCGACCGGGACGCCGGCGACGGTGACGTTGTTGCCGGTGACCAGCTGGGAGGCGTTCTGGAAGGAGGCGGTGACGGTGTAGGTGGAGCCGCCTCCCACCACCAGCAGCAGGACGACGGCGACCGCGCCGATCAGCGCGAAGATCGCGGCGAACCGCCCGACGACACTCGATGTTGGCACTGGCTCCTCTGCCTACCCCGTCGCTCTCAACCCGTGCCCGAGGTACCCAGTCCTAGGCACGGCCGACTACCTAATACTGTCAAGGGGGTTCGAGGCGTGTCAAAGGGGAACCGTCGCCCGGGGGACCCGAATTCCGCATGGCGAAGCCGTTTGCGGCCTGCTCCCCATTGAGTTGAGATTAAGCGTCAGCGAGGGAAGAGCTGGCCGGCCGGGATCGCGCCCGGATAGTGTCCGACATCGTGTCTGACACTGTGTCGCCCAGCTACGACTTCGACTGGATCGTGATCGGCTCCGGCTTCGGCGGTTCGGTGTCCGCCCTCCGGCTCGCAGAGAAGGGCTACCGGGTCGCGGTCCTGGAGTGCGGCCGGCGGTACCGCGATGAGGACTTCGCGAAGTCCGCCTGGAACCTCCGTCGCTACTTCTGGATGCCGAAGCTGGGGCTCCGCGGTGTCTTCCGGATGACGATCTTCAAGGACGTCTTCATCGTCTCGGGGTCGGGCGTCGGCGGCGGCAGCCTGGGATACGCAAACACCCTCTACCGGGCCCGCCCCAGCTTCTTCGCGGATCCCCAGTGGGGCGAGCTGGCCGACTGGGAGGCCGAGCTCCAGCCGCACTACGACACAGCCGAGCGCATGCTCGGTGTGGCCTCCTACGAGGGTGTCGGGCCGGCCGACGAGCTTTTGCGGGAGTACGGCGAGGAGATCGGCGTCGGCAACACCTTCAAGCCGACCCGGGTCGGGGCCTTCTTCGGCGAGCCCGGCAAGGAGGTCGAGGATCCCTACTTCGACGGCGAGGGACCCCGGCGCAGCGGGTGCATCCGCTGCGGGAGCTGCATGATCGGGTGCCGCCACGGCGCCAAGAACACTCTCGTGAAGAACTACCTCTGGTTCGCGGAGAAGCTCGGCGCCACCGTGATCGCCGAGCGGATGGTCACCGACGTCCGACCGCTCGGCGCGGCGGACGGGAGCGAGGGTTATGCGGTCGTCAGCCGCCGCGCAGGGGCGTGGCTCAGCCGCAAGGATGCACGAACGCTGACGGCTCGAGGGGTCGTCGTGGCGGCGGGCGCCCTCGGCACCAACAAGCTGCTCGCCGATTGCCGGCATCGCGACTCCCTCCCCCGGCTTCCCGACCGGATCGGCCACGTCGTTCGGACGAACTCAGAGTCCGTCCAGACCGTCACCGTTCCCAACGACGACCGCGACTTCGCCAAGTCGGTCGCGATCACATCGAGCATCTACCCAGACCCCGATACGCACGTCGAGGTGGTCACCTACGGTCACGGCGGTGACGCGATGAGCGGGCTGTTCACCGCTGCAACCGGTCCGGGGACCAAGGTGACGCGGCCGCTCAAGTGGATCGCGGCGCTTCTCAGACACCCCCTCCGCTCGCTGCGCCTGCTCTGGCCGTTCGGGTGGTCCCGGCGGACGATCATCCTGCTCGTCATGCAGACGACCGACGCCGCCATGCGTTTGATCCCGAAGCAAAAGCTCCTGGGCCGAGGCGTCCGGCTACAGACCGAGCAGGACCCGGAGCGCCCGAACCCGACCTACCTGCCCGCCGCGGCCCGCGTCTCGGAGTGGTTCGCCAAGCGGACCGGCGGTGCGGCGCAGTCGGCCCTCACCGAGTCGGTGCTCAACGTCCCCACCACGGCGCACATCCTGGGCGGGGCGGTGATCGGCGACGGTCCAGAGCGCGGGGTGATCGATGCGGGCAATCGGGTCTACGGCTACGAGAACCTGATGGTCTGCGACGGAGCGGCGATCCCGGCCAACCCGGGCGTCAACCCGAGCTTGACCATTACCGCGCTCGCGGAACACGCCATGGCTCAGGTGCCCAGCAAGGTGGATCCATCGACGAACGGCCGGCCCCGGCTACCCGAGGCCGCCCGTCCTGCCGATGTCGGAGTCAGCTCCTAGCTCGCCGAGGAGAAGTGCTCGGCGGCCTTTGCCCAGTTGACCACGTTCCACCAGGCGTCCAGATAGTCGGGCCGCTTGTTCTGGTACTTCAGGTAATAGGCGTGCTCCCAGACGTCGCAGCCGATGATCGGGGTCTGGCCGTCTGAGATCGGGGAGTCCTGGTTCGCCGTCGAGACGACCGCCAGGCCGGAGCCATCGTGGACCAGCCAGGCCCAGCCTGAGCCGAACTGGCCGATGCCCGCGTTCTTGAAGTCCTCCTTGAAGGAGTCAAGGTCCCCGAACGCCTCGTTGATGGCGGAGGCGAGGTCGCCGTCCGGCTCGCCGCCTCCGTCGGGGCTCATGATCTCCCAGAAGAAGCTGTGGTTCGAATGCCCGCCCGCGTTGTTGCGGACGGCGGTCTCCTTGTCGCCCAGGCTCGACAGGTTCTTCAGGACCTCGTTGACGTCCTTGTCGGCCCACTCGGTGCCCTCGAGGGCCGCGTTCGCCTTGTCGACGTAAGCCTGGTGGTGCTTGTCGTGATGGATGCGCATCGTCTGCTCATCGATGTGAGGCTCGAGCGCGTTGTAGTCGTAGGGAAGGTCTGGGACCTCGTACGCCATCTGCCCTCCTTAGGGGTCGGTGGCCTGCTGCTTCTAATCTAACGATCGTGCACAGCGGCCCGCCCGGCGGAGGGACATGGACCGGCGTCGCCGTGACGGTCGCGGGCATCCTGGTCGGGGTCGGCGTCGCCATGGCGATCCCCTCCCTGCGGGGGGCGATGAGCGACGCGATTCATGGCGACACGGCGTCGGTCCGCCACGATCTGCATGGGAGCGCCGCCGGGGCGCTGCTCGTGATCTGGCTGGCCATGGTCCACGTGATCGTCTGGTACCCGGCGGAGATCCTGGACGCGGCCTCGGGCTACGTCTTCGGCTTCGGCGTCGGGTTCCCGCTGGTGCTCGGCGCCTGGGTCCTGTCGGGGCTCGGCTCGTACGCCGTCGGCAGGCACTTCGCCCGGCCGGTCATCTACCGGATCGCCGGCGAGGAGCGCTTCCTGCGGATCGAGCGCGTCATCCATCGCGGCGGGGCACTCGCCCTGATCGGAGTCAGGTTGATCCCGATCGTGCCGTTCAGCCTGATGGGCTACGTCTGCGGCGCGACCCGGATCCCGCTCTGGCGCTTCATCTGGACGACGGCCGTCGGCTACGCGCCGATCACCGCCTACTTCGCGTATCTCGGCAGCAAGCTCGAGGGCTTCTCGGCCGAGGACCCGATCGTCTGGATCGGCGGCGGCGCGATCATTCTCTGCCTCTTCGCCGTCCGGCTCCTGCTGCCGGGGGCTGACAGTGATTCAGCCGAAGGGGAGGCGAGCGCGGGGGACTAGCCCTCGCGGCGGAACTCGGCCAGGTCCCTGCGAGCCTGGCGGCGGACCAGCAGGTTCATCGGGGGCAGGCCGAGGACGAGGCCGGCGGGCCCGAGCGCCTGTCGCGCCCAGCGCCAGAACGAGAAGGAGTCGTCGTGCTCGGCGATCCTCCCGTCGCGAAAGCGGAACCTGGCGTGGATGTCGTTGACCACGTGGCGCCCGCCTCGGAAGGTGTAGGTCGCGATCCAGTGCGCCGTCCCCTCATCGCCATTTGCCTCGTGCTCCGCCAGCTCGACCCTCAGGTCCTCGGAGCGGCCGGTCAGCATCCGCCACATGTCCCCGGCCTCGGCGCCCGTCAGCTCGCCGAAGGCCGGATCGTGGAAGCGGCCATCGGGGTCGTACAGCTTCGCCATCGCCTCGCCGTCGTGGCGATCGAGGGCCTCGTAGAGCTCGCGAATCACCTTCGCGTTGTCGGCCACGCTCCCACGCTATCCGCTGGGGCCCCTCGCGGTGTCCCTCTCTATCCTTCTGCCCCTCGGGGCGTGGCGCAGCCTGGTAGCGCGCACCGTTCGGGTCGGTGAGGTCCCCGGTTCAAATCCGGGCGCCCCGATTTACCTCGCCTCTCAGGGCAGGATCTTGAACTTGCGGACCGCGGGGGCCGAGTCGGCCAGCCCGGTCGGCCCGATCGCCCTGACCTTGAGCTTGTGCTTGCCGGGCTTGAGCTTCTTCGGGGGCCTGAAAGGCGAGGTGCAGGGCCTGAACTTGCCCTTGTCCAGCCTGCACCGGAAGCTGGAGCCCGCCTGGTCGGAGGTGAACTTGAACTTCGGCCGGCGCTTGCGTGTCTTCTTCGGGCCCTTGTGATCGTCGCCTCGGGTGCCGAGACCTGGGGCTGCGGCTGCGGCTGCGGCTGGGGCTGGGGGACCTGAACGGCGAACGAGCGGCTGGCCACCGCCGAGTTCCCCGCCAGGTCGAACGCGCGAGCGCGGAAGACGTAGAAGCCGTCGGCGAGCGGGCTCGAGGGCGTGTCGCTCTTGCCCGGGCCCGAGCAGGAGCCGAAGCTCGCCGCCCCGGTGTCGATCGAGCACTGGACTGCGAAGAGTCCCGTCGGGTCGCTGGCGCTGAAGGTGAAGGTCGGCGTCTGATCGGCGGTGGTCCCGCTCGGGCCGGAGGTGATCGCGATCGAGGGGGGCGTCGCGTCGACCCGGAACGTCTGGGTCGCGGTCGCCGAGTTGTCCGCCGCGTCGGTCGCCTTCACCCGGAAGGTGTAGGAGCCGTTGGCCAGGGGGCTGGCGGGCGTGTCGCTCGTGCCGGGGCCGGAGCAGGCGCCGAAGCTCGCCGACCCCGTGTCGATCGAGCACTGGAAGCTGACCGACCCGACCGTATCCGTTGCGCCGAAGGTGAAGGTGGGGGTGCGGTCGTTGGTGAGCCCGGTCGGCCCGCCGTCGATCGTCACGTTGGGCACGCGTCGAGTCCTCCACGTAGTTGACCGAGCCGGACGGCGTCCCCAGGTCCGCCGAGCAGGCGGAGGTGTCGATGCCGTCCGTGGCGGTCGCGTAGAAGTCGGTGCTCGAGTCGGTCGCGACCGGAGGCGTGACGGTGATCCCGGGCGAGGCGAACTGCGCCGCGCTGCCGCTGCCGGCCTCGTTGCCGGGCGGTGCAGGCGGCGTCCGTGTAGAGCGTCACCGTGGTTCCGGGATCCGCGGACGCCGAGCACCTTCGGCGAGGTCTCGTTGGCGGGCGAGACCGGGTCGGTGCCGGTCAGGCAGGGGACGCCCGGCCCGGCGCCCGCCGGATCGACCGTGAGCAGGCCGCCGGCGCTGGTGTCGGGCTGGCCGTCCGGGTTGGTGATCGTCACGTCCTGCGGGCCCGTGCTCGCCCCGCGCGTGTCGAGGTCGAGGATGACGTGGGTCGGGTCGACGTAGGTGACGTGGTTGACGGCCACCCCGCCCGTCACCTCGGCCGCGATCCGGTCCTCGAAGCCCGGCCCGGGGTCGAAGAACCCCGAGCCGTCCATCGAGGTGCCGGTGATCTCCACGGCGGTCGAGCAGCTGCCCGCGGTCACGTTGGTGGGGCTGGCCCCCGAAGGGGCGGCCGGGGGCGGCGCCTGCAGCTGGATCACCCGCACGCCCCAGGACGTTCGGTCCGCGTTCGGCGTACTCCTGGAAGGTCCAGAAGGTCATGTTGTCGCTCGGGTCGACCACGGTCTGCGAGTAGTCGCCCCAGCGCTTCGGCGAGATGTTGTAGGCGAACGTGCTCGGCTGGGTGATCAGGGGGTCCTCCGTCTGGCCAAGCGGGTCGGTGAACAGGCGGCCCGAGGAGGCGACCGCGGCATGTTGCGCCGCCCCCGCGACGCTCATGTTGATCGAGGCGTGCCCCTGCCCGTTCATCGCGATCGAGGGCATCCAGTAGAAGTTCGGGTCGCTGGCGGCGGGGTCGAAGACGCTGCCCGACTGGATCAGGCTCGGCGTCGAGTCCAGGCTTCCGATCTGGTACCAGCGGGCGCCGTCGCGGCCGCCGCTGCCTGACCCTTCGCCCAACGAGTTCATCTGGATGTTGTGGGCGGTCCAGAGCGAGACGTTGCCGTCGGGATCCCGGCCGATCATCGCCTCGAAGAGCCGGTCGTCGAGCGCGTCGAGGCCGCCTCCTGTGGTGCCCTGGGCGGGGACAGGGAGCGGCAGCGTGGTGGTCGGCACCGTGACGGCGAGGTTCCCGGAGATCGTCGGCGTGCCGCCCGGATTCGAGATCCGGCGGACGTCGATCTTGCTGAAGACCTGGCTGTCCGGGCCCACGATGTAGCCCGCCCCGAGGTTGGGGTCCATGTTCGTGGCGGGCTGGGGGGATTCCGGGCCCGCCCCGCTGCCGGAGACGAGGTTGCGGAAGGCGGTTACGACTATCGGGCCGCCGTTGATCACGCTCGACTTGCGGATCACGTAGGCGCTGGTGCCCGTGAACGAGCCGTTGAGTCGAGTGAACTCGTTGACGCCGATGTAGATCGCGTTCGCGTCGACCCCGAGCTGCGGGTAGTCGGCGAACCTGGAGGGCCCGGCCGGGGACGGGCTTGCCTCGTTGAAGTAGTAGAAGCTGAAGCTCGTCTCGTCGGTGATCGTCGGCCCGTTGCTGACCGCGAGCATGACGCGGTTGTTGGTGTTCTCGACGTTGATGGCCGAGACGATCCAGCGGTGCGAGAGGCGGTCGTACTCGACCCCCGGGTCGGTCGGCTCGACGTCGTTGCGGACGGATGCCCAGAAGGCGGAGTCGGTGAGATCGAGGCCGCCGGGGGTCCCCTGCTTGTCGAAGACCTTGATCCGGCCGTTGACGGAGACGAGGATCTGGCTCGGGCCGACCGCGCCCATCGAGTCCGGGAGGAATGAAGCCGGACTCGCTGCAGCTGCGCACCGAGGAAGTTCGTCGGCCCCGGTGTGACGGCCTGACTCGGGGTGATCGCCGCCTTGCCGGTGCGCTGCTGCCGGGCCGCCGGGCCTGCGACCTTGGGCGGGCCCCCCTCCTCGCCGGGCTCGGGCTTCTCACGGACGTCAGCGGAGGCCGACTCGGCGCCGGCCTCGGGAGTCTCACGCGCCGCCTCCTCGCCTGCCGCGGCACCCTCTGCGTCGGCCTCGGGCTCGGCGGTCGGGGCGGGCGGGTGCCTTTCCTCGAATCGCTGGCGCGCGACCAGCTTCGCGACGCTGACGGTCCGGCCCTCGGACCCGGTCCAGGGCTGCCCCTTGATCGCCTCGGCGTCCTGCCCGCCGGTGTCGCCGGACCGGCTCAGGACCACAGCCACCAGCGCAAGCACGACGAGCACCGCAACGGTTGCGCGACGCTTCATCGGAGGCCGAGTCTAAGGCCCGTCAAGGCGCTGTTGTGGGCGGTCGGGGTCGTCTCTTCTTCAGCTTCAGATTGATCGTCTGGGTGCTTGCGAGGCCTCCCGTCGGGAAGAACGTGACCGTCACCGAGACCTTCAGCCGACCCTTGCGCAGGAGCTTGCGCTTCGCCTTGCCGATCGTGGCGAGCTTGAAGGTGACCGGGCTCTTCACGGCCCGGCTCTTGGGCACCCGCTTCTTCAGGCCCCTGCCCACGACCGTCACGACTCCGGGATTGGAGGTGTACGCGGTGATCGAGGCGGTGCCCGTCTTGCGGTCTCGGATGATGGGGCCGATAGTGAAGCCGTTGTCCGGGACGAGAACCGCGAGCAGGTTGAGCCGGACGCCGTTCACCTCGCCGAAGACTCCGCTCGAGCCGTCCGCGATGTCGCCGGAGCGGCTCAGCACGCTGTCGCCGGGTATGGGAAAGGTGCAGGCGCTGGGCGCTCCGCTGACGTGGAGCCCGATCATGTCGCCGGACTCGACGTGGGTGTTGACGGCGAAGATGTTGAGGCCGCTCGACAGACTGCGGGGCGGAGTCCGCGCGATGGCCTGGAAGGCGTCAGGATCGCTGGTCCGGCGGAAGATCTTGAAGACGTAGGTCGCGCCGGCGCCGGACGACCTGGTGCTCCAGGAGGTGATCGTCCCTGCCTCCTGAGCGGTGTAGAAGCTGCCGCCGGTGATGCTCGGCTGGAGGTAGTCGAGGTTGGGGGTATTGCAGCTCGCCGCCGGAGTGGACGGCGGCAGCTGCCCGATCGCCACCGCCGCTCGGGCCTGGGCGGAGATCCCCATGGCCCCCGCGCAGACAAGCGCCACGATGGCGCCTGCGCGCCGCCGTGCGATTCGGTTGGTTCTGAGCGCGTGCACGCGCCCCAAAGAGCCCTCCATGCGATTCCGACCCTCCCCGGTCTGAGGGCAGAGTAGCGGTCGAGGTTCGGAGGTCAACCCACCTGCGCGATCGCCGCCTCGACCTCCGCCAGGGAGGGCGACTCGATCAGCTGGCGGGTGCCGTTCGGGCCTTCCACCACGACGGCGGGCTGGGCGGGGAACCGGCGGTCGGCCGACAGCTCGTCGTCGGCATTGAGCGTCTCCTCGATCGAGCTTCGGTCCTTGATGTCGTTCTGCCACTGCTCGACGTTGAAGTTGAGGATCGCCCTCGCCACGTTGTTCAGGACCTCCTGGGTGGCGCCACCCCTCTTCTTCGCCTCCTCCTGATTGAGGAAGAAGAGCTCGATGAACTGCCACTCGTAATCCTGCTTGGCCGCGGCCACGGCGCCGAACGACGCGAGCCCGAAGCCTGACTCGCTCATCGGGAAGTGGTGGTAGATCATCTGGATCTGCCCGGCGCGCACCGGCCCCCGGAGCAGCGGCACCACGACGTCGCGATTCCAATCAGAGCAGGGGTCGCATTGCAGGTCGTTGAAGACCTGGACGGTCACCGGCGCATCCCCGGGGCCGATCCGCGCGCCGTCCTGCTGGATCCCGCCCAGCAGGCTCTGGGTCTCCTCCGCGCCTGTGATCTTGATCTGCCCCTCGGTGCCCGTACCGACCGAGAGGCTGACGATCGCGAAGCCGAGCAGGCCGAGCACCACCGCCAGCACGAGCAGCCCGACGAGTCGCGGGCGCCTCCGCGGGGATTCCTCGCTCACCCCGCGACGGCCTTGTAGTAGCGAACGGCGAGCCCGGTGAGCAGCGTGCGGAGACCCTCCTCGATCGGCGTCTCGGATTCCGTCGCCCAGCCCCCCAGTCCGCGCGCCTCGATCGCCTCGCTGCGCTCGACGACCTCGTCGACGAGCTCCGGGTGCTGATCGCAGAAGAACGCACCGATCGAGTACAGGTCCGTCTCCATCAGCGATTGGATGAAGGGGTCGGTGGCCGCCGAGTTCATGGCGGCATGGTAGTTACGCTGTTATGCGAGGGTGCTCCGTAAGGAGCAACCCGTTTAATGCCGGCGCGCGACGAGATCCTCTCCTTCTGCGACGACCTGCTGAACGTCCGGTCGTTCGACGACTACGGGCCCAACGGGCTTCAGGTCCCGGGAACCGGGGAGGTGAGCAAGGTCGCGACGGGCGTGAGCGCGAACCTCGAGCTGCTTCGGTCCGCGGTCGATTCAGGGGCCGAGCTCGTGCTCACTCACCACGGCCTGCTCTGGGGCTCCGAGCTGGAGGCGCTGTCCGTGCCGCTGGCGGCCAGGCTGCGGGCTCTCCTCTGCGGGGAGGTATCGCTGGCGGCGTATCACCTGCCCCTGGACGCCCACCCCGAGATCGGGAACAACGCGCTGCTTCGCGACGCGCTCGGCCTGGAGCCTGACGGGCGCCCATTCGGCGAGGCGAAGGGCGCCGCGGTGGGCGCCATCGGGCTCGCCGCCGAGCCGATCGACGTGTCCGAGCTGGGCCGCCGGCTGACCGAGGCCGTCGGCCGGGAGCCCCTCGTCTTCGACGCGGGGCCGGAGCGGATCTCGAGCGTCGGCATCGTCACCGGCGGCGGCGCCTTCGCGATTCACGAGGCGGGGCGGCTGGGGCTCTCGGCACTGGTCACCGGCGAGCCGAGTGAGCCCGTGATGGGGGAAGCGCGCGAATACGGCGTCCACTTCCTGGCCGCCGGCCACTACGCCACGGAGACCTTCGGGATCCGGCGGCTCGGGGAGCTCGTCGCCGAGCGCTTCGCCGTGGAGCACGAGTTCATCGACGTGCCGAACCCCGTCTAAGAAGCCAATCTCCCCCGCAAACTGCGAAAAAATGATTGACACGTCGCCCTGAAGCGATATACATGAACTCACATACGGTCGCCACCAGGACCGCGGCCGGATCTTCGGCGTTCACGAGGAGAGGAGTGGCCTATATGTCCGTTCACCTGACGCCCACGGAGCTTGCGGATGAGATGCACATGAAGCGGCGCGATGTGCTCTCGAAGTGCATCGAGATGAATGTGCCCATCCTCAAGGGTCGGATCGACAAGACCCTCTTCGAGTCCTCGCTCCGGGTGTTCCAGGCTCAGAACAAGCAGGCCACCGCTTAGAAGTCTCGGATCCCGCGCTGGCTGCCCAGCCAGTCGCCTAATAGACTCCACCGAATGGAGAGCGCGACAATCGCGGCCGGTTCCGCCGCTGAATCGAGCACCAACAGCAAGACCTGCGCGGACCTGATGCCGCTGGCGGCGCAGCGACACGCCGACCTCGCCGCCGTCACCTACAAGGACACGTCGGGACAGTGGGTCTCGAAGACCTATCGCGAGGTGGGCGAGATCGTGCGTCAGCTCGCCCTCGGCCTGATCGAGCTCGGGATCGAGAAGGGCGACAAGGTCTCGATCCTCGCCAACACCCGCCCGGAGTGGACCTACTTCGACTTCGCCGCGCTCAGCGTCGGCGCCACGGTCGTCCCGATCTACCAGACCAACTCGCCCGAGGAATGTCAGTACGTGATCGAGAACTCCGACGCCAAGGCGGTGATCGTCGAGGACTCCGAGCAGCTCGCCAAGATCGACGAGATCCGCGATCGGGTGCCCAAGCTCGAGCGCGTGATCCGCATGGAGGGATCGGGGGGCGACGCGATCTCGATGGACGAGCTGATCGAAGCCGGGTCGGGCCGCTCGGACTCCGAGTGGGAGCAGCGCTGGCAGTCCGTCACCCCGGACGACATCTGCACGTTCATCTACACGTCGGGGACCACCGGCCCTCCCAAGGGCTGCGTGATCTCGCACGGCAACTACCGATCGATGACCACCATGGCGCTCGACGAGAGCGTCCTCGACAGCGAGACCACCACCTATCTCTTCCTGCCGCTCGCGCACTCGTTCGCGCTGCTGATCCAGTTCCTGAGCTTCGATCTGGGCGGCAACATCGCCTATTGGGAACGGGATCCGCTGAAGATCGTCCCCAACCTGACCGAGGTCAAGCCGGAGTACTTCCCGTCGGTCCCGCGCATCTTCGAGAAGATCTACACGGCGGCCACGAGCGAGGTGGAGAAGTCAGGCGGCCTCAAGAAGCTCGTCTTCAACTGGGCGATCGGGGTCGGCCAGAAGGTGCGCGAACACGAGCGGGCCGGCAAGCCGGTCGGCTGGCTGCTGCGCAAGCAGTACGAGATAGCCGACAAGCAGGTGCTCTCCAAGATCCGTGCCCTGTTCGGCGGCAACATCAAGAACTGCGTCACCGGAGCCGCCCCGATCAACCCCGAGATCCTGCGCTTCTTCGACGCCGCCGGCGTCCTCATCCTCGAGGGCTGGGGCATGACCGAGACCTCGACCGCGGCGACCGTCGCCAGGCCCGACGCCTTCAAGTTCGGCAAGGTCGGCCGGGCCTTCAACGGCTGTGAGATCAAGATCGCCGAGGACGGCGAGATCCTCGTCAAGGGCCCGAACATCTTCCAGGGCTACTACAAGAACGAGGAGGCGACTCGCGAGACGCTGGAGGACGGCTGGCTGCACACCGGCGACATCGGCGAGCTCGATGAGGACGGCTACCTCTCGATCACCGGCCGCAAGAAGGACATCATCATCACCGCGGGCGGCAAGAACATCACCCCGGCGAACCTCGAGGCCGAGATCAAGCAGAACCCCTATGTCTCCCAGTGCGTGGTGATCGGCGATCGCCGGCCGTACCTGGTCGCGCTGATCACTCTCGACATGGAGGAGTGCGAGAAGCTCTGTGCGGAGAAGGGCTGGACGGCCGATCCCGCCGAGCTGCGGCGCAACGACGGGATGCGGGCGATCATCCAGCAGCATCTGGACAAGATCAACGAGAAGTTCGCCCGCGTGGAGCAGGTGAAGAAGTTCGAGATCCTGCCTCACGATCTCTCCCAGGAAACCGGCGAGCTGACGCCGACGATGAAGGTCAAGCGGAACGTCGTCGCCGACAAGTTCGAGCAGGACGTCGACGCCCTCTACGCGTAAGTCGTACCTGGTAGCTCCCGACTCCTTCAAGGGGACGCTGAGCGCCCGGGAGGTCGCCGAGGCGATCGGCAGGGGGCTGGACCGCGCGGGCGCACGCGCAGACCTCTGTCCGGCGGCTGACGGCGGCGAGGGGACCACGACGGTCCTGGTCGACGCCCTCGGGGGGGAGCTCCGCACCGCGCCGGCCCACGATCCGCTCGGCCGCCCGATCGAGGCCGAATACGGCCTGGTCCGCGACGGCTCGACGGCGATCGTCGAGGTCGCGGCCGCGTCCGGCCTCGACCTGGTCGACGAGGCCGAGCGTGATCCCGAGCGAGCCGGCAGCGCCGGCACCGGCGAGCTGATCGCCGCCGCGATCAAGGCCGGCGCCCGTCGCATCCTCGTGGCCGCCGGCGGCAGCGCGAGCACGGACGGCGGCCGGGGCGCGATCGACGCCCTCGAGGCATCCGGACTCGAGGGGGCAAAGCTCGAGGTCCTCTGCGACACCTCCGTGCCCTTCGAGCTGGCGGCAGAGGTCTTCGCGCCCCAGAAGGGCGCCTCGCCCGATCAGGTCGAGAGGCTCACGTCGCGGCTGGTCGCTGAGGCCGGGGCCCTCCCGCGGGACCCGCGCGGCCGGGCGATGACCGGCGCCGCGGGAGGCCTCTCGGGAGGCCTCTGGGCGGCCTTCGGCGCTCATCTGGTCCCCGGGGCCGCGTTCGTTCTCGGGATCCTCGGATTCGATCGCCGCCTGGAGGACGCCGACGCGGCGATCACGGGAGAGGGTCGACTCGATCCGCCCAGCCGGGAGGGCAAGCTGACCGGCGAGGTCGCGCGCCGCTGTCATGCCGCCCGGGTCCCACTGCACGCCATCGTCGGTCAGATCGCGATGGCGCCCGACGAGCTCGAGCGCCTCGGCCTGGCATCGGTCGCCGAGGCCGGCACTCCCGAGGGGATCCAGGCCACGGCCGAGCGGATCGCCGGCGCTCCAGCGGACTGAGGAATAACGTCCCGCGGATGAGCGAGAAGCAGCGAATCGCGCTCGTGACGGGCGCGAGCAGCGGCATCGGGGCGGCGACGGTCCGCTCCCTGGCGGCAGCCGGCTACGACGTCGTGGCGGCGGCTCGGCGGGTGGAGAGGTGCGAGGGGCTGGCCCGCGAGGTGGGCGGCCGTGCACTGCGGCTCGACGTGTCCGATCCCGACTCGGTGGCCGAGCTCAGCGAGGCGGTCCCGGAGGTCTCCGTGGTCGTCAACAACGCCGGTGGCGCGCTCGGTCTCGAACCGGTCGCCGAGGCGGACGAGGAGTACTGGCGCCAGATGTACGAGACGAACGTGATGGGCGTGATGAGGGTGACCAAGGCCCTCCTCCCCGCCCTGGAGCGCAGCGGCGACGGTCACATCGTGGTGATCGGCTCCGTGGCGGGCGTCGAGATCTACCCCGGCGGAGCGGGCTACACCGCGGCGAAGCACGCGGCCAATGCGGTGACGCGAACGCTTCGCCTCGAGCTGCTCGGCAAGCCGATCCGGGTCAGCGAGGTCGCGCCGGGCATGGTGAACACGGATTTCTCGCTGGTCCGTTTCCAGGGAGACCGGGAGAAGGCGGACAGGGTCTACGAGGGCACGAATCCGCTCACCGCGGAGGACGTCGCCGACGCGGTCGCCTATGTCGTCACCCGGCCGCCGCACGTGGACATCGACTACCTGTCGATCAAGCCGACCGACCAGGCGACCGCCCGGGACGTCCACCGGCGCTAGCTGCTCTCGGTGGCCTCCTCGGCCTGGTCGGACTGGCGCAGCAGGGCGCCCGTGGTCTGCTCGAGGATGCGCCGCCAGGCGGAGATTCCCCTCTCCTCCTCGACCGTGTCCAGGACGCGCTGCACCCGGCGGGCAGAGATCTCGATCCCGTGGCGGGCTGCGACCTCCTTGTAGCGCTGGTAGTCCCTCGCCAGCCTGACCGTCACCGACTCGAAGCCGTGCTTCGCGATCTGGAGGCGGGAGGAGTAGTCGAGGATCGACGTGCCGAACATCAGCTCGTCGTCGAACTCGGGCTCGATCAGGATGATGTCGACGTCGGGGAAGCGCTCCCTCCACGACTGGACCGCGAGGTGCAGCCGCGCGTGGGCGAGCAGCCGGAACGCCTGATTGCCGATAGCGGGCATCCCCATGTCCGAGACGCGGCGCACCCGGGATCCGAAGACCGTCGGGATGCGGGTCTCGAAGTCGTTCACGTATGGGACGAGCGGGTTGACCACGACGATGAACTTGGCCCCGGCCTCGACCGCGACGTCCACGTTGGTCGTCGAGATGATCCCGCCGTCGATCAGCTGGCGGCCCCGGAGCTGGTAGGGCTCGTAGACGATGGGGAGAGCGCCGGAGGCGGCGACGGCCCGGGAGATCGGGACGTTGTTCCACTCGCCTTCGCCGAAGACGATCCGCTCGCAGGTGTCGAGGTCGGTGGCCGTGATCCGCAGCTCGGCATCGAGGTCGCGGAAGTCGTTGGTGCGGTCGGGATCCGAGAGCACGTTGCGGACGTACCGCTCGATTCCCCGGTTGTGGTAGATCCCGGTTGGCAGGCCCTCGGCGAGGCCCATGACGATGTCGACCATCGAGATCTCGCCGATGTTCCCCGCCAGCCGGCGGAGGGTGCCGGCCACGCGGAGGGGCAGCAGGGCCATCCGCCCGGCGAAGCCCTTGTAGTTCGGACGGAGCAGGGTGCGGAGCGACGCGTTCTCGATCGGCGAGGGGAGCGCCTTGTCGAGGACGCGGAACATCTCCTCGGGGGTGACGCCGTTGGCGACCATGCTGGCGACGAAGGCGCCGGCGCTGGTGCCGACGTAGATGTCGAAGTCGTTGACGGTGCGGTTGACCGCCAGCAGGTCGAACGCGCGCAGCGCGCCCATCTCGTAGACGCCGCCGGTGAACCCGCCGCCGCCTAGAACCAAGGCAGTCTTGTCGCCCCGGCCGCGCCGCCTCCTCCCTCTGCTGCTGCGCGGTTTGCCGCCGGGGCCGTCGAACTGGACGACTTTCCCCATGGGAGAGGGGATTATGGCAGCGCAACCTCGACCGCCCGGGACTGTTTGAACTGGGTATGTCCACGCACAGAGGGGCGATCGCGCTTGCGCTGCTTGCGGCGGTGCTCGTTCTGCCTGCCGCCGCTGCCAACGCGCAGCCGAAGGGGCCCGACAAGGCCTTCCGGACGCCGGTCGCCCACGGCGCCGCCGCCGCCCACACCGCCGTCTCGCGCTCCAAGCTCGCCGCCGGGTTGGCGAAGCTCTTCCGCCACGTCGGCAAGAGCGGCGCGTTCGTCTTCGACCCGAGCTCCCACCGGGTCCTCTTCGGCCGCAAGGGCGGCCGCAAGCGGATCCTCGCCTCCAACTCCAAGCTCTTCACCACCTCGACGGCACTCGCCCGGTTCGAGCCCGAGGGCCGGCTGCGCACGACCGCCTGGTCGAGCGACACCATCATCGATGGCATCAGCCAGGGCCTCTACCTGCACGGCGGCGGGGACCCGACGCTGACCAGCAGCGGACTCAGCAAGCTCGCCGATCGCGTGCGCGCCGCGGGCGTCAGCTCGGTCCAGGGCCCGCTGCGCTACGACGACTCCTTCCTGGACCAGGTGACGGGTATCCCGGAGCACGGCATCACGCCCGAGGGCGTGGGCACGCTCTCCGGGCTGCAGCTCGATGGCGGCTCCCTGAACGATCCGGCGAAGACCGCCGCGCAGCGCTTCGTGGACGACCTGCGCAAGGCCGGGATCTCGATCGGAGACAACGTCTCGCCGGCGGTCGTGCCCGCGGGGGCGTTCCAGGTCGCCGACTTCGCCTCGGACACGATGGCCGACCTGGTCCAGGACACGAACGTGCCCTCGAACAACTACCTGGCCGAGATGCTGCTCAAGGACGTGGGCGCCCAGTTCGGCGACAGCGGATCGACCGCAGCGGGCATCTCGGTCGTCAGGCAGTTCGCCTCAAAGCAGGGCGCGAAGTTCAAGGGCGAAAACGGATCGGGGCTGACGCGGCGCAACAAAGCCTCGCCCGCCTCCGTCGTCAAGCTGCTCGATTCGATGATCGAAGACGACTCGCTCCGCGACGCCTGGATCAACTCGCTCGCCGTCGCGGGCCGCACCGGCACCGTCGCCGACCGCATGCGCGGGACGGCGGCAGCGGGGCGGTGTCATCTGAAGACGGGAACCCTCAACCGCGTCAGCGCGCTGTCGGGCTATTGCTTCCGCGGCGGCAATGACCCGGAGCACGCCGTGATCTTCTCGCTGCTGATGAACAAGACCGACGTGAACCGCGCGCACGTGATCCAGGACCGGATGGCGGCCCTGATCGCGCGCTACCGGCACTAGGGCTAGACCCGGCCCTTCGGCGGAGCGCTCTTCTTCTTCGGCACCCCGTCGGCTCCGACCAGCTTCTGCAGCGCGACCTCGTCGATCACGTCGACGCCGAGCTCCTCGGCCTTGGCGAGCTTCGAGCCCGGGCTGTCTCCCGCGATCACGAAATCGGTCTTCTTCGAGACCGAGTTGACCACCTTCCCTCCGGCCAGCCGGATCAGCCTGGTGGCCTGCTCACGGCTCAGGTTGGGGAGCGTGCCGGTCAGGACCAGCGTCCGGCCGTCGAGCGGGCCGCCCTGCCTGCGGCGCTCTGAGGGGTCGAGCTCCATGCGCAGGCCCGCCTTGCGCAACCGCTCGATCAGCTTCCGGGTTCGATCTTCCGAGAGCTCCTCGTAGATCTGCTCGGCCAGGACCGGGCCGATTCCCTCGGCCTTCACGATCTCCTCCGGCTCTGCCTCGAGGAGCGCATCCATGGTGCCGAAATGCTCCGCCAGCGACTCGGCGTTGACGAATCCGATCCCGGGGATGCCGAGCGCGTACAGGACCCGGGAGAACGGCATCTTCTTGGCGCCCTCGATCTCCTCGATCAGGTTCTCCGCCGAGATCTGCCCGAAGCCCTCGAGCTCGGCGACCCGCTCCGCCGTCAGGTCGAAGATGTCGGCGGCGTCCGAGATCACGCCCTCCTCCAGGAAGCGGTAGGCGTTCTTCTCACCGAGCCCCTCGATCTCGAGCGCGCCACGGAAATGCTTGACGTGCTGGAACTGCTGGCCGGGGCAACCCGTGCGGTTCGGGCAGATCGTGAAGACGCCGTCGTCGGGCTTCACGGTCGGCGTGCCGCAGAGCGGGCACTTCTTGGGCGGCTTCGCCCTGCGGGCCCCCTTCTTGCGCCGCTGGATGATCGGCGAGACGACCTGCGGGATCACGTCCCCGGCCCGCATGACGACCACCTCATCCCCCTCCCGGACGTCCTTGCGCTCCAGGTCCTCCTCGTTGTGCAGCGTGGCCGTGCTGACCGTCACGCCGCTGACGTGCACCGGCTCGAGCATCGCGAAGGGCAGGAGGTGCCCTGTGCGCCCGACGTTCCAGACGATCTTGTTGAGCCTGGTCGTGGCAGTCGTCGGCGGGAACTTCCAGGCGACGGCCCAGCGCGGCTCGCGCCCGGCGACGCCCAGCTCCCGCTGCAGGCCGCGGTCGTCCACCTTGACGACCACGCCGTCGATCTCGAAGTCGAGCGCGTCGCGTCGCCCCTCCCACCAGCGGCAGCGCTCCGCGACCTCGTCGACGCCGTGCAGGATGGAGATGTCGTCGTTGACCTTGAAGCCGCGCTCCTTCAGCCACTCCAGAGACTCCGAGTGGCTGTCGGGCTCCCATCCCCTGAGGGCCGCCACGCCGTAGCACCAGATCGAGAGCGGTCTGGTGGCGGTGATCGTGGAGTCGAGCTGGCGAAGGGACCCGGCCGCGGCGTTGCGCGGGTTGGCGAAGGTGGACTGCCCGTCCTGGGCGCGCTGCTCGTTGACCTTGGTAAAGCCCGCGATCGGCAAGTAGACCTCGCCGCGCACCTCGACCAGCTCGGGGGCGTCCTCGATGCTCAGCGGGATCGCCTTGATCGTCCTCAGGTTCTGCGTGACGTCCTCGCCGAGGCGCCCGTCGCCACGTGTGGCTCCGCGGGTGAACACCCCGTTCTCGTAGGTGAGCGAGATCGCCAGGCCGTCGACCTTCGGCTCGGTCACGTAGCGGATCTCCCGCCCCGAGATGTCGAGCCGCTCGAGCTGGCGCTCCACCCGCTTCGCCCAGGCCCGCAGCTCGTCCTCGTTACGGGCGTTGCCGAGCGAGAGCATCGGCTCGTGGTGCTCGACCTGATTGAACCCCTCGAGCGGCTTCCCGCCGACCCGCTGGGTCGGGGAGTCGCGAGTGAGCAGCTCGGGGTCGGCCTCCTCGATCTCCTGCAGCTCGCGGAGGAGGTCGTCGTAGTCGGTGTCCGAGATCAGCGGGTCGTCGAGCACGTAGTAGCGGTGATCGTGCTTGGCGATCTCCCGCCGAAGCTCCCCGGCTCGCTTCTTTGCCCCCTTCGCAGGACTCACCGCTGGGAGGGGGCCTCGGTGTCCTCGACGGCCGTCTGGGCCTTGGCGAACATCCCCGCGAAGTCCCACTGCCTGAGACGGTCCAGACTCGGCCGGTCGGTGAGATCGAAGTGCACCGGCGTGACCGAGATGCGGTCCCGGGCGATCGCGGAGAGGTCGGAGCCCTGTTCGTCCTCGAAGGACGGTTCGAAGCCGTAGATCCGGTACCTGAGGCGGCCGCTCTCCGGATCCTCGTCGACGAGCTGCATCTCGTCGTTGTAGAGCCGCTTGCCAAGGTGGGTGACCTCGACGCCGCTTGGCTCACCTGGGGGGAAGTTGACGTTGATCAGGGTGTCAGCCGGCAGCGGGTCCTCCGCGACCCGGCGAACCAGCTCCGCGGAGAAGGCAGCAGACGCCGAGAAGTCGTAGTCCCGCCTCGCGTAGTAGTCCAGTCCTCCGGGAGCCGACTGCTGCGAGAGCGCGATCGCCGGAATGCCCAACACGATCCCCTCCAAGGCAGCAGCGACCGTGCCCGAATACGTGATGTCGTCCCCGAGATTGGAGCCGTGGTTGATCCCCGAGACGATCAGCTCCGGGCGCTCGCCCACCAGCCCCAGCTCGGCGAAGCGCACGCAGTCGACCGGCGTCCCGTCTGTCGCAAAACCGCTCGAGCCGTCGTCGAAGGGGATCTCCTCGACCCAGAGCGGCGAGCGGGTGGTGATGCTGCGGGCGGTGGCGCTGCGGTTCGAGTCCGGCGCGATCACGTGAACATCGAGATCCGGGATCTTGCGCAGCTCGATCCGCAGGGCGTTCAACCCTGTTGCCGCTATCCCGTCGTCGTTCGTGATCAGGACGCGCATCCGACCACCGATTCTAGGTTGACGCGGAGCTACGCCTGAGACTCAGCGGGTTCGGCACCGGCGGGAGCCGTATCGCCTTCGGGCTCCCCGCCGCGCCACGCACGCAGCTGCTCCCGCAGGTACACCCAGGCGAGGCTGCAGCCGTAGAGCACGCCGGCGACCGGGGCGGCCAGCTCCAGCGCCTCGCTGCCGGTCGCCTCGCCGAATTCGTGGAGGCCGCCGTAGATCAGATATGCGGCGAATGCGATCACGAGCAGGCTCGTGACGGTGAAGAACTTGCTCAGGTCGAGCCGCAGGGCGCCACGATAGAAGGCCACGCCGAGGCCGACGGCGGCCACCAGTCCCAGGACCCCGCCGGCAACCGCGACCACGGGTCCGGAGTTCTCGGTCGAGGCGAAGAGAAACAGGGCCGTCTCCAGCCCCTCACGCGCCACGGCGACGAACGCCACCGTGGCGAGGCCGATCGCCCCGCCGGTGCGAAGCGACTCGCTGACCTGCTCGCGCAGGTGGGAGCCGATCGTGGCCGCCTGCTTGCGCATCCAGAAGGCCATCCAGGTCACCAGGGCGGCGGCGAAGATCATCGTCGCGCCCTCGTAGACCATCTCGCTGGTCCCCTCGAGCTCGCCCACCGACAGGAACAGGGTCGCCCCGATCGCGAAGCTGGTGAGCGCCGCCGCGGCGACGCCCCACCAGACGGCGGTGGCCTGCTCGCGCCGGCCGGTCTTGGCGAGGTAGGCGAGGATCAGGCCTACGATCAAGGTCGCCTCGAAGCCCTCTCTCAATGTGATGACGAACGTGCCCACGGGGTTAGGTAAGCCTAACTGACTCGAATTTCAGAGGTTCCTACGCCGCGGGCCGGGTGGCGGATCAGTATCGGACGTCCGCCAGGTGCAGGCCGTGCGCGCGCGCCGTATCCCCGGCCCGCTCGCGCGGCGCACCCGCCAGCAGCGACGCGAAGTCATCGAGCGAGCGCCGCCCCCCGGCCACCTCGAGCATGGTCCCCACCAGGACGCGAACCATGTTGCGCATGAAGGCGTCGGCCTCGATCCAGAGCTCGAGCACCGTGCCCTGGCCCAGCACCGCCGGCTTCTCGTGCCATTCGGCCCTCAGGATGTTGCGCTCGAAGCGGACGTGCTCGGTCTGGGTCGGCGTGAAGGCGGTGAAGTCGTGCGTGCCGAGCAGCGCGTCCGCGCAATCCGCCAGGGCACGGCGGTCGACTCGATGCGGCCAGAACAGCGAGATCCCTCCCTCGAACGGGTTCGGTACCCGCTCAGCGAGCACGCGGTAGCAATAGGTGCGCGAGCGGGCGTCCCGCCGGGCATCGAAGCCGTCGGGGGCCCGCTCGGCGGCGATCACCGCCAGGTCGGGGCCGGTGAGCGAATTGAGCGCCCTTCCCAGCGCTTCGGGAGGCTCGCCGTCGAGGCTCAGGCTCGCCACCTGGGCCCAGGCGTGCACTCCCGCGTCGGTTCGGCCTGCCACGCTCAGCGGCACGCGACCGCCCAGCATCCGCTCCAGGGCTGCCTCCAGCTCACCCTGAACCGTCCGCGCCCCGGGTTGCGCCGCCCAGCCGGCGAACCCGGCGCCGTGGTAGGCAAGATTCATTCGCACGGTGGCCATAAGTGCGCGACACTACAAAGCGATGGCCCTGCCCGGCTCGGATGAACCAGCGTCGATCTCGCACGACGAAGCACGCCAGGAGCTCTTCGGCCGTGGGCCGAGCAAAGCGGGCATGGAGATCTACGAGGTGGTCGCGATCGTGATCGGCATCATCGGGGCTGGAATCGCGGTCGAGACGATCGACAGCTGGGCTCAGTGGATCGTGCTGGCCGCGATCGTCGTGACCGTCATCGGCTTCATGATCGCGGTCAGCCCCAACCGACGGGGCATGTGATGGCTGTGACTAGGTTCACGGAGCAGCTCCGGCCGGGAGCGTAGGGTTCGGCCTAACAGCGGAGGAGGAGAGAATGGCCAACACCGACATCACCCAGCGCTCCCAGTACGAGCGGAGCGATCTGCTTGCGGGCGGAGAGGGGATCCGCCGAGGCTCCGAGAAGGGCGCCAGGATCTACAACGTGATCGCCCTGATCGTGGGCATCGCGCTCTGCGTGGTAGCGGTGGCGACGATCGAGAGCTGGGCGCAGTGGCTCGTGCTCGGCGTGATCGTCATGACGATGATCGGCTTCATGATCGCCGTCAGCCCGAATCGCCGGGCCTAACGCTCAGACGAGCTCGAGAAAGACCATCTCGGCCGAGTCGCTGCGACGCGGGCCGAGCTTGACGATGCGGGTGTAGCCACCGGGACGGCTCTCGTAACGGGGCGCGATCTCCGTGAACAGCTTGTGGACCGCGAACTTGTCGTTGTGGAGCTCTGAGAGCGCCTGCCGGCGGGCGTGCAGGTCGCCCTTCTTCGCGAGCGTGATCAGCTTCTCGAACTCCGGCTTCAGCGCCTTCGCCTTCGGCTGGGTCGTTCGGATCCGCTCGTGCTCGATCAGCTGCTTCGACATCGTGCGAAGCATCGAGTTGCGGTGAGCCGCTTCCCGGCTCAGCTTTGCTCTCTTGCGCTGGTGCCTCATCGCCGTTGCTCCGGCCAGGAACTCTAGTTGCCCTAGTCCGCTCGCAGCGAGAGGCCGCGTGCGCGCAGGGTCTCCTGGACCTCCTCGATCGACTTGCGACCGAAGTTCGGAATCGCGTTGAGCTCCGACTCCGACTTCCGCACGAGCTCGCCGACGGTCTGGATGCCGGCTCGCTTCAGGCAGTTGTAAGAGCGCACTCCGAGCTCTAGCTCCTCGATCAGGATCTCGTCGAGCCCGTCCGCGCCGGGGACCGCCGCGGCCTCGCCGCCGCCACCGCCGCCGTCCGCCGCGGCGATCGCTCCCTCGCCCCGCAGCTCGTCGACGCGGTCGGCGGTGGTGAAGATCGCCAGGCTCTTGATCAGGATCTCGGCGGCCTCACGCAACGCCGCACCGGGCTCGATTGAGCCGTCGGTCTCGACCTCGAGCGTGAGCTTGTCGAAGTCGGTCCTCTGCCCGACACGGGCGGAGTCGACCGAATACGCGGCGCGGCGAATCGGCGAGAAGATCGAGTCGATCGGGACTACGCCGATCGGCTTGTCCTCCGACTTGTTCTCGTCCGCCGGCGAGTAGCCGCGACCCCGTCCGATCGTCAGGTACATCTCGAGCTTGGTCTTCTTCTCGAGCGTGGCGATCGGCGCCTCGGGGTTGAGGATCTCGACGCCCGCGGGGAGGTCGATGTCCTTTGCCTTGACCTCGCCGGGGCCGGTGGCGACCAGCGGGGTCTCGACCTCATCGGCATCGGTGTGCATCCGCACCACGATGTCCTTGAGGTTCAGGACCAGGTCGGTGACGTCTTCCTTCAGGCCCGGGATGGTCGAGAACTCGTGCGCCACCCCCTCGATGCGGACGCTGGTGATCGCGGCTCCGCCCAGCGACGAGAGCAGCACGCGGCGCAGGCTGTTGCCGAAGGTGTAGCCGAAGCCCTTGTCGAGGGGCTCGATGGTGAAGGTGCCCTTGTTCTCCTCGGCATCTTCGCCCGCGATCTTGGGCACTTGGAAATCTGGCAGGGTGGTCATTGCTTCCATCAGGTATCTACTTCCTTCTCTGGGGGGGTTACTTCGAGTACAGCTCGACGATGAGCTGTTCCTCGACGGGGGCTGAGATCTCGCTCCTCTCAGGGAGCCTCAGCACCTTTGCGTTGAGCGAATCGTGGTCCGCCTGCAGCCAGGCCGGCACTCCGGACGTGAGCTCGGTCGCGTTGCGCACCACATCCGTAGAGGCACTGTTCGGCTTGATGGTGATCACGTCGTCCGGCTTCACCTGGTACGAGGGAATGTCGACGCGGCGGCCGTTCACGGTCCAGTGGCCGTGGCTGACCAGCTGGCGGGCCTGGCGGCGGGAGGCCGCAAAGCCGAGCCGCACCAGGACGTTGTCCAGGCGGCACTCGAGCAGCCGCAGGAGGTTCTCGCCCGTGACGCCCTCCTGCCGGCTGGCCCGGTCGTAGTAAGTCGCGAACTGCTTCTCGAGCACCTGGTAGTAGCGCTTGGCCTTCTGCTTCTCGCGCAGCTGCGCCCGGTACTCGGACTGCCGCATGCGGCCGCGGCCGTGCTCGCCCGGCGGATAGGAGCGGCGCTCGACGCCGCACTTGTCCGTGAAGCAGCGAGAGCCCTTCAGGAACAGCTTCTGTCCCTCGCGGCGGCACTGCTTGCACTGGGCACCGGTGTCGCGGGCCATCAGACGCGCCTCCGCTTGCGGGGACGGCATCCGTTGTGGGCCTGCGGCGTCACGTCCTTGACCGTCGTCACGTCGAGGCCGGCGGCCTGCAGCGACCTGATCGCGGTCTCACGGCCGGATCCGGCGCCCTTGGCGAAGACCTCCACCTTCTCGAGGCCGTGCTCCATGCCCTTCTTGGCGGCCGCATCGGCGGTCACCTGAGCGGCGAACGGGGTCGACTTGCGCGAGCCCTTGAATCCGGCGCTCCCGGCGGACTCCCAGGCGATCACGTTGCCCTCGGGGTCGGTCAGGGTGACGATGGTGTTGTTGAACGAAGTCTTGATGTGGGCCTGGCCGTAGGTGACGTTCTTGCGGACCCTGCGGCGCGAGCGACCCTTCTTCGGAGCTGCCATCTAGCGGATTCCTCCCCGGCTCACTTGGGCTGCGGGGCCTTCTTGCGGCCCGCAACGCTCATCCGGCGCGGGCCCTTGCGACCGCGCGCGTTGGTCTTGGTGCGCTGACCCCGGACCGGCAGCCCGCGGCGATGGCGGAGGCCCCGGTAGGAACCGATCTCCTGAAGGCGCTTGACGTTCTGGGAGCGCTCCCGGCGCAGGTCGCCCTCGACCTCGCGGTTCTCGACCGCGTCGCGCAGCTTGATGATCTCGTCCTCGGTCAGGTCCTTGACCGCGGTATTGGGATCGACGCCCGTCTCCTTCAGGATCTCGTTGGCCGTGGACCGGCCGATCCCGAAGACGTAGGTGAGGCCGACCTCGGCCCGCTTGTTGAGGGGAAGGTTGACTCCCGCGATGCGCGCCATCTAGCCCTGCCTCTGCTTGTGACGGGGGTTGGGACAGATCACCAACACGGCACCGCCGCGGCGGATCACCTTGCACTTCTCACACATCGGCTTTACAGACGCTCGGACCTTCATTCCCCTTCTTTCACGGGGTCGTATCTTGCTGGGAGTAAGCCCGCGGGCCCCAGGAGTCGGGCCTACAGGCGTGAAAAACGTCGGTCACGCAGGCGTGAACCGACCCGTGGAAGGATAGCAGCGTGCGTGCCTGGGCCATGCCTGGAAGTCAGTCCAGATGCCAGGGGGTGAGGATGCGCGGGCCGTCCTCGCTGACGGCGACGGTGAACTCGAAGTGGGCGGCAAGCGAATCGTCGGCCGAGTAGACGGCCCAGCCGTCCGATCCCATCCGGATGTCGGCGCCTCCGGCGTTCACCATCGGCTCGATTGCGAGCACCATGCCGATCTCGAGCTCAGGGCCCTTGCCCGGGTCGCCGAAGTTCGGGATCTGCGGATCCTCGTGCATGTCGCGGCCGATCCCGTGCCCCACGAGCGTGCGAACGATCGAGAGGTTGTCTCGCTCGACACGCTGCTGGACTGCATGTGAGATATCGCTGAGGTGGTTGCCCTTCACAGCCTGGCCGATGCCCTCGAAGAGGGCGTCGCGCGTGGTCGTCAGCAGCGGCTCGGCCTCGGGCGGCGTCTCGCCGATCGGGACGGTGATCGCCGCGTCGGCGACCCAGCCCTCGTAGGTGACACCGACGTCTATCGAGAGGATGTCCCCTCGGCGCAGCTCGTAGGGGCCCGGGATGCCGTGGACCACCATCGAGTTCGGCGAGGTGCAGATCGAGCCCGGAAAGCCGCGGTAGCCCTTGAACGAGGGAACGGCGCCCTGTGAGCGAATGAACTTCTCCGCCGCCTCGTCGAGCTCCTTGGTGGAGACGCCTGGCCGGGCGTTCGAGCGGAGCATCCGCAGGCAGCGTGCCTGGATCTTCCCGGCCTCGGCCATTGCGTCGATCTGCTCGGAGGTCTTGCGGATGATCATGCCGCGGTACATGGTCCGTTCCCTTTCATATTTCCATTTCGTCCTCGCGCCTGAGGGTCGCGAGGATGCCGTGAATCCGCTCCTCGACCTCTTCCGGCGGCCGCTCGCCGTCGGTCTGATGGAGGATGCCACGCTCCTCGTAGTAGTCGATCAGCGGCTCGGTCTTCTCGCGGTACTGCGCGAGGCGATTCTTGATCACGTCCGGCTTGTCGTCGTCGCGAACGATCAGCTTGCCGCCATCGAGGTCGCAGACGCCCTCCTTCTTCGGAGGGTCGAACTCGACGTGGTAGATGTGGGTCGGGTCCTGCTCGCAGGTGCGACGGCCACCGAGCCGGCGGAGGACCTCCTCCTCGGAGACCTCGATCAGCACGGCTGCCGTCATCTCGCGTCGCAGCTCGCGCATCTTGGCGTCGAGCGCCTCGGCCTGGGGCACGGTGCGTGGAAAGCCATCGAGGACGAAACCGTCCGCGGCCTCCTCGGTCTGCAGACGCTCGGCGATCACGCCGATGATCACCTCGTCGGGGACGAGGTCGCCGCGGTCCATGTAGTCCTTGGCCTGCTTGCCGATCTCGGTGCCGTCCTTGACCGCGGCGCGCAGGATGTCGCCGGTCGCGAAGTACGGCAGCCGGAAGTCCTCGCGCAGCCGCTCCCCCTGTGTCCCCTTCCCGCTGCCTGGCGGGCCGAGCAGGATGAGGTTCAGCTCGGGCAAGTCCGGCACCCGGTCGCGCGCGTCACTTCAGGAAGCCCTCGTAGTTGCGCATCATCAGCTGCGCTTCGAGCTGCTTGACCGTGTCGAGGGCCACGCCCACGACGATCAGGATCGAGGTTCCGCCGAAGAAGAAGTTGGCCGACGTCTGGCTGATCAGGATCGTCGGCAGCGCCGCGACCGCGCCCAGGTACAGGGCGCCGGGGAAGGTGAGCCTGGACAGGATCCTGTCCAGGTATTCGGCGGTAGGTCGCCCCGGTCGAACGCCGGGGATGAACCCGCCGTACTTCTTCAGGTTGTCGGCCTGGTCCACCGGGTTGAAGGTGACCGCCGTGTAGAAGTAGGTGAAGATGATGATGAAGAACACCTCGCCGACCACGTAGTGCCAGCTGTTGGGACTGAAGAACGCGGCGAAGTCGAGCGCCGCGGGCGTGTTGATCATCTGCCCGATGGTCGGCGGGAAGGCCATGATCGAGGCCGCGAAGATCACCGGGATCACGCCGGCCATGTTGACGCGCAGCGGTAAGTAGGTCGAGCCGCCTGACGTCATCCGGCGGCCCACGACGCGTTTCGCGTACTGCACGGGGATTCGCCGCTGGCCCTCCTGGACGTAGACGATCGCCACGATCACCGCCAGCGCGATGAACGGCATCATCACGACGAACACCTGGTCCGGGTTGTTCCACCATTTGGTGATCCCCTCGGGGATCCGGGAGACGATCGAGGCGAAGATCATCAGCGAGATCCCGTTGCCGATCCCACGCTGGGTGATCAGCTCGCCCATCCACATCAGGACCGTGCAGCCCGCGGTCAGCGTGATCACGATCAGGAAGACCTTCGGGAAGGTGCGCTCGCCGATCACGCTCTGACTGGAGAAGCTCCCCGAGGTGAACAGGAAGACGTAGCCGAGAGACTGGGCGAAGGCGAGGATCACGGTCAGGTAGCGGGTGTACTGGGTGATCTTCTGCTGCCCGACCTCTCCCTCCTTCTGGAGGCGCTCCAGCGAGGGCACGACCACGGTCAGGAGCTGCAGGATGATCGAGGCCGTGATGTAGGGCATGATCCCCAGCGCGAACAGCGACAGCCTCGAGAGGCTCCCGCCCGAGAAGAGGTTGAGGAAGCCGAGGATGTTCGAGCCCCCGACGTTGTTGACGCCGTCCTTGATCGCCTGGGCGTCGACTCCCGGCGAGGGGATGTAGGCCCCCAGCCGGTAAAGAGCGAGGATCGCCGCCGTGAAGATCAGCTTCTTACGGATCTCCTGGACCGTGAACGCATTGAGAACGGTCTGGAGCATCAGATGACCTCGGCGCTGCCGCCGGCGGCTTCGATCTTCTCCTTGGCCTGGGCGCTGAAGGCGTGCGCCTTGACGGTGAGCTTCTTGGAGATCTCGCCGCGCGCCAGGATCTTGACCGGGTGGCGCCGCTTGGCGAGGCCGGCCGCGCGCAGGGACTCCGGCGTCACCTCGTCGTTCGCCTTGAAGCGGGAGTCGAGGTCGGAGAGGTTGACCGGCTGCGTCCGCGTCCGGAACTTCTCGAAGGGCATGGACATCTTCTTGTGCGGCCCGCGCAGCTTGCGCATCCGCATGTGGATCGGGTTCTGCCCGCCCTCGTAGGCCGTCTTTCGCTTGTTGCCCGAGCGGGCGCCTGCGCCCTTGTGCCCGCGGCCCGAGGTCTTGCCATGGCCGGTGCCTGGGCCGCGCCCGAGCCGCTTGCGCGGCCGGCGCGAGCCCGGAGCGGGCTTCAAGCTGTGCAGGCCGACCTGGTCCTTCTTCTCGTCAGCCACCGTCGACCTCCACCAGATGGCTCACGGCGCGAATCATTCCCCGGAGCTGGGGCGTATCGGTGTGCTTCGCCTCCTTGCCGATGCGGCCGAGCTTCAGCGAGCGCAGGGTGTCGCGCTGCACGCCCGAGGCGCCGTTGGAGGAGCGCACCTGCTTGAGAGCCACGTCAGCCATCGCCTGTCTCCTCCGCGACCGCCTCAGGCGTAACGGGCTCGGGAGTCTCAGCCTTCTCCTCTGCCTTGCCGTTTGCGGTCTGCGCCTCGCCATCTGCGCCGTTGCCGACTCCAAGGACCTCCCGTACCGAGATGCCGCGGAGCTTGGCGACGTCCTCCGGCCTGCGCAGGCTCTCCAGGCCCGACATCGTCGCCTTGACGAGGTTGATCGGGTTCTGGGTGCCGATGCTCTTGGTGAGCACGTCGCGGATCCCGCCGAGCTCGAGCACGGCGCGCACGCCGCCGCCGGCGATCACGCCGGTACCGGGGCTGGCCGGGCGCAGGACGACGTGTCCGGCGCCGAAGCGGCCGATCACGCGGTGGGTGAGGGTCTGCCCGTACTTGGGGATCCGGATCAGGTTCTTGCGGGCGTCCTCGACCGCCTTCTGGATCGCCAGCGGGACCTCCCGGGCCTTGCCGTAGCCGATCCCGACCACGGAGTCCTCGTCGCCTACGGCGACCAGGGCGGTGAACGAGAAGCGCCGGCCGCCCTTGACCACCTTGGCGACGCGGTTGATCTCGATCACCCGCTCCTGCAGGTCGAGGCCCTTGGGGCTGACGCTCTCTACTGCCATCGGACCGACGAAGGTAGCGGGTTTGCCATGGCGGCCATCAGAACTTCAGGCCCCCCTCGCGGGCGCCCTCGGCGATCGCCGCGACTCGGCCATGGAAGCGGTATCCGCCGCGATCGAAGACGCAGGTCTCGACTCCGGCCGCCTTGCCGCGCTCGGCGAGCAGCTGCCCGGTGCGCTTGGCCTGCTCCATCGATCCCAGCTTGCGAAGGTCGGCCTCGGTCCAGGAGACGGACGCCACGGTCCGGCCGGCGTCGTCGTCGATCAGCTGGGCGAAGACCCCGCGGTTGGAGCGGTACACGGACAGGCGGGGGCGCTCCGCGCTGCCGCGAATCCGCGCGCGCACGCGACGGCGGCGGCGGAGCCTCTTCTGTGGCTTGGTGAGAACGGTCATTGCTATGCCCTCTTCCCGACCTTGCGGGCGACGTGCTCCCCGGCGTAGCGGACGCCCTTGCCCTTGTAGGGCTCCGGCGGGCGCGACTTGCGGATGCGCGCAGCGGTCTCGCCGACCAGCTGCTTGTCGATCCCCCGAACGATGACCTCGGTGGGCTGCGGGACCTCGAAGTCGATGCCGTCGGGCGCCTCGATCGTCACGGGATGCGAATACCCGAGCGCCATCTCGAGGTTCTTGCCCTTCAGGTTCGCCCGGTAGCCGACGCCCTGGATCTCCAGACGCCGCTCGAAGCCGTCGGTGACGCCCTCGACCATGTTCGCGATCAGGCTCCTGGTGAGCCCGTGCAGGGCGCGATGCTCGCCGCGGTCGGTGGGCCGGGCGACGGTCAGGGTGCCGTCCTCGATCGCGACCTTCATGTCCCGATCGACGTCCTGGTTGAGCTCCCCCTTGGGGCCCTTGACGGCGACAGCGCCGGGCTTGACGTCTATCTCGACGCCCTCCGGGATCTCGATTGGCTTTCTTCCGATTCGGCTCATCAGCTGTTCCTCACCAGACGTGCGCGACGACCTCTCCGCCGACGCCCCTCTGCCGGGCCTCGTGGCCCGTCATCACTCCGCGCGAGGTGGACATGATCGTCGTGCCCATCCCTCCGAAGACTCGAGGGACATCGTCCTTGGGTACGTAGCGGCGCCGTCCCGGGCGGGAGACCCGGTCCATGCCGCTGATCACCGGGTCGCGATCCTCGGTATAGCGGAGGCGGACCTTGATCACCTCGCCGACCCGGCCCGGCTCCACGTTGAAGTCGGTGATGTAGCCCTGCTCCTTGAGGATCCGGGTCATCTCGCGCTTCAGCCGCGAGGCGGGAATCTCCACCTCCTCGTGGTCGGCCTGGAGCGCGTTGCGGATCCGGTTCAGGTAATCGGAAATTGGATCGGTGAGCATCTCGTCTGCCCTACCAGCTCGACTTGGTCATGCCGGGCACGTAGCCGTTGTGCGCTGCCTCGCGCAGACAGATCCGGCAGAGGCCGAACTTGCGGAAATACGCCCGCGGCCTGCCGCAGCGGCGGCAGCGGTGATACCCGCGCGTCTTGAACTTGGGATCGCGGCGCTGCCGGACCCTTTGTGATGTCTTCGCCATCTATTCCTCTTCCTTGTCGCTCGAAGTCTTCTCTTCCTCGCCGCCGTCGCCCTCGGCCTTGGGCTTGGCCTCCCCGCCTTCGCCACCCTCGCCCTCCTCGCCCTCTTCGCCCTCCTCGGGCTTCTCGGGCTTGGCGTACGCCTCGGGGTTCTCCTCCTTGAGCTGCTCCAGCGCTGCCGCCTCGGCCTCGGCCCGCTCGCGAGCCTCCTCCTTGCGACGCTCCTCCTCCTCCTCGGCCTCGGCATCCTCCTGGCCGGGGCGGCCCTCCTGGGAGAACGGCATCCCGAGCCCATCGAGCAGGGCGAACGCCTCCTCGTCGGTCTTGGCGGTGGTGGTGATCGTCACGTCGAGGCCACGGACCTCGTCGATCGAGTCGTAGTCGATCTCCGGAAAGATGATCTGCTCGCGGATGCCCATCGAGTAGTTGCCGCGGCCGTCGAAGCTGCGGGGGTTGAGGCCACGGAAGTCGCGGATCCGCGGCACGGCGATGGAGGTGAGCCGGTCGAGGAACTCCCACATGCGCGCCCGGCGCAGCGTCACGGCGACACCGACGGGCATGCCCTCGCGGACCTTGAAGTTGGCGACCGACTTCTTCGCGCGGCGCACGCTCGGCGCCTGTCCGGCGATCGTCGCGAGCTGCTCGGTGGCCGCCTCGAGCATCTGGGTGTTCTGCTTCGCCTCCCCGAGCCCCATGTTCAGGGTGATCTTCTCGAGGGTCGGCACCGCCATCGGACTCGAGTAGCCGAAGCGCTCGGTCAGCTCGGGCTTCAAATCCTGCTCGTACTGATCGCGCAGCCGGGGCGGCGGGGCCGCCTGCTTGGCCTGTTCGGTCGCGGCTTCCATCAGTCCAGATCCCTTCCGGTCCTCGCGGCGATGCGTTTGCGCTTGCCGCCGGCACGATCGATCCTCACCCGAGTGGGCTTGTTGTCCTCCTTGTCGAGCAGCATCACGTTGGAGACGTGGATCGGGCCCTCCCTCTCGATGATCCCGCCGACCTCGCCGCCCTTCTGCGCGTCCTTGACCGTGCGCGGCCGCTGGTGGCGCTTGATCATGTTGAGTCCCTCGACGAAGACGTAGCCCTTCTTCGGATTGGTGCGGATCACGCGGCCTCGCTTGCCGCGGTCCTTGCCTCCGGTCACGATCACGTCGTCGTCGGTGCGAACTCGCATCTTGGCCATCGCTAGAGGACCTCCGGGGCCAGGGAGACGATCCGCATGAAGTTTCTGTCGCGCAGCTCGCGGGCGACCGGGCCGAAGATTCGCGTTCCCCGGGGGGCTCCCGTGGTGTCGATCAGCACCGCCGCGTTCTCATCGAAGGCGATGTAGGTGCCGTCGCCGCGCCCGAGCTGCTTGCGAGTCCGGACCACGACCGCCTCGACGACCTCGCCCTTGCGCACGCCGCCGTGGGGGGTCGCCTGCTTGACGGTCGCTGTGATCACGTCGCCGATCCGCGCGTAGCGACGATCGGAACCGCCCTTGACGCGGATGCAGAGGATCTCGCGGGCGCCTGAGTTGTCGGCGACTCTGAGCCTGGATTCCTGCTGGATCACTCGCCCGACCTCACTTCGCCTTCTCGAGGATCTCGACCAGCCGCCAACGCTTGGTCCTCGACAGCGGCCGCGTCTCGACGATCTTGACCAGGTCGCCCTCCCCCGCCTCGTTGCGGGCGTCGTGGGCGTGGAGGGTGCGCGAGCGGCGGACGATCTTCTCGTACTGGGGATGTCGCCGGGCGACCTCGATCGCGACCGTGATCGTCTTGTCCGGCTTGCTGGAGGTCACGCGGCCCTGCCTCGTCTTGCGGCCGGCGGAGCGGCGCTCGGCCGGCGGTGTGCCCGTGCCGGCCTCGCTCTTGGTGCGGCGCTTCGCCCGGTAGGAGGAGCGACGCCCGGCCGCCTTCTTGCGGGCCTCGCCACGCGCGGCGGCGCGTTCCTCCGGGGTCTGCTGAGCGCTCGGCTCGGCCGGTCGCCGGGATCGCTCCAGGCGCCGCCGGGCCTTCCAATCGAGGCCCTCAGCATCATCCGCCACCGCCTCGCCTTCGGCTGCGGCGGTATCGGGGGTCTCCGCCTCCTGATCAGGCTCCGGCTCCTCAGCCGCGGGCTCCTCAGCCGCGGGCTCCTCGACCGGAGCCTCCTCGGCCTGGGGCTCCTCGGCCGGAGTCTCCTCGGCCTTCGGCTCCTCGGCCGGAGTCTCCTCCGGCGCCTGCTCTTCCTGCGTCTCTTCGTTCTTCTCTTCGTCTGCCATCAGGCCCTCAGCTCGTGTTCGAGATCGATTCCGCGTTCCTTCGCCACGGTCAGCAGCCGGGCGACGTCCTTGCGCACCGCCGTGATCCGCGACGTGTTCTCCAGCTCTCCGGTGGAGTGCTGAAGGCGCAGCGCGAACTGCTCCTCCCGCGTCTGGCGGATGCGGTCGAGCAACTCGTCGTCCTTGAGGTTGTGCGCCTCGGAAGCCTTCACGATTGCTGCTCCGCCCCCTCGCGGTGGACGAACTTGGTGCGGATCGGAAGCTTGTGGCCGGCGAGACGCATCGCGTCCTTCGCCAGGTCCTCGGGGACGCCGGCGAGCTCGAACATCACCTTGCCCGGCTTGACGACGGCGACCCAGCCCTCGGGGTTGCCCTTCCCCGAGCCCATCCGGGTCTCGAGGGGCTTCTTGGTGATCGGCTTGTCCGGGAAGACGTTGATCCAGACCTTGCCGCCGCGCTTGATCTTCCGGGTCATCGCGACTCGGGCGGCCTCGATCTGGCGGTTGGTGATCCAGCCGCGGTCGAGTGCCTTGAGGCCGTACTCGCCGAAGGCGACCGTGGTCCCTCCCTTGGAGTAGCCCCGGCGGCGTCCACGCATCTGCTTGCGGTAGCGAACCCGCTTCGGCATCAACATGGCTAACGACCGTCCTCGTCGGTCTGCTCGGAGCGGAAGCCCTCGGGCATGACCTCGCCCTTGTTGATCCAGCACTTGACGCCGATCCTGCCGGTCGTCGTCTTGGCCTCGATGAAGCCGTAGTCGATGTCGGCCCGCAGGGTGTGGAGCGGCACACGGCCGTCGGAGTAGCCCTCTGTGCGCGCCATCTCGGCGCCACCCAGCCGTCCGGAGACCTGAACCTTCACGCCCTTGGCGCCGGAGCGCATGGCGGAGGTCAGCGCGCGCTTCATCGCGCGGCGGAACGCAACGCGGTTCTGGAGCTGCTCGGCGATCGACTGCGCGACCAGCTTGGCGTCCAGCTCCGGCCGCTTGATCTCCTTGATGTTGACCTTGACGGGCTTGCCGGTGAGCTTGTGGAGCTCGCGGCGGAGGGCGTCGACCTCCGTCCCGGATTTGCCGATCACGATTCCGGGGCGCGCGGTGGAGATGTCGACCTCGACCTCGCCGGAGCCCTTCTTGATCGTGATCTTGGAGAGACCGGCATGCGAGAGCTTGTTCTCGATATGCGAGCGGATCTCCAGGTCCTCGTTGAGGTAGTCCGCGAATTCGCGGTCGTTGTACCAATTCGACTTCCAGTCGTGGATGTAGCCGACCCGGAATCCCTCTGGGTGGATCTTCTGTCCCATCGTGCCCTCTAGTCCTCCGGCGTCAGCGCCACGGCGATGTGGCTGGTTCGCTTGTTGATCCTGGTCGCGCGTCCCAGCGCCCGCGGCCGGTAGCGGCGCAGCGTGGGTCCCTCGTCGACGTGGATGTCCTTGATCAGCAGGTCGTCCGCGACCAGGTCGTGGTTCGTCTCCGCGTTGGCCGCGGCCGACTCGATCAGCTTCCGGATGTCCTGGGCGGCGCTGCGCGTCGAGAAGCGGAGCAGGGGGATGGCGTCCTCCAGCGGCATGCCGCGGACCTGGTCGGCGACCAGGCGGGCCTTGCGCGGCGCCACGCGGACGAAGCGGGCGCTGGCGTTGACGATCGGGCGATCGGATGATCCGGCGGCGGTTTTTGTGGCCGCCGACTTTGTGCTGGGCTTGGGCTTGGCCTTGGGCTTCGCCTTCGGCTTGGCCTCAGGCTTGGCAGGCTCCTTCTTCGCTGCCGGCTTCTTGGCTGCAGGCTTCTTCGCGGCAGGCTTCTTCGCTGCAGGCTTCTTCGCTGCCGGCTTTGCAGCGGGCTTCGCGGCCGGCTTCTTGGCGGATGATGCGGCGGCGGGCTTTGTGGCCGCCTTCTTGCTGGCCGCCGGCTTCTTCGCCTGATCCTTCTCTGTGTTCTTCTCGTCAGCCATGCGCTATTCCCTCTCGCTCGCCGTCCCGGCGCCCGAGTGGGCGCGGAAGGTGCGGGTCGGCGCGAACTCCCCGAGCTTGTGTCCGACCATCGACTCCGAGATGTAGACCGGCACGTGCTTGCGGCCGTCGTGGACGGCGATCGTGTGCCCGACCATCTCGGGGAAGATCGTCGAGTGGCGCGACCAGGTCTTCAGCATCTGCTTCTGGCCCGATTCGTTCAGGGCGGCAACGCGCTTCATCAGCCGCTCCTCGGCCCACGGGCCCTTCTTGGTCGAACGTCCCATTACTTCCTCTTTCCTCGACGGCGGCCGCGCACGATCAGGTCGTCCGAGCGCTTGCCCTTCTTGCGAGTCCGGTAGCCGAGCGTCGGCTTGCCCCACGGGGTGACCGGGTGGCCGCCGGGGGTGTGATGCGCCTCGCCGCCGCCGTGCGGATGGTCGACGGGATTCATGGCGACTCCGCGGGTCTGCGGGCGCTTGCCCTTGTGACGGTTGCGGCCGGCCTTGCCGATCTTCACGTTCTGATGCTCGGCGTTCGAGATGGTGCCGACGGTGGCGCGGCACTCGCCCCGCACCATGCGGACCTCGGACGACGGCAGGCGCAGGCTGACCATCGCGCCCTCCTTCGCGACCACCTGGATCGCGGTGCCCGCGGAGCGACCGAGCTTGCCGCCCTGGCCGGGGATCAACTCCACGTTGTGCACCACGGTGCCGGTCGGAATACGGGCCAGCGACAGGGAGTTCCCCGGGGCGATGTCGGCGCCCTCGCCGGAGACGACCTCGGCGCCGACCCGGAGGCCCTGCGGGGCGAGGATGTAGCGCTTCTCGCCGTCGGCGTAGTTGAGCAGCGCGATGCTCGCGGAGCGGTTGGGGTCGTACTCGATGGATGCCACGCGAGCCGGGATCCCGTCCTTGGTGCGCTTGAAGTCGATGCGCCGGTAGCGGCGCTTCGCTCCGCCGCCGCGATGGCGCGCGGTGACGCGGCCCTTGGAGTTGCGGCCGCCCGAGGACGTCTTGCCCTTGGTCAGGCCCTTGGCGGGCTCGGCCCCGCTGAGCTCCTCGCGGATCGGATAGGTGCCGAAGCGCCTGCCGGGACTGGTCGGTCTGGTCTTGCGATTGGCCATCAGATCTAACCCTCCACCGCTGCGCCCTCGAACAGCTCGATCCGCTCGCCGGCCGCGAGCTGCACAACCGCCTTCTTCCACGAGCGCGAGCGACCCGAGTGCAGCCCGCGCCGCTTCGGCTTGGACTTCACCTTGGAGGTGCGCACCGCGCGCACGTGGACGTCGAAGATCTCCTCGACCGCGTGGGCGATCTGCAGCTTGTGAGCCCGGTCGTGAACCCGGAACGTGTACTTGCCCTCGGCCATCAGGGCGTAGCTCTTCTCCGAGACGACGGGCCGGATGATCACCTGGCGCGGGTCCATCAGACCGCCCTGCCCTTCAGCTCGTCCAGTGCGGCCTCGGTGATGACCAGCGAGGTGGCCCCCATGACGTCGGCCACGCCCGCGGCGCCGGCCTGCGCGACGGTGACGCCCTCGATGTTGCGAAAGCTCTTTGCGACCGCGTCCTCATCCGAGGAGATCACGACAAGCGTCGGGAGATCGGCCCCCCACTTCTCCAGGGCGGTGGCAGCCTGCTTGGTGGCGGGATCGCTGAAGCTCGAGCCGTCCAGGACGGCGACCGTGCCACGCTCTGCGTGGACGGTGAGGGCGGCGCGGAGCGCCTTCCGGCGCGCCTTGCGGTTGACCTTGACCGTGTAGTGCCGAGGCTTGGGACCGAACGCCGCGCCGCCGCCGTAGCGGTGCGGCACGCTGAGCGCGCCGGCGCGAGCGCGACCGGTGCCCTTCTGGCGCCATGCCTTGGCGGTGGTCATCGCCACCTCGCCGCGGGTCAGGCTGGAGTGCGTCCCCCGGCGGCGCGCTGCCAGGTCGGCGCGGGCCGCCTCGTAGACGAGCGCCTCGTGGAACGGCTCGCCGAAGATCTCCTTCGGCAGGTCGGCCTTCGCCTGCTTGCCGAGCTGAGTGGCCTTAGGTCCGGCGGCGGTTTTTGTGGCCGCCGCTTTTGTTGACTCAGCCATCGCTGCGCACCTCCACCGTGGCGTTCTTGCCGCCGGGCACCGAGCCGCGGATCAGCAGCAGGTTGCGCTCGACATCGACCTCGACCACATGTGCGCCGCGCTGGGTCACCCGGCGCGAGCCCATCTGGCCCGGCATGCGCATGCCCTTGAAGACGCGGGCGGGATCGGCGCTGGCGCCGACCGAACCCGGCGCGCGAACGTTGTGGGAGCCGTGTGTCTCCGGTCCCCTGCTGAAGTTGTGGCGCTTGATGGTGCCCTGGAAGCCCTTGCCGATCGAGACGGCCGAGACCTTCACCTGCTGGCCCGGCTCGAAGCTCGACACGGTCACGTCGTCCCCCACCTTGGTCTCTGAGGAGCCCGCGGTGGCCTCCTCGTCGCCCTCGCTCTCGCCCTCTCCGCCGCCTGAGCCGGCGGAGACGTCCGCGTCGCGGAACTCGACGAGCGTGCGCATCCCGGACGCCCCGGCCTTCTTCAGGTGCCCCGCCTCGGCCTTGGTGAGCCTGTCCTCGGCCACCGGGATCGCGGCGAGCTGGACGGCGTCGTAGCCGTCGCGGTCGGCCTTGCGGATCGCCGTCACCTTGTTCGGCGCCGCCTCGATCACCGTCACCGGCACGGCCGAGCCGTCCTCGAGGAAGACCTTCGTCATGCCCAGCTTCTTGCCGACGATCGCGCTCACAACCGGATCTCCACGTCGACGCCGGCGGGGAGGGTCTCCATCCGCTGCAGCTCGTCGACGGTCTTCGGGGTCGGCTGGTGGATGTCGATCAGCCGCTTGTGCGTGCGGATCTCGAAGTGCTCGCGCGAGTCCTTGTCCTTGAAGGGAGAGCGGATCACGCAGTAGACGTGCTTGTCGGTCGGCAGCGGGATCGGCCCGGCGACGGTCGCGCCGGTCCGCTCGGCGGTGCCGACGATCTCCTGGGCAGCCCGATCTATGGCGTCGTGGTCGTACGCCTTCAGCCGGATCCTGATCTTTCCTGATGTCAGTGAAGCCATTTAGTTCGTTGGTCTTTCGCGCAGATAGGGCGCCGCCCCGGTGGATAAGGGCCGCGCCCTGGTCGTATGTCTTGCAGTTGTCCGGGCCCTTTGCCCTGGTGGGAGGGCCGTACTAACGACGGGCCCCCGAGGGGGCCCGTCTTGGAGCTATTCGACTACCTCGGTAACGACACCCGAGCCGACGGTTCGCCCGCCCTCTCGAATCGCGAAGCGGAGGCCCTGGTCCATGGCGATCGGCTGAATCAGCTCGACCTCCATCTCGGCGTTCTCACCCGGCGCCACGAACTCGCGGCCGTCGGGGAGCTTGACGACGCCGGTGACGTCAGTCGTGCGGAAGTAGAACTGCGGCCGATAGCCGGAGACGAACGGCGTGTGGCGGCCGCCCTCCTCCTTCTTCAGGCAGTAGACCTCCGCCTTGTACTTCGTATGAGGCGTGATCGAGCCGGGCTTGCAGAGCACCTGCCCGCGCTGGATCTCCTCGCGCTTGGTGCCACGGAGGAGCGCGCCGATGTTGTCGCCGGCACGCCCCTCGTCGAGGATCTTGCGGAACATCTCGACGCCGGTGACGACCGTCTTGGTCGTGTCGGTGATCCCGACGATCTCGACCTCGTCGCCGGTGTTGACGACGCCCTGCTCGACGCGCCCGGTCGCGACGGTGCCGCGGCCGGTGATCGAGAAGACGTCCTCGACCGGCATCAGGAAGGGCTTGTCGAGGTCGCGCTCGGGCTCCGGGATGTACTCGTCGAGCGCGGCGGCCAGGTCGATGATCGACTGCTTGGCCTCCTCGTCTCCCTCGAGCGCCTTCAGCGCCGAGCCCTTGATGATGGGAACGTCGGCGCCCGGGAACTCGTACTCGGTGAGCAGGTCGCGGACCTCCTCCTCGACCAGCTCGAGCAGCTCCTCGTCGTCGACCATGTCGACCTTGTTCAGGTAGACGACCACGTAGGGGACGTTCACCTGGCGCGCCAGCAGGATGTGCTCGCGCGTCTGCGGCATCGGACCGTCGGGCGCCGAGACCACCAGGATCGCCCCGTCCATCTGGGCGGCGCCCGTGATCATGTTCTTGACGTAGTCGGCGTGGCCGGGACAGTCGACGTGGGCGTAGTGCCGGTTGTCGGTCTCGTACTCGACGTGCGAGGTGGCGATCGTGATCCCGCGCTCCTTCTCCTCGGGCGCGTTGTCGATCTCCTCGAACGTCTTCACGTCGGTGCCGCCCTTGTCGGCGAGTGTCTTCGTGATCGCGGCTGTCAGCGTGGTCTTGCCGTGATCGACATGGCCGATGGTGCCGACGTTCACGTGCGGCTTATCGCGATCGAACTTCTCCTTGGACATCTCGCTCCTTTGGGGGGGTCTAGTTGGTGTCTTTAAGTGGGTTTGTGGAAGTTGGTTCGGTTGCTGACCAACCTGGGGAATATAGCCAGCAAACGGCCTAGGCACCGGCTCCGACGGGCTCGCCGGAGCGATGCTCGATGATCTCGTCCTCGATGTTCTTGGGCACTTCCTCGTAGCGCTCGAACTGCATCGTGTAGCTGGCTCGGCCCTGAGTCGATGACCGCAGGTCAGTCGCGTACCCGAACATCTCCCCCAGCGGCACGAAAGCCTCCACGGCGAGCGCGTTACCGCGGGGCTCCTGGCCCTGGACCTTGCCGCGACGGCGGGAGAGGTCGCCGATCACGTCGCCGAGGAACTCCTCGGGAGTGACGACCTCGACGGCCATCACCGGCTCGAGCAGCACGGGCTTGGCCTTGCGCGCGGCCTCCTGGACCGCCATGGAACCGGCGACCTTGAAGGCCATCTCCGAGGAGTCGACGTCGTGGTAGGAGCCGTCGATCAGCTCGACCCGCACGTCCACCATCGGATAGCCGGCCTTGACGCCCGACTGCAGCGCCTCCTCGATCCCCGCCTCGACCGACGGGATGAACTCGGACGGGATGGTGCCGCCCTTGATCTTGTTGATGAAGTCGAAGCCCTCGCCGGGAGCCGGCTCGACGTTGATCACGGCGTGCCCGTACTGGCCGCGGCCGCCGGTCTGGCGGACGAAGCGGCCCTGGACCTTCTGCACGGGCTCGCGGATCGTCTCGCGGTAGGCGACCTGCGGGCGGCCGACGTTGGCGTCGACCGAGAACTCGCGCAGCATGCGATCGACGATCACCTCGAGATGGAGCTCGCCCATGCCGTGGATCAGGGTCTGCCCCGTCTCCTCGTCGGACTCGACCTGGAACGTCGGGTCCTCCTCGGCGAGCTTGGCGAGGCTCTCCGAGAGCTTCTCCTGGTCGGCCTTCGTCTTGGGCTCGATGGCCACGGCGATGACCGGCTCGGGGAACTCGATCTGCTCGAGCTCGATCGGGGCGTCCGGGGCGCACAGGGTGTCGCCAGTCGAAGTCTGCTTGAGGCCGACGCCGGCGAGGATGTCGCCGGCGAAGCACTCCTCGATCTCCTCGCGATGGTTGGCGTGCATCATCAGCAGGCGCCCGATGCGCTCGGTGCGGCCCGACGAGGCGTTCAGCACGCGGCTGCCCGCGGAGAGCTTGCCCGAGTAGACGCGGAAGTAGGTCAGCTTGCCGACGTAGGGATCGGCCATCACCTTGAAGGCGAGGGCGGCGAACGGCGCGTTGTCGTCGGCGGGCCGCTCGGCCTCGGCACGCTCGCCGTTCTCGCCCTTCTTGGCCGGCTCGAGGCCCTTCATCGCGGGAACCTCGAGCGGGGAGGGCAGCAGCTCGATGATCGCGTCGAGGAGCGGCTGGACGCCCTTGTTCTTGAAGGATGAGCCACACAGGACCGGGGTGACCTTGATGTCGAGGGTGGCGCGATGGAGCGACTTCGCGATCCGCTCGTGCGGGATCTCCTCGTCGTTGAGGTAGGCCTCCATGAGCTCGTCGTCGTAGTCGGCACACGCCTCGATCAGGTGCGTGCGGTGCTCATGTGCCAGGTCGACGAGATCCTCGGGAATGTCGACGTACTCGAACTCGGTGCCGAGCTCGTCCTTCCAGACGAGGGCCTTGTTCTCGATCAGGTCGACGACGCCAATGAAATCCGACTCCTGACCGATCGGGATCTGGATCGGGAGGGGATGGGCGCCGAGGCGGTCCCGCATCGTCTCGACCGCCCGGAAGAAGTCCGCACCCGTGCGGTCCATCTTGTTGACGTAGGCGATGCGGGGAACCCGGTACTTGTCGGCCTGGCGCCAGACCGTCTCCGACTGCGGCTCCACGCCCGCGACGGAATCGAACAGCGCGATCGCGCCGTCGAGCACCCGGAGGCTGCGCTCCACCTCGACGGTGAAGTCGACGTGCCCGGGCGTGTCGAGGATGTTGATCCGATGGTCCTGCCACTCGCAGGCGGTCGCGGCGGAGGTGATGGTGATGCCGCGCTCCTGCTCCTGCTCCATCCAGTCCATGACGGCAGCACCCTCGTGGACCTCGCCCATCTTGTGGGTACGACCGGTGTAGTAGAGGATGCGCTCGGTCGTCGTCGTCTTGCCCGCATCGATGTGGGCCATGATGCCGATGTTGCGCGTCTTCTCTAGCGGGAAGCTTCTGGGCATGATCCTCTTGGTCGCTCTCGGTCGTACTGGCGTGACGGAGGGGCGGAACGGTTAGTCTGAGTTCGGTATTCGCGCAGAAAAAAGGCCCTTACGGGCCCGAGCGCAAAGCGTCTCTTCGACCCAAACTTCTCCTATGTCGCGCCGTTCTCCATCGAAACGGTTAACGCCCACGGGGCCCTTTGGGGGCACCCCCGAGCGACGGACGATGATAGCAGCGGTCCGAGGGCATTCAGGCAGGGAACACGCATGAGCCAGGAGCACCGCAAGCAGCCTCTCAGCCTCGATGAGCTCACCGAGCGCACCCGCCAGGAGGGCCGCGCGCTCTCGCGAAGGCGCCGCGCGGAGGCAAGGAAGCTTCGCCCGGTGGTGGCGCCGGTTGCCCGCTTCGTCGCCTGGCTCGCCCCCCACATAACGGGCGCCCTGCTGTTCGTGATCAAGCTGTTCGCCGCCCTGATCGCGCTGGTCTCGGAGGTCGGGCAGGTCGCCGCGAGCTGGCTCGCGGACCGGGCGAGGGCTCTGGCCACCACCACGGCGCGCGGTTTGCGGCGGCACGTCACCCCGCTGCCCACGGTCGCCTTCGTCGGGATCGCAGCCGCGATCGGGCTCGGGATCTCCCAGTTCTTCGACTACCACGGGGTTGCGGTGGACGCCCCCAACTACGCCGGGGAGGTCGGCTCGGTGGCTCCGGCGCCCATCACCGGCGCCGAGACCGCAGGAAGCGCCCACCTCTGGGTGCTCATCCCGATCGCCGTAGCCGCCGTAGTCCTGGTCATCGCCACCTATCGCGGCCAGACGCGGTTCGCGGGGGCCGTCGCGCTCTGCGGCCTGCTTGGCCTGGCGGTCGCCCTCGCCATCGACCTGCCGCAGGGCCTGGACGCCGGCCGTCCCGGCCTTGCCTTCAGCGGCTCGGAGGCGGTCCTCCTCCAGGGCTTCTGGGCGGAGGTGGCCTGCTCGGCGGTGCTGATCCTTTGCGGCGGCCTGCTCGCCCACTACTCTCGCGGCGTGGCCGAGGAGAGGAGAGGCGGAGCCATGAGGGCCGGCGGGAGCGAGCCGGCCTCACAGAGGGAAGTCGGTCGCATCTCGCCCGGCCTGCAGACCGAGTCATGAGGAAGCTGCCACGGACCGAGACCCTGCTGGTGCTCGCCTGCGCGGCCGCCGCCGGGATGCTCGGCGTCTCGCAGTTCACCGACATCTTCCATCTGACCCCTCCGGGCGGAGAGGCGCTGAAGGCGATCAGCGCCTCGGATCAGCACGGCTACGCGACGCTGGTGCTCGCGATCTTCGCCCTGATCCTCCTCGTGGTCGCGATCGCCGCCCGCGGCCAGCAGCTCGGCCAGGTCGCCGCCGTGGCGATCGGCGTCTGCGGCCTGGTGGCCCTGCTGATCTTCCTGATCGGCGATCTGCCGAAGGTGAACAACGTCGGGACTCTGGATGACCCGCGTCAGTCCTTCATCGACGCCGAGGCGAAACCGGTCGCAGGCTTCTGGCTCGAGCTGATCGGCGCCCTGGTGCTCACCGTCTGCGGAGCGGCGCTCGCCACGATGAGGCCCGACCGCACGGCCGCCGCCGAGACGCACGGCGGGCGAATCCACGACGGCGCCGTCCCCGAGCCGGCCGCGCCGCGTCTCGAGCGAACCCGCGGGGAGTAATCGCGGGACGGCTTCGCCGTCAAGACGCGGCCACAAGCGGCCGCCCAACATAAGTCGCTGCGGGCTTCGCCCTTCGCTCCTGTAGAGAGCGGCCTGGTGGCCGCTACCAGCGGTAGTGGGCGAAGGCCTTGTTGGCCTGCGCCATGCGGTAGATGTCGTCCTTCCGCTTCCAGGCGTTGCCCTGCTGCTTCGCGGCATCGAGGATCTCGTTCGCGAGTCGCTCGGCCATCGACTTCTCTCCCCTGGCCCTGGCGAACTCGACCATCCAGCGAACCGCGAGCGTGCGGGCGCGACGAGCCGGCACCTCGACGGGCACCTGGTAGGTCGCGCCGCCGACGCGCCGCGAGCGGACCTCGAGGACGGGCGTGAGCTGCTTGATCGCGCTCTCCAGCTCCTCGACCGGGCTGTTCCCGGTGCGCTCGCCCACCAGGGCGAGAGCGTCGTAGGTGATCTGCTCGGCCACCGACTTCTTGCCGTCGGTCATCACCTTGTTGATCACCTGCTGAACGAGACGACTCCGGTAGAGGGAGTCCGGCTCGAGCAGCCGAATCGTCGCCTGGTTGCGTCGCGGCATCCTAGGAGGCCTTCACTCCGTAGAGCGAACGGCCCTGCTTCCGGTCGGAGACTCCGGCCGCGTCGAGCGCGCCGCGCACGACCTTGTAGCGGACGCCAGGGAGGTCCTTGACGCGACCACCCCTGACCAGGACGACCGAGTGCTCCTGGAGGTTGTGACCCTCACCGGGGATGTAGCTCGTCACCTCGAGCCCGTTCGTGAGGCGAACCCTGGCGATCTTCCGAAGGGCTGAGTTCGGCTTCTTCGGGGTCACGGTGGCGACGCGGGTGCAGACGCCACGCCGCTGCGGAGCGGCGACGCGCTTCTTGCGACCCTGGCCCGACTTCAGGCCCGGCGTCGACATCTTCTTCTTCTTGTGGGTTCGTCCCTTGCGGACGAGCTGATTGGTGTTAGGCACGGCGGTGCATGGTAGCCAAATACCCTTCGCACCCATGCCCCTGTTCCGCAAGAAGACGACTGGCGACGCGCCCGTGCTCGCCGTCGACATAGACGGCGTGATCAGCCTCTTCGGCTTCGACCAGTCCGTCGAGCCCGGCAGGGGCGACCCGAGCAAGGCACCGGGGGAGTTCCACCTGATCGACGGGATGCTCCACTGCATCGCGCTGGAGACGGGCCCGCGGCTCACTCGCCTGGCCCAGTCGTACGAGCTGGTTTGGGCGAGCGGCTGGGAGGACCGCGCCAACGACAGCCTGCCGGGAATCCTCGGGGTCCCGGAGCTCCCATACCTCACCTTCGACGGCCGGGCACGGTTCGGCACCGCCCACTGGAAGCTCGAGGCGCTCGAGGAATATGGGGCGATGCGACCGCTCGCCTGGATCGACGACAGCCTGGACTCGAGCTGTCATTCGTGGGCCGAGGAGCGATCCGCGCCCACCCTGCTCGTCCCGACGGAGTCCGACGTCGGCCTCCTCGACGTCCACGTCGAGGCCCTGGAGCGCTGGGTCAAAGACGGCTTCGAGCCGGGCTAGATCCCGGGTAGACTCGCCGGGATGGGAGAGGTGGTGCCGATCATCTTCTTGGCCGTGGTTCTGAAGATCCCCGTCCTCTACGGGATGTGGCTGATCTACTGGGCCGTCAAGGACGAGCCGGAGCTGGAGGAGCTGCCCGGCGATGCGGACGACCACAGCTTCAGGCGGTTTCGCCGAGATCCCACCAAGCCTCGCGGCCCGCGCCGCGGACCGCACGGTGGCTCCGCCCAGGCGCGGCCGGACTATCCGCCTGGCCGCCGCACCAGGACGCCGGTGATCCAGCCGAGGATGGCCCCCGGAACGGCGGCGCACGAGCGGCGCGAGCACACCCCCGCCGGCAGCTAGAGCCGACAGCAACGACAACACAGCAGGGAACCGACATGGGTCAGCCCGTGGTGCATTTCGAGGTGGTTGGGAAGGCCCTCGCCCATTGATTCAGGGCCCATTACCCAGCCACTGGTCCAAGGAGAGGACGTCAGCCAAAGCGCCGGTCGGGCGACAGGACCCGCCCGACTAGAGCTTTGTCTTTAAGACGATTCCGACTCTGACTTCTCGGCCTCGGCCGGCGCCGAGCCGGCGGCCGGCGTCTCGATCTCGGACGCGAGCTCCTCCAGCTCCTCGGCGAACGAAGGCCCGAACCCCTCGAGCTGCGACCCGCCGCTCTCGCCGTCGCCGGCGAGATCGAGCTCCTTTGCGAGCTCCTCCTCGGAGAACTCCTCCACCGGAGGCTGGGCCGGCTCGA
>CAVVFJ010000015.1:0-92160 GCA_963747425.1 uncultured Solirubrobacterales bacterium
GCAGGTGCCGGGATCTTACTCCCAATCTGGGCGATTTGAAGCAGTTTTCTGGTTCGTATCTACTTGATCTCGGCAGTACCGCCGGCCTCTTCGATCTCCTTGAGCAGGCCCTCGGCCTCCTCGCGCTCGATCGCCTCCTTGACGGGCTTGGGAGCCTCGTCAACGAGAGCCTTGGCCTCCTTGAGGCCAAGTCCGGTGGCGGCGCGGACGACCTTGATCACGCCGATCTTCTTGTCGCCGGAGCCGGTCAGGACGAGATCAACCGTCCCAGCCTCCTCCTCGCCCGCTCCATCGCCGGCCGGGCCGCCTGCGGCGGGTGCGGCTGCTGCGACGGCGGTTGCGGAGACGCCGAACTCCTCCTCGAGCGCCTTGATCCGCTCGGAAAGCTCCAGAACCGAGATTCCCTTGAGCTCCTCGATCCAGTCTTGTGTGCTGGTGGCCATCTACTCGCTGTCCTCCTTGTTCTCGTCAGAGTCTTCTGAAGTCTCTTCTGGGGGCTCTTCGGCGATGTCGGCATCGCCCTCCCCCGTCTCCTCGGCCTCGCCCTGGCCGGCGTCCTCGCCCTCCGGCGCCTGCTCCTCGGATGTCTCCTCCGGAGAGTCGGCCGGCTCCGGGTCGGCTGGGGCCTCCTCGGCAGCGGGGGGTGCCTCGCCGCTGACCAGTCCCTGGTCGGCGATCTGGCCGAGCTGCAGTGCCAGGCCCTGGATCATCGAGCCCAGGCCCCGGACCAGCCCGGTGATCGGGCTGGCGACGACGCCGGCGAGCTGAGCGTTGAGGGCTTCGCGGCCGGGAAGCCGGGCGATGGCGGTGAAGGTGTCGGGATCGAGCACCTCGCCGTCCATCAGGCCGCCCTTGTACTCGAGCAGCTCCCACTCGGTGCCAAGTCGCCGAAGAGTCTTCGCGGCCAGCGCGGCGTCGCCCTTGACCAGAGCGAGTGCGGTGGGGCCGCTCAGGTGCTCCTTCAGATCGTCCGTACCGGCGGTGTCGGCCGCCCGCAGGGTGAGGCGGTTCTTGACGATGCGGAATCGCGTGTCGGCGTCGCGCAGGCCGGCGCGGAGCTCCGCGGCCTGAGGCACGCTGATCCCGCGATAGTCCACCGCGAAGATCGCCGTCGCGTCCTTGAGCTCGCTGGCGAGCTCATCGACCACTGCTGTCTTTTGCTCTCTGTCCATGTGATGTGGTGTTGGTGGTGCTGGGTGTCGCGCGTCTCGCCAATAAAAAGACCCGCACGCAGGCGGGCCAGAGGGGGCGGTCGGATGACCGGTGACTCTCGCTCACCTGCGCCGGACTTCTGGATGGGTCCCGCCGGCGGTCTTGGGCGGCAATCTGTGGGCGCGGAATGTTAGGCGGTCGCCGGCTCCTCCGCGGTCTCATCGGGGGAACCCGCCTCCTCGGCTTCGCTTGCGGGCGCCTCCGGGGTCGAGTCGCCGTCCTCAGCGGACGCGCCGGCGCCGAGCATGATCTCCCCTCGGCGAGTGCGGCCGGAGTCGATCCGGACCCCCGGGCCCATCGTCGTCGTCGCGGTGATGGAGAGGATGTAGCGGCCCTTCGCGGCGGCCGGCTTGGCGCGGATGATCTCCTCGATCACCGCCGCGTAGTTCTCGAGCAGGTCGGCCTCCGAGAAGCTGGTCTTGCCGATCGTCAGGTGGACGATCGATTGCCGGTCCGTCCGGTATTCGATCTTGCCCGCCTTGGCCTCGTCGACCGCCTTGGCGATGTCGTCGGTGACGGTGCCGACCTTTGGGTTGGGCATCTTGCCCTGGGGGCCGAGCACCCGGCCGAGCTTCCCGACCTTCGGCATCTGCGAGGGGTGGGCGATCGCTACGTCGAAGTCGGTCCAGCCACCCTCGACGCGCTCGGCGAGGTCGTCGGAGCCCACGAAGTCCGCGCCGGCTTCTGTGGCTTGGCGAGCCTGATCGCCCTCGGCGAAGACGGCGATCGTGACGTTCTTGCCAAGGCCCTTGGGCAGCGCCAGCGTCCCGCGCAGCTGCTCCTCGGCGTGGCGGACGTTGACGCCGAGCCGGATGTGGAGCTCCACCGTCTCGTCGAACTTCGCGCCGGCGGTCTCCTTGATCAGGTGAATCGCCTCCGCCGGTGGATAGGCGGTCGTGCGGTCGATCTTCTCGTAGGCCTCCCTGTAGCGCTTACCTCTGGCCATTAGCTCAAGCCCTCCACGGTGACGCCCATCGAGCGGGCGGTGCCGGCGATGATCTTGGTGGCGGCGTCGATGTCGTTGGCGTTCAGGTCGGGCATCTTGCGCTCCGCGATCTGCCGGGCCTGATCGACGGTGATCGAGCCGACCTTCTCGCTGTGGGGCTCTCCCGACCCCTTGTCGATTCCCGCTGCCTCCTTGATCAGGATGGCCGCCGGCGGGGTCTTGGTGATGAAGTCGAAGGAGCGGTCCTCGTAGACGGTGATCTCGACCGGGATGATGGTGCCGGCGTCCTGCTGGGTCTGGGCGTTGAACGCCTTGCAGAACTCCATGATGTTGACGCCGTGCTGGCCCAGGGCGGGGCCGACCGGCGGCGCGGGGTTCGCGGCACCGGCGGGAATCTGCAGCTTGATCTGGGTGAGGACCTTCTTCGCCATGGGCTCAGGCTAGATCTTCTTGACCTGGTCGTAGTTGACCTCGACCGGGGTCTCGCGGCCGAAGATCGAGACCAGGACCTTGAGCTTGGCGGCGTCCTCGTTGATCTCGGCGATCTCGCCGGAGAAGTCGGCGAGCGGCCCGGAGATCACCTTGACCGACTCGCCGATCGAGAACTGCGCGCGGGTCCGCGGGCGCTCGGCCGTCTCGCGGTGGAGCAGCCGGTCGACCTCGACCTTGGAGAGAGGGATCGGCTTGTTGCGCGAACCGACGAATCCGGTCACGCCCGGGGTGTTCTTGACGAGGCCCCATGCGTCGTCGGTCATCTCCATGTTGACCAGGACGTAGCCGGGCATGGTGCGCTTCTCCGACTGGACCTTCTGGCCGTCCTTCATCTCCGAGATCTGCTCGGTGGGGACGACGACCTGGCGCACGTTGCGCTCCTGGCCCATCGTGTGGACCCGGTGCTCGAGGTTCTGCTTGACCTTGTTCTCGTGCCCGGAGTAGGTGTTGATCACATACCAGCGAAACATCGTCAGTCTCCTTGGGTCCGCCTAGAGAAGCTGCTGGACGAACCAGTTGAAGGCGGCGTCGAGGGCGCCCAGATAGGCGGCCATGACCGCCACGAAGATGAAAGTCACGGCCGAGGCCTGGACCAGGGTGTCCCGGTCCGGCCACTGCACGCGCTTGAGCTCAGCCCAGCAGGAAAGCAGGAACCCGAGGACGGGGCCGCGCCGCTTCTCGGCCTTCTCTGCCTGTCCCTTCTGCAGCTCCTTGGCGCGGGCCTTTCGCCGCTGCTCCTTCTCGCGCTGGCGGCGGTCGCGCCGGCTCTCCTTCGGCTCGGCCGTTGCGCCGTCCTCGGGACGGCCCACGTCAGCTCGCGACGGAGCGGGTGGCTCGACCTCGGTCTCGGGCTGCACCGGCGCGGGAACGACTCCGGGGACGGGGGAACCGCGGCCCTCGACCTCGTCCCTCGCCTCCGGATCGACGGTGTGCTCGCCGTAGTCCTCGGTGCGGGCGCCGGTCTCGATGACCGCCTCGGCCTCGGCGACCTCGCCGGAGAGCCCGGTGCGGGTGTCCTCCTGGGCGCGCTCCTCCTGCTCGAGCTCGGCCGGGTCGCGTGAGGGAAGCCCGCGCTGCTCCGCCTGCTGGCGGCGGCGGCGCTCGGCCTTTCGCTGTGCTCTCGTCTTCGCCATCTCGAGACAGCCCCTAGCGGGTCTCCTTATGTGGGGTGTGCCGCCCGCACCACCGGCAGAACTTCCGGATCTCGATCCGGTCCGGCGAGTTTCGCCGGGACTTGTTCGTCTCGTAGTTGCGGCGCTTGCACTCCTCACAGGCGAGCGTCACGCCGATTCGAACATCAGAGGCCATGTCTCCTCAACTTCTCTCTCATTAACGGCAACGACAAGAACCGTCGCCGAACAACGGCCGGACAGAAAAAAACCCCCGGCCCCAGGCCCGAGGTAGGCCCAGAAGAATAGCGACCGATTCGTTCATCGGGTTGCTACTGCGGATGGCCGGCGAATGCGGCGGCCCGCTCGTAGAGCTTGTAGAGCTTGAAGCCGCGGGCGAACTGGTTCTTGCAGTAGTTGTCGAGCACGTTGTATGCCTGCTTGTCGTCGAGGACCGAGCCCGTCCCGGAGGGATCGGAGGCGTTGTTGCCGACGACCGGGCCCCCCGCGAAGTCCTTGAGCTGCTGGATCGTGCCCAGCCGCTGGGTGGTGTCCGCCTGGTTCCAGTCGTTGCAGTCGGCGAGATTGATCGGCGCGCCGACGTTGGGGCCGACATCGATCTGGGGCTGGGTCCCCGAGCCGGAGCCGCAGCCGGCGATCAGGGCCGTCCCGGCGAGTGCGCACAGGATCGTCGCCGTGCGGCGGCGCAAGCGGCGGGTGAGAGCGGCTATGGCTTGGGCGGGGTCGTGAACCACGGGCAGCTCGGGGACCCTTGGGGCCCCGCGCTGCAGGTTAGAAGCTCAGTGGCCTGCCCATCCAGCGACCCGGTCAGCGGGCTGTGCTTGCAGTCGGAGGGCAGGTTGTTGGGAGCCGCGCCGCTCGGCGAGGGGACGCCGGTGACGCTGGCGGCCGTGCCGTCCGAGCCGGTGTTGTTGTACCAGCAGTTGCCGGAGTTGTAGGTCGGGTCGACGATGATCCCGCCCTGGTCCCACCAGAAGTCGACGCCGTTCGGCTGGGAGCTGCCATCGGGCGCCTGCCCCATCTTGTTGTCGTAGAAGACGTTGCGGTAGGACGTCGACGAGTTGGCGTGGGTGGTGCCGGGAGTCGGGTTGCAGCCAGCCACCTGGTTCTTCGAGTCACCGCAGGCAAATACGTCGGGCACCGCGAACAGCATGGTGCCGCGACGCCAGTTGTCCCAGAAGCGGTTGTTGCGGACGACGTTCGCATTGCCGCCCGCGATCCACATCCCGGTGCCCACGGGTACGGGCTCGGTGGGCGTCACGTCGGAGCAGCCCTGGTTCGGGCCGTTCGGCCCGGGCTTCTGTCCGTCGCCGCAGAGCGGCAGGTAGGTGTTGAAGTTGTTGTTGAAGAAGTTGTTGTGCTCCAGCAGATCGGAGTCCTGCGGGAAGCCCGGGTGCCCCGGCGCCGTGAAGACGTCAGTGGAGAAACCCTCGGAGTTGTCGTAGAAGTTGTTGTCGTGCACCCAGACGGCGTTGCCGTCCGTGCCGGAGTAGCCGAGCGTGTTGTGGTGCATGTCGCAGGCGCGGAGCTCGGTGCCGTAGCGACGCTCGCTGGGCGGCGCCCCCTCGCCCAGATCGGCGCTGGCACCCGGATAGAGCCCGGAATCGCCGCTGCCCCAGGCGTCGCAGTTCTCGATCAGGGAGTGGTCGGCGACGAAGGTGAGCACCCCGTACTCGCCCGCATAGGGAACCTTGAAGCGGTTGAGGTGAGAGCCGTCGGTCTCGATGATGTAGACGTCGTGCTCCATGGCGTGGCGGACCTTGACGTTGTTGAGGACGAAGCCGTCCGCTCGGTCGGCCCGGATTCCCACGTCCTTGACCGAGCCAAGCGGCGCCCCGTCCCCTGACTGAGTGTTGCCGGCGTCGATGGTCACGGCGTCTGGCGAGGCGCCGGTGCCCTGGATCTGCAGGTTGCAGCGGATGCACTTGCCCGCGTCCGGGATGTTGTGGCGGTCGATCAGCGGCGGCTGCGGGACCGGAATGTTGGTCAGGGCTCGCCCGAGGACCGCGATCAGGTTCTGATCGTTGGGGCACTTGAACTGGTAGGCGTAGGAGACGGCGCCGGCCTGGCTCTTGTCGTTGGTGATCTTGAGATTCGCGCAGGCCGGGTCGTTGGTGGGCCGTGCGCGCGACTTGGGCTCCGTGTAGAGCCCGGGCAGGATCTCGATGCGGTCGTTGTTGTGGGCGGCGGTGACCGCGTCCTGGATGCTGTTGTAGCGGCAGCGCCTGAGCAGCTTGATGTTGAGCGTGTGCAGCTTCCGCGCCCGCTTCTTGCTGATGCGGATCGCCGGCTGCGAGGCGCGGACCTGGAAGCCGTTCTTGCGTGCGCTCTTCACGTCCTTGTCGAGAGCCCGGATCGACTTGTTCTTCGAGAGCTGCTTGGCGCTGGCATGCTTGCGCGTCTTCTTGTTCGGTACGTGCTGGCAGACGACGCGGGTCTTGCCCGGCAGCTTCTTGTTCAGGGAGCTAAAGAGCTTGCGCACCGGAGGGACCTTGCCCCCCGCGGCGGGCTTGACGTGATTGTCGGGCGCCGGATTCGGCCAGTAGGAGGCGCGCTCGATGTGGGCGAAGGCCAGGGCGGGAACGAGCACCGCGACCGCCGCGATGGCGATCGCGACTATCAGTGTCCCGCGGCGATGTGTGGCCCTCCTGGCTTCCATCAATCCCTCTCCGTCGAGAATCTAATCAGATGCAAACCCGTCGTGCCTTTGCCGTGGCTTCAACCGGTCCCGGCTGGGGACTACTGCGGCGAACGAGCGCCCAGCGGCACGTTGAAGCTGGCGATCGTGGTTGGGGTGGAAGCACCCTGGCGGAGCGCGTCGACGGCTTTCAGCTCGCAGGTGGCCCCAGTGGGTCCGAGCTCGATCACCCCGTAGCCCTTCTTGACGAAGTCGTAGAACTTGATGTGCGGGTTGATCTTGGCGAGCGCCGCCAGGGTGGAGGGCGAGAGGCCGGTGGAGTCGGGCAACCCCAGCGACGTCGCCGAACCGCCGACGAATTCCGGCAACGCGGCCCGCCCGGTCGCCTGGTCTCCCGTGGTATAGGCCGTACCGGCGAAGAAGGTATGGATGTCGCCGGTGATCGCCACCACGTTCTGGACGTTGTTGTCGAGGATGTGGTCCAGAATCTGCTTGCGCTCGTAGCCGTAGCCGTCCCAGGCGTCGACCTGGGCCGGGACGCCCGGCGCAATCCGTGTGGCCATCACCATCAGCTCGGTCGCCCACACCTTCCAGGTTGTGGGCGCTCCCACCAGGCGGCTCTTGAACCACTCGAGCTGCCTGGGGCCGAGCATGGTGCGCGGGTCGTCGGCCGTGGGGCAGCCGCTGAGCTGCTCGTCGTGACAGGGCTGCTGGTCGCGGTACTGGCGCTCGTCGGTCATCAGGATGTCGACGAGCTTGCCGAGCCGGTACTCCTCGTAGACCCGGTTGCGGTCGCCCTTGAAGCGGGCGCGCGGCATGTAGTTGAAGAAGGCCCGATTGCCGTTCGCCTCGCGCTGGCTGAAGGGCACGCGGCGCGGATAGTCCTTGAGCTGGGTCTTGCTCGGGTCGGTCTGATTCGAGCTGGGCTGATCGCCGGCCCAGTTGTCCTCCACCTCGTGGTCGTCCCAGACGGAGAGGAACGGATGCGCTGCGTGCATCGCCTGGAGGTCGCGGTCCGACTTGTAGAGGCGGTACTTCTCCCAGTACTCGTTGAGCAGCTGCGTGTCCCCGTCGTGGTTGTTGCCCGTCCTGTCCAGCCGGACGCCCCTGTTGTCCGAGTACTCGTAGATGTAGTCGCCAAGGCAGATCACCAGGTCGAGGTCCGGCTCGTTGGCGATCGCCCGCTGCGCGTTGTAGAACCCGGCCTCGTAGTGCTGGCAGGAGTAGAACGCGATCCGAATCGGCTTGCGGGAGTCGAGCGGCGGGGCGGTCTTGAACCTTCCCACCGGCGATTTCGAATCCTTGGTGACGAAGCGGTAGAAGTACTGGTGGTCGGGCTTCAGGCCCTTGATGAAGGTGCGGGCGGTGAAGTCGCGGTCCTGGCGGGCGGTGACGAGCTTCTCCTCGACGACGTTCTTGAACTTCCGGTCTTTCGCGACGACGACGTGCAGCTTCGAGGTGCGCTTGATCTCGCCGAGCCGGGTCCAGAGCTCGACGCCACGCGGGCGCGGAAAACCGGACGCGACGCCGAGATCGAACTTGGCGTGCTTCGCGGCCGGGATTCGGCGCTTGCGCGCGAGCGCGGCGTAGTTGACCGGGGAGGCGACGGCCGCGCCCGTGGCGAGCGCGCCGATCAAGAAGGTTCGCCGTCCGAGGCGGTGCGAGCCCTCCAGCGACTCCAGGTCTGCCCGTGAGTCCTCAAACGCCTGTGGGTCCACCGCTTCCCTCCTCCTTCGCTCTGGGGACTGTAGTCAATCACCTGCAGCGTCGATCGGCCCGGCCTGGCGACCGCCCCCGCTAGAGGCCGAGCGTCTTGGCGATGATGCCGCGCTGGATCTCGGAGGTTCCGCCGTAGATCGTCGAGACGAGGGTGGCGCGCACGAGGCGCTCCATGTCGTACTCGGAGGAGTAGCCGTAGCCGCCCATCATCTGCATGCCCTCGAGCGCGACGCGCTGGGCGGTCTCGGTGACGAAGAGCTTCACCATCGACGCCTCCTTCGGGAGCATGCGCTCCGGATCCTCGTCGTTGAGTGAGGCGACCCACCAGGTCATCAGGCGGGCGGCCTCGAGGTCGGTGGCGAGATCGGCGAATCGGTGCTGGAGGGCCTGGAAGGAGCCGATCGGCCTGCCGAACTGCTTGCGCTCCTTGGCGTAGGCGAGGGCGTCGTCGAAGGCGCGCTGGCCGATGCCGAGCATCGTGGCGGCGAGGATGAGGCGCTCGGTGTTGAGGCCGGCCATCAGCTGGGTCCAGCCGTGGTCCTGCTCGCCGAGGAGCTGCTCGGCGGGGACCTCGCAGTCGTTGAAGTAGACGGTGTTGGTCTCGCGGCCACCCATCGTGTCGATGGGCTTCATCTCCATGCCTTCGGTTCCGCTGGGGACGAAGATCATCGAGAGGCCCTCGTGCTTGTTCTCGCCCTTGGTGGTGCGGCAGACGACCAGGACGTGGTCACTGATGTGGGCGTTGGAGATGAAGACCTTCTGACCGTTGATCACGTAGCCGCCGTTGGAGCGGACTGCCTCGGTGGTGAGGGATCCGACGTCGGAGCCGGACTCGGGTTCGGTCATGGCGATTGCCTCAACGGAGCCGCTCGAGATGCCGCCGAGGACCTTCCGCTTCTGATCGTCGGTGCCGAAGCGCCTGGTGGCGCCGGCGACGATCAGGGTGGTGGCGTAGCCGCCGATCGGGGCCATGCCGCGCGAGGTCTCCTCCATGAAGAGGCAGGCGTCGAGCATGGTCCCGCCGGATCCGCCGTACTCCTCGGGGATGGTGAGCCCGAGCCAGCCGAGCTCGGCCATCTTCTTGTAGATCTCGGTGTTGTGGAGCTCGGTGTGGTCCTTGGTGAGCTGCTCGCGCTGCTCCTGGGTGCCGCACTCACGCTGGCAGAAGTCGCGGATGGCGGACACGAAGTCCCGCTGCTCGTCGGTCAGCTTGAAGTCCACGGGCCGGCGGAGCGTAACGAACTGGCTGGGCAGCCAGTTACTGGCCGGTCGAGGTGTTGACGTCCGGGGTGTTCACGTTGGGGACGTCGACGTTGTCGATCTCGTGGTTGATTCGATCGATCAGGCCGCTGACGCTGTGCTCGGTGCTGTGCAGCGCGGCAGCGACCACGATGAAGACGATCACGGCGATCGTCGCGAGGATGGTGCCCACGAAGCCGGTGAAGCGGCCGATGCGGGCGAGGGAGCGATGGCCGCTCTGGCGGCGGTCGGCGTTCCTGATCCCGATCGTCCCGAGGACGATCGCGGCGATGCCGCAGGGCAGGGCGATGAAGAAGCCGCCGGCGCTGAGGAAGACGAGGAGGATCGAGAGGGGGCCGAGGAAGAGGGCGGTGAGGGCCGGGATGTTTCCCGGTTCGTGCGGGGGTGGGGCGAGCCGGCGGGGTGCGGGCCGGCGGCCGGGTGAGGGCTGGCGGGGGGCTCGGAGGCACGCGGCGGGCCCTGGGTGCTCGGCGGTCGGCGGGGCTCCCGGCGGCATCAGGGCGGTCGCGGCGGTGCCCCCTTCGACTCCGAGGACCGTGGCGCCGATCTGGACCTCGTCGCCTGCGCCGAGCTCGACGGGTCCCGCGATGCGCTCGCCGTTCACGTAGGTGCCGTTGGAGGAGCCGAGGTCCTCGACGATCACGCCGCCGTTGTTCTCCAGGACGCGGGCGTGGCGGCGGGAGACGCCCGGGTCGTCGATGACGAGGTCCGCGCTGCCCTGCTCCCGGCCGAGGATCAGCTCGCCGTCGACCGGAAGCTCGCTGCCGGCCCCTGCGCCTTCGTGGATGACCAGTGAAGAGCCGTCCAGAGAGCCCGGAGCCGGACTTGAACCGGCGACCCCTTCCTTACCATGGAAGTGCTCTACCAACTGAGCTATCCGGGCAGGCGCCTCACTGTAGCGAGAGGTCGGAGAGGGTTGGATCAGGGATGGAGGGCCATTCGCTGGCCGTTCATCCGGCCGGCGGAGTCGGAGCAGAGGAAGGCGATCGCCTCGGCCAGGTCCTCGGCGGGGGTGAAGCTGGGGCGCTTCTCGTCCGGGCTCTCCTCGCGCATTCTGGGCGTCTCGATCGCGTTGACGACGATGATGTTGGCGGTGGCGGGGGTGCCGTCGAAGGAATCGGCGAGGGCCAGTGTCCAGGCCTCGGCCGCGGCCTTGGCGGAGGCATAGGCGGCGTTGGTGTCCTCGGGGTTCTGTGCGGCGGCCGCGGAGATCAGGACGAAGCGGCCGTGCTCGCTCCTCGTCAGGGCCGGGTGGAAGGCGCGAGTGGTGAGCTGGAGCGTCTGGACCAGCAGGCCGTGGAGGAACTCGTAGTCGGCGAGGTCGAAGGTGTCGATGGGATCGCCGCCGCGGTAGCCGCCGACCAGGTGGAGCAGGCCGTCGATGTGGCCGAAGCGCTTCTCGGTTGCGGCGGCCCAATCGTTGGCGGCGGACTCGTCGAGGAGGTCGACTGCCTGGGGGTCGACGCGGTCGTCGGGGACGCCGAGGTCCTGGGCGACTCCGTCCGTTACCTCCTGGCTGCGGTCGGCGAGGGAGAGACTGGCGCCCGCGTCGGCGAGGCGCTTGGCCACGACGGGCCCGAGGCCGCCGCCGGCGCCGGCGATCGCGATCACCCTTCCGTCGAGGTTGGTCATGCCGCTGAACCTATCCGGCTGCGCATGCCTCTGCGAGGAGCCCCGCCTACAATCTCCCCGCTCCCCGGGGGAGTACCCAAGCGGTCAACGGGGTTGCACTGTAAATGCAATGGCTCTGCCTTCGGAGGTTCGAATCCTCCCTCCCCCATCTCGTCACCGATACCGGTCCCGGCGGGCCGGACGCCTCTCCCCCTTCTCACCCGGGGGTTGGTCTTCACACCCAGGCAGGAACCGATCAAGCGGTGAAAGCTGCCGGGGTCCGGCCCGCCGGCCGGCGCAGTCCCCTCATACCCAAATACGGAGGTGAGGATCAGCCCAGGCCCCGGAGGCACTGGGCCTCAGGGAGCATCTTGAGCCGCTTCAGCGTGTTGTTCTCGATCTGGCGGATCCGCTCGCGGGTCACGCCGAACGCGTCGCCGACCTGCTCGAGCGTCATCGGCGGGCGCCCGTTCAGGCCGTAGCGCAGCTCGAGCACCTCGCGGTCGCGCCGCGGCAGTGCCGACAGCGCCCGCCGGACGTCCTCTCTCTGCAGGTTGTCGGACGCCCGGTCGAACGGCGACTCGGTGGCATCGTCGGCCACGAAGTCGCCCAGCTCCGAATCGTCCTCGTCGCCGACCGGCTTCTCCAGCGACACCGGCATCTGGCTGACGCGCAGCACCTCGCGGACGTCGCGCGCCGTCCATCCCAGCTCGGATGCAATCTCATGCGGCTCCGGCTCCCGCCCGAGGCGCTGAACGAGAGCACGCTCGACATGCGCCACCCGGTTCAGCTTCTCGACCATGTGGACCGGAATCCGAATCGTCCTCGACTTGTCGGCGAGCGCGCGCGTCACCGCCTGGCGAATCCACCAGGTCGCATAGGTCGAGAACTTGTACCCCCGCCGATAGTCGAACTTCTCGACGGCGCGAATCAACCCCAGCGAGCCCTCCTGAATCAGATCCAGGAAGCTCAGCCCGCGCCCGAGATAAGACTTGGCGATGGAGACGACCAACCGCAGGTTCGCCTCGACCATGTGCCGCTTCGCGCCCATGTCGCCACGCTCGATCCGCTTGGCGAGTTCCACCTCCTGGCCGGCCGTGAGCAGATCCACGGTGCCGATCGAGCGCAGGTACAGCCGCAGGCAATCGAGGCTCGGCTCCACGGTGAGGTCGAGCTCCTGCTTCTTCGCCTGGCCGTTGGGCGACTCCTCGGCCTTGCCCTCCTTGTAGGCCGTGACACCGTCGGCGGCGATCACGTCCACACCCTGATCGACCAGATGGGAGTGCAGCTCGGAGACCTGCTCCTTCGTGACCTCCACCTCCTCGAGGGTGGAGGCAATCTCCTCAAAAGTCAGATAGCCCCGCTCCGTACCTGCCGCGATCAGCCCACGCAGCTGCTCGCTCTCCCCGAAGGGCTGATCTTCGGCCACGACCGCCTGGCGAATCGGTGCCAATTGCTCTTCTCCTCCTCCCCTAACCGGACTGCTCGGCCTCTCCCCTAAAAGAGACCAGAGCCGAAAGCGAGCGGGAGTATAGGGACGGTTTGCGCCGTTATTTGACTCACTTTTCAGGCATTTTGCGCAGCCCGCTGCACCGGCCCGGCATACTTCGATCGGATGGCAAACTCAATTCAGACCGCGTCGCCGCCGAGCCGCGATGCGCAGGCCGAGGCGCCCGCCACCAGGGTCAGCCTCTCCCGCGTCGGCGTGGTCGGCGTCGAGAAGATCATCCGCGTCTGCGGGTCGCAAAACGGAGGTCAGGCTGAAGACGCTTCCCTCTACCACGCCGACCTCGAGTGCTTCGTCGACCTCAACCCCGAGCAGGCTGGCGTCCACATGTCCCGGTTCGAGGAGGTCGTCAACGAGGCGATCGACACCGTCGTCCTCAGCGAGGCGCTGCGCGCCGAGGGGCTCGCCGCCCACATCGCGGAGCAGGTCCGCGAGCGGCAGGGCGGCATCCGCGCCGAGGTGAAGATCGCGGCGCGCTATCCGGAGACCGTCCCGGCGCCTGTATCGGGCCTGCCCACCCAGGAGCTCTACACGCTGTTCGGAACGGCCGTGTCCTCCGAGCGCGGCACCCGCACCCTGATCGGGGTCGAGGCCCAGGGCATGACCGCCTGTCCCTGCGCCCAGGGCCTGGTCGAGGACGGCGCCCGCGAGAACCTGATCGATCAGGGCTTCAGCCCCGACGAGATCGACCGCATCGTCGACGCCGTCCCGCTTGCCACCCACAACCAGCGGGGCATCGGCACCCTCTATGTCGGCACCCCCGAGGACTCCGGCGTCGACATCGACGCCCGCAGGCTCCTCCGCATCGTCGAGAGCTCGATGTCCAGCGAGATCTACGAGCTGATGAAGCGGGCCGACGAGCGCGCCGTCGTCGAGAAGGCACACGCCAATCCCCGCTTCGTCGAGGACTGCGTCCGCGAGATGATCCGGCGGGTCACCGAGGCCTTCCCCGAGCTCCGTGACGGCGCCTTCGTCCACGCCCGTCAGGAGAACCTCGAGACCATCCACCGTCACAACGTCGTCGCCGAGCGTTACGGCCTGCTCTCCGAGATCGCCGGCGAGCTGGAGAGCGGTGCGCACTCGCGCCACCACACGACGATGCGCGAATGGCTGGAAGCGCCGGCCGCCTAGCGGCCGCTCGTGGCCGCGGCCTTATGGCGAAGCCGTCTTCCGAGACGATCTGGACTCCATCATCCTGCGGAACCCGAAGAAGTAGTCGACCCCGCTGATCACGGTCGCCGCCACCGCCGCGTAGACCAGCAGGTTGACCCAGAGCGGCGCCGGGTTGACCGCGATCAGGCAGATGATCGCCGCCACCTGGAGGATCGTCTTCACCTTCCCCATCCAGCTCGCCTGAATCACCACCCCCTGCTCGGCCGCGACCATCCGCAGCCCGGTGACGGCGAACTCACGGGCGATGATCACCATCGCGATCCAGGCCGCGAGCCGATCGAGTGAGACGAGGGCGATCAGCGAGGCTGCGACCAGCAGCTTGTCGGCAATCGGATCCATGAGCTTGCCGAACGTCGTGATCGCGTTCCGGTGGCGCGCGATATAGCCGTCGAGCGTGTCCGTCAGCGCGGCCAGAGCGAAGACGCCCGCCGCGATCGCATCCCCGTTCGGCGTCTCGTCGAGCAAAGCAACGACAACCACCGGCACGAGCAGGATTCGCAGCATCGTGAGCGCGTTCGGCAGATTGAGCTGGAACACGGTGGCAAGTATCCCTGGCTCAGTCGGACGCAAGCTCAACCGCGCGCGCGAAGACGGCGTCGAGCATCGGCTCGGTGAGCTTGCCGGTGAAGGTGTTCTGCTGGGAGGGGTGAAAGCACCCGAGCAGCGACCATTCCCGCCGCCGACCGCCCTCCGCAGTGCCGATGACCGCCTCGACCCCATGGCCGAACCGAGGGCGCGGGCGCGGCAATTCGGCGCCCGATCCCGCCAGAGCCAGAAGCGACCCGGTCCACGCGAACGAGCCGAGCGCCACGATCACGCGGGCGGCCCGGAGCAGCCGCAGCTCCCTGACCAGATACGGCAGGCAGTTGTCGCGCTCCTCGGTGGTCGGCCGGTTCTGGGGCGGGGGGCAGCGGTTCACGGCAGTGACGTACGCGCCCAGCAGGCGGAGCCCGTCGTCCGCGCTCACCGAGGTCGGCTTGTTTGCCAGCCCGGCCCGGTGCAGGGCTGAGTAGAGCCAGTCGCCTGAGCGATCCCCGGTGAAAACCCTTCCCGTCCGATTTCCGCCGTGGGCCGCCGGCGCCAGCCCAACGACCATGATGGTCGCCCGGGAGTCGCCGAAGCCGGGCAGCGGCCGCGCCCAATAGCGCTCGCCCCGATACCGGCGCGGCGGCTCCGCCGCGCTCCGCTCCCGCCACTCGACCAGGCGGGGGCAGCAGCGTGCACGCCGTGATCTCGCCGGCAAGGGAGCGCAGCGTCTCCGTCACCCGACCAGCCTCTCAGCGGGGACCGAAGCTCAACGACCGCACCGGAACCCCGAGTGCGCGGGGATCGTCGACGCCGTGCTGCCGCGGCCAGAACGGATGGCAGGCGATGGAGATCCAGTGCTCGCCGCCGGCGATCTCGAACTCGACCGCCCGCATCCGCAACCGATGCGGGAACCACCCGGCCGTCGACCGCGACGCGCGGCCTCGGGGCGGGGACACCCTCCGGCCTTTCGAGCGGTAGGAGCCCGAGGCGCGCACGCGCCAGGCCCGTCCCGGGAACGTTGACCTTGATCGACGCCAGCGGCGCCGTCCAGCGGACGGACTCGCCGCCACCGACCTCCTCCAGATGGAAGAAACCGATCGACCGACCTGCCACCGATTCACTCAGGTCGAGCTCTCGAGCGGGCGGCGGTGCCGGAACCTCACCTAGCCGGGCCTCCGCCAGGCCCTCGATGCGCCCGCGCCGGCTGGTCAGACGCCAGAACTCCCGGAAGCCCCGCCGGGCCCGCTCCGGGTCGCGCGAGCTCTTCGCCCGCCGCCGCGCCCGCGCCGCACCGAACCGGGCGCGCGCGATCGAGAGGCGTGGACCAAAGACGGCAACCCCGGCGTGCCGCAATGCCTCGCGGATGGTCCCGGGGCGGCGCAGCACGATCGCGGCCCGCAGGCCGCGCGTAGCGCGCCGGCGCGCGTGTGCCCGAGACGCTGCTCCCATTCCACGGCCGGGTCCAGATAGCGGCCGCCGAGGGCCACGGGGACCTCGCTGCGGTAACGCATCTCCCCGCGGCCAAAGCTGCGGACATGGGAGCCGAGCTGACCCAGGTCGCCGTCGTAGACATGATGGACGCGCGGACGCGGGCTGAAGACGAGCCTCTGTCCCCCGGAATGCAGAGCGATCGCCAAGGGCCACGGGGCGAAGTCGCCGTAGGCGGGCGGCAGGCCACCCGCGTCGAGGTAGACGTCGCGGCGGACAGCCAGGCTATGGATCAAGATCTTGCGCCAGTGGTCGGGGTCTTCCTCAACCCGGAGGGCATCCTCGAAGGCGTCGCGCTCGAGCACCCCGAGGTCGCCATGGGCTTCGGGCACGCTGCTCCCGCGAACGCCGGGCGCACCCGTTCGATCGAGCTCCTCGAGCATCGCCCCGAGGCAATCCCGCTCCGGAACGCAATGGGCCTCGGTGACGAACACGAACTCCCCCGATCCCTCCTGCGCGCCGAGGTTGAAGAGCTCGTACTCGTCCTTCCCCGGGGCAACGATCCAGCGATCGTGTCCGCGAAGGAGCGGCCGCACCGATCGCTCGAGGGCACTGTCCTCGCCCGGCGCCAGGGCGACGATCTCGAAGCTGTCCGGCTCCGCGGACTGACCCGCCCAGGCCCGGACGCATTCGACGCCCGCGCCACGCTCGTCCGTGAGCGGCAGCAGCACCGAGATTCGCGGGGTCACCGGCACGCGGCGCGAGTGTACGCAGCTGGCGGTTCGATCCCGGCACCCATCCGCCCGCGATCGCGGTCCTCGAATCGCCCGGGGGCCCGTGAACCTGGTCCTGGGCACCGCTGGAGCTGACTACGATCGGCGGCGTCGGCACCTACCTGGTGACGGTCGCGGAGCAGCTCGAGCGCATGGGCCATGGCGTCACCGTCCTGACGGAGGAGACCGGTGAAATGGCCGCCGTCGCGGAGGGCCGTGGCCTTCGGGTCGTCACCGAGCCCGGGGGGCTCCCGGACACCTGCGACGCGATCTATGCGCAGGACGCTCCCAGCGCCTACACGCTTGCGAGCCGGTATCGGGGCGTCCCCCAGGTGTTCTGCCTGCATGCGATCGAGCACGATCGCTGGCTGGTTCCGCAGCTGCCGGGCGTGACCAGCGCGACGGTGACCCTGCATGACCGAGCGGCGCAACATGCCCAGGCGCTGGGGCACGTCCCCCAGGTGGTCCGGCTCCAGCAGCCGGTCGACACCCGCCGCTTCTCGCCGCGTGGGCCCATCGGCGAGGAGCCAAGGCGGGCTCTGGTGCTGGGCAACTACGTGTCCGGCAACCGCTTCGAGCTGATCAGCCGAGCCTGCTCGGAAGCGGGCATCGAGGTCGCCCGGCGCGGGCTCCAGGGCGGCGGCTTCTCGGTCGCACCGAGGCGGAGATGAACGACAGCGACATCGTCATAGGCAAGTCACGGGTGATCGTCGAGGCGATGTCATGCGGCCGGGCGGCGTACGTCTACGACCACCACGGGGGGGACGGCTGGGTAACCCCGTCCAGCTACACGGCGCTCGAGGCGGTCAACTTCGACGGGCAGGTCGACACGCCGTCCCGCGACACCGTCTCCCTGCGTGAGGACCTGCGCGCCTACCGGGCGGACATGGGCGCCGCCAACCGCGACCTCGCCGTCATCCGCCACAGTGCCAGCTCGCACTGCCAGGCTCTCGTCGAGATGTTCGGCCAGATCGCGCCTCGCGGCGAGCCGGCGGCGGCGCCCCTCGACGAGCTCGGCAGGCTGACCCGGGTGCAGTGGCAGGCCGACGCACGCGCGCTCGGCTTCGAGCACGAGGCCAAGCTCCTGCGCGGTGAGCTGGAGCGTCGCAACAGCGAGGGATCCGAGCTGCAGGGAGGAAACGGCGCAAGCCCGCAGATCGCCGCCCACGCCGAACAGCGAGCGGCCGCGGCGGAGCGCGAGGCGGAGGCGGCCACGGAGACGGTCGCCCGGCTGGAGACGGAAACGGCCGCTCCCGCGTCACGCCGCTCCCGACAGCGATCACCTGGCCGCTCAGCGGCCTCCGTCGCTCGAGGCGGGCAAACCGATGAGCTCGCCCGGAACTCGCCGTCGTCATCCCCCTCGAGGACCCGCGGGGGGACGTCGTCGAGCACCTCCGCACCTGGACCCGGAGCAGACCCTGCCGCGCGATCGCTTCCAGGTCGTGCTGGGGCCGACGGGCGGCATCCGGACTTCGAGCGCCAGCGTGGCGGCCGAGCTCGCTCCGCAGGACGAGATCGTCTCGGCGCCCGGCGCCCCCTGATGGGCCTCTACGACGCGGGCGCACGGCCGTCGCGGGCCCGGGTGCTGCTCTTCACCGAAGCCCACGTCCGTGCGGACCCCGAGTGCCTGGCCGCGGTGGCCAGGCGTTCGCCGTCCGACTCGGTCTCGATGCCGCCACCCTGAGGCACATCCAGAGCCCACCACGGCATCAGCCCGTTGAGCGAGCGATGGTTCGCGCGGTCGTTCGACGAATGGGACCGGGCCGGCTGGATCAGGCTCAACACGACGGCGGTGGCGATCCCGGGCGAGGCCTACGAGCGCGCCGGGGGACTCGACGAGCGCCTCGGGCTCTATGCCCCCTCGCTGCTCTCCGCCCATCTCGCCCATCAGGGCGCCAGGATCAAGCACCTCGAGGATGCGGTGATCACCCATGAGCTCGAAATCGAGATGGCCTACGCCCTGGAGCTCGGTGCCGACTTCGCGCGGGGCGAATGCATCGTCAGGAACGGGAGCAAAATCCAGAGTTCTGCGAACGTTACTTCGGCCCGCCCGGTCTCTGGGAGCGACGCCACGCCTACAGCGGCGAGGCGCTCGGCCGATGGTCGATGCCCTCCGCTCGGCGATCCGCAGCAACCCGCGCGACCGCAGCTGGCTGAGCCGGGAGCTTGTCGCTCGTATGCCCGCTCGGCTCGCCGGTCCGCGCCCGCGGCTCGGCTGGGAGCGAACGACGGCCCGGCTCCACCGGACCATGGCGGCGGCCGGGATGCTTCCGGCGGAGACCCGCTGGCGCAGTTACGTCGCCGCCCAGCACGGCACCGTCCGCGCCACCCAGCTCGAGGAGCTCGCTGGGGAACGGGATGCCGCCGGCCGACAGCGGCGGCGGGCCGATCGGGGCGCCGACCTCGACGGTGTGCTGGTCGGCGGGCATGGAGTCGAGCAAGCCGGTTGGCCGCAGCTTTCGCTGGAGCGAGCCGGTCGCCCTGCTGCGCCTGGGCGCGCCGGCCGGCGGGGCGGTGGTGCGAATCGCGACGGCCGGGCTGCGCGGAGCACCGCTCGACTACCTGCACGGGGTCTACGCGGGCCGTGCGCTGCCGCCGGAGCTGATCGAAGGGCGACGGCGCTGAGATCCGGCTGTCCGGCGAGCTGGCGAGGGCCGCCTCGGACGCCGGACTGGTGCTCCTCTGCCGCCCACTGGTCCCCTCGCGCAACGGATCGAGCGACCGGCGGCGGCTCGGCATGCCCGTCTCGGAGCTCGAGCTGTGCCCGCCTAGACGCTCCGGCAGATCGCCAGCTCGGTGGACGGGGCGGACTGGACGGTGGCGAGGCAGGCGAGCTCGACCGGGTAGAGCGCCGGCCCGAGGATCGCGCCCGCCCTCGGACGGGTGGTCAGGAGCCGGTGCGCGCGCTGCCACCAGGCGTGGAGCAGGCGGCCGCCGCCGCAAGCGGGGGCGTTCATCAGCACGAACATCGGGTGCCGCTCCATGACCTCGAAGCCGGCCTCCCTCAGTGCGTCGAGGATCTCCTCCTCCCCGCGGTTGACCTGCACCGAGGCGAAGCGGCGGGGCCCTCGGCGCCGGAAGTTCTCGCTGATCACCAGCGGGCCGCCCGGCAGCACCAGGTGGGCGAGGTTCCCGAGCGCGCGGCGGTACGCGTCGTCGTCGATCAGGTGGAAGAGCAGGTCGAAGGCCGAGACGATCTGGAACTGGCCCGGCGTCAACTCCAGGGGTTGCCGGAGATGTCGAAGCGATCGATGCGCGTGGCGGGAAAGCGCCGCCGGAACCGCTGCACCGCCGTCTCGGAGACGTCGGACCCGACGACGCGTCGCGCGCCCGCCTCCTCCAGAGCTCGAGGTAGAAGCCGGTGCCCGAGGCGACATCGAGGACCTCGCTCTCGGGCCGGACCAGCGGTGCAAGGTATCTCCAAAAGAGGTGGCGGCGCACGCGATAGAGCCAGGCGTTGTACGCCTCGCCCGCTCCCGCGTAGCCGACCGCCTCGAAGCCGCGACGATCGCGGTGTCGCTCCTCCCACCACTCGAGGGCCTCCGGCCTGGCCGACCGACTCCCACTCGGGCGGGACCGGGTGCTGGTCCGGATCCGGGTCCGTCACGCTCCAAGCCTATGAAGAGGAGTCTGGTCTTCCTGCATGTGGGCAAGACCGCCGGCTCGGCGTTCACCGGCGCGCTCTCGAACCGCTTCGGCCGAGCGAGTGCCTGGCGCTCTACTTCGGTCCCGAGCCGGACCTCGAGGACGTGGATCGCTACCGCTACGTCTCGGGTCACCTCGGCGTCTCCTTCCTGAGCCGATTTCGCCATCCGCCCTTCGCACTTCACCATCCTCCGCGACCCGATCGATCGAGCACTCTCCTCCTATTCGTTCACCCGCTCGTTTCCCCGGACTACGAGCCGGAGGTCCTCCTCCCGGGGAAGCCGCGCGAGGCCTACGAGCGGACGACGGGGCTACAGGGAGCTGGCGCGCGCGTGCTCGATCGACGAGCTTATCCGCGACGCGCCCGAGATCGCCCGCGAGGCCCTCGGCAACAGGCAGGCCAGGATGCTCAGCGCCAACGAGCCCGAGATCGGCGAGGAGCGTCTCGACGAGGCCCTCGCCGGCCTCGACCGCTGCGACTTCGTCGGCCTCAGCGACCGCCTCGACGAGTCGGCCGACCGGCTCGCCCGCCGCCTCGGCTGGAGCGAGCTGGGGCCGATCCCGCGAACCAACGTGTCCGCCGACCGCATCCCTCGCCGGGAAGTCTCTCCGGCCGGCCTCTGACTCGCTGATGGAGCTGACCGCGGTCGACCGGGAGCTCTACCGGCACGCCCGGGCTCGCTACGAGCGCCAGGTCGGACAGTGGAGCGTGCTGGACCCCCCGCGAACCTTCGGCGCTGATCCCGGACGCCGCCCTGGTCTCGGATCTCAGCTTCGAGGGCCCGATCCGGGGCGGAGGCTGGCTGGCGCGCGAGCGGCTCGCCGATCGCCCCGCCTTCTGCTGGATCGGCAGCGCGAATCGCGCCTGGGTGGAGCTGGCGGCCGATTCGCGCCGCGGAGCATCTGACCGTCGAGATCCCGCACGTGATCGACCCCGCGGTGCTCGACGGCCTCCGCATCTCCGTGGACCGTGCCCCGGTCGGTCACCGCCGGCTGGTCGAGGCGGACGGCACGCTCGCAGCCCTGGTGCGGCTCTCGGGTGCGCGATTCCGTGCCGGGAATGCCACCGCCGTGGGAGTTCGAGGTCGAACGCTCGCTGCGACCGTGCGACATCGATGCCGCCAGCCGGGACGATCGGCCGCTCTCGATCGCGGTCCGGCGCGTCACGCTCGGCGGTCATTGACGCGCCTCGGACCCCATAAAGCCATCCCCAGACCCGACCTATACTCGCCGCGCGCGTGAGACCCAAGCTGACGGTCATCACGCCGTCGTTCAACCAGGGCAGATTCATCGAGCGGACGATCCGATCCGTTCTCGATCAGGGATATCCCAACCTGGAGTACGTGATCGTCGACGCCGGCTCCACCGACGAAACGGTCGAGATCATCCGGCGCTACGAGGACCGCCTGGCCTGGTGGGTCTCGGAGCCGGACGACGGGCAGTCCGCACGCGATCAACAAGGGACTCGAGCGCACCTCCGGCGAGATCGTCGCCTACCTGAACAGCGACGACTACTTCCTGCCCGGCGCATTCGAGACCGCGGTCGCCGCCCTCGAGCGAAGCGGCGCAGCTGGGTCGCGGGGGGAGCCCTCGACGTCGAGGAGGGGGACCCGCCGAAGCGGCTGCGCGTCTGGCGCCCCAAGCCGCCCTCCTACTGCGAGGGCCGGGTCAGGGGGCGCCACTGGTGGATGCTCGTGCCCTGGCACGTTCCCCAACCCTCGAGCTTCTGGCGGCGGGACCTCTTCGAGCGCTTCGGCGGATTCCGGCAGGACATGCACTACGCCTTCGACGCGGAGTTCATGCTGCGGCTCGCCTTCGGGGGCGAGCTGCCCGAGCTGCTCCCCGACGACTTCCTCGCGGTCCGCTCCGTCCACCCCGAGCAGAAGACCTATGAGATGTCGAACTCCTGGCCGGAGATCCATCGGTTCGTCGAGCATCTACTCCCCCCGGCTCAGCCCGCGGGAGAGGTTCAGGATGCGGCTCTCCCGGCTGTTCCGTGCGGCGACCCCGGTGGCGTGGGTGCGCTGGCGTGTCATGCAGCCCCTGATCCACTACGTGCTCGGGCCGTTCAAGAGAGGGCGTGATCACCCCACCCTGACCTGGGGCGGCGACCTCCTCGAGCACGTGCCCGAGCGCTGGCGACCGCCGATCCGCACCCGGGACCGGGTGGCGAAGCGGCGGCCGATGGAGGTGACCCGAGACGCCCGCCGCAGCCCCTCCTCTCCCCGATCGGCCTCGAGCCGGTCATCGAACGACCCGGGGCCGACCCACGCTCCGCAGTGGCCCGACTTCGAGGCCGGCAGTGCCGTCCGGTCAAGCTGGAAGGCCGAGATGGGCTAGGGGCGAGAGCCGGGGCCGCCTCAGCAGCAACCAGGAGTCGCCCGCGGAGATCGGGCGCGCGGGTCCAGCCGGCCGCCTCAGCCTCGCGGGCCGCCTCGCGAAAGGCGGGATTCCCAAGCTCCACCTGATCGAGGTAGATGAAGTCGACCCCGCGCGTCGCCAGGGCCTCAGCGACCGAGCCACCCGTCGTACGCCGGCGAGGATCGGCTTCCAGAGGATGGGCTTGCAGGGGTCATCTCCGCCGAGGTAGGCGCAGCCCGGCCCCGGCGGAGGTGGCCAGGAACTTCACTTTCTCCCCCCGCAGCTCGGTTCGGATCGGATAGAGGCGATCGACCATGTCCTTCATGGGCCGGCCCGGTCGACCGACCTGTGGCGTCACGTAGCTCGAGGTGAAGCGCGGCTGGGAACGAAGACGACCAGCAACACGGCCGCGAGCGGGATCGCAGCGCCGGCACGCTTAAGCAGCGGCCATCTATCCGCATAGGCCATCGCGCAGAGCCCCGACCAGCGCAAGGATGCCGACGCTGAGCGCATAGAGATACTCGGGTCGCGGTCGTTGCCAGAGAGCCGCCAGGATCGCCGTAGCCGCCAGCGCCCCGAGCGCCAGCCAGCCCCAGGCGCGGGGAGCGAGCCAGGTCTCCCACCAGCGGCGGCGATCCCGCCAGAGCAGCACCAGTCCGCCGGCGACGAAGCCGATCAACAGGAGGGACGCGACGAAGGCCGCCGTTGACTCGGTCGTGACCGGCACGTAATCGGGATCGCGGTTCTGGCCCCCGGCCGAGATCCGGTCGAAGAGCATGAGCTGGAGCCCGTACGGCAACAGCCGGGCGTTCCAGAGGTAGTGCGCTCCGATCGCGCCAGGGTTCGCATCGATCGCGTCGAGCATGGAGGGCATCGGCTTGCCGAAGTCCCTCTCCATCAGACCGGAGCAGCCGGTGAACGGGTTGCCCTTGAAGTCCTCGTGCCGCTGCTGATAGCCGACGGCGTACGCCTGGCAGATGCTGAGCTCAGCATGCTCGTTGAACCGGTGAACGAAGTCCCCACGGAGTGAACTCGCGGCCACGCCGCCCATCACGCCCGCGATGACCAGCAGCGGGATCCCGACCGCGCCAAGCAGCTTCCGGGGCACCGTCGGAGTGCCCTGCCGGCGCGCCTCGCGACCTCGTAGACGATCCAGGCGGCTGCCCAGACCACCAGGGCAATGACGACCTCGTTGCGCATCAGGAGCGTGGACGCGAGCAGCACCGCGAACACTCCGGCACGCATGCGGAGCCCGGTCCAGGCAAGTGCGATCAGGACCGCCACCAGCTCCGGAAGCAGCGCGAAGAGGTGGACCTCGTAGAGGACGTCGTAGTTGATCGGCAGGACCGCCCACCAGACCGCCAGCGCCCAGGCGATCCCCGGTGAGAGCAGGCGGCGCAGGACGGCGAGAACCAGGATGGTCGCCGCGAACGACGATCAGAACCCGGTGCAGGATCGTCGCCGCATACGGGTCGTCGACGAACCAGCGCAGTGAGCCCCAGAAGAAGTCGTAGAGAGGCGACCAGACCGGGTCCAGGTGGAACCCGTGGGTCCACCTGCTCGCCTGGATGAAGTACTGGGTGGTATCCCCGCCGGTGAGGTCGCGGTGCTCCCAGATCCCCCAGAGGACCTTGGCCTGAATCAGAAGGATCGAGCCATAGGCGAACCATGCCGACCCCCCGATGCGCTTGAGCCGATCATGGGGGGAGGCTAGGCGGAGGAGCCGGCGGTCGCCAGATCGGCGGCCCGGAACGACTCGATCGTCCGCCGGAGCCCCTCGTCCAGCGGCGTCTCGGCCTCGAAGCCGATCAGCTCCCGCGCCCTGCTGGTGTCGAGGTAGCGCTTCGGCTGCCCGTCGGGGCGTGAGTCGTCCCAGACGGTCTTCCCCTCGAAGCCGGCGAGCTCGCGAGATCGTCCCCGCCAGCTCGCGGATGCTCGTCTCCTGGCCGGTGCCGATGTTGACCGGGTCGGAGACCTCGAGCCGCTCGGCGCAGAGGATCAGCGCCCGGGCGGCATCGTCCACGTAGAGGAACTCGCGAGTGGGCTTGCCGGTCCCCCAGAGGACGACCTCTGGATCCCCGCGCTCGGCGGCGACGACGTACTTGTGGATCATCGCCGCGATCACGTGCGAGTCCTCGAGGTCGAAGTTGTCGCCCGGGCCGTAGAGGTTGGCCATCACCGGCGCGCACGAGTCGAGGCCGTACTGGCGGCGATACGAGTCGCTGAGGACGAGCAGCATCTTCTTCGCCAGCCCGTAGGGAGCGTTCGACTCCTCCGGGTAGCCGTCCCAGATGTTCTCCTCCTTGAACGGGACCGGGGTGAACTTCGGATAGGCGCAGACCGAGCAGGCGGCGACCAGCTTCTCGACGTCGAGCTCGCGGCAGGCCTCGAAGACGTTCAGGCCCATCGCGAGGTTGTCGTGCGCAAGCGGGCCCGGATTGCGGCGGTTGTAGCCGATCCCGCCCACGTTGGCGGCCAGGTGGATGACCACCTGGGCATCGCAGGGCGTCGAGGCAGGCGGCGGGATCACGAAGGTCGAAGTCGGCCGAGCGGATCGTCTTCACCTCGGCGCCGAGCTCCTCGAGCATCGCCACCGTCGGCCGCCCGAGGAACCCGCGCCGCCGGTGACGGTGACACGCTTTCCGCTCCAGAAGCCGGGGTCTGGGCTGACCTGCGCCATCGGTGGATGAGAGTCACCCTTCTGGATACCCGCGCCGATCGTTCCCGCTGGATCCCGCGTCTGGGGGTGGCGAGCAAGTGCGCGTCTGCGTAGACGCCCGTCTCGGAGGGGGCCGCTTCGGCGGTGTCGAGCAGGTGCTGATCGGGATCGCGGCCGGTCTCTCGAAGCTCGACGACGGCGACGAGCGAGTACCTGTTCCTCGCCAACCCCGAGCAGGACGACTGGATCCGCCCACACCTCGGCGGTCCCTGCGAGCTGCTGCATCCCGCGCCGCTCGCGTCTGACGCGGAGGGCGCGCGCCGCCGGCCGCGCGGCCTGCTCGAGAGGCTCCCGGTGATCGGCCCGCGCTATGCCGTCCGCCCCTCCGACGGCACGGTCGAGCGGGCCGGGGTCGACGTGGTCCACCTGCCGATCCAGGACGCATTCACGACCGACGTCCCGAGCATCTACCAGCCCCACGACCTTCTGCACCTTCACCTCCCCGAGCTCTTCAGCCGCTGGGAGGCGAGGCGCCGGGAGGTCATCTACCGGACCCACTGCGCGCGAGCGGAGACGGTGGTCGCGATGACCTCCTGGGGCAAGCGCGACCTCGTCGAGCGCTACGAGCTCCCGCCGAGAAGGTCTCGGTGGTCCCCTGGGGCTCCGTGCTCTGGGAGTACCCGACCCCCACCGAGCGCGACCTCAAGCGAGATCCGCGCGCGGCTCTCGCTGCCCGGCGTCTTCCTGCTCTACCCGGCGCAGACCTGGCCCCACAAGAACCATGAGCGGCTGCTCGAGGCGCTGGCCCTGATCAGGGAGCGAGACGGGCGTCGCGATCCCGTTGGTCTGCCCGGCAGGCAGAACGGCCACTACCGCCAGATCCGAGGACGGTCGCCGAGCTCGGGCTCGAGGGCGCAGGCGCGCTTCCCGGGCTTCGTCAGCCCGCTCGAGCTGCGCGGCCTCTACGAGCTGGCGCCGGGCTGGTCTTCCCGAGCCGGTTCGAGGGCTGGGGGCTGCCCGTCTGCGAGGCCTTCCCGCCGGGCTCCCGGTCGCCTCCTCGTCGGCGACCAGCCTTCCCGACCTCGTCGGCGACGCCGGCCTGCTGTTCGACCCGGACGACACCGAGCAGATCGCCGACGCGCGTGCTCCGCCTCTGGACCGACGCGGAGCTGCGGCGCGGCCTCGCCGAGCGCGGCCGCGAGCGCGGCGAGCACTTCAACTTCGACCGGACCGCGAGGCTGTTTCGCGCCCACTACCGGCGGGTCGGCGGGCGGACCGCTGTCGGAGGAAGACCGTATCCTTCTGGCGGCCCGCCTCTCGCCTGAGGCGCAGGCCTTCTCTCGCTGACGTGGACACCAGACCCCCGGAAAGCGCGCCAGCCTCCGTGCTCAAGCGCGCGCTCGCGAGCTCCTCTCGCGCGATGCGGAGGATGCTCGGCAGCGTCTCCCAGCTCGCTTCCGCGACCAGCTCGGCGACATCGACCGGAAGACCGAGCGCCTCGGCTCGGCCTCGGTCGAGTCGGTCACCTATCTCGGCAGCGAGCTGCGCGCGCTGGACGAGCGGCTGCCGGGATCGAGAGGGAGCTCGCCGCGCTGCGGGAGCTGCTCGAGCGCCGGAGCGCTCCTCCGCCGAGGACGACGAGCGCCTCGGGCCCGCCCGCCGCCGGCTGAGATGGGCGTCGTCGCCAGGCTCCGTCTGGCTCGATGCTCGTGGCACCCAGAGCGTAGGCCACGCCGAGCGCGGGATCGCCCGCTACGTCGCCGAGCATGCCCGAGCGCTCGTGGAGCTCGCCCCCGAGGCGATCGGCTCGATCGGGCTCGAGCCCGGACTTCCGGTCCCGCCCTCGCCGAGCCGCTGCGCGGCTCGGGGAAGTTCGCCTGGCAACCCGCGGACCGAGGGCCCGACCGGCGGTCCCCGCGATCTACCACGTGATGTCGCCCTTCGAGGCGGACCTGGAGCTCGACGAGATCTGGCCGCCGTGGAGCCGGGCGGCTCCCGCCTGGTCGTCACCCTCTACGACCTGATCCCGCTGATCATGCGCGAGCACTACATCGCCGAGTGGGGCACATGGCGACGGCCTGGATGGCGCGCCTCGGGCTGATCCGGTCCGCCCAGCAGATCCTGACGATCTCCCAGCAGACCGCCGACGACGCGATGGAGCACCTCGGCATCCCCGAGGAGCGGATCACGGTGATCGACTCCGGCGTCTCCGACCGCTTCTCCTCGCTGGTGGGCCGCGAGAGGAGGCGGACCGATCATGCGCTCGACGCTGCCGAAGGTCCGGCCCGGCTTCCTGCTCTACGTCGGGGGCGACGACCACCGCAAGAACCTCGAGGGCGCCATGCGGGCCTACGCGCAGCTGCCGGAATCGATGCGCGACGCGCACCAGCTCGTGATCGCGTTCAGGGTCGGCATCCAGCGGCGCTTCAGCCTGCGACTTCGCCCGCCGCTCGGCATCAGCCCCGGGACCTCGTCCTGACCGGGTTCGTCACCGACCAGCAGCTGGCCGCGCTCTACCGGAGCTGCGGGCTCTTCGTCTTCCCCTCCCTCTACGAGGGCGCCGGCCTGCCCATCCTGGAGGCGATGTCCTGCGGCGCGCCGGTCGCCGCCAGCGGCACGTCCTCGATCCCGGAGCTGCTCGGCGACCTCGAGGCGACCTTCGACCCCGCCGATCCGGCGGACATCGCGCGCTGCATCCGCGAGGTCCTGGAGACGCCGGGCAGCTGGACGGGCTCCGCGAGCGCTCCCGGCGGCGGGTGCAGATCTACACCTGGGAGCGGGTGGCGAGAGCGGACGCTGGAGGGATACGAGCGCGCGCTCGAGATGCCCTCGACCGGGTGGAGGTGGCCCGCTATGAAGCGCGCGCTGATCACCGGGATCAGCGGCCAGGACGGCAGCTATCTGGCCGAGCTGCTGCTCGAGAAGGGCTACGAGGTCCACGGGCTGGTGCACGGGTCCACCGACCGGCCCTTCGAGCGGCTCGAGGGGATCATCGACCGGCTCACCCTCCATCCCGGCGACCTGCTCGACGAGGGCTCGCTGGTCGGCGTGCTGCGGCGACTCGCCCCCGACGAGGTCTACAACCTGGCGGCGATGTCCTCGGTCGCGGAGTCCTGGCGGCTGGCGGTCGCGACGGCCGAGTACACGGCGGTCGGGGTGACCCGCCTGCTCGAGGGAATCCGAGAGGTCTGCCCGGACGCGCGCTTCTACCAGGCCTCCTCCTCGGAGATGTTCGGCGGGCGCGCGAGACTCCGCAGAGCGAGACCACGCCCTTCTATCCCCGCAGCCCCTACGGCGTGGCGAAGGTCTACGGCCACTTCATCACCGTCAACTACCGCGAGAGCTTCGGGCTGCACGCCAGCTCCGGGATCCTCTTCAACCACGAGTCGCCGCGCCGCGGGCAGTCATTCGTCACCCGCCGGATCAGCCGCGGCGTCGCCTCGATCAAGCTCGGCCTCGGCGACGAGCTGGTGCTCGGCAACCTGGACGTGCGCCGCGACTGGGGATACGCGAAGGAGTACGTCGAGGCGATGTGGCTGATGCTCCAGCAGGAGGAGGCCGACGACTACGTGATCGGGACCGGCGTCTCGCACTCGGTCCGGGACCTCGTCGAGGCGGCCTTCGCATGCGTCGACCTGGAGGCGGACGACCATGTCCGGATCGATCCGGAGCTGGCGCGGCCCGCGGACATCGAGGAGCTGGTGGCGAATCCGGCCAAGGCCCGGAGGAGCTCGGCTGGGAGCCGCGCGCACCTTCGAGGAGGTCGTGGAGATGATGGTGCGGGCCGACCTCGAGGCGCTCGCGCCGGGCTAGCGAGAAGCTGTACCTATACTCATCGCCCTTGGCGCCCCGCTCTCGGATCAGTACTTGCGCGGCAAGCTCTCGAGCGCGACGACTTTCGAGACAAGCGGCTTCCGGGGCTGATCGAGGACTCTACTGTCCGGTCAGGGCGAGGAACGCCGGCGCTGGGATGGGGGCATGGCCTCGGGCATCGAGGCCCTCGAGTCCTCTCGGGGACGCGGAGGACTCGTGGCGGCGAGGACGCTGAGGCGGTCGACTGGATGAGGAGGAGGTGGTCCGTGCACGACCCGCTCGCCGCCCCGATCGGCTGCGACTGGACCATGACGACGAGTCCTTCGGCATCGTGCCCCGGTCCTCGGCACGCGAGAGGCTCTGAGAGGATTTGGGGAGGCTCCAAGACGCGGCATGCTCGAGCTCCACCGCGTCCTCCGGCGTAGCGGGGTCGCCGCAGTCGTCGTGCCCTTCCGGCTCGAGGGCGCCGCTGGAAAACCTGCCGGGAGGTCCTGTTTGGTCTCGTTGATCAGCTCGCGTCGTGGTGAGGCCTTGCCGGTGGCGAGACTCCCCGAGCGATCTCCGCCGGTCCGGCTCGAGCTCGGCGGCGTCTTCAGCCGTGTCGCGGCCTTCGCCACTCCGAGCTGCCGGGACGAGCGAGCATCTGCTTCCCGTCGAGCCCACTTTCACTGATCCGATCGACTCCTCCGAGCAGGCCGGTCTCCATCCTGGCGTCGATGCACACGCGGACGGCCCATGGGCCAGCCTTTAGCACGGCTAGCCTGCGCTGTAGCTTCACGTCGATGGCGACCGCACGAGGCACAGACCGTCGAGTACCCGGAGCTCGTCATCACCCCGCCGGGGCGCTGGAGCGCCCTTCGGCTGGGCGAGCTCTGGGCCCATCGCGAGCTGATCTACTTCCTGACCAAGCGCGAGCTCCAGATCCGCTACAAGCAGAGCGTCTTCGGGATCGCCTGGGCGGTCCTGCAGCCGCTGGTTTTCGCGTTCGTTCTCGCGCTCTTCTTCGGGCTTGTGATCAAGGTGAACATCCCGGGCGACCTCCCGTATCCGGTCTTCGCCGTCGCCGGAATCGTCCCATGGCAGTTCACCTCGCAGGCGATCCAACCAGGGCGCCACGCAGCCTCGTCCTGGACGCCGACCTGATCTCGAAGGTCTACTTCCCGCGCCTCGCGCTGCCGATCTCGAAGGCCCTGGGGCTGGTCCTCGACCTCGCGATCGCGCTGGTCGTGGTGGTCGTCGTCACCCTCGCCTACGGGGTCTCGATCTCCTCCATGGTCTATCTGGTCCCGGCGTTCCTGTTGCTCGGGGTGATCACCGCCTTCGCGCTCGCAACCCTGCTCGCGGCGATCAACGTGAGGTACCGGGACGTCCAGGTGCTGGTCCCGGTGCTGGTGCAGATCCTCTTCTTCGCCAGCCCGGTCATCTACAGCGGGCGACGGTGGGGGGTCCTCGGGAGAGGTCCTTGTCCTACCTCTACTACGTCAACCCGATGGCCACCGTGCTCGATGGCACTCGTTGGGCGCTGCTCGACCAGCCGGCACCGAGCGTCGCCAAGGTCCTGATCTCGGTCGGCAGCGCTCGCTGCTCCTGCTCGGGGCGATCCTCTACTTCCGGCGCGCCGAGCGGTTCTTCGCGGACGTGATCTGAGCAACGACATCGCCATAGAGGTCAGCGACCTCAGCAAGCGCTACGAGATCGGCGGGGACCAGGCCGGCTACCTGCTGCTCACCGAGCGCATCACCGAGCGGATCAAGTCGATCGGGCCGCCGCCCGAAGCCGCAGGAGTTCTGGGCCTTCAGAGACATCAACTTCGAGGTCAAGCGCGGGGAGACGATCGGCATCATCGGCCACAACGGCGCCGGCAAGAGCACGCTGCTCAAGATCCTCTCCCGGATCACCCCGCCGACCGAAGGGCGAGGTCGCGCCTGCACGGCCGGGTCGGGGCGCTGCTCGAGGTCGGGACCGGCTTCCATCCCGAGCTGACCGGCCGGGAGAACGTCTTCCTGAACGGAGCGATCCTCGACATGAAGCGGCGCGAGATCCAGAGCCGCTTCGAGGAGATCGTCGAGTTCGCCGACATCGGCCCGTTCATCGACACGCCGGTGAAGCGCTACTCGAGCGGCATGCAGCTGCGGCTCGCCTTCTCGGTCGCCGCCCACCTGGAGCCGGAGATCCTGATCATCGACGAGGTGCTCTCGGTCGGGGACCTGGCCTTCCAGCAGAAGTGCCTCGGCCGGATGGAGACGGCGTCGCGCGAGGGACGCACCGTGGTCTTCATCAGCCACAACCTGCCGTCCGTTGTGAACCTCTGCGACCGGGCGATCATGCTCTCGGATGGCCGGGTCGCGGCGGCGGGCAAGGTCGGGGACGTGATCGACGCCTACGTCGGCGACGTCACCTCCGATCTCGAGCGTGGGCTCAAGGACCGGCGGCGTCACGGCAACGGCAAGCTTCGCTTCGTGGACTTCCGGCTGGAGCAGGAGGGGCAGGTGATCGACAGCCCGACCACCGGGGAGGACTTCGACATGGTGCTGAGCTTCGAGAAGCACACCCAGGAGGCGCTGCGCGGCTCCCGCTTCAACCTGACGATCCTCACCCTGAGCGAACAGACGCCGCTGCTGGACCTCGACACCGCGGCGACAGGCACGACCTTCACGGAGATCCCGGAGCGGGGCGAGCTGCGCTGCACCGTGCACCGCTGCCCACTGCCCGCCGGCCAGTACTACGTCGACCTCCGTGCCGAAGCCGGGGCGGAGCGACTGGACGCCGTCAACCACGTCTCAGAGCTGACCGTCGCCGGCGGAGACTTCCACGGCCGCGGCGGCACCCAGGAGGGGATCATGGACTACCGCACGGTGCTCGTCGACCACACCTGGTCGCTCGACGCCGTCAGCACCGCCGCCTTCGAAGCGATCACCGACCCGGCCCGCACGCCGGGCTAGGCGAGCGCGGTCAGAGCTCGAGCAGCTCCGCGTAGCGCTCGGCGACCCCTCATAGAGTTCCCCCGCGTATCTCCTGGGCGGCCCTGATTCCGCTGGCGCAGCGCGGAGTCGTCCAGACCTGCTCGATCAGCTCGGACGCAGCTCGTGCACCCAGTCGAAGTCCGGGGCGGGCCAGAGCCGGACGGTTCAGTCGCGTTCGGGCTTGATCAGCGCCACGTGCACGCTGGTCCACAGATGGTCGTCCAGGCGCAGCACGATGTGCGGATAGGGCGTCGGCAGATGGCGAATCGCCGGCGGCGGCAGCTCCTTGCCGAAACGCGCCCGGACCCGATCAACGATGCTCGGACCCCGGCCGATCGTCTCGAAGAGCGACGAGAACTCGACCGGGCTGCTCATGCGTCTCCTCCGAGATCGAGAAATCCAGCGGTGACGCGGGCTCCCAGTCCATGCCGTCCAGCAGCACCTGGCGCAGCTCCGATTCATCGAACAGCACGGTGCCGGGCATCCCGGGCGGCGGTCCCGCGAGGCGGAACTCCGTCGCCAGCGCGACCACCCCTCCCGGACGCACCACCCGGTACATCTCCTCCACGCTCTTCCGGATGTTGTCGAGGTCACCGAAATGCTCGATCGATCCGGAGGAGAAGATCCCGTCGAAGGAGTCGTCCTCGTAGCGCAGGTCGAGCGCATCCATGTGCTGGACGACCAGCCGCCGCGGGTTCCAGTCGAGCGTCGTCTCCTTCTCGGGCGCATGGAGCATCCCCGCACCCGAGTCCATCGCCGACCAGGAGTCCTCGGTCAGGTAGAGGTCGGTGGCGAAGACCCGCTTGACGTGCCGGGTGAGCCAGAAGATGGTCGCCTCGGTGCCCGCTCCGACTCCGAGGATCTCGGCGTCCTCGCGCAGCGCGCCGAAGTCGCGCAGGGCGCGCGCGGTCATCGCCACCTCCCAGGGCTTGCGGTGCTCCTCTCCGTCCGGGTAGTCGGGGCGCTCGGGACCCACCCCCGCCATGTCCCTGATCACGCTGTGCAGATCGGGATCCCTGAAGTCCTCGAGCTCGCACAGCTTGCAGTACCCGAGAGAGGGGCTCATCATCGCGGGCACTCTAGAGAGAGAAGCTCGACTATCACCGACTGGCCGCACGTCGCTCCGCGCGCCGGCGGATCCGCCGAATCCGTGCGTCCAGCAGCGGTGCCACCCCCGGGATCCGCCGAAGCGCCCTGGCGGCGAAGCGACGCAGCCTGCGAGCGGCCCGCACGTGGACCTCGCGCAGAGGAAACGGCCGCTCGTAGAGGTCGCGCTCGCGGTAAGCGGCTCTGAGCTCCCGCCGCAGAGGGGCTCCGCGAATGGGCGCGAGGTAGCGCCCCCACGATTTCTGGTCGTAGACGAAACGCTGAGCGATCCGCGAGCGCTCGAGCTCGGGCGGGTATTTGACGTAATAGCCGTACTCCTCGTCGAAGACCCCCTTGCTCCAGCGCGTGGAGCCGCCCGGGAGCCGGATCGCGTAGGGGACGTAGGGGAGGAACCTCACGTGCCGCGACAGCCCGAGGTCCTTGAGACGCGCGGCGAGGAAGCGCTCGGGATTCAGGAACGGCCAATCCTGGGAAACGCTCCTACGGGCGAGCTTGCGCTTGAGCCGCTCCGGCTCGGAGAAGATCGGGTCCGGCACCTCCAGGAAGCGGCTGAGATGCCGGCGGGGCACGATCAGGTGGCGATCCCCGACCCCGCCGTACCCTTCCCCGTCGAGCGCGTAGATGTGGCGTCCTGAGAGGAATCGCGTGCTGGGATGAGGGATCGGCCAGACCAGATCCGAGCGCGTCACGATCAGCCAGTCGTAATCGTCCGCGATTCCGGCCCGTTCGATCGACTCCTTCAGGAACTGCCGGAAGTAGAGGACGATCGCTCCGGAGCCGGGCTCATGGATCTCAGGGTCCTCGATGCCGCCGAGGAGAAAGGATCCCGGCGTGAGCAGTGTCCGCCAACGCGAGCTCCCGGCCTGCCGGTCATACAGCTCTCCCCAGTCGTCGGGCTCGGGGACCCGCCAGAGGAACGTCGCCCTCTCGTAAAGAGGGTTCGGGCTCTCGTGGTCCCCGACGCACAGTGCCAGGTCCGCATCGAGGACCTCGATCACGTTCGAGAAAAAGCTCTCCGCGGTGATCTCCCAGGCACGGGTCTCGGCCATCACCGCCACCAGGACCCGCTCAGGTCTAACCATCATCCTGGACAGGAATGTTGGCTGAATTCAGAGAGACTTCGTCCGTGTGGGCCAGATTGAAGGCGCGGATCTTTCACTTCCTGCAGTGCCTGGTGCGCTTAGGCGGCCTGGATCTGCAGCCGCGTCACCCGCCCGCGAGGCCCCTGGGCAGCTTCCTCGCGAACCGGGACTTCGACCTCGTCCTTGACGTGGGTGCATCCACTGGAAATTACGCCAGGACCATCCGGGCGGGCGGATTCGAGCGAAGGATCTGCTCGTTTGAGCCCCTGCGCGCGTCATTCGTGAGGCTCGAGAAGCTGGCTGCGGACGATCCGGACTGGTCCTGCCTTCGCCTGGCAATCGGCGCTCACCCCGGAGAGGCGGAGATCAACGTCGCGGGCAACTCCGACAGCAGCTCACTCCTGGAGATGGGCGAGAGGCACGCCCGCAGCGACCCCCTGTCCGTGTACGTCGGGACGGAGACCATCGAGCTGAGCACCGTCGATGAAATCTGGGACAGGGTCGTCAGCGAGGGCGAGGCGGTGTTTCTGAAGCTCGACGTCCAGGGATTCGAGCTGGAGGCCCTCCACGGGGCGGAGCGATCCCTCCCGGCCATCGAAGGCGTTCAAGCGGAGCTGTCCCTAGTGCCCCTGTATGAGGGAGCGCCGGACTGGACCGAGGTGATCTCCTACCTGCAGGAGCGTGGATTTCACCCGGAGCGCCTCGAGCCTGCCTTCGAGGACCCGCGGACCGGGGAGGTCCTTCAGATCGACGGCGTCTTCACCCGGTATCGCGGGTAACCGCGAGCTGCTCGTATACCCAGCGATATGTGTGCGCCATGCCGTCCCTCAGAGGGATCGATGGCTCCCAGCCGAGCCTCTCCTTGATCAGGGTGTTGTCGCTGTTGCGACCCCTTACGCCCTGAGGCGCCGAGAGGTCGTAGTTGCGCTCCACCTCGATCCCGGCGATCTCCTCGACCGTGTCGACGAGCTGGTTGATCGTCACCAGCTCGCTCGAGCCGAGGTTGATCGGGTCCGCGATGTCGGAGCCCATGATCAGGCGGGTGCCATGGACGCAGTCGTCGATGTAGCTGAAGCTCCGCGTCTGCTCGCCGTCACCCCAGACCTCAATCTGGTGGCTCCCGGAGAGCTTCGCCTCGGCGACCTTGCAGCAGATCGCCGCCGGCGCCTTCTCACGGCCGCCCTCGAAGGTCCCATGGGAGCCATAGACGTTGTGGTAGCGCGCGACCCGCGTGACGAGACCGAAGTCCTCCATGAAGTGGCGGCACATTCGCTCGCTGAAGAGCTTCTCCCACCCGTAGCCGTCCTCGGGCATCGCCGGGTACGCATCCGATTCCCTGAGCGGCTCAACCGCTGCGGAGGATTGTTTGCCCTCGGCGTAGACGCACGCCGACGACGAGAAGAAGAACCGCTCCACGCCCGCGTCATATGAAGCCTGAAGGAGGTGGGTGTTGATCAGTACCGAGAGCATGCAGTTCGCCTTGTTGCTCTCGATGTAGCCCATCCCCCCCATGTCCGAGGCGAGGTTGAAGACCTCATTGACTCCCGCGATCGCCGCCCGAGCATCGGGCAGGAGGCGCAGGTCGAGCTCCATATTCTCCGCCTTCGAGTGGAGCTGGTGCCACCGCTCTCTCGGCTTCGCGTCTACGGCACGCACCGAGATCCCGTCTTGAAGAAGCTCCCCGACGAGGTGGCCACCGATGAAGCCTCCGGCTCCGGCGACCAGTACGGACCGAGCCATGGCTCTAGCGGGTCACCTTGCCCGACAGTTGGTCCTCCAGGGCCTCCACATCAGCGTCGACCATCAGCTCGACGAGCTCCTTGAAGCGGACCTTGGCCTCCCAGCCGAGCTTCTCCTTCGCCTTGCTCGCGTCCCCAAGGAGGACGTCGACCTCGGAGGGGCGGTAGTACTTCGGGTCGATCTCGAGGTGCTCGTCCACCTCGAGCCCCTGCCGGGCGAAGGCGATCTCGACCGCGTCGCGGACCGTGTGCGTCTCGCCGGTGGCGATCACGAAGTCCTCGGGCTCGTCGGCCTGCAGCATCAGCCACATCGCCTCGACGTAGTCCGGTGCGTAGCCCCAGTCGCGCTGGGCGTCGAGGTTGCCGAGGTAGAGCTTGTCCTGCAGCCCGGCCGCGATCCGCGCCACAGCGCGGGTGATCTTGCGGGTGACGAAGGTCTCGCCGCGGCGCGGCGACTCGTGGTTGAAGAGGATCCCGTTGACGGCGAACATGTCGTAGGCCTCGCGGTAGTTCACCGTCGCCCAGTAGGCCGCGACCTTGGCGACGCCGTAGGGGCTGCGCGGATGGAACGGGGTTGCCTCGTTCTGCGGCGGCGGCGCCGCACCGAACATCTCCGAGGAGGAGGCCTGGTAGAAGCGGGGGCTCACCCCGGCCTCGCGGATCGCCTCGAGCAGGCGGACGGTCCCGGCGCCGGTCACGTCGAAGGTGTACTCCGGGATGTCGAACGAGACCCGGACGTGGCTCTGCGCGCCGAGGTGGTAGATCTCGTCCGGCCGGAGCTCGTAGAGCAGCTTGACCAGGGCGACCGAGTCGGTGAGGTCCCCGTAGTGCGTGAAGAGCTTGACGCCCGACTCGTGCGGGTCCTGGTAGAGGTGATCGATCCGCTGGGTGTTGAGGCTCGACGAGCGCCTGACGATGCCGTGGACCTCGTAGCCCTTCTCGAGCAGGAGCTCTGCCAGGTAGGACCCGTCCTGGCCCGAGATCCCGGTGATCAGGGCACGCTTGCCGGTCCCGGGAACCCGGGGCAGGTATGGGTGCGGCTCGTTCGTCTGCGGCTCGTTCATGGCTCCGGGCAGCGGGGATGGTGGCAGAAGACGCCGGTCAACCGGGCCATTAACCTCGCACCCCACGATGCGCGTCCTGATCACAGGCGGTGCCGGCTTCGTGGGCGCCAATCTCGGTATTTCCCTCGCCGCCCGCCATCCGGGCTGGGAGCTGATCGCCTACGACAACCTCCACCGGCGCGGCTCGGAGCTCAACCTTCCCCGCCTGGAGGAGGCCGGGATCGAGTTCGCCAGGGGCGACGTTCGCAGCCTCGACGAGCTCATGGAGATCGAGCACGTCGACGCGCTGGTCGAATGCTCCGCCGAGCCGTCCGCTCTCGCCGGCGCCGACGGCGAGACCGCCTACACCGTTCACACGAACCTGACGGGCGCCTACAACTGCCTCGAGCTGGCGCGCCGCGATGACGCTCAGCTGATCTTCCTCTCCACCAGCCGCGTCTATCCGGTGCGACCTCAGAACGAGCTCGCCTACGAAGAGGGGCGGACCCGGTTCGAGCTCACGGACGAGCAGGAGATACCGGGGGCGTCATCGGCGGGGATCTCCGAGGACTTCCCGATGGAGGGCGCCCGCAGCCTCTACGGGGCGACGAAGCTATCCGCTGAGCTCCTGATCGAGGAGTACGCGGAGGGCTTCGGGCTGCGAACGGCGATCGACCGCTGCGGCGTGATAACCGGGCCGTGGCAGATGGGCAAGGTCGACCAGGGAGTGTTCGCCTTCTGGATCCTCCACCACCAGCTAGGCCTGCCTCTGAGCTACATCGGCTATGGCTGTGAGGGCAAGCAGGTCCGCGACCTGCTGCACGTGGACGACGTGGTGGAGCTCGTGGAGGAGCAGCTCCTGGATCCCGCGGGCTGGGCGGGCTTCGTGGGAAACGTCGGCGGCGGACGCGATAACAGCCTCTCGCTGGTGGAGACGACGGAGATCTGCAGAGAGCTGACCGGCAACGACGTCGCGATCGAGCGGGTGCCCGAGACCAGACAGGGCGACGTCCCCATCTTCATCGCCGACTGCGCTCGGCTCTTCGAGCGGACCGAATGGCGCCCGCGCCGGGACCCCCGCCAGACGCTCTCCGACATCCACCGGTGGACCGCCGCGAACGAGTCGAGCCTCGCCGAGGCGCTCGGGCTCGACGCGTCGGCCAGGACGAGCTGACGATGCCGCTTGCGATCGTCACAGGCTCCGGCGGCCTCGTCGGCTCGGACTCGGTCCGGCGGCTGATCGAGAGCGGCTGGGAGGTGGTCGGGCTCGAGAACGACATGCGGGCCCGGTTCTTCGGGCCCGAGGCGTCCACCTCGCACGTCACCGACGAGCTGGTGGGGGCATATCCGGAGTTCAACGCGATCGAGGCGGACATCCGCGACGACGACACCGTGCACAGGATCTTCAGCGAGAACGCCTCGCGGCTGGAGCTGGTGGTTCACGCCGCCGCGCAGCCATCCCACGATTGGGCGGCCCGCGAGCCGCACACGGACTTCGGCGTCAACGCGGTCGGCACTCTGAACCTCCTCGAGGCGACCCGCGAGATCGCCCCCGGCGCCACCTTCGTCTTCATGTCGACCAACAAGGTCTACGGCGACACGCCCAACTTCCTCCCCCTCGAGGAGCAGGAGCGGCGCCTGGAGCTGCCCGAGGACCATCCCTACTTCAAGGGGATAGACACCTCGATGTCGATCGATCGCTCCACCCACTCCCTCTTCGGCGTCTCGAAGGCGGCCGCCGACCTGCTGGTTCAGGAGTACGGCCGCTACTTCGAGATGCCGACAGTCTGCTTCCGCTGCGGCTGCATCACCGGCCCGTCCCACGCCGGGGCGAGGCTCCATGGCTTCCTCGCGTACCTGATGAAGTGCGCGGTCACCGGGACTCCGTACACGGTCTTCGGCTACGACGGCAAGCAGGTCCGCGACAACATCGACGCCTCTGACCTGGTCGAGGCGGCGCTGGAGTTCCACCGCGCCCCTCGCTCGGCGGCCGTCTACAACATGGGCGGCGGCCGGGAGTCGAACTGCTCGATGCTCGAGGCGATCGAGGCCTGCGAGCGGATCGCCGGCCGCGAGCTCAATTGGGAGCTCAGCCCGGAGGCCCGGATCGGCGACCACCGCTGGTGGATCAGCGACCTCGGCGAGTTCCAGCGCGACTACCCGAACTGGAAGCTGAGCAAGGGCATCGAGTCGATCCTGCAGCAGATCCACGACGTCAACGCCGAGCGCTGGGTGAGCGCGCCGGCATGAAGCTCTCCGTGGTGATGCCGGCCCACAACGAGGCCGGCTCCATCGCCTCGTGCGTGACCAGCACGACCGCTGCCCTGTCCGAGGCCGGGATCGACTACGAGATCCTGGTGATCGACGACGCCAGCGTCGACGGGACGAGCGCCGTTGTTGACCACCTGGCCGAGTCGGATTCCCGGATCCACTGCCACCGCAGCCACTACAGCCGGGGGTTCGGCCTCGCCGTCAGGGCCGGCCTGGACCGCTACCAGGGCGATGCCGTCGCGATCATGATGGCCGACGGCTCCGATGATCCCGCGGACCTGGTCGCCTACCACCGGGTTCTGGAGGACGGGTTCGACTGCGCGCTCGGCTCGCGCTTCGCCGGCGGGCGCGGGCGGGTGAGCGACTACCCGTGGTTCAAGCTGATCCTGAACCGGCTGGTCAACTGGTGGATCCGGGCGCTCTTCCGTCACGGCTACGACGACACCACCAACGCCTTCAAGGCCTACAAGCGCGAGGTGATCGAGACGGTCCAGCCGCTGCTCGCGAATCAGTTCAACCTCACCGTCGAGATCCCGCTGAAGGCCATCGTGCGGGGCCACAGCTATGGGATCGTGCCGATCTCCTGGCGCGGCCGGAGCGCCGGCAAGTCGAAGCTGGACCTGCGCGAGATGGGCAGCCGCTACGCCTTCATCGTCCTCTACGTGCTGCTCGAGCGGTACATGAGCCGGGGGGACTACCTGCGACCCGGTCTCGATCCGAAGTCAGGCAGGGCCCCCTCGCTCCATCCGGGGCGTCCTCGGGCTCGCGCAGGGGACCGGGAGGACGCTAGGCCCGGTAGACGAAGGGGAGCTCGCCCTCCACGTCCTTGAGGAGAGGGGCGCTCGCGTCGCGGTCCGAGGGGATCAGCTCGACGTCCGGCCACTCGATGCCGATGTCGGGATCGTTGTAGGCGATCCCGCTCTCGGCCGACGGGTCGTAGTAGGCCGAGCACTTGTAGACCACGTCCGCGACCTCGCTCGTCACGCAGAAGCCGTGGGCGAAGCCGTCCGGGCAGTAGAGGTGGCGGAGGTTCTCGTCGTTCAGGGTGAAGGCCTCCCACTCCCCGAAGGTCGGCGAGCCCTTCCTGATGTCGACGAGGACGTCCACGACCTCGCCGCTGGTGCAGCGGACGAGCTTGGCCATGCCGGGCTGGAAGTGCATGCCGCGGACGATCCCCCTGCCGGAGCGGGAGTGGTTGTCCTGGACGTACTCCTCAGCGATGCCCAGCTCGGCGAGGGCGTCACGCCTGTAGCTCTCCAGGAAGAACCCCCGCTTGTCGCGGTGGATCGTCGGCTGGACCAGGATCGGCCCCTCGAGTCGGGTAGTCACCACCTCCACGGGGCGGCAATGATGCCCTAATGCCGCTTCTCTCCGTAATCACCCCCACCCGCAACATGGCGCGCTTCTTGCCGGACACGCTCGACAGCGTGGCCGCGCTCAGCGCGCCGCATGAGCACATCGTGGTGGACGGCAACTCCGATGACGGCTCGGTTGAGCTGCTCGAGGGGCGGGAGGACCCGCACCTGACCTGGATCTCGGAGCCCGACAGCGGCCAGACCGAGGCCGTCAACAAGGGCCTGCGGATCGCGCGCGGCGATCTGCTCGCCTGGGTCAACGCCGACGACGCCTACATCCCCGAGGCCGTCGACCGCGCGCTCGAGCACCTGGAGCAGAACCCCGAGGTGGGAGCGATCTTCGGGGGCGTCAACTACGTCGACGAGCACGGCGCCGTCTTCAGGACCCTGGTGCCGCCGAAGTTCAGCTGGCGCCGGTACCTCTACTTCGGCGCCTTCGTCACCACGCCGACGATCATCTGGCGCCGCGAGCTGCTGGAGCAGGCGCCCTCGCTGAACCAGGACTACGTCGACGCCGCCGACTACGACTTCTACCTGCGCCTGCTGCGGGGCGCCCGCGTCGAGAGGATGCCCGAACCGCTGCTCAACTTCCGCTACCACCCGACCAGCAAGACGACCACCGACGTCTGGGTTCAGCTCGACGAGGCGCGGGATATCCGGCTCGGCTGGGCGCGGAACCCGCTGCAGCGGGGGATCATGCGCTCCTACGAGGGCGCGAGGCGCGCGATCCTGCCGCGGATCTCCTCCTGGCCCCACCCCGAGCCCCGCGGCATCGTGAAGCTCCTGCGGCGGATCGGCGCGCGTGGCTGACGGTCCGGTCGCGGCGGGACCGGTCTTCGAGCGGCCGACGCTGCGCCTGCGCATCGCGGTCGCCATGGCGGAGGGGATCGAGTGGGTCCTGCGCCACCACCGGCTCGCCCGGGTGCTCTACGCCGCCGCCGACGCGAACGGCCGCCTGAGCGCCCGGATCCTGCGCGGCGATGGGCGTGAGTGCCCCTGCTGCGGCGGCCATTTCAAGCGGATGTCCCGCCGCCGCCTCTCCGGCTGGGGCGGGATCTGCCCGCGGTGCCGCTCCCACCCCCGCCACCGCGCGATCGCCCTGCTGCTCGCCCGCGGCGATCTGCCTGGCGGCCGGCTCCTCCACTTCGCCCCGGAGCCGCTCTTCGACCCGGTCTTCGAGCGCCTCCCGGGTCTCGAGCGCGTCACCGCCGACCTCTACACGCCCGCCGACCTCCGGCTCGACATAACCGAAATGGACCTGCCCGGTGGCTCCTTCGACCTGATCCTCTGCAGCCACGTTCTCGAGCACGTCCCGGACGACCGCGCCGCGATGTCGGAGCTCCGCCGCGTGCTCGCGCCGGGCGGGCTCGCGCTGGTCCTCACCCCCTACCGCGCGGACCGGCCCACCTACGAGGACCCGTCGATCACCGCGCCCCTCGACCGCATGGTCGCCTTCGGCCAGCAGGACCACGTCCGCATCTACGGCACGGACCTGGCGGACCGTCTGCGCGAGGCCGGCCTCGAGGTCGAGGACCGGACCCCGGTGGAGCTATTTGACGAGTCGGTGGTGAACCGGTGCGAGCTCGACCCGGCGGAGCACCTCTTCCTCTGCCGCGCGCCCGCTGCCTGACCGTCGCCTGCGGATCCCTCGCACAAGGCGAATCGGCAGGTAGACCAAGCCTGCGATCAGCGCCAGCGGTATGACGGGCAGCAGCAGGGGCAGCAGGGCCACCGCGGTCAGGGCCAGGATGGGCAGTCGCAAGAGGGGCGAGCGCCACGACGAGGATGCCCGCGCCGACCGTCCACTTCGAGACCTCGTCGACGACCTCGGCTCGGCGTGCGGCGGATTCGGTGTTCATGACGGCTCCTTTCATCGCTCTCACTCAAAGGACGAGATGGAGGCGTCATCTGTGACGCTCAGTCGGCCGCTGTCCGCCTCCGGAAGACGACGTTGCGGTACAGGGCTTTCTCGAGCTTGGCGGGCAACGGGCGCCAGGCGAAGTAGGTCCGGTAGACGAGCCGGTGAAGGGGGCCGAGCGGAGTCTCCCTGGCGAACTCGGGACGACGCGCGTACAAGTCCGCATGCTTGGCGCGCAGCTGGCGGTAGATATGGCGGTACTGGCGACGATGGTCCTCCTCACCCGAGCGCTCGTGCTTGCGGTACTCGTGCGTCACCTGCGAGAGCTGGAGTCCCCGCCAGCCCTTCTCCAGAGCGCTCAGGCAGAAGTCCCAGTCCTCGTAGCCGTCGATCGCGGAATCGAAGCCGCCGGCGTCCTCCCAGCAGCGCCGCCTGACCAGTCCGAGCTGGGCCCCGGCGATCGAGCGGTGCAAGAGGATGTAGGGGTCGAAGTCCGGAAATCGGAGCACCCCCGACCAGGCGCCGATCAGCTTCATCAGGCCGTAGCAATAGCCGACGTCCCGGTTTGCCTCGAGCGGCGGGCGCAGCACATCGAGCGCGTCGGCGGTGAGCCGGTCGTCGGCGTCGACCATCAGCAGAAGCTCGGAGTCGGAATTCTCGAACCCCGCGTTGCGCGCGGCGGCGACGCCGGCATTCAGCTGGCGGATCAGCTCGACGCCCGCCGGCAGCGAGGCCAGCGCGCTCTCGGTCTCCGGATCGGTGGACCCGTCGTCGACCACGACCACCTTCGGGGGGCCGCCGTGCTGGCCGAGGGCGCGCTCGACCGATTCGAGCAGGAAGCGCCCGTGGTTGAAGCACGGGATCACCACCGTGATGTCGCCGTGGCGGGACATCGGCCGGAATGTAGCGGCGACCCCGTGCTTTGTCGCTCTATCGCGTGACCGTCACCTGCAGGAACGTCGCCGGGATCGAGGTGCCGTCATCGCTGGTGTTCTGCTCGTTGAACAGGGCGTCCAGCTCAGCCTGGAGGTCGTCCTCGCGTCCGTCCGCGGCCGCCGCCTCGAATGCATTCATGGTTGGGCCGTAGTAGGTCCTGAACGCAGCGACGAGCTCGGACGGCGTAGCCGGGTAATTGAAGGTGTAGGTGTCCTTCTCGAACGCGATCTGCTGCTCGGGGACTCCGGCCTGCGTGAAGCGATCGACCACATCGGCCTCCACGCCCCATGTCATCGGGCTGACGAAGCCCTCCGGAGGCGGCGGCGCGTAGGTCGAGCTGATCTTGAGGATCTGGGCGACCAGCGTCGGGTCGTTCGGGATCCAGTTGCCCATCACGATCCGGCCACCAGGCTTGGTCACCCGGACCATCTCCTTGGCGACCTCGAACGGCTTGGGAGCGAACATCGCCCCGAAGATGCTGATCACGAGGTCGAACTGCTCATCACCGAGCTCGTTCAGGTCCGTTGCATCGCCCTCCTGGAATCTGAGGTTGGTCAGGCCCAGCTCCTTGGCGCGCGCGTTGCCCGCCGCGACCAGGTTGCTTGCGATGTCGACACCCAGGACGTCGGCACCGAGCTGAGCCGCCGGCACCGCGGTGGTCCCGTCGCCGCAGCCGAGGTCCAGCACCTGCAGACCGTCCGTGATGCCCAATTTCTTGACGAGTTCCTCACCGCTCTCTCGCATGCTCTCCGCGATGCGGGTGAAATCGCCCTTCTCCCACAACATCTTGTTCGCGTTCATCTCGCTCCTCTCGCGCCCGTTGGTCGTCCGTGACCTATCTGGGATGGGCGACTAATAGGATCGCATCAGATGGCGGAGGCCGAGCACCCAACGCGCACCGGGCCCCGCACGGTTTCGGGCTCGAGGTCCGAGTTGATCCGCTGGATGAGCATTCTGGACGCGAGCACGGCGGGGTTCGTGCACGGCGGCGTGGTGATGAGGATGTGCGACGAGGCGGCCGGGATCGCCGCGATTCGCCACTGCGGCCGCCGTGTTGTCACGGCCGGGATGGACCGGATGACGTTTCTCCACCCGGTCCACGTGGGCGAGCTGCTGCGCTGCACCGCCAGCGTCAACGCCGTCTGGCGCACCTCGATGGAGGTCGGGGTCAGGGTCGAGGCCGAGAACGCGGTCACCGGCGAGATTCACGCCACCAGCACCGCCTACCTGACGATGGTGGCCCTCGATGAGCAGGGCAAGCCGATGCCGGTTCCGTCGCTCGAGGTCGAGGGTCCCGTCGAGGAGCGCCGCCAGCGCGAGGCCGAGACCCGTCGTCGCAACCGGCTGAAGGAGCGCGAGGAGATCCTCGAGGCGCGCGAGGCCACGGGCGAGCAGGCGGGCTGAGCCCGCCCACGTAATGCAAGGGTGCTCCGCAGGCGCAGCCGAGGAGCAACCCGTTTTGTGTGCCCGCTCCTATCCTTCCCTACCCCATGGCGGTGACCGCTTCGCACAAGGCGGACGGCGAGAGCGCGCCCAGCGCCGACGTCGTCCGCACGACAGTCGTACTTCCCGCGTACAACGAGGGCGCGGCGCTGCCCCACGTGCTCACCGAGCTCGGGGAGTACCTCGATCACACCTATGAGGTCCTGGTGGTGGACGACGGCTCGACCGACGACACCGCCGACGTCGCCGAGCGCTACCCGGTTCGGCTCGTGCAGCACCCGTCGAACCGGGGCAAGGGGGTGGCCATCAGGACCGGGATCGCCGAGGCGCAGGGTGAGAACGTGGTGATCATGGACGCCGACGCCACCTACCCGGTGCCGGCCATCAAGCAGATGGTCGACCTGCTCGACGACAACGACCTCGTCCGCGGCGTTCGCGATTCGGAGCCCGAGAGCATGCCGGTGGTCAACCGGTTCGGGAACTGGCTGTTCAACAAGCTGCTCGCGCTCAGCCACGGACTGGAGGGCAGCGACCACCTCAGCGGCCTCTACGCGATCCGCCGCTCGGAGGCCGTCCGCCTGGGTACCGAGGCACGCGGCTTCGACATCGAGACCGAGATCGGGATCAAGGCGAAGGCGCGCGGCCTGCGCGAAGCGACCATCCCGATCTCGTACCTGCCGCGGGTGGGCGAGAAGAAGCTCAGCGCGGGCCGTGACGGCCTGCGGATCCTCGGCCGGGTGATCGTGCTGCTGCTGATCTACAACCCGACGATCACCTTCATCGTCCCGGGCCTGATCCTGATGGCCATCTCGGTCACCGGGGCGATCCTTCTCAGCAGCGGCCCGGTCACCACCTCCTACCTCGGGCTGAACATCCACAGCTTCATCGTCGCCGCCCTCGGGGTCCTCGCCGCCTTCCAGCTGACGATCTTCGGAGTGGCGGCCGCCCTCTACGGCGTGGAGGCGGGCAAGCCGCCGCCATGGTGGCTGCTGCGGGTGATCTCCGTGCGCTTCCGGCTGGCCGTCGGGGTCATCGGCCTGATCCTGATGCTCGGCTCGCTCGCCAAGCTGATCCAGCTGACGATCCAGTGGGCCGGCGACAACCCGTTCACCGACACCCGGGCGCTGGTCCTCTCGACGAGCTTCCTCGTCCTCGGGCTGCAGGTGATCTCCGCCGTGCTCTTCATCTCGATCTTCAGCGGGCGGCTCAGCCGCGTGGCTGAGGAGGACTCGACCCGCTGGTCTCGGTCGTAGTCGTCAACTACAACGGCGCCGACGCGCTCGAGGGCTGCCTCCGCGCCCTGCTCGATCGCACCGGCGAGGCTGGAGACCGAGATCCTGGTCGTCGACAACGCGTCCTCCGACGGCAGCGCCGAGATCGCCGAGGCGCTCGCCGATCGGCATGACTCGATCCGGCTGCTCCGCTCACCGACCAACCGCGGATATGCGGGGGCGGTCAACTTCGCGCTGCCGGAGGCCCGCGGCGCCTACCTCGCCGTGCTGAACATGGACGTGGTGGTCAGCCCCGGCTGGCTTCACCCGCTGGTCTCGTTCCTCGACGCAGCCCCCGACGCCGGAGTCGCCTGCCCGCTGATCCTGCTCGAGTCGGATCCGGGCAAGATCAACGCCGCGGGACAGAACCTCAACAAGACGGGCCTCGGCTTCAACCGCTGGCTGGGGAAGCCACGTAAGCGCGCCGGCGAGGCGCCGTTCGAGGCGACGGGCCTGCACGGCGCCGCCTTCCTGATCCGCCGCGACTTGCTCGAGCGGCTCGGCGGCTGGGACGAGAGCGGCTTCCTCTACTTCGAGGACGTCGAGCTCTCCTGGTTGCTGCGCATCGCCGGCCACGAGATCTGGTGTGTGCCGGCCTCCACCGTCACCCACGACTACCACCTGACGATGTTCCCTCACAAGCTCTTCCTGCTCGAGCGCAACCGCCGGAAGATGCTGCTCGCGGACCTTCGCGGGCGAGCCCGTCTGGCGCTCTCGCCCCTGCTCGCGCTGACCGAGCTGATGATGTGGGGCTACTGCCTGCTGCGCGGCCCCAAGTTCCTGCGAGCGAAGCGCCAGAGCTACGCCTGGGTGCGCGCGAACCGAGCGCAGATCCGAGAGCGCCGCGAGCACGTCGAGTCGCTTCGCCGGCGCTCCGACTGGAGCCTGCTGCGGGGTCTGCGCTGGGGCTATCCGCTCGGACAGTTCCTGACCTTGGGGCGCGAGCGCGGCGAGTCGGAGCGAGATCGCCTGGGCGCTTAGCCCCCGTTTCGGTCTGACTCCATATGCTTCCCGCCCTCTTGGGCGCCTTCGCCGGAACCTACGTCTCTGCAGGGATAATCCTGCTCGCGTCCCTGCTGGTCGGGCGGGCGGTGCTGCTCGCCCTCGGCCGCAGGCAGGCCTCGTACCTCGAGGGGGCCGTCGGGTTCGCCACGCTGATCCTGGTCTGCTCGGTCGCAATCCGGCTGCCCGGCGACCAGGCGACCTCGATCGCCTGCTGCGCGATCCTGCTCGTCGCGTCCATCGTCTTCCTGCTCGTCCGGTCGGAGTCGATGCTGGGGCCGGCCGTCGGCATCGGGATCCCGGTCACGCTGCTTTCCCTCCTGCTCGCCTCCTTCCCCTTCATCGCGAGCGGCCACATCGGCATCCCCGGAGTGGGCCTGAACAACGACATGGCCATGCACCTGGTCGACGTCGACTATCTGGTCGACCAGAGCCGGCCCACGCCGCAGAGCGTCATCAATGGCTACCCGCTCGGTCCGCACAGCCTGGTCGCGACAGTGGTCAGCGTGCTCGGGACACAGCCGCTCTGGGGCTGGCTCGGGCTGCTGGTGGCGGTGCCTGTGCTGACCGGGATCACCGCGCTCGGCGGCCTGCGCGAGCTGCCCGGCGGCCGCCGCCTGCTCGCGGCCGCGCTCGTCGCGTTCGCCTACCTGTCGGCGTCGGTGCTCGGCATCGCCGGCTTCAAGGAGCTGATCGCCGGGATGTTCCTGATCGCCTTCGCCCTCGGCTTACGGGAGATAGAGCGGGAGCCCGAGGGGCGTATCGCAATCCTGATCGGGCTCGCCCTGATCACGGCGGCGATGGTGCCCGTCTACAGCCTGCCCGGCGTGGCCTGGCTGGCGGGCATCGCGGGGCTCTGGCTGGTGGCCCAGCTGCTCAGCCTCGATCGGGAGGGCGGGATGGACGAAGTCAAGGCCAGCATTCGCGGCTCGCTCCACATCCTGATCCCGGCGGCGATCGTCCTAGTCCTCATCTTCCTCACCCAGCTGCCGAAGGTGATCGACTTCATCCACTCGGGATCGATCCACAACGTCGTCGCGACCGACAGCAAGCTGCGCTACGTCGTCTCGCCGCTCGAGACCCTCGGCATCTGGCCGAGCGGCAGCTGGCTGCTGGGGACGCACGACGTCACCCACTACTGGCTCTTCGGGGCGATCGGCCTGGCGGGAGTCCTCTTCGGCCTCGGTTGGTGGATCACGCGGCGGGACTACGCGGTCCCCGCCGCGGTGATCTCCGGCCTGGTCGTCTACCTGGGGACGAAATACGTCGAGGACGGCGGCCTCTACATCCTCGCCAAGGCGGTGGTCGTGCCGGCCTCGGTGGTGATGCTGCTCGTCGTCACCGCGCTGCTCACTCCCGGCGGGGGCTGGCCCAAACGCATCTTCGCCGTCGTCTTCATCGCGCTGGCCGGCTACTCGACCTTCCTGGCGCTGCGCGACACCGTGGTGGCGCCACACGACCGCCTGCAGGAGCTGACCGCGTTTCAGGACGAGGTCAACGGCCAACGGGTATTGGCCCTGACCAGCGACCGGTTCACGGATTACGGCCTGCGGACCGCCGAGGTCTCGAGCCCCGCCTTCAACTCCGAGATCAAGGTGCCAACCTCCAACGCGAAGGCGCAACGGCTGCCGATCGACTTCGACTCGGTGCCGGATGAGGTCCTCAACGAGTTCCCGTACGCCGTCACCACGAGCAGCCTCTACCAGAGCCAGGCGCCGCCGGGCTGGACGCTGGCCGCCAGCACCCCCTCCTACAAGCTCTGGCGGCGAACGGGCCGCACACCGAACATCGCGATCCTCGCGGAGGAGGCCCGCCCCGGGAGAATCTTCCGCTGCAACAGGCCGAAGTTCCGCAAGATCCGCAGCGGAGGCGGATCCGCACAGGTTTGGGAACCACGCCCGGTGATCGCCAAGCGCCTCTACTGGAAGGCCGGCGGGCATGCCGGTGCACTCGGCGAGGCAAGCGTGGCTGCCACGAAGCGCGCCCCGATCGACAACCAGCTCTCTCCCGGCCAGACCGCGAGCCAGACGATCAGCCTGCCACCCGGGAAGTGGGAGCTCTCGCTTCAGTACGTGAGTCCGGTGACCGGGGTGACCGTGAGGGCGCCGGGGCTTGATGTCCATCTACCCGCTGGCGTCGACGCCGCCATCCCCTACCGGCCGGACCAGGGTCCCTACTGGCCCGTCGGCGAGGTGACCAGCCAAGGGGGCCCGATCAGCGTCAGCGTCACGGCCGACGACGTCAACACCTATCAGTCGCTGCTCGGGGTGGACGCCCCCGCCGTGATCGGCAACCTGACGGCCGTCAACCCGTCGGGTTTCAGAACCATTCCGACCGCCGCGGCGTGCGGGCTCTACGTCGACCGCGTCGTCGGCGGCACGGAGCGCAGCGGCGTCAGGGCCGCGGGCAAGGCGTCGTCAAAGGGCAACGCTGCATCCAGCGGGAAGTAGGGGCCTCCCTACACTGGCGCGCATGAGAGTCGGAGTCGTCGGACTCGGGTATGTGGGGCTGCCGCTCGCCGTGGCGTTCGCCGAGGAGGGCCACGACGTGGTGGGCCTGGACACGGATCCGCGGAAGGTGGATGCGCTCGCGGAGGGCCGCAGCTACGTCGAGGACGTGGCCGCCGAGCGCCTGGCCGCCATCGACGGCAAGCTGACGGCGACGAGCCGCTACCCGGATCTGAGCTCATGCGACGCGGTCATCCTCTGCGTGCCGACGCCCCTGACCAACTCCCGCGAGCCCGACCTGAGCTACATGGTCGACGCGGCCACCTCCCTCGCGGCCATCCTCCGGAAGGGTCAGCTGATCGTGCTCGAGTCGACCACCTATCCGGGGACGACGCGCGAGCGGCTGCGGCCGATCCTCGAGGAGTCGGGCCTGGCGGCGGGACGCGACTTCCACCTCGCCTTCTCCCCCGAGCGGATCGATCCGGGCCGGACCGACTTCACGATCCGGACGACTCCGAAGGTCGTGGGCGGTGTGAACGAGGCCTCCACGAAGCGCGCCGTCGAGCTCTACGAGCTGGTCTGCGACCAGGTGATCGAGGTGAGCAGCCCTGATGCCGCCGAGCTCTCCAAGCTGCTCGAGAACATCTTCCGTTCGGTCAACATCGCGCTCGTCAACGAGATGGCGATGCTCTGCGAGCGGCTCGGGATCGACGTCTGGGAGGTGATCGACGCCGCGGCCTCCAAGCCCTTCGGCTTCATGCGCTTCGACCCCGGCCCCGGCATGGGCGGCCACTGCCTGCCGGTCGACCCGTTCTACCTCTCGTACAAGGCCCGCGAGCACGACTTCTACACCGAGTTCATCGAGCTGGCCGGGAAGATCAACCAGAACCAGCCGCACTGGTGCGTGCGCCGGATCGAGCGCGCGCTCAACGACGCGGGCAAGGCGACCAACGGCGCCAGGGTGCTGCTTCTCGGGGTCTCCTACAAGGCCGGCGTGGGCGACATCCGCGAGTCACCCGCGCTCAAGATCATCGGGCTGCTTCGCGAGCTCGGCGCTGAGGTCTCGTACCACGATCCTCATGTGGCCGAGCTGGCCGATCTCGAGATCTCCTCCGCCGACCTGGAGGAGTCCCTGGGGGCGGCCGACCTGGTCTGCATCGTCACCGCGCACCCGACGATCGACTATCAGCAGGTGGTTGACGACTCCGCGCTGGTGCTCGACTTCCGCGGCGTCACCCGCGGGATCGAGGCAGCGAACCTGGTCCGCCTCTAGCGGCTCCGCGTGGCAGGCGAGTGACAGCGCACTTTCGTCCACTCCGGAGGCCTGAAGTGGGGGGAAAGCTGCGGGCTGTCGAGAACCTCACCCACACATGCGTGCGATGAGCAAAGCACCGGTCGCAATCCTGCTCATTGGGCTTTCCCTCTTCCTTCTGGGTGGCTGCGGGGATGACTCATCGGTGAAGCCGAGCGGAAACTCGGCGGCTTCGCTCCCAGGGCTGCCGCAGAGTGGCAGGTTGCTCTTCGTCGTCCAGGGACCGATCGAGCTGGACCGAGACCGGATCACGATCAACGACCAGACGCTCGAGTGGTTCACCGATAGACCCAGGCGCCGGGGCGGGCAGGCAGCGGTCGGCGATCTCGTCTCCAACTGGAGTGGCTACGGCTTTGACCAGAGCCCCCCGAACGCTGCGATCAGCGGCAGCGATTCGGAGGACGTGATCAGCCTCTCGGATCCGCGGCGAGAGGACGGGGGCGTCTCCTTCGCCTATTCCCAGATCAGCGGCGATCCGCCCCCCGAGGGCCAGTCGGTCGGTCTATTCGTCGACTCGTCCAACCCCTACCGGACCGCGATGCGCGTCTACATCCACGCCAGCGACTACTGCAACACCGCCCTGGAGCAGGGTGGGGTCAAGACCGTCTACGAGAACCCGCAGGTCGTCAACGCCCCCAACTCCTGGATCCATGAGCCGATCGCAACCGCGACCTACCCCGATCCCGACTACCAGGGCGACCCGATCGAGCTTTTCAACGCCGCGGCCCGCAAGGGCAGCGTCAGCTTCGACGTCCGCTACGACGTCCACTGCTTCGACGAGCAGGGCAACGACCGCGGCCCCAACGGCCAGATGTACTTCAGAGGGTTCGTCGGCGACACCTTCAACAGGGCCAACAGGTTCAGCTGCGGGTACATCTGGGGCGGCGATCCGTACGGGCCCTACAAGTGCACGGCTCACGTCGACTCGGGCTACCACGTCGACGGCGACGCCACCCCGGCCGCGACCAGGGACTGAGATGCCCCGCAACCACGCGTCGACCTGGGCTCAGTCTCTCACCTAGTGCACGGCCTTGCCGTTGCTGCGCAGCACGTACCAGTAGCCGCCGAACTCGTTGACGGCCTGGCAGAGGACCTGGCCGGGCTCCTTGTCGCCCTCGTAGTAGTAGACGGGGTGGCCCGCGTAGGTGGCCTGGCGCTTGCCGTCGTCGCGACGGGTGGTCCCGACCTTGCCCGGCTTCGCGCCCGAGACGCCGGTCGGCTTCCTCTTGACGATGTACGGAGGCCAGGCAGTCGCGCAGTCCCCGGAGCAGTTGCTCGCCTTGCCCTTGTCGGCGGTGAACAGATACAGCGCCTTGCCGTGGCCATCGGCCAGGATGCGACCGTAGTCGCTGCTCACCACCTTGATCTTGGGACCACGGGCGCGGGCCGCTGACGCGGCCGGTGTCGATTTCACCTGCGTCGACGCGGGTGCAGGATCGCCGTTCGCACTCGAGTCGGAGGAGCCGCATCCGGCGATCGCGGCGGCGGCGATTACGGAGATGGGAATGAGCTTAGGGTTGATCATCATGGCGACGAGTCCCGCGAGCGCGCCAGCCGTTACACCCCACAGGCGAGAGGAGAGGCATGGACGAGACCACGAAGAAGATCAGCGCCCTGCTCCACGAGGCGGGCGAGACACACCACATCGTCTACCGGATCACGGACGGCGAGGACCCCGACTGGGCGTCCTTCTACTCGGACTGGCTGATCGATCACTCCGAGCTGCCGGATCTGCTCGGCGGGGCACCCGTTCGCAGTCATCTGGTGGCCGAGCTGGTCGCCCTGGAGGGGGAGTTCGGAGCAGGTGAGGGATGGGAGGAAAGCTATGCGGCCCGCGTCATCGAGCGGTTTAGGGTTGCGACCTGATGGCGAACCCCAGGGCGGAGGCGGAGGACAAGCTCGGCGGCGACTACGAGGCCCGCGTGCTCGAGCCGTCGCCCCCCGCCGTCACCGAGCCGCCATATGCGGACGACCCCGTCCACCCGGGCGAGGTCCCCGAGGGCAGGGAGCTGGTCTCGCCGGTCCACAACCGCGGCGACCTCACCTGGGACGAGATCGCCACGCAGGACCCGGAGATCGCGCCCTGGTGCGCCGAGCGCTGGCTCGGGGCGTGGAAGCGGCTGGAGCCTCTGCCGGCCACCTTCGCGGAGACGCGAAAGGCGCTCCACACAATCGCCGAGGCGATCGTCTCGCCGGCGCGCCAGCCCGCCAACGAGATCGCGCTGCGCTACACGCGCGGCGGCTTCGGCACACCGTTCTTCGAGCAGGACGGCGCCGACTGCCAGGTTCGCGTCGAGCACGGAGAGCTCGTGCGGCAACGAGGCACCGAGGAGACACGCGAGCCGCTTCCGGATGTCGACACCGCATCCGCCTCCGCACTCGGCGACTTCTACGGGCTCGCCTGCTCGGTGCTCGAGCAGCTCCGGGCCGACGAGGGCGACGGAGATCCCTCGATCGTGCAGCTCTGGCCCGAGCACTTCGACCTCGCGATCGAGCTGGGATCCGAATCGGCGGGACAGCGGGCCAACTTCGGCGCCTCTCCGGGGGATGACGACCACGCCGAGCCCTACCTCTATGTCGGCCCCTGGACGGCCGCGGTCTCCGGCGAGCTCTGGAACGGGACCGGCTTCAACGGCGCCGAGCTCACCTACTCTGAGCTGATCGCCACCGATGACCACCGCCAAGCAGCCCTCGACTTCATGCGCGAGCGCTACCGCGCCCTAGCGGCCGCCAGGCCACCCTCTGATGAGCGAAGGGCGAAGTCCTGAGCGGTTTTCCAGGGCGGCCGCTCGTGGCCGCGATCTGATGGCGAAGCCATGGAACACCGTCGCCCTGGCTCTCAGCGCAGCCGTGCTGGCCTTCATCCCGGCGGCGGCCGGCGGCGCCCAGCCGAGGATCGTTGGCGGCGGCAAGGCGAACGCCGCCGGCTGGCAGTTCGCCGTGGCGCTCGAGCAGAGGCGACGCTTGATCTGCAGCGGCTCCCTGATCGCGCCAAGCAAGGTGCTGACCGCGGCTCACTGCGTGAAGGCCGGCAAGCGCAAGCAGCTCTCAGTCCTGGCCGGCAGCCCCTGGATCTCGGCACACCGGCGCCGGCCAAGGATCAAGGTGGCAGCCGTCGTCATCGACCCGGCCTACAACGGGCGCAAGGACTCACGCGACTTCGCGGTGCTGACGCTGGCGAGCGCCCCCCGGGCGCAGCCGGTCCCGCTCGCCAGCCGGTCCGAGTCGAAGGCCGCTACGCGGCCCGGCCGGATCGTGCGCTCCGGCGGCTGGGGCGCACGGAGCGCCCGGGGATTCAACATCGCACGCCGTCTGAAGACGACCAAGGAGAACGTCTACCGGGCGCAAGCGTGCGACAGCGCGTACGGAAAGTCGACGGGATTCCAGGGCGCCTCGATGATCTGCGCGCTCGGCAAGAGGATCGGCCGGATCCACAGCCGGCTCCCCTTCCATTCGACCTCCTGCGAGGGGGACAGTGGTGGCCCGCTCATCGCCGACACACCCGGAGGCCCCCGCCTGATCGGAGCGGTCAGCTCGGGTGCATTCCCCTGCGGCCTGCGCGGCCCCAGCATCTACGCCAGGGTGGCCAACAGACTGGGATTCATCCGCCGGGCGGCGGGTCTGCCCTAGACCGCCGGCTGGCGGTGCTTTCGCAGATGCTCCGCCCCACCCGGGGTCACCGAGACCAGCGCGACCTGTCCGGGCGCCCGGTGACGCGCGATGAAGCCTCGGTCGGTGGCGTCCTCCCAGATGGGCAACCGGGGGCATGAAGTCCGCCACGCCTCGAGCACCTCGGCGTAGGGACGGGGCTCCGGGCCGATCCACTCGATCAGGTCGAGGATCAGGGAATCGACCGTTTCGGATGCGGCGGGCGGCATCAAAGCCGGCGAGCGGACTCGAACCGCTGACCCCTTCATTACGAATGAAGTGCTCTACCAGCTGAGCTACGCCGGCCTGTACTGGTACGCGGGCGATTGTAAGGTCCCGCCCGATGAACGAGCAGCCGTTGATCACCGAGCGCCGCGACCGAATCCTGCTGATCACCCTGAACCGCCCCGACGCGCGCAACGCGGTCAACCTCGCGATGGCGGAGGCGATGGCCGCCGCCCTCGACGAGCTGGACCGCGAGGACGCGCTCAGCGTCGGGGTGATCGCCGGCGAGGGCAAGGGCTTCAGCTCGGGCATGGACCTGAAGGCGTTCGCCACCGGCGAGCGGCCCTGGGCGCGCGACCGCGGCTTCGCCGGGATCGTCCAGAAGCCGGCGGAGAAGCCGCTGGTCGCCGCGATCGAGGGCTTTGCCGTCGCGGGCGGCCTCGAGATCGCCCTGGCCTGCGACCTGATCGTGGCGGCGAAGGGCGCGAAGCTGGGAATCCCGGAGGCGAAGCGCGGTCTGGTGGCGGCGGGCGGCGCCCTCCGCCAGCTCCCCCGACGCCTCCCGGCTGCGATCGCGATGGAGCTCGCGCTGACCGGCGAGACGATCACGGCGGAGCGGGGAGCCGAATTCGGCCTCGTCAACCGCCTCGCCGATCCGGGCAAGGCGCTGGACGTCGCGCTTGAGCTGGCCGAGGAGGTCGCCGCGAACGCACCGCTCGCCACCGCGGCCTCGAAGTCGATCCTCAACCAGCAGGGGTCCTGGGACGACGAGACCTTCTGGGCGAAGCAGGGCGAGATCGTGGCCCCGGTGTTCACCTCAGAGGACGCCATCGAGGGCGCCACCGCATTCAGCGAGAAGCGCGCGCCGAACTGGCGCGGGCGCTAGGTCCGCTCCCTTGCCGCGGGTGTGATTCGAGATCCGCTTTGCGAGGGAAGCACCGCTTCTCTCCGAAGCGGCTAATTCAGCAGACCGGCGGCTTCGAGACCCGCAGCATGACTGGCGAAATCGCGGACCCTGATGGTCCTGCCGTCGCGATATGTCACCAGCTGGGCGAGCTCACCCGTGAAGTTCAAACCGGTCGTGTGTCCCGTGCTCTTCATCTCCCCCAGGGCGAGCACGGATTCCCCGAGGTCACGGATGTCGTCGAACCGAACGGTGATTTGCATGTCGCCCTTGAAGCTCTCCCAGGCCTGCCGGACTCCGGCACGCCCGCGATAGACCTCCATGAGCGCGAGCCATTCGACCTCGGGGTCGTACTGCTCGATCCACGCGTCGAAGTCGTCGCGGTTCCAGGCCACGACGCCCCGTTTGAAGACCTCGACGTTTTCCTGCGACATCGCACACGGAGTATCTCGCGACATCAAGAGGAACTGCTTCCCATGCACAGCGGATAGCCGCTTCTCGTCCAAAGCAGCTATTCCGACAGCTGGGCGGCTTTGAGCGCCTCGGCCTGCTCTTGAAACAGCTGGAGGCGGGTCTGCAACCCGTTCTCGACGGTGAAGACGAAAGTGCTCCTGGCGACTACTTCGATCCCGTCGCGGCCGCGCATGTGAGCCGTGTTGGGCACCACCACCCGGCGGCCCATCTGCGTCGGCTCGTGGATTTCGATTTCGACCTTCTCGAAGGCGGACCAGAACTCGTCCCAGAATGACTCCAGTCCCTGATGGCCTCGGTAGACACCCTTGAGTGGTCCCGTGGAGCGCGACCAGTCGACTTCCGCATCAGGGCTCCACACGGCCAAAGCGGCTGCCAGGTCCCGGCGATTGAAAGCCTCGAGGCCACGGCGAACCACGTCGATGATCTCCTCCGACATCGTCCACGCAGTATCTCCGTACGGACAGTCGCTTTCCATGCAAAGCGCCGCTGCTCGTCCAAAGCGGCTACTCCGACAGCCCGGCGGCTTCGAGGGTTTGCTCGGGAGTTGCGTAGAAATCAGCCCGCGCGATCAATCCCTCCTCGACCGTATAGACGAGGCCGTAGTCCATCTCGACCCACGCGTCGCCGTCGTGGGGTTTGCCGCGTTGGTGAAGAATGACCACTACCCGGTTCCCTCCCGCGTCGATGAACTTCACCGGCTCGTAGCTGAAGTCGTCATATGGCTCCATCCAGGCGGCGCGGAACTCGAGGAACTCATCTGCGCCGTGGAGCGTGGTTTGCTCCTCCAAGAACCCCGAGAGGGTCGTAATCGGGTCCTGCGCGAAGTACTGGCTCACTTCCTCAGGAGCGACGAGGCCCTCATCCAACTGTGCAAACCAGTTGAGCGCCGCCCGCGCCAGCGCCACGTTCTCCTCCGACATCGCCCGACAAGTATCTCGCTCGACCACTGTGACTAAACCTCTGGTTCAGTGGATGAAGGTTGGCCCCGACGCTGACGCCGGGGCCAACCGGGGCTGTCTCAGTTGCTGCCGCCCCTACAGCCGTTCTCGAACCCGGGAATACCGCCATGACCAGCCGCCCCCGGCGGCCCGTCGGCGGGGGTCTGGACGATGCTGTCGGTCGGCCCCTCGGCCGGGTTCAGGTCATTCAGCCCGGAGAAGGCGCACGCCGAGTTCGCATGGTCGGGCGCCTGAGTCTCGCCCGATGTAGGCGGGGTCGGGACCGGGTTCGTGGGAGAACTTGGTGTCCCCGGAGGGCCCTTGACCTCTCCCGCGAGAGCCGCACTTGCGCTTGCACCCGCAAGGGCGGCGGTACAGACTGCAACGGCGAGCAATGACTTCCTGTGCATTGCGTACCTCCCCTATCTAGACCCTGGGGCGCGGCAAGCGTCCCGGGGCCATTTGTTGTAGCCCCGACGCTACGACCCTGAGGGGGGTGTCAACCGTGACATCGCCCACGCACTGTCACGCGGAGGGGTACTGCCGTCCATGCAAAGCGGCGCTTTCCGCATCAAGCCTCCAGGCGGTGGGGGGATCGCTCGCCGCCCAGTAGCTCCCCCGACCCCACCGCGCCGTTCGAGTCGATTGGCTGCTCGGTGACCGCGCCGACCGCATGGGCCCCGCCGTCCACGTGGATCACCTCGCCGCTGATCGCCTCGGACCAGTCCGAGAGCAGGAAGCAGATGGCGCGCGCCACCGGAGTCGGATCGTCGGTGTCCCAGCCCAGAGGCGCCGCCGCCGGCCAGCTGGAGGCCAGCTGGTCGAAGCCGTCGATCCCGCCCGCCGCCGGCGACGCGATCGGGCCGGCTGAGATCAGGTTGGCGCGAATGCCTCGGGGGCCGAGCTCCCGCGCCAGGTAGCGGTTGACCGCCTCCAGCGCCGCCTTCGAGACCCCCATCCAGTCGTAGGACGGCCAGGCGACCGAGGCGTCGAAGTCCAGGCCGACGACGCTGCCGCTGTCCGCCATCAGCGGCGCAAGATGTCGCGCCAGCGCCTGGTAGGAGTAGGCGCTGGTCCGGAAGGCCTCGAGTGCGCTCTCCGGCGGCGTCTCCATGAAGCGCCCGCCGATCGCGTCCGCCGGGGCGAAGGCGATCGCGTGCAGGGCGCCGTCGAGGCCGTCCCAGCGGCCGTCGAGGTCCTCCGCGAGCGAGGAGAGGTCCTCCTCGGAGTTGATGTCGAGCTCGAGCACGTCGGGCGGTTCGGGGAGCCGGGCGGCCGCGCGTTCGGTCATCCGCCGAGTACGGCCGAAGCCGGTGAGCACGACCTCCGCGCCGGCGAGCTGCGCCTCGCGAGCGGCCGCGAAGGCGATGCTCTTCCGGGTCAGCACCCCGGTGATCAGCAGTCTCTTCCCGGAGAGCATCAGGCGAGCAGCCTGCCGTCCTGGATCGGGGAGAGCTCGTCGGCGCCGGATCCCGGCGCGGGCGCCTCGGCAGCCGGCTCCGGCTGGCGGCGCCAGAGCACCACGATCTCCATGCGGGCCACCAGCTCGTCGGCCTGGTTGACGATCCGGACGGCGAGCGTGACCAGCCCGGTCTCGGCCCCGAGCTCCCGCTTGTCCGCGAGCCGAGCGCGAACCCGGATCGTGTCGCCGAGCCCGACCGGCCGCTTCAGCACAGCACCGTCGATGGAGCGCAGGGCGAGCACGACGCGGGGATCGATCGGCAGCAGGCCCAGCGCGTAGGAGAAGACCAGCATCCCGTGCGCGATCCGCCGGCCGAAGGCGCTTTCGGCCGCCCAGGCGGCGTCGGCGTGCTGGGGGTGCCAGTCGCCGGTCAGGGCCGCGAACGAGACCACGTCGTACTCGGTGACGGTCCGCCCCGAGGACTCCATCGAGTCCCCGATCTCCAGGTCGTCGAAATAGGGCGGCGCCTCGCGCCAGAGGGTCCCCTCGCGGGCCGCGTCGATCGTCTCCGTAGTCATGCCGTCCTCCTTCGTCCGTTGGCTCCGCCGAGCGCCGAGAGCGCCCAGATCAGTCGCTCCCTCGTCTCGGCCGGCTCGATCACCTCGTCGACGTCTCCGGCGCCGGCGGCGACCTCCGCTCTCAGGTGGCCCTCCGCGTACTCCTCGGCAAGGCGGGCGTGCTCGGCCTCGGGATCGGCCGATCCCTCGATCGCCCGCCGGTGGATGATCCCCACCGCCTGGCGGGCGCCGAGCACGCCGATCTCGGCGCTCGGCCAGGCCAGCACGAGGTCGGCGCCCAGCTGGCGCGAGTTCATCGTGATGAACCCGCCCCCGTAGGCCTTGCGCATCACGACCGTGACCTTCGGGACCCGGGCTGCGGAGAAGGCGTGCAGGAGCCCGGCGCCGTGGCGGATCACTCCGATCCCCTCCTGCTTCGTCCCCGGCAGGAACCCGGGGGTGTCGACGAACACGGCCAAGGGCAACCCGAACGCCTCACAGCGCCGGATGAATCCCGCCGCCTTCTCGGAGGCGGCCGAGTCGATTGCGCCGCCGAGATGGTGCGGCTGGTTGGCGACCACGCCGACCGGGTGTCCATTCAGGCGGATCAGCGCCGTGACCATGTTGCGGGCCCAGCGAGGCGAGAGCTCGAGCATCGAGCTCGAGTCGCCGATGCAGCGGATCACCGAGCGGACGTCGTAGACCTTGCGGGGATCGGCCGGGACCGCGGTGCCCGGATCCCTGCCGAGGGGCTCCTGGGGAAGGACCGGGTCGGGCGGCTCCTCGGAGCTCTGGGGCAGGTGGCCGAGCAGGTCGCGGACGAGCTCTGCCGCGGCGCGGTCGTCCGGTGCGACCAGGTCGCAGACGCCGTTTCGCGAGTGGACCCGGGCGCCGCCCAGCTCCTCCATCGTCACGGTCTCCCCCATCACCTCCTCAACCACGCCGGGGCCGGTCAGGAAGAGCCGGGCCTCCTCGGTCATCACCACGAAGTCCGTGAGGGCGGGGGAATAGGCGCCGCCGCCGGCCGAGGTCCCGGTGATCACGCTGATCTGCGGGACGTGGCCCGAGAGCGCGACGTGATGCCGGAAGATCGCGCCATATCCGCCCAGCGCCTCGGCCCCCTCGTCGATGCGGGCGCCGCCGGAGGCGATGAACCCGACCACCGGGGCCCCCGCCCGGCCGGCCAGATCGAGCACGCGCACGATCGTCTCTGCCTGGGCTGTGCCGAGCGATCCGCCGGCGAAGCTCTGGTCCTGCGCGTAGCAGTAGACCGGCCTTCCGCCGACGCTCCCGGCGCCGGCGACGACGCCGTCGCCCGGAGCCGACCGCGCCGACCGGGACGCGATCCGCGTCCGGACCAGCTCGAGCGAGCCCGGGTCGCAGAGCGCCTCGAGCCGCTCGAGTGGCGTCAGCCGGGTCGGCTCCTCGGCCTCCGGAGCCGGACGAAGACCCGAGAGCGGCGTGGCCAGAGCAGGCTTCACGCTGACCACCACCAACGGCGGCCACAAAAACCGCCGCCGAATCTATCTCGGCGGCCGCTCACGCGGCCGCCTCGATGCAGAGGACGGCGTTGTGCCCGCCGAAGCCGAAGGAGTTGCTGATCCCGATGGCCGGGTGCCCGTTCAGGGGCAGCTCCCTCGCCCCGTCAGGGACGTAGTCGAGGTCGAGCCCCTCATCGGGCTCCTCGTAGTTGAGGGTGGGGGGCGCCTGCTTCGCCCGGAGCGCCTGCAGTGTCTCCACCGCCTCGACGGCCCCCGCGGCGCCGAGCAGATGCCCGATCGCCGACTTGGTCGACGAGGTCGGAATCCGCACAGCCTGCTCGCCGAGCGCCGACTTCAGCGCCTCGGTCTCGGAGCGGTCGTTGAGCGGGGTTGAGGTTCCGTGCGCGTTGACGTAGGCGACCTGGCCCGGCTCGATCTCCGCGTCGGCGAGCGCCTTGCGGATCGCGCGCGCCGCGCCCTCGCCGCTCGGCTCGGGCGCGGTCATGTGGTGAGCGTCCGCGGTGGCGCCGTACCCGGTCAGGTATCCGAGGATCGGCGCACCGCGCAGCTCGGCGGTCTCGGCGTCCTCGAGGACCATTACGCCGGCGCCCTCGCCCATCACGAATCCGTCGCGGCGGCGGTCGAAGGGCCGCGAGATGCCGGACTCGGACGTGGCCCCCATCTCGGCGAAGGCCGCCATCGCCAGCGGCGTCATCGCCGATTCCGCACCGCCCGCCACGCAGGCGACGGCATCGCCGAAGGCGATCATCCGAGCAGCAGTCCCGAGGGCGTGTGCGCCGGCGGCGCAGGCGGAGACGGTCCCGAAGCACTGGCCGCGCAGGTCGTGCTCGATCGCCAGGGCACCCGCTACCGAGTTGGGCATCATCTGGGGGACGCAGTGAGGGGACACCTTGCCCTGCCCGCTCTCCCGCAGGACGATGTGCTCGGACTCGATCGTGGAGATACCGCCAATCCCGGTCCCCATCACGCAGCCGACCTCGGCTCGGTCGTAGGGCGCCTCTTCCAGGCCGGCGCCCGAGATCGCCTCGGCTCCCGCGACCAGGGCGAGCTGGGTGAAGCGGTCCGTGCGGCGCACCTGGCGACGGGTCAGGTGATCGGTCGGCTCGAACTCGTCGCAGCGCGCGAGGCCGTCCTCGATCCCAGACTCGCCGGCCGCCCAGCGCTCGTGCAGGGCCGGCGCGCTGACGCCGAGCGGCGTGACGGCGCCGATCCCGGTGATCGCGACTCGGCGTGTCACTGCTGGCGCGCGGCGACGAAGTCGACGACGTCCTGGACCGTCGCGATCTTGTCCATGTCGGCGTCGGTGACCTCGATCTTGTACTCGTCCTCGATCACCTGGGCGAGCTCGACGAGATCGAGCGAGTCGATGTCCAGGTCCTCGAATCGCGAGTCGGGCTTGACGTTCTCCGGCTCCTCGCCGAACTCGACGAGCGCCGAGATCACCCTCTCTTGCACCTGGTCCTTGGTTGCGGTTGTCATACGTCCCCTTTCTTGTTGGTTGATCAGGCGGACATGCCGCCGTCGACCGGCAGAACGGCACCGGTCACGTAGGAGGCCTCCTCCGAGGCCAGGAAGCGGATGCAGGCAGCGACGTCCTCCGGGGACCCGGCCCGCTTCGCGGGAATCGCGTCGAGCAATCCGGTCGGCTCGTCGGCATCGGAGCCGTTGGAGGTGAAGTCGCGGGTCAGCTCGGTCTCGATCAGCCCAGGAGCGACGGCGTTCACGGTCACGCCCCGGCGAGCGACCTCGACCGCCACCGTCCGGGTGAAGGCGATCAGTCCCGCCTTGGAGGCCGCGTAGTTGGCCTGGCCCGGGTTGGCCCGCAGGCCGACGACCGACGAGACGTTGATCACCCGGCCGAAGCGCTGGCGCATCATCGGCCCGATCGCGGCGCGGGTGAGCCTGAAGGCGGCGGTCAGATTGACGTCGAGGACCCGGCTCCAGTCCTCGTCGCTGAGCCGCATCGAGAGGTTGTCCGCGGTCATGCCCGCGTTGTTGACCAGCACGAGCACCGGTCCGAGCCGCTCGGCGACCTCCGAGATCATCTGATCGGCCGCATCGGGATCGGCGACGTCGGCGCCGACCGCGAGCGCGGTCCCGCCCGCGTCCTCGACCTCCGCGGCGATGCCCTCGGCGCCGTCGCGGTCGCGGCTGTAGTTGATGCCGACGGACCAGCCGTCCTGCGGCCAGGGCCCTCGCCGTGGCAGCGCCGATGCCGCGCGAGGCGCCGGTGACCAGGGCGCAGCCAAGGTCTCGCTTCGCGGCGATGCCCTCAGGCTTCGTGGCCGTCTCGGTCGTCATGCGGCCCCCTCCCACTCGACGATCCCGGCGCCCCAGGTGAGCCCGGCGCCGAAGGCCGAGAGCAGCACCCGCGAGCCCTTCCGCAGCAGACCGGTCGAGGCCGCCTCGGAAAGTGCGATCGGGATGCTGGCCGCCGAGGTGTTGCCGTACTCGCGGAGGCAATCGATCACCCGGTCCGGGGGAAGGTCGAGGCGCTCGCCGACCGCGGAGATGATCCGCGAGTTGGCCTGGTGGTAGACGAAGAGGTCGATCTCCTCGAGCGCGAGTCCAGCGTCCGAGACGACCTGCTGGGTCGTGTCGCCCATCGCCGCGACCGCCGCCCGGAAGGTCGCGCGCCCGTCCATCCGGACGAGCCGCTCCTCGTTGGTGGCCTGGATCAGCTCGGCGCGCTCGCCGTCCGAATGCAAGGCGATCGGCCCGATCGCGCCGGGGCCGCCCAGGGTGAGCACGGCGGCCCCCGCGCCATCGCCGAACAGGCCCGCGGTTCGCCGGTCGGTGTAGTCGATGACCCGGCTGAGCACCTCGGCGCCCACGACGAGCACGGCTCGTGCCCGTCCGGATTCCAGCTGCGCTGTCGCCAGAGAGAGAGCCGAGAGGAAGCCGGTGCATGCCGCGCCGATGTCGATCGCCCCTGCCGACCCGGCGCCGAGCCGGGCGGCCACCAGCGGTGCGGCGTGGGGCTGCAGCTGGTCCGGGGTGAAGGTCGCGACCAGGACGAGGTCGAGATCGGTGGGTTCGAGGCCGGCGAGCGCGAGGGCGCTCGACCCGGCCTCGGCGGCGAGGTCGACCAGGGTCTCGCCGTCGACGCGGCGACGGCGGTGGATTCCCGTCCGGGAGGAGATCCACTCCGAGTCGACTCCGAGCGGCTCGGCGATCTCGTCGTTCTCGACGACGCGCTCGGGCAGCGCGGCCGCCACCGCCGCGACCCCGGGGCCTGACGTCCGTTTGGCGTCCACCGCACCCGTCGCCCGCGCGACCAGCCCGTCGGGATCGACCAGCGAGGAATCCACCTCCCACTGCTGTCCGGGCGAGAGCTCAGGCAAGGGCCGACTCCCGGCTCGCCAGGGTCTCCACCTCGGCGCCGTCGATCGTCCGGCGGACGAGGCCGGCGAGCACCTTTCCGGGCCCGACGTCCAGGTACCGGGTCACGCCGAGCTGCCCGAGCTTGGCCAGCACGGCCGTCCAGCGGATCGGGCTGATCAGGGACTGCGCCAGCGAGTCCCGTACGTCATCGCCAAAGAAGTCGGCGCTGGTGGAAGAGACGACGGGGGTGTCCGGCTTCCGGACATCGACATCGTCCAGGGCAAGGCGGAATGGCGCCACTCCCGAGGCCATCGCATCTGTGTGGAACGCGCCGGCGACGGCGAGCTTCTTGGCTCGGATCCCCGATTCCTTGGCGGCGCTCTCGGCGGCCTCGATCGCCACCAGCGGTCCCGAGAGCACGAACTGCTGCGGAGAGTTCTCGTTGGCGAGAGTCAGGCCGTACTCGGAGGCGAGCGACCCGGCGCCGTCTCGGTTGGACCCGACGGCGAGCATGGCGCCGGGCTCCCCGGCGCGGGCCGCCTCGTCCATGACCCGGCCGCGGGCCACGACGATCCGCAGCCCGTCGGCGTCGTCGATCGCCCCCGCCGCGGCGAGGGCGCCGATCTCGCCGAGCGAGTGCCCGGCGAAGTACTCCGCCGGCGGCCTGCCGAGCTGCTCATAGCCCGCGATCGAGGCGCAGTAGACGGCCGGCTGGGCGAAGGCCGTTCCCTCGGACATGCGCTCGAACGGATCCTCGCCCACCAGCTCGCCGGCGAGGTCCAGGAGATCGGGGCGGTGCCGGCCGACGAGCTCGCGGCTCGAGGCGTCGCCTACCCCCTGTCCCGGAAACAGGATCGCTGAAGCGTGTGATGGCGTCCATGCCCTACTGACTAACCGCGATCCGCGGGCGGGTGAAGGACCTCGGCTGCCATGCCCCCCGTTCGGGGGGGTTCTGGGGGACGGCCGGGGGATCAAGGCCCCGACGTGCCCGCCTTCAGTGCCGGGTCAGCCCGAGCTGCTGGGCCTTCCGCGTCGCTTCGGCCCGGTTCCGCACCCCCAGCTTGCGGTAGACCGCCGTCGTGTGGTCCTTGATGGTGTGGGGCGAGAGGAAGAGGCGCTCGGCGATCTCGCGGTTGGTTGCTCCCGCCCCGATCAGCTCGAGGACCTCGCGCTCGCGCTGCGAGAGCGGGGTCGCGGGCCCGTCCGCCTGGCGCGCGTAGACGGTCATTCCCCTGCCCACCATGCGCACCGCGTTGGCGACCTCGTCCGCGCTCCAGTCCTTGGAGATGAAGCCGGCGGCGCCGGCCGCCTTGGCCGCCTCGGGCGAGATCCAGCCGGCGCCCGAGATCAGCAGGACGCGCGTCTTCGGCGAAACCTCACGCAGCGCTTCGCAGAGCTCCGCGCCGGAGCGCTCGCCGAGGAAGAGGTCGACCAGGGCAACGTCCGGCCGCGAGCGCCCGGCGAGCTCGACCGCCTCCTCCGTCGTCGAGGCGACGACGCAATCCCCGACCCAGGGCTGGCGCCCGAGCAGCAGCCTGAACCCCCACTGCACGACGGCGTGGTCGTCGACGACGAGCACGCGGAGCTTCTCGGCGCCGTTCAGCTGCTCGGCAGCACCAGGCGCACTCGCCATCGGTCCTCCTCCCGGCCGTACTCGAGCATTCCCCCTCGTTGCAGCGCCTCGTAGGAGGCGAGCCGGAGGCCCATCCGCGAGCCGGCGGGCGCACCCGCCTCGCCGGCGGGCGGCAGCCCGTCGTTTCGCACCTCGAGAGCGAAGGCGCCGTCGCGCTCGTCGATCGTCACCTTCACCTCGGCGGGATTCGCGTGCTTCTCGGCATTGCGAAGCGCCTCGTTCAGGATCGACACCGCCAGCGGCTCGAGCTTCTCCGGCACGTCGACGCCGTCCCGCCAGTCGACCACGAGCGGGAGCATCTTGTACTGGCGTCCCAGCCGCTCGAGCTCGGCGCGCAGGCCACCGTCCTGCAGATCCATCAGCGAGCTGCCGGCGGAGCCGATCAGCGCCTCGCGCAGGTCGCCGAGGGCGCGCCTCGATCTCGGCGACGCAGCGCTCGCGGTCGTCGTCGGCCAGCGGCCGATCCGATCCGAGCGCCATCGAGACGCCGAAGAGCCGCTGGGTCACCCGCTCATGGACCTCGCGGGCCAGGTCGATGCGCTCCGACAAGCGCCGGCTGCGCTCGAGCTGTCGAGTTACCTCGCGGACGTGGCTCGCCAGGGCCGCCGTTCTGCCGAGGGCATGCATCGTCGAGCGTTCGTGAGACGTGGTTAGGTCGAAGGGCTGGCCGTCGCGGTCGGCGAAGATCACCCCGAGCCAGCGCCCCGCCGCCGCCACCGGCGTGCAGGTGAGCTTGACCACGCCCGGCATGTTCTTGTAGCGCGCCGGGACGTCGTGCTCCAGGTCGGTCGTCTCGACGACCCGGTCCTCGGCCAGGGCCCGCTGGGCGATCGGGGTCTCCTCCAGGGTGCCGTAGCCGTGCGCGATGAACTCGCGATAGACGCCGTGGCTCCCGGCCGGCAACACGAGCCTGCGTTCGGCGTCATACAGAAAGAGGACAGCCCGCTCCATAGAGGTCTGGCGGACGACCCCCTCGCAAATCCGGTCGTAGAAATCGTCGAGCTCGCGCTCCTCGTCGAGCTCGAAGAGGAGCTGCCCCACGACGTCGAGGGCCTCTGAGCTGAGCGACTCTTCCGTGGTCGTCACTTGATGGGCTACCCCAGCAGACTCGCCTAAGTTACGCCAGCAGGCGACGCAAACACCCCCCGAATGGGGGAGTAGGCTCCGCGCCATGAAGGCGTTCCTCCTGGGATTGACCGTGGCGCTCGCAGCGCTCTGCATCTGTGCGGCGGCATTCGCAAGCGCCCCGGTGGCCTCCGAGAGCGGCAAGCGCGTCCAGCTGATCGCCAACTGCTTCAAGCCGAAGTTCAAGCCGAAGGACGTGATCATCGCCTGCGGCGATGCCAGCCTCGGCGCGCGGGGCATGACCTGGTCGAAGTGGACCCGGAAGAAGGCCAACGGCAACGGGACCGGGCAGATCAACGACTGCAATCCCGACTGCGCCAGCGGGACGACGAAGTCCGCGCCGATGAAGCTGAAGCTCAGCAAGCCGCAGCTCTGCTCCAACGGCAAGCGGGTCTTCGCCAAGCTCCGCTACATCTGGACCTCCGGTCCGCCGATCGCCGAGACGGTCGCCAGCGGGTCCGTTCCGATCGGCTGCAAGCTCGCCGCTCTCTAGCTCCTCGGACGGCAGCGGCCCTTCATCTCTATTGGGGTCAAGCATTCAGGCAGGTCGCCGATGTGAAACGGCGAAGAGTTAGCCGATGCCACCGAACTCGACTCAGAACCTGAACGCCAAGCTCTCGCTGACGCCGAGCACCCAGCGGCGCCACGGCGACACCCGCATTAGCCTCACGCCATCCCCGATCCAGGGCTACGCGCCTCCAAATCAGATCGTCGGCGGCCCCGCCCAGTATCGCGGCGGCTACCACCTCAGCTTCTAACCCTCCTTGCGCTGTTCGCGGTCGCGGCACCCGGCGCCAGCGCAGCACATCGCCTTCCCTGGCATCAGCGCGTTCATGACGCCACGCAATTCCTGAAGGGCCGGAGCGGCAGCGCCTCCTTCGCGGTCACCGACGAGCGCGGCCGCATCCACGGCTGCCGCCGAGCGGTCCAATACTCATCCGCCAGCCTGGTGAAGGCGATGCTGCTGATCGCCTACCTCGATCAGCGAAGCGTCCGCCACAGCCGGTTGCGCGCCGCGGACCGGCGGCTGCTCGGGCCGATGATCCGCGTGTCGGACAACGATGCGGCGACCGCCGTGTACGACCGGGTCGGGCCGGGTGGCCTGACGAGAGTCGCTCGGCGCGCCGGGATGCGCAGGTTCGAGCCGAACCCGGTGTGGGGCGGCTGCCAGGTGACGGCTCGCGATCAGGCGCGCCTCTTCTTCCGGATCCGAGCGCTGGCCCCGAAGCGCCACCGCGGCTACGCCCTGGCGCTGCTTCGCAGAATCGTCTCCTACGAGCGCTGGGGAATCCCTCGGGCCAGGCCTCGCGGCTGGCGGGTCTACTTCAAGGGCGGCTGGTTCAGGGACGACGACGGGTGGCGCGTCCACCAGGCGGCACGGCTCGAGCGCGGAGACCGCCACCTCTCCATCGCGGTCCTCACCCGCGGCAGCCCGAGCCTGGGCTACGGAGCCGCCACGATCGCCGGGGTGACCGCCCGTCTGCTGCGCGGGTACCGCTGACGCCCGGTCACTCCGGGACGGCTACGCCGCGTCCTCGGCGAAGCGGTAGCCCACCCGCCGCACGGTCAGCACCAGCTCCGGGTTCTGAGGGTCGCGCTCGACCTTCTGGCGGAGGTTCGAGATGTGGACGTCGCAGGCGCGGACGTCGCCGCGGAACTCGGTCTGCCAGAGCTCCTCCATGATCTCCTTGCGCGAGAAGACCTGGCCCGGGTTCTCGGCCAGCAGCCGCAGGACCTGGAACTCCGAGCGGGTCAGGTTGATCGGCTCGCCGCGGACCGTGACGAGGTGGCGAGCCAGGTCGATGGAGACGGGCCCCGACTCGATCGCCGTGCCCTCGGCGCCGGTCGAGCGGTCGAGCTCGCGGCGGCGGAGCTGCGCCCTGACTCGCCCGAGGAGCTCGCGGACCGAGAACGGCTTGGTGACGTAGTCGTCGGCACCGACCTCGAGGCCGACCACCTTGTCGACCTCCGCGTCCTTGGCCGTCAGCAGGATGATCGGCACCGGGCTGTGGGCGCGAACCTCGCGGCAGATGTCGAGGCCGCTCTTCCCCGGCATCATGATGTCCAGGATCAGCAGGTCGAAGTGATCGCCTGAGATCTCGCCCTCGGCCTCCTCCCCGTTCGCCGCCAGGGTGACCTCGAATCCCTCCTGCTCCAGCGCGTAGCCCACCGACTCGCGGACGGAGAGCTCGTCGTCGACCACGAGGACGCGGTTCGATGCCGGCGGCGTCGGGCTCATGCGACGGGGGTCGGGGTCGGCTTGGCTGCACGCAGGCGGACCCAGAAGACGCTGCCCTGGTCGGGTTCAGAGCGCAGCCCCATCTGCCCGTTCATGACGTCCACCATCCGCTTGGCGATCGAGAGGCCCAGGCCGAAGCCCTCGCCCTCGAGGGTCGCGGAGCCCCGGTAGAAGCGCTCGAAGACGCGATCCTGCTCGTCAGGGGGAATTCCCTTGCCTGTGTCCTGGACTTCGATCGTCACGGTCTTCTCCTCCCCCCGTGCCGCGCGAAGGGTAACCGTGCCGGGCGGGGGGGTGTGGGCGCAGGCGTTGGTGAGCAGCCCGATCATCACCTGACGGACGAGGACCGGGTCTCCCTCCGCGACCAGGTCGGGCTCGATCTCCGCCCGCATCTCGACGCCCTCGGGAGCCGCCACGGCCTCGCGGGCCTCCTCGGCGGCGTGTGAGACGTCCACCACCTGCCCGGGGTCGCTCTCGCCCGCGGCCTCGACCCGCGCCAGCATGAGCAGCGACTGCGTCAGGCGGGTCATTCGCTCGGCGTCGATCGCGAGCCTGGCTAGGAAGCGATCCCTGGCGTCGGGGTCGTCCTTGGCGCCGCCGCGCAGGACCTCGATCCCGCTCATGATCCCGGCCAGCGGGTTGCGCAGCTCGTGGGCCGCGTTGGAGACGAACTCGCGCTCGGCCTCCTCGCGCTTGAGCTCGTCCGTGCGGTCGCGAACCACCAGCAGCACGGCGTGCTCTGCCGGGACCCGGCGTGCCTGGACGCCGTAGACGCGCCCGTCGATCAAGAGAACCGGGATCTCGTCCGAGCCGCCGTCCGCCGCTCGCCGCAGCGACGGGATCAGCGCGGCCGCGGGCTGCCCATCCCGCACCAGCCGCGCGGCGGCCGGATTGTTGAAGCGAACCGCGCCGTCCTCGCCCACCACGATCACGGCCTCCTTCAACCCATCGAAGATCGCCGAGAGGCGGTCGCGCTCGGTGGCGAGCATGCTGAAGGTCTTGCGCAGCTCCTCGCGCATCGAATCGAGCGAGCGGGTCAGGTCCCCGATCTCGTCGCCCCCGCCCGGCGGCAGCGGCGCCTCGAACCGGCCGGCCGCCATCTGCTCCGCCGCACGCGCCAGCCGCCTCACCCGGATCGCGATCAGCGAGGACACCAGGAAGCCGACAAGCACGCCGATGACGATCGCAATCAGAAGCGCCTGCAGCCGGTCACCGCGGAGCTGGTCGAAGGCCCTGGTCAGCGCGGGCGGCGGCTCGGCGCGGACGATCACCGCGCCGCGCACGAACCTCTTGCCGAAGATCGGGACGGCCGCAACCGTCACGTTCCCAGGCAGGCTCGCCCGGTAGCGGCGGTTGCCGAGGGCGGCTCGGATGGCCTCCGGCTCCTGCTGCACGGCGGCGAGCGCCGCGAGGTCCTGTCCAGGCGCGAACGGGTGGCCGTGCCGGTTGATCGCCCAGGCCTCGAAATTGCCGTTGTTCGCCAGCGCCAGCACGTTGGCGGCGTGCAGCTTGTCGGCTTTGCCCAGGCTGTCCGCGAGGCTGGAGGTCTTGCCCACCGCGAGGTCAGCGGACTGGCTCTGCAGCGTCCGGCCCGACGAGTCGTCTACGAAGACGTAGACCGACGCCGCAGTGATCAGCGAGACTCCGGCGAAGGCAGCGCCGAGCCAGAGCCGCATCGGAATCCGGCGGCCTCTCTCCCCACCCCTCGCATCCTCGGCCATGGTCAATGGATTGTTACCCCTTGCTCACAACTTCGGGGTCAGGTCTTGCAAGACACATGTGGCATGCAAGACCTGACCCTGGGGTTGGGTTACATGAGGGTGGCAGCCAGCCGGAGCCAGAGAGCCTCGAGGGCGAGCTCCTCGGAGACGTTGACGCGCAGGCGCCGGCGCGTGTCGAGCACCCACTCGACCGCCGAGCGCGCGCGCGGCGGGGTCCAGCCCCTGGGCGTCCTCCGCGAGCTGATCGAGTCGGTCTGCGTTCAGCACGACGTCCTCCGCCCCCGATGCGATCGCCGCCAGGTCGCGATACCAGGCGCAGCACAGCGCCAGTCCGAGGTCGAGCGCCTGGGTGCGGGCGCGGCGCTCGGTGCGCTTCACCTGCTCCGTCGCCTCCCGCGTCAGCTTCCCCTTGCGGCCGCGCTTCGCCATCGCCTCGGCCTGATCGGCCAGCCGGCGCTCCTCCTCGGCGCCCGCCTCCTGGCCCGCCACACTGGCGGCGTCGAGGAGGGCGCGCCAGGGCTCGGGGGGTGCGTCCTGAGATCGGGCGGCGCGGGCGGCCGCTTCGGCGGTCGCCCTGAGCGCAGCCCCGCGCTCACCGAGGAGAAGGCGGGCGAGCTCGACGTCGCCTCCGCTGAGGCGAGCGGCCGCGGCGGCGTCCTCGCCCTCACCCAGCGTCTCGAGCACCGCGTCGGGCGCCAGCGGACCGAACTCGATCGGCGCGCAGCGGGAGATGATCGTCTCGGCAAGCAGCTCGGGCTCCGAGCAGACCAGGATCAGGTGGGCGAACGGCGCCGGCTCCTCCAGCGTCTTCAGCAGCGCGTTCTGGCTCTCGTCGCGAAGGTCCTCTGCCTCCTCGATCACGAACACCCTGCGGCCGCCCTCTGCCGGGCTCAGGCTGGACGCTCGGATCACCGATTCGCGGACGTCCTCCACCAGGTGCTGGGCGCCGGGCGGGCGCAGCCAGGCAAGGTCGGGGTGCGGCGATGGATCGATCAGCGCCCGGCGGCGCGCATCGTCCGGGTCCGGTGCCCCCTCTGCGAGCAGCTCGGCCGCGAACGCCCGAGCGGCGGCCGCCTTGCCGGCACCGCGAGGTCCACGGAAGATGTAGGCGTGGCCCGGGGAGGCGAGCGCGGCCACCAGCGCCGCGCGGGCCCGCGGCTGGTGGCGGGTCGCCTCCGCCAGGGCATCGGGGATCGCGGGACCGCTCGCCGCAGCCTCCATCACAACACCCCCGCCCGCACCTCGGCGAGCACGGCCGCGTGGACCGTGTCGCGGTCGCCGTCCGCATCCACCACGCGGACCCGCTCCGGGTGGCGGCGGGCCACCTCGTCGTAGCCCTCGGCGACTCGGCGCTGGAGCTCGATCCCCTCCTCCTCGAAGCGGTCGGCCTTGCGGCGGCCGATTCGCTTCGCGGCGCGATCGGGGTCCATGCGCAACAGGATCGTCAGGTCCGGCCAGACGCCGCCGGTGGCGAGATCGCAGATCTCCTCGACCCGCTCGGCGCCCAGCCCTCGCGCCACGCCCTGGTAGGCGACGCTCGAGTCGCTGAAGCGGTCGCAGACCACCTCACGCCCCGCGTCCCGCGCGGGTCCGACGACCTGCCCCACCAGCTCGGCCCGAGCCGCGCAGAAGAGCAGCAGCTCCGCCAGCGGGTCGAGCTCCAGGTGCGGGTCCTTCAGCACCTGCCGGATGCGCTCCCCGGCCTTGGTCCCGCCCGGCTCGCGCACGAGCAGCACGTCCTCGCCGAGCGCGCGGGCGAGCAGCTTGGCCTGGGTGGTCTTCCCGGACCCGTCGATTCCCTCGAGCGAGATGAACATCTCGGATCCAGGCTAACCGCGCGGCAAGCGGCGTGCGAGGGCCGGCTATCGCCCTGGTAGCGTCGCTCCGGCAACCGAGAGGAGAGGGCGATGGAGTCGAAAGGAATCGATCCAGTTGAGTTCCGGGGCGCGCAGCGTGAGCAATGGGATCACGCGGCGACCGGGTGGAAGAAATGGTCAAGCTGGCTTGAGACCTACGCAAGCGTTGTCAGCGAGAGGCTGGTGGCGCTGGCCGGGGTCGAGGCGGGGAGCCGGGTGCTCGACGTGGCCGCGGGCTTCGGCGAGCCCGCGCTCACCGCGGCCAGGAAGGCGGGGCCGGATGGGGCCGTCGTTGCCACGGACATCTCGGCCGAGATGCTGGCCTACGGCCGCGAGCGAGCGGCGGATGCCGGAATGGGCAACGTCGAGTTCATGCACGCCGACGCGTCGGCGCTCGACTTCCCGGCGGAGAGCTTCGATGCCGCCCTCTCGCGCTGGGGCATCATCTTCGAGCCGGACGGGGAGGGCGCCGCGGCGCGTGTCCGCGGGTTCCTCAAGCCCGGGGCGCGAATGGCGATCAGCTCCTGGGGCGCTCCCGACCGTGTGCCCATGATCGCCCGCCCGATGCAGACGGCGATGAAGCTCCTCGACGTACCGCCGCCGCCACCCGGCACACCGGGGCCTCTCTCGCGCCCGACGCCGGAGGACATCGGCGGCCTGCTCGAGGGTGGCGGCTTCTCCGACGTTCAGGTGGAGGAAATGGACCTCACCGCCGAGTGGGAGTCACCCGAGGAGTTCAGCGTCTACTGCAGGGAGATCATCGCCCCGCTCACCAAGCTCGTCGAGTCCCATCCCAAGGACGTCCAGGAGGAGACCTGGAAGGCGATCGCCGACTCGGTTCGGGACGAGTCCGAGAACGGGGGCACCCTGCGCCTCACCAACCAGGCGCTGCTGGCGTCCGGTCAGGCCTAGGCGCGGCTCCCCTTCACCCCGCATAACAGGGGCGATTTTCCGGGAGCGCAGAGCTTCTGCTTCGCATGGAAAGCAGTAGTCCCGATAGCGAGATACTGCATGGGCGATGTCAGAGGAGAACGTCGAGCTCGCTCGCGCTGCGCTTGCGGCGCTGAATCGGAAGGACTTCGATGCGGCGTTTCGCAACGCATCCCCAGATGCAGAGATCGACCTGTCCCGGGCCGTCGGACTCGACCAGGGTGTCTACTCCCTCGATCAGTTCCGCCGCGTCACGGAGGAGTTCACTAAGAGCTGGGAGTCGGTCCGATACGGGGTGGACGACTACATCGACGCCGGCGAGCATGTAGTCACGCCATTTACGAACCTTCTACGCGGCCGTGACGGGATCGAGGTCCAGGCCCAAGGCACCTGGCTGTGGACTATCCGGGCCGGCGTAATTGTGCGGATCTGCCTCTATCAGGAGCGGCAAGAGGCACTCGAGGCTGCTGGACTAAACAAGTAACCAGCAGCTTCCGCTTTGGACGAGAAGCAGTAGCTCCCGTGCTCCCCGAAAATCACACCTCTAAGCGACGGAGGGGGCGCGGCTAGCTCTTCGCCCGGGGCTTGGCCTTTGAGCCGTTCCCGGACTTGGCGCGAGTGCCGTTCTTCTTCGTGCCGTTCTTGGCCTTGGCGCCGTTCCCCCGCGCGCGCTTGACCTTGGTCGCCGAGGCCTGGCCCGCGATCTTCTCGGCCTCCTTGGCGGCCTCGGCGGGGTCGACGGCCTCGCCGTCCTTGCCCTCGCCATCCTTGGCCTCGGCTTCGGCGGCCTCCTTGGCGGCCTTGGCGGCCTCGCGCTCGGCGCGGCGGGCCTTCATCTCCGCCATCGAGGGGCACTCGTCGTTCAGGCAGAGCTTCCAGGGGCGCCCGCGCCAGGGCACGACCTGGAGGCGGGGGGTGCGGCCGCAGACCGAGCAGACCTCCTCGATCTTGTAGAGGCCGCGCACACGCTGGGGCAGCGGGAAGGTCGTGTCGCAGGAGTCGGGCGACTCGGGGTTGTCGCCGTCCCAGCCGGAGCAGCCGACGAAGCGCTTGCCCGACTTGCGCGCCTTGATGATCCGCAGCAGGTGCGGGGAGCCGTCCTCCTGTTTTCGGCCCGCCTCCTCGCAGACGATGCAGGGACCGAGGATCCGGTCCTGGTCCATGCCGGCCCAGACCTCGCGGGCGAACTTGCGCCACTTGGCTTCCTCGTCCTCGGTCTTGACGTCGTCGCCCATCTCGTCGAAGGCGGAGCGCAGCATGTCGCGGCTGTCCTTCAGGACGTCGTCCTTGGTCATCTCCCCGGCGGCGATCTGGTCCATCTCCGCCTCCATCTCGGCGGTCATGTCCGGCGTCGCCATGCGCGGCACGTAGTGCTCGAAGGCCTTCGACATCGCGATCCCGGTCTCCGAGGGCTCCGGCGGATTGCCGAAGACGTAGCCGCGGTCGTAGAGCTTCTGGATGATGTCCGCGCGCGTCGCCTTGGTGCCGAGTCCGGCCTCCTCCATCATCTCGATCAGCTTGCCCTGGCTGATCCGAGGAGGCGGAGGCGTCTCCTTGCCCTCCATCTCGACGCCCTCGAGCGTCAGCTCCTGCCCCTCCTCGAGCTTGGGGATCTCGGTGTCGGCCGAGCGGGCGTAGGTGTAGATCGCGGCGAAGCCCGGATCGAGCACGACCGACCCTCGGACGAAGTAGGTCTCCCCTTCCTCGGCCGACGGGGTCCCCTTGGCGGTGACGATGTTGGCGCGCGTCGACTCGCTGACCATCGGCGGCGAGAAGGTGGCGAGGAAGCGGCGGGCGACCAGCTCGTAGACCTTGCGATGCGCCTCCGAGCGCGCCTCGAGGCGCTTCGGGTTGACCGCCTGGGTCGCGTAGATCGGCGGGTGATCCGTGGTCTCCTTCTTGCCCCGGGTGGGCTCGAGATCCCGCCCGTCGAGCAGGAACTCCGCGGCCTTGAAGTCATCGACCGCGACCAGCTGCTTGACCAGCTCCTTGGTGTCGAGCGACTTCGGATAGACGGTGTTGTCAGTCCTGGGGTAGGAGATGTAGCCGTCCATGTAGAGGTCCTCGGCGATCCGCATCGCCCGCGAGGGCGTGATGCCGAGGCGGCTGGACGCGTCGGTGGTGAAGGCGGTGGTGTTGAGCGGCGTCGGCGGCTTGCGGTTGCTCTTGCGCGCCGAGATCTCCTTGACCGTGCCCGGCGTCTTCGAGTTGGCGACCGCGGCCTCGGCCTCCTTCTTCTCCCAGAACTTGTCGGTGGTGTGCTCGGCGACGAATGATTCGGCCGCGGGGTTTGTGGCGGCCGTTGATGGGAGGTGGGCGAAGCTGGCCGTGACCTCCCAGAAGGGCACCGGTTCGTGGGCGCGGCGCTCGAGCTCGCGCTGCACGATCAGTCCGAGAGTCGGGCTCTGGACGCGGCCGACCGAGAGGAAGTTGGAGCCGAAGCGCCGGGTGGCCATCGAGACCGACCGCGTCAGGGTCGCCCCCCAGATCAGGTCCATGTCCTGCCTGGCGGCGCCGGCCAGGGCCAGCGGCATCGAGAGCTCGTCGAGGTCACCGAAGGCCCGCTCGATCTCGTCCTTGGTGAGAGCGGAGTAGCGGGCGCGCTTCACGGGCGTCCCGTCGTCATGTACGCCCTCCGCGGTGGCGAGCTTGGGATTGGCCGCCACGATCTCCTGCAGGGCCTCGAGGCCGATCAACTCGCCCTCGCGGTCGTAGTCGGTCGCGATCACGATGTCGTCGGCGTCCTCGGCCACCTTCTTCAGGGCGCGGACGACGTTCTTGTCCGTCGGCTCCTTGATCAGGTCGGCGTCGATCAGGTCGCGGGGATTGGTCTCCTGCCAGTTGTTGTACGACTCGGGGAAGGCCGGATTGAGGACGTGTCCCTTCAGCCCGATGGTCATCTGGGGCCCGTCGGGGGCCTCCCAGGTGTAGAACGGCGTCTTGTAGGACGCGCCCTCGGTGGCGGTCCCGCCGCTCAATATCTCCGCGATCTTCTTCGCGCTGTTGTTCTTCTCGGTGACTATCAGTCGCATATGGCCTTCCACGGTAGCCGCGGCCTGGGATGCCCCCTCGTACTACGGATAATCAGGCCGATGCGGTCGGCGAGGGTAGCAGGGGGTTCGTCCGCCATTAGGATCTTGCCCGCGTGAGATCCGTGGTCACAGGCGGGGCGGGGTTCATCGGCAGCCATCTGTCCGACGCCCTGGCCGCGCGCGGCGACGAGGTCCTCGTGCTTGACGACTTCTCGAGCGGCAAGCGGGAGAACCTCGCCTCCGCGCTCGAGGCGGGCGTCAGGGTGACCGAGCTGGACGTTGCCGACGCGCAGGCCGTGCTCGACGCGATCGAGGGATTCAGCCCCCAGAGCGTCTTCCACCTCGCGGCCCAGATCGACATCCGCCGCTCGATGGCAGATCCCGGATTCGACGCCCGCCTCAACGTGGTCGGCACCGTCAACGCCCTGGAGGCCGCCACCCGCGCAGGTGTCTCCCGGTTCGTCTTCACCTCCACCGGGGGGGCCATATATGGAGAGGGGGAAGAGCGGCCGGACGAGGTTCCGTTCGCCGAGACGGCCCGCTGCGAGCCGTTCTCCGTCTACGGCCAGAGCAAGCTCGCGGCCGAGGGATACATCGACCTCTACGGCCGGACCCGCGGGCTCCCCGCCGTGACCCTGCGCCTCGGCAACATCTACGGCCCCCGCCAGGACCCGGCGACGGAGGCCGGCGTCGTAGCCATCTTCTGCGATCTGGCGCGAGACGGCGGTCGGCCGACCGTCTTCGGCACCGGCGAGCAGACCCGCGACTACGTCCACGTCGCCGACGTCGTCTCCGCCCTGCTGGCGGCGGAGGCAAGCGACGACCGAGGCCCGCTCAACGTCGGGACGGGCGTCGAGACGAACGTCCTCGAGCTGGTCGAGCGCGTCGGCACCGCCTTCGGGCGGGACGACTTCGAGCCCGAGTTCGCCCCGGCGCGCGACGGCGAAGTGGAGCGCACCTTCCTCGATACCACTGCGACCGCCGAGCGGCTCGGCTGGCGTGCGGCGCGCACGATCGAGTCCGGGCTCGAGGAGACGCTCGCGGCCGAGAGCTGAGCCCGTCTAATCTCTGGCCCATGCCCGCACAGGCCTTCGAGGGCAAGAAATGCGTCTGCCAGTTCCGTCGCGGGATCTGCGACCAGAGCTGCGTACGGGACATGCTCGAGACCCCTCTATATATGGCCGCCCTGAAGCTCAAGGGACGGCGCTGCCTGGTGGTGGGCGGCGGGGACGTCGGGCTCGAGAAGGTCGAGGGCCTGCTCCTCTGCGACGGCGACGTGCACGTCGTCGCACCCGAGGTGGTGCCCGAGCTCGCCAAGTACGCGGCGGAGGGCTCGATCACCTGGGATCAGCGCACCTTCGTCGATGGCGACCTCGAGGGCGTCTTCCTGGCGGTCGCCGCGACCAGCGACACCGACGTCAACATCTCGGTCTCGGAGGGCGCGGAGCGCCGGGCGATGCTGGTTAACGTCGTCGACGTGCCGCCGCTCTGCAACTTCATCCTGCCCGCGATCGTGCGCAGCGGCCCGCTGGCGATCGCGATCTCCACCGCGGGCGCTTCCCCCGCTCTCGCCAAGCGGATGAAGCGCGAGATCGCCGAGTCCTTCGGCGAGCCCTACGCCCGCTTGGCCGTGATCCTCAACGACCACCGCGGCTGGGCCAAGGGAACTCTCCCCACCTATCAGGACCGCAAGGAGTTCTTCGAGGGCATCGTCAACGGCGACCCCGATCCGGTCGAGCTGGTCAAGCAGGGCCGCGAGGACGAGGTCCAGCGCCTGATCGAAGCGCACAAGGAGCGCTTCGCCTCGACGCTGGGCGCGTCCGCCTAGCTCTTAGTCCCCTTGATCAGCAGGTACTCCTGGGGCGAGCGGAAGCCGTCGTCGGACTCGTTGTTCTCGGTGTAGAGCTGGAGCAGCTCGGCCCGCAGCGCGTCCCACTTCCCCTCCGGCTCCAGGGCCGTCTTCGCCATCACGATCGGAGGCAGGTCCCGTTCGATCTCCGCGAAGTAGTCCTCCGCCGAGTCGGCCGTGAAATCGACGGTGGTCGGCTCGAGCTCGAGCTCGATCCCGGTCCCGTCGAAGATCTCCCGGACGTGCTCCTCGTTCCCCCACATCGGGGGCGGTTGAAATCCCTCGGGCGGCGGGGGCAGGTGAGACGAGACGGTGCGGAACATCCGGCCCACATTGCCCTCCGGTCGCCAGGCCGCGACCACCATGCGCCCGCCGGGCTTCAGCACTCGTACGAGCTCCTCGGCGGTCTTCCGGTGGTCCGGCGCGAACATGCAGCCGAACACCGAGGTGACGACGTCGAAGCTGTCGTCCTCGAAGGGCAGATCCATGGCGTCGCCTTCGATCCAGTCGATCTCGACGCCGGCCTCCTTCGCGTTCGCCTTGCCGGCCTCGATCAGCTCCGGGGTGATGTCGAGCCCGGTCGTCTTCGCCCCGGTCTTTGCGGCCGGGATGGTCGCGTTGCCGGAACCGCACGCCACGTCGAGCACCTCGTCGTCGCCGGTGACCCGCGCGCGCTCCACGACCAGCGGCCCGACGCTCGCGATCACGTGCATGGCGGACGGATAGTCGCCGGATGACCACAGCTTTCGTGCTTGTTCCTGCACCTCGGTCAACTCGGTCATTCCTCTCCCCTTTCGTGCGGTGTCGTCTCGATGCGTCGAGTTCTATGGAAAGCGTTCCAGAGGATCAACTGCAGAATCTGAAGTGCGCGGTGCGGAAGTTCGGCGTAAGGTCAGTGGATCGCGAGCTACGGACAGTTCTGCCCCATCGCGCAGGCATCTGAGGTCCTGGCGGAGCGCTGGACCCCCCTGGTGGTCCGGGAGCTGGTTTACGGCGCGCGACGGTTCAACGACATCCAGCGCGGCGTGCCCCAGATGTCCTCCTCCCTGCTCAGCAAGCGACTGCGAACGCTCGTGCGCGCCGGCGTGGTGAAGCGCAAGGCCACCGGCAACGGCGTCGAGTACGCCCTGACGCCAGCCGGTGAGGAGCTTCGCCCGATCGTCGAGGCGATCGGCGTCTGGGGCGAGCGCTGGCTCCGACGCGAGGTCTCGGCGGAGGACGCCGACCCGGCCCATCTGATGTGGGCGATTCGCGGGATGGTCGACACTTCCCGTCTGCCGGCCGAGCGCACCGTGGTCCATTTTCGATTTCCGAGGGCGGCTGACCAGAAGCGCTACTGGTGGCTCGTGCTCCAGCGGCCCTTGCCCGACCTCTGCGTGACGGACCCGGGCTTCGGCGTCGACCTGACCGTGCGCAGCGACCCTCTGGCGCTGGCCCGGGTGATGACCGGCGATGCCCAGATCGGGGCCTCCCTCCGCAGCTGTGAGATCGAGCTCGACGGCTCCTACGCCGCTCGGCGCGCCTTCCGCGACTGGTTCGGGATCAGCCCCTTCGCGAAGGTCGAGCGACAGGTGGCGCGTCAGCCGGCGGGCAGCGCATAGACCGCCACGGCGATGTACTGAACGGCCGCCGCGGCGATCACCAGCACGTGGAAGATCTCGTGGTAGCCGAACACCTGCGGCCTCGGATCGGGCTTGCGCTTCGCGTACACGACGGCGCCCGCCGTGTAGAGGACGCCGCCGAGCGCAATCAACCCCACACCGACCGGGCCGATCTCGCTCCAGAGCTGCGGCAGGCTGACGATCGCCACCCAGCCGGTGCTCAGGTAGATCACCGAGGTGACCCAGTAGGGGGCGGTGATCCAGACGAGGTTGAGAACCAGGCCGGCGGCAGCCGTGGCCCAGACGACGATCAGGATCACGTTCGCCAGCGTCCCGTGCATGACGAGCAGCGCGAACGGCGTGTAGGTGCCGGCGATGAAGACGAAGATCATGGTGTGGTCGAGCCGGCGCATCCATTGCCGGACCTCCGGCGTCCAGGTGACCCGGTGATAGAGAGCGCTGGTGCCCAGCATCGCCGAGAGTGAGAAGGCGTAGATCGACATCGCGATCACGGCCGTCGTTCCACTTGCGGCGAGGATCAGCGCCATGCCCGCGCCGAGGGATACGAAGAAGGCCCATTGGTGGGAGACACCCCGCAGGCGCGGCTTTTGGGAGAGCTTGTGGGCGGCGGCGTGAGCGGCCATCGCGGCGGTCTCGCGCGCGGAGGCCATCTGCTTGCCCGCAGCATCGCGGGCCGCGCCGAGCCGCTCGCCGGCTTCGGCCCTCGCGCTGCCGAGCTTCTCGCCGGCGGCGCCGGCTGCATCGCGTGCGGCTCCGAGCGGATCGGGGCCGGACTGCGTTTCGTCGCCCGGCGTCACGCGGCCAACGATAGTCGTCCGAACCTCTGGGAGCCGCAGATCTCGCGGGCTCGTGGCGCTATTTGGAAGAAGGAGCCGCTAGCCGACTTGTGTCCTCTTTTGCACGCCATCGCGGGCAGAACCGACCACAAGCCGCTCCGGCCGCTCCTTAGGCACTAGATCTAGCGTGCTCCTTCATTCTGTAGTTAGTCGAACACTACGGCCCGGTACACTCCAGTGAGTGAACTGTCCGCATTGCGACTCCGCCACGAAGATCCTCGAGACCCGCCGGGTCCCTGACGGCGCCCTTCGGCGCCGGCGCGAGTGCTCTACGTGCGGCCACCGCTTCACCACCTACGAGCGCGCCGTCCCCGAAGACGCTCGAGGTGATCAAGCGCGACGGCCACCGCCAGCCGTTCGACCGGGAGAAGCTTCTCGGCGCGCTCGTCCGCGCTTCGCACAAGCGCGACGTCGACCCGCGGAAGCTGGAGGCGGTCGCCGAGCGGATCGAGCGGCAGGTCCGCGACTCGGGCGGCGAGCTGAGCGCCGCGCGCATCGGCGAGCTCTGTCTCGACGGGCTGGAGAGGATCGACCGCGGCGCCTATCTGCAGTTTGCGGGAACTCTGGAGAAGGCACCTCCGGAGCTCTCATGAAAATCCCCGCAAATAACGAATTAGACGGACCCGGATTCCGTCCGAAGCGCGGAGGATGCTGCGGTGCTCACCCCAAAAACCGAGTGAGAGGAGAAAACTGATGCCGAAGGCCACTTCCAAGGCAGCAATCACCACCGAGAAGGGCCTCGTCATCGAACGCAGATTCACCTCTCCAGGGGTGCATCCGTACGACGAGCTCGAGTGGGAGGAGCGGGACGCGGTCATCGGCGATCCCGACAACCCTGCCTTCGAGCAGCGGGGGGTCGAGTTCCCCAAGAGCTGGTCGCAGAACGCCACCAACATCGTCGCCCAGAAGTACTTCCGCGGGCGACCCGGCTCCCCCGAGCGCGAGACTTCCGTCAAGCAGATGGTCAGCCGCGTCGCCGGCCGGATCGCCGAGGCGGGGCGCCAGGGCGACTACTTCGCGACCGCCGAGGACGCCGACGCCTTCGAGGACGAGCTCACCTCGATCCTGGTCAACCAGAAGGCCGCCTTCAACAGCCCGGTCTGGTTCAACGTCGGCTGGAAGCAGCCCGGCTCCGAGCAGGCGTCTGCCTGCTTCATCCTCAGCGTCGAGGACGACATGGACTCCATCCTCTCCTGGAACACCAAGGAGGGGATCATCTTCAAGGGCGGCTCCGGCTCCGGGATCAACCTCTCCAAGATCCGCGGCTCGATGGAGCCGCTCTCCAAGGGCGGGATCGCCAGCGGCCCGGTCAGCTTCATGCGCGGCGCAGACTCCTGGGCCGGCGCGATCAAGTCTGGCGGCGGCACCCGCCGCGCGGCCAAGATGGTCGTGCTGGACGTCGACCACCCGGACATCGAGAAGTTCATCTGGTGCAAGGCCGACGAGGAGAAGAAGGCCGCTGCGCTGAAGGCCGCCGACTTCGACATGCGGCTCGACTCGGACGCGTTCTCCTCCGTCCAGTTCCAGAACGCCAACAACTCGGTCCGGGTCACCGACGAGTTCATGGAGGCCGTGGCGAACGACGACGACTGGCACCTGACCGCACGCACCGACGGCGAGCCCATCAAGACCGTCAAGGCCCGCGACCTGATGGATCAGATCGCCGACGCCGCCTGGCAGTGCGCCGATCCGGGCGTCCAGTACGACTCGACGATCAACCGCTGGCACACCGACCCCAACACGGGGCCGATCACGGCGTCCAATCCCTGCTCCGAGTACATGTCGATCGACGACTCGGCCTGCAACCTCGCCTCGCTCAACCTGATGAAGTTCCGCAAGGCCGACGGCACCTTCGACGTCGACGACTTCACCCACGCGGTGGACATCGTCTTCCTGGCGCAGGAGATCCTGGTCGGGTTCTCCAGCTATCCGACCGAGCAGATCACGCGAGAACGCCAGGGCGTTCCGCCAGCTCGGGCTCGGCTACGCCAACCTCGGCGCGCTGCTGATGGCCAACGGGCTCGCCTACGACTCGGACGAGGGCCGTGCCCTCGCCGGCTCGATCACCGCGCTGATGACCGGCCGCGGCTACAAGATGTCGGCTGAGATCGCCGGCAGCATGGGGCCGTACGACGGCTACGAGGTGAACCGCGAGCCTCACAACCAGGTGATGCGGATGCACCAGTCCGCCGCCTACGAGATCGAGGACGAGCTGGTCGAGGAGCCGCTGCTCCACGCCGCCCGCGAGTCATGGGACGAGGCCGTGGCGCTCGGCGAGCAGCACGGCTACCGCAACGCCCAGGCGACCGTCCTGGCCCCCACCGGGACGATCAGCTTCCTGATGGACTGCGACACGACCGGCATCGAGCCGGACTTCTCGCTGGTCAAGTTCAAGGAGCTGGTCGGCGGCGGCCAGATGAAGATCGTCAACGGCTCGGTCAACCTGGCGCTGGAGACGCTCGGCTACTCGGACTCCGAGATCGAGCAGATCGACGCTCACATCAACGAGCACAACACGATCATCGGGGCGCCCGGCCTGAAGGACGAGCATCTCGAGGTCTTCGACGTGGCGGTCGGCGAGCGATCCATCTCGCACACCGGCCACATCGACATGATGGCCGCGGCCCAGCCGTTCCTCTCGGGAGCGATCTCGAAGACGGTCAACCTGCCGGAGACCGCCTCCATCGAAGATATCGCCGAGGCCTACACCGACGGCTGGCGCAAGGGCCTCAAGGCGCTGGCGATCTACCGCGACGGCTCCAAGACCGCCCAGGCGCTGAAGACGGACGCCGGCGAGAAGCGCTCCGAGCCGGCCGAGGAGGCGACTGCCACGCCGCATCGTCACAAGATGCCGCGGGAACGGGAGTCGATCACCCACAAGTTCTCGATCGGCATGCACGAGGGCTACATCACCGCCGGCAAGTACCCCGACGGTTCCGTCGGCGAGATCTTCCTCACTGACATCGGCAAGGAGGGCTCGACGATCAAGGGCATGATGAACGCCTTCGCCACGGCGATCTCGATGGGCCTCCAATACGGCGTGCCGCTCGAGGACTACGTGAAGAAGTTCAGCTACATGCGGTTCGAGCCGGAGGGGATCACGCGCAACCCGGAGATCCCGTTCGCCAAGTCGATGCCCGACTACATCATGCGCTGGCTCGCGAGCCGGTTCATCGACGACGTCGACTATCTGGAGACGCTCGGGATCATGACCGACGAGGTGCGCGTCCGGAAGGACGCCCAGCAGGCCTTCCCGATCGAAGACACCGCGGGCAACGGCGACACGAACGGGCACTCGAACGGCGAGGGCAATGGGAACGGAAACGGCTCCGCCGAGCAGCAGACCGAGGCGAAGTCGGAGTCCAAGCCGGCCACGGCTGCGCTGACCGACACCCCGCCGGTCGTCCCGGCGAAGATGGGAGCCGACCTGGAGCTGGGCCCGGCCTGCGACCAGTGCGGAGGCATGATGCAGCGCACGGGCTCGTGCTACACGTGCTCGAGCTGCGGCAACAACACCGGCTGCGGCTAGAGATCCACCAATCCTTCGGTAGTCCCCTCGCGTAGTACCGCCCTGGAAGGGGCATTGGGGACGACCGAAGGAAGGCAGCAAATGAGTTTCAGGCGTGGTTCGTTTCTCACTTTGATCGCCGTGCCCGTCGTCGCGATCGGCTTGGCGGCGTGCGGCGGCAGCAGCAACAGCGACAGCAGTTCTTCGAACGCAGCAAGTTCCACTCCGGTGCAGACGAGCGCCAGCTCGGACACCGTTTCGACGAAGTCGGTGAGCGGCGTCGGCACCGTACTGGTCGATTCCAAGGGCGACGTGCTCTACACGAACAACCAGGACACCGCCTCGAAGATGGCCTGCACCAGCGCGTGCCAGAGCATCTGGCCGCCCCTGACCGCGAGCGGGCAGCCGACGTCCTCCGACTCCTCCGTGCAGGCGAAGCTCGGCGTCTCCAACGGGCAGGTGACCTACAACGGCATGCCCGTCTACACGTTCGTTCAGGACAGCCCGGGTCAGGCGACCGGCAACGGGGTCACGGACAGCTTCGGCGGCACGTCATTCAGGTGGACCGCGCTCATGACCGGCGGTTCCGCGGGGAGCTCCGGCTCGACCGGCGCAGCCGCACCGAGCACCAGCTCGAGCTCGTCCGGCGGATCGTCGGGCGGCTACAGCTACTAGCTGTCCGCAAGCAACTCGGTGGCGCTCATCACCTCGGCATAGCTGTCGGCGAGCGCCGCCATGAACGCCGCGTGGACTGCGGCCCCCGGGACCTCGACACCGTTGAAGTCGAGATCGGGGGCCGCGCACGCGTCGTGCACAACCGTCGGTGAGAAACCAAGGTCCGCTGCCGCGCGAACCGTCGCGTCGACGCACATCGAGCTCATCATCCCGGCGACCACGAGATCGTCCGACCCACGCTTCCGGAGCTCGGCCTCGAGTTCGGTGTCCACGAAGGAGTTCGGGCTCGCCTTCTCGAGGACGAGCTCCCCGTCGGCGGGCTCCACATCCGGGTGGATCTCGACTCCCTCAGTCCCGGGCCGCATGAACTCCGCGTCCGGCGCATCCCAGACGTGCTTCATGTGGATGACCTGGTCTCCTCGGTCGCGAAACGAGTCCAGGACCCGGCGCGCGGCGGCGGCCGCGGCCTCCGGCTCGACCAGCGGGTAGGCGCCGCCCGGGAAGTAGTCGCGCTGGATGTCGATGATCAGGAGCGTCCTGGAGTGCGCCACGAACCCGAGGCTACTAGCGTGCCGCGCCTGTCCCAGCCGATCGAGATCCATGACCTGACCAAGAGGTTCGGCCGGTTCCGGCCGACCCTGGCGGTGGAGGGGCTGAGCTTCCACGTCGGCGACGGGCGGATCGTCGGGTTCCTCGGGCCCAACGGAGCGGGGAAGTCGACGACGCTGCGAGCCCTGCTCGGCCTGATCGAACCGTCCGCGGGTCACACCCTGATCGAGGGCGCTCCCTTCCTTGAGTGCGGCGATCCGGCGAGTACCGTGGGCGCGGTCCTCGAGGTTGGCGCCGCGCATCCCGGCAGGTCGGGCCGCAACCACCTGCGTGCGCTCGCTCTCGCCGCCGAGGTGCCTCGCGCGCGCGTCGAGGAGGTTCTCGAAATGGTTGACATGAAGGGAGCCGCGCATCGCCGCGTGGGCGGCTATTCGCTCGGGATGAAGCAGCGGATCGGGCTCGCGGCGGCGCTGCTCGGGGACCCGCGGATCCTGGTTCTCGACGAGCCGGCGAACGGCCTCGATCCGGCGGGGATCCGGTGGCTCCGCGATCTGCTCCGCTCGCTGGCGGATCAGGGCCGCGCGATCCTGATCTCCAGCCACGTTCTCTCCGAGGTCGCCCTGATCGCCGACGACGCCGTGGTGATCAACCACGGCCACAGCGTCATCCAGGCCCCGATCTCCGAGCTGACCGCCGGCGCGGCCACCGGGATGCGGATCGCGGGCCCGGACGCATCCGCGCTCGGGGATCGCCTGCGCTCCGCCGGAGCGACGGTCGAGCCGTCGGACGGCGGCTCCCTGATCGTGAACGGCAAGAGCGGCGAGGAGATCGGCCGTCTCGTCGCCGAGGGCGGGCTGGTGATCTCCGAGCTCTCGCCCATCGCGCAGTCCCTCGAGGATGTCTTCCTGGAGCTGACCGCGGGCGAACCGGGGGAGGGATCCGAATGACCTCCTTGATCAAGAGCGAGGTGCTCAAGCTGCGGACGGCGCGCAGTTTCGTCGTGTTGACCTCAGTCGGCGTCGGCCTCATCTCCCTCCTCAGCCTCGCCACCACCCTCTTCGCGAAGTACTCAGCCGGCGATCCGTCGCCGGGCGTAGATCTGATCTCGAATGCCTCGGCCGTCGCACTGTTCACGCTGATGCTCGGAGTTCTCTCGATCACGACGGAGTTCCGGAACGGCAGCATCGCGTCGACGCTGCTCGTGGAGCCAAATCGCATCCGGCTGATCGCGGCCAAGCTGGTCGCCGTCATCGCCGCGGGAGCGCTGATCGGTCTGATCACCAGCGGCGTCGCCCTGCTCATCGGTGCGGCGATCCTTCCCAGCCGGGGATACTCCCTCGGACTCGACGGCACCGACGTCGTGAAGCTAATCGCCGGGACGATCGCCGCGGGGGCGCTGATGGCGGCGGTCGGGGTTGGGATCGGCGCCCTCGTCCGCGCGCAGACACCCGCGATCGTGGGAATCCTCGTCTATCTCTTCGTCGTCGAGCCGTTGCTCACATTCCTGGTCTCCTCGAGCGAGCAATACGTGCTCGGATCTGCCCTGTCCGAGCTCACCGGCACCGGCGCGGAAAACGACCTCAATGATCCACTGGGACAGGTTCCCGGAGGCCTCCTGCTCCTCGGTTGGGCGGCCCTGTTCGCCGTACTCGGGGCCGTGGTCATGCGGGCTCGCGACGTCACCGACTAGGCCCGAATACCCAGAAAGAGCCTTGTCCGGGAACCCTAAAACGGGGTAGCTTCGCCGCACGTGTTACGCAGCAAAGGCCGGAGCGCCCGGCAGGCTCTGAGTGATGCGGGACTGAACGTGACCCGCGGCCGGCCTCTCGAGGGGGAGGGGGTCTTCTTGCGCGTCCTGCCGTGGCTGACCGCCGGCCTGCTCGCCTGCGTCTTCCTGCCGCTGCTGCCCGACTGGCCGAGCACAGGCGATCTCATCGCGCTCGCCCTGGTTCCCGTGATCGTTGGATCCGTCCTGCTCGTGCCCTGGGAACGGATGCCGACTTGGACGCAGGCGATCCCGGCGCTGCTGCCATACGCCATGGTCGCGCTCGTCCACGGCTCACACGAGAGCGTGACCGCCGCGTACACGCCGGTCGTGCTGCTCCCGGTGATCTGGTTCGCGTTCTACGGCACCCGCGGGCAGCTGCTGCTCGCGGTCCTCGGGCTCGGCATCACCCTCGCCATTCCGTCTCCCGCATTCGACGGATACCCGGCGCTCGAGCCGCTTGCGGCCGCCTTCTGGATGGGGGTCGCGGGGATCACCGGCTTCTCGGTCAACGAGCTCGTCCTACAGCGGGAGACTCTCCAGACGCAGCTCGGCACCATGGCCCGCACCGATGCCCTCACCGGGCTGCCCAACCGCCGCGCCTGGGACGAGGCGCTGGAAGGGGAGCTCGTGCGCGCCAATCGCAGCGGCTCACCCGTCTGCACCGCGCTGCTCGACCTCGACCACTTCAAGGAGTTCAACGACCTGAACGGGCACCCGGCGGGGGATTCGCACCTGCGCGAGGCCGCGGCGATGTGGAAGGCCCGGCTGAGGTCAGCCGACCTGATCGCCCGCTACGGCGGCGAGGAGTTCGCCGTCCTGCTGACGGCGACCGATGCCACGCAAGCACAGGAGCTGATCGAGACCCTCCGCGCGTGCGTGCCTGACGGCGAGACGGTCTCGGCGGGCATCGCGCAGTGGGACGGGGTGGAGACAGGTGCCGAGCTTGTGGCTCGCGCCGATCGGGCCCTGTATGAGGCGAAGCGAAACGGGCGCAACAGGACGATCGCGATCCACGCCCCGCACTTCGCTCCCGGGGAGCTGACGACCGCTCCCGAGCTCGCCTAGCCCATACCGGGCCGTGTGTAATCTCGGCGAGTGGCCGAGTGCACCCACCTGGACCAGATCACCGTGGAGAAGCCGGAGGAATTCCCCGGCTGCGAGGACTGTCTGAAGATCGGCGGTACGTGGGTGCACCTCCGGGTTTGCCGCAGCTGCGGGCACGTCGCCTGCTGCGATTCCTCCCCGAACCGGCATGCCAGCGCTCACGTCGAGGCGAGCGGCCATCCGATCGTCAGCTCGCTGGAGCCGGGCGAGGACTGGTCGTACTGCTACGTGGACGACGTCGCGTTCATCGTCTGACGCCGCTCAGCTAGATGATCGATTCCTAATCGACGTGCGCCCGGGGATTCGCCCGGCCAAGCAGCTCAAGGACGCAGGGCGAAGCCTTTGGTGGTGCCAAAGGCGAGCCCGAGGACGAGGAGATGCGCAGTGCCGGGCGGATTAGCCGGGCGTGCGTGGATTGGGGATCGGTCATCTACACCCGAGCAAAGACAACCCGGCGGCCGGACCTGCACACAGCGAGCGTCCCGATCTTCAGCCGGCTTACGCAACGCCAAACACCCACCCTGGTCGCCCCATTGTTGAGCACGGCCAGCACAAGCGCGTGTGCCTCATCGCAGTCCGCCGGGCGCGGACCGCCCGGGAGCGCCGAGGAGACCACCGGGTACGGCGTGCCGTTCCCGAAGATCGGGTCGCAATGCTTCACCCTCCGTTTGGGCCGGGCCGCTGGCGGCGCTGGCGCCGGCACGGTTGGGGTGACAACGACGGGGGTGGTTACCGTGACGCTGCCTGTCCCGTTCTTGTTGTCGCCTCCGCCGCTGACGGTCAGGATGGCCGCCGCCACCGCCGCGACGAGCAGGACACCGATCACCATCGGCGACCAGACCGTGGTGCGATTGCGGAGCGGCGGCGGCACGGCAGGCGGCTCAGCCGTGGCGTGGCCGGCCGGCCTCGCGGCGACCGCGGCGCCGGCCCGCGGCCTCTCGATCTGGGCGGGGGCAAATCTCCTCGTCGTCGCCGCCCTCCCCGCTCCAGCCGCCAGGGCCAGACCGGCCATCTCGACGAGCTCCTCCGGCGTCATCTGGTCGCTGAGCTCCGCCGCGGCGAAGCGGATCTGTATCGGGCTCCCGTCCGGGCGCCGGCAACTCGACGCGATCGCGCCGCGCAGGCGTTCGGCGAGCGGGTCGGTGTCGTCCGCTCGCGTTCCGGTGAGGATCAGAGCGAACTCGTCCCCGCCCCAGCGGAAGCAGAGGTCAGGCTCGCGGAGGGTCGTCATCAAGGTCGTTGCGACCTCCCGCAGACACCGGTCGCCGTCCGCGTAGCCCCACCGATCGTTGACCTCCTTGAAGTTCTCCACGTCGACCATTGCGACGGAGAGCGGGGTCCCCAGTCGGTCGGCTCGTTTGACCTCGACGGCCAGAAGCTCGTCGAAGGCGCGCCGGTTGTACAGGCCCGTGAGGCTGTCCGATCGAGCTTCCCGTCGCGCGGTCTCCCGCTCGGTCTGCAGCGCACGCTGCTGTGCCCTGACTCCGCGCATCAACACGTTCGCCCCGGCAGCCAGGGCGCACCAGATCACGAACGTCGCGACTGACGATTCGGCTCTCGTCAGATCCCAGGAGTCGTAGACCAACGGGGACGCGAGCACCAGCAGGGTGAACCCCATGAACGCGACGAGCCTTCGCGGCGGCTGCGTCACGGAGATGAAGAGCAGAGGCAGCAGCAGAAGCCCGCGATACGGCGCGCCGACGCCGCCGCACAGCCACTGCATCACGCCCAGGCCCGACGCGGTCAGGTACGAGACGAGAAGCAACCCGCTCGAGCTTGCGACCCGACGAGCGCCAAACAGGAAGACCGCTGCAATCCCGGCAACGACCAGGGCGCCGGCCAGCACCCAGCCCGCGATCCCGCCCTCGGTGGGCGGATTCAACGACAGCAGGACGAGAACGAGCGCGACCAGCAGCCCCCAGACGAGCGTGCCGATGCGCTGCGCATTGCCGACATCCTCGCCCGCGGAGGGCTCCGGGTCGCTGGCAAGGTAGCCGAGGGCTGGGCGCCAATTCATGATGGACTTCCCCCTGAAGGCCCGGATCGCAAAACGTCAGTGTTGCGGGCAGAACAGGCTATTTGAGGCCGATGCCGCGCGCAATGGACAACTAGGCGCTGCGGTCCATTTTGGCCGCGGTCATCGCCAGGCCGGCCATTTCCACCGCCTCGGGGCCGGTTCCGTCCTGCTCCAGCTGGGCCACGGCGAAGCGAATGCGGATCGGCTCGTCGTCTGGTCGTATGCATGCCGAGGAAACAATCAATGACAGCCGGTCGGAAAGCGTTCCCGTGTCCTCGGCTGCGGTCCCAGTGAGGATAAGGACGAACTCGTCCCCGCCCCAGCGAAAGACCTGATCCGGGTCCCGCAGGGCGGAATCGAGCGCCTCGGCCACCTGCCGGAGGCACCGGTCTCCCTCCGCGGGACTCCATTTGTCGTTGATCTCCTTGAAGTTCACGATGTCGATCATCGCCACGGTCAGAGGGATCCCGATCCGGCTGGCGAGCTTCACCTCGTCGCTCAGGGCCTCATCGAAGGCGCGGCGATTGTGGAGCCCGGTCAGGGCGTCGACGCGCGCCTCCTCTCGCGCGTCGGCCTCATCCTTGGCGTGGGCCAGGCGCTGGGCCCGAATCGCGCTCATCGGCACGTTCACGCCGAGCGAAAGTCCGGCCAGGATCACGATGCTGGCTGCCGAGGCGCCCGCCGCCTGGGAGTCCCATCCGTCGTAGATGAACGGGACGACCAGGGCGAGAGCGACGAAGCCGAGGAACCCCGCGATCTTTCGCGGCGGCTGGATCGCGGCGACGAAGAAGACGGGCAGGAGGATGACCCGCTCGTATGGCGCCTGGACCCCACCTCCGAGCCACTGCATTACCTCGAGCGTGGCGACGGCGCCGTAGGACACGAGAAGCAGCGCATTCCAGCTGGCGAACCGGCGCCGGTGCATCCCGTAGGTGACGGCAGCGCCGCCGGCGACCACCGCCACGCCGACGATCCACCCCGCTCCTCCGATCGCGTGCGTGGGCGGGCTGAGGGGCCAGAGGGCCGCAACCAGCACGACCTGGAGGCCGAAGAGAACGGAGCCGATCCTCTGGGCATTGTCGATGTCGCCGCCCGCGTAGGGATCCGGCCGTCGTGCGAAATATGAGCGCAGTGCCGACACTGTGGCTCAGCATCGGCTAATCAGTGCCCCGTCGCATCCGCACTTTTCCGCAAGTAGCGGTTGAGGCCGTGCCACTGCTGCTCGGGTGGCACTGCCTGGAGCAGGGCCTCCGCGGTTTCGGCGTCGGCATGCTCGCGAACGCGCTCCCGAATCCGGCGTTCGAACTCCTCGGAGGACAACTCGCGAGCCAGCTTTCCTTGCTCGCGCAACCGCTGGCGCACCAATTCGAGGTGTGCCTCCGGTCGATCGACCTCACCGAAATGGGTCAGGCCCAGGCTGGCCGGCTCCCAGTCCAGGATCCGCTCGATCGAGTCCTCCCAGAGCTCGAGGTCGATGTCCGGCGGAGGGGTCGGCGGCATCACGAAGTCGCTCGGGGGTATCCGAACCGCCGCCGTGTCGCCGACGAAGGCGCGCCCGCTGGGAGGGTGCAGGTAGCTGACGTGATGGGAGGCGTGGCCGGGCGTGTAGGCGACCCGGAAGCCGAGCACCTCCTCCCCGCCGGTCAATTCGTGCAGGTTCCGCTCGGGCACGGGCGCGACCTCGCCCCAGAGCCGCTCCATCTGGTCGCCGTAGAGGCGCTCGGCGCTGGCCAGCAGCTTCGCCGGGTCCGCCAGGTGACGGGCTCCTCGCTCGTGGACGTAGACCGGCAGCTCCGGCCAGCGGCGCACCAGCGACCCGGACGCGCCGGCGTGGTCGAGGTGGATGTGCGTGAGCAGCAGGGCGCGAGGCTCCTCGCCGCCGAGCGCCTCGATCAGGTTGTCCATCGAGCTGGTGGGCCCCGGGTCGATCAGGACTCCGTCGAGCTCCCAGCAGCCGATCACTCGCTCGCGGCCGAGGTGTCTGACGTCGATCAGCCT
>CAVVFJ010000016.1:0-147557 GCA_963747425.1 uncultured Solirubrobacterales bacterium
GACCGCTGCAACTTCCGCTGCCAGTACTGCATGCCGGCGGAGGGAATGTCCTGGCTCGAGCGCGCGGAGCTTCTCAGCTTCGAGGAGATCAGGAGGCTCGTGGCGCTGCTCGTGGGGAATGGGGATCGAGGACGTCCGCCTGACCGGCGGCGAGCCGCTGGTCCGGCGCGACTTCCCGCGGCTCGTCTCGATGCTGGCCCCGATCGATGGGATTCTGGATCTCTCGCTGACCACCAACGGCTACCTGCTCGAGCGCGACGCCGGGGCGCTGGCGGACGCGGGCATCCAGCGGGTGAACGTCTCGATCGACTCGCTGCAACGCGATCGCTTCTTCCAGATCACGCGACGCGACTCCCTGCCCCGGTCCTGCGCGGCCTCGAGGCCATCTCCAGCGAACCGACGATCCGCCCGATCAAGGTGAACGCGCTCGGAATCCGGGGCTTCACCGAGCGGGAGATCCTCGTTCGCGAGCTGCGCTCGAGAGAGGCCTACGTGTGAGGTTCATCGAGTTCATGCCCCTGGACGCAGACCACGACTGGCCGCGGACGGGTCCTGACCGGCGAGGAGATCGCCGAGAGATCAAGGCCCGCCCTCGAACCCGTCGAGGGCCTCGACGCCGCTCGACCTCCGGCGCTTCCGCTTCGCCGACGGCCCGGGCGAGATCGGGTTCATCAACCCCGTCTCCGAGCCCTTCTGCGCGGACTGCAACCGGATCCGCCTGACCGCCGACGGCCAGCTCCGGACCTGCCTCTTCTCGATCCACGAGACCGACCTGCGGGCACCGCTCCGGGATGGGGCCTCGGACGGCGAGCTGGAGCGCCTGATTCGCGACGCGGTCTGGCGCAAGGAGCTCAAGCACCGAGTCAACGAGCCGGGCTTCGTCCAGCCCGAGCGGACGATGAGCGCGATCGGGGGCTGAGTGGGCCGGCTCGATCGCCATGAGATCGCGGGCGGCCTCGGGGACACCGGGCTCTTCATACCGATCGCGGTCGCGATGATCACCCTCAACGGCCTGGATGCCGCGGCGGTCTTTGGAGTCGCCGGCCTCGCCTACATCGGAACCGCCCTCTATTTCCGGGTTCCGGTCCCCGTCCAGCCGCTGAAGGCGTTCGCCGCCGCGGCGATCGCGCTGGGCCTGAGCGCCGAGACCCTGGCCGCCGGCGCGCTGCTGATGGCGGCGGCGATGGCGCTGCTGGCGGTCACCGGCTCCGCCGACTGGCTTGCGAAGCGCTTTCCGCTCGTCCTCATTCGAGGCATTCAGGCGAGCGTGGCGCTCCTGCTCACCAAGGCCGCAATCGAGCTCGCCCAGAAGGGCAACTGGAAGGGACTCCCGCACGTCGACGCGACAGTTGGCCTGGCGGTCGCGGTCGCCTGTTGCGCCGTGCTGCTCTTCACGCGGCGCGACCTGCGAGTCCCGGGAGGCCTGCTGGTCCTCGGCGGCGGGCTGGTCGCGGGCGTCGCGGTCTCGGGGCTGCCCTCCGGCGTCCATGTCGGCCCCGGTGACCTCGGCATCGGGATCCCGGACGGCGCGGCCTTCGCCACCGCGCTCGGGTCGCTGGTCCTGGCGCAGATCCCGCTGACCTTCGGCAACTCAGTGGTGGCGACCGCCGACGCCGAGCGGGACTACTTCGGCGATCGCGCCGCGCGCGTCCGGCCCGGCCGGCTGGCGGGATCGATCTCGCTGTGGAACACGCTTGCCGGCCTCACCGCCGGACTACCCGTGTGCCACGGGGCCGGTGGGGTGACCGCGCACTACCGGCTGGGAGCGAGGTCGGCGACGGCGACGCTCTTCACCGGCTGTCTCTACCTCAGCCTCGCCGTCCTTCTCGGTGGCTCCCTCCCCGCCCTGCTGACGCTGCTGCTCCCGGGTGCTCTGGCGGGGATGCTGCTGTTCGTCGCGATCCAGCACGCACTGCTCTCGGCGCGGCTCGAGCGTGTCGACAGTCGCGTCATTGCCGCGACCGTCGGCGTGGTCACCCTCCTCAGCGCCAACCTGGCGATCGGCTTCGGCGTGGGCGTGGCCCTCGTGCTGATCCGGGCGGCCGCGAGGACGCTGCTCACGGCGAGGACGCCGGCCAGCGCTTAGGGCCTCAGTGGTGCTCGTGCGCCGGACGCTCTCCGCGCAGCAGGGCGAGACCGTGCGGCAGCGCCTCACGCAGGACGTCGGCCGCCTGGTCGATGCTGGCCGGGCTGCCAGGCAGGTTGACGATCAGGCACGCCCACGGATGCCGGCCACCCCGCGCGAGAGCATCCAGTTGGGGGTGTGGGCCCGGCTCTCCGCGCGGAGCGCCTCGGCGATCCCCGGCGCCTCCCGTTCGATCGCGCTCTTCGTCGCCTCCGGGGTGACATCGTCCGGCGAGAACCCCGTGCCGCCGCTGGTCAGGATCAGGTCGCAGCCCAGCTCGTCAGCGCAGCGGATCAGCGCCCCCGCGATCTCCTCGATCCGGTCCCCGGCCAGCTCCCGAGCGACGACCTCGGCGCCGAGCGACTCGGCGAATGCCTCGAGGCGCGGGCCGCTCTCGTCATCCTCCGGGGCTTCAGCGCGTGAGGTCGAGACGGTGATGACCGCCGCCTTCACGATGGGTCCTCGCTGGTCCAGTGCCCGCTCCGGCCGCCGCGCTTCTCGATCAGCTCGACGGACTCGATCCGCGCCCCGCGCTCCAGGCCCTTGACCATGTCGTAGATCGTCAGAGCGGCGACCGAGCACGCCGTCATCGCCTCCATCTCCACGCCGGTGCGCCCGACGACGCGGGCCTCTGCCTCGATGCGGACGGCGCCCTCGTCCGGCAGCACCTCGATCTCGACGTCGGCGAAGGTGAGCGGCAGAGGGTGGGCCAGCGGGATCAGGTCGCCGGTGCGCTTCGCCGCCGCGATCCCGGCGATCCGCGCGGGGCCGACCACATCTCCCTTCGGCCCGTCGCCCTCCTCCACGGCACGCGCCGTCTCCTTCGACATGCGGACGATCGCGCGGGCGCGGGCCATGCGCTCGTTCTCGGGCTTCTCACCCACGTCGACCATCCTCGCGCTGCCGTCCGGTCGGAGGTGGCTGAGCCTCCATCGCTCACACGCGCTCGCCTCCCGGTTTCCGGCTCGCCTCCGGCGCCGGCGCGCCCTCCACCCAGCGCCGTTCATCGCCCTCGACCTCCTGCTTCCAGATCGGAGCTTCGGCCTTGATGCGGTCGATAGCCGCACGCGCTCCGGCAAACGCCTGCTCGCGATGGGCCGCCGAGACCGAGACGACGACGCTCGCCTCGCCCAGCGGCACCGATCCGATCCGGTGCTCGGCCGCGGCGGCCTCCAGCCCATGCTCGCTGACGCAATCGGTGAGGATCGCCGCGATCCGCTCCTCGGCCATCTCGCGATAGGCCTCGTAGTCCAGGCGCTCGATCTCTCGCGTCACACCCTGAAAGGTGACGACCGCCCCCGCCCGGGCCGGACCACTCGGCCGGCGATCTCCTCCAGCGAGAGTGGGCTCTCGCGGATCGCGACGTGCACCCCATCCGCGCCGCCGCTGACCGGCGGGACCAGGGCGAGCTCGTCTCCCGCCGAGAGTCGCTCGGCGGGCGAGGCGTACTCGCGATTGACGGCGACGGCCACGCGGATGCGCTCCAGCGGCTCGTCCAGGCCCGGCTCCTCGCGAAGGCGATCGATGGCGTCGCCGACGGTGGCTCCCTCGGGGAGGTCGAGCTCGAGCGCGCCGCGCCCCGCACGCTCGCGCAGGACCGCGAACAGTCTCACCGAGATCGCATGACCCGGATCGTAGACCCCCCCCTGGTCAGATCAGCTCGACCTCGACGGACGTCGCCCGCGGCCAACCCCCTCGGACGCTGCCGGCACCATCGCCAGCGCGTCAGCAGCCGAGCATCGGAGGTGAGGATGTGAGAAGCCTGCTCGGGTCCTCGTCGGTCGCGCCGCCATCCGTCATCGAGCCGAGGGAGACGCGGATCGCATGCGCGCGGCCGGGGCGCTTCTCGTAGGCCTCGTCGAGCACCGCGGTGGTCGCGCGGCGTGGACGGATCGAGCCCGGCCAGCGACCGGAGCGCGGGTCGCACGAAGAGCAGGAAGGTGACGACGGCGCTCACCGGGTTGCCCGGGAGGCCGAAGACCAACCCGCCCCCGTCGCGCGGACCGCCGTGGCTGAGCCCGAACCAGGTCGGGCGGCCGGGCCGGAGGGCCACCCCCAGAAGAGCTGGTCGGTGCCGAGCTCCTCGAGGACGGGCCGGACGTGATCGTGTTGGCCCCACGGAGACGCCGCCGCAGATCACCGTCACATCCCCGCGAGTCGCCTCGCCGACGGCCGGCCCTGGTCGCTTCCCGGTCGTCTCCCCATCCTGCGCCGGGCGTGCGACCTCGGCGCCGGCCAGCTCCGCGAGCGATGTCGAGCGCGACACCGTTGGTATCGCGGATCTGGCCCGGGCGATCTCCTCCGAAGGCTCGACGAGCTCATCGCCGGTCCCGATCAGCGTCAGGCGGGGCCGCCGGCGGCACGGGATCGGGTCCCGCCCGATCGATGCGAGGACGCCGAGCTCGGCGGGCCCCAGCGCAGTGCCGGCCTCCAGGACGCCTGCCCCGGCCGGACGTCCTCGCCCACCGGCCGGATGTCGGCTGCCGGTCTCGACTCGCTGCTCCGTCTCGATTCCCCGTCCAGCTCGCTCGCGTCCTCCTGCCGGAGGATCGCGTCGGCGCCCTCCGGGACCATCGCGCCGGTGGCGATCCGGAAGGCCTCGCCGGGCCCGACGGCGCTCGCCGGCTGGACGACCGGCCCGGGACTCGTCCGCGACCGAAGGCGCACCGGCTTGTCCGGCACCGCAGCGGCCGTGTCCTCGGCGCGAAGCGCGAAGCCGTCCATCGCCGAGTTGTCGAAGGGCGGGATCGCGACGTCGCTCGTGATCTGCTCGGCCAGACGCCCGACCCAGGCCGGCTCGAGCGGCACCGGCTCGGCGGGAAGCGGCGCGCAGCTCTCGATGACGATTCGCCGCGCCTCGTCGAGCCCGATCAGCTTCCGCGCCATTGAGCGAGGCTATCCCGTGACATAAGCTGGGATCGTTGAACGGGTTCGTCTCACGCGGCTTCACCGGTCGCCGCCGGACTCCCGAGGAGCTCGCGGATCGGCTCCCCCCGGGCCAGTACGCGGAGTCCGGCTTCCCGTGCTGACCGCCGGGCCTACGCCCGACATCTCCACCGACGAGTGGAGCTTCCGGATCGACGGCATGGTCGGTCAGGAGCAGGAGTGGAGCTGGGAGGAGTTCCACAAGCTCCCCTGGGAGACGATCCCCTGCGACATCCACTGCGTTACCAAGTGGTCGAAGCTCGGCACCAGCTTCGGCGGGGTGTCGATGGACGTCCTGCTCGACGAGGCCGAGCCGCTGGACGCGTACTCGATGGTCTACTCGTACGGCGGCTACACGACCAACCTGCCGATCGAGGACCTCACCGACGGCAAGGCGTGGGTCGTCACAGAGCACGAGGGTGAGCCGCTCCCGCGCGAGCACGGGGGCCCCGCCAGGCTGCTCGTCCCCCATCTCTACTTCTGGAAGAGCGCGAAGTGGGTGGAGGGGCTCCGGGTCATGGACCACGACGAGCCCGGCTTCTGGGAGAGCAACGGCTACCACAACCGCGGCGATCCCTGGCAGGAGCAGCGCTATTGGACCGACTGACGGCAGAGCCTCTGACCCCGGTCGAGCAGCGGGCCCCGGGCCGCTGGCAGATCGGCACCGTCACCTCGATCAAGCAGGAGACCCCGAGGGTCAAGTCGTTCCGAATCGAGCTGCCGATGTGGATGCCGCACCTCCCGGGCCAGCACTACGACGTCCGCCTCACCGCTCCAGACGGCTATCGCGCCCAGCGCTCGTATTCGATCGCCTCATCCCCCCTTGACGAGGGCGAGATCGAGCTGACGGTCGACCGGCTCGAGGACGGCGAGGTCTCGCCGTACTTCCACGACGTGGTCGTCGAGGGCGACCAGGTCGAGGTCCGCGGGCCGTTCGCCTCCTACTTCGTCTGGCGCGGAGAGAAGCCCGTGCTGCTGGTCGGCGGCGGATCAGGGGTCGTGCCCCTGATGGCGATCCTCCGCCACCGCCGTCGGACGATGCCCGACCTGCCGATGCGCCTCGTCTATTCGGTCCGCAACGCGCGATGACGTCATCTACTCGGACGAACTGGGAGACGAGGCGTTGCTCACCTTCACCCGCAAGCCGCCGGAGGGCTGGAGCGGCCATCGCGGCAGAATCGATCCGGAGCTGATCGCTGAGGCCGGAATCGACGCGGCACCGCTTTCGTCTGCGGCTCGAACGGCTTCGTCGAGGCGGCCTCGCAGCTGCTCCTCTCGGCCGGCTACGAGCCGCATCAGGTTCGCACCGAGCGCTTCGGCCCAACCGGCTGATTCCTGGCGCAGGGTGCGAGGTTCCGCACCTGCATCGACTCAGCCGCCCAGCGGCGACGGGGGGCCGCAATTCTCGCCGCGCACTGCCGGAATGACCAAAGCAAGGTCATCGACGAAGCACCAGGACCAAGGTCTCCTTGGGCTCGGAAGAGACGCCTGATCAGTAACTGGGCACCTTCGAGCAGCTTCTCGAAGCCGGCAAAGGGTGTCGCTCTCCGTGCAAAGCGGCGCTGCGGCTCGGTGGCGGGATGTGGCGCACTCGCCGTCGGCTCAAGCCCCCAGCGATCGACCTAAGCCACAGATTGGTACCCCAGACGGAACCCGGCCAAATTCGACTGGGGTCACGTGCCCGGAGGCGACCCCAGTCTGGTTCGCTACGACCGCCTCTCAGTGGTCATGCATCGGCGAAAACATACCGATTAGCGGGGACAAGAGCGTGAACGGCACGGCCGCAATCCTACGGTGCCTACCTGCGTTAGATCGGGGCGACTGGATTTGAACCAGCGACCTTTCGGCCCCCAGCCGAATGCGCTACCAGACTGCGCCACGCCCCGATGTCGGGCCAATCCTAGACCCAAGCGGGCGACCGGACTCGAACCGGCTCCGGGAGCTTGGAAGGCTCCAATGCAACCAATTACACCTCGCCCGCGCGGGTGCCGATTATAGGTTCGGCCGCGAGGCACCAACGGGCGAACGCCGCCTGGTTTGCGAAACTCCCCGCCCGCGGGACGGTTCTAAGGGCAGGGTCCCCCGCCGTACCTCCGGCTCCACTGCGCATGCCGCCGATCTCCAGACCAAGACCGACGCACGCCCGCGCCTGGGCCATTCTCGCGGCGGCGGTCGCGCTGCTCGCGATCGTCGGCGCCGGGGTGGCGACTCGCGAGGCCAGCGGCGCCTCGTCGCAGAAGAACGTGATCTTCATCCTCACCGACGACATGACGTACAGCGAGCTGTCGGCCATGCCGAACGTGCAGTCGCTGATCGCCGCACAGGGGACGAGCTTCAACGAGGCCTACATCTCGTTCCCCCTCTGCTGCCCATCGCGGGCGACGATGATGAGCGGGCAGTACATGCACAACCACGGGGTGCACGGCAACTTCCCGCCGAACGGCGGCTGGCCGAAGTTCAGGTCGCACGAGTCGGATGACCTGCCGGTCTGGCTCCATGGCGACGGCTACTACAACGTCCACATCGGCAAGTACCTGAACGGCTACGGGACCGTCGACAACGGGCTGCCCGTGCCGCAGGACTGGGACGAGTGGTACGGAAAGGTCTCCGAGGACGCTCTCTACTTCAACTACCAGCTGATCGAGAAGACCGGGCCCCTCGCCACGCCGCACATCACCTTCTACGGCGACCAGCCGGACGACTACCAGACCGACGTGTTCACGAACCGGGCCGTCGACTTCGTCAAGGACAGCGGCGTCTCGAGGCAGCCCTTCTGGCTCAACCTCTGGTTCAACTCGCCGCACGGCCCGTTCGATCCGGCCCCCCGGGACGCGAACCGCTTCGCCGGGACACCGCTTCCCAAGCTGCCCGGCTTCAACGAGAAGGACATCAGCGACAAGCCCAAGTGGCTCCGCAAGCAGGCGAGGAAGCGGATCACCAAGAAGCAGGCGAAGGTGATCGACAACGAGCGCCGGCGCCAGGAGGAGCAGCTGACTTCGGTCGACCAGGCCGTCGGCGAGCTCGTCCAGACCCTGAAGAACAAGGGCATCCTCGACGACACCTACATCATCTTCTCGTCCGACAACGGCTTCTTCCGCGGCGAGCACCGGATCGTCACCGGCAAGTACCTGCCCTACGACCCGGCGTCGCGCGTGCCGCTGATCATCCGCGGCCCGGGAATCCCGGCGGGAGGCGTCAGCAACGAGCTGGTCTGGAACGGCGACATCCCGCAGACGATCATCCAGATCGCATCGGGGTCGCAGATGGACTCGCTCGACGGCCGCTCGTTTCTCCCCTACGCCGAGAATCCGTGGCAGCGCTCGACGCGCCCGATCCTGCTCGAGGGCGACACCGGCCCCGGTGGAACCGGGGCGGAATCGGCCCAGTCGAGCAGCGCGCGAGCCCGCGAGGCGCGCGTGCACGTCGCGGGCCGGAAGGGCGTCGACAACCTCGAGCAGGAGCCGGATGCGATCAAGTCGGCCACGAACACCGACACCGCTCCGGCCTACCGCTCGATACGCACCGACCGCTACGAGTACACGGTCTACGCCAACGGCCAGACCGAGCTCTACGACATGAAGCGGGATCCGGCGCAGCTCAACTCCCTCGCGCTCGACCCTCGCTACCGCCCCGTCCGGAAGTGGCTCTACGCCCAGCTCGTCCCGCTCTCGGGCTGTGCCGGCCCCTCCTGCCGGATCGAGCTCGGGCCCGACCCCGCTCCGCTTTCCAAGAAGGCTCTGCGGCGGCAGCGGAAGAAGAGGAAGGGTCAGGGCACCACGGGGCAGAAGCCCAAGCCGTAGCCGCCGAGGGCCCGCGGGTTACGATTCTCCGCGAGGGGCACTGGCCAAATTGGCTAAGGCACCGGCCTCCAAAGTCGGCGATTCCAGGTTCGAGTCCTGGGTGCCCCGCTCAGGCCCGCGGTAGCGGGCTTTCTAATCCCCACGCCGTTGCGCCACGGCCGTCCGGGTCGCGTCGCGCAGCTCCTGGATCGGCGTGCCCTTCTCCACGTACCCGTCCGCGCCTCGCTCCAGCGCCGGGCCGCCCATCCGGTCGGCGGAGAAGCCTGAGAGCACGATGATCGCGACATCGGGATCGCCCTTGCGGATCTCCGGGATCGCCTCGAGCCCGTCCATGTCGGGCATCGAGAGGTCGAGCAGCACCGCCGCGGGCCGCGTCTCAGCGATCCCCTCGAGCGCGGTCCGGCCGTCGCCCGCCTCCCCCACGACCTCGAAGCCGGGGTCCTCCTGCATGCCGAACTTGATCAGCTCGCGCAGCTCGGGGACATCGTCGACCAGGAACACGGAAATCGGCGCGCTCTCGGTCATGGACTCCCCATGGCCCTGGAACTCAGGAAGAGCCATCGCCCCCCGCCACCGTCGCCGCTCGTGCCCGCCGCAGCTCGCCCGGGCCCAGTGCGACCTCGCTCCCCTCTTCCCCGAGCAGCTCGGTGATGATCGTCCTCGCCTTCTTCAGCGTCTCCTCCACCGCCGCCTTGCTCTGCTTGTCATGCCCCTGGTCGAGGGCGTACTTCGCCACCGAGAGTCCCTGCACGATGTTGTCGTTGATCTCGAGGGCCTGCCGCTCCCTCACCTTCATGTCCTCGAACAGCTGCGCGCCCCGGAGGACGCTGGCATAGCTGCCGCGCAGGGAGAGGTAGTAGAGCGCGACGGCGGCACCGACGATGTCCCACGCGACCGACGGCCAGTGCCAGGAGGCGCGCAGGTCGAGCGCCTGCTGGTCGTGGATCCCGAACAACGGGATCAGCATGTGGAACGAATGGGTGCCGTGGTGAACGCCGCAGGTCAGGAAGATCAGCCCGGTGGCAAGGCCGAGCTTGTTGGTGGTCACCTGGTTGGTCCGAACGAGCCCGCCGATGATGATGTACGCGATCGCCAGATAGGCGATGCCGATCACCGCGTTCGCGGCGGCTGAGATTTCCCAGGTCATCCCCGACCTCCTTCGAGTCGACGCTCCCCAGGCGGATACCCGGATGCGGCGGCATTCTTCCAGAGGCCATCCACCCGGCGCATTGGCAATACACGTGACCCCGAAACTAGAATCGAAGGGCGCGGGCGTGGTGGAATTTGGAAGACACGCTGGCTTTAGGTGCCAGTGCTCGAGAGAGCGTGGGGGTTCGAGTCCCTCCGCCCGCATCGTGTCGCCCGGACGGTTGGGTGTAGCGCACATCCAGTCGAGCCCATAGACTTGCTCGCCATGGAAGCGGGAGCGATCCGCCCTGGATACGAGCTCTGGCGACCGAACAGGGAGAAACCCGAGGCGAACAGCGCTCGGGCGCTTGTCGTGTTCCTGCTGCTCATCTCGGCTGGAGTCGCGCTCGTGATCACCATCGGCGGTTGGACCCGTCTCGAGGGCGGGAAGCCCTTCGCCCTCCTTTACGTCGCGCTCTACGTCCTCTTCGCGTTCCTCGTGGCGCGCTGGAATCGAGGCGCGCTGCCGGTGATCTCGGCGCTGGCGATCATCCTCGCGATCTTCGCCGGGATCGCGGCCCCGGCCTGGTTCGACCGGTCGAAGGACGGCCTGACGGCCCCGGCTCTTCCGGATGACCTCCTGGGGCTCCTCTGTCTCGTGCTGGTTCCACTGCAGGTGATCCTGATCGCGGTCGCGATGGTCGCCTTCAACCAGGAGTGGCATGTCGAGGAAGAACGGCCTATCGGCGACGAGCTCCCACCCGTGGAGCCCCCGAAGGGGCGCGAACCGACAAAGCGGGGACCGACCAAGCAGCGTGGCGCCGGCCGTCCGACCACGGCGAAGCGCACCGGCGGCGGCGCCAAGCGCCGCACCACGGCCGCCCGCCGGCCTAGAAAAGCCTGAGCGGCGGCTCGATCAGCGCCGGCCCGTCCTGGCGGACGTCGTTGACCGCGTCCGAGACCTCGGTGACGGCCAGCTCGTCGGTCGGCACCAGCAGCTCTCGAAGCCGGTCCGCACCGGTCCCCGGATCGAGCCAGTCCGACTCCCCGCTCTGCTCGAGGATGACCGGCATGCGGTCGTGAATCGGCGCCACGATCTCCCCCGGCTCGCAGGTGACGATCGCGCAGGAGTGGACCTCTGAGCCGTCCGCCCGCTCAGCGCTCGCCCAGAGCCCTGCGAACCCGAAGGGCTCGCGGGAGGGCCGGGTGATCCAGACCGGCTTCTTGCCCGTCTCCTCGGCGCGCCATTCGTAGAAGCCGTCGGCCACGATCAGGCAGCGGTGGGTCAGGAATGCGTCGCGAAACGCCGGCGCCCCGGCGACGGTCTCGGCGCGGGCGTTGATCAGGAGCCGGTCGAACGTGTCGGGATCGGAGTGGTGCGGGATCAACCCCCAGCGCAGGATCCCCGGCTCTCGCTCGCCGGCGCGATTGAGCCTGACAGCGAGGACCGGGTCGGTCGGCGCGACGTTGTAGCGAGGCTTCTGATCGATCTCGACCGACTCCGTCAGCCCGAAGCGAAACCGCAACAGCCGGGGATCGGGATCGGTGAGCGTGTACCGCCCGCACATGCGTTGAAGGCTAAGCGGCGTGGCGGCCGGCGGCCAGCCGGGCGGCAACGTTGACGAGTATCTCGATCACCTCGGCAGTCTCGAATCGCACCTGCGCATGAGTGAAGCGGAGCGTTGTCAGCCCCGTCGCCGTGTGGATCTGGTCGCGCCGGCGATCCCGCGCCTGCTGCGAGGGGGTGCGGTGATATCGGAGGCCGTCGGTCTCGACGACGAGGCCGAGATCCCGCCAGAGGAAGTCGACCAGGAAGCCGTTCACGAACTGTCGCGTCTCGGGCCGGGGAAGATGTGTTGAACGGACCGCGGCGAGGAATCTTCGCTCGAGCTCGGAGTCGGTGAGGCGGAAGGTGCGGCGGTCGAGAAGCCGACGTATTTCCGGGACGCCGCGCTGACCCGCCATCTCGTCGAGGGCCGAGCGCAGCGACTCCGGGCCAACCAGATCCAGCTTGTCGGCCTCGTTGATCGCGGCTTCGAGCTCACGCTGCGAGAGACGGGTCGCCAGGTCCACGAGCGTCCGGACCGCACTGGTCAAGGGGATCCGATGACGCAGACACGAGTCCTCCGCGCGAAGGACACGGCGGCGATGAACGCGGAAATCCCGAGTACGCGGCTTTCGCTCGATCGGGACCGAGACCTCGATCTGGCCACCTCGCGGCCGCCGGATGCCCCACAGCTCCGCGGCACTCTGATGGCTGAGCAGGGCGTCCCGTCCGCAGGCGAGCACCGCCGCTGCCCAAAGGCCGAGCTGACTCACGTCCGGAGTGCCGACAGCAAAAACCCCGCAATGAAGGCGATGCAGGCGGCCGGCACGAAGCCGGTGGGAGATCCCGCTCCGGGTCAGGCCGAGCTCGACGAGCTGGGAGCGGGTGACAACCCCATGCTGGCTTCTGGCGAGCGTCCAAACGGAGCGCCCGAGCGCTTTGTGGTCGCTTGGCTCGCCATAGCGGGCAAGAGGGACCACAACCCCTGATTCGCCCCCCTTCCCCAGCCGCTTTTCCGTTTGACCGATGCCGGAGGTGGGATTCGAACCCACACGCCCTGCGGGCACGGCATTTTGAGTGCCGCGCGTCTGCCGTTCCTCCACTCCGGCCTATGCGAGGACCAAAGATAGCCCGGCCCCCGGAACCGAGCTGAACGCGATAATCCGCCGCCGGTGGACTCCGCGGGCCGAACCGAGCTGATTCGCGAGCTCTGCTCCTTCGAGGGGCGGGGCCCCGGGACCGACTCCGAGCGGCGCGCCGCCAACATGCTCGCCGGTCGCCTTCGCGCCAGCGGCCGCCGCGCTCAGATCGAGCCCTTCTTCGCCCATCCCCAGTACGCGATCGTCCACCTGATCCACGCCGCGATGGGCGTCGCCGGCAGCATCATCGCGACCGTGCAGCCGGCCGTCGGCTTCTCCCTCGTCCTGCTCGCGGCCGTCTCGACCTACCTCGACCTCAACACGCGCCTCTACCTGGTGCGCTCGCTGCTCTTCCGCCGCGTCTCCCAGAACGTCGTCTCCCCCGGCGACCGCCCCGAGGCCCCCGCCCGCCTCGTCCTGGTGGCCCACTACGACGCCGCGCGAACCGGCTACATCTTCTCGAGAGCCTCGAATCGAATCCGGAAGCTGCCCGAGCGGACCCGCCTCGGCCTCGGCCCCTTCCGCCTCTTCTTCTGGCTCGGCCTGGCTCCACTGCTGCCGATCCTGGGCGCGCGCATGGCCGGCCTCGACGCAACCTGGCTCAGCGCACTGCAGGCGATCCCCACGATCGTCCTGATCGTCGCCGGCTTCCTGCTCGCCGACATCGCCCTCTCCGACATCGTGCCGGGGGCCTACGACAACGCCTCGGGCGTGGCCGCGGTCGTCTCGGCGGCGGACGAGCTGGCCGCCAACCCGCCCGACAACCTCGACGTCTGGGTGGTGCTGGCCGGCTCCGAGGAGTCCTTCTGCGAGGGCAGCAGGGCCTTCGTCCGCGGCCGCCGCAAGGAGTTCGACCGCGCCGCGACGACCTTCGTGAATGTCGATTCGGTCTCGTCCGGCCAGGTCGCCTACGAGATCAGCCAGGGCCCGGTGATCAGCCTTCCCCACGACGCCCAGCTGATCGAGCTCTGCGAGGCCCTCGCCGCCTCGGGCGCCGTCGAAGGGGGCGCTCGGCCGATCCGCCACCCCCTCCTCGACGACGCCCTGCCGGCGCGCGTCCGGCGCCTGCGCGCGATCACCCTCCGCACCACCGATCCGAACGGCAACCTGGCGCCCTGGTACCACACGCACGAGGACACGCCTGAGCGCGTGGACTCGAATGCCCTGACCGAGGCGACCGACTTCGTCGTCGCCCTCGCTCGCCTGATCGACCGGGACGCCGGCCGCCGCGCCTCAGCCGGTCATGCCACCGAGCCGCCGGCCGCCACCGCCGGGCGCGTGTAAGAGTTCGGTCCGTGGAGGAGAGCACGCGACGGAGATCCTCTGGGCGCCCACGCCCGAAATGGTCGAGCGATCCCAGCTGACCCGCTACCTGCGCTGGCTCGCCGAGAACCGCGACCTCCACTTCGAGGACTATCACGCACTCTGGAGATGGTCGGTGACCGAGATCGAGGAGTTCTGGGGCACCCTCTGGGAGTACTTCGAGGTCATCTCGGACCCGCCGTACGAGCAGGTCCTCTCTGAGCGCGTCATGCCCGGGTCCCGCTGGTTCGAGGGCGCCCGGCTCAACTACGCGGAGCACATCTTCCGCGGCAAGGACGAGCACGAGGTCGCCGTGGTCTACGCGTCGGAGCTGCGCGAGCTGAGCGAGCTGCGCTGGGGCGAGCTCTCAGAGCAGGTCGGCGCCGTGCGGGAGGGCCTGCGCGCCTTCGGCGTGTCCCAGGGCGACCGAGTCGTCGCCTACCTCCCGAATGGCCCCGAGGCGCTGATCGCCTTCCTCGCCGCCGCCAGCCTGGGCGCGGTCTGGTCGAGCTGCTCACCCGACTTCGGGCCGGGAAGCATCGTCGATCGCTTCGCGCAGATCGAGCCGAAGGTGATGTTCACCGTCGACGGATACCGCTACGGCGGCAAGGACTTCGACCGGCTCGACGTCGTCGCGGAGGTCGCCGCGCAGATTCCCAGCCTGCAGCGGGTGGTGGTCGTGCCCTACCTGAGCGCCTCGCCCGAGCTCTCCCGGCTGGAGGAGCGCCCAAAGGTTGCGACGCCGATGACGTGGGGGCAGCTGCTGGAGCTCGGCTCCGGCGCCGAGCTGGCCTTCGAGCGCGTCCCCTTCGATCACCCCCTCTGGGTCCTCTACTCCTCGGGCACCACGGGCCTGCCCAAGGCGATCGTCCAGGGGCACGGCGGCATCCTGCTCGAGCAGCTCAAGAAAGGCTATCTCCACCTCGACGCCCAGACCGGCGATCGCTTCTTCTGGTTCACCACGACCGGCTGGATGATGTGGAACTTCCTGATCGGCGTGCTGCTCACGCCCGCCTCGATCGTCCTCTACGACGGCAACCCCGGCCATCCCGACATGGGGGTGCTGTGGGATCTGGCCGAGCGCACCGGCATGACCTGCTTCGGGACCAGCGCCGCGTACATCGCGGCCTGCATGAATGACGGAGTCGAACCGAGCAAGGGCCGCGACCTCTCCCGGCTTCGCTCCGTCGGCTCCACCGGCTCCCCCCTCTCCCCCGAGGGATTCGACTGGGTCTACGAGCACGTCGGGAAGGACACCTGGCTGTTCTCGACGAGCGGCGGCACCGACCTCTGCACCGCCTTCGTCTGTGGCGTGCCCATCCTGCCCGTCTACAAGGGCGAGCTCCAGGGGCGCGCGCTGGGCGCCAAGGTCGAGTCCTTCGACGAGGAGGGCAACTCGGTCATCGATCAGGTCGGGGAGCTGGTCATCACCGAGCCGATGCCGTCGATGCCGGTCTTCCTCTGGGGCGACGAGGACGGCTCCCGCTACCGCGGCAGCTACTTCGAGATGTACCCGGGGATCTGGCGCCACGGCGATTGGATCGAGATCACCTCCCGCGGCACGGCGATCATCTACGGGCGCTCGGACTCGACCATCAACCGGGGCGGCATCCGAATGGGGACCAGCGAGATCTATCGAGCCGTGGCGGACGTGCCCGACGTGATGGACTCGCTCGTGGTCGACGTCGCCAGGCCGGGCTCCGAGGGATGGATGCCGCTCTTCGTGGTGCTCCGCGACGGAGCTGAGCTGACAGACGAGCTGAAGGGCGAGATCAAGAGGCGAATCCGAGAGCAGTGCTCGCCCCGCCATGTTCCGAACGAGGTCTTCCAGATCTCCGAGGTGCCGCGCACGCTGAGCGGCAAGGTGCTGGAGGTCCCGGTCAAGAGGATCCTGATGGGCGAGCCGCCCGAGCGGGCCGCGAGCCGTGACTCTCTCGCCAACCCGGCCTCGCTCGACTACTTCACCGAGCTCGCAGCCACCCTCTGAGCGCCGCTGATCCGGTCTCGCTGCGCGGCCGTAGTGAGTTGCGACGTGATCGCCGCCGACATCCCATCCCGCGAGAGCTGGAGGCAGGAGCTCGCCCCCTATCTGGAGGTGGACCGGCGGCGCAGCCTCGGGCAGATCGCAAGCGTCGTCCTGCCGTATCTGGGCGTCTGGGTCCTCGCCGCACTGGTCGTGCCGAGCGCCCCGGTCGCCATCGCCCTCGGGCTGGTCGCCACGATCTTCCTCACCCGCATGTACTCGCTCTTCCACGACCTCACGCACAACTCGATGTTCGATTCCCGGCGGGCGAACAGCCGCTGGGGCCACGCGCTCGGCTTCCTGCTGTTCACCCCGTACCGGTGGTGGCAGCGGCAGCACCGCGTGCATCACGCCCACACCGGCGACCTGGACCACCGCGGCGTGGGCGAGATCAACACGATGACCGTCGCCGAGTACGAGAGCGCCTCCCGGCCCCGGCGGCTGGGATACCGCCTCTACCGCAACCCACTGCTGATGCTGCTCGTGGGGCCCAGCCTCGTGTTCCTGTTCGAGCGTCGCTTTCCGCAGCGGGGCATGACCCGCCGGATCCTGGCGAGCGTCGTGGCGACGAACCTCGCGCTCGTGGCCTGGGTCCTCGGCTGGAGCGCCGTCGTGGGCTGGCAGACCTTCCTGCTGATCCAGGGCACCACCCTCATCGCCGGCGGTGCCATCGCCGCCTGGATGCTCTACATCCAGCACCAGTACGAGGACACCTACTACCAGGCCCCCGGAACCTGGAAGTTCGAGCTCGCGGCCCTGCAGGGCAGCTCGTACCTGCGGCTGGCGCGCCCGCTCGCCTGGGCCGTCGGCAACGCAAACTTCCACCACGTGCACCATCTGAGCGCGAAGATCCCGAACTATCGGCTGCGCGCGGCGCACGAATCGCACCCGATGTTCCGCCGCACCCCTGTCGTCACGCTGCGCAGCAGCATCGAGACCTTCCGGCTCAAGCTCTGGGACACCGAGAGCGAGTCACTTGTTGACGCCTGGCCTACCGGAAACGAAGAGTCTATGCAGTCGGGCTAGGCGGGCGTCACTGGATTGCGCCGGGCGGCGAAGCTGCGGTCCTTGCCGGCGGCGAGCGCAAAGCGGCGCACGAGCTCGGCCCGCAGCTGGTCCGGGTCGATCACAGCATCGACAACGAGCTCGGAGGCGAGATGAAGAATGTCTATGTCCTCGGCGTATTCCTCGCGCTTCTCATTGACGAAGCGCTCCCGCTCCTCAGGATCCTCGATCTCCTGGATCTGGTTGAAGAACACCGCATTGATGGCCGCTTCCGGGCCCATGACGGCGATCTGTGCCTGCGGGAAGGCCAGGCATGAGTCCGGCTCGAAGGCCGGCCCCGCCATCGCGTAGAGACCGGCGCCATAGGCCTTGCGGACGATCACCGAGAGCTTGGGGACGGTCGCCTCGGAGACCGCGCTGATCATCTTTGCCCCGTGGCGAATGATCCCCTGGCGCTCGACGTCCTTCCCGATCATGAAGCCGGGCACGTCGGCGAGGAAGAGGAGCGGGACGTTGAAGGCGTTGCAGGTCATGATGAACCGAGCCGCCTTGTCGGCGGAGTCGACGAAGAGCACGCCGCCCTTCACCTTCGGCTGGTTCGCGACGATCCCGATCGCCCGGCCGTCGAGCCTCGCGTAGCCGACGACGACCTCCTTCGCCCAGCGGTCGTGCACCTCGAGGAATGAGCCGGCGTCGACGATCGCCCGGATCAGATCCTTGACGTCGAAGGGATCCTTCTCATTGGCGGGGACGATCTCGGAGACGCTCGGAGTTCGCTCGGGGTCGGCCGGGGCGGCAGCCGGCGGGTCCTCGCGCCAGTTCGCCGGCATGTAGGAGAGGTACCGGCCCGCGAGGTCGATCGCGTCCTCGTCCGAAGCGGCCAGGAAGTGGCCGCATCCGGAGACGGAGGTGTGCATCCGAGCGCCACCCATCTCCTCGAGGGTGACCTTCTCGCCGATCACCATCTCCGCCATGCGGGGCGAGCCGAGATACATCGAGGCGTTGCCGTCTCGCATGATCACGACGTCGCAGAAGGCAGGTATGTAGGCGCCGCCGGCGGCGCTCGGGCCGAACAGAAGGCATATCTGCGGCACCTGCCCGGAGAGCCGCACCTGGGTGTGGAAGATGTGGCCGGCCCCGCGGCGGCCCGGGAACATCCGCACCTGGTCGGTGATCCGCGCGCCCGCCGAATCCACCAGGTACACGATCGGGACCTGATGGGCGAGTGCTCGCTCCTGGATCCGAAGGATCTTCTCGACGGTCTTCGGTCCCCAGGAACCGGCCTTCACCGCCGGATCGTTGGCCATCAGCGCGATCGGCCGTCCGCCGACCGTCCCCATTCCCGTGACCACGCCGTCGGCACCAAGCCCTTCCTGCTCCCAGTTGGCGAGCAGTCCTTCCTCGGCGAGCGAATGCGGGTCGAGCAGCCTCGCGACCCGCTCGCGAACCGGCAGCTTCTGCTGCTCCGCGACCTTCTTGCGATGCCGCTCCGGGCCGCCCTCCAGCGCAGCGTCGAGGGCCGAACTGACGTCGCTCACATCCGCCTCAGGTTCTCAGGTCCGCTTCGTGATCGGACGACGCAGCCTCGCGGACCGCCTCGGTCTCAGTCTCGGTCTGGGTCTGGGTCTGGGTCTCGGGCTGGGTCTCGGTCCGTTCCTGATCCTCGGACTCGTCTGCCTCACCGTCACGCGCAAGGGGATCGAGCTCGTCCGGCCTGGCGAACGCATCGGCTCCGGGCTCGGGCCGATGCTCGGAGACGGCCCCGTTCAGCTTCGCGCTGAGCTCCTGGGTGTCGGTCAGGACGTCGTCCCGGCGGCGGACCAGATCGGCGATCACGGCCTCGATGTCCTCCCGACGCCGTGTTCCGTCCTCGACTATCCGGCGCGCCTGGGCTTCGGCAGCCGCCAGGGCTTCGCGAGCCAGCCTGTCGGCCTCCGCCTTGGCGTTGGACAGCACCTCTTCAGCCTCCTGGCGGGTCTGCTGAGCGTAGGAGTCGGCGGACGTCCGCGTTTCGCTCGCGTAGTTGTCGATCTCCGTGCGAGTCTCCGCAGCCTCCATGTTCGCGGTGTTGACCGTCCCGCGGGCCTCCTCCTCGGCCTCCGCCCGGATCTGCTGGGCGCTCTCCTCGGCCTGAGCGAGGATCGCGCCGGTCCTCTCACCGACGCGCTGCAGCTCGCGCTTCACCGTGTCCGATCGCGACTCGTCGCCGGCCCCTGTCTCGAGCCAATCCGCCAGACGGGCCAGGAACTTCTCGACCTCATGCCTGTCGTAGCCACGCTTCGCGGCCGGGAAGGTTGCGTTCCTGATGCGGTCGAGACTGGTCTGGTCGACTGGCATGCGTCCTGATCCCTCCTTGACTGGCCTAGGCCCCGGCATCCACCGGGACGGGCTGATCGCCGGAGTAATCGTAGAACCCCTTGCCGGACTTGCGTCCAAATTCCCCTGCACCGACCATTTTCTTCAGGGTGTCCGGGGCGGCGAACCGCTCCTCGCCGTAGGAGTCGGCCATCACCGCCGCGATCGACGCCAGGGTGTCCAGACCGACGAAGTCGGCGAGCGTCAGCGGCCCCATCGGGTGGCTGGCCCCGGCCATCATCCCGGTGTCGATGTCCTCGATCGAGCCGACGCCCTGCTCGTGGGCACGGATCGCGTCGAGCATGTACGGGACCAGCAGCCGGTTGACGATGAAGCCGCGATTGTCGCCGGCGGCCACCGTGGTCTTGCCGAGCTTCTCGCCGACCTCGAAGCCCAGGGCCACCGCCTCGTCGCTGGAGCGCTCGGCGCGCACGACCTCGAGCAGCGGCATGACCTGGGGCGGGTTGAAGAAATGAAGGCCGATCATGCGCTCGGGCCGCTTCGTTGCGTCGGCCTGCGCGGCGACCGGGAGCGAGGAGGTGTTGGTGGCGAGATAGGCGTCGTCCTTGACCAGCTCGTCGACCTCTCGCCACATCTCGAGCTTGAGGTCGAGGTCCTCGGTGATCGCCTCGATCACGAGGTCGCAGTCGGCGAGATCCGAGTACTCGAGGGTCGGCGTGATCCGGCTTCGAACGGCATCCGCCTCGGACTGCTCCATCCTGCCCTTCTCGACCGCACGGGCGAGCTGCTTCTCGACCTTGCCCAGGCCCTTGTCGAGCGGCGCCTGATCGATCTCACGCACCACGACATCCCATCCCTGCTGGGCGCAGATCTGTGAGATCCCGTGGCCCATGAGCCCGCAGCCCAGGACGCCGACCTTGCTGATCGCCATATTTGTTCGCTCCCTTTCTCGAGGGCGCGCAACCGCGCGGCCCGTCAACCGTCTAATGAAGTCTGGAGGCGATGAGCATACGGGCCCAGCGCAACCACCTGAGGTGTCGCGGGTTTCAGATCAGAATGCCGACCGGGAGAACACAGCGAGCCTGGATCTCGCTCGCCGCGCTCTGCGTGGCCGCGCTCGCCTGGGCGGCGCCGACGGCCCACGCCTCGCCGAAGTGCGGCAAGGCGTGCCAGGCCAAGAGAGATCACCTGGCCCAGCGGCAGCGCAAGAACGCCAAGCAGAAGCGGCCGAACGTGATCGTGATCGACACGGACGACATGAACGTCTCGAACATGCCGGTGATGCGGAACACGCTCAGACTGCTCACCGCCCACGGCGTCACCTTCACCAACAGCTACGTCTCCTACCCCCTCTGCTGCCCATCCCGGGCCACATTCCTGACCGGGCAGTACGCCCACAATCACGGCGTCCTCACCGACCAGCGCTACGGCGACCTGGACAACAGCAACACGCTCGCCGTCTGGCTGCGGCGGGCCAAGTACCGCACCGCGATGGTCGGCAAGTACCTGAACGGCTATGGAGTGATCAACCCCCGCGAGGTGCCGCCCGGGTGGACTCAGTGGTACGCGCTGACGGACCGGACCGAACAGCACCGGTACAAGATCAAGCTCAACGAGAACGGCAAGGTCCGCCACTACGGCCGCAAGCCCACCGACTACGTCGACTACGTGCTCGACGGGAAGGTCAACCAGCTGCTCAAGCAGTGGGCGCCGAGCCCGAAGCCGTTCTTCCTCTACTACAACCCGAACAACCCCCATGGCGAGGCGGGAACGCCGCCCTGGTCCACCCGCGACCCCGAGCCTGCGCCGCAGTACCTCGGCACCGTGGGCGACATCGGGGCGCCGCGCACCCCGAACTTCGACGAGCCGGACGTGAGCGACAAGCCTCCCGAGGTCCGCTCAATACACCGCCTCTCCGACGCCGAGCTCGCGGACATCGACCGCCGCTACCGCGGCCGCATCGAGAGCCTCTATTCCGTCGACGACGAGGTCAAGCGGATCGTCGGGCTGATTCGCAAGTACAGGGACAAGCGCAAGACCTACTTCATCTTCACCTCCGACAACGGCCTGCAGATGGGGGCCCACCGGATCGAGTTCAAGGACTACCTCTATCAGGAGGGCGAGCGGGTGCCGCTGGTGATCCGTGGGCCCGGGTTCCCGCAGAACGCCACCCGAAATCAGCCGGTCTCCAACATCGACCTTGCGCCGACCATCGTCGGCCTGACCAATTCCCGGCCGGCGCGGGTGATGGACGGGACCTCCCTCCTCCCCTTCGCAAGCGACCCCTCCGTGGGGGCGAACCGTGCCCTGCTCGAGGAGAGCTTCGATCTGGACGAATTCGGCGTGCGGGAGGGTCCCTGGGCCTACAACGCCTGGAACAGCGGGAGCGAGGAGCTCTACAACCTCGACGACGACCCGTACGAGCTCAACAACCTGCTCCACGGGCCGAGTGCGTCGAGCTACACCGGGATCCGAGACCAGCTCGCAGCCCGCCTGGCGCAGCTCAAGACCTGCGCAGGGGACAGCTGCCGTTAATCCGGCGGCGCCGTTTGTGGCCGCCGTTTAGGCCGTAGAGGCTTCCTCGAGCTTCTTCTGCATCGCCTCGGCGAGGGCGTGCACGCCGCTCATCGGGCGAACGTAGACGGCCATGTCGTTGATTCTGCCCTCGTCGTCGAAGTGCAGGAGGTCGATTCCGTCGAGCTCCCGCTCGCCGACCCGCGCGCTGAACATGAGCGTCGCCGTGCCGCCCGTCTCGACCTGGTCGGTGTAGCGAAAGTCCTCGAAGACCTGGCTGACCGCTCCGAGCAGCATCGTGACGGCGTCGCGTCCCTCGTACTGCTTGAAGACCACGGGGCTGCGGAAGCTGACGTCCTCGGTGAAGAGCTCGTCGATCGCGGAGAAGTCCTTCGACTCGGCGGCGGCGCGGAATGGATCGCTCTTCATCATTGAACGGGTTGCTCCTCGGCTTCGCCTGCGGAGCACCCTCGCATAACCCTATCGGTGCCAGTCCACCGGCCCGGCCGTGAGCAGGTGGGCGCCGAGCGGGCGACCGAGTACCCCCTGCACCTCGGACGAGGCGGCGATCAGCTTGGCCAGATCGACTCCGGTCCCGACACCCATCTCCTCCAGCATCGAGACCAGGTCCTCAGTCGAGATGTTCCCCGTCGATCCCGGTGGCACCGGGCAACCGCCCAGCTCTCCGAAGGAGCTCTCGAAGGAGTCAACCCCCTGCTCGAGCGCTGCCAGGACGTTCGCCAGCCCCTGGCCCCGAGTGTTGTGGAAATGCGCCGTGAGCTCGACGTCGTCAAGCCGCAGTTTGGCCGCCGCGAAGAACTCCCCCACCTGCCGCGGATTCGCCATCCCGGTGGTGTCGCCGAAGGCGATCTCCTCGCAGCCGAACCCCGCCAGCCGCTCCCCGATCTCGAAGACGCGCTCCGGCGGGACCTCGCCCTCGTAGGGACAGCCGAAGCTGGTCGAGATCACCCCCTCGCAGCGCAGGCCGGCCTCCCGGGCGTCCGCGATGGTGCCCTCCAGGTCCGCCAGGGACTCGGCGATCGAGCGGTTGACGTTCTTCTGGTTGTGGGTCTCCGAGGCCGAGAGGAAGAAGTTGGCCTCCTGGAAGCGATCCCTGAACCTGATCGCGTTTTCGAGCCCCTTGCGGTTCGGGATCAGCACGGAGTAGGCGACGCCCTCGCGCGGCTCGAAGCGAGTGATCACCTCGCCGGCGTCGGCGAGCTGCGGGATCACGTCGGGCCGGACGAACGAGGTGAGCTCGATCCGCTTCAGGCCGGTGTCGGCGAGCAACCCGATCAAGCGGATCTTCTCCTCGGTCGGGATCACCTCGGGCTCGTTCTGGAAACCGTCGCGGGGCCCAACCTCGCGGATGCGGACCGTTCCGGGAAGCTGCTCGGCCATCGCCCCAGCCTAGATGGTTGATTCCACGGCACCGTCTGTCTGGCGGCGGCCGTGGTCGTGGAATCAACCATCCAGCCGGGAGCGTTCAGGCAGCCGCGCTCTCCTCCCGGGGCAGATGAACCGACTGGTCGCCGCCCCCGCGCTTGGCGGCGTAGAGGGCGGTGTCCGCCCGCGCAAACAGCTCGAGGGCGGTCTCGATCTCGTTCCAGACTGCAAGGCCCGTCGAACACGACGATCCGTCGGGAGTCGCCGCTCGCACCCGGGACAGCAGGGCCATCCCGCGCTCGGCGGTGCAGTCGCGCATCAGCAGCATGAACTCGTCGCCGCCCACCCGCGCGAGGAAGTCACTCGGACGGATCACGTTCTGCCACGCCACCACGGCCGTCACCAGCAGACGGTCACCGGCCAGGTGCCCATGTTCGTCGTTGAAGCTCTTCAGGCCGTCGAGATCGATGATCGCTGCGCACAGCGGCGCTCCATGGCGCTTGGCCCAGGCCATTTCTCGGGCGAGCTCCTGATCCAGCCAGCGGCGGTTGGCGATTCCGGTGAGCGGATCGGTGCGGGCGCGCGACTCGGAGAGCTCGACCCTGCGGTTCGTCGCGTTGCTCAGCCAGGAGATGACGGCCGCGGCGGTGCCGAAGGCGATGGCGGTCAGCAGGAGCCGGGTGAGCGGCGAGTACCCGAACGCGGGGATCGAGTGGAGAACCGCCGCATAGACGGCGAGGAGCCAGGCCATCTGGATCACGGTGCGACGGCCGGGGAAGAAGAAGGCCGAGACCAGGACCACCCAGATGAACATCGCGGAGTAGGCGCCCGGCTGGCCTGCGAAGTACACACAGAGCGAGATCAGGGCCGAGCCGAGCCCGATCACGACCTGCAGCAGCCAGGAGGGCAGGTGCCGGGCGGCGCCGAGCATCAGCGCCGCCACCAGAGCGGCCGCTGCGGCGATCGCGATGATGGCCCCGTCGTCGCTGTCAGCCGGATGAGACAAGAGCATGGAGAGCGCCACGAGCACGGCCCCGGCGCCGTAGAGCACGCCGATCACACGAGCGATCAGTCCCATATCGCCGTGGATGTCCTGCGGGCTCGGCAGTCTCAAGCGGGCCGGACTCATCGGCCTTTCATCGGCCTGTGCACGGGGGGTTCAATCCGTGAAATCCCGCAATCCGGCGCCGGCCGTGCGTCAGTCCCCCGTCACCGAGCCGATCTCGATCACTCGGCGCTCATGCGTGCCCACGCCGATCGTGCGCTCGCCCTCCTTGACCTCGACGTCGAAGCGAAGCTTGCGGTCGTCGACCACCTCGCGGAGCTTGGCATGGACGGTGCAGGTCTGGCCCTCCGCCGCGGCCGAGACGTGCTTGATGCACACCTCGAAGCCCACCGTCGCCTTGCCGTCCTCGAGGTTCTCGAACGAGAGAACGGCGGCGGTGCGCTCCATCATCCCGATCATCCCCGGCGTCGAGAGAACGCTGGCGCCGATCGTGCCGCCGACGTCGGTCATCAGCCGGCCCTCGACCACGAACTCGTCGGTGCGCTCGACCCCAGGATCCATCGTCAACGCTTCGCCTCCTCAGCTTCGCTTCCGGGGGCTACGCGAATCACCCGACCATCCCCATCCCGCCGGAGACGCCGATGCACTCGCCCGTCACGTAGGACGAATCGTCTGAACAGAGGAAGGCGACCGCCGCCGCGACCTCCTCCGGCTGCCCGAGCCGCTTCAGCTGCGTGCCCGACTTCATCGTCTCGATGATCTTCTCTCCGATCTCCCCGAACTCCTTGGCCTGCATCAGCAGCGGGGTCTCGATCGGCCCCGGCGCGATCGCGTTCGCGGTTATCCCGAAGCGGGCGCCCTCGCGTGCCATCACCTTGGTGAAGGCGATCACGCCGCCCTTGGCCGCCGAGTAGACGGCCGAGCCCTTCGATCCGACGCGCCCGGCCTCCGAGGCGATGCTGACGATCCGCCCATAGCCCGCCTCCTGCATGCCGGGCAGCGCCGCATAGGTGCAGTTGAGGACTCCGCGGAGGTTCACACCGATGACCTTCTCCCACTGCTCCGGCGTGGTCTGGGTGAAGAAGCCGAACTCATCGGTTCCCGCGTTGTTGACGAGGATGTCGATCGGAGCGCCGGCACTCTCGACGGCTGCCTGAGCGGAGCCCAGGTCGGTGACGTCCAGCACGATTGGGAATCCGGAGATCTCGCCCGCGACCTCCGTCGCCCCCTCCAGGTTGAGGTCCCCCACGGTCACCTCGGCCCCCTCGGCGGCGAGGCGGCGCGCGACCGCCGCGCCGATGCCGCTGGCGCCACCGGTGACGAGGGCCTTCTTGCCTTCGAGCCGCATGCCTGTCCGCAGCCTATTCGGGGCGCCCTGTAGCTTGCTCGCCGGTGGCAGAACCAATCCCGATCATCGGTGGAACCGGCGCCCTCGGCTACGGCCTCGCCGTGCGCTGGGCGCAGGCGGGGGAGCGGATCGTGATCGGCTCCCGCCAGGCGGAGCGTGCCGCTGAGGCCGCGGAGCGCGTCCGGTCCGCCGTCGAAGGAGCCGAGGTGGAGGGTCTCGAGAACGCCGAGGCCGCAAGCCGGGGTCCGATCGTCTTCCTGACCGTGCCGTTCAGGGCCCAATCCGAGACCCTGACCAACCTCAAGGATGCACTCGAGGCCGGGCAGATCCTGGTCGACTGCACCGTCCCCACGGCTGCCTCGATCAGCGGCAAGGCCTCGCGGACGGTGGGCGTCTGGCAGGGCTCGGCCGCGCAACAGGCGGAGGAGATGGTGCCCGACGGCGTCACGGTGATCTCGGCTCTTCACACCGTGAGCGCGCCCGCACTTGCCGAGGGGGACTCCGTCGACGAGGACGTGTTGATCTGCGGCGATCGGAAGGCTGACAAGGCGCGGGTCGCCGCGCTGATCGAGCGAATCGACGGGTTGCGCGCCGTCAACGCTGGCGCCCTCGAGATGGCGAGGATCGCCGAGACGCTCACCCCGCTTCTGATCGCCATCAACGCCCGGTACAAGTCGCGTGCGGGGATCAGGATCACCGGTCTTCCGGAGCAGAGTCACTGGAAGTGAGCCGAGCAGTCATCCTCGCCGGCGGTACCGGCGGGGCCAAGCTCGCGGCCGGGATGCAGGACCTGCTGGGCAATGGCCTGTCGGTCGTCGCCAACACCGCCGACGACATCGAGACCGCGGGAGTCGACGTCTCCCCCGATCCGGACCTGATCACCTACTGGCTGAGCGGGGAGATCGACGAGGAGCGCGGTTGGGGCATCAAGGGCGATTCCTTCACCGTCTTCGACCGGCTGGTCCAGCTGGGGACGCCCGACTGGTTCCGCCTCTCCGACCGCGACCTCGCGACCTGTCTCTATCGCCGCCAGTTCGTGGCGGAGGGCGGCACCCGGACCGCTGCTCAGGCGCAGATCGCGCGAGCCCTCGGCGTCGAGGCCGCCGTGCTGCCGATGTGCGAGGAGCCGGTCCGCACCCGAGTCAGGACCGCGGAGGGGTGGCGAGGCCTGCAGCAGTACCTGGTCGCCGAGCATGCCAAGGCTGAGGTCGAGGAGATCGCGATCGAGGGCATCGCCGAAGCCAAGCCGACGCCGGAGGTGCTGTCGGCGATCTCAGCGGCCGAGGCGATCGTGATCGGGCCCTCGAACCCGGTGATCTCGATCGGGCCGATCGTCTCCATGCCGGCCCTGCGCAAAGCACTGGCGGCTTCCGCGGCACCCGTCGTCGCGGTCAGCCCATACGTGGCCGGCCGAGTGGTCAAGGGCCCAACCGACCTCTTCATGCGAGCCGTGGACCGTCCATCGACCGCTGCGGGCGCCGCCTCGCTGTACGAGGGGCTGATCGACGGCATGCTCTGCGACCCCGAGGATCCGGATCCCGCGCCCGACGGGGTCAGGGTGATGAGCTGCCCGACCCTGATGGAAGGCCGCGACGGCCGGCGCAGCCTGGCCGAGCGAACCCTCGAGTTCGCCTCGACACTGAGATAGGACGGTTGGATCTCCGCAAACTGGGGTATGTTCGGCGCCTCACCCGGTAGCCTGACTGTCCGTGGGGGCGGATTCCGACAACTTGCACACGACCGCGATCGTTCCGGTGAAGGGGCTTTCGGTCGCCAATGGGCGGCTCGATGGCACCCTGTCCTTGGAGGAGCGCAATCGCCTGGCCGAAGCCCTCTTCCTCGACCTGATCATGAAGCTGCGCCGCTGCCGCTGCCTGGACGACGTCCTCGTCGTCACCTCCGACCCATCGGTCGGGCGCCAGGCGCGCTGGTTCGGCAACAAGGTCCTCATGCAGGAGCGCGACGAGGGACACTCGGAGGCGGCAATCGCCGGTGCGCGCGCCGCAATGGCCGAGGGCGCCGACCGCGTCGCGATGCTCCCCGTCGACTGTCCGATGCTCGACCCGGAGGAGCTCGACGCGCACATCGGACGCTCCGCTCGGACCGTCCTGATCGTCCCCGATCGTCATGGCACCGGCACCAACGCCCTCGTGCTCGCGCCCCCGGAGGTCTTCCTCCCTGCCTTCGGCCCGGATAGCTGCGCCCGGCACGTGAGCCGCGCGCGAGCCGCGGGGATCAGCTTCGCACTGGAGGAGATCGAGTCGATGGGCATGGACCTCGATACACCCGAGGACATGTCGCTGCTGCGCGACCGCCTGCTACTCGACCCGGAGCCGGCGCAGCGGACCGCCAAGGTGCTCTGGGAGCTCGGCGACCGCACGCAGCCGACCGCCGCTTAGTTTGTTCGGCGGCGGGGTTTGTGGCCGCCGGTGATGGGGAGTGCCCGTGAGCTGCGGATCAGGCCCCTGGTCGGCCTGCCCGAGCTGCACGAGGGCGACGACCTCGGCCGCCTGATCGCTGGGGCCTCCGAGCCCACGGCGGACGAGGTCGTGGTGATCTCCCAGAAGGCCGTCTCGAAGGTGGAGGGTCGGGTGCGCGCGCTAGCGGACGTCGAGCCCGGCGAGCGCGCCCGGAAGCTTGCCGCCGAGCTCAACAAGGACCCGGCAATGGTCGAGCTGGTGTTGACCGAGAGCGCCCGAGTCGTCCGCGCCGAGCGTGGTGTGCTGATCACCGAGACCAATGAGGGATGGGTCTGCGCCAACGCCGGGATTGACTCCTCGAACCTCGCCGTCGGACAGGTCTCGCTGCTCCCCGTGGACGGCGACGCCTCCGCCCGGCGGATTCGTGCTGAAATCGCCGCGGCCTCAGGCGCCTCGCCCGCGGTCGTGATCGCCGACAGCTTCGGCCGAGCCTGGCGGGTCGGGCAGGCGGACATCGCGATCGGCTGCGCGGGCATCGAGCCACTCGCGGACTGGCGGGGCAGGCCGGATCGTCAGGGCGGTGAGCTTACGGCCACGCAGATTGCCATCGCCGACGAGCTCGCCTCCGCTGCGGACCTCACCCGTGACAAGGACTCCGGTGCGCCGGGAGCGGTCATCTCAGGACTCGGAGATCTCGTGACCGTAGATGACGGCCCGGGAGCCGGGTCGCTGCGGCGGGCGGCCGACGAGGATCTGTTCCGCTGACTAAAGCGCCGGAGTGGCGTGCTTCGACTTGATGTCGTCCATCGAGGGCGGCTTGGTGCCCTCGTGGGTGAACTCCGGAGGCTCGTAGACCTTGCCCGGCGTCGCGCCCATCGCGATGACGCGGGCCGGCTCGTCGCCGGTGACGAACTTGCGCTTCTCGGTCGCGCCGACCCGCGCGAACACCCCCGGCTCGAGCTCGTGCTCCTCCCCACCGACCACGAGCGTGGCCCGGCCGGAAACCACGGTGTAGACCTCCTCCTGGTCGTCGTGGGTCTGGTCGTGCTCGGGGAAGTGCTTGAAGTTCGGCGGCAGGTCGATGACGGCGAGACCGAACGAGCTCACACCGAGCCCCGCCCGTACTCGCCGGAAACCCCCACCGAAGATCGCCTCGAAGTCCTCGACACGCTTCACGGTCACGTCTGGCATTTCGCTCTTTCCTCTCCCCGGTGATGCGGGGGTGCGCCGGAAGCGCAACCCGTTTCATCCGGGAGGCTACTCGCCAATCGCAAGGACGGCGGAGCCCTCGACCCTACCGTGACGAATGTCATCCAACGCACGGTTGGCGTCGGCCAGCGGATAGGTCTGGATGCGAGTCTCGACCGGCACGCTCGCGGCCAGGGGAAGGAACTCCTCGCCGTCGCGGCGGGTCAGGTTGGCCACCGACCGCATCGTTCGCTCGTGCCAGAGCAACTCATACGGAAAGGCGGGGATGTCGCTCATGTGGATTCCCGCCGACACAACGGTCCCGCCGGGCGCCATGGCGCGGAGCGCCTCGACCATCAGATCGCCGACCGGCGCGAAGACGATCGCCGCATCCAGATCTGAGGCCGCGGGGTCGCCGACGGCGCCCGCCCACTCCGCACCAAGGGTGCGTGCAAGCTCCTGTGTCTCGGAATCGCCCTCGCGCGTCAGGGCATAGACGCGCCAGCCTCGGGCGACGGCGACCTGGCAGATGATGTGCGCCGATGAGCCGAAGCCGTACAGGCCGAGGCGTTCGCCCTCGCCAGCCAATCGCAGCGAGCGGAAGCCGATCAGTCCGGCGCAGAGAAGGGGCGCGATGTGATCGTCGGACTGCTCGGCCTGAATCGGGAAGCAGAAGCGCTCGTCGGCCACCGCCCGCTCCGCATAGCCGCCGTCGAGGTCGTAGCCCGTGAACTTCGCCTGTTCGCAGAGGTTCTCCCGTTCGGAGCGGCAGTAGCGGCAGGTCCCGTCGGTCCAGCCCAGCCATGGAACACCGACGCGGTCACCTTCCGCGAACCGGGTCGCTCCCTCCCCCGCCCCGATCACCCGGCCGACGATCTGATGCCCGAGCACCAGGGGGAGTTTCGGCTCGGCGAGCTCGCCGTCGACGATGTGGAGGTCGGTGCGGCAGACGCCGCAGGCGGAGACCTCGATCAGGATCTGGCCCTCAGCCGGCTCAGGGTCGGGCAGATCGCGTTCGACCAGCGGCTGCCCGGGGGCCTCCAGGACCATTGCGCGCATGGGCGGATTGTCTCGAATAGGATCGCCGCGGCCTTAATGCGAGGGTGCTCCGCAGGCGAAGCCGAGGAGCAACCCGTTACGAAAGGGAGGCTCCATGAACGACGATCGCTACGTTGAGTACGGCGCAGCGACCGGCATCGTGTTCGTCATCCTGACGCTGGTCGGATTCGCCGCGGTCATTCCGACGCCGCCGGATCTGAATGCCCCGTCGCAGGATTGGGCGAGCTACTTTCTCAGCCATCACAGCGCGATTCGCGCCGGGGTGGTGATTCTGGCGGTCGCGTTCTTCTTCTACATCTGGTTCCTCGGGACGTTGACGAGTGTGCTGCGGATCGCCAGCGGCACGCCGAGGCTGCCGTCGATCACTCTGATCGGGGGCGTCATCGGAGGCTCGTGCCTGCTGGTCGGCCTCGCCGCGGAAGCGGTCGCGGCGTATCGCCCGCAGGGCGTCGACCCGCTGATCACCCGGGCGCTGAATGACATCTTCGTGCTGGTCGGTGTGGCCGCGATTCCAGCGTTCACCGCGTTCTTCGCGGCGACCGCGATCGTGCTCCTGCGGAGCGGTGCGTTCCCGGCCTGGCTCGGCTGGCTGACGGCCGTCGCGGCGGCGGTTCAACCGCTCACCTTCGGCGCCCTCTTCACCAAGAGCGGGCCGTTCGCGGGCGACGGCCCACTCGGGCTGTTCGTGCCGCTGATCGTCTCCTCCGTGACGTTCTTCGCCCTCAGCGCGCTGATCACCGCCTGGGCGCGCAACGCGACGAAGACCGGGAACCCCAGCCTCACCGATCGAATTCGCGGCGCAGTCACTGGCGCGGCGAGCGGTGCGGCCGCGGGAGCCCGAGAGGGCCGTTCCGTCTAGTACGTCTCGACGATCTCGTAGAGCGTCGTCCGCTGGGCCGGAGTCCGACCGGCCCGGCGGGCGGCTTCTATGAGCTGCTCGGGCTCGAGCTTGACGCCGTGGTGGGAGCCGGCCATGCGCGAGATGTTCTCCTCCATCAGCGTCCCCCCGAGGTCGTTGACGCCCCAGCTCAGGCTCTCGGTGGCGGCATCGAGCCCCATCTTCACCCAGCTCGCCTGCAGGTTCGGGATCGTCTTGCCGAGCGCGAGCCGGAACGCGGCGGTGTGCTTGAGGTTGTCGCGACGTGAGATCTCCTCCACCCCGTGCGTGCGGCCGAGCAGGGTGTTGAACGGGATGAAGCTGAGCGGGACGAACTCCGTGATCCCGCCGGTCCGTTCCTGCAGCTGGCGCACGATGCGCATGTGGCGCGCGAGCTCGCGCGGTTCCTCGATGTGCCCGAACATCACCGTCGAGGTCGAGCGCAGTCCCGCGCGGTGCGAGGCCTCGATGATCTCGACCCAGCGGGCGACCGGCAGCTTGTTCGGCGAGATCCTCTGACGGACCCCATCGTCCAGCACCTCGGCGGCGGTGCCCGGCGTCGAGCCGAGGCCGCACTCGATCAGGTACTCGAACACTGAGTCGGGTGAGCGCCCGGACCGCTCGCACATGTAGTGGACCTCCATCGGCGAGTAGGCGTGCAGGTGGATGTCCGGCGCGCACTCCTTCGCGAACCGCAGCCAGCGCCCGTAGTCCTCGAGCGTGTACTCGGGATGGATCCCGCCCTGCATGCAGATCTCGGTCGCGCCGAAGTCGATCGCCTCCTCGACGCGCGCGGCGAAGTCATCCTCGCTGACGAGATAGGCATCCGGCGAGCGCTTCCCCTGGCCGAACCCGCAGAAGGCGCACCCGACCACGCAGACGTTGGTGAAGTTGATGTTCCGGTTGACGACGAAGGTCGCCACCTCGCCCGCGAGCTCGGCGCGCAGCTCGTCCGCCGCGACTCGCATGTCCTCGATCACCTCGGGCCGGGTCTCCGAGAAGAGGGCGGTCAGCTCCTCCTCGCTGAGCTCTTCCCCGCGCCGGCCCCTCTCGATGGCGCGAGGCGCCACCTCGGGCGCCGGCGGCGTCTCCTGGCGGCGGCCGGAGCCTCGCCTCGGGATGAAGCTCCAGTACTTGAGCTTGACGACGTCGAGGACGCCCTGCTCCATCCACTCGGGGTCGAGGTATTGGGGGTAGGCGCAGAGTCGCTCCGTCAGGGCGTAGCCGCGCGGCGCCAACTCCTTGCGCACCTGGTGCGGGCTCGGGAACGGCTCCTCGGGCGAGATGTGATCGCCATTGCTCGACAGGCCGCCGAGGTCCGTGGCACCCGCCTCGACGAGCTCCGGCCACCAGTCCGCCAGATTCGGCGGCACCTGGACGCCGACATCGGGCATCAATCGCCGACACTCCGCGATCAAACGCTTCATGTCCTCGACGCTGATTGGCGTAGCCCAATCGGGCATCGCCGGGGCGGTGGATGCCGGCTCCGGGACGTGGGGCGCATCTAGCTGCGCAGGAGGCCCGGCGCCCGTTTCCAAAGCCCGTGTCCCGGGGACGGCGTCCGCCGCCCCGGCCCATCGACTACGTGACGCCTCATCAGCGATGTCAGCCACCTCAGCGCCGTAGTACCGCGGGTGCGGCACGAAGTTCTGGAGGATCACCTCCTGGACGTGGCCGTACTCGGCGTGCACCGCGGCGATCGCCTCCAGGGCCCCGACTCGCTCCTCCGGCGCCTCCCCGATGCCGACGAGGATCCCGGTGGTGAACGGAATCCGCAGCTCCCCCGCCAGCCGGATCGTCTCCAGCCGCTTCGCCGGGTGCTTCGTGGGCGAGCCCTGATGGACGACCAGGTCGGGGTTGATCGATTCGAGCATCAGGCCCTGTGACGCCGTCACCTCCCTGACTCGGATCAGGTCCTCTCGGGAGAGGACTCCGAGGTTCGTGTGCGGGAGCAGGCCGCGCTCGAGGGCGCGCTGGCAGGCCCAGACGACGTATGAGGTGAAGTCGTCGTGGCCCCATTCCCGCAGACGATCCGCCACCTCGGGATTGACCTCCGGCCGCTCGCCCGTGAGGACCAGGAGCTCTTTGGTGTTCCTGCGCACCGCCTCCTCCAGGCGCCGCTCGACCTCATCCGGATCGTGGATGTGGGCGCGCCTCGTCGCGAAGGCGCAGTACTTGCAGTAGCACTGGCACGTCCTCGAGAGCGAGAGCGTGTAGTTGCGCGAGAAGGTGACCCTGCGCATTGCAGGGCAAACCTAGCGAAGTGCCTGTGCCGGCCGGCTAACTGCCCGCGATGCCGCCTGGGGGCGACGACGGCGGAGGACCGCCTGGGCCCTGACGCAGCGGCGGAGCCTCGCCGGCGGGCGGTGCCGGGCCGCGTGGCGCCACGGTGTCGGCAGCCTCCTGCACGGGGCCGCTCGAGGGCTCGATGATGAACTTGTAGACCGCCGCCGCCAGCAGAGCGCCGACGAGCGGGCCGACGATGTAGGCCCATGCATCGGCGAAGTGGTTGCCGACGAGGGCGGGGCCGAACCAGCGGGCGGGGTTGAACGAGCCGCCGGTCAGAGGCCCGAGGACCATGACGGCCATGCCGAGCGCGCCGCCGATCGAGATCGCGGCCCAGCGCCGGACCTCCGGGTTCAGCGCGACGGCGAGCACGGTGAGCACGAGGATGAAGGCGCCGATGCCCTCGATCATCGCGCCCTGGGTGGCGCCGCCGATCAGGGGGCTGATCTTCGGGGTCCCGTAGTCCGAGGCGCGTCCCTCGTCGAGGATGAAGGCCTTGGTGAGCAGCGCGCCGAGCACGCCACCGGAGAGCTGCGCCAGGATGTAGACGAGGCCGTCGATTGGGTCGATCCGCCGCACCGCGATGAACGCGGTGGTGACGATGGGGTTGAAGTGACCGCCGCTCGCCACCCCGATGCTGATGATCAATCCGAAGAGAAGGAGGAAGTGCGTCAGCCCGACTACCGCGAAGTCCGAACCGAACTGAGGGTTCTGGCCGACGGCCACGTAGAGCGAGACGACCATGGTGATGAAGAAGACCAGGAGCAGCGTCCCGACCAACTCTGCGATATACGCCGCTAGACCTCGATCTTGCACTTTGAAGTGACCTCCTCGTAGGTGCGAGGGTGCTCCGTGGGAGCAACCCGTCTTATGGCGAAGCCATCTGCCACCAGCTCCGACCGACAGCGGCGCGCAGTCTAACCGCATTTCCGGCTGGGCCGAGACCCCTGCCGCAACCTTTTATCCCGCCCTTATGAATCGGGTCGCTCCTCTCGGAGCGCCCTCGCATATAGGGTCAGCCGCGAATGAGACGGGTCGCCGCGCTGCTGGCGGCCGCCCTCCTCGGAGCCGCAGTCCCGGGCTGCGGAGGGGGCGGCGCTGAACCGGGCGCGCCGGAAGGCGCGACCCTTGTCCTCGACTTCCAGCCGAATGCGGTGCACTCCGGCATCTACGCCGCGCAGGCGAACGGCTACTTCAAGGACGCGGGGGTCGACCTCACCATCCAGGAGCCGTCCAGCTCCGCCGACAGCGCCAAGCTGCTCGAGGCCGGCCGCGCCGATTTCGCGGTGATGGACATCAACGACTTCGGCATCGCGCGAGAGCGCGGCCTCGACCTGGTCGCGATCGCAGCGATCGTGCAGCGCCCGCTCGCCTCGGTGATCGCCGGCGATCGCGACGAGATCCGCGCCCCAGCCGATCTCGCCGGCAAGACGATCGGCGTCACCGGCGTGCCCTCCGACGACGCGGTGCTCGACACGGTGCTGCGCTCCGGAGGCGTCGATCCCTCCTCCGTACACCGGGTGACCATCGGATTCAACGCGGTCGCAGACCTGGCGGCCGGGAAGGTCGACGCCGCGACAGCGTTCTGGAACGCGGAGGGCGTCCAGCTCGAGCAACAGGGCATCCCGATCCGGGAGTTCCGGGTGGACCAGTTCGGAGCCCCCCGCTACCCAGAGCTCGTGGTGGCTACGCCTAGGACGAAGGGAAAGTGCATCATCGCGCCACAGTTCACAGCCGGCCTGGAACATGGATACGAGCAGATGAACCGCGACCCGCGGGCTGCCCTTGATGATCTGCTCTCAGCCGTCCCGGGTCTCGACAAGAGCTCAGAGGAGGAACAACTCGACGCGCTGAACGCGGCTGCCGCGTTCTCCCGTCGGGACCCGAAACAGCTCGTTGGAATCGAACCCGCCGCCGCTTCCGGTTGGGCGTCATGGGCGGCCGCCCACGGCGTGATCGATCCGGGAGCCGTGAGTCATGTGGTCGCCGGCTTCCACGATCCGCCACTCTGTCCCTCCCGCTAAGTCAGCGCTCGGTCAACCAGCTCCGGCAGCTCCCTGACCATCCGGCTTCGCGGTACCGCCATGGCGAGGCCGGCCTCCTCGGCCCGCGCCTTGGTGTCGACGTCGGTGTGCTGGTAGAAGCCGATCACGGGCACGCCCAACTCGGCCAGTCGCTCGGGCGGCACCGCATCGAGGTCCGCGACCAGCAGGTCGATGCCATCGAGCTCGTCAGGCAGCTCGGAGTCCTGCTCCACTTCGTGACCGCTCGCCTCGAGGGAGGTCCGCACTCGGCTGGCGAGCATCAGGTCCCCCACCACGGAGGCGATCCGAGCCATCAGCTCGAGGTGTCGGGATGCCGCGGAACCATGTGCCTGAGCAGGCCATTTGACCAAAAACAGGGGATATAGGGACTGGACGTGCGTTCCGATACATGCGGTCGTGGGGCGAATCGCCCATCCCCGGAGCTCCCATCGAAGGGTGGTGCCTTGGGCTGCCACCGGTTTCTCCCTGCTCTGGGGCGCAATCCTCGGCCTGGCGATTTCCCGAGGCGATTCGGTGCTGGCGGCTTGCAGCGCCGTCGGGATGCTGCTTACCCTCGCCCTCGCCGCGCTGCTCTATAGGGAGCAAACGCAGCTGCGGGACCTGGCCGAGACCGACACACTGACCGGCCTGGTGAATCACCGGGGCTTTCAGCAGACCCTCCGCCGCGAGCTGCACAGGGCGGCGGCCCAACGCGAGTCGATGTCCCTGATCGCTTTCGACCTCGACGACTTCAAGGCGATCAACGAGCGCCACGGTCACCCCTTCGGGGACGGCGTGCTCGAGGGTGTCGGCGCACAGCTTCGTAAGTCCGTCCGCAAGGGCGACACCGCCGCCCGCACGGGCGGCGAGGAATTCGCGCTGATCCTGCCGGGCACGGAAGCGGACGTCGCCCAGGAGATCGCCGAGCGCGTTCGAACCGCGGTGGAACGCCTCTCGCCCGCCGACTCGGAGCTGACCTGCTCGGCCGGCGTAGCCGTTTACCCGGTCGACGCCGACAGCGCCGGCGCCCTCCTCCAGCTCGCCGAGGGAGCTCTCTACTGGGCGAAGCGGTCGGGCAAGTCGAGGACACGCCGCTTCGATCCCGATCACGTCCGCCTCAGCGGCGACGCCCCTCAGCGCTCGGAGATCAAGCGCATCCTCTCGGAGGGTGCGATCGAGCCGGTCTTCCAGCCCGTGGCGTCGCTGACCACCGGTCGCCTGATCGGCTATGAGGCACTCGCCCGCTTTCCCGACGCGCCCGACAGGCCGCCCTCCACCTGGTTCGCGCAGGCCAATGCCTGCGGATTGGGACCCGAGCTGGAGGCCACCGCGATCCAGGCGGCGCTGGAGCCCATCGGCCGACCCCCGGGCACCCACCTCGCCGTCAACGTCAGCCCCTCGGCGCTGTCCACCGACGCGGTCAAGGGCGTCCTCCCCGATGACCTCTCCGATCTGATCGTCGAGCTGACCGAGCACGAGGTCTATGTCGGAGACAGCCTGCTGGCGGATTCGCTCGCCAGCCTCCGCGAGCGGGGAGCGAGGATCGCAATCGACGATGCCGGGGCGGGATACGCCGGGCTCAAGCAGGTCATGTGGGTCCGCCCGGACATCGTCAAGCTGGACCTCGAGCTAACCCGCGCCATCCACTCCGACCCGATCCGCATGGCCCTGGTGGAATCGCTCGTCCGCTTCGCGCGCCGTGTGGGCGCGACGGTCTGCGCCGAGGGGATCGAAAGCCATGACGACATCGAGGTCCTCGCCAACCTCGACGTCCCGTGCGGACAGGGCTACGCGATCGGCCGGCCGGCGCCTCCATGGAGCCCGGTCTCCCCACCCGCCGCGGCGACCTGCAGAGAGGCGCTCGCCAAGGCGCTCGTCTCGAGCCCCGGCGGTGAGACCCCGACGATCTCCGCCGGCGACCGGCGCCTGGAGCACCTCAGCGCCCGCCTCGCCAACGCCAGATCCAGGTCCGACCTCTATGCCGCCCTCGATCTGATCGCCGGCGAGCTCCATGCCGACAAGATCGCGCTCTCCCAGTGGCATCCCGACAGGTGCGCGGTGGAGACGCTCGCGGAGAGTGGGGAGCAGTCGGAGGAGGAGTTCTTCTCAGTCGAGGAGTACCCGATGACCGGCCGCGCACTCGAGCGCCAGGAGTCCGCGCAGGTGATGGTGGGCGACCCGCGGGCCGACCGCCACGAGGTCGAACTGATGTTCTCGCTCGGCTATCGCTCGGTGTTGATCGTTCCGGTGGTCCATCGCGGTGAGAGCCTCGGGATCGTCGAGGCGATGTGCAATGAGGAGCGATCCTGGACCCGCACCGAGATCAACCGCGCCCGGATCATCGCCAATCAGCTTGCCCCGGTGATCCAGTCCTTCTTCCGGGTCCCGGACCCGGAGCGGATCGTCTAGCCCTAGAGGCTGCGCCGGCGCTGGAAGTCGCGCCGGATGCTGTCGGGCCGGCCCCACCACTGAACCACCTCCGCGCGACCCTCCTGCGCGTCGCGGACGCGAATCTCGCCCGCGATCCCCTCTCCGTCGAGCTTCGTGAGCGCTCCGCGCACCGTCTCGGCCGCGGCCGCGTGCCCGAAGCGGTGCGCGACGAGAATCCGCCAGTGCCAGTCGGCCCGCGAGTAGGGCTGAGCGTTGACCTGCGAGAGCATCACGGCGGCGTCGACATAGCGCGACTCGTCGGCGATCCGCAGGTCAAGCTCGAGGTCCGTCCAGTCATCCGGGAGCGAGTCGACAACCGCCTCGAAGTCCGCCGCGAGAGCCACGGCCGAAGCCTAGCTATTGCCGTCCGCAACTCCAGCCGGGGCGCCCCCGAAGCGCCGCCTGAGCCGGCGATGGCGGTGGCCGAATATCGCCCGGAACAGCGGGCGCATGGCGGCACCTGGCAGCGGCAACCGCGGCTCCCACGCGATCGCGTCGGTGACCACCGCACCCCCATCGACGGGCCGGATGGTGCGGATGTGCTCCCACCAGCGCTGCGAGAGCATCCTGGATCGCTCGACGAACCCACGGCCCTCATCGATCTCCTCGAGATTGATCTCGTCGTAGTCGATCGGGATCAGGCCGAGCAGGAGCACCCAGCTCCGGCCGATTGGCTTGCCGGTCTCGACGGAGTTCAGGTCGAAGTCGCCGCGGCCTGGAACGGTCATCCGGAGCCAGGGCCGCAGCTCGTCGTTCACGCCCTCGGCGGTGACGATCCAGCTCCAGATCTCCTCCGGGCGCGACTCCAGCCGTGAGGAGACCTCGATCCCCGCCCGCCTCTTCATCTGGCCAATGGCATCTAGCCGACGAAGACCTGCTCGAGCAGGAAGACGTTGAGGGCGATGATCAGACCGGAGAGGATGGACGTGACGACGGTGAGCCAGCCCGGATTGGCGAGCGAACCCATCAGGTCCCGCCGGCGGGTGAGCATGACCAGCGGGACGAGCGCGAACGGAATGCCGAAGCTCAGCACGACTTGGCTGCCGACGAGCGCATCGGTCGGGTCGAGGCCAACCGCCAGCACGATCAGCGCAGGCGCCAGCGTGATGGCCCGGCGCACGAAGATCGGAATCCGGCGACGGATGAATCCCTGCATCACGACCTGGCCGGCCATCGTCCCCACCGATGACGAGGCGTAGCCGGACGCGAGCAGTGCGATGCCGAAGATCGTCGCTGCGCCCGGCGAGACGACCTGCTTGAGACCGTCGAATGCGCCGTCGATCGTGTCGATCCCGGCCAGGCCGCTGCCGTGGAAAAGAGCGGCAGCCATGATCATCATCGCCAGGTTCACGGCACCCGCGAGCGACATCGCGATGACGACGTCGATGCGCTCGAAGCGCAGGATCTGGCGTTTCTCCCGCCCGTCCCGCCCCACGATCCGCCGCTGGGTCAGAGCGGAGTGCAGGTAGATGACGTGAGGCATGACGGTCGCGCCGATGATGCCCGTCGCGAGCAGGATGCTCTCCGTCCCCGCGAAGCCCGGCGTGAACAGATGCGTGGCGACCTGACTCCCATCCGGATTGGATTCGAAGATCTCGAAGGCGAAGGCCGCCACGACGACGCCGACCATGCCGACGATCACCGCCTCGAGGCGACGGAAGCCCTTCTGCTGCATGCCGAGGATCGCGAACGCGCCCGCTCCCGCGAGCAGCCCCGCCGGGAACAGCGGGATCCCGAAGAGAAGGTTCAATCCAAGGGCGGCCCCAACGACCTCCGCGATATCGCAGGCGGCCGCCACGATCTCCGCCTGGATCCAGAGCCCGATCGAGGTGCGCCGCGAGAACGAGTCCCGGCAGGCCTCGGCGAGGTTCCTGCCGGTCGCGATCCCCAGCTTGGCCGATTGGGTCTGCACCACCATCGCGATCAGGTTGGCGCCGAGCACGACCCAGAGCAGCAGGTAGCCGAACTTCGCGCCACCCGCGATGTTGGTCGCGAAGTTGCCGGGGTCGATGTAGGCGACGGCCGCGATGAAGGCCGGGCCCAGGAAGGGCCAGACGCGCGGCAGACCCCGCGACTCCCCGTCCAGCGATCGCCGCGCCGCGCGCGCAACGGCCGCTTCCCCCGGCAGGACGTCCTCGACCCCGCCGAGTCCGTTTTCGGGCTCAGGCGGCGCCGAGAGCTCCCCGGGGACCGGCTCGGCGACGCCCACATCCTCCTCGGCGACCGGCAGCTCCGTCTCGCTCATGCCCCCGCCACACCTTGACGGCGGACCCGCATGCTCCCCGTGAGCTCCGGCCCGAGTGGATGGGTGTGGCCTGCGATCTCGACCATCAGAGGCCCGCCGAAGGGCTCGTGGCCCTTGACCAGGAGTCGCGCGCCCGGCTGGATCGCGCGCTCGGCCAGGTATCGCAGCATCTCGGCGTCGCTGTCGGAGACGCGGGTGAAGATTGCCTCCTCGCCGGGATCAAGCTCCGTTAGCGGCACCGAGTCATCGGCGCTCAGCGCCAGATCTCGGTCCGGGATCGGATCGCCATGCGGATCGAGCGCGGGCTCGCCGAGCTTGTCGGCGATCAGCTCCTCGAGCTCCTCGGAGATGTGGTGCTCCAGCACCTCGGCCTCGGCGTGCACGCGATCCCACGGCATCCCGAGCTCCTCCGACAGGAAGAGCTCGATCAGCCTGTGGTGGCGAATCACCTCGAGGGCGATCCGCTCGCCTTCGGGGGTGAGACGGGCCCCGTGGTAGGGCGCGTACTCGACGACGCCCTCATCCGCCAGGCGCCGCAGCATCCCCGACGCCGAGGCCGGCGTGACCCCCAGGCGCTCCGCCACCGCCGTGGTGCCGACCGCGCTCCCCTCCCGCGACTGGAGCTCGTAGAGCGCCTTTGCGTAGTTCTCGGCGCCCTCGTTCGTGCGGCGCTTCGGATGGGCGTTGTGGGCCGGCACGGTCATCCGCGGTATTGAAGCAGATCCAAACTCGGAAGTTAGTCATGACTAACTCCAGCTCCCCGGTGTTCGGGGCGGAAGGCCGGCCCAGCCGGCGACCTACAATCGGCGAATGGCCGAGGCGGCAACACAGATCGAGCTCGACGGCCAGTACCGCGCCCTCCGCGAGCAGGCCGGATTTCTGGTCAGGGAGCGCGCGGCGCTGCTCGTCAGCGGCCCGGACGCGGCCGAGTACCTGCAGAGCCAGCTGACCAACGACATCGAGGCGCTCGAGCCCGATCAGGGCTGCTACGCGGCGCTCCTCGACCGCAAGGGCCACCTCGTCGCAGACATGAGGGCCCTTCGCCTGAGCCACTCTCACGCGGATCAGATCTGGCTGGATACCGAGCCCGCCGCTTTCGAAGCCCTTCGCAAGCATCTCGAGACCTACAAGATCGGCCGCGAGGTGGAGGTCGCCGACGCGACTTCGGATTGGACGATCATCTCGCTGATCGGACCCGCATCCGCGGAGGCCGCCGGGAGCCCCCGGGTCTCGCCGGAACACGCGCAGCACTACTACGAGCGGGACGGGATCAGCGTCCTTGCCGTCGCCACCGATCGGGGCATCGACCTGATCACCCGGCCCGACGCTGCCGAGACCCTCAGGGAGGGGCTGATCGCCGGCGGCGCCGAACCCGTCACCGACGCCGCGGCCGAGGTCATCCGGGTCGAGTCCGGCAGGCCGCGATTCGGCCTCGACATGGGACCGGAGTCCATGCCCGCCGAGGCGGGAATCGTGGAGCGCGCCGTTGACTTCGAGAAGGGCTGTTACATCGGCCAGGAGCCGGTTGCGCGCCTGCACTACCGGGGCAAGCCCAACCGCACCCTGCGAGGCCTTCGCCTCAGCGCGCCCGCGGCCCTGGGCGATCCGATCACTCACGGCGAGCGCGAGGTGGGCACGGTCGGCACCGCGTGCATCTCCCCCGCCCTCGGCCCGATCGCGCTCGCGATCGTCAGAAGGGAGGCGGCCGACGGTGAGCAGGTCACGGTCGGCGGCGGCGGTGTCACGGCCGAGCTGGTGGAGCTCCCCTTCCCCACCTGAACCGCTGGAGCGGCATGTCCCTCAGTTCGGCTAGATTCCTCCGCGCATGCTGTGGAGGAGGGGCAGAGCGCTGTTCTTGCCCGGAGCCGCCCTGGTGGCGGTGCTGGCGGTGGCAGGCTGCGGCCGCAACGACTTCAAGAACGATCCAAGCCCGCCCGTCCCGGCCGAGGTGAGCGTGAAGATCGCCCCCGACGGCGTCGTCGTCTCGCCCAGGGAGTTCGGTGCCGGCCTGGTCAACTTCACCGCCGCGAATCTGACGAATCAGACCGGCAGCTTCGCGATCCACGGGCCGGTCGACGCCGACAGCGGTGAGTTCGGGCCGGGCGACACCCAGACGCTCAAGGTCCAGGTGAAGAGCGGCAGCTACGAGGCCAGCACCGACGGAATCTCGGTGCGGCCGTTCAGCTTCACGGTCGGCCCCGAGCGCCCGTCCTCTCAGAACCAGCTGCTGCTGCCCTAGCCGCCCACCGAGAAGCTGCCGTTCTTGATCGTCTGCTCGGGGTTGTCGTCGACCTGGATGCCGACCGTGACACCGGAGGCAATCCTGGCTGTGCCCGTAATGGCCCCGGTGCCGCCCGCGAGGGCGAACTGGACCCCCCCGGCACTGGTCATGTTCACCTCTGACGTCGTGAAGAACCCACCACCGACATTGGGACCGACGATGTAGGACGCGCCATTCTCGCCGGCTCCGAGCACGATGCTCCAGGGCGAGTTGAAGGTGATATCCGTCTTCACACCCTGCCTCCCGCCCTCGACGTCGATCGCCATCGCGTGCTGGTCGCCACCGCCGGACGGGTCGATGAAGAGGTGGGCGTCGCCGAAGGTGGGCGGTGGATCGATGTGCTCGTCCGACGGCAGGCTCGAGGTGCCGCCGTTGACGTGAGTGGCCGTGTAGCTGACCGTTCCGCTTCCCTTGTCGTAGCTCGGATCGGCGAGCTTGAAGACCGCCGTGTCCGAGTCGTCGGGCTCCTGGTCCAGGACGAGTGCCGCGTTGGGCGGGTCCTCGGCGAATCCGCGCTCCTCCCACCGGTCGACGAATCCCGCGAGCGGCTCGGTGCTGGCGCTGCGAACCGGCCTGTCGGTGAACACAGTGACGTCCGGTGCCGGCTGCTCGAGGGTCAGTCTGAAGACGTCGCTCTTGCCGGGGATCGCCTGCAGGCTCCCGGTGTGGGTGTTCTGCGTGTACAGGTCCCCGCCGGTGGGTGGGGCCGCGCTCTGGCTGTCGCCGGACGCGTTGTCGTCGCCGCCTCCACAACCGGAGGCGAGCGCGGAGAAAACCGTGATGACTGCCGCTATCCCAGCGGCATACCGGACCATCGTGGCGTAGGTATAACGCCCTCGAGGCGTCCTGGCTATCGCTGATTTTCGTGAGCCACGCGAGGCTCGCCGACGAGCCGCGGCAGCACGGCGGTGAGCATCAGCTCGAGCCGGGAGTAGCCCGACGCAGATCGCTCGGATCCAAGCGCCGTGGCGACGCGGTCCGGCTCAACTCGGTGTATGGCGGCTCTGCCACTCCAATCGATCGGTGGCACCGCATTCTCGGACGCTTCCATATTCGGTCTGTTAGTCATTTCGTCGGATGGAAGGCGATCCATGACCGGTGACCCTATCCGTGGACGCAATACCAGGTATGTCCATCAGGCCACTCCGTCCAGGGCGTCCGCGATCAGACCGTCCGCGCGCGCCAATGCCGCCTTCGTCCCCTCCTCCATCACGCCCAGCGAGGACTCGATGCTGTCGGCGTTCTTGCGCATTCCCGTGAGCGCCTGGCGCGCGGTCTTCAGCGATTCAAGCGCCCGGCGTGCCTCGTCAATCGCCTCCTTCATGGCCGGGGCATCGAGCGATAGCTCGTCCTTGCGTGCGGCCAGTGCGCGGGCGCGCGCGAGGCCGTAGGCGGTCTCCAGCACGATCCGCTCGGGCTCGTCTCGGTCGACCGCGACGATCAGCTTGTTGCCCTCGTACTCGACCAAGTTCTGGGTCCCCGCCGGGAGGTTCTCCTCCATCGCCACGACGAGCACCGCGTAATCGGCGCCGCGGTCGTCGAGCGAGCCGTTCAGGACCTCCCACGCCTTCGGGCGGGTCAGGTTGGTGACGTCCTTCGGGTCGAAGGCGACCTTCGCCATACAGGGGCCAACGGCAGCCCCGATCTCGACCACTGTGTCGCCCTTCTTGCCCCGGGTCTCACCCGGCAGATCGCCGACGTGGTGAGCGACATCGTCGCGCGCTCCCGCGACCTGATCGATCACTTCGTGGACCTTCTCCTCGAAGTCGCGACCCTTGGCGGTCCCTCGCGACTGCTCGGCCTCGAGCTCCTCCTTCGCACCGAGGCGCTCGCGGAGCGCGGTGACCTCGGCGGTCAGGGCCTCGAGCCGGTCGCGATCCTGCGCATGCTCGTGCTGCTGAGACTCCTGTGAGCCCTTCACTGCGCGGACCACGGCTTCCTTGAAGTCCGACAGCGGATTCGCGCCGTCCTGCGCCGAGAACTGCTTCGCCAACTGATTGCGCTGGTGCTCCATCGCCGTGACCAGCATCTCCCGGATCTGCTGCTGCACGGATCCCGTCCGCTCGCTGTCGAAGCTGGCGGCGAGGTGCTCCACGAACTCCCCCTGGCCCTCCTCGATCACGCCACCGAGTCGTTCGGCGAGCGGTCGCAGCTGGCGCTCGAGCTCGCCCTTGACGTAGTCCACGTTCGCGGCGGTCCCCTCGCTCTCGATCACCCGCGCGCCGATCTCGATCGCCCGCGTCACGGTCTCGGCGGGCTGGTGACCCTCGCCCACCTGCTCCCGGACCACCCGTGCGGCGCCGGCGTCGTTCACCTCGAGGCGCTCGATCACCAGGCGGTCGCCGATCGCGCGGACCGCGCCGTCGGAGGCGTCGGGTTCGAGCGGCAGCTGTGGCTTCTCTGAAGCTTCCATCCGACTTTTCAACGTAGTCCGCGCGGCGGACGTCACCCCGGAGGGGCAACGCGTCTTGCGCGGGGTTGACTACGATCCACGCGTCCACGACCACCAACGCGGGAGTCACATTGGCCGTAGAGATCGCCGACGTATCCAAGCTCGATGTCCAGCCGGGCGAGCTGCCCGAGAAGATGGCCGCCTGGGTCATCCGCCCCGAGCGCGAGGGCGAGCCCAAGGACGCCTTCCAGGTGGAGGAGATCGAGGTGCCGGAGCCGGGCGCTTTCGAGGTCATCGTCCGCGTGATGGCGGCGGGCGTCAACTTCAACAACGTCTGGGCCGCCCTCGGCAAGCCCGTCTCCGTCTTCGGCTACGGCGACCACGAGGAGTACGGCCACCACATCGGCGGCTCCGATGCCTCGGGGATCGTCTGGAAGGTCGGCGAGGGCGTCACCAAGTGGAAGCCCGGCGACGAGGTCGTGATCCACTGCAACCAGGCCTCCTACGAGGACGTCGAGGTGCACGGGCTCGACCCGCTCGCCGCGCCCAGCCAGATGATCTGGGGCTACGAGACGACCTGGGGCTCCTTCGCCCAGTTCACCAAGGTGCAGGCCCAGCAGCTGCTGCCCAGGCCGCAGAACCTCTCCTGGGCGGAGTCCTCCGCCTACGGCCTCACGTACTTCACCGCCTACCGGATGCTGATCGACCAGTGCAAGCTCCAGGCCGGTGACAACGTCTTGATCTGGGGCGCGGCGGGCGGCCTCGGCGTCTTCGCGACCCAGCTGTGCAAGGCCGCCGGCGCGAACGCCGTCGGCGTCGTCTCCTCGGATGAGAAGGGCGAGCTGGTCAAGCGCCTCGGGGCAGTCGACTACATCAACCGCAACGAGTTCAGCGGGATGATGCGCAAGGGCGGCGAGACGCCCGAGCAGGAGAAGGCCCGGTTCAAGGAGTCGCGCGGCTTCGCCAAGCGAGTCAAGGAGATCCTCGGCGACTCTCCCGACGTCGTCTTCGAGCACGTCGGCCAGGCCACCTTCCCGACCTCGGTCTTCGTCGCGAAGCCGTTCGGCAAGGTCGTGATCTGCGGCGCAACCTCCGGCTACACGCTCGACTTCGACGTGCGCTACCTGTGGATGCGGCAGAAGCAGATCATCGGGTCCCACTTCGCCAACGCGTACGAGTGCATGAGGGCCAACCAGCTGATGGCGGAGGGCAAGATCCAGCCTGTCCTCTGGCAGGTGATGGGCTTCGACGGCGTGGCCGAAGCGCACCAGCTCCTGCACGAGAACAAGCACCTCGGCAAGATCTCCATCCTGGTCGGCGCCGAGGCCGAGGACGAGGGCAAGACGGAGGACGGCCCCGGGGCGATCCGGGCAGAGGTTGGCGCGTGAGCGACAACGGCGCACTGGAGATCGTCTACATCGAATGGCACATCCACCCCTTCCGGGCGGAGCGGTGGTACGAGATCTGGGAGCCGGCCGCGGCACGGGCGATGTCCTTCGGCGCCAAGGGCTGGTCCCTGACGCGCAACGAGGAGGACCCGCTCCACTTCCGCCAGGCATCCGTATGGGACGACCACGCCGACTTCGAGCGCTACTGGTACTCCGACGAGATCTCTGCGATGCGCGAGGACGCCGTCAACTACTTCAACAAGCCGGTCCTCCCCGTCTGGCACACCCTGATCGCGGGCGAGTAGGCGCCGCGAGCCGCTCGCCCCAAGCGGCAGCTACTTCTCGATCCATCGCGTGTTCCTTCTATGGCTTCGATGACGCTCGCCCATCGCCCACCAGTGCGCCTCGCCCTGCTCGCCGCGGTGGCGGCTGCCCTGCTGGTGGGCCCCGGCGCTGCGCAGGCCAAGGTGCGCTCGTCGCTCAGGGGAGGGCTCCTCACGGTCACGGGCGGCAAGGGCCCCGACAACATCCTGGTCGTCTGCCGAGGCGGACTGGTCAAGGTGAACGGGAAGAATCCGCGCACGGGCAGCGTCGCCTGCGCGAAGGTCTCCGAGGTCGACGCCGTGACCGGCGGCGGGAACGACCGGGTTGGGCTCTCGGCCGTCGGCCCCGACAACGGCTTCGGACAGCGCGACATCCCGGGTGGCTTTGGCCACGGCACCGGCGCCGCGGGCGACCTCGGGCCGGGCAACGACCGCTACATCGGCGGCAAGTCCGCCTTCAACCTGGTGCTGGGCGGCTCGGGTGACGATCGCATGACCGGAGGCCGTCTCCGCGACAGCCTCCAGGGAGGCAGCGGAAACGACAGCGCCGCCTCCGGGTTCGGCAGGGACATCCTGCTTGGCAACTCGGGCAACGACAGGCTCAAAGGCGGTCCCGACGACGACCTGCTCAGCGGGAACGCGGGGAACGACGTCCTGACGGGCGGCCCAGGAGCCGATCTGCTCGGCGGTGGCGCGGGCATCGACCGCCTCTTCGGCGGCCCCGGCCCGGATCAGCTGATCGGCGGTCCCGGCAAGGACCGCCTCAACGGCGGGGCGGGCAACAACACGATCGTTCAGGACTCTCCGAAAAAATAGGCGGATGACCGCCGACCCCCTTGGCGCGCTGGTGCCGGATTGGGAGCCAACCGGCAGCATCGAGGACGGATCCGGTCCGCTGGACGGGCTGAATGTCGTCGTCAAGGACGTGATCGACGTCGCCGGCGCAGTCACCGGCGGGGGAAATCCGGACTGGGCCGCGGCGCACGGCCCGGCCCGCGAGCACGCCGCCGCGGTCACGGCCCTCCTCGCCGCCGGCGCGTCGCTCGCCGGCAAGGGCCAGTGCGCCGAGCTCGCCTTCAGCCTAAGCGGCGACAACGTCCACTTCGGAATGCCCCGCAACCCGGCGGCGCCGGATCGTGACCCGGGGGGCTCGACGAGCGGTCCGGCCTCGGCCACCGCAGGCGGCCTCTGCGACCTGGGACTCGGTACGGACACCCTCGGCTCGGTCCGCGTTCCCGCCTCCTACTGCGGCCTGCACGGCTTCCGTCCCACTCACGGCCGAATCAGCGTCGACGGGGTGATGCCGCTGGCTCAAAGCTTCGACACGGTCGGCCTGCTCGCCACCGATCCGGACGGACTCGACTCCGCCGCCCGGGTGCTCCTCGGGAATTCCGATGAGCGGGCGCTCCCGCCAAGCCGGCTGCTCGTCTCCCCCGTCCTCTTCGCGGTCGCCGAGCCCGCGGTGGCTGAGGCAGCCCGCGACGCCGCTCGCGATCTTGCCGGCCGGCTGGACGCCGCCATCTCCGAAACGCGGCTCTTCGACAGAGCCCCCTCCCCAGCCGAGGGGATGGCCGCCTTCAACATCCTGCAGGGCGCACAGGTCTGGCGCAACTACGGCGACTGGGTCGAGCGCTCGAGCCCGTCCATGGGCCCGGACATCGCGGCCCGCCTGGAGCGAGCCGCCGGATTCGGCCCGGCGGACATCGCCAGGGCCGAGCCGGTGGCGCAGGCAATCACGGTCGCGATCGCGAGGCTCCGGCCGGACGAGGCCCTGGTTCTGCCCACAACCGGCACGCCGGCACCAGGTCGGGAGGCCCACGGGGAGGAGAGGGAGCGGGCCCGGGTCTCTGCCGGTCAGCTCACTTCGATCGCCACCCTCGCCGAGGCCCCGGCGATCTCCATTCCGATGCTCAGCATCGACGGGCTGCCCGCCGGAGTGAGCCTGGTCGGCCCGCCGGGAGGCGATGCCTCACTGCTTGCCGCGGCTAGTGCTGCTCGAGCGGAGCCATCGTGAGCCCCGCTCCCTGCAGCTGCTCCCAGTAGAGCTCCGCGGGCTCTCGGGGACCGGTCCAGACCGCGGCCTTGCCGCGGCTGTGGATCGTGTCGGCGAACCGGTAGCCACCATCCAGCGAAACGCCGGGGATCACGCTGGACAGCGTCTTCGCAACGTGATCGAAGGTGTTGTGGTCGTCGTTGAGGACGATCACGAGCCAATTTCCGCCCAATCCCTCCTCGGGACCGGCCGATTTGGGGCGCTCAACCGTGGTCGTGGCCACCCGGCGCAAGGTAGAGGATCGCAAGCGGGCCGCGGGGAAATTCCGTGCCCGAGATGATCGATTTCCAATCCGGGCGCGCCCGGATTGGGAATCGCTCATCTAAAACGGGTTCGGCACCTGCACCGTGACGTTGTCGAAGAAGCCCACCACGCCGATGCCCGCACCCTTCCCCTTGACGCCCGAGGTGAGCACAGTCTGGCGTCCATCGGGCTGGTCGGTGCCGGAGTCGACGGTGGAGACCACGCCATGCCCGTTGACCGAGCCGATCACGTTGGTGGTCGCGCCACCGTAGGAGAAGGCACGGATCGCGACGACGTTCGGCTTCGACCCCACCTTGATGAACTTGCCGGCGCCGGAGGAGACCAGCTTCGCGCCGGCAGCACCCTTCGGGTCCCGGAAGTACTGCCATTTGTTCTGGTTCGGGAGAACCCGCAGCACGTATCCGGCGCTGTCGCTGCGCCGCACGCCGACCCCCACGAAGGACTTCTTCTGCAGTTTCTTCGAGCCTCCGGCGACGGTGGTCGTCGCGACCATCCCCTGGTCGGACCTGGCGGCGCTCGAGTCACCCACGACCGAGCTGCGATAGACGCAGGAGCTGGTCTTCTTGCCGACGCCAAGGCCCAGCCTCTGGTTCCCGGCCCATTTCCGCTTGCAACCCGGGCCGAATACCTTCTGGAAGGCGTTGACGTCGTCCTGGCTCTGGAACGAGTAGACCGCAACCGGGATCGGGGCCGCGTGAGCGACGGCGCCGGCCCCGAGGGCGGCGCCCATGACGAGCAGGGCTGTCAGCTTCGTTCGCATCGGGCGTGAATGTAGCCGTGAGGCGTACCGGAAATTGCAAGAACACCCGGCATCGACGGTCGGAGCGGTTCTCCCGCGGTTGGATTTACGGGGCGCTTACCATGAGGGCATGAGCGAGCACCGCCTGAGCGAGCGGGACCGCCCCTGGGTCATGCGCACGTACGCGGGCCACTCGGACGCCCGTCGCTCGAACGAGCTCTATCGCAAGAACCTCGCCAAGGGACAGACGGGGCTCTCCGTCGCCTTCGACCTGCCCACGCAGACCGGCTACGACCCCGACGCGGAGCTGGCGCGGGGAGAGGTCGGCAAGGTCGGCGTCTCGATAGCCCACAAGGGCGATATGCACACGCTCCTCGACGGCATCCCGCTGGGCGAGATGAACACCTCGATGACGATCAACGCCACGGCCGCCTGGCTGCTGGCTCTCTACGCGACGGTCGCCGAGGAGAACGGCGTCGAGCGCTCGGCTCTCGCCGGGACCACCCAGAACGACATCATCAAGGAGTACCTCTCGCGCGGGACCTACGCGTTCCCGCCCGGGCCCTCGATGCGGCTGATCGCGGACACAGTCGCCTTCACCGTCAACGAGATCCCGAACTGGAACCCGATCAACGTCTGCTCCTACCACCTGCAGGAGGCCGGGGCCACCCCGGTCCAGGAGATCGCCTACGCGCTCTCCACCGCGATCGCCGTCCTCGACGAGGTCAGGGCCCGCGGGCAGGTCCCCGACGAGGACTTCCCCAAGGTCTTCGGCCGCATCTCGTTCTTCGTCAACGCCGGCGTCCGCTTCATCGAGGAGCACGCCAAGCTGCGGGCGATGAGCCGCCTCTGGGAGGAGATCGGCCGCAACCGCTACGGCGTCGAGGAGCCCAAGTTCCTGCGCATGCGGTACGGCGTGCAGGTCAACTCGCTCGGGCTGACCGAGTCGCAGCCCGAGAACAACGTCCCGCGGATCGTGCTCGAGGCTCTCGCCGTGACGCTCGGCCGCGATGCCCGTGCCCGCGCGATCCAGCTGCCCGCCTGGAACGAGGCGCTCGGCCTCCCCCGCCCCTGGGATCAGCAGTGGAGCCTGCGGATCCAGCAGATCCTGGCCAACGAGACCGACCTGCTCGACTACCCCGACATCTTCGAGGGCTCGAAGGTGATGGACGGCCTGGTCGACGAGCTCGCCGAGGGCGCCGACGCCGAGATGAAGCAGGTCGCCGAGCGGGGCGGCGCGGTCGAGGCGGTGCCCTACATGAAGGCCCAGCTGGTCGAGTCCAACCGCGAGCGCATCGCCAAGATCGAGCGCCGCGAGATCGTCGTCGTCGGCCAGAACGAGTTCACCGAATCCGAGGAGTCGCCGCTCACGGTGGCCGAGGACGGCGGCATCCTGACGCCCGATCCGGAGGTCGAGCGCGAGCGAATCGCCGCCCTCGAGGAGTGGCGCGCCCAGCGCGACCAGGGCGCCGTCGACACGGCGCTCGAGAAGCTGGCCGAGGCGGCGCGGGACGAATCGGCGAACATCCTGCCCGCGACCATCGAGGCCGCCAAGGCAGGGGCCACCACCGGCGAGTGGGCGGGCGTCCTGCGCGAGGTCTTCGGCGACTATCGCGCCCCGACCGGGGTGTCGGAGGCCGCCGCCGGCGGATCGGTCAACGGCGACCTGCTCGCCGGCGTTCGCGACCGGGTCAAGGCCGTCTCCGAGGAGATCGGGCACCCGATCCGGATCCTCGTCGGCAAGCCCGGGCTCGACGGTCACTCGAACGGCGCCGAGCAGATCGCGGTCCGCGCGCGAGACGTCGGGATGGAGGTCATCTACCAGGGAATCCGCCTGACCCCCGAGCAGATCGCCAAGTCCGCCGTTGAGGAGGACGTCGACGTGGTCGGGCTCTCGATCCTCTCCGGCTCCCACCGCGTGCTCGTGCCGCGCGTCGTGGACCTGCTGCAGGCGGACGGCGCGGACATCCCCGTCGTCGTGGGCGGGATCATCCCCGCGGCCGACGCGGCCGCCATGCGCGAGTCCGGTGTCGCCGGCGTCTACACGCCCAAGGACTTCGAGATCAACCGGATCATGGGCGAGATCGCGGACCTGGTGGCCGAGCGCCACCGGGCGGCGCAGCCCGCCTGACCGTGATGAACGACCCGGAGCTGAACGGCGACCGCAGCTCCTGGCTCCGCTGCTATCGCTGCTGGGCCCGGGACCTCGAGGTGCAGCTGCACTACGACGCCATCCTGCGCATCGACCCCGACAGCGGCGAGCCGTCCGAGCGCCTCGACGAGGTGCAGGAGGCCGTCGTCCAGTGCCTGCGCTGCCTGCACGACCAGCCCCACCTGACGATCCAGGACGACAAGGTGGTCCCGGTCGAGGACCGCTGGGAGCGGATGGTGGTCGGCACGCCGTGGGTCGCGTCCTGCACGGTGACGGTGGACCAGGACCAGGTCGAGAGCTGCTCCGGGCCCGAGGCGGCCGAGTCACTCACGTACGGCGCCTTCGGCGAGGCCGGGACCAGGGAGTTCTTCACCCACGTGCGCTTCCACAAGCACGACGAGGAGCGGATCGTCGTCCACCTGCTGGTCGAGCTCTACGCGCGTTCGCCCGAGGAGGCGACGGAGGTGCTGGAGGAGGCCTCGCGAGGCGTCCTGGAGATCACCTCGCTGGCCGAGGAGTCACGTCCTCCGGCGCACGCGCCGGACGAGGCGCACTAGCGGCCACCAAGCCGCTCCACTTCGGAGCGCAGGGCGAAGCCCGGAGCGACTTATGTGGGGCAGCCGCTTGTGGCCGCGATCTGATGGCGAAGCTCGTTAACCAGGCTGTTTCCGCGGCACCAGCACGGCGCGCTTGAACTCGGCGACCAGCGTCCCGTCCTGCTTGTAGACGCGCGTGTGGACCTTGACGATCCCGCGGTCCGGCTTCGACTCGGACGGGCGCACCTCGAGGACCTCGGACTCGCAGAAGAGAGTGTCGCCGTGGAAGACGGGGGCCGGGTGGCTGAGCTCCTCGGTCGCCAGGTTCGCGATCGCCTTGCCCGAGACGTCGCTGACGGACATCCCCAGGGCGAGGGAGTAGACCAGCGGGCCCACCACCACGTTCTGACCCTGCTGCGACTGCGACGCGTAGACGTCGTTCAGGTGCAGCGGGTGGTGGTTCATGGTGATCAGGCAGAAGAGGTGGTCGTCTGACTCGGTCACCGTCTTGGCGGGCCAGTGCTTGTAGACCGCACCGACCTCGAATTCCTCCAGGTAGCGCCCGTACTCGTGGGCCCCCGAGGCCTCTCGCTCGGCCTGATCCGTCGTCAGCTGGTGCTTGGGGTCGCTCATCGTTTGAGTCGGTCTCCTTGAGTCGTTGTGACTCCTCCCATGGTGCGGCGCGGGATGGTAGTTGGGTCAGGCAATCGTTGCCTCCATACCTTCGAACCGCGCGAGGTCGGCGACCTCGGCATCGATCTTCGCGCCCAGCCGGTCTCGCTCAGCCTTCGGCAGGTTCAGCGTGATCTCCAGACGACCGCCCTTCCGCGAGGAGCGCCAGCCGCCGACGACCACCCCATCCTCGAGGATCACCGGGCGGATCCAGCCCCCTCCCCCCTCCTTGACGTGCACGGCGTGCTCGCCGGTGACCGAGAAGTCGCGGTCCTTCCAGCCGAGCAGGTAGGTGTCGAAGTTGCCGAGCAGGCGCACCTGCCCCGTCGCGGGAAGCCGCGGCAGCCCGCCGCGGATCACGAGCAGTCTCTGCTCCCCGACTCGCACTTCCTCGATCTCCTTGGAGACCGCCTCAAGTCCGGCGCGAACGTCGCGCAGCGGCAGGCCGGACCAGTAGACGAAGTCGCGGTCGCTCGCCGGCCCGAACGCTCTGACGTAGAGACGGGCGAGCTCGGCCAGCGCCTGGTCGCGGTCGAAACGTGGCGGCTTGCCGATCCAGTCCTCCCGGCGAACCAGGCAGGTGGTCCTGCCGCGATCCGGGCCGAGACAGGCGACCCCCGAAGTGACGGCCGGCCCGAGCCACGTGCAGTCGCGTGTGCTGATTGAGCTTGATCCCGGACTCCACGACCCGCTCCGCCGCCTCCGGCCGCGTGAGCGGGCCCTCGTCGGCAAGCGCCTTAGCGATCACGCGAAGCGCCTTGTCCGGGTGGCCCGCCGGCATGCCGAGTTGCTCGAGGCGCCGTCTCGACCAGCGCTCGATCCCCGGCTCGAACAGCGGCAGCCACCAGCCTGCGTCCTCGGTGGGGATCAGGTGGATAGTCGTCCTCATCACCCAGGTTCGGAGCAGCGAGCGTTCCTCGGTCCGCGCCCGCGTGATGTCGGCGGCCTTCAGCCTGCGGCTCCGCGAGCGGAAGGTGAGCGGCCCGGCGTAGACGTCCTGGGCTTGGGCCCCGGCGATCGAGCGCGCGATCTCCGCTGGGTCCTTGGCAGAGGCCGGCCGGTGCAGCAGCTGAGTGGCCGCGCGGAGTCTCGCCAGCCGGGCCGGATCGATCTCCCTGGTCGTCACCTCCCTAGCGGTGGACCTTCTTGGTCCGCGCGCGCTGCTCGTGGCGCTCGATCACCTGGGCAATCAGCTTCTGGATGTTGCTGTCCCCGGTCACCTTGATGTGACCGGCGTCAAAGGCCGCGCGGTAGTCGGGCACCGTGCCCTCCTCAGCGAGCCGGTTGAACTCCGAGCGGGTGAACTCGACCGTAACCCGGGCGTCCTCGGTGGAGGCAGACTTGCTGATCTTCGGCCCCGGCACCTCCACCCGGAACATCTGCACGTCCCCCCTGCCCCGCAGCTCGAGCTCGAAGACGAGCTTCAGCGGGGCGAGCGCAGGCACCTCGGCCTGGAAGCGCTCGATGGCGGTCCCGATCAGCTCTTGTGTCGAAGCCATCTCACCAAGGTATTGGCTTGCGGTCGCGGAAGAAACCTCCGGTCGGCCCATCCTCCGGCAGGGTCGCGAGCCAGACGGCCGTCTCGGCGCCCTCCTCGACTGTTTTGGAGGCCCCACTGCCGCCCATGTCGGTGCGGACCCAGCCCGGGCACATCGCGTTGATCTTCATGTCCCCCTCGTCCCAGGCGAGCGTGCGGGTCAGGGCGTTGAGGGCCGCCTTGGAGACGCGGTAAGCCCCGCGGCCGCCATTCATGTCAGAGAGCTGGCCCGCCCCGCTCGAGACGTTCACGATCCGCGGCGCATCGCTGCGGCGGAGCAACGGCAGGAATGCCTCGATCAGCCGCCACGGGCCGAAGGTGTTGACCTCCAGCACCTCGTGGGCGCGGTCCAGGTCGTAGTCGGCCGCACCGACTGGATCGCCGTAGACGCCGGCGTTATTGACCAGCGCGTCGAGGTGGCCGACCTCCGAGCCGATGCGCTCCTGAGCCGCGAAGATCTCGTCCTCGTCGGTTACGTCGAGCTCGATGGGGACGATCCCAGTCGTCCTCCTCGACGTCGTCCGGGTCCCGGGCGCCGGCGAACACCAGGAAGCCATGGTCCGCCGCAAGCTCGCGCGCGATCTCGGCGCCGATTCCCCGGCTGGTCCCGGTGACCAGCGCCACCTTTGATCCTGAGGCCACCTCCGCAGTCTAGGAAGTGGCCTTGCTCGCTCAGCTCATGTCTCTGTCGACCTTGACCTCGCAGAGGTCAACGGAGGCGCGGGTTCCGGGTGTTTCGCCCGCGTCCATCGCATCGAGAACCTCCCCGCCCGCGCGCATGTCTTCCTCGGTCGCGAACAGGAGCAGGACCACGGCGGTCGACTGAGCCTCGTCGATCATCACCCTGATTCCGGTCGCAGGGACATCGGGTGGCGGCCCGTCGCTCTCCTCTATCTGCCGCTCGACCTGGGCGATCTGCTCCGGGCTGACGTCGGTGAACCTGACGACGCGTGCGTACATATCGGACCTCCTTGAGTCGGGAGCCCGATCCTATGCCGTTAGATCTTGTTGCGCTCCAGGAGCTTCTTGCCGATCACCATGCGCTGGATCTCGGAGGTTCCCTCCCCGATCAGCAGCAGCGGCGCGTCGCGGTAGAGGCGCTCGATCTCGTACTCCTTCGAGTAGCCGTAGCCGCCGTGGATGCGGAAGGCATCCTCGACGCACTCCTTGCCGATCTCCGAAGCGATCAGCTTCGCCATGCCGGCCTCCAGGTCCGAGCGCTCCCCGGCGTCCTTCATCCGAGCCGCCTTGCGGGTGACGAGGCGGGCGGCCTCGATCTTGGTGGCCATGTCGGCGAGCTTGAAGAGGATCGCCTGGTGCTGGGCGATCGGCTTGCCGAAGGTCTTGCGCTCCTGGCTGTAGCGCAGGGCCAGCTCCAGGGCCCGCTGCGCGATGCCGACGCCGCGAGCGGCGACGTTCACCCGGCCGACCTCGAGCGCGTCCATCATCTGCGAGAAGCCCTTGCCGAGACCGGCCTCCTCACCGCCCAGGATCCGCTCTGGCGGGCACTTGTAGCCCGAGTAGACGAGCTCGGTGGACTCGACGCCCTTGTAGCCCATCTTCTTGATCTTGGGCGGGATCTCGAGGCCCGCGAACTCGCCTTCGTTGTTCTCCTTCCAGGGCTCCTTCTCCGTGATGAAGCAGGTCATCCCCTTGTAGGGAGGGTCCGCCTTGGGATCGTTCTTCATCAGGACGAACACGACGCTCGAGCCGAGCCCGTTCGTGACCCACATCTTCTGCCCCTCGAGCACCCAGTTGCCGTCGTCGTCCTTGGTGGCCGTCGCCTTGATGCCCTGGACGTCGGAGCCGACCTCGGGCTCCGAGAGCGAGAAGGCCGCGCGAATCTCGCCGGTCGCCATCTTCGGCAGGAAGTACTGCTTCTGCTCGTCGGTGCCGAACTTCATCAGCAGGTAGGAGCCGATGAAGTGGGTGTTGACGACGCCGGAGATCGAGATCCAGCCGCGCGAGAGCTCCTCGACGATCATCGCGTAGGTGGTCAGATCGAGGCCCATGCCGTCGTACTCCTCGGGAATCGTCACCCCGAAGAGGCCGAGCTCCTTCATCTGCTCGACGATCGGCTCGGGGAACTTGTCCTCGTGGTCGTACTCCTCGGCGTTGGGGATGATCTCCTTGTCGACGAAGTCGCGGACCATCTCGACAATGGCCTGCTGCTCGTCGGTCATCTCCTGGAACGTGCTCTCTTGCTGCTCGGTCGCTACGGCCATTGGCTCCTCTGTAAGTCGGTTGGCGCGCCGGATCCGGGGCCTGGCGCGGGGTGGCGAAGGATAGACGGGAGGCCGCTACCCTCGATCCGTTGGAGGGAGCACTCACCACAGCCGAGCTGCTCGAGCTGATCGCCAGCGGCGGGCCGTTCTCGCCCGGTGCCGTCGTCGAGGGCGACGAGCTGATCGAGGCCGTGACCGAGCTCCTCCGTCACAACGCCCATCCGGACTATGTGACCGTGATGGCCAGCGAGGCCGTCGAGCAGGACTACCCCGGGCCGGAGGGCTTCGCGGAGGCCTGGAGCGACTGGATCAGTCCCTACGAGGAATTTCGGATCGAGGTCGACGAGGTCCTGAAGCTCGAGGACAAGCTCGTGTTCAGCGTCAGGCAGATCGCCACCACCCGGCACAGCGGCGTCGAGGTGGAGACCCCGAGCGCCACGGTCTGGTGGCTCGAGGACGGAATGATCCGGCAAGCGGCCTTCTACCTGGATCAGCAGGCCGGGTTGAAGGCGGCCGGGGTCCTCCTCCCGACCACCCGTAGCGACGCAATCCGGCCGCGAATCGCCACCCGCACCAATCCGGGGGGTTCGTGCTATTCGTAACGAAACGCACAAGTGCGTATCCAGCCTCGGGGCCGATCTGCCGATCAAGAAGGTAAATGGGAGAGAGACGGACACCCGGCTGGGCCCGGGTCCTGATCGGGCTCTGCGGCGCATTGCTGGCCGTCAACTACCTCAGTGAGGTCGGCGCGTTCGGATTCGGCTCGGGCCCCACGGACTTCGGGGACGCCACCTATCTGATCCTGATCGCGTCCGCGGCCGCGCTCTGCCTCGCAGGGGCACGGTTTCGCCGGGACCTCGGGGCCTGGGGGCTGATCGGCGCCGGCCTGGCCATCTGGGCGCTGGGCGAGGTCTACTTCCAGGTCAAGGTCGACCCCCTGGAGGGGCCATACCCCTCGCCCGCCGACTACCTCTACTTCACCTTCTACCTGCTGGTCATCGCCGGGCTGTTCGCGCTCAGCCGCCGGGGCCAGACCGGCTTCTGGTCGCTCGGGACCGTGATCGTCCCGCTGCTGGGACTGGCGACTCTGTGGTCCTGGTTCGCCCTCGACCCCGTGATCGGCACCCTGGAGGGCTCGACCGCCAGCCGGCTCACAACCGTCGCCTATCCCTTCCTCGATCTCCTGCTCGTCTGCTCGGCCCTCGCCGCCTTCGCGAGTCTCGGCTGGCGCGCCGGGCCATCGCTCCTGATGCTGATCGGAGGGGTGACCATCATCGGCGTCGCGGATTCCGTCTACGCGGCGCAGGTCTCCCAGGGGGACGTCGCCGATCAGACCCTGATCGACTCTCTGTGGCCGACCGGAGCGCTGCTGATCGCCGCAGCTCCCTGGGTCGCCGGCCGGGATGGGGCTGCGGCCCGGTCGGGCAAGGGGCGCATCGAACTCGCCTTCGCGCTGGGCGGGATCGGGGTGGCCGTCCTCGTCATGGTCTGGGACCACTTCCATCGCCTCGGCCCGGCCACCGTCATCCTGGCGGCCGCCACGCTGATCGCGGCGGCCGCTCAGCTCGTCCTGCTCTACTCGGAGGCGGTCAGGGCGCGCAGGAGGGCCCTCGAGTCGGAGAGGGAGCGCAGCCGGATCGAGGCGCTGCAGATCGCCTCCGTCGAGGGGGCGCTCGACGGCATCGTCACCGCCGACGCCGACGGCCGGGTCCTGGATTGGAACCCGGCGGCCGAGAGGATCTTCGGCTACAGCCGCGAGGAGGCGCTGGGCGAGTTGATCGCCGACCTGATCGTGCCGGCGGCGCAACGAGAGGCCCACCAGCGCGGGGTCTCCAACGCGGGCCGCGGCGGAAAGACAAACCTGATCGACCAGCGGCTCGAGATGACGGGGCGGCACGCCGATGGCGGCGAGATCCCGGTCGAGCTCGCGATCACCAGGTCGGGAAGCGACCCGGTCCGGTTCACCGCCTTCATCCGCGACATCACCGAGGGAAAGCGGCGCGACGAGGAAAGGGATCGGCTCGCGGACATGGTGCGTTCGGCTCAGGACGCGATGGTCTCGGCCACCCTCGACGGCATCGTCCTTTCCTGGAATCAGGCGGCGGAGCGCATCTACGGCTACAGGCCCGAGGAGATCGTTGGATCCCAGCTGAGGCTCCTGGTGCCGCCCGACAAGATGCCCGAGCTGAGAAGCGTCAGCGCGGCGGTCGGCGCAGGGGAGTCAACCTCGGTCGAGACCACCGGCCTCCGCAAGGACGGCGAGATCATCGACATCTCTCTGCAGGTCTTTCCGGTAAGGGATCAGACCGGCCGGGTGATCGGCGCGTCGACCGTCACGCGCGACATCACGGACCGCAGGCGCCGCGAGCGGGAAAAGCGGCTCGAGCAAGAGCGGCAGGCGTGGCGTGGCCAGATCGAGGATGCCCTCGACCACGGCGGCCTCGAGTTCCACCCGCAGCCGGTTCTCGACCTGCGCACCGGAGAGGTCACGCATCACGAGCTGCTCCTGCGCATGCGCATGGACGGCGAGATCGTCGCTCCCGGCAGCTTCCTGCCGCACGCCGAGACGTCGCCGCTGATGAGGCGGGTTGACCGCTGGACCATCCGCCATGGCATCGAGCTGGCCACCGAGCATCCGGTGGCGATCAACCTCTCCGCCACCAGCCTGAGCGACCCCGGAACCGTCGTCGCGGCGGAAAAGGCACTCCGCGACTATGGCGCCGACCCACGCGATGTGACCTTCGAGATCACCGAAACCGCGGCGGTGGAGGATCTGGAGGCCGCCCACTCCCTGGTCAAGGCTCTCGGGGGACTCGGCTGTGGCGTGGCTCTCGATGACTTCGGGACCGGCTACGGATCATTCACCTATCTGATGCGCCTCCACGTCACCTCGCTCAAGATCGACATGGAGTTCATCCGCGGGCTGACGGAGGACCCAGACGACCAGCGGGTTGTTCGCGCGATCGTCGCGGTCGCCGGCAACTTCGGCCTCTCGACGGTCGCCGAGGGAGTCGAGACCCTGGCCACCGTCGAGATCCTGCGTAGCCTGGGGGTCGATGAGGCCCAGGGTTACCTGATCGGCCGGCCCAGCGAGACCTGGACCACCGACGCCGAGGTGGCCTCGCGCCTGACCACCTCCAGGGGCCGATGAGCGAGCGGGAGGAACTGGTTCGCGGAGCCATCGACGGCGTTCAACGAGGGCGACATGAGCCGCGTCGTCGAGTTCGTCCACCCTGACATGAACCTCCGGCAGCTCCTGCCGGAGGTCGGCCTCGCCTCACACCAGAGCGTCACCGGCGTGTTACCGCGGGTCGGCCGAGGTCGAGCGCGCGTTGCGCGAAGCCGTCGAATCGCTCGGGGGGATGCGGTTCGAGATTCGCTGGCTCGAGGAGGTCGGGGAGGACGGCATGCTGTACGAGCTCCTCGTGCTGATCGGCCCGGAGGACGAGCGATCGGCTCAGATCGTCTGGTATCTGAGCCGGTTTCGCGACGGGCTGATCCTCTCGACCACAGCCTTCAACACCGAGGCTCTGGCCCGCGAGGCGATAGAGCGCGGCGAGTGAGCGCTACTCCTCGGCGAGGATGCCGTAGAGCTGGCGGCGGGTCTCCTTGAGGATCTCCGCCGCCTTCGCCATCTGCTCGTCGTCGTCGCCGCGGGCGATCTGCTTGGCGGCGCCGATGGTGCGCATCAGCTCACTGCGAACGGCGAAGCGGGGCGAGTCCTCGTCCCCCTCCTCCCAGGGGCGCTGGCCCTCGGTGCGCTCCGGGACCTCCTTCTTGCCCGAATCGGTGAGGGAGAAGACCTTGCGGCCGTCGACCTCCTCTGCCGTCACCAGTCCCTCGTCCTCGAGCAGCTGAAGCGTCGGGTAGATGGAGCCGGCGCTCGGGCGCCAGCGGCCCCCGGTGCGCTCCTCGAGCTCCTGGATCATCTCGTAGCCGTGCATGGGCCGGTCGTCGAGCAGCGCCAGGATCGCGCTGCGAACGTCACCGCGGCGGACGCGATGGCGCCCGCGGCCATGACCTCGACCGCCCCTCATCTCGTGCCGCCCGTAATGTCGCGAGCGGCTGATCTGTCTCTGCATCTGTGTCGTTCCTTTCGATCAATCACGATTTAACACGATATATCGTAACAGATCGAGTTACGGGGTCAGAGCTCCCAGGCGAAGCAGACCGAGCGCCAGCTCGGGCTCTCGCGCTCGTAGAAGCGGTGGGCGTCCTCGCGGACGTCGGCGCTGTCGAGCTCCAGATGGCTGGCGCCGCGCTCGCGCGCCCAGTCCTTGGCGGCATCGAGCAGGGCCTTCCCCACTCCCTGCGAGCGGTGCTCGGGGCTCACGGCCAGGTCCTCCACCCAGCAGCGCGGGCCGAAGCGAACGGAGTTCATGTCCAGGTACGCGGTGCAGAGGCCGAGCAGGTCGCCGCGGTGCTCGGCGACCAGCACGGCGGCCTCCTGATCGGCGATCGCATCGGCGATGGCCGTGCGCGCCCGCCCTGGGTCCCAGCGCGGCGGCACCGATCCCGGCGGCGCGAAGAGCCACTCGTACATGCCGAGCACCCGCTCGACCTCTCCCGGCACCGCCTCGCGAACCTTGGCCATGCCCGAGGCTATCCGTGCCGCGCCCGGCCTACCCGTCCAGATAGCGTTCCCTCCATGAGAAACCCAAGAGACTTCTTCAAGCCACTGGCGATCGACGCGCCGGAGCCGCCCCGCGAGATCCCCTTCAAGCCCTCGCGGATGATCCATTTCCTCGACGCATCCAACGAGAAGATGCGCGCCAAGGTCCCGGACATGGCCAAGCAGGCCGACGTCCTGCTCGGCAACCTCGAGGACGCGATCCCGGTCGACAAGAAGATCCCGGCCCGGGAGGGCCTGATCGAGGTCGGCAAGCGAGGTCGACTTCGGCGACACCCAGCTCTGGACCCGCGTGAACGCGCTCGAGAGCCCCTGGGTGCTCGACGACCTCACCCAGCTCGTCACCGAGATCGGCGACAAGCTCGAGGTGATCATGGTCCCCAAGGTCGAGGGCCCCTGGGACATCCACTACGTCGACCGCCTGCTCGCCCAGCTCGAGGCGAAGGCCGGGCTGCGAGCGGCCGCTGCTCGTCCACGCGATCCTCGAGACCTCGCTCGGCGTGGTCAACCTGGAGGAGATCGCGACCGCCAGCCCGCGGATGCAGGGAATGAGCTTCGGGCCCGCCGACCTGGCGGCCTCCCGGCGAATGAAGACCACCAGGGTCGGGGGCGGCCACCCCGGCTACCAGCGTGATCGAGGATCCCGATCCCGACAACCCCGACGCGCCCCGCGCGACCGCCCAGCAGGACCCCTGGCACTACTCGATCGCGCGCATGGTCGACGCCTGCACGGCGGCCGGGATCCTGCCCTTCTACGGCCCCTACGGCGACATCAAGGACGTCCAGGGCTGCGAGACCCAGTTCCGCGCCGCCTTCCTGCTCGGCTGCGTCGGCGCCTGGTCGCTCCACCCCGTTCAGATCGAGATCGCCAAGAAGGTCTTCTCGCCGCCGCCGGACGAGGTCCTCTTCGCCAAGAAGGTGCTGGAGGCGATCCCGGACGGCGCCGGCGTCCACATGATCGACGGCAAGATGCAGGACGACGCCACCTGGAAGCAGTGCAAGGTGATGGTGAACCTGGCCGAGATGCTCGCCAAGAAGGACCCGGAGCTGGCGAAGGCCTACGAGATGTGAGCCCGCGCGGGTGCCTGCTCAGGCGAGCGCGGGCGCCTCGGGCAGGCGCTCGAGCGCCGCGTCCATCTCGTCCTCGGAGAACTCCAGGTCCTCGAGCTCCCCGCGAAGTAGGCCGCGTAGGCGGACATGTCGAAGTGCCCGTGGCCGGAGAGGTTGAACAGGATCACCCGCTCCTCGCCGGCCTGCTTGGCGGCCTCGGCCTCGTCGAAGGCCGCGCGGATCGCGTGCGCGGGCTCGGGCGCGGGGATGATCCCCTCGCAGCGGGCGAAGCGCACGGCGGCCTCGAACGCCGCGGTCTGCGGCGATCGCCGTCGCCTCGACCAGCCCCTCCTTGACCAGGGCGCAGAGGCTGGGGGCGTCGCCGTGGTAGCGCAGGCCGCCGGCGTGGACCGGCGGCGGCACGAAGTCGTGGCCGAGCGTGTACATCGGCATCAGCGGCGTCATCCCGACGGTGTCGCCGAAGTCGTAGGCGTAGCGGCCCCGGGTCAGCGTCGGGCAGGCGGCGGGTTCGGCGCCGACGAACCGCGTCTCGTGCCCTCGCGAGCGCTGGCGCAGGAAGGGAAAGGCGAGCCGGCGAAGTTGGAGCCGCCGCCGACGCAGCCGATGACGACGTCCGGGGCACTCGCCCGCCAGCTCCATCTGCTTGATCGCACTCCTGGCCGATCACGGTCTGGTGCAGGCAGACGTGGTTGAGCACCGAGCCGAGCGCGTAGTTGGTGTCCTCGGCTGCGGCGGCGACCTCGACCGCCTCGGAGATCGCGATGCCGAGGCTGCCGGACGCGTGCGCGGCCTGCGAGCGGCCCGCCTCGGTCAGGTCGGAGGGCTGCGGTGCACGGTCGCCGCCCCAGGTCTCGATCATCGCCTTGCGGTAGGGCTTCTGGTCGTAGGAGATGCCGACCATGAAGACCTCGCACTCGAGCCCGAAGAGCTGGCAGGCGAGCGCCAGCGCGGAGCCCCACTGCCCGGCCCCGGTCTCGGTCGACAGCTTGCTGATCCCGGCCTCGCTGTTGTAGTAGGCCTGCGGCGACGGCGGTGTTCGGCTTGTGGGAGCCGGCCGGCGAGACGCCCTCGTACTTGTAGTAGATGTGCGCCGGGGTATCGAGCTCGCGCTCCAGGCGCCGCGCGCGGAGCAGCGGCGTCGGCCGCCAGAGCCGTAGACGTCGCGGACCTCCTCGGGGATCTCGATCTCCGGGCTCGGTCGAGACCTCCTGCTCGATCAGGCCCATCGGGAAGATCGGCGACAGGTCGTCCGGCCCGGCGGGCTCGCCGGTCGCCGGGCTGAGCGGCGGGGCGGCGGCTCGCCGGGCAGGTCGGCGAGCAGGTTCACCCAGCTGGTCGGGATCTCCTCCTCGGAGAGCTGGAACTTGACCTGCTCCCCATCGGCGGGCGATTCTATGCCCGTGCGCTGGGAGGCGGCCGTCGGCTAGCCGAGGCGCTCTTTCAGCGCCTCGAGCTGCGCCTGAATCTCGGCGGGCAGATCATCGCCGAACCGCGCCAGGTGCTCCTCGAGCTGTGGCATCTGGGCACGGAGCGCCTCGTCGTCGACGCTGAGCAGCTGCTCGAGGGCCTCATCGGAGATCTCCAGGCCGTCGGTGTTGAGCTCGCCGGGCGCGGGCAGCAGGCCGATCGGCGAGTCCACCGTCTCGCTCTCGTCGTCGCAGCGCCGGAAGACCCATTCGAGCACTCGGCTGTTCTCGCCGAACCCGGGCCACAGGAACTTCCCGTCCTCGCTCTTGCGGAACCAGTTGACGTGGAAGACCCGCGGCATCCGCGCACCCTCGCGGCGCCCGAGCTTCAGCCAGTGGCCGAAGTAGTCGGCCATGTTGTAGCCGCAGAAGGGCAGCATCGCCATCGGGTCGAAGCGGAGCTTCCCGACCTCACCTGCTGCTGCGGCGGTCGTCTCCGAGGACATCACCGCGCCGGTGAAGACGCCGTGCTCCCAGTCGCGGCTCTCGAAGACCAGGGGGACGACGGTCGAGCGCCTCCCACCGAACAGGAAGGCGTCGATCGGCACGCCGGCCGGGTCCTCCCATTCCTCCGCAATCGAAGGGCACTGCGAGGCGGGTGTCGTGAACCGCGCATTCGGATGAGCCGCGGGGTCGTCGGACTCCGGGGTCCATTCGTTTCCGTGCCAGTCGATGGCATGTTCCGGCGGCTCGCCCGTCATGCCCTCCCACCAGATATCGCCGTCGTCCGTCTTGGCACAGTTGGTGAAGATCGAGTTGCGCTCGATCGTCGCCATGGCGTTCGGGTTCGTCTTGTAGCTCGTGTTGGGAGCGACGCCGAAGAAGCCGGCCTCGGGGTTGACGGCGCGGAGGCGGCCGTCGTCGTCGAACTTCATCCAGGCGATGTCGTCACCGACCGTCTCGACGGTCCAGTCGGGCAGGGTCGGGATCAGCATCGCCAGGTTGGTCTTGCCGCACGCCGAGGGAAACGCCCCGGTGACGTACTTGACCTTGCCCTCGGGTGAGGTGAGCTTCAGGATCAGCATGTGCTCGGCCAGCCAGCCCTCGTCGCGGGCCATCGCCGAGGCGATCCGCAGCGCGAAGCACTTCTTGCCGAGCAGCGCATTGCCACCGTAGCCCGAGCCGAAGGACCAGATCTCGCGCGTCTCGGGGTAGTGGACGATGTACTTGTTGTCCGCATTGCAGGGCCACGGCACGTCCTCCTGGCCCTCGTCCAGCGGGGCGCCGAGGGAATGCACGCAGGGAACGAATTCGCCGTCCTCGGCGAGCACGTCCAGGGCCGGCGTGCCCATCCGGGTCATGATCCGCATGGAGGTCGCGACATATGGGGAGTCGGTGAGCTGCACGCCGATGTGGGCGATCGGTGAGCCGAGCGGGCCCATCGAGAAGGGGACCACATACATCGTGCGGCCCTGCATCGAGCCCTTGAAGAGCTTGCCGAGGACGTCCCGCATCTCGGCGGGGTCCCGCCAGTTGTTGGTCGGGCCCGCGTCGTGCTCGTCCTCGGAGCAGATGAAGGTGCGGTCCTCGACCCGGGCGACGTCGTCGGGGTCGGAGCGAGCGAGGTAGGAGTTGGGGCGCTTCGCATCCGAGAGCTTCTCGAAGGTCCCGGCCTCGACCATCTGCTGACAGAGCTGGTCGTACTCCTCCGCGGAGCCGTCGCACCAGTGGATCGAGTCGGGCTGGGTCAGCTCGGCGATCTCGTTGACCCAGGCAACGAGCTTGGCGTTCTTGGTGGGCGCCTCTGTGGCGGCGGTTGCGTCACTCACTGGATGCGTTCAACTCCTTGGTCGGTGAATTGATTGCCCCTCCCTGCCCCGCGCGGGATGCTTTCACACCCTGTCGTCGTCACGGTTTATAGGGAATTTCGCGTCCCCGGCCGGGCACCTTCGGTGCGATCTCAAAGACTAGCCCGGGCGCGGAACGACCATCACCGGGCAGGGCGCGGCACGGATCACGCGGGAGGAGACACTGCCGATCAGCAGGCGCATCACCGGGCCGAACCCGCGGGAGCCGAGGACGAGGAGGTCGACTCCGATCTCAGCGGCCTCGAGCAGCTTGCGGACGGGATCGCCCTTCTCCAGGACTGGCAGGGCACGGAGCTCGTCCGGGAGCGCGGCGACGGCGTCGTGCAGCCGAGCCTGGAAGTCGGGACCGGCCTCCGGGCCCGCCTGGGCCGCGGCGGCGGCCCCGATCGGCGGGACCGGGGTCGCGACTCCGATGACCTTCATAGAGGCGCCGAACTTGCGGGCCAGAACCGCGGCCTCGTCGAGGGCGGCGTGGGACTCGGCCATGCCGTCGTAGCCCACGGCGATCACCCGCAGCCGGTCCTGGGAATGGTCCTCCTGGGCGTAGCCCTTGGGGGAGATGATCAGGCGGCAGCGTGCGCCCTTGAGCAGGTGCTCGGCGACGCTGCCCGGCGCCACCGATCCGAGCGCGGCATGGTGGGTCGAGCCGAGAACGACGAGGTCGGCGTCCCCCCGCTCGGCAAGCGCCTGCAGCGTGTCGGCGGGAGAGCCCTTCTCGACGTGGACCACGTTGAGCTCCCCGCCATCCCGCGCGACAACGCGCTCCGCCAGAACCCGCGCGTCCTCTCCGCGCTCGTTGTCCTCGTAGCCGGCGACGACCTTCCTGTAGAGGGGCCCTTCAGTCACGGGTCGAGAGCCTAGAGCGGGGCGACCCGAAGCTCCGCGCCTTCACCTGTCGATTTTCGGCAATCGCGTTCGTCGTCAGGGTGAGATGACGAATCAGCGAACGATCCGAATCCGGGGCCTGGGCCTATGCCGGAACCTTGGCGGCGCTCAGCACTGCGTCGAGCAGTCCGGGAAAGCGGGCGTCCAGGTCGTCACGGCGCAGCCAGGTCATCTTGGTGGTTCCCTGGCGCTCCTGCTGGATCACCCCGGCCTCCCGGAGAGTCCGGAAGTGGTGCGTCATCGTCGACTTGCTGATGTCGAGGCCGAAGGTGCCGCATGGACGAGGCTCGGCGTCCTCCGCGAGGCGACGCACGATCTCCAGCCGATGCGGGTCACTGAGCGCGTGCATCACGGGCGCCAGCTCGATCTCGCTTCTCTCTGGGTGATGAAGATCCATGCCTGTGAGCTTAGCTTGTTCGACAGTCATCGAACTTTCTGGTACGATGTTCATCGTACTATCAAACCGGCGCGGAGGCAAGACATGCCCGATACGCAGAACAACGAAACCACCCCGCCGCGCCGAGCACGATCATGAGGGCGACTGCGCTCCAAGTGAGCAGCTCACGGCGCGCGGCCGCGATCGAGGCGGCGTACATTCTGGAGGCCGTTCGGAAGTGAACCCGGTCACCGCAGCAAGGGGGATCGTGAGGCGCAACTCCAACGCACTGCTGCTGGTCGTCTGTCTGGGCCAGTTCATGGTGATCCTCGACGTCTCGATCGTGAACGTGGCGCTGCCGTCGATCAAGGACTCGCTCGGCTTCTCGACCAACGGCCTGCAGTGGGTCCTCAACGCTTACACGCTCACCTACGCCGGATTCCTGCTGCTGGGCGGCCGCGCCTCTGACCTCTTCGGCCGCCGCCGGATGTTCTTCGCCGGCACCCTTCTCTTCTCCGCCGCCTCGCTGCTGTGCGCGATCGCGCCGACCTCGGAGGCGCTGATCGCGGCCCGCTCGGTGCAAGGGATCGGCGCCGCCCTTCTCTCCCCCGCCACGCTCGCGATCATCACCACCTCCTTCGACGAGGGAGCGCCTCGCAACCGCGCCCTCGGCGCCTGGGGAGCGGTCGGCGCGATTGGCGCCACCGCCGGCGTCCTGCTCGGCGGGATCCTGACCGAGGCCTTCAGCTGGCCCGCGATCTTCCTGATCAACGTGCCGATCGGGCTGGCCATCGTGCTGTTCAGCGCCCGGCTCGTCCCCGAGGGACGCAGCGAGGCCGAGAACCGCCACTTCGACCTCCCGGGCGCCCTCCTGGTGACGCTCGGCATGACCGCACTCACCTACGGGATCGTCACCACTGACCGCCTCGGGTGGGGCGCGCTGGGCGTGCTCGGCCCGGTCGCCGCCGGTGCCGCCCTGCTGGTCGCCTTCGGCCTGTACGAGAACCACCTGGACCGCGTGCCGACCAAGGTGGCGCTGATGCCGCTCAGCATCTTCAAGCTGCGGACGCTGCGTGCGGCCAACCTGGTGATCTTCCTGCTCTACGCCGCGATCTTCGGCTTCTGGTTCTTCCAGTCCCTCTACATGCAGGGCACGCTCCACTACAGCGCCCTGACGACCGGCCTGGCCTTCGTACCGATGACGGCCGCCGTCGGAACCGGCGCCACGCTGGCTCCGCGGATCGCGAAGCGAATCACCCCGCGGGTGACCCTCGCCGCCGGAATGCTGCTCGCCGCGCTGGGCGAGTTCCTGCTCACCAGCGTCCATCCAGGCGGGACCTACGCGGCGAACGTCCTGCCCGGCGGCGTGCTCGGCGCGTTCGGGCTGGGCCTGGCCTTGGTGCCGGCGACAATCGTCGCCGTCCAGGGCGTCGACCGCGCAGTCAGCGGGCTCGCATCAGGCGTCCTGAACACCTCGCGGTTCGTCGGCGCAGCGCTCGGACTCGCGGTGCTGAGCACCCTCGCGGCCAACCACACGCATGACGAGGTCTCCTCGGGCACCTCCGCCGCCAGGGCATTGACCGACGGCTTCCAACTCCAGTTCGAGGTCGGCGCGATCTTCTGCCTGGTCGGCGCTATTGCGGCCCTGGTCATGCTCCGCCCGCAGCGAGAGCGCCAGCCGGCCGGGGCGATGGCCGGAGCCGAGCAGGCCTAGCTAGGGACAGGCGTACGAGGGGAGCGCCGACGGGATCGCCGGCACCGTCAGCAGAAGCCCGACCGGGGATAACGCCGCTGAGCGACAGCCCGCTGAGCACGGAGCGGATGCCGTTCACCTGGCCGACGACCGTGGGGACCTCGGCGCAGAGCGAATTGACCGAGGCGATCGCGCCCGAGCAGACCGCCGTTCGTCACCCCGGAGAGGATCGACTCGAGCTGCGTGACGCGGTCCTGGAGCTGAGTGACACGGTCCTGCAGGGTGGTGACGCTGACCTGACCCGATCCGCCCTGTGAACCGGTTTGTCCCGGCTGACCCACCGCGTTCCAGGCGATCTGTCGCTCCCCCTTCTTGCAGCGCTTGCCCGGTGGCACGACGCGCAAGGTGCCCTTGGGCACGATGAAGCGGGTGCCCTTCTTCTTCTTGGCCTTCTTCACGTAGCAGCCGGTGACCTCGCCTCCCGGCCCGACGACGGAGGCAGCCTGCGCGCCGCCGGCGGCTGCAGCCAGGAGGGCGACTACCAGGGCACAAAGCACTGCGACGGGCAACGCTGAGAGCCGGCTCTCGGAGGTGTGAGGCAACAGGGCTCCTTCCCTTGGCATCTGCGTCCTGCCCCCTGGCCCGGTCCAGGATGGAGATTCGCCCGAGGCCGCGCTACCTCACTTCTTGGATTTTGACCCGCTGGACCGACGGACGGGTCGCGCGCGTCGTCGAAATCGACGGCTTTGTACTGTTCCCGCCCGCCCTCCGGGCGACCTCTCATGCGCTTCTACGAGTTCGAAAGCCGCCGGATAGTCGAGCGGGCCGGGATCCCGGTCACCGAATACGGCTTCTGCAAGACGGCCGCGGAGGCACGTGAGGCAGCCGAGCGGATCGGCGGCTCGACGGTGATCAAGTCCCAGGTGCTCACCGGCGGGCGCATGAAGGCCGGCGGCGTCAAGTTCGCCGACACCCCCGAGGAGGCCGAGGGCCACGCCGAGGAGATCCTGAAGCTCGAGATCGGCGGCCACATGCCCGTGGGCGTCCTGGTCGACCCCAAGGCCGAGGTCGAGCAGGAGTACTACGCGGCGGTGCTCTGGGACGGCCGGGCCAAGCGCCCGATGATGCTCTTCTCCGACATGGGCGGCATCGACATCGAGGAGGTCGCCGAGAAGCATCCCGACCACGTCGGGCCGCGGGCATCTCTCCAACCTCCACCCCATCCCCGACTTCCGCGCCAAGGAGGTCGTCGCCGCTGCCGGAGGGCTGACCGGCCGCGAGCTGACCCGCGCCACGCCGGTCCTCGCCCGCCTCGCCCAGCTCCAGCGCGACTACGACATGACGCTCGCCGAGATCAACCCGCTGGCCCGCCTCTCCGACGGCTCCTTCGTCGCCCTCGACGCCCACATGGAGATGGAGGACGAGGCCGTCGGCCGCCACCAGAAGATGCTCAAGGAGATCGGCGTCGAGCTCGAGGAGCCGCGCGAGCTGTACGAGCCCTCCGAGTTCGAGCGCAACGTCAAGGCGATCGACGAGGCCGACCACCGCGGCGTGATCCAGGGCAAGGACCACGGCTTCACCGGCAACCTCGGCCTGGTGATCGGCGCCGGCGGCGGCTCGCTGACCCTCACCGACGCGGTCCGCAGCCAGGGCGGCAAGCCCGCCAACTACGCCGAGATCGGCGGCAACCCCTCCGTCGCCAAGTCCTGCGGCCTCGCCAAGGAGGTCCTGAAGAAGGACGGCGTCGAGAAGATCGCGGTGATGATGTCGATCGTCTCCAACACCCGGGTGGACATCGTCGCCCGCGGCGTGATCAAGGCCTGCCTCGAGCTCGGCAAGGACCCGGCCGAGACGATCACCGTCTTCCGCATCCCGGGCGCCTGGGAGGAGGAGGGCGCGAAGATCCTCGGCAAGTACGGCGTCGAGTTCCGCGACCGCTCCACCTCGATGTGGGACGCCGCGGGCGAGGCGGTCGAGAAGGTTCAGGGAGCGGCAGCCTGATGTCGATCCTGCTGAGCGAGGACTTCACCTTCATCGTCCAGGGCATCACCGGGCGCGAGGCGGTCAACCTGACCAGGGAGTGCCTCGACTACGGCTCCAAGGTCGTCGGCGGCGTCACCCCGGGCCGCAAGGGCCGCGACGTCCACGGCGTCCCGGTCTTCGACACCGTCGAGCAGGCGGTCGCCGACCACGGCTCCCCGATCGACGGGTCGGTCGTCACCGTCCCCCCCGCCTTCACCAAGGACGCCGTCTTCGAGGCGATCGAGAACGGGATCAAGCTGATCGTCGTCGTCACCGAGCGCATCCCGCGCCGCGACGTCGCCCAGATGGTCGAGCTCGCCAACCTGCGCGGCGCCCGGATCATCGGGCCGAACTGCCTCGGCATCATCGCCCCGGGCGTCGGCAAGATGGGCGGCATCGGCGGCCCGGCCAAGGACGCCGCCAAGGCGTACGAGCCCGGCTCGATCGGGGTCATGTCGCGCTCGGGCGGGATGACCACCGAGATCTCCTCCACCCTCACCGCGGCCGGCCTGGGCGTCTCCACCGCCGTCTCGATCGGCGGCGACGCGATCATCGGCTCCACCTACGCCGAGCTCATGCCCCTCTTCGAGGAGGACAACCAGACCGAGGCGATCGTGATCTACACGGAGCCGGGCGGCCGGATGGAGGCCGAGCTGGTCGACTGGCGCGAGGCAGAACGACGCGAAGCTGCCGATCATCGCCTTCATGGCCGGCAAGTTCATGGACGACGAGGAGATGCAGGGCATGAGCTTCGGCCACGCCGGCACGATCGTCGAGGGCGCCGAGGACTCGGCGACCCAGAAGATCGCCCGCCTCGAGGCCGCCGGGATCCCGGTGGTGGAGCGGATCGACGAGATCCCGAGCGCGGTCAAGGACAAGCTGGGAGCGAAGGTCTGATGGCCCAGCATCAGAACAAGACCGAATCAATGGAGGGAATCTTCATCGACGTCGAGGTCGACGACGCGATCGCGGGCGATGCCGAGATCGCCGCCAAGCTCGAGGAGGTCTGCCCCGTCGACATCTTCGCCAACGAGGACGGCAAGGTCGCGATCGTCCGCGAGAACCTGGACGAGTGCGTCCTCTGCAACCTCTGCGTCGAGGCTGCGCCCCCCGGCGGCGTCGTCGTCAAGAAGCTCTACGACGGCACCGAGCTCCGGCGCTAGCTCCTGGCAATCTGCCACCGAGTTCTGGTCGGACGGCTCCGCGGGAACGACAAACGGCACACTTGCCCGCGTGAACTTCATCGAGGACGTCATGGAGCGCTCGAAGGCGTCGCGCCTGGGCATCGTCGCCATCGACGCCGAGGGCAACCGCCGCGACTGGCATTTCGGTGAGCTGATCGCGCGCAGCGCCGGGCTCTCGGGCGCGATGGCGGCGCGCGGCGTCGAGCGCGGCGACCCGGTGATGACCCTGGTCGGGAGCCGGATCGAGTGGGTCCTGGCGATGCTCGCCTGCTTGCGGATGGGCGCCGTGGCGATGCCCTGCAACCCGCAGCTGCGGCGACATGACCTCGAGCTGAGGGTCGACGTCGCCGGCCCGAAGCTCTGCATCGGCGAGGAGGAGCTGCTCGGCGAGCTGCCCGATGGCGTCCCGGCGATGAACCTGACCGAGGTCGCGGAGTCCCTCGACGAGGACCTGCCGCAGGAGACGCCCGCCTCGGTCGCCGACCTCGATCCCGAGGATCCCGCGGTGATCATCTTCACCTCCGGAACGACCGGCGATCCCAAGGGCGTTGTCTACCCGCAGCGGTACCTGCTCGGCCAGCGCCTGCAGGCCGAGCACTGGGTTGGAGCGCGGCCCGGCGAGCTCGCCTGGTGCACGGCTGCGCCGGGCTGGTCCAAGTCCACCCGCAACGCCTTCATCGCGCCCTGGCTGGCGGGCGCGGCCGCTCTTCTTCACGACGCGCGCTTCGACCCGGCCGAGCGGCTGGATCTGATCGAGCGAGAGGGGGTCAACGTGCTCTGCCAGGCGCCGACCGAGTACCGGATCCTCGCCAAGCGGGCCGAACTGCGCCCGATCCCCTCACTCCGCCGGATGATCTCCGCGGGCGAGCCGCTGAACCCGGAGGTGATCCGGCTCTTCAGGGAGAACCTGGGCGCCGGAATCGGGGACGGCTACGGACAGACCGAGACGGGGCCCGTGACGGGGATGCGCCCCGATGAAGACGATCCCGCGCACGACGGCTCGATGGGCCGCCCGCTCCCAGGCGTCAAGGTTCGCGTCGTCGAGGGCGAGCTGCAGGTTCGGCCGGGCACCGTCCCCAGCTTCTTCAGCCACTACATCGGCGAGGAGCCCTTCGACGGCGAGTGGTGGAGGACCGGGGATCACGTCAGCGAGGACGACGGCGGCTACCTCTGGTTCGAGGGACGGGACGACGACATCATCATCACCGCGGGCTATCGGGTCGGACCCTTCGAGGTGGAGTCCGCCCTGGTCTCCCACCCCGCGGTGGCCGAGGCCGCAGCGGTCCCAGCCCCGGACGATGAGCGCGGCTCGGTGGTCCGGGCGATCGTGGTTCTCGCGGACGGCGAGCCGTCCGAGCAACTCATCGGCGAGCTCCAAGACCACGTCAAGAGCGTCACGGCGCCATACAAGTACCCGCGGATCGTCGAGTTCACCGACGAGCTGCCCAAGACCCCGAGCGGCAAGATCCGCAGGTCCGAACTGCGGGGCGGCTGATGGGCGTCAGGCGGTCCACCGCCGCGCCGCGCGCGTGGGCGCGCTGGAGCGGTGAATGGGCCGGCTTCGCGGGGATCTTCATCGTCACCAACCTTGGGCTGCTCGCGGTCGGCGCGACGCTCGCCGTGCTGCCGCACTACGTCAAGGACAACCTGGACGGCACCGACCTCGAGGTCGGGATCGTCAGCGGAGCCTTTGCCTTCACCGGAATCGTCTGCCGGCCGATCGCCGGCAACCTGGCCGACAGGCGCGGCCGCAAGCCCACCGTGATCGTGGGCGCTCTGCTCGCAGCGGTCGCGGGCGCTCTCTACTTCGTTCCCGCCGGAATTCCGGGCCTGATCATCGCCAGGCTCTTTCTCGGGGCCGGTGAGGGGACGGTCTTCACCGCGGGCTCGGCGTGGAACGTCGACATGGCCCCCGAGGAACGGCGCGGCCGGATGATCGGCCTCTACGGCCTCGCGATCTGGACCGGTTTGACCCTCGGGCCGCCGATCGGCGTCCTGCTGCAGCACGCGGGGGGCTTCCACCTCGTCTGGGCCTTCGCGGCCGGAGCGCCGCTGCTCGGGGCCCTGATCGCATCGAGGCTGCCGGAGCAGTACACGGCGACCGAGAACGTGGATCGAGGGCCATTCATCTCACGTGAGGCCCTCGGCCCGGGCGTCACCTTCGCCCTCAGCGTCGTCGGCTTCGCGGCGGTCTCCGCCTTCATCATCCTCAGCCTCGACGAGCGCGGCATCGGACGGGGCCCGGAGGTGTTCAGCGTCTTCGCCGCCACCGTGGTGGCCACGCGCCTTGTTGCCGGCGGGCTCCCCGACCGCATCGGCCCCGCTCGCTGTGCAGTCGGCGCGGCGCTGGTCGAGACGGTCGGCCTGATCCTGCTCGGGGCCGCCGACACCCTCTCGGTCGTCATCGTCGGCGCGATCGGCATGGGCGCCGCCTTCTCGCTTCTCTTCCCGTCGCTCTCCCTGGTCGCGATCAACCGAGTGGGTCCGGAGCGGCGCGGTGTGGCGATGGGCACGTTCACCGCCAACTTCGACCTGGGCATGCTCGTCGGGTCGCCGCTGGTGGGCGCGGCGGCCGCCGTTGGCGGCTACAGCGCCGCGTTCTACGTAGCAGCGTTCGCCGCTTTGGCGTGCGCGATGTCGGCATTTTCGATGTCTCGTCGGCCTGGTCTCGACCCGCTCCCCGATACCCTCAGCGCCTGATGGCCCAGCGTGCAACGGAAGCCGAGTCGTCCATCGACCGCAAGCTGATCAACAAGCTCACCGAGGAGCAGATGGCCCGCTTCCGCGAGCACACGCCGACCTCGGCGGAGTACTTCGACCGTGCCCGCAAGGTGATGCCGGGCGGCGTCCCCTCCTCCTTCCAGCTCAACGACCCGTGGCCCGTCTACATCGACCGCGGCAAGGGCGCGCTCGTCTGGGACGTGGACGGGACCGAGTACGTCGACTTCCACAACGGATTCGGCGTTATGTGCGTCGGCCACGCCAACCCGATCATCGGGGAGGCGGTCAAGGCCCGCCACGACGAGGGCACCCACTTCGCCGCGCCGACCAACGGCTCGATCGTTTCCGCCGAGAACCTGGTCGAGCGCTTTGGGTTGCCCCAGTGGCGCTTCTCGAACTCCGGGACGGAGTCCACCATGTCGGCGATCCACCTCGCCCGCGGCTCCACCGAGCGCGACCTGATCATCAAGATCGAGGGCTCCTACGACGGCCATCACGACGCTGTGATGGTCTCCTGCTACCCGGACCTCGACGAGCTCGGCCCCCGCGAGAGCCCCAACCCGATCCCCTTCGGCCACGGCTACCCACAGGCGGTCGTGGAACTGACTCGCCCGGTTCCGTTCAACGACCCTGACGTCCTCGAGGGCGTGCTCAAGAAATACGACGGCCAGGTCGCCGGACTGATCATCGAGCCGGCGATGATGAACATCAACATCATCCCACCGAAGGACGGCTACCTCGAGCGCGTCCGCGAGCTCTGCACCGAGCACGGGGTCAAGCTGATCTTCGACGAGGTGAAGACCGGCGCCACCATCTCCTACGGTGGCGCCACGGGCCGCTTCGGCGTCGAGCCGGACATGATCTGCCTGGCCAAGGCGATCTGCGGCGGCTACCCGGGTGGCGCGATCGGCATGACCGAGGAGCTCGGCGAGGTGGTCGCCAGCGACAAGGTTCACCAGATCGGCACCTTCAACGGGAACCCGCTGGTGATGGCGGCCGCCGAGGCGACCCTGACCAAGGTCCTGACGCCAGACGTGTACGAGAAGCTCGAGGCGACCAACGAGTCCCTCAAGGCCCGCTGCCAGGAGGTGATCGACAAGTACGGCCTCCCCGCCTATGCGCAGGGGCTCGGCGCGAAGGGCTGCGTGATCTTCGCGCCGGAGCCCATCTACGAGTACCGCGACTACCTGACCAAGGTCGACGGCGAGCTCTCCACCCTCGCCTGGCTCTACCACATGAATCACGGCATCTTCATGACCCCCGGCGTCGAGGAGGAGTGGACCCTCTCGATCGCCCACGAGGAAGAGCACGTCGACCGCTACGTGGCGGCCTTCGAGGCGTTCGCCTCGGACGTCAGCGGCACCTAGCCCGAGGCCCCGTTCAAGTCGAGGGCGGCGCGAGCCTTGTCCGTGTCCTCGGTAACGATCACCAGCCGGACGCCGCTGAAGATCGTGTAGGCGACGTCGACGCTCACGCCTGCCTCGGCCAGGTCCCGCGCGATCTCGCCCATCGCCCCCGGCTTGTCGTGCAGGTCGACGATCACGGCCTCGCGCTCGTCGGCGACGTCGATGCCGGCGTCCGCCAGCGCCGTCTTCGCGGCGGCCTCGTCCTGGACGAGGATGTGGATGAACCCCTTGCCGTCCCCGACCATCGCGCAGAGCCCCTCGATGTTCACCCCGCCCTTGCCCGTGGCCTCCCCCAGCTCGGCCAGCTTGCCGGGCCGGTCCTCCATGATCACCGTCAGGTCCTTCATCGCGGCCTCATTCGGTCGGGTGGCCGCATCATTTACTCCGAGGGCGGCGATGTCAAACCGCGGGCGCTGGGTAGCCTCAGTCTGATGGCCAATCGCCTCGCCGAGGAAACCAGCCCCTACCTGCTCCAGCACAAGGACAACCCGGTGGACTGGCGCCCCTGGGGCCCGGAGGCCCTCGGCAAGGCGGCCAGGGAGGACAAGCCGATCATGCTCTCGATCGGCTACTCCGCCTGCCACTGGTGCCACGTGATGGAGCGCGAGTCGTTCGAGGACGAGGAGACCGCCTCCCTGATCAACAGCTCGTTCGTCCCCATCAAGGTCGATCGCGAGGAGCGGCCCGACGTCGACGACATCTACATGGAGGCCGTCCAGGGCATGACCGGCCAGGGGGGCTGGCCGCTGACCGTCTTCCTCGACTCCGAGGGCGTCCCGTTCTACGGGGGCACCTACTTCCCGCCGGAGCCGCGCCACGGCCTGCCCAGCTTCAGGCAGGTCCTGGAGGCAACAGCCGGGGCGTACGAGACACAGCGCGAGGAGCTCCGCGAGGCCTCCGCCCGGATCCGGGAGTCGCTCGGTGCCGTCGGCATGGTCGAGCAGTCCTCGCAGCCGCTGGACCAGTCGATCTTCGACCGCGCGATCTCGGGCCTCCAGGGCAACTTCGACCGAGCCAATGGGGGCTTCGGCGGGGCGCCGAAGTTCCCGCCGGCGAGCACCCTCGAGTTCCTCCTGGCCCGAGGGGTGACGCAGCCCGTGCAGATCACCCTCGACAAGATGATGCACGGGGGGATCTACGACCAGCTCGGGGGCGGCTTCGCGAGGTACTCGGTCGACCCCAACTGGCTCGTTCCCCACTTCGAGAAGATGCTCTACGACAACGCCCTGCTGGCCCGCGTCTACCTGCACGCCTGGCAGGTCGCGGGCGAGGAGCGCTGGCAGCGGGTCTGCACCGAGACGCTCGACTGGACCGTGCGCGAGATGTGCGGGCCGGAGGGAGGGTTCTACTCCGCCCTGGACGCCGACTCCGAGGGCGAGGAGGGCCGCTTCTACGTCTGGGAGGAGGACGAGATGCGCGAGGCGCTCGGCGAGGCGGGCATCGCCGCGGATGCGATCGAACGGGTCCTCGGCTACTGGGGGGTCAGCGCCACCGGCAACTTCGAGGGCAGGAACATCCTCCACGTGCCGCTCGGGGCGAGCGCACAGCAGCCGGCCGAGCTGGGTGATGCCCGCACCGCCCTCTACGCATGGCGCGACAGGCGCGTGCGGCCCGGCCTCGACGACAAGCGCCTCTGCTCCTGGAACGCTCTGATGATCGCGGCGCTCGCCGACGCGGGAGCCGCGCTCGGCCGCCAGGAGTATCTCGACGCGGCCTGCGGCTGCGCCCGCTTTGTCTGGGAGTCGATGCGGGACTCCGAGGGTCGCCTGCTGCGCACCTGGAAGGGCGGCGAGGGGCACCTCAACGCCTACCTCGAGGATCACGCGTTCCTGCTCGAGGCGCTGCTGCGGCTCTATGAGGCAACGCTCGAGGTCCGCTGGTTCGACGCCGCGCGAGAGACCGCCGACACGATGATCGAGCGCTTCGCCGACGATGAGCGCGGCGCCTTCTTCACCACCTCCAGCGACCACGAGGAGCTGATCGTGCGCCGGAAGGACGTCGGCGACCACCCGATCCCGTCGGGCAACTCATCCGCGACGTACGGCCTGCTGCGCCTGGCCGCCCTCACCGGCGAGAGCCGGTACGAGGAGCGCGCCGTCGCGGCCATGCGCGTCTTCGCTCCTGCAGCGCTGCAGCACCCGGAGGCCTTCGGCCACCTGCTCCAGGCGATCGACTTCCATCTCTCCCCCGTCCGTGAGGTGGCCCTGGTAGCCCCCGCCAACGGCGCGGGATCGACCGCTCGGCTCGACGAGCTGGCGACGGTCGTCCACTCCGCGCACCGCCCCCACGTCGTCCTGGCCGGAGGCCCGGAGGGCAGCGATCGGCCGGAGCTACTCAAGGAGCGACCGTCGGTACAGGGCAAGCCGGCGGCCTACGTCTGCGAGCACTTCGCCTGCAAGGCCCCGGTGACCGAGCCCAAGGAGCTCGAGGCTGCCCTCTCCTGAAACCGTCGTCCTCGTCCATGGCGGCGCCGGACCCGAGCTCACCTGGGAGCGGCAGACCGAGCTCGGCGAGCGCTGGGAGCTCCTCATCCCGACCAGGCGGGGCTACCCGGGAGGTCCTGTAGCGAAGCACCAGGACTTCGAACGCGACGCCGAAGACCTGGCGCCCATACTCGGAGGCGGCGCACATCTGGTGGGTTTCTCGTACGGGGGCGTGGGGGCCGCGATCCTTGCCGCACGGCATCCGGCGCGGGTCATCTCTCTGACGCTGATCGAATCCCCGATCTACAGCGCGGCGCCTGACGACCCGGCGGTCGAGGAGCTCGCGCGGGCGGGTGACGCCTTCTTGTCCGGTCAGGCCGACGAGCGCACCGAGCACGAGTTCCTAGCCAACGCCGGGATCGATCCCGATGCCGCGTCGAGCGGGAATCGGGATCTAATCCGCCGAGCGATCGATGCCGCCCGCGGCGGCCGCTCCCCAAGCGAGGCAGACGTGGACTTGGATTCGATCAAGGCGGCATCCGTACCCACGATGGTGATCTCGGGCGGCCACCACGAGGCGATCGAGGCCGTGTGCGACGGCCTGTCCCAGCGCCTCGATGCCCGACGGGAGATCGTCCCAGGCGCAGGCCACGCCGTCCCACGCGCCCCGGGCTTCAATCAGATCCTCGAGGACTTTCTGCTGTCAGGTCGGGGGCGCTGACGTAGCTCGGGCGGGTGGCGCGGAATCTCATCCGCGGTGAGATGCCTCGATCCGCGGTGAGATTCCGCGACAGGACCCGCCCGCCGCTACCTCGAGGCCGCGCGCCGATGCCTTAGAGAATCGGCAGGAACTGGTCGATCTCGTACGGCGTGACCTGCACCCGGTAGTCCTCCCACTCCGAGCGCTTGATCTCCACGAACCGGTTGAAGGCATGCTCTCCGAGAACCCGCAGCACCAGCTCCGACTCCGCTGCGATCTCGATCGCCTCTCCGAGGGTCTCCGGAAGCTGCTCGATGCCGCGCCGCTGGCGCTCCTCGGGGGTCAGGTGGTAGAGGTTCTGCTCCATCGGCTCGGGCAGCTCGTAGCCGTGCTCGATCCCCTCCAGCCCGGCGTGCAGCATCCCCGCGAAGCAGAGGTAGGGGTTGCACGCGGGGTCGGGACAGCGCAACTCGGCGCGCGTCGCCTGCTCCTTGCCCGGGTGGTAGAGCGGCACGCGGATCAGCGCCGAGCGGTTCCGTCGTGACCAGGAGAGGTACACCGGAGCCTCGTAGCCCGGGACCAGACGCTTGTACGAGTTCACCCACTGCGCGAAGAGCGGGGAGATCTCCCGCGCGTGCTTGAGCTGGCCGGCGATGAACGCCTTGCCCACGTCGGAGAGGAAGTACTGGTCGTCCGCGTCGAAGAAGGCGTTCTTGCCGTCCTTCGAGAGCGACTGGTGGACGTGCATCCCGGAACCGTTCTCGCCCTGTAGCGGCTTCGGCATGAAGGTGGCGTGCCAGCCGTACTTCATCGCGTACTCCTTGACCGTGATCCGGTAGGTCATGCAGTCGTCGGACATCGCGAGCGCGCCCTTGTAGCGCATGTCCACCTCGTGCTGGGAGGGGCCGACCTCGTGGTGGGTGTACTCGACGTGGATGCCGAGCTGCTCGAGCGCCAGCACGGTCTCGCGGCGGACGTTCGTGCCGGCGTCAAGCGTGGTCAGGTCGAAGTAGCCGCCCTCGTCCAGGACCTCGGGGGTGCCCGACTCGGGCTTCGCCGAGCGGAAGTAGAAGTACTCGAGCTCGGGGCCGATGTTGTAGTCGTCGAAGCCCATGTCTCGGGCCCGGTCGAGGGCGCGGCGCATGATCCAGCGCGGGTCGCCCTCGTAGGGGTCCCCGCCCGGCACCTGGATGTCGCAGAACATCCGCGCGGTTCGGTTGGTCTCCTCCTCGCGCCAAGGGATCAGGTGGATGCTCGAGGGGTCGGGCATGGCGATCATGTCGGACTCCTCGATCGGGTTGAACCCGCTGATCGACGAGCCGTCGAAGCCCATGCCGCCCTCGAAGGCGTCCTCGAGCTCGGCGGCGTTGATCGAGAAGCTCTTCAGCTGGCCAAGCAGGTCGGTGAACCAGAGGCGGACGAAACGCACGTCGTTCGCTTCGCAGAACGCGAGTGCGTCCTTGGCGGTGGTGGGCTCGTCTGCCATTGGACGCGGAAAGTTACCGGCGTCTCACATCCGTGGTGCGCCGATCGTCGTATGAGAAAGCAGATCCACGAAGATCGCTGTACACTTACGCGACGTAAGTAACCGGCTAAAAGTAAAGTAAAGCCCTTGTGAAACGGCGGTAACCACAGAAATGACAGTCAAGACAGACATCAGCCGCTTCCATATCCATGACGAGCTCACTGCGCCGGACGCCAGTGCTCCCCTGATCAAGAGCATCCAGACCGCAGGCGGCGCCGTCTCCAAGTTCCTCGGCGTGCTGGCCGAGTCCCCCGCCGCCCTGCGCGGCTACACGCGCCTTCGCACCGAGCTTCGCTCCAGCAAGCTGCCGCGGGCGACCCGCGAGCGGATCGGGCTGGCGGTGGCGGAGTGGCGCAACGACCCCTACACGCTGACCCAGTACGCCCGCACCGCGCGGGTCGCCGGACTCGGCCTCGACGAGGTCGCCCGGGCCCGCAACTTCACCTCCTCGGACGAGAAGGATGCGGCGTTGCTGACCCTGATCCGCGAGACGCTCAATCCGTCTGAGCGCCCGCCCCACCACCTTGTGGAGGAGGCGCGAGAGGCCGGCTGGAGTGACGAGGAGATCCTCGACGCGGTCGCCGAAGCCGCACTCGCGGAATTCGAGAGCCTGTTCGCCTCGGTTGCGGCGCTGCCGCAGGAGGGCGATCCCGCGGTTCTCAGGTCTGCGGCGGCCTAGCTAACCGGTGGGCGGCGGCGGGGTCACCGTCGCCTCAATGGGCCCGGAACCGACCGCCAGGAAGCCGACCCGCTTCGCCGTCTTCTTGGTCAGGTCCCAGGCATAGCCCTTGTGGAAGGGCCCGCGGTCGATCACCGTGGCGGTCACGCTTCGACCCGCATAGCTGAAGGTCACCTGGGTTCCGCACGGCAGCTTCTTGTGCGCGACGCCAAGCGTTCTCTTGGTCAGCTTGACGCCGCAGGCCGTCGACTTGCCCCAGAAGCCTGGGCCGTACCAGGTGGCCGACTTGAAGACCGTCCAGCTGTCCGCGGAGGCGCTCGGCTGGGCGGTCGGCTCCGTTGTGGTGCCTCCCGGGATCCCACCGGTCTGCGCGCTTGCGAACGGTGCCGCGGCCATCAGGGCGGCTCCACATGCGAAAGCAACAACTGCGCGAACTGTTCGCTTGCTCGTCAAACCTTCCTCTTTCGTTGCTTACGGGGTTAGCTGACGGGCTCGCGCTGAAAGATCGCGCTACACGGCACAGTGGCCGCGATTCGCCCCAACTGGTGGGTCCCCCGCTCTCCGACCTTTTCCGGTGGACGGAGACTCAGCGGAAGTGCGCGGCGCAGCCTAGCAAAGGTGTCCTCAATATTCGCCACCAACTTCGTATCGGTCGTTCAACGCCGAACCTTCGTCGCGAACGAAATCGACCACTCCATATGCTCCAGGCCATGCCATCGGCGCTGGTCACCGGAGCGGGACGCGGCATGGGATTGGAGATCGCCCGGCGGCTTGCCGGACGCGGCTTCGACGTCGCCGTCACCGACGTCGACGAGGCGACCACCTCGCCGGCGCCGAGCAGCTCGGCGATCGCGCCTGGCCGCTCGCCTGGACGTCACCGACACCGCGGCCGTCGACGCCGCGGCCATCAAGGTGGTCGAGCGCACCGGTTCTCTGGACGTCTGGGTCAACAACGCGGGCATCCTGATCACCGGCGCTCGCGCACGAGCAGGGGGTCGACGTGCACCGGCGGATGCTCGAGGTGAACGCCGTCGGCACGATGAACGGAACGCTCGCGGCGATCGAGAAGATGCGGCCCGGCGCGCCGCGGTCACATCATCAACCTGATCTCGCTGGCCGGGCTCGCGGCCGCCCCGGCATCGTCGGGTATTCGGCGAGCAAGCATGCGGCGATCGCCTTCAGCCTCGGCACCGCCGCCGACCTGCGCCGCGCCGGGCTCTCCGGGATCCACATCTCATGCGTCTGCCCCGACGGCGTCTGGACGCCGATGATCAACGACAAGCTCGACGATCCGAACGACGCCCTCTCCTTCTCCGGAGTGATGCTGATGCCCGAGCAGGTCGCCGGAGCGGGTCGCGGGATTGCTCGACAAACCCAAGCTGGTCCTCACCATCCCGAGCTGGCGCGGGCAGCTTCGTCCGCTTCTTCGACCGGCACCCGGCGCTGACCGCGCGACTCACTCCCGCTCCTGATGCGCGACGCGCTCCGCCGGCAGCGGTCCTTCAAGAAGAAGGTCGAGTCGGGCAAGTGGCCTCCGAAGTCCCACTGAGGGGACCCCACGAGCCGGGGACCCGGGCCGGCCGCTTCTACACGGTGCGCGGGCCGATGGGCGCCTCCGGATGGCTTCGATATCCCGCCGCTTGGTGGCGAGCGAGGATGGGCAGGACGCCCGAGCGCCCCTGGATCGTCCCCGCCTCGATCGGTTGGCTCCGGCGGCGGATCCGATCGGACTGGTCGATCCTGGAGCTCGGCTCGGGCCGCTCGACGGTGTGGTTCGCGCGGCGCGCCGGGCAGGTGATCAGCCTCGAGGACAACGAGTTCTGGTACCCGCGTACCAAGGAGCGACTCGCCGAGGCCGGCCTCTCCAACGTCGACCTCAGGTTGAGGGCAGTCGAGGAATTCCCGAGTGAGGTGGCTTCGCTCCCGGACGCCTCCTTCGACCTTGTCGTGCTGGACTTCCTCGAGGCGCCAGAGGTGACCCGGATCGACGCGCTGCGCCCGGCACGGGAGAAGGTCCGCCCAGGCGGCCACCTGCTGCTCGACGACTCCGACCGCCCCGGGTACGTCACTGCCTTCGAGCTGCTCTCTGGCTGGGGATTCCGCAAGTTCACCGGCGTCAAGGACGAATGGCCCGAGGCTTGCGAGACCGGGATCTTCAGACGCCCGCACAAATAGAAGAGCCCCCTTGCGGGGGCCCTTCCTTAGCGAGCCTGTAAGCCGGATTCTGTCGGGGGCAGCCATCCATCTCTGCGGCCCACCTGGACCTCGCCGGGCTGGGTCGACGGTCCTGCTTGGCCTTGCACCGGGCGGGGTTTGCCGTGCGCGCCACGTCACCGCGGCGCCGGTGCGCTCTTACCGCACCCTTTCACCCTTGCCTGTGCGCGACTCACGTGTGGCCGCGCCATCGGCGGTCTGCTCTCTGTGGCACTTTCCCGCGGGTTTCCCCGGGTGAGCGTTACTCACCGCCCTTGCCCTTTGGTGTCCGGACTTTCCTCGAAGGCATCAACCTCCGCGACTGCCTAGCTCGCCCGACAAGAGTAGCTCTGGATCACGGCTCTGCGGAGCCGTTTCGCCCAGTTTGCGCCAGCGAGTAGGCGTCAGGCGAGCTGGGACCCGCAGGTCTCACAACCTGAGGTCACCAGCTCTCCGTGACACACCGGGCACTCCGCCCGGCTCTGAGCCGTCAGGGCCTCCCAGGCGCCGAGGATCGTGTCTTCAAGCGTCACCTCGGACGGCTCGAACAGACGGGTCTCTACCTCGACCGCAAGGACGGTCACGAAACCCTCCTGAAAACCCCCACGACGCGCCCGAGCAGGCGCACGTCGCGGGTGCGAATCGGCTTCATGCTCTTGTTCTCCGGCTGTAGCCGAACTTGATCCTTCTCACGGAAGAAGCGCTTGACGGTGGCATCATCGCCGACCAGGGCCACCACGATCTCGCCGTCGCGGGCACGTTCCGTGGGGTGCACCACGACGAAGTCGCCATCCAGGATGCCGGCATCCTTCATGCTCTCGCCGCGGATCCGGAGGATGTAGTCCCCATCCTCGCCTCCAACGACGTCCGGCACCTCGAGGTAGTCCTCGATGTTCTCCTCAGCCAGGATTGGCTGACCGGCCGCGACCTGCCCGACCAGCGGCAACCCCGACGGGCGGACGGCCTTCTTGGCGCGTTCCACCATCACCTCCAGGGCGCGCGGCTTCGATGGGTCGCGCTTGAGCACGCCGAGCGTCTCGAGCTTGGAGAGGTGGGCGTGCACGGTCGAGGAGGAATGCAGCCCCACCGCCTTGCCGATCTCACGGACCGTCGGCGGGTATCCATGACGGCTGAGATAGCGGCTGATGAAGTCGAAGATCTCCTTCTGGCGCTTCGTCAAGTCCTTGACGAGGTCCACTTAGTCCTCCTCAGTCAGCCGCGCATCTTGGGCGGGGCCGCTTGCGATGGGCGAACACATGTTCGGAGAGTAGCGCGGCCCGCGGACGGTTGCAAGCAGCGTTCTGGACCGAACCTTCTCCCCGCCCGGTCGCCTCGGCACTCCGCCCCTGGCCACTATCATCGGCGACCCTCGCGGCTGTGGCGGAACTGGTAGACGCGCAAGGTTGAGGGCCTTGTGGCCCTAACGGGCCGTGGAGGTTCGACTCCTCTCAGCCGCATGGAAGAACCCGCTGGAAATCATCAGGTTCTTTTCGTTTCAGGATTCGAGGCCCGCTGTCGAGCGATACTACGTAGTTCGTCGGGCCTATTTGTTGGATACTGCGCTCGGATGATCTCTACCGTGGCCGTCGGGACAGACGGATCCGCAACCGCAGAGGAGGCGGTCAAGCAGGCGGCCGAGCTCGCTCGGCGCTACGGGGCCAAGCTCGTATTGCTGAGTGCGTTCCCGGGCTCGCGAGGCTTGCCTGCAGGCAGGGGTCAGGACGTCGAGCTTCAGTGGGCCGTGAGCTCGCAGGCGCGGGTGAGGACGATCCTCGGGCGGAGCGAGGAGACCCTCCGTCAAGCGGGGATCGAGTGCGAGACGCGCTCAGACGAGGGCGATCCCGCAGACGTGCTGGTGCGGCTCGCGTCAGAGTGTGGTGCCGATCTGCTGGTAATCGGCAACAAGGGGATGAAGCGTCGCGTGCTGGGCAGCGTTCCGAACTCAGTCACGCACAAGGCCGACTGCACGGTGATGGTCGTCAAGACGACGTGAGGGAGCCGCCGCACCGGGGTCATATTGGCCCTTCTCGGCGAAACCCTCCCTCCTGGTCGCGACGTCCCTGAGTTCGGTGACGTCTTCCTTGAGAGCGTCGACACCGCCACGATCGTCGACAACCTTCTTACCTCGCTGGTCTTCCCTCACCCCAACACCGGAGAGGTCCTCAGAAACACAGAACCCCCGCAAACAGGCACAAGAGCAACCCGGCGTGGAGGTTCGATTCCTCTCAGCCGCTTTGCGAGAACCGGCGTCCATGCCGGTTCTAGCGTTCTAGGCCGCCTCGCCCGGATACGGACTGGTGCCGGCGATCTCGTGGATGGCGACCTCTGGCTGGTCCGAGACCAGCTCGAGCAGCGCCCCGGCGAACTCGTGGAGGTGGGCTTGCGCGAAGTGGCGGTCGAGCGCCTCCCGGTCGGCCCACTCCTCGACCGCGACGAAGCTGAGCGGATCCTCGACCGCGGTGAAGAAGCCGTATCGCAGACAGCCCTCCTCCCGCCTTGAGTCGTCCTGCATCCGCTCGAACAGGGCAACGAGCTCATCCCGCTGCGATGAACCGCACTTCACCCGACCTATGACCAGCAGCACGGGATCTCCTCCTTTGTGGCGCTGTTATTCGATCAGCGGGATCACCCGCTCCGCAAACAACTCGATCTGACGCCGCTCCTCCCCCAGCGGCCAGAGCTGAACCCATTCGCATCCAGCGCGCGCATATCGGGAGAGGAGCTCCGCGCAGTGCTCGGCCGATCCGACACAGAGCTGGCCCCGAAGCTCGTCCGGGCCGCGTCTGAGCATTGGTCCGAGCAGCTCTTCGAAGGTTCGGTCCGCCTGATCGCGATCCTCCGTCACCCAAGTCCACATCGTGACCAGGGCGTTCGGGAAGCCGGACGGATCACGGCCGCGCTCGCCCAACATCCTCTCCAGCAGCCCTTTGGCTGCCGCGAACCCGTCCGGGGTGGTGTTGTAGGCGGACGCGAGCCAGCCATCCGCGAGCCGGGCGACCCGGCGGAGGCCGGCGTCCGACCCCCAGCTCCCGATCCACAGCGGGACTCCCTCGGCCCGATCTGGGCGCGGGGCCAGCTCCGCCTCGGGAACGGCGAAGTAGGTCGTCGACGGTGGGGCATCGCCCTTCAGCAGCGCACGCAGAACCACCACGGATTCCTCGAAGCGCGGCCAGCGCTGATCGAAGTCCGTCCCTAATGCGGCAAAGTCGTGCGCGGACGATCCCGGCCCGACGCCGGCGATCAGGCGGCCCTCCGAGAGGATGTCGATCGCCGCGAAGGTCTTTGCCAGCGCCACCGGGCCGCGAAGCGCGGCCAGGGAGATCGTCGTCGCGAGCGTCATCGCCCCGGAGCGCTCGATCACCGCCGCCAGGGCAGTCAGGCCATCGAGCCATGGCGTCGAGAAGACGAAGTGGTCGTTGGCCGAGATCGCATCCAGCCCACACTCCCTGGCCGCGTCGACTGCGTCCATCACCCGGGCCCGTGACTGACCCTCGCCCCGGAACTCCATCAACGGCAGGTGCACGCCGATCTTCATGCCGTCCCTGACGCTACCCGGTGATCCGGGTGAGCCAGACACCGGAGAGGAGCGGGATCCCCTCCGCCGAGTCGATGCCCCGGACGGATCCCTCCAGGCCCATCCCGCCGGCCGTCCCGCCGACGGTCTCGAGAAGCGGATCGGCATTGGCGGCGCGGAGCTCCGAGGGGCCGAGCGGGTCGGCCACCTGCACAACGCCGTCCCGAAGGAGGCGAAGACGCTGCGCGGGCTGGTGGGCGACCACGAACGTAACTCCGTCCAGCGACGGTCCCAGCCCCATTTCGCTCCCCCACCACCCCGCGAAGCGGGACAGCGTCATGCGGCCGGGACCTGCCGGACCCGGCTGGAAGGCGCCGGTCCCGGAGCCCGCCGCGTCCGCGAGAAACCGGGCGTTCTGCCCGGTCTGCGGATCGAGGGCCCGGGGAGAGACGATCGCGAGCCTCGGCGAGGAGAGCCGTCGCACCAGGTCGGGCAGCGGCTGGTCGAGCAGGAATCGGACCTCGTCGGGTCGCGGCGCATCCACGGCGAAGAGGTGGGGCAGCAGGCTGCGGCCGGCGGGGTTCGTCTGCCAGCGCCTGGAGTTGGCGAGAACGGCCGCGGCGTTGAACGGCGTCCCGTCCTGAAAGCGCACGCCCGAGCGGAGCGTGACCGTCCAGGTGGTCCGATCGCGCGACGGGCGCGCCGCCAGCGCGAGGCCGGCCTGAGGGGTGGCCTGGCCGTAGGGTCCGGTGAGCCTCTCGATCAGGGGCTCATACAGCTGGCGCGTGATGGTGAGCGCGGCGCGGCTCCGGGCTGCCAGCGGATCGAGCGTCGAGGGCAGGCTCGGCAGCGCATAGCTGAGGGTGCCGCCCCCTCCGGCTGGTGGCAGAGGGGACATGACCTCCGCCCCGCTCCCTCCACCGCAGCCGGCCAGCGCCGGTAGGGCCAGAACCACTAGTGCTGCGGCCCGCAGCCGCACCATCCGATACCTAGAGGGTTGATGGGGGTTAGGCGTGTGCGCGGGGGCGCCGCAGGCCGATCCAGCGAAGGTATGCGGCGTCATCCGCGTGCGCGGATAACCCACATCAGCCCTCAGAGCTTCAGGATGACGATCGCGTTCAGCGCCCAGAGGATGCCGAAGAAGATGGTCCACCGGGTCAGGTTCCGCTCGACCAGCGAGCCGCCTCCGAAGGCGCTGCCGCCACCGCCGATGCCGAACGCGCCGGAGAGCCCGGCGTCCTTGCCGGAGTGCAGGAGCACCAGGAAGATCAGGATCACCGAGATTGCGACCTCGACCACGCTGAGCACGGTTGCCATGGGGCCGGAGTGTAGAGATCAGGGTTGATTCGGCGGGCGGAGCTTGTCGATCCGCTTCAGGATCGCGACCGCCTCCCCGCGCAGCTCGCGGTCCAGGCGCTTGAAGTCCTCCTCGGTCAGCTTGCCCGCCGCCCGATCGGCCTCGGCGTCGCGGATCTGGCGGTACTTGGCCGCCTTGCGCGCCTCCAGGTCGGCGAGCTCGGCCCTCGCCGGGTCCTCGGCGCTCTCGGAGGGGCGCCCGCGCAGCGGCGCGGTCACGAACCAGGCAACGAGCAGAATGACGGCGACGGCGAGCAGAACTTCGAGCATGTGCGGAGGCTAGGCCCGGGGACCTAGGCGGGAGGGTTGGCCGTCCCCAGCTCCTTGCCGAGCCTGGCCCTGTAGGCCGCCTCCAGCCGGCGGCGGGACTCGAGGGCGGGCCAGCCCGCCATCACCGCTCCGGCGACCGCGATCAGCGCACCGATCCAGATCCAGCCCACCAGCGGGTTGACGATCACGCGGAAGTTGGCCGGAGGCGGGGCCTGCGCGTAGTGCTGGGCGAGGGCCAGGATGGCGATCCCCTGGGCGTTCGACGGAAGCCCGGCGAGCTCGTGGTTGCCGCGAATGATCGCCGGGTTCAGCGAGGAGAGGTCCGGCTGGAAGGCGGTCCAGAGGTCCCCCCCGCCTCCGGTCTTCAGGCCCACCTCGCTGGTCGACTCCCCCATGAAGTAGCGGCCGATCGCCCCGGCGGTCGGGTCCTGGGTCGGGTAGTAGTTGCGCGCCGGATTGAGGGTGGCGAAGTGCTTGCCGTCACGGGTGACGTCCAGCCGTGCCGCGAAGGCGATTCGCTCGTTTTGGGGGTCGGCCGTCAGCTTCCGGTAGGCGATCGTGTAGTCGCCGACCTTGGCGGTCTGGCCGACCTGGAGGCGCAGGTCGCGGTTGGTCTGGAAGCTCGAGGAGGCGGCGATCCCGATCAGCGTCAGCGCAATCCCGGCGTGGACGATGTAGCCGCCGTAGCGGCGGCGGTTGCGCCCGACGGCCGTCGCGAGCGCGCGTGGATACGCCTCGCCCGTCAGCGCGTGGCGCGTGGATCCGGCCCGCCAGAACTCCCCCAGCAGTGCGACGAGGCTGAAGGCGGCGAAGCCGAAGACGAAGAGCGCCCAGAGGTGCCTGCCGGCGTCGCTCACCGCCAGCAGCGCCGCGATCGTCACCGCGGCGGCGATGCCGGGCCAGAGCAGCAGCCGGCGCGCGGCGCCGCCGCTGAGCCGGCCCCAGGCGAACAGCGGCCCGATCCCCGTGAAGAGGACGAGCAGGACGCCGATCGGGGTCACGTAGCGGTTGAACCACGGCGCGGCCAGCGAATGCCGGTCGCCGGTGAAGAACTCCGAGATCAGCGGGAAGAAGGTCCCCCAGAAGATCACCAGCACCAGCCCGACCAGGAGCAGGTTGTTGACGAAGAAGATCGACTCCCGGGAGAGCAGGGAGTCGATCCGGCGCTCGGGCCTGAGCTGATCGAGGCGCGTGACGATCAGCACGGTCGCGCCGATCGCCGTGACGCCGATCAGCGCCAGGAGCGGCCCGCCGACCGTGGAGGCGCCGAAGGCGTGGATCGACTGCAGCACTCCCGATCGCACCAGGAACGTGCCGAGCAGGCAGAGGCAGAAGGTCGCCGAGATCAGGCTGACGTTCCAGACCTTCAGCATGCCGCGCTTCTCCTGGACCATCACCGAGTGCAGGAACGCGGTGCCCATCAGCCAGGGCATCAGCGCCGCGTTCTCGACCGGATCCCAGCCCCAGTAGCCGCCCCAGCCGAGCTCCTCGTAGGACCAGCGGGAGCCGAGCAGCAGCCCGATCCCGAGGAAGGTCCAGGCGACCAGGGCGAAGTTGCGAGTCGTGCGGATCCAGCTGGCGTCGAGCTTGCGGGCGATCAGGGCTCCGACGCAGAACGCGAACGGGATCGACCAGAAGACGTAGCCCGAGTAGAGCATCGGCGGGTGCACCGCCATGTACGGGTTGCGCAGGAGCGGGGTCAGGCCGACGCCCTCCGCCGGGGCGGGGTCGAGGTGCCCGAACGGCTGGGCCTTCAAGATCATCAGCCCGATGAAGAACGAGCCCAGCCCGGCGAGGACCGCCGTCGCCCAGGGAACGATCTCGCGGTGGCGGCGGCGCGTCATGTAGAGCACGCCGCTCGATGCCAGCGAGAGCACCCACGCCCAGAGCAGCAGCGAGCCCTCCTGGCTCGACCACATCGCCGTCAGCTTGTAGAAGGTCGGCGTGGTCGTCGAGGAGTGATCGGCGACCAGCGCGAAGTGGAAGTCGTCGCGGACGAAGGCGATCTCGAGGATCACCACCGCGGTGGTGAGCAGCGCGGCCATCGCGTAGATCGCGCGCCGGGATGATTCGACCCAGCGGCGGTCGCCGGTCCTGCCGCCGTAGACGCCGGCGCCCACCGCGTAGAGCGCGCAGAGCAGGGCGGCGGCCAGCAATGCGGAGCCGAAGATCGTCAGCTGGACTGCCCCGGCGTCGTGGTGGTGAACTTCGACGGGCACTTCGTGATCAGGCTGTCCCGCTCTCCGACGAAGGTGCCGTCCCGGAGCTCGCCCGTGACGATCACCTCGCGCCCGTCCCGGAACGGATCGGGGACCGTTCCCGAATAGGCGACCGGGATCGGGTGCGACCCGTCGCGGTCGGAGATCCGGAAGTCGAGCTGGTCGCCCGAGTGGTGGATCGACCCGGGGACGACGTCGCCCGTCAGCTCATAGGTCCCGCTGGGATCCGCCTGGAGGAGCTGCGATGGCTCCTTCGCCTCGGTCGAGGCGGAGAACGACGTGTAGACGAGGCCCGCGGCCAGCAGGACGGCAGCCGAGAGGGCAACGACCAATCGAATCTTGCGTTTGCGCGATGGATCCACGGGCGGCCGCGAATTATCGCAACCGCTACCTAAAGGCTCGGCCTCACGCCTCGGCCGACTCGGTCTCGACTGTGGCCGGGGAGCCGTTCACGGCTGCCGCCGACTCGTCTTCGGGCTCGGGATCCGCCGCGGTATGCACTCGGTTTCGGCCGGCGCGTTTGGCTGAATAGAGGGCGCGATCGGCCTTGCGGAGCAGATCCTCGCGGCTGGCCGCATCGTCGGGGAATGAGGCAACACCGAAGCTCGCGGTGATGCCCTGCTGCAGGTCCGGAATGCGCAGGTTCGAGATCGCTGACCGCAGCTTTTCCGCAACGAGCCGACCGCTGTTGGTGTCGTCGCCCGGCAACAGCACCATGAACTCCTCGCCACCGTCGCGGGCGGCGAAGTCGTTGTCCCGGATCGTGTGCCCGACGGTCGAGCCGATCGCCGCAAGGACCTCGTCGCCCTTCGGGTGTCCGAAGCTGTCGTTGACTCGCTTGAAGTGGTCGAGGTCGAAGAGCACCAGGGCCAGGGGCTTCGAGGTGCGAGCCGAGTTGGCGACCATGTGCTTGAAGGTGTCGTCGGCCGAGCGCTTGTTGGGTAGGCCGGTGAGCTTGTCGCTCGACGCTCGACGCTCCGCGATCGCGAGATTGCGCAGGTGGGCGACGACCGGTGCCGCCTCGCCGACGCTCTCGGAGACGGTCCGCTCCGTGGAATCGTCGAACCGCTTCTGGCCACGAATCAAGACCGAGCCGATGACCTCGCCACCGACGATGGCAGGGACGCAGAGCGAGCGGCCGCCGATCTTCCCGCAGATGTCGCAGCGCAGCAGGTCATCCGCTCCCGTCCCGCCGGTGGACGCCTTCGCGGTCCTGATTGCGAGGCAATCGTCGGGCTTGGCTCCCTCGATCGCCTTGCCCAGGGCGCTGTCCTCCTCGACAGTCGTCGTCGGCTCGAGCCGGTCGGCGCTGTTGTTGCGATTGAAGACCGAGACCTCGGTGCGCGGCACGGAGCGCTCGAGATGGGCCTGGACCAGGCTGTACGCCTCCGGCTCGGTGCGGGCCGCCTGCAGACCCTCGCCAAAGCGCCGGATCCGGCGGCGACGGCGGTCGGCGCGTCGCGCGGCGATCCCGAGGGCGATGATCACGAGACCCAGGACACCGATCGCGCCCAGGGAAACCAGGCTGGTCTCCGTCTGGCTGCTGCGACGCTCCTCGTCGATCACGGCCGCGACGTGAGCATTCGACGCGATCACCTGGTCGAAGACTCGGATTCGCTGCAACTGATCCGCGATCGATCCCCGATGGCCGGTTGCCTGGCGCTGGTGGACTGCCCTCGCATCGAGCGTCTGCTGGAGTCTGACCTGCTTCGCCAGCTGATTCACCGCGACCTGCTCGTCGGCGCTGTTCGCAATGTCCTTCAGGCTCGTCACTGCCTGCTCGACTCGGAGCTGCGCCCCCTCGTACTGCCCCAGCGTCCGCGGATCACCGCTGACGACGAAGGCCTCGGTGCCTTCCACCAGCCGGTGCATCGCGTCCTGCACGGACTGATTGGCCGTGTTCTCGCTGAACGACTCGTCGCCGGTATTGCGCTGGGCCCGATCGGTCAAGACAAGCGCCGCGGCCATCGCCAGGACGAGCCCGCTGAGCAGCCAAAGGTTGGAGGCACGAAACCTCATATTTTTGGTATCGACGCCCCAGCCGTGCGTATAACCGTAGAAACCCGCATCCCACGCGACAATCAGGCGGTCTAGCGCCTGAGCTTGCGGAGAACCGAGCGGATCGCGAAGAAGCCCGGGCGGGGCGAGAAGTCGCGGCGGAGCAGGCCGAAGCGGTTGTCCCAGACATTCGCGTCGTCCCCGGCGTCGCGCAGGTCGTACGCGGTGAGGCCCTTGACGTAGCGCCAGCCGGCGGCCGCGCGGAAGCTGTCGGCGAGCGAGCGGGCCTGGCGGCCCGCCGACACGCAGTAGGGCTGGGTTGGACAGACCGAGTAGCCGAACTCGGTCAGCCAGAGGCCCTTCGAGCGGTCGCCCTCCCCGAGCATCGCGCGGTGAATCGAGTCGACGCGGTTCTCGAACAGGTCACGATGTCCCTTCCACCGGCCCCTGGGCGTGAAGCCGGCGTTCATCTGGAAGTCATATGGATGGATCGAGATGCCGTCGTATCCGTGGATCCCGGCGGAGTAGAGCTTGTGCAGGTAGCGGGTGTCGGCGGCGCCGATCGAGCCGACCAGCGTCTGCGTCCGCGAGCCGATGCGATTCGCGGCCGCGGTCGCGGCGTTCGCGAGCGCGGCGTATTCAGCGGCGGTGCCGTGCCAGAACGACGTCAGGTTCGGCTCGTTCCAGACCTCGAGCGCGTAGATGCCGGGCCAGCGCCGGAGCATCCGCTCGACGATCGACCCGTAGGTCGCGGGGTCGCTGGGAGGATCGATGGTGCCGGCCCCCGGCGGGCACTTGACCGGCGTGCCATCCGCCGCCGCCCAGCAGGGCGTGATCATCAGCGTGACGAGCACCTTGATCCGACACGAGGAGGCCTCGGCCAGCACCTGATCGATGCGCCTCGCGTAGGCCTCGTCGATGCGGCCCTGGACCGGCTCGAGACGGTTCCACTTGACGGTGAACCGCACCAGGTCGGCGCCGAGGCTGCATGCCGACTGCAGCTCGCGGGCCGAGGTCGCATCGTCCATCCCGGCCGAGCCGGGCCACTCCCAGTTCGGCGTCAGGTTTACGCCGCGGAGCTGCTGGACGACACGCGGAGCCGCCTTCTTGACCCTGTGCTTGGCGGCGGCGCCAGCGGCCGAGATCCCGGCCGGGATCGCGACGAGCGCGATCGCCGCCCAGACCAGTGAGACTCGAATTCTCTGAACGGTCGCGCTCATCGGGCTTTCCGGCTGCGGCTCCCCTGTAGAAGCTTTAGGTGGGCATCCTTGCCCTGAGCTCTTGCAAGCCGGGCATCCTTGCCCTGACCTCATCGTCGTCAACGGCCACGGGCCGCACATCTGCAATTGGCCGCACAGCTGATAGGTGAAGTCCCGCACCGCACCACCTATTGAGGACCCCTATATACCGACAATGCCGATTCCGGAGTCCGGTGGCGCGCATCTGATTCGGCCATTGGTCATCTAGTCTCAGTGCGCCTTGGCGACGCCGGACCCAGTCGTGATCCTCTGCGGGGGGCGGGGCACCCGCCTGAGCGAGCGAACCGAGTCGATCCCGAAGGCACTGGTCGAGATCGGCGGCCGCCCGATCCTCTGGCACGTGATCTCGATCTACAGGGAGCAGGGATTCTCGCGGTTCCTGCTGCTCACCGGATACAAGGGCGAGCAGATCGCCAGCTGGGTGGCCGGGACACCCTGGCCCGAGACGGTTGAGGTCAGCTGCATCGACACCGGTCTGGACACGCCGACCGGAGGCCGCATCAAGGCTGCACAGGATCGAATCGGAGGCGAGCCGTTCTCCGTGACCTATGCCGACGGCATCGCTGACATCGACCTGGGCGCGCTGGACGGCTTCCATCGCAAGGGCGGCGCCCTCGCGACGATGACCGTGGTGCGCCCCGAGCTCCAGTTCGGCGTCGCGGATCTCAGCGACGACGGTCTGGTCCGCGGCTTCCACGAGAAGCCGCGGGTGGACAGCTGGATCAACGGCGGCTTCTTCTGCTTCGAGTCCGGGGTCTTCGAGTATCTCGCCGACGACAGCGTCCTCGAGCGGGAGCCGCTCGAGCGTCTTGCCGCCGATGGGCAGCTGCGGGCCTTCCGGCACGAGGGATTCTGGGACTGCATGGACACCTACAAGGACGCCATCCTGCTCAACGACCTTTGGGAGAGCGGCGAGCCGCCCTGGCGGGTGGCCACTTGAAGGCGCTGGTCACCGGGGCGAAGGGCTTCGCCGGCTCCTGGCTCGCGAAGGCACTGCTCGACTCGGGCGCACAGGTGACCTCGCTCGATCGCGGCGGCAGGGAGCCGAGCGGGCTGGAGCTGCTGGGCATCGCGGGTGAGGTCCGCGACGTCACCGGCGACCTGCGCGACGGCGACCTCGTTCTGTCGCTGCTCCGCGAGGACTCGATCGACACGATCTTCCACCTCGCCGCGCAGGCCATCGTCGGGGACGCGAACGCATCCCCCATCCCCACCTTCGAGGCCAACATCCAGGGCACCTGGGTGGTGCTCGAGGCCTGCCGCCAGGCCGGAGTCGAGGGCGTGGTGGTTGCCTCCTCCGACAAGGCCTACGGCAGCCACGACGAGCTGCCATACACCGAGGACTCGGCCCTGCAGCCGACCTACCCCTACGACGTCTCGAAGGCCGCGACCGACCTGATCGCCCGCAGCTACTGGCACACCCACCGGCTGCCGGTGGCCGTCACTCGAATGGCCAACATCTACGGCGGCAACGACCGCAATTTCTCCCGGCTGATCCCCGAGACGGTCACCGCCGTGCTCGACGGGCGCCGCCCTGTGATCCGATCGGACGGCTCACCGGAGCGCGACTTCCTCTACGTCGAGGACGCCGCCTCCGCCTATCTGGCGATCGCCGAGGCGCTGGCCGCCGGCCGTGCGGGAGGGGAGGCGTTCAACGCTGGCTGGGGCCGGCCGCACGCCGTGCGCGAGATCGTCGAGACGATCTGCGAGCTCGGCCCCGGCGAGATCGAGGCCGACTACCGGGGCGCCGGGAACCCGAGCGGCGAGATCGAGCGCCAGTACCTCGACTCCGCCAAGATCCGCGCGGAGATCGGCTGGGAGCCGAGCGTCGACCTGCGGGAGGGACTCGGCCGGACGCTCCAGTGGTACCGCGCGCACCCAGAGGTCAGGCCCGCCGCCCCCTGACCAGAGACGCCGCGCGGACCAGCGCCCTCTCCACCCGGGAACCGCGCGGAGGCAGCAGCCCGAGGTCGCGCATGATCTCCGCACCGTCGTAATAGGAGTCGAGGCGGGCGATCAGGCCCTCCGCATCGAGTGTGGCCACGTCGACCCCGCGGCTCGCCACCACCCTGCCGGTCGGCCGCAGGCCCTCGAAGTGTCCGAGGTGGGTCATCACCGAGCGCCACTCGCCTGCGGTGAAGTCATCGCCGTGGGCGGCACGGACCAGCTCGAAGCGCAGGTCGGGGAAGCCGGCGTGCACGCGGGCGGCATGCTCGCGAATCCCGTCGCGGCCAAGCGCGGTCGCCCCGGCGCCGTGGTCCTCGTAGATCGCGTCCTGCGCGAAGAAGGACGCAATTGCACCGGCGTCGCGCTCGTTCCAGGCGCCCAGGTAGGCGCGCATCAGCTCCTCCCTCTCCTCCACCCCACATATGGTGACGGCTGGTGAGCGCGCCCACGGAACCGCTTTCGCTGCTCGACTGGAAGCAGCGAATCTTCGACCTCTAGGCTGCGCGGATGCCGACGCCCAGGAAGGTCGCCGCGCTGTTCCGCTTCATCCGCCTCCGCCTCCGCTGCCGGCATTTCGAGGGCCGGCCGTTCTTCGCCGGCCCGCGCTCGAGGTTCGAGGTCGACCGCAACGCGCGGGTGACCATCGGCAGGCATCTCACCCTGGTCAGCGACTTCGACGGCCGCTTCAACGGCGAGCTGGCGATCGGGGACCATGTCTGGTTCTCGCCCGGCTGCACTCTTGCCGTGCACGAGAGCGTCTCGATCGGATCGAACTGCGTCTTCGCCGAGTACGTCTCGATCCACGACAACAACCACGCCGGCGGCGCGCTCATGGAACCGCTGGCGCGACGGGGGTTCGAGACGGCCCCGATCAGGATCGGGCGGAACGTCTGGGTTGGCGCGAAGGCGACGATCCTGAAGGGCGTGACGATCGGCGACAACGCGATCGTCGGCGCCAATTCCGTGGTCACCCGGGACGTCCCGGCCGGCGCTACGGTCGCGGGCGCTCCTGCACGTGAGCTCGGCCCAGCGCGAACTCGACCAGACGCCCTAACGGCCTGAACGGAAGCAGCGTCGTGGTGACGCTGCCGCCGAACTCGGCGAAGTCGAGCTTGTGGAGCAGCTCCCCGGCTTCCTCCCGCTCCCTGGTCGTGAGCCTCGAGGGACGGGCTCGCGACTTCCGGATCAGCTCACGGAGCCTGCGCCGCTCGTCGGGCTCGAGCCGCCGCCAGTGGCGATTCGCCAGCCATGCGACCTCGACCGCCGCGATGAACCAGAGGCGTTCAGCCAGCCAGCGGCTGCGCGCAGCGGCGCGCCTGCCGCTCCAGGCGATCAGCCGGTTGATGCCGCGAAAGATCATCGCCCCTGAGGGCTACCCCGAATGGTGCCGCGCACGCGCGCCCGGTGCCCGATTCCGGGATGCGGCAGGACGCGCATCAGATAGTCCAGGGTCTCGGCGAGGTCGTGCTTCGCGTAGACGGCCGCGTGGGTGCCGGGCCGGTCCACGAATAGATGGGGAATGCCGAGCTCGTTCAGCCGGCGATCGAGGCTGAGGTTCATCTGCTCGATGCCCGCCTCGAACGGATCCGGGCCTCCGCCATACGCCCCGCCCAGCTGCCCGTTCCCGGTGAAGAGCAGCACCCGCGTGTACCCGAGCAGGGGCGCGAGGTCCCATGGGTTGTGCGCGCGCCACCGTGACTCCTGCGTCTCGCGTGGGCCCCAGACGGCCGGGTTGCCCGCCGGCGTTCGCTGTTTGTCGAACAACGACAACCGGAACGGCTGATAGTTCGAGTCGACCGAGCCCGAGAAGCTCGCCGCGACTGAGAACAGCCCCGGGTGCCGCGCAGCGTAGCTGAGGGCACCGAAGCCGCCCATCGAGTACCCGGCGACCGCTCGCGCCCGGAAGACGGCCTTGGTGCGGAAGCGGGAGTCGATCCAGGGGATCAGCTCACCCGTGTGGTAGCTCTCCCACATCGGCGGCCCTTCGCTGCCGTCGTTCCACCAGTCCGAGTAGAACCCGTAGGGGCCCCCATCGGGCGTGACGACGATCAGCGGGAGCCGCTTCGTCAGGTTCAGCGCCGTCTTCGTCCAGCTTCCGTAGTTGCCGTTGGCGCCATGCAGCAGAAAGAGGACGGGGTAGCGCCGCTTGTCGTTTCGGTAGCCGTGGGGCAGGAGGACCCTGACCCGGGTCGGCTCGCTGAGGGCCGGCGTCGAAAGGGCGAACTCGAGCAGCCGTGGCTGTAGGCGCTGGGCGCTCTGCACGACCAGCGCGTCCGCCGACGCGGCCGCCAGGGACATGACAGACAGCGCGAAGACGAGTATGGACGCGAGGCGGCGGGCTCGGTTCATGCAGGGATGGAACAGGACGGGGAAGCGAAGAGAGCGGATGACGGGACTTGAACCCGCTACCTCCAGCTTGGGAAGCTGGCGCTCTACCAGGTGAGCTACATCCGCGCTGCCGACATTCTAAGGTCGGCTGCGGTGGCTCACTAGCCTTCCCGGAGTGAGCTCGAAGTCATTCGCGGTGGTGATCGCCGTCCTGGCGGTGATCGGCCTGCTGGGGTTCGGCCTGCTCAGCAAGGGCGAGGCATCGCTGTCCCTTGGAGAGACCGCGCCCGACAAGGAGCTTCAGACACTCGACGGATCCGGGAGCGGGCAGATCGCGGACTATCGGGGCAAGTGGGTGTTCGTCAACTTCTGGGCCTCCTGGTGCGAGCCCTGCAAGGCCGAGGCACCCGTCCTCGAGAGCTTCCAGAGAGCGCACCAGGCGCAGGGCTTCACGGTGCTCGGCATCGACCTCTACGACTCGACCGAGGACGCGCTCAGCTTCGTCCACCGCTATGGGCTCACCTACCCGCAGCTGCACGAGTCGGGCGGCGACGATCGCAAGGAGGCCTACGGGATGACGGGCTTCCCCGAGTCCTTCCTGATCGACCCGCAGGGCAAGATCGCGCTGATCCGGCGCGGGCCCGTCAACCAGAGCTATCTGGACCAGATGGTCGTGCCGCTGATCCAGGCCCGGTCGTGAACCGCCGGCTTCGGCTCGCCCTCGCGCCCTTCGCGCTCGCGGCCGTGCTGGCGCTGGGCTCCCTGGCACCGACGGCCTCCGCTGCGACGCCGCGGACCAACCTGCCGGACGTCGAGGACGAGGTGATGTGCACGATCTGCGGAACGCTGCTCGCGGAGTCCGACTCCCCTCAGGCCGATCGCGAGCGCGCCCTGATCCGCAGGCTGATCGACCGGGGCGAGACCAAGGACGAGATCAAGGACGCGCTCGTGGCGCAGTACGGACCGCGGGTCCTCGCCACTCCGAGCGGCCACGGGTTCGATCTCGCGGCCTGGATCGTCCCGGGGCTGCTGATCGCGCTGGCCATCGCCGGACTGGCGGTCGGAGCAACCCGGCTCGCGCGCCGGTCCGGCCCCCCCGACCCACCGGCGCCGCTCGATCCCGGCGACGAGGCCAGGCTCGAGCGGGACATCTCCTCCTACGACCTCTGACCGCCCGCGCCCGAGCTCAGTCGCCGAGCAGAACGTCGAGGAAACGCGTCGAGAAACTCTCCGCTGCGTCGGCGTCGAACAGCTCCGGCCCGGAGCGCAGGGTGACGAACAACCCCTTCTCCGAAGCGGCGACGCCGAGCGCCAGCCCCGAGGGCATCCGCACCGGCGGCGAGAACCAGAGCGCCTCCACAGGTAGGTCGGAGCCAAGGCGTGCCGGCAGCTCGGGCCGGCCGACGTTGGAGAGCACCGCGGTCTCGGCGGGCGCATCCGAGGGGGCGGGCAGCAGCGGCCCAAGAAGCCGCCGCACCCACACGGGGATGACGCCTCCGGAGGCGAGCATCTCAGCGAAGTCCTGCGCCTTGAGCCGCCGGGTGCGCTCGGCCACAGCCTGCTGTGCCGTATCGAGATCCGTCTGAGCGTCCGCCGGAATCGAGACGGCGAGCGTCGCCGCCAGATTGGCGATCAGCTCCCCAGACCACTCGGGCGGCCGGATGTTGACCGGCGCGGTCAGCGCGATCGGTCCGGGCGCCCGCCCGTGCTCGCCGTTCCAGCTCCGCACCGCGACCGCGAGCGCCGCGAGCAGCAGATCGTTGAAGGTCGCGGGCGCTCTGCGGCGAGCCCTCGCCTGCTCGAGGTGCTCGGGCCACAACCGGAGGAGATGGAGACCGCCGGCGCCTTCTGAACGCTCCCCCACGGGGACGATCCGGACCGCTGGCGCCGAATCACCGTCGCGATCCGCCGAGCGCTCCCGCAGTCGCCTGAGCCGGTCGGAGACGGTTCGGCGGCCGGCGAACTCGCGCAGGTCCCGCATGCGGAGCGGGTCGACGTCCGGGATCGGGTCGGACTCCCCGGCGTAGGCGCGAAGGATCGAGGCCAGCAGCCGGAACGCGCCGATCCCGTCCCCCACCCCATGGTTCAGATTGAGGATCAGGGCGTCTCGACCCGGGCAGCGGACGAGCGCCAGCGTGAAGGGCGGCGGGTCCTGCAGCGACGGCGTCGACGAGAGCACGAGCTCGCGGAGCCGGTTGAGCTCGGCTTCCAGCGCGCAATCGCGAACGTCCACCTCCGCCTGAACGGTGTCGGCGATCTCCCAATCGCCTTCTCCGGATAGGGACGCCCGCGCCATCGGATGGCGCTCGATCGCCCGGCCCAGAGCGGATTGGAGGCGCTCGGCATCCAGCCTCCCCGCAACCCAGACCTCGGCGTGGACGCTCCAGGGCTCCCCTGGGCGGTCGAGACGAAGGAAGAGCTCGTCCTCCTCGGTTACCCGCGCGCGAGCCGCCACTGCGCCGATCCTCCCAGGACCGTTGCTAACTTGCGCCGCCGTGAGCAGCTCAACCGGACCAGGGACGGACCCGAGCTTCTCCGTGGTCATCCCTACGCAGGGGCGCCCGCGGACGCTGGAGAGGACCCTTGGCTTCGTTCTCCGTTGCGATCCGCCCCCACAGGAGGTCGTCGTCGTGGACGGCGACGGCACCAGCAAGCACGTCGTCGAGGCGGCGCGCTCCAACGGCGGTCCCGCGATCCAGCACCTGACCGGCGGTCAGCCGCGCTCCCGCAACCGCAACCTGGGCGCGGAGCACTCCTCGGGCGACGTCGTGGTCTTCCTCGACGACGACGCCAGAGCCCTGCCGTCGTTGTTCGCGGCTCTCGCCCGCGCGTATGCCGACCCTGGCGTGGTCGGCGCGACGGGTCGCGTGATCGAGCCCGGCCGGCGCAGGTTCGGCGGAGTCTCCTCCCGGATCAGGCGGGCTCTCTTCCCGGGCGGGCTGGACGGGACGATGACCAGCTTCGGCTACCCGCGCCGGATCGTGGAGCCCGAGCGTGAATGGGACGTCGAGTGGATGCAGGGCTGCCTGATGAGCGCCCGCCGCGACGCCGCCATCCAGACGCGCCTCGACGAGAGGATGCCGAGCGCGATGGACGGCGAGGACGAGGACTTCGCCTACCGCCTATCCCGGCTCGGGCGCATCCGCTACGTGCCGAGCGCGATGGTGATCCACGAGCTGATGGGACTGGCCGAGAAACACCGCGACCAGCGGCGCTTCGATCGCGACGTCGTCGTCTCCCGTACCTACCTGCTCCGCAAGAACTTCCAGATCACCCCGCTGGTGGCCGCGCGCTTTGCGGGGCTGCTGGCGGTGCTGATCGGCCACCGGGCCTTGAACCGTGAGTGGAATGGCGTGCGCGGCCTGATCGACGGGATCCAGGCGGTCTGGCGCGAGCGCCACACGCCGCTCGACCAGTTCATCGCTGCCTGCCGCGTCGCCTAGCGCGACAGCTACATCTCGAGGATGTGGCCGCTGGCGAGGATCTCCGCGCCCTTGCCCTCGACGATCGTCGCCTTGGGGCCGATCGCGAGGCTGCCGGGCGGCATGTCCTGCGTGACCATCGCGTGCGCGCCGACCACGCAGCCTTCGCCGATCGTCAGGTCGCCGATCACCGAGGCGTTCATGAAGACGACGACCCCGTCGCCGATCACCGGTCCGTGCTCGTCGCCCGGCTGCGCGCCGAAGTTGGTCATATGGGCGATCCGGCATCTCGCTCCGACCGTGACCCCGGGCGCCATCGAGATCGTGTGGGGGTGCGGCAGGAAGAGCCCGGGCCCGATCTCGCAGCGGTAGGCGAGATCCATCGAGTGCTTCCAGATCAGGATGTTCCGCCAGAGCCAGTGCAGCCACGGCGGTGAGCCGTTCGTGAGCCGGAGCAGCACGACGGCGTGCAGCGAGGGATTGATCAGCAGGCGCGGCAGGAAGAGGATCCGCCGCTTCAGGGAGCTGGAGTCGCCGCGCAACCGCGAGAAGGCGCGGTAGTCCTCCCGCATCAGAGCCCACATCCCGAGGCGGGGCGGGCTCGCGGGCTGGGCGCCGTTGGTCGTGGCGACCGGCTGCTCGATGGCCTCCTCCATGACGGGGCGAGGGTACCTGAGGCGTGGGAACCCCGATGCACCTCACCGGCGCCCCGCTTCGGACCACCGGATACCTTCCGGCGAATCGCGGGCGAATCACCCAACGAACAGGCGGGGTCCGGTGCAGCGCGGCGAATAGCCGTCAACACCTCGTTGCTGGTCGGCGCCGACGCCGTCAGCAAGGTGACGCTGCTCGTGCTCTACGCCGTGATGGCGCGGGAGCTTGGCCAGGACGGTTTTGGCGTCTTCACGCTGGCCGTTTCGGCCTCGCTCTTCGTCGAGTTCGCGGGGCTGGGTACGGACCTGATCCTGGCTCGGGAGGTCGCCCGCGACCCCGATCACGTCCACGGCCTCTTCTGGAACTCAATCGCGATCAAGATCGTGCTCGGAGTCCCCGCCCTTGCCGGCGTGCTCGTCTTCTCCGTGGCGGCCGGGTACACGGGCGACGCGCTGGTCACGATCGCGCTGATCTCGATCGCGAAGCTGCTCGATGTCGTCGCGCAGACATTCGCCGCGACCTTCAGGGGCCGCGAGGAGATGCGACCCCCGGCGACGGCTCTCACCGTCCAGCGGCTCGCGATCGCATTCGTCGGGTCGTTCGCGCTGATCAGCCTGAACGCTGGGGTGGTCGCGATCGGAATCGTCTACGTCGGGTCGTCGGTGGCGGCGCTGTTGGTGCTCTCCTGGCTGCTGCACCGGAGGGAGATGCGGCCGCGGGTCGAGATCTCCCGGGAGCGTGGCTGGTGGCTTGCGCTCGTGGCGCTGCCGGCCGGGATCGCAACCTTCTTCGGCGCGGCCCTGGCGCGCGTCGATGCTCTGATCCTGTCGCTGCTAACCGACCACGCAACCGTCGGTCTCTACGGGGCCGCGTACAGGCTCTTCGACGGGACCCTGTTCCTGACCTGGGGATTCGGCCTGGCGATCTTCCCCGTTCTTTCCCGTCTGAACGCCGACAGCTCCCCCAGCCTCCAAACAGTCTTCGAGCTCGCGTCCAAGCTGATCACGGCGATGCTGCTTCCCTTCGGCATGGTCATGGCCCTGTTCGGCCCGGTGATCGTCAGCACGCTCTACGGTCACAGCTTCGACGGAGCCGCCGCTGCGACGCAGCTGCTCGGCGGTGCGACCTTCCTCTACGGGCCGTTCGCGATCGCCGCCCTGGCGGCAGCGGCCCGCGACCGGCAGAAATGGGTCCTCTGGGTGACCGGCCCCGGGCTAGCCCTCAATGTCGCCCTCAACTTCGCCCTGATCCCCGCGATGTCGCTGAACGGGGCAGCCCTCGCGATGACGATCACCCAGGGGCTGATGGCGGTCGCGATGATCGGCCTGGTCACCCGGCTCACAGGTGCCCTCTCGATGGCGAGGATGTTCGTCGGCCCGGTGGTGGCGGCTCTGGGGATGTGCGCCGCGGCGCTCATTCTGGGCACCGGCGCCGCCGGATTCGCGGTCGCGTGCCTCGTTTACGCTCCGCTGCTTCTGCTCACCGAACACGCCATCCATCCCAATGACTTCGGGCTTCTGCGGTCGATCGCCGGCACTGCCCGCTCGGCCGAGGTCGAGGTGGCGGCGAGCGGCGTTTGAGCGATCCGATCGTCGTCATCGGCATGGGCCGCTCGGGCACCAAGCTGCTCACCGACGCGCTCGAGCGGCTCGGCGTGTTCATGGGCGTCTCGCAGGACATGAACGACGAGGCGCTCCTCTTCCTGCACGCGAACATCGACCTGATGCGAACCGCGGGCGCTCGGTGGGACGCCCCCGACGCGATGGCGCCGGCCCTGGAGGACCCGGCCCGTCGCGCGGAGCTCGCCGCCATGGTCGAGCCCAGGCTGAGGGGAATCCACGCCCTCTCCTATCTCGGCTGGCCGAGGCTGGCCCGCTTCCGCTCAGTTCAGAACCAGCAGGGGCTCTGGGGCTGGAAGGACCCTCGTTCGACCTGGACCCTGCCGGTCTGGCGCGAGCTCTTTCCCAACCTGCGCGCCGTCCACCTGCTCCGGCACGGCGTGGACGTCGCGGCGAGCCTGCGTGTGGTCGGGCGGGGCCTCGGAATGGACGAGGAGGCGCGGCGGACCGGAGTCCGCCTCGGCACCTTCCGCTGGCGGGGCCGCCGCGTCAAGCGCCCGGTGCGCCAGGGGCGCTGGATCGAGGAGGCGGCCCGATTCGACACGCTGGAGCCGGCCCTGGAGCTCTGGTCGCGCACCGTCGACCGGGCCCGGGCCCAGATGAGCGAGCTGGGCGATCGCGCGATCGAGCTTCGCTTCGAGGACCTGGCCGGCGATCCGGAGCCCGCGATCAGGGCGTTGGGCCGGCTCTGCGGCGTCGACCCGAGCCGGGAGCAGCTCGAGCAGGCCGCCGGACTGGTCGACCGCAGCCGCTCGGCCGCCCACGAGCGTGACCCCGAGCTGCGGGAGTTCGCCCAGCGGAACGCCGGGCTCCTCGCCCGCTACGGCTATTGACCGATCAGTCCGGCGTCTCGCCTCGCGAGAACATCGCCCTCACCCACGCACCGTCCTCCGCGGCGTCGCGGCGCATCAGCTTCTTGAGCAGCCAGCGGCTGGAATGGCGAACGAACTCGACGACGTTGTCGAGGACGAGCCTGGCACGGCCGAGGTGCCGGCGCACGACCCAGCGGCGGCCGGCCACCTTCCGGCGCATGCCCACATCCGAGAACCGCTGCTGCCCCGAGCGCCCGGTGACGTGGATCACCCGGGCGGTCTCGGGGGCGAAGACGCTGGGGATCCCGGCCTGCCATGCCCGCACGCCCAAATCCGTGTCCTCGCCGTAGAGATGGAGCCGCTCGTCGAAGGGCCCCAGCTCGAGCAGCAGCTCCCGCGTGCCCGCGAGGCAGGCCGCCGAGAGCCAGCCGGCGGGCAGCCTCCGATCGAAGCGCCACGGCTCGCAGAGCTGCCTGAGTCGCCGCGGCATCAGCGCCCCGGGCCAGACCGCGAGCAGCGCCCCCTCCCAGCTCGCCACCCGGGGGAAGGCCGAGATCTGCCAGCTGCCGTCCTCGTTCAGGAGCCTCGCGCCGAACAGGGCCCGCTCGCGGCGGGCGAGGGCAGCCAGCTGGGCGAGCGAGTCGTCGACCAGCTGCGTGTCCGGATTCAGCAGGACGACCACGTCGCCCGCCGCCTCCCGCGTGCCGATGTTGCAGCCGATCCCGAAGCCGACGTTCTCCTCGAGAGCCAGGACCTTGGCCTCCGGGGCCAGCTTCCCGGCCAGCTCAGGGCTCGAGTCGCTGGAAGCGCTATCGACGAAGATCAGCTCGTATTCGTCCTCGGGCAGGTGCTCGTGGATGCTCTCGATCAGCCGCGGGAGGTCCCGTTCGGAGTTCCAGGTGACGACGGCGATCGAGAAGGGCTTCGAGGGCATCGAGGGCATCCGGCAGGGGGTGCGACGGCATCGCGTCGCGGCGGGTGAGAATAGCCGCCCATGGTTGAGCGAATCGCACTTCGCGCTGTTCACCTGCTCGCCTCGGCGATCGGATCGGCACCACGCTCCGTCGGGGCCTGGGTGGCCAACGCGCTCGGTCCGCTCGCCTTCCTGGTCGCTCGCGGCCAGCGGGTGCGAGCCGAGGCCAACCTGCGGGAGGCCTGGCCCGAGGAGCCCGCCGACTGGATCCGGCGCACGGCGATCGACGCCTTTCGGCACAGGCTGCTGACGGCGTTCGAGCTGATGCGCTTCGTCCGGCACGGCCGCGCGGGCCTGCCGCCGATCGAGTGGCTGGACGAGGCGCGCATCGGACCGGACCTGGGCCGGGAACGCGGAGTGATGCTTGTCAGCGCTCATCTAGGCAATTACTGGCTGATCCCACTCGGTCTCTGCTCGATGGGCCACCGGCCGGCGATGCTCGCCACCCTGGCACCTCCGACCGGGCGGTTCACCGTGCGGGGGGTCTTCCGCACCTACATCTACCGGCGGGTCCTGCCCGCGGCCGGAGTGCGGATCGTCGACACCTCGGGCGGAGCGCGCGAGGCGATGCTCGGGGTGCTCCGCGCCCGGGAGGTGCTGTTCGTGATGGCGGACCTGCCGGTCGGGCACGTGGTGGAGGGCAAGCTGCTTGCCGCCGAGCACCCGCTTCCTGTCGGCCCCGCCGAGATCGCGCAATTGGCCGAGGCCGTCCTGCTGCCGGCGATGACCCACCGCGAGCCCGATGCCACTCACCGGATCGCAGTCGAGCCCCAGCTCCCGCTCGATGACCCGGAGAGCGCCATGCACGCCTACCTGTCCATCTTCGAGCGGCACCTGCGCTCCGCCCCGGCGCAGTGGCTCTGGGTCCATCGCCACTGGCAGGCGGTGGACCGGGAACTGGCGGGCTCGTAGCAGCACACCCGGTACCGTCGCCTGCCGTGCCAGCGGAGCCGACACCCGAGAGGCCGCCCTCCCGCCTGCGCCGGCTAGGCCGGCGCGCCGTGCTCTGGGGGACCCTTCCCCTGCCCTGGTTTGCGAAGCGCCGGCTGCTCTCCCTTCTCCTCGGCTACGAGATCGACCCAAGGGCCAGGATCGGCCTGGCGATCGTGGACGCCAGGCGCGTGCGGATCGGAAGGGGCGCCCGGGTCGGCCACTTCTCCGTGATCCGGGACCTCGAGGTGCTCGAGATGGGGAACTTCGCGGGAATCGGCACCTTCTGCTGGATCTCGGCCCATCCTCGCGGCGACGCACACTTCGCCCATGTCCCGGAGCGCAGGCTGGAGTTCCGGATGGGCAGCTGCTCCATCCTCACCAGCCGCCACTACATCGACTGCACGGACGCCGTCGAGATCGGCGAGTACTCGATGCTCGCCGGCGGCTACACCCAGGTGCTGACGCACGAGATCGACGTCGAGGAGGGGCGCCAGCGCACGGAGCCGGTCACCATCGGCAGCCACTCGCTGATCCACACCCGCTGCGTCATCGTCGCCGGGACCCGGGTGCCCGACCAGGTGGTGGTCGCGGCCGGAGCGGTCGTCCGCGGCGACCTCGGGGAATCCCACGCCCTCTACGGCGGCCTCCCGGCGCGCAAGCTGCGGGACGTCGATCCGCAGGCGGTCTTCTTCACCCAGCAGTTCGACCTGGACTGACCGCCATGTCGGCCGCGATCGTCCACGACTACCTGAACCAGCGGGGCGGCGCCGAGCGCGTGGTGGTCGAGCTGGCGAGGATCTTTCCGGGGGCGCCGGTCTACACCTCGCTTTACCGGCCCGAGTCGACCTTCCCGGAGTTCAAGCGGCTCGACGTGCGCACCTCTCCACTGGACCGGCTGCCCGTCGACACGCGGTTCCGCGCCCTGCTCCCTCTCTACCCGGCGGCGTTCCGCGCGCTCTCCCCTCTGCATGAGGAGGTCGTGGTGTCGAGCTCGAGCGGCTGGGCGCACGGGATCCGCACCGACCCGTCGAGCACCCATCTCGTCTACTGCCACACCCCGGCCCGCTGGCTGTACGAGACCGACGCGTACCTGCCTGGCGGACCGAGGCGCGCCCTGACGGCGCCTCTCCGGGCCGCCCTCGGGCGCTGGGACCGCAAGGCGGCTCATCGCGCCGACCTCTACCTGGCCAACTCCGAGCACGTCTCGCGGCGGATCCGGGGCGCGTACGGGATCGAGGCGAGCATCCTCCATCCGCCGGTCCGCACCGATGGACTGCATCCGGCACCCCGCGGCGAGCGGCTGCTCGTGATCTCTCGGCTTCTGCCCTACAAGAGGGTCGACCTCGTGGTCGACGCGGCGACCGAGGCCGGCCTGGGGCTGGACGTCGTCGGGAGCGGTCCCAGCCTCGACGATCTGCGCTCCAGGGCCGGACCCAGCGTCACCTTCCACGGCAGGGTCGAGGAGGAGGCCCTGCGGGAGCTCCTGCTGGGATGCCGGGCGCTCTGCTTCCCCGGCAGCGAGGACTTCGGGATCGTGCCGGTCGAGGCCAACGCGGCGGGAAAGCCGGTGATCGGCTTCGCGGAGGGCGGGGTGCTCGAGACCCAGGTCGAGGGCCGGACGGCGACCCTCTTCGGGGAGGCGACGCCCGCCGCCGCGCTCGACGCAATCCGGCGAGCCGACGCGCTCGACACCTCCCCGGAGGAGATCGCCCGGAATGCCGAGCGCTTCTCCCCCGCCGTCTTCAGGTCAGGGCTGATCGCCGCTATCGAGCGGGCAAAGCAGCTTCGTAGCGCTCGGTGAGCTGCCGCACCGCCCGGTCGACCGAGAACTGCTCGCTGACGCGCTTCTGCCCGCAGTCGACGATGCGCCGGCGCTCGTCGGGATCCTCCAGCACGTAGATGATCGCCTCCGCCAGGGCGACTCGGTCCCCCTCGGGGACGATCCTCGCGCACGGCGCCAGCACCTCCCGCAGCGATCCGCTGTCGTAGGCGACGACGGGGGTGCCGACCGCGAGCGACTCGACGCCGACGAGGCCAAAGCCCTCCGCCCAGCGCCCGCCCGGCTCCCTGATCGAGGGGGCGACCAGCAGGTCCGCGCCGCCGACGATCCGCGAGGCCTCGTCGGGGGGGCGGTTGCCCAGGAAGTGGAACAGCCCGGCGATTCCGAGCTCGGCCGCGCGGTCACGGACGATCTGCTCGTGACCGGCCGAGAAGGAGTCCTCGCCGCCGAGGATCGCGAAGTGGACGCCCGGGTGGCGAGAGACGATCGCCGGGGCCGCCTCGACCAGCTCGAGCTGGCCCTTGCCCGGCGTGATCCTCCCGGACAGCACCACGACGGACGCGTCCGGCGGGCAAGCGAGCAGATCGAGAACCAGCCTACGGCCCTCGTCCCGGTCCACCTCCATCTCCGGAATCCCGTTGTGGACGACGTGGATGCGGTCCGAGTTCATCCCGTCGAAGGTCTCGACCACCGTGCGGCTCACCCCGACCACCTGCGCGCAGCGGCGCGCGATCCAGCGACCGAGCCAGCCGTCGAACGCCAGGTCGCCCTTCAGCCAGACGACCGGGACCCTCCAGGCCGTGGCGGCAAGCACGCAGAGCAGCGCGGCCTTGACCCCGTTCGCGTGGATCACCGCCGGCCCGAGGCGGCGCAGGACCCGCCTCAGGCGCACAGCCGCGGGGAAGATCCCGAGCCGCCGCCCGGTCGGAACGACCTCCACCTGATGGCCGAGCTCACGGAGCCGGACGACGAACGGGCCATCCTCCAGCACGACGATCCCGCCGATCCAGCCGGGCTCCATTCCCTCGAGCAGGACCTCCAGGTTGCGCTCCGCGCCGCCCAGGTCGGCGTGATCGCAGACGAAGACGACCGGGACGGCCACGGATCAGACTGGAGCGCCGGTGGGATCCGGCCTGGTTATCTCGCCGCCGAGAAATGGCGGGATCGTGGAGGGCGAGATGTCCGCCTCGTCGGCGACCGCCTCCTCGCGAGCGATCGCCCGCTCCATCAGGCAGGCCATCCCGCCAATCAGGAAGAGCTCGATGGTGATCTGGATCGCCGGCAGGCTCGCCTCGAAGAGCAGGATGATCGCCTGCGAGACCAGGGTCGCCGTGATGCCGAACGCGAGAGGCCGCCAATGCGGAGGCGCCCGCTGCAGGAGGCGCGAGCAGAGCCTGAACAGCGCGATCCACCACCAGGCGAGCGCCACCAGACCGAGCAGGCCGCGCTCGGCGCCGATCTGAAGCGGCGTGTCGTGCGGGTTACCGAACGGCCCGGTGGCCCCCGGGATGTTGATGTGGTAATCCGCCGCCGAGTAGCGGTAGTTCTGGGCGCCCACTCCGAAGAGCGGATGGTCGACGATCATCGCCGGCGTCTTGCGATAGGCCTCGAGGCGCTGCGTCGAGGATTGGTCCGCGCCCGACCCAAGCCTGAGGACTCGCTCCTTCAGGGTCGTGATCTGAGAGGACCCGCTCAGGGGCCCGAAGTTGACCAGCGCCAGGCAGATCAGGGCGACGAAGCCGAAGGCCGCGATGTAGCGGAACGGCCGCCAGGCCAGGAAGACGATGACCATCGCCGCCAGCCCGATGAAGGAGCCCCGCGAGCCCGAGTAGGTCAGGCCGGCGAGGGTGATCGCCGCCGCGGTCAGCATCCCGACCCGCATGCGGCCGCGGTACCCGATCCCCATCGCGAGCTGGATCGGGAAGGCGATCGCCAGGAACTCGCCCAGGGTGTTCACCTGTCCGAGCGGGCCCGCAGTCTGGACCGTGGTTCCCACCGGGGGCGAGACGATCGCGATCGCGCCGACCACGGCGCCCACCGCCGAGATGACGATCGCCATCCGGGTGATGTCCTTCTCCTCGCCCTCTGTGGTGAACAGCACGAAGCAGACGAACAGCAGGATCGCGGTCGCGAGCTGCTTGGCGACGAATCCCACGTTGACCGCGATCAGCAGTCCCGGCACGATCGAGACCACGAACAGAGCGAGGGGCGCGTTCAGCGGCGTCCTGCGCCAGGTGACGTTGCCGCTGACGACCCGTCGAGCGATCCAGGCCACGGCGACCAGATCGATCATCAGCTTGTCGGGCGTGAAGGTGAGCCCTCCGCCGCCCTTGGCGAGCGACTCGAGCGGGATCAGGCAGATCGCGACATAGAGCGCCGGCAGCGGGCGGAGGAAGGCGAAGAGGAAGACGCCGCCCACGATCACCAGCGCGACCGGCACGAGCGGGTTGATCGCGATGCCGGCGATCGCGAGCAGGCCGGCGAGGACACCGGCCGAGAGAGCGAGGAGCCAGGCGGGGGCTGCTCTGGAGACCGACGTCAACCCGCGCGCGCCGGCTTGCCGGCGCCTGCGTACGAGTAATAGCCGTAGTAGTCGTCGTCGCTGCCTCGCCGCACGCCGGTGACGACCAGCCCCGTCGGCTTGTCCGGGAGGTGGGTCATCGCCTGCTTCGCCGCCTGCGCCTGGTCCTTGGTCGTCTGGCCCAGGCGGACGCAGAGCAGCACGGCATCGACCTGCGGGATCAGCTCGAGCGTGTCGCCGACTGGCAGGAGCGGCGCGCTGTCGAAGATCACGACGTCGTACGCACTGGTCGTTTGCTCCAGGAAAGCCTCGAACTTCTTGGACCCGAGCATCTCCGCCGGCTGGAAGGTGTTCTCGCCCGCCGGGATCAGCGGCAGCACGTCGATCGCCTCCCGGCCGTGCACGTTGACCGAGCGAAGCACGTCCTTCGGCTTCGCCTCACCGCCCAGGTAGTCGGAGAGTCCCGGGGCACGCTCGACCCCGAAGCGACTCGCGAGAACCGGACGCCGAAGGTCGCATTCGACCAGCAACGTCCGGCGGCCGGCGACCGCGCTGACGTAGGCGAACCACGCGGCGACGGTGCTCTTGCCCTCCTCGGGCAGCGCGCTCGTCACGACGAGGGAGGTGATCTCCTCCTCGCCAGCCAGGAAGTCGACGTTGCGGCGAAGGATCCGGAACGCCTCGAGATCGTCCTCGGAGACGAAGCTGTCGCCGTTTCGGGCGACGCCCGCCAGGCCCAGCGCGTCGGCCCGGACATAGCCGACCAGCGGCAGCCCGAGCTCGTGCTGAAGCTGATGGGTGTCCTTGACGCGCCGGTCGAGCGCGTTGCGCAGGAACGCGGCACCGATCCCGATGAGCAGGCCGAGGATCAGCGCGAGGATCGTGTCGCGAACCGGCTTCGGGGAGCTGGGGCTGCCCGGGACGGTCGCCGGCCGCGTGATCTCGACCGGATCGGCGACCTTGCTCAGGGTCTGCAGCCTGGCGACGGCGGTGTTGGCGGCGGCCGCGGTGCTCGGGTCATTCGAATCGGCGAGGCCCTTCACCTTCTTGGCCTGGCTCGCATACGTGTCTCGCGCGTCGTTCTGGGCGGCGATCTTGGTCTGCTGGGCGAACGCGTTGGCGACCTTGGCCGAGCGGTCGGCGTTGTCGGTGGAGGCGGTGATCGCGATCTGATCGGAGTCGGGCTGCAGCGCCGCGTTGACGTCGCCCTTCAGCTCGTCGGCGCTCATCCCGTTGTTGAGCTGCTTCTGGACGGCGGTGACCACGTCCTGGCGCGTCACGATCCGGGAGTCGGCGGCGGCCGACTTGTCCGGGTTGAGGTCGACGGGGATGTTGGTTCCGGGCGCGATCAGCCCCAGCGCCTTCGCCGGGTCGGTGAAGGTGACGGTGGCGGTCGCCTCGTAGCTGGCCGGCTTGACGAGCGAGTAGGCGAGCCCGATCGCAACCGCGATCAGCGTGATCGCGATGACCAGTCCGCGCCGAGCGCGAAGCACGGCCATGTAGTCCCGCAGGCCGGTGGTGTCAGATGAAGAACTTGGCGTCATGCCGCTGTTTGCCGCTCCCGTTAGCGCGGGTGAATGTAGCAACGGAGTTGACGGGGCGCGCTAGTCTGGCGATCGTGGCGCCGCGCGGGAAGAAACGAGCCACCTCGGCCGATGATTGGTTGATCGAGGGGGCCGAAACGGCCCGCCACGAGGGGGACGCCTCCGACGAGGACTTCGCGGTCGTCGCCCCGCCACCGAAGGCTGAGCCCCCCGCCGGGAACGCCGGCAGGGGGACCAAGCAGTGGCTCGCGGTGCCGGAGCCTGCCAAGGGCGAGCCCCCGCCCGAGGTGCAACGGGCGCAGCCCGGCAGATCCCGGGAGCTCGCCGATGCGCTGGAAGAGCGCGATGCGCTCCGCAAGCGCGTCGAGGAGCTCGAGTCGGAGCTGGCCGACGCGAAAAAGCGCGTCACCCCGAAGGAGACCGGCTCCCGGGCTGAGTGGGTGCCCGAGGTGAAGGCCGAGGGCGAATCCGAGGCCCGGGCCCGCCCCGCTGCCACCGGGAAGAGGGCGAAGGGCGGCAAGGTGGACCTGAACTCGGCCACCTTCGAGGAGCTGCGGGATCTCGGGCTCTCGGTCACCCTGAGCGCCCGCCTGATCGCCTACCGGGACGTCCGCGGCGGCTTCGAGTCCCTGGACGAGCTGAACGGCATCCCGGGTTTCGCCAAGGACACCCTGCGTCAGATCAGGGAGCAGCTGACGCTGGAGGCGTAGCCGCCGTCCCCTCTTCCCCGAGCAGCGAGCTGATCTGCTGCATGTAGGGGCTGAACGAGACCAGGTACGGACTGCGCGGAGCGAGGCGGCGGGCGGCGGCGATCTGCCCCCGGGCTCCGGGCCGGTCTCCCTGCTCGGCCTCGATCCGGGCCAGCAGCAGGCGGTTGCGCCAGTTGTCCGGCTCGCGATCGATCGCCTGCTGGGCGTCCTGCTTTGCCTCCGCCAGCTTGCCGAGCCTCTCCAGCGCCTGCGCGCGGGCCGCGTACGGGGAAGCCGCCCAGTCCTCGGCGGTGATCGCCTGGTCGGCCAGTTCCGTGGCTCGTGGCGCATCACCTCTCGCCAGCGCGGACTCGCTGGCGCGGGTCCGCTCGGTGGAGATGAGCCCCGGGACCTGGACCGCGCCCGCCAGCAACGCGGCCACAACCATGGCCGCCCGGGCCCAGGGACCGAGCTGCCAGCGCTCCGCCCGGTCGAGCCCCCCGGCTCCGGCCACTGCGACGCCGCCGATCGCGAGCGCCCCCACCGCCCCGAGCTCCCACATCCAGTCGATCCCCGCGTAGGCCAGGAAGACGACGAAGGCGGCGATCAGTGCCGACCCCGCAGCGATCTCGCGCCTGCGCCGCCATCGCAGCCGCGCCTGGATCGCCGCCCAGAGCAAGCCGGCCAGCGCCGCAAGCAGCGCGATGGAACCCGGGATGCCCAGCTCCGCCGCCTCCTCGATGTAGAGGGAGTGGGCGTCGCGGGCGAACTCCTGGCCCTTGCCGTGCTTGTCCCAGTAGAACTCGAAGGTGCCCGGGCCGACCCCGCGCCAGGGATCGGATTTGAACGCGTCGACCGCCGTGGTCCAGACCGTGTAGCGGGTGCCGCCCAGCGTGGTGAGCCGGCCGGTGCCCGCCGCGGCCGGCGGCTTGTCGTTCTTGAACTCGTCCCAGGCTCGATTGACGGGGCCGTGAAGCGCCGCCGCCACCAGCAGGGCTCCCACGATCGACGCCACCAGCGCGGCCCGCGCCGAGCCCGCGTCCATCCGCACCTTGTCGAGATCCGCGCGATAGGTCGCGGCGACGGCTCCGGCGCAGAGCGCGCCGGCGGCGACCAGAACCAGCACGACGCCGCCCGCGCCCGCGTTGCCCGTGGCGTGCGCGATCTGATCATGGCCGTGGGCGACCAGGATCGCGAGTCCGGACCCGGCGCCCGCGACCAGGCCGTTCGCGCCGGCGGTCCATCGATGCCTGCTGACGGCGACCGCCGCGATTGCGGCGACCGCCATCGCCGCCACCCCGAAGCGCGAGTAGGTCAGGTAGACGGACAGCACGGCCACCGGCACGGTCGCCAGGGCCGCGGCTCTAATCGCGCTGCGGGATGAGTTCGAGCCCAGCACCAGCCCGACCGCGGCCGCCATTGCTCCCCAGCAGGCCACCCCGTTCCAGTAGTCGAGCGGATAACTCAGCCTGTCGATCCCGAACCCGGCGGCGACGTGGTCGGTGAGCAGGTCGGGAAAGAGCCGTGCGCCGACCGCGAAGAACGGGACCACCAGCGCCCCTGTGGCGAAGCCAATCGCGGCGCCCCGCCAGGTGTACCGATTCAGCGACAGGTAGGCGAGCACGACCAGGCCCATGTACTGGAGCACCCGGGCGAGCTCCTCGGTCGTGCGCTCGTCGCTCTCCGTCCAGACGTGGGACAGGAGCGTCAGCGCGGCCAGCGCGCCGAACCCGCCGAGCGCGACCCAACACGCGGGCGTCAGCTTGGCGCGCGGCAGGATTCCAACCCCGAGGCCGAGCGCGATCAGCGCCCAGACGGCCAGTGAGACCTGGTGGCGGATGACGACGTCGTAGCCGCCGCCGTTGAACGCCAGCACCAGCGTCAGAACCAGCGCGAGCAGGAACCCCGCAGCCCGTCGCGCCCGCAGGCGCCTGGGCGCATCCTCGCCACGGCGCCGGCGTCTCCTGCTTGAAGAAGGCATCCCGCCTCGTTCGGCCACCTGGTTCAGCATCCCAATTAACGGGTAACCGTGCGTAGGTAAAAGTGGGTAGGTAGTAGACGAAAATTGTGTAGGATCCCGCGCCTTGTTCGTAGGCACTTGGAGAAGGGGCTGGCTGAGGATGGCACCGGTCATGGCCGTTGGCCTGATCGGGATCCTGGTCGCGGCGCCGACCGCGTCGGGCCAGGCTGCCGTCGACCAGTACACCCCGATCGGGAGTCCAGCAGGAGGATCCGGCGGAGCCGTGAGCGGCCCGTCGGACACTCTGGGCCCCGCGGGAGCTCAGATAGGCCACCGGCACATCGCGGCCAGGCCACAGGAAAGCTCGTCGAGCGGCGGCAGCCTGCCGTTCACGGACTACCCGGTGACGCCGTTCGTCTGGATCGTGCTGGCCGTGCTCATTGCGGGTGCGTTGGTGCGAGTCGCTGCTCCGGTGCTGGGACGAAGAGGGGTCCGGGGCACCTCCTAGAGGGCCGCGGACCACTTGGGGAGTCCGCCGCGGGACCAAGGGCCCGGGCGGACCTGACAACTGAATGTCACGGGAGAAGAAAGGAACGACGGTATGGACTCGGCTCTACTCGAATCGGAAGCGTTGGCGGAGCACGACGCCCCGAGATCGCACATGGGGATGCGGAGTGGGACTCACAGCCACCGGATCCGCCAAAGCCATGCGCAGGTGATCGGCAATCGAAGCGGTGCGGGCACGATCGCCCTGCCGCGGCCCGGGACCCTCGAGCTCACACCCCCGGACCACCGTTACGAGCGTGAGCACGCTCTGGCGGCCCGCGGCGTGAAGCGGGCGTTCGACATCGTCGGCGCGGCCCTGATGATCGCCATCCTGGCGCCGGCCTGGCTGATGATGGCCTTCCTGATCAAGGTCGACTCGGCGGGACCGATCCTGTTCCGGCAGCGGCGCATCGGCCAGGACGGCAGGACGTTCTCGATCCTCAAGTTCAGGACGATGGTGGACGGCGCCGACGCGCAGAAGGCCGCCCTCCTGCACCTGAACGAGGCCGCCGACGGCCTCTTCAAGATCGACGGGGACCCCCGCGTGACTCGGGTCGGCCACTGGCTGCGCGCCACGTCCCTGGACGAGCTGCCCCAGCTGCTCCACGTCATCACCGGGAAGATGAGCCTGGTCGGCCCCAGGCCGCTCGTCCCCGAGGAGGACGCGCGGATCGTCGGGTCTCAGCGCCGCAGGCTCCAGATGCGGCCGGGCATGACCGGCGTCTGGCAGGTCGGCGGCGCCTCGTCGGTCCCGATCCACGAGATGGTCAAGCTCGACGCGGGCTACGTCGACGACTGGTCGCTGTGGACCGACGTCAGGCTGATCGCCGAGACGGCCGGCCACGTGGTCTTGCGCAAGGGCCTCTGACTACATACTTTCGGGCGCCGAGATGCCCAGGAGCCCGAGGGTTCGGGCGATCGTCCGCTTGGTGAGCAGGCAGAGCCCGAGCCGCGCCTCCTCCACACCCTCGCCCTCGGCGCCGACCACCTGACAGTCCCGGTAGAAGGCGTGGAAGTCGCGGGCGACCTCAGTCGCGTAGGCGCAGAGCCTGTGCGGGGCGCGCCGCTCCGCCGTCTCGGCGACCTCGTCGGGCAGCTCGCAGAGCCGCTTGACCAACGCCCGCTCGGAGGGCTCCACCGGAAGCGCCGCGAAGTCGGCCGCCGCCCTCTCCTCCGCCCCCTCCCCCGCCTTGCGCAGGATGCTCGCGATCCGGGCGTGGGCGTACTGGACGTAGTAGACCGGGTTCTCGTTGGACGTCTTGCGCGCCAGCTCGAGGTCCAGGTCCACCGTCGTGTCGTGGCTGCGCTGCACCATGAAGTACCGCGCCGCGTCCGCTCCGATGTCGTCGATCAGCTCGTCGAGCGTGACGAAGTCGCCGCTGCGCTTCGACATCTGCGCCCGCTCGCCGCCCTCGACGACGTGGACCAGCTGCATGATCGCCACCTCGAGCGCGTCCGGGTCATAGCCCAGGACAGCCAGGGCGGCCCGCAGCCGCTCGACGTAGCCATGGTGGTCGGCGCCGACCACGTCGATCAGCCGATCGGAGCCGCGATCGAGCTTGTCGCGGTGATAGGCCATGTCCGAGAGCAGGTAGGTCGGGTCGCCGTCCGAGCGGATCAGGACGCGGTCCTTGTCGTCGCCGAAGCTCGTGGTCCGCAGCCAGGTCGCACCCTCGCTCTCGTAGACGTGGCCCGCCTCTCGCGCCTGATCGAGGGCTCGCTCCACCGAGCCGGATTCGTGCAGCGCGCGCTCGGACGACCAGGTGTCGAAGACGACGCCGTAGCGATGCAGCGTCTCCTCGGCCGCGGCCAGCATCAGCGCGATCCCGCGGCGGCCGACGGCATCCAGGTCGTCTGGGCTGACGCCCTCCTGCTCGAGGCTCTTGGCGATCTCGACAACGTAGTCGCCCTCGTAGCCGTCCTCCGGGACCGGCTCGTCCTTCATGCGCGCCGCGATCGACTCCGCGAACCGGTCGATCTGCCCCCCTCGGTCGTTGACGTAGTACTCGCGAGCCACCGAGTGCCCGGCGAACTCGAGGACGCGGGCGATCGAGTCGCCCAGGGCCGCACCGCGGCCGCCGGCGGCGGTCAGCGGACCGGTCGGATTCGCCGAGACGAACTCGACATTGACCCTGTCCAGCGTCGCATCGTCGGGAAGGGGCGGCTTGCCGATCCTCTCTCCCTGCGCGGCCAGCGCGCCGGCGGCGCTGCGGTACCAGGCGTCCGAGAGGAACAGGTTGAGGAACCCGGGCCCGGCCACCTCGACCTTCTCCAGGCTGCCCTCGAGGCTCTTGCCCAGCTCGGCGGCGAGCTTCTCCGCCGTGCCGCGCGGCTGCTCGCCGAGCACGGGCGCGAGCAGCATCGCCGCGTTGGTCGAGTAGTCGCCGAACTCGGGTTTCGGCGGGCGCTCCAGGGTCGGGCGTTTTGCGAGGGCGCTCCGCAGGCGAAGCCGAGGGCGACCCGTGGCATGCGGGTCATCGCGAAGCGTCGAGGCAGCGGCCTCGACGGCGGAGCGGAGCTCTGCGACCGGATCTGCCATGGATTCGATCCTACGGATTACAAGTGGTACGGCTCGCCGGCGAGGATCTTGGTCGCGCGGAAGAGCTGCTCGAGCAGCACGACCCGGGCTAGCTGATGGGCCATGGTCTGAGGGCCGAGGGAGACGCGCTCGTCAGCGAGGGCCATGCTGTGCGCGGAGAGGCCCTCCGGGCCGCCGATCAGGAAGCACAGGTCCTGCGCGTCGATCCGGCGCTCGGAGAGCCAGCTCGCCCACGCCTTCGAGCTCAGCGCCCGACCGCCTCGATCCAGCGCGATCACGTGGGAGCGAGGCGGGACCCGTCCCTCGATGTTGACCTCGTCTCGCACCTCGATCACCTCGACCGGCTGGTGGCGCTGCAGCATCTTGCGGTAGTGGGAGTCGGCCTCCGCGAACGGTGCCTTGATCTTGCCGACGACGACGACCGTCACCTTCACGGGCGCTTGCCCTGCTCCCAGGCGAGCGCCGCGCCGATCCGGTCGACCGCCGGCGGATGCGTCCCGAAGAGGAAGCTGAAGAGCCCGGGCGGGTCGGGGTCGGAGAGGTTCCGGTCCGCGAGCTGCTGCTGGAGCTCGATCGTGCCTCGCGGGTCGTCGGTCAGCTGGAGCGAGAAGGTGTCCGCCCGCGCCTCGACCGCCCGCGAGAGCTGGTTGCCGGCGATCCCGATCACGAAGGACGTCGCGAAGATCGCCAGGGCGAGGGCGGGCAGGTAGGAGGGCTGGCCCGGCTCGGCGCCGCGGCGCCGAGCGATCCCTCCGGCCATCAGCGAGATGAAGATCAGCGAGAGCGGAGTCGCGATCGCGACGAACAGGAGTCCGCGCTGGATGTCGTTGCCGTGCACGTGGCCGAGCTCGTGGGCGACCACCGCCCGGCGTTCGCCCTGGTTCAGGTCGTGGATGAGCGTGTCGTAGAGGACCACCTGCTTCGAGGAGCCGAGGCCGTTGACGTACGCGTTGATCGCGGTGGTCCTCTTGCTCGCGTCGACCTCGTAGACATGGCCGACGTCCACCCCCGCCTTCTTCGCCAGCTCGAGGACGTCGCTGCGCGCCTGTCCCGGCGGCAGCTCGTCGAACTTGTTGAATAGCGGCGCGATCACCACCGGGGCCAGCCAGGTCATGATTGCCGCGGCGATCACGACGGCCACGCTGCCCGGGATCCACCACCGGGAGCCGAAGCGGCGAATCAGCCAGAGCGCGAAGGTGCCGACCAGGCCGGCGAGCACCGCCCCGATCGCGGCCCCCTTGCCCCAGTCGGTGAACCAACCGCCCAGGGACTGGGTCGAGAGCCCGACGTCGACGGACCGCTCGTGCGCCCAGACCCCGAACGGCACGGTGATCACCGCGACGACGACCGAGAGCCCGGCCGCCGCCGCCGCCCCGCCGAGCACCGGGCGCGAGGCGAGCCGGTCGAGCGTCCTCCGCGTGATCGCGGGACGCCCCGTCGCGAGCAGGATCAGCACCGCCCCCTCGGCGACCAGGCCTCCGACCAGGATCAGCCGCTGCCCGGAGGCATAGTCGCGGGCCTTGGTCAGCTCCTCATGGGAGAAGTAGGCGCTCGCGTCGGCGTGAACGGGCCGCTCGATGTCGCGCGGGCGCAGTAGCCACCCTGCAGCCTCGGCGACGACCACGGCTGCGACGGCGGTGACGCCGAGACGCAGCCATTTGGACGATGATCGGGCAGGCACCGCCCTACGATAAACGGCCCCCTTGGGCGGGCCTTAAAGCGCAGATCCCCCGGGAATCCGATGAAGGTCGCCATCCTCACAGACATCCACAGCAATCTGCCGGCGCTCGAGGCGACGCTCTCGGCGATCGACGAGGCGGGCCTGGAGCGCCGCTGGTGCCTGGGCGACGTGGTGGGCTACGGCGCCCAGCCGGACGAGTGCACCAAGCTCGTCTCGGAGCGGTGCGAGCTCAGCCTGGTCGGCAACCACGACCTGGCGGTGACGGGCGAGATCAGCACCGAGGTGTTCTCGGCATCCGCCGCCGCGGCCGTCGAGTGGACCCGGGCCAACTCCGACTCATCGACGATCGATTTCCTGAAGGCTCAGAAACCCGAGAACACCGAACATGAGGTGGGCCTCTACCACGCGTCGCCGCGCGACCCGGTCTGGGAGTACGTGCTTGCCGTCGATCAGGCCCGCGAGTGCATCGAGGAGCAGGCCGCGCGGGTGAGCTTCATCGGGCACTCGCACGTCGCCCTCTGGTTCTCGGACTCGGACGGCCCGCCCGGCTCCGACGGCGGTGGCCAGGCCGAGGATGGCAGGGAGATGGACCTCTCCGAGCACCGCTGGCTGCTCAATCCGGGGAGCGTCGGGCAGCCGCGCGACGGGGATCCGCGCGCGGCCTGGCTCGAGCTCGACACCGAGGGCTGGAAGGCGACCTACCACCGCGTCGCCTATGACATCGACCAGGCGGCGGAGGCGATCAGGGAGGCGGGGCTGCCCGAATTGCTCGCCGACCGCCTCTACGTGGGCCAATGATCCCGCCGGACCCCGCGAAGGTTGGCGTTTCAGACGCCCCGGCTAGTATCGCCGCGATGCCGAAGATGCTCCGGCCAGCACTGCTTGCCCTCTTCCTGGCGGCCGCCGCCGCGGGGATCCTGGGCTGCGGCGGGTCGAGCGGCCCCGACCCCTCCCTGTCCGCCGAGCAGGCCGCGGTGCTCAGCTCGAAGATCGACGAGATCCAGGCGAACGTCCAGGTCGGCAGCTGCGTCGTCGCCCAGGACAAGACGGACGACCTGATCGCCGACGTCCAGAACCTTCCCTCGAGCGTCAACGACCAGGTCAAGACGGCACTCGAGAACGGCGCCAACCAGCTGAAGATCCTGCTCGGCGATCCCAGCCAGTGCCAGGGCCGGACCACCACCTCCGAGACGACAACCAGCACGCCGTCGACCACCGAGTCGACCACGAGCACCACGAAGACCCACCCCACCACCACGACGACCCCGACGCAGACGCAGGCGACGACGACCACTCAGACCCAGACTTCGCCCACCACCACCCCGGGCGGCTCGGGCGGGATCGGGCCGGGAGGACTATGAGCCCGCGCGGCCCCAAGGGCGAGCTGATCTCCGACCGCTACCGGATCGAGGACCGCCTCGGATCGGGCGGGATGTCGAGCGTCTTCCGCGCCACCGACACGATCCTGGAGAGGACTGTCGCCGTGAAGATCCTCGCGGAGCATCTCTCCGACGACGACCGTTTCGTCGCCCGCTTCCGCCGCGAGGCGCTGGCGGTCGCGAAGCTCGTTCACCCCAACATCGTCCAGGTCTACGACACCGGCAACGACGGCGGGCAGTACTACATCGTCATGGAGTATGTGCGCGGCCGCTCCGGCGCCCAGCTGCTGCAGGCCGAGGGCAAGCTCGATCCGGAAATCGCGGTGGAGATCGGCGTGCAGGCGTGCGCCGGCCTTGACTACGCACACCGCCACGGGATCATCCATCGCGACGTCAAGCCGGGCAACCTGATGATCATCGGCGGGCCCGCCGGTGGCGGCGATATGACCGTGAAGCTGGCGGACTTCGGCATCGCGCGCGCCAGCGAGCAGACACGCATCACCCAGGTGGGGTCCGTCGTCGGGACGGCCGCCTACCTGGCGCCCGAGCAGGCCCGCGGCGAGGAAGCCAACCCAGCCTCCGACGTTTACTCGCTCGGGGTCGTGCTCTACCAGTTCCTCGCCGGGCGGCTGCCCTATGAGGGCGCGTCCCTGGCGGAGCTGGCGGTCCGCCAGCAGTCGGAGCAGCCGCTCCACCCAAGCTCGTACAGCGAGGACGTCCCCCAGGCGGTCGGGGACGCCGTCCTGGTCGCTCTCGACTCCGACCCGGCCCACCGGTTTGCCGCTGCCGGCGAGCTGGCTGACGCGCTGCGGCGTGGCCTGACGGGCGTCTCTCCCGCCGGCACGGCCCAGACCCGGGTCCTCGGCGGGGACACCCCGACCGCCGACACGCGCCACATGCCCCGGACACGCACACAGAGGCGGGCGCAGCGCCGTCCGGTGCAGCCGCGCCAGCGCCAGGCCCCTCCCCCGCGACGCCGGCGGGCCCCGACGGTCGCTCGCAACCTGCTCGCACTGATCGCGATCCTCCTGCTCGCCGCGGTCGTGGCGGCCATCGTCGTCCTCGCCACCAGCGGCAACGGGGGCAAGATCAACCTGGATCAGGTCGTCAAGCAGAACGTGAACGACCAGATCGACGCCCTCAAGCAGGCCGTCGACGACAACACGAAGTAGCGCCGCTCAGGTCCGCGGGCCACGCGGCAGAATCAGCGAGAGCAGCGAGCGCCGCCCGCACTTCGGGCACCGCGAGATCGAGTGCTCGAGCGTCGTGCCGCAGTGGCGGCAGGCGGGCCTCTGCTTGACGACGCCCTTCACGCGGGCGAGTCTAGGCGAGTCGCTACGGCGTCCCGCCCGCTGCGCGCGCGAAGGCGTACCAGGCCGGCTTCGGCGTGCCGTCGAGGGCGAAGAGGCCGGCGCGGTCCGTCCAGAAGTCGGGGCCGGGCGAGTCGTGATCGGTGTAGCTGAACCAGAGCGCCCGGGCAATTCCGAGCGATCCGGCGTTGCGCCGGAAGAGGGCATAGGTCCGGGTCAGCTTGCTCGCCTGCTGCGGGAGGCTTGCCCTGACGGGCGAGCGCTTCAGCTTGTGGCCGCCCGTCACCCAGCCGAACTCGGACACCCAGATCGGGGTCGCGCCGTCGCCGTGCCGTCGCATGATTCGTCGCGCGACCCGCACCCAGCGCAGGACTCCCTTGGGAGTGGTCGAGTACGGGTGGATGCCGACGGCATCGAACGAGCGCTTCACGCCGTGGACCCGGTAGAGGGCGTTCAGGTAAGTGGTCATCTCGACCGTGTGGCGGATCGTGCGGAAGGGGAATACCCCGCCCGTCAGCACCTGCGCCGATGGGTCGCCGGCCCGTAGTCCGGCGGCCGAGATCTTGAGCAGACGTGCGAAGCCGCGGGGCCTCGGCTTGCCGCCCCAGAAGCCGCCCAGGTTGGGCTCGTTCCAGATCTCCCAGGTGGTGATCGGTCGCCGGGGCAGCTCAGGGTGCAGGGCCCAGAAGGTCCCGTCGGCGCCGTAGCGACGGGCGAAGTCGGTCAGCAGGCTGCGCCAGGCAGCGCGCTGGCGCGCCGTGTAGATCGGCGGCCTGGTCGAGATCCGCGAGATCCAGGCCGGAACGCCGGAGAGATCCGGCAGCAGGGTGAGCCCGGCCCGAGCCGCCTCGGCCACGAGCTGATCGGTGGTCGCGTAGAGGCGGTCGCCGGGATGGGGCTCGGTGTTGCCCCAGAAGAACTGGATCCGGAACGTCCCGGCTCCGCCCTGGGCCGCGCGATCCATCTCGGCCTGGGTCGGATAGTTGACGCCGACGACGCCGAAGAAGGGGTTGGACGTCGCGGAAGCCGGCGCGGCGAGGGCCGCGATCGCCAGCGCAAGGCAAATGCCTTTGACCGCTCCCCACGGCATCGAGCCAAGGTAACCCGGCCCACTTTTCAATGTCGCAGTTCAGGCGGCCCAGGGGACCGCGCCGCCGAGCACCGCCGTCGAGTAGTCGGCGAAGCGGCCTCCCTGGATCGCCTGCCGTGCGCCGGCGACCAGGCGCTCCATGTAGCTCAGGTTGTGGAGGGTGAGGAGCCGGGTCCCGGTCAGGTCCTTGTTGCGCGCCAGGTAGTGGAGATACGCGCGCGTGTGGCGCGAGCAGGCCTCGCAGCCGCAGCCCTCGACGACCGGCGCGTCGTCCTCGGCGTAGGACGCCTTGGTCAGATCGACGCGGAAGCGGCCCCCCGGCTCCGGGGCGAGGGCCGTCCCGTGCCTGGCCAGGCGGGTCGGGATCGCGCAATCGAACAGGTCGATGCCCATCCCGATGCCGGCCAGCAGATCGTCGACCTCGCCGATGCCCAGCAGGTGGCGAGGGGACTCCTCGGGCAGCAGCGGCACGGTGAATCCGAGCACGCCGTGCATCTCCTCCTTCTCGCGGCCGAGCGTACCGCCGATCGCGATCCCGTCGATCGCGGCGGCGGCGGTTCGCTCCGCCGAGTCCCGGCGCAGGTCCTCGTGGACGCCGCCCTGGACGATGCCGAAGACCGCCTGGTCGGCCGGCCCCTCGCGGTCGTGCCACTCGAGGCACCGGCCGAGCCACCGATCGGTGCGCTCGGTCGATCGCGCCGTGTAGTCGCGGTCGGCGTGGGCAGGCGTGCACTCGTCGAAGGTGAGGGCGATGTCGGAGCCGAGCGCCCGCTGGATCCGCATCGACTCCTCGGGGCCGAGGAAGCGGTTCGAGCCGTCGAGCAGCGACTGGAACGCCACCCCCTCCTCCGAGATCTCGACCTTCGCGCCACCCGCCACGTTTCCGCGTCGGCCCTTGATCTCGTCGGCGACGCCGCCGTGCGCCAGCGAGAAGACCTGGAAGCCGCCCGAGTCGGTGATGATCGGCCGCTCCCAGCCCATGAACCGGTGCAGCCCGCCGCGAGCCGCGATCAGCTCCTCGCCCGGCGAGAGGTGCAGGTGGAAGGTGTTCCCAAGCACCATCTCGTAGCCGAGCTCCGCGACCTCGCTGGACGACAACCCGCGCACGCTCCCCTTGGTCGCCAAGGGGATGAAGGCGGGCGTCGCAACGGGGCCGTGCGCCAGGTGAATCAAGCCCGCACGGGCATCCCCGTCGCGAGCCTTGATCTCGAACCGGAGCCTGGCCGGGTCCTGCCTCACCGGCCAAGCCTATGACCGCTAGGGAACGCGCAGGCTCCGCCCCGTCATCGCCTCCGGCTGCGGGATGCCGAGCAGGTCAAGGGCCGTCGGCGCAACGTCGGCCAGGATCCCGCCGTCGCGCAGCTCGATGCCGTCGACCGTGACGATGGCCGGCACCGGGTTCGTCGAGTGGGCGGTGTTGGGCGAGCCGTCGGGCTCCAGCATCTGCTCGCAGTTGCCGTGGTCGGCGGTGATGATCAGCGCGCCGCCCTTGGCGTGGACCGCGGAGACGACCTCGCCGAGACGGCCATCGACCTCCTCGACGGCTGCGACGGCCGCGGGGATGACGCCGGTGTGGCCGACCATGTCCGGGTTGGCGAAGTTGATGATCCCGAAGCGGTAGCCATCGGCGCTCCAGTGCTCGGTGAACAGGTGGGCGGCCGCGGCGGCGCTCATCTCCGGCTTGTGGTCGTAGGTCGGGACGTCCCGCGCCGATTCCGCGAGGAAGTGCTCCTCACCGGGCCACTCCTCCTCTCGCCCGCCGTTGAAGAAGTAGGTGACGTGCGCGTACTTCTCGGTCTCTGCCACGTGAAGCTGGCGGTCGCCCTGGTCGGCGATCACCTGAGCGAGGGTGGCCTCGGGCTCGCGCGGCGGGAAGGCGACCGGGTAGGGCCAGCCGTGGTGGTACTCGGTCATCGTCGTCAACTCGAAGGCACCGGCCCCGCCGCGGTCGAACTCGTCGAAGTCCGGCTCGCCGAGGGCCCGGGTCATCTGCCTGGCGCGGTCGGGGCGGAAGTTGACGAACACGAACGGCTCGTCGTGCTCGGCGCCCTCGTAGTCGCCGACCACCGTCGGCTCGATGAACTCGTCCGTGACGTCCCGCTCATAGGAGTCCCGGATCGCCTGCACGGCCGAGTCGGCGCGCGGCGCCTCGGCGTGAACGATCGCGTCGTAGGCCTTCTTCGTCCGGTCCCAGCGCCTGTCCCGGTCCATGCCCCAGTACCGGCCGCCCACCGTGGCGATCCTGCCCGTGTGGCGAAGCCAGCGCTCGACCTCCTCGACGTAGCCGGCGCCGTTGTGGGGAAGCGTGTCCCTGCCGTCGGTGAGGACGTGGAGCACGAGGTCCGAGACCCCCTCTTCCCCCGCCAGCTCGATGATCGCCTCGATGTGCTCCCAGCCCGAGTGGACGCCGCCGTCGGAGACCAGGACGATCGCGTGAAGGCGGCCGCGACGGGACTCGCGGGCGGAGCCGCAGGCTGCGCGCAGCGCGGGGTTCTCGAAGAAGCTGCCATCCGCGATCGCCTCGTTGATGCGCATCAGGTCCTGCTTGACGACGGCGCCGGCGCCGAGGTTGAGGTGGCCGACCTCGGAGTTCCCCATCTGCCCGTCGGGAAGCCCGACGTCGCGGCCCGAGGTGGAGAGCGTCGTGTGGGGATATCCGGCCCAGAGCTCGTCGAAGACCGGTGTGTTTGCCTGCGAGATCGCGTTTCCGGGGCCGTCGGGGGCGAGGCCGAAGCCGTCCAGGATCACCAGCGCGAGCGACGGCACCGGCACGCTGGTCGGCCCGGCGGGCAGCGGGCTCATCACGCCGCGGCGTCGACGATCGCCGCGAAGTCCGAGGGGTCGAGGCTCGCCCCGCCGACGAGTGCACCGTCGACGTCCGGCTGGGAGATCAGCTCGGCAGCGTTGCCCGGCTTGACGGAGCCGCCGTAGAGAATCCGGATCGCGGCAGCGGCCTCGCCCGAGCGGCTCTCGATCAGCCCTCGGATCACCGCGCACGCCTCCTGCGCCTGCTCGGTGGTCGCCGTCCGGCCGGTGCCGATCGCCCAGATCGGCTCGTAGGCGATCACGACATCAGCGAGGCGATCGTCGGGGACGTCGGCGAGGTCGGCTTCGATCTGACGGGTGAGGATGCCCTCGGTCTCGTCGGACTCGCGCTGGGCCTCGTTCTCGCCCACGCAGAGAATCGGCTCCAGCCCGGCGCGCAGCGCGGCCGGCACCTTGCGAGCGAGGGCCTCGTCGCTCTCGCCGAAGTACTGGCGGCGCTCGGAGTGGCCGAGGATCACGCCGTCGACGCCGATCTCGAGCAGCATCGGCGCGGAGACCTCTCCGGTGAACGCGCCCTCCGCCTCCTCGTGCATGTTCTGCGCCGCCACCCGGGCGCGGCTCTGGGCACAGTGCTCGACGGCGGTCTTCAGGGACGGGAAGGGCGGGCAGATGACGACCTCCGGGCCGGACTCTGGGACGCTCGGCAGGAACTCCGCGAGGAAGCGCTCGGTCTCCTCGATCGTCTTGTTCATCTTCCAGTTGGCGGCGAGGATCGCCACGCGGTCAGGCATCTTGCAGCGCCTCCACTCCTGGCAAGTCCCGCCCCTCGATGAGCTCGAGCGACGCACCACCACCGGTCGAGATCCAGTCCACGGAGTCCGCCAGGCCGAATTTGTGCAGGGCCGCGACCGAGTCCCCGCCGCCGACCACGGTATGGCCGGGAGCCGCGGCGACGGCCTCGGCCACAACGCGCGTGGCCGCGTCGAACGGCGGCACCTCGAAGGCGCCCATCGGCCCGTTCCAGAAGACGGTCCCGGCGCGCCCGATCCTCTTTGAGAAATTGGCGGCCGTGTTGGCGCCGACGTCGAGGCCCATCCAGCCCTCGGGTACGTCCACCCCGTTCAGCTCGCGGGTCTCCGTGCCGGCGTCGAGCTCCCTGCCGAGGACCAGGTCCTCCGGCAGCTCCAGCATCGTCTCGCTCTTCTCCGCCTCGGCGAGCACGGCCTTGGCGGACTCGACCCCTTCGGCCTCGACGAGGGAGTTGCCCGTGTCCCGTCCCTCGGCCTTGAAGAAGCTGAAGCACATGGCCCCGCCGATCAGGATCTCCTCGGCGAAGCCGAGGAAGCGGTCGATCACCCCGAGCTTGTCGGTGACCTTCGCCCCGCCGAGGACGACGATCAGTGGCCGCTTCGGGTCGTCGCGGACGGCGGTCAGCTGGTTCACCTCCTCCTCCAGAAGCAGGCCGGCGTATGCCGGCAGGTGGTGCGCGACGCCCTCGGTTGTCGCGTGGGCCCGGTGGGCGGTGCCGAAGGCGTCGTTGACGTAGAGGTCGGCGAGCTCGGCAAGGGCCTTCGCCAGCTCGGGGTCGTTCTTCTTCTCACCGTCCTCGAAGCGGCTGTTCTCGAGCAGCAGGACCTCGCCGGGGCCCAGCTCGGAGGCCATCTTCTTGACCTCGTCGCCGGCCAGCGCCGGAGCCAGCCGCACGGGCGCGTTCAGGAGCTCACCGAGCCGCTTGGCCACCGGGGCCATTGAGAGGCTCGGGTCGTGCCCCTTGGGGCGTCCGAGGTGCGAGACGAGGACGATGCTCGCGCCGCGGTCGCGCAGCAGCTCGATCGTGGGCAGCGAGGCGCGAATTCGCGTGTCATCAGCGACCCCGCCATCGTCCAGCGGGACGTTCAGGTCCGCCCGCAGGAGCACGGTGCGCCCATCGACCTCCGCGTCCCTGACGCTCGCCTTTGCGAGCGAGCGCGACGCCTTCGCTTCAGGCACTTACCGCGGCCGGCTGCAACACCTTCTCCGCCAGGTCGACGCAGCGGTTGGCGTAGCCCCACTCGTTGTCGTACCAGGAGAGAAGCTTGACGAAGGTCCCGTCGACCACCTTGGTCTGCTCGGCGTCGAAGACCGAGGAGTGCGGGTCGGTGACGATGTCGGTGGAGACGATCGGGTCCTCGGTGTACTTGAGGATCCCCGAGAGGGGGCCCGAGGCGGCCTCATTCATCGCCGCGTTGATCTCCTCCTCACTGGTCGCCTTCGAGACGTCGCAGGTCAGATCGACCAGCGATCCGGTGATCACCGGCGCGCGGACCGAGATGCCGCTGAGCTTGCCCTCCAGGTCCGGCAGAACGAGTCCGACCGCCTTGGCGGCTCCGGTGCTCGTGGGGATCAGGTTCATCGCCGCGGCGCGGGCACGGCGCAGGTCCTTGTGGGGCATGTCCTGGAGGCGCTGGTCGGCCGTGTAGGCGTGGATCGTGGTCATCAGGCCACGCTCGATGCCGACCATGTCGTGCAGCACCTTGGCCACGGGCGCCAGGCAGTTGGTGGTGCAGGAGGCGTTGGAGATGATGTTGTGCTTCTCGGGGTCGTAGGCGTCGAAGTTGACGCCGAGAACGACGGTGATGTCGGGCTCCTTGGCGGGGGCCGAGATGATCACCTTCTTCGCTCCGGCCTCCAGATGCTTGGCTGCGTCGTCCCGGGCGGTGAACAGGCCGGTGGACTCGATCACGACCTCGACCCCGAGATCGCCCCAGGGGAGAGCCGCCGGGTCCTTCTCGTTCAGGACCTTGAGCTCCTTGCCGTCGATGCTGATGCCGCCGCCGGAGGCCTCGACCTCGCCCGGGAAGCGACCAAGGACGGTGTCGTACTTGAGCAGGTGAGCCATCGTTTCGGCGTCGACCAGGTCATTGACCGCGACGAACTCGAGATCCGACCCCGCCTCGAGGGCGGCGCGGAAGAGGTTCCGGCCGATTCGCCCGAAGCCGTTGATGCCCACCTTGACTGCCATTTGAAGTCCTCCTAGCCGGGGTTTGCTCTATTCAAATTATCGAGCCAGTGCTCGCCCCGTCCCCGTGCGGAGCACGGAGATCCCCTAGATGACCGATTCCGAGTCCCCGCACGCCGGGATGACGCGCGCACGCGGACTCGGACTCGATCATCTAGCGGTCGTGAGCGACGCAGACCTCGACGAGGTAGCCGTCGGGGTCGTTCAGGCGGCAGGCGTAGTTGCCGGGGCCGAAAGAGGGGGCGCTCCCGGGCTCGGCAACCGGCTCGCCGCCGTTCGAGGAGCCCGATTCGAACGAGGCCTTGACGGCCGGGATGCTCTTCGCCGGGAATGAGATCAGGCCATATCCGGGCCGCTGTGAGTCGGCCAGCTCGATGAAGAACTCCGCCTTGATCAGCCCCCAGCTGACCGAGTTCGCGGGCGCATCCTGGCGGCGCCAGCCCAGCGGCGCCAGGATCGAGTCGTAGAAGGCGCCGCTGCGCTCGAGGTCTGTGACTTTTACGGCTGCGTAGTTGAGCATCAGGAGATCAGGGGAGATCGAGACGTTCCCTGCCGACCATCGCGCCGAATTGCTCCTCTCTCACGCGGTCGGCCTTCGACCCTCAGATTACAGGTGAGGCCGAATCCGGCGTCAGCGCCGTGGCTCCCACCGAAAGAACCGGACCGCGATGACGAGGCCGAACAGGCCCCAGGCAGCGACCACCGCGAGATGGCCCCATTCGAACCCCGCGCCCGTCGTGTGCGGATCCCAGATCGTGAACATCGCCTCGAAGAACGGGCGAATGGGGAATACGTCGGCGAATTTGAGGACGCCACTCGGCAGCTCATCCTGCGGAATGAAGACACCTGACAGGAAGTAGAGCGGCAATACCGTTGCGTTGGTTACGGCCGGGGCGGCTTGGGCGGTCGGTATTGCCGCGGCAAGGGCGAATCCGAGGCAGGAGAACGAGAAGGCCCCCACCGCCAGCGTGACCAGCATCGCCGGCATCGTGTGCGTCGGGATCGTGACGCCGTAGATCAGCGCCCCGATCGCGCTGACCAACACGACCATGATCACCGAGATGACCAGTGAGTTCCCCACCCGTCCGGCGACGAAGGCGGCCGGCGGCAGCGGTGTGCCCCGGACCCGCTTGAGCTGGCCCGCCTCGCGCTCAGCCGGAAGGTTGGTGGCCAGCTTCACGGTGGTCGCTGAAACCACGGCCAGCGTGAGGATCGCCGGGACGTAGTACGTCGCCCCCTTCACGTCCACATTGGAGATGTGCGTGTCCTTGAAGATCGTCGCCAGCAGGAAGAGGAAGAGCAGCGGCAGAAGCGCCGTGAAGAAGACAGCCGCGGGGTTGCGCCAGAAGACCTTCTGGTCGAATCGGAACTGGTGCAGGAGGACGGCGACGCCGCTCACTCCGGGCCCTCCGCTCCGTCCGCACGCTCGGTCAGCTCGAGATAGATGTCCTCGAGGGTCGGTGCGCCGACCGTCAGCCCCGGCAGCCCGACGCCGCGCTCCGCGGCCCAGTTGGTCAGCTCGCGGAGCAGAGGAACCGGGTCGTCCGCAGTCAGGGACACCGCGCCGGCATCGATCCGTGCGCTCGTGCGCACGGCGAACGGCAGATCTGGGGCGTGGACACCGGCGGGGAGCCGGAAGCTGATCTCCGTGCGGCCCTCCCCGTCACCCGCAAGCTCGTCGGGCGACCCGGTGGCGACGATCCGCCCTGCCGAGATGATCGCGACGCGATCCGCCAGCGCCTGCGCCTCATCCATGTAGTGAGTGGTCAGGAAGACCGTCTTGCCGAGATCGCGCAGGCCCCCGATCACGTCCCAGGCCTGCCGGCGGGCCGACGGGTCGAAGCCGGTGGTCGGCTCGTCGAGGAAGAGGAGCTCGGGGTCGCCGATCAGAGCCAGCGCGACGTCGAGGCGCCGCTGCTGCCCGCCGGAGAGCTTCGACGTCCTCACGTTTGCCTTCTCGGCAAGCCCGACCAGGTTGACGGTGTCATCGACGTCCCTGGGGTGCGCGTAGTACCCGGCGTACTGCTCCACCGCCTCGCGCGGCGTGAGCTCCGGCACGAGCCGTGACTCCTGGAGGACGAAGCCGACCCGGTTCCGCCAGCTCCGGTCCGCCTCTTGAGGATCGACGCCGAGCACGCTCACCTCGCCCCCATTGCGCGTCCGGTAGCCCTCGAGAATCTCGACCGTGGTCGTCTTCCCGGCACCGTTCGGTCCGAGGAACGCGAAGATCTCGCCCGCGCCGACCTCGAGGTCGATGCCCTTGACGGCCTCGAGCATCTCGTAGGACTTCCGCAGGCCTTTGACGCTGATCACGGGATTCATCACGCGGATGTTATGGACGGCTTCGCCATCAACGGCGGCCACAAAGACCGCCGCCGGATCAACTATCGCGCGGCCGGTCTGGGCTCGAGCTCGACGTCGCGGTGCACCAGGCGCAGCTTGACGTCGTCTCTCTTGCCGAGCTCGCGGGCGATCCGGTCGGCGACCGTGACCGAGCGGTGCCTGCCGCCCGTGCAGCCCACCGCGACCGTCAGGTGCTGCTTGCCCTCGGCGACATAGGCGGGCAGCAGGAAGTCGAGCAGGGGCATCAGCCGCCCGTAGAACTCACCGGCCTGGGTGCCGGACTCGACGTACTCCCTGACCGGCTCGTCGAGCCCGGTCAGCGGGCGCAGCTCATCTACGTAGTGCGGGTTCGGCAGGAAGCGGACGTCGAGGGTCAGGTCGGCATCGGACGGCGGGCCGTTCTTGAAGCCAAAGGTGAGGATCGTCAGGGCGAGCTGGTTCTCCTGCGCGTCGCGGCCGACCAGCTCGGTGGCGATGCGCCGGCGAAGCGCGCCGCCGGTGAGCGAGGTCGTGTCGAGGACGACGTCGGCGCGCTCTCGCAATGGCGCGAGCAGCTCGCGCTCCTCACGGATCCCGTCGACGATCCGCCCGCTCCGGGCCAGGGGGTGGCGGCGGCGGGTCTCCTTGTAGCGGTGGAGCAGGGCGTCCTCGTCGGCCTCGAGGAAGACGACCTTCAGATCGAGGCCGCCCGCCGCCAGCTCGCCGAGCACGGCCTGCAGGTCGTCGAAGTACTCGCCGCCGCGTACATCGGTCACCACCGCGGCCTTCTGGACGCCACTGCCCTCATGCCGGAAGAGCTCGCCGAGGCCGCCGATCATCCTCGGTGGCAGGTTGTCGACGCAGAAATAGCCGCCGTCCTCGAAGGCAGCGATCGCCTCCGACTTGCCGGCGCCGGAGTATCCGGTGATCACCACGAGCTCGACTCGCTTCTCGCTGGGGCCGGCGCCGTCCCCATTGATGGTGGCGTCCTTTGGCATCAGCCCGCTCTGTGCAGTTGCCGGTGGATCTCGCGAGCGAGCTTACCGGGCACCCCGGGCACCGCTTCGAGCTCCTCGCGGCTGGCCGTGAGCAGCCGTTCCGGCGAGCCGAAGTGACGCAGCAGCGCCCGCTTTCGCGCGGGGCCCACCCCCCGGACCCCGTCCAGCACGGACGCCGTCATCGCCTGGTCGCGGCGTCTGCGGTGGAACGTGATGGCGAACCGGTGCGCCTCGTCCCGCACCCGCTGCAGGATCCGGAGCGCGTCGGAGCGCTTCTCCAGCAGGATCGGGTCGGATCGCCCCGGGACGAAGACCTCCTCGATCCGCTTGGCGAGGCTGACCACCGCGACGCCGCGCTCCAGCAGCGGCTCGAGCGCCTTCATCCCCGCCGAGAGCTGGCCCTTGCCTCCGTCGATCACGATCAGGTCGGGCAGCGCCGCGAAGCTGGCGTCACGGTCGGAGTCGTGCGGTGAGATGTCGGCCTGCTGCATGTAGCGGCCGATGCGCCTCGACAACACCTCCTGCATCGCCGCGAAGTCATCCGGGCCCTCACCGTTACCGCTGAACTCGCCGCGGATGTTGAACTTCCGGTAATCGGACTTCTTCGGCGTGCCTCCCTCGAAGACCACCATCGAGGCGACGGTGTGGGTCTCGCCGAGGTTTGAGATGTCGAAGCCCTCGATCCGGACGGGGACCCGCTCGAGGCCGAGGGCCTCCTGGAGCGAGGCGAGCGACTCCACCCTCTGCTGGCGGCGATGCTCCCGGCTCAGCTTGTCCTGGGCGAGCGCGAGCTTCGCGTTCTTCTCGGCGAGCTCGCGGAGGCGGCGCAGGTCGCCGCGCGATGCGACCCGCACCTCGACCTGCGAGTCGCGCTGGCTGCTCAGCGCCTCGGCGAGCACGCTCGTCCGCCCGGTCAGCTCCGGCCCGACGACCACCCTCCCGGGCACCGCGGGCGCGGCGCCGTAGTACTGGAGCAGGAACGTCTCGGCGACCTCGCCGGGATCGCGGTCGTCGCCGGCGGCCTCGTCCTCACCCGCCAGGTAGAAGCCCTGGCGCTCTGCCAGGACGCCGTCGCGAACCTGGAAGACCTGCGCGTTCGCGTCGCTTCCCTCCACCGCCACGGCGATCAGATCGGCGCTCCCCAGCGCACCGCCCGCCACCTGCTGGCGCTCCATCATCCCCCGGACCGCATTGAGCCGGTCGCGGAAGAGGGCCGCCCGCTCGAAGTCCTGCCCCTCGGACGCCTCCTCCATCTTCGCCTCGAGGTCGTTTGCGATCTCCTTGTAGCGGCCCGACAGGAAGCCCACGATGCGGTCGATGTTGCCCCGGTACTCGTCCTTGTCGATGTAGCCCACACAGGGCGCCTGGCAGCGCTTGATGTAGTAATCGAGGCACGGGACGCCCGAGCGCCGCCCGGGCTCCGCCCCCTCGCAGGTGCGGTACTGGAAGAGCTTGCCGAGCAGATCGAGGGTCTCGCGGACGCGCTTTGCGCTGGAGAACGGTCCGAAGTACGCGCGGTTCGGGCGATGGCGCTCGCGAGTGAAGTAGACGCGCGGGAACTCCTCGTCGAGGCTGACGCCGACGTACGGATACGACTTGTCGTCCCGCAGCCGGATGTTGAAGCGCGGCCGGTAACGCTTGATGAAGCTCTGCTCCGCCAGCAGCGCCTCCGGCTCGTTCTCCGTGACCAGGAACTCGATCGAGTCGGTCCGGTCGATCAGCTCGGCGGTGCCGCCCATGCCCGATCCGCGGCCGCCGCCCTTGCCCGCGAAGTGGGATGCGACCCGCTTGCGGATCGAATTCGCCTTGCCCACGTAGAGGGCGTCGCCCGCGCGATTCCGGAACACGTAGACGCCCGGGGCGTCGGGGAGCTGATTGCGCTGATCGGCCAACTTCTTGCTGCTCTCGGGCACAAACGACAGGGTAGGGTCCCGGGTCCCCCGCCCAGGAGGCTGAGAAATGGCAGAGACCGCAGAGAGCGCAGAGACCGAGATTCCGTTGATCAGCGACGAGCCGCCCGAGCTCGAGACGATCGAGATCGGGGTGGACGGCCAGATCGGGACCATGACCCTGAACCGGCCGGACGCCCTCAACGCGATGAGCCCCGAGCTGATCGGCGAGCTCGTAACCGCGGCGGGTTGGCTCGCCGATCGCGCGCCGATTCGCGCCCTCATCATCACGGGCGCCGGGCGCGCATTCTGCTCCGGCGGGGACGTCAACTGGTTCAAGCGAGGTGTCACCAGCGAGGGCGTCGACCTCCCCTCCGAGGTGCGGCGCGGAGCCGAGGCGCTCCACAACGCGATCGTCGACATCCGGCGCATTCCCTACCCGGTGATCGCCGCCATCAACGGCCCGGCGGCGGGGGCGGGCATGTCGCTGGCGCTCTCCGCTGACATCCGCATCGCCTCCGAGGACGCCTTCATGGCGATCGCCTACGGGCGCATCGGCGCCGCCCCCGACGGCGGCATGACCTATTTCCTGCCGCGGGTCGTCGGGCCGGCCAGGGCACTCGAGCTGGCGCTCAACGACCCGAACATGGACGCCAAGGCGGCGCTCGACGCCGGCCTCGTCACCGAGGTGGTTCCCGCGGACCAGCTGATGACGCGGGCGCGAGAGAAGGCTGAGAAGCTCGCCGCCAAGGCCCCGTACTACGTGCGGATGACCAAGCGCCTGCTGCACGAGAGCATCGAGAACTCGATCAACGACCACCTCCAGCTGGAGCGCCACGGAATCGCCGACAGCATGGGAACCGAGGACCTCCGGCGCGGCGTCACGGCCTTCTTCGGAGGCGACACGCCCGAGTTCCGGGGAGACTGACCAATCCCTGGCACACGCGAGCCCGTACTAGAGTGGGCCAACCTGGCGTCGAGAGAAAGGTGCTCCGGATGAGACGAGCTTCAGCAGTGCTGGTGTTTGCGGCGCTGGCCGTTGTCGGCCTGGCGGCCTGCGGCGGCAGCAGCGACAACAACTCCACCACGGCGGCATCGGCCCCCCCAGCAACGACCCCTGCGGCCGGTGGCGGCGCCGCCGGAGGCGGTTCGACGGTCGACATCTCGACCCCGTCGGGCAGTGACCTGGCCTTCGATCAGAAGGACGCCAGCGCCAAGGCCGGCAACGTGACGATCAACTTCGACAACAAGCAGTCGCTGCAGCACGACGTCGCCGTGGCGGACTCGTCTGGCCAGGAGCTTGGAGCGACCGACCTGGTCTCGTCGGGCACAGCGAACGCGACTGTCGACCTGCAGCCTGGGACCTACACGTTCTACTGCACAGTGCCTGGGCACCGGGAAGCCGGCATGGAGGGAACGCTCACGGTCAAGTAGTTCCGTCCGCCGACCGCGCGGCTCGCGCGGGTGGCGCGGAATCTCATCCGCGGTGAGATGCCTCGATCCGCGGTGAGATTCCGCGACAGGACCCGCGCGCCACGCGGCCGGCGCGCCACGCGGCCGGCTACTCAGGCAGTGCTCGACCGACCGAGTCGGCCACGCAGGCGGGCTTCTCGGAGCCCTCCACTTCCACCTTGAAGCGCGTCACGATCTGGAACCAGCCGCCCCCGACCTCCTCGACCTCGACCACCTCAGCCGTCGTCCTGACCTTCGAGCCCGATGGCACTGGGGCGGGGAAGCGGACCTTGTTCCAGCCGTAGTTGACGCCGAGCTTGAAGCCGGTGGACTTCATGAGCTCGATTCGCATCCCGTCGATCAACGACAGGGTCAGGTTGCCGTGCGCAACGGTCGTGCCGAACGGGCTCTCCTTCTTCGCCCGCTCGACGTCCGTGTGGATCCATTGGTGGTCGCCGGTCAGCTCCGCGAAGGTGTCGATGTCCTCCTGCGTCACCTCGCGCCACTCGCTCGGGCCGATCGTCTCGCCCTGCAGGGCCTTTAGCCCCTCGATGCCCTCGACCTGGACGGTAGCCATGGCTCGCACCCTACCTTTACCGCACCGGGTATGAATAGGCACCTGAAAGGTCTGTGGCCGACGTTGATGCTGCCGCTCGTGCTCGGCCTCGCCGCATGCGGCGGGGGCGGGGGCGGTGGCGACGACGGCCCGGGAGCCAAACAGCTCAACCTGGTGATCGGGAACTCGCTCCCCCTCAGCGGCACTTCCAGGGCGCTCGGGGTCTCGGGCGCGAAGGCGTCGCAGCTGGCCGTCGAGCAGATCAGGCAGGCGATCGGCGAGGCCGGCGCCGACCACACGCTCCGCACAGTCTCTGAGGATCAGGGGACCGATTCGGGCACGGCAACCGAGTCGGCAAGGAAGCTCGTCAACGACGATCACGCCAGCTGCCTGACGGGCCCTTGGTCCTCCGACGCCGTCGAGCAGACCGCAAACGACGTCACCATCCCCGGCAAGGTCCTGGAGATCGCGCCGGTCCCAGCCGGCAAGAGCGTCGCCGAGCTCAGCGACCACGACCTGGTCGACAGCACCGCGCTGCCCACCTCACTCGAGGGCTCCGCGCTATCCGAGGCGATCGGCACCGGTGTCGGCGGCGCCGAGGGACACAGCGTCAACGTCGCCGCCGGCAACGAGGCCCACGGCGACACGATCACCCAGGACTTCACCCAGTCCTGGCAGGATCAGAACGGCACCGTCGGCGAGCAGATCGACCTGGCATCACCGCCGCAGGCCCTCCGGATCACCACAGGCAGCCCCGATGCGGTTCTCCTGATCGACGACGTCAATGGCTTTTCCCAGCTCGCCCCCGCGCTCTCGTCGAGCGACTCATGGGCTCCCCAGATCGCTTGGGGCAGCGACCAGCTGGTCTCCCCGGGCCTGCCCGACCAGGTCGGGGCGAGCGCAATCGACGGGATGCGGGCGCTCGCACCGGGCGCACCGAGGGGCGACGCCGCCGCCTCCGCCTTCGTCCAGGACTTCAAGGCGGCCGACCCACACAACGTCAAGCCGGCCCCGTACGCCGCCCAGGAGTTCGATGCCACCGTGCTCTGCTACCTCGCCGCCGTCGCGGCGGGCTCGACCGACGGGCAGCAGATGGCCGACGAGCTGATCGACATCACCGCTCCCGGTGGCGACGAATACAGCTGGCAGCAGCTCCCCGATGCGATCAAGGCGGTCGAGGACGGCAAGGACATCGACTACACGGGCGCCTCCGGTCCGATCGACATGGACGTCCACGGTGACCCGACCGCCGGCGTCTTCGACGTCTACCGGTACACCTCCAACGGCCTCGAGGTCGTCGGAGAGATCCCGGCCGAGAAGCCGAATCCGGCTACTCCATAGCTACTGAATCAACCGGACCTCGAGCGGCGGTGAGAGCAGCACCCCGGCTCCATCGGCCAGCGCCAGGATCCGCCCCACGTAGGCCCGTGTCTCCGGGTACGGCGGCACGCAGCTGCAGGCCGCCACGGCGCCGGGACCGGCGTTGTAGGCGGCGAGCGCCAGCGGCACCGAATGGAAGCGGCGCAACAGGTCCGACATCAGGTGCGCCTGCGCGTCGATCGAGGCGACCGGGTCGAAGGGGTCGCGAAGGCCGTAGGAGCGCGCGGTCGAGGGAATGAACTGCGCGATCCCGAGCGCGCCGGCGGGCGAGACGGCCCGCGGGTTGAAGCCGGACTCGGCCATCAGCTGGGCCGCGAGCAGCCCGGGCGAGACGTTCCAGCGCGACGCCGAGCGCAGCAGCGGCTCCCTGTAGGGAGCGGGGACGAAGCTCGGGATTCCGGAGCTCTGCCCGAGGCCCTCCTGCTCCCCGAGCGCCCCAGCGCCGGTGACGGCGTTCCCCGCATCGGAGCATGGCGGCGGCCCCGCTTGAAATCCGAAATGCCAGGCCTCCCAGCTGTAGCGCTGCACGAAGCCGAAGCGACCCGCGTTGGCGTGAAGCCAGCCGTAAGCCGGCGAAGGCCCCAGGTCGAGCTCGGTGGCGCAGCGGTGCAGGGAATGGCCAGGCGGTGCAACCCAGCGCGGATCGGGGTGGCGCGCGAAGAGCTCGGCCTGCTCCGCGTCGGAGCGAAAACCGGATACGACGACGAGGTCGAGGCCCCCGCGCTTCGCCGCCGCCGCCATCCGGTCGTAGGCGGCCGCCACATCGGGCCGCATGCCCTCCCCGTCCCGGTAGACGAGCCCGCCCGAGTAGCCGCCCCCCTCCGCCCGCGAGGGCATCCCGGTCCAGGACGAGATCGGAGCCGAGGCCTCCGCAACGGCGGACGCCTCCACCCGAATGGGGGGCCGGTCACCGAGGCGATTGCCGCCCGGAAGCCGTTCAGGATCGACCTCGCCGACGACGGTGGCGCGAGCCTGCAGGGGTGGATCGGCGGCGGCGTCCGGGAAGGAGATCCGCAGGCGGGCCGGATCGACGCGGTTGTGCCGCGCGGCGCCCATCGCCGCAAGCCTGGCCCGAGAGAGATAGTCGGCTCGCGAAAGGTGCCGCGGGTTGGGCGCACCGTCCGCAAGCCGCGCCGGGGACAGCAGCCGGGGCACGTCGTCGCGCATGCTGCGTACGGCGGAGAGCGCCGCCAGGTCCGCGGCCCTCTGCACCCTCCCCCTCCCAGTGGCGGCCCCGCCGATCGCGGCGAGTACCAGCGCGGCGAGGACCAGGATCAGCCCGGCGCCGAGCACCGCAGGCAGTGACTGACCACGCTCGCGATCCGCCACCCGCCCGGATGCGTCGGGCCGGCCGAGCCCGAGCAGCCGCCGCGCGATCGCGCGACCCGTCTCGGAGACCCAGCCACCCGCCCGAGCGCCGGCCAGGGCGCGCCGAGCGGCGAGCTGTCCCGGCGGCTTGGAGGCGACGCGAGCCGGCAGCCCACGGCGTGCCAGCTCGTCCACCGCCAGGGCCGCGAGTGGCCGCTCGGCGGGAAGGGAGACGAGCAGGCAACCTCCGGCCGCCCCCACACCCGGCGTCTCCAGCGCCGGGACCCAGAGCCGCCCGGGGAGATGGATCACGGCGAGCTCCGCCTCCGACTCCGAGATCGCCGTCGCCGCCTCGGCGAGCGGCTCATCCCCTTCGGCCACCGCCAGGTGGCAGAGGTGACCTCGCGCGGACGCCCTCATGCCGGCGACCCTCAGTCCGCCCTCGATCCGCCTAGACCCCGACGACGCGAGCAGGGTCGGGCCGCGGCGGCGGGCGACCTCCCCCACCTCGACCAGCAGCGTTCCCGCCCCCGTCAGGACCGCACCCTCGACGGCCACCGCGGCGGCCAGTCCCAGGCTCGGTCCCCGGTCGGTCCCCGTGACGAGGATCGCCGGGGTCATCGGCCGCTTCCCCTGGGAGGCCGCGACCAGGCCTCCGAGCTGACCGTGAGCGCGTCTGCCACGGCTGCGAGCAGGGCGGGCGGGCGCAGCTCGACACGCACCCTGCCGCCCTCGGCGCTCACCCGCGAGCGTCCCCGGGCCCAGCCGGGCAGCGCCTCTCGCGCGGCGCTCCGCCCGTCGCGCCCGGAGGCGCCCGCCAGGGCCCCCGCCTCCGCGGCGCCGTCGGCGATGGTCAGCGAATAGCCCACCAGGAGCAGCTGGAGAGCGAGGGCGGCCGCCAGGGCCAGCGCCGGCAGCGCGGCGAGCAGCTCGACCGAGGCCTGGCCGTCCGCCGAGCGTCTAGGTGCCATCCCCATCGAGGGTCGAGGCGGCGGTGACGGACGGCATCGTGACCCCGGGGAGCAGCGCCGGAACGCGGACCTTCACCCGCACGCCGTCGCCGGAGTGGATCACGGCGTCGTGCCGCAGCGATCCCGGGAGCGCGTCCCGCGCCGCCGGCGTCGGGTCCGAGCCGACCTGCTTCGCTCGGGCACCGGCTCGCGCGGCGTTGCCGGCCGACCACAGGGCCCAGCCCACGGCGACGGTCTGGGCGGCGATCACCAGGCAGACCGCCAGCGCGGGCAGAACGGCGACCAGCTCGACCGATGCCTGGCCGCCACCCATCGCGGCCTCGCGCTTCGCCTTCCAGGTCATGGGCCGAACCTAGGCCCGACCGCGTCACGCGATGTGCGCGAAAGCCTACGAGTACGTCGTAGTGCTGCGCCAGACGAGGAAGATCACCGCGATGCATCCGGCCATCAGCGCGATCCAGAGGAGCACGCCGCCCGTCCAGGAGGCGAACTCGTCATATCCGACCACCAGCAGCGCGATCGCCCCGACCGCGCCAAAGAGGCCGGCCTTGCGGCCGTCGGTCAGCGTCGCCAGGGTGAGCTGCTGCTCACGGTAGACCCGGTAGATGAGCCAGGCGATCGCCGCGAAGAAGATCATCATCAGCGCCGAGAAGACCGTCGCCGCGGCGGCCCCGCCACCGGGCAGGAAGTCGATCCCGGCCGCCAGCGCGGCGATGATCGCGATGTTCCGGAGCGTCTGCAGCATCGCGGCGATTCTAGGAGAGACGCGCCCGAGAAAATTGCGCTTGTAACCGAAACGTCGATGTGAAAGAACTGTCAACCAGTCTTGCTGCTATTTGCGGAAATCCGGTGCCCCCAAATTGCGAATCCCGGATCGCGTCGTTAGCGTTTCGGCAGATGGCGGAAGTCTCGATCAGACCTGAGCCTCGGACGGATTCGGATCTGTCCCTGTCCGCCCTCCGCTTCGCCCGCCGGGTTCACTTCGGCCAGCACCGGAAGCAGACCGGCGAGCAGTTCGTCGAGCACCCGATCGCGGTTGCCCGGCTGCTGACGGAATCCGGCTACGACGGGCCGCTGATCTCCGCCGCCTACCTGCACGACGTCGTCGAGAAGACCAACGTGGAGCTGGACGAGATCCGCGAGCGCTTCGGTCCCAGCGTGGCGGACCTGGTCGACTGCCTCAGCGAGGACCCGGAGATCACCGGCTACGGGGCGCGCAAGCGGGCGCTGCGCCGCGGGATCCTCGAGTCGGGCGGCGACCCGGTGATCATCTACGCCGCGGACCGGGTCGCCAACATCCGTGACTGGCGCAAGGTCGCGCCCGAAGACCGCGCCGCCGTGGGGGAACGCCTCGGCACCACCCTGGAGGAGCGGCTCCAGCTCTGGTCGGAGGACCTCGAGGAGCTTCACGACCTCGACCCGGAAACCCCGTTCCTGAGCCAGATCGAGACCGAGCTGAGCGCCCTCAAGGCCGAGGCCGCCAGCATCTAACGGGTTGCGCCTCGCGGCGCACCCTCGCCTAACAGCAGGTTCACATCAGGGGTTATTGCGGATCCATCACGCCGCCTGACTGACTATCCTGCGGCTCGCCGCGATGTAGGCGGAAACCGCTCAAGCTTCACCCACTCCCTGACCCCCGCCGACCACAGCCAATTCGCGATCGGCTTTGATCGCCGCGACCTGCCCAGGCTCCATGAGCTCTGGGACGAGATCGTGCTCTCGGAGCGCTGGTCAGAGGGCGAGATGACCGCCCGCTTCGAGAAGGCCTGGGGCGAGCTGCACGGGCTCGGGTCGGTCGCCACCGGTGGCTGGAGCGGCGCGGCGCTCGCCGCGCTCGACTTCGCCGGCGTCCGCGGCGAGAAGGTCCTCTGCCCGTCCAACACCTTCATGGCGACCCCGCTCTCGATCATCCACTCCGGCGCCGAGCCCGTCTTCGTCGACTGCAACCGCGAGGACCTCTGCATCTCGTTCGAGGACTTCCAGCGCAAGGCCGAGGAGCACAGACCGCGCGCCGCCGTGCTCGTCCACATCGGCGGCCACGTCGCCTTCGAGGTCGAGCGGATCGCCGACTACTGCAGGGCCGAGGGGATCTTCCTGCTGGAGGACTGCGCCCACGCGCACGGCGCCCGCTGGGGCGATCGGCGTCCCGGCAGCTGGGGAGATGCCGGCGCCTACTCCTTCTACGCGACCAAGACGATCTCCACCGGCGAGGGCGGCATGCTCGTCTCCGGCAACGACGACCTGCTGGAGCACGCCCGCGCCTTCCGCAACTACGGCAAGCCCGATCACACGGTGGAGGGCCTCAACCTGCGGATGAGCGAGTTCACGGCGGCGATCGGCCTGATCCAGACCGAGCGGCTGGAGGAGATCGTCGCCCGTAAGAACGCGGTCGCGCGCGAGCGGCTCGACCCCGTCTACGCGTCTCACCTGGAACTGCCCGACGGGATGACCTCGGGCCTCTACAAGTACATCGTCTTCGATCAGATCGAGCGATCCACCGGCAAGGTCTACGAGGATCCCTGCCACCGGATCATGGGTACCGGCGACGAGCTCCCCAACACCGACTGGGTAGCCCAGAACCACTGGTGCGTGCCTCTCTACTACGCGCCGGCGCTTGAGTCCGACGAGATTTCCGTCGAAGAGACCGCATGAGTCGCGTCCTGGTCACAGGTGGCTCCGGCTTCATCGGCTCGCACGTGGTCGACAAGCTGGCGGATGCCGGCTTCGAGCCACGGATCTACGACCTCCGGGAATCGGCCCATCACGCCCCGGGCTCGATCGACACTGTGATCGGCGACCTCTTCGATCGGGACACGCTCACCGAGGCGATGCGGGACTGCGACGCGGTCGTCCACCTCGCCGCCTATGCCGACGTCGGCATCGTCGCCGACGAGCCGGTCGACGCCGAGAAGTGCAACGCACGGGGCACGCTCGCCGTGCTCGAGGCCGCCCGGGCAACGGGCACCCGGGTCATCTACGGCAGCACGATCTGGGTCTATGGCGCCTCCGGGGAGGGCCTGATCGACGAGGACGCACCGCTCGGCCTGCCCGACCATCTCTACACGGCGAGCAAGCTGGCCGGCGAGATGTACTGCACCTCCTACGCCGAGCTCTACGACGTGCCCTGCACGATCCTGCGCTTCGGTATCCCCTACGGTCCCCGCGCCCGGCCGGCCGCGGTGATCCCGATCTTCGTCTCCAAGGCGCTCGAGGGCGAGCCGCTGACGATCGCCGGCGACGGCCTGCAGACCAGGCGCTTCGTCTACGTCGAGGACCTGGCGGAGGGGGTGGTCGCCGGGCTCGAGCGAGGAATGGCGGGCCGCGTCTACAACCTCGCGGGCGATGAGACGGTGACGATCCGCGAGCTCGCCGACGTCGTCTCCGGCCTGATCGACGACACCGAGATCGTTCACACCCCAGGCCGCAACGGCGACTTCGGCGGCGCGGTGATCTCGAACGAGCGGGCCGCCGATGAGCTCGGCTGGCGCGCCTCGACCCCGCTGCGCGAGGGCGTCCGCCGCTACCTCGCCTGGTTCGCGCCCGAGCGCGCCCCGGCCTCCGAGCCGGAGCCCGTCGCCGAGCCGGTCGCCGTCTCGACCCCCTTAGCCGCGCCAGTGAGCAGGATCGAGCTCCCGGCCTGGCCCAGCACTCCGGCCTCAACCTGGCCCAGCGCCTGGATCGTGGCCCTCGCCTGCATCGCTGGGACGCTGATCCCCTCGGCACTCGCCCTCAAATCCGACGATTTCGGCACAGGGCAGGTCGGCTACGTCGCGATCACCTGCGTGATCGGGATCCTGGCCGCGCTCAGCCTGCTGCCCCTCGGCGCCGGCGGCGTCCGCCCGGCCAGGGGCGGCGTGATCGCGGGCTGGCTGGCAGCCGGCTATGTCGTCATGGAGACGCTCCCCTGGACGCGCAACGTCTTCAACCTCGGCATGCCCCACAGGGGCACGATCGTGCTGAGCGCGATTGGCCTGGCGATCGCCCTGGTGGTGGCGACCGCGGCGACCCGATGGCAGGACGACGAGGAAGCCGCCGCCGACACCGTCAGCTAGAGCGCGACCGGCCGGAGTCCGGCCGAGCGGACCCGCTCCACCACCATCGGCAGTGCGGCCACCGTCCCGCGCCAGCAGCCCGGCTCGCTGTAGTGATCGGCGTCGTGGAGGAGCAGGACGTCACCGCCGTCCAGGTCACGCGTCACCTCGGCGGTGATCTTCTCCGGCGGCCTGGGGACTCGCCAGTCGTGACCCCAGCGTGACCAGAGCAGTGAGCGGAGTCCCCGGGCCCGCACCTCGACCATTCCCGGATAGCTGAAGATCCCGTACGGCGGCCGGTAGATCTCGGGGCGCCGGCCGACGGCGTCTTCGATCGCCGCGATCCCTCGTTCCAGATCGTCGACGAAGGTGCGCGGCGCCAGGCGGAGCATGTTGCGGTGCCTGTAGCCGTGTATCGCCACGACGTGGCCGGCGGCGGCGATCTCGGCGGCCAGCGATGGGTGGCGCTCGACCTGCTCGCCGCAGAGGAAGAAGGTGGCCTTCGCGTCCGCCGCCTCCAGCGCGTCGAGCACCGCGGGCGTCCCCTCGGGATGGGGGCCGTCGTCGAAGGTCAGCGCGACGCCGGCGGAGTCGTCGATCCGCCGCGGCAACCCGAGCGCCTCGGCGACGCCAGGCACGATCGGAGCGAGCGCGGGCGTCCACCACGCCGCCGCTGCGGCGGCCGAGCCGATCATGAGAGCTGGTGCCGCTTTCACTGGCAGGATGGTGCCACTGATGGACGGGGAGCTCGCTATCGGGTTCGGCCTGGCGCTCGCGGCAGCGTGCTGCTACGAGACCGGCTACGCGCTGCAGGCGATCGAGGCGCGCAAGGCCCCGGCCGAGCGGGCACTGCGGCCGTCGCTGATGACCCACCTGCTGCGCCGGCCGCTCTGGGTCGGCGCGACCGCCCTCTCGCTGGTTGGCTGGCCACTCCAGATCCTCGCGCTCGCCCACGCGCCGCTGACGCTGGTCCAGCCGGTTCTCGCCCTCGGCCTGCTTCTGCTTCTGGTGCTCGGCGTGCGAATCCTCGGCGAGCAGGTGGGGCCAAGGGAGATCGCCGCCGTAGTGTTGATCATCGCCTCGGTCGGCGTCTTCGCCTGGGCGGCGCCCCGTGAGCCCGGCGAGGTTGAGCGGAGCGCGGGCCTCGTCATCGCACTCGGCATCCTGGCGGTCGTCACGGTGACGCCTTACCTGATCGGGTTGATCGCGCATCGCCCGTTCCCGATGCTGCTGCTGGTCGCAAGCGCGGGCGCGGCGGACGGGATGGCGGCCTTCGTCGCCAAGATCGTCGCCCAGGACGCCTCGGAGGGAGCGCTGCTGGCGGTGATCGCCTGGGCGGCCCTGGTCGCGGCGGTCGTGCTCGTCGGCGTGATCAGCGAGTCCACCGCTCTCCAGCGCTTCGCCGCCACCCGGGTTGCCCCCACGGTGCTGGTGATGCAGATCGTGATCCCGGTCGTGATGGCGCCCCTTGTCGGCGGCGAGGGATGGAGCAATACGCCCCTGGGAGGCGCGGTGCTCGTGATGGCGCTCGCGACCGTCGCCCTAGGCGCCGGCCTGCTGGCGAGCTCTCCCGCGGTCGCCCAGCTCGCCGTCGGCGAGGCCCAGGACGGCTGAGGCGGCCGATGGCAGCCTGGCGAAGGAATCGTCCGGCGTCCCGCTCGCGGCCAGGGCGCGGAGCAGCGCATCGCCGAGCTGGTCGCGGGACGCCGCGACCTCCGCCAGGCCGAAGCGCACGAACGCCGCGTTGTTCACTCGGACGTGCCCGTGGCCCCACCCGTAGGAGACGACACCGCAGCCGGCCATGATGGCCTCGAGCACCGTCAGCCCCGCGGTCGAGTGGACGAGTACGTCGGCGGCGGAGAACCAGTCGGGCATTCGCTCTGTGAAGCCCTCGACGCGGACGCGCGGCTCCGCCTCGAAATGCCGTCCGAGCTCCCCCCGGAGCCCCTCGTTTCGGCCGCAGAGGCAGACCACGGTCGACCCGGGGATTACCAGCGCCTCCTCGGCCGCCCCCTCCAGGTCGCCGACGGCCCAGCCGCCCCCCGAGACGATCACCACCGGTCCCTCGGCCGGCAGGCCGAGCTCGCTCCTGGCCTCGGCCTGGCTGGGCAGCGCGTAGAAGCGCTCGTCGGTGAGCCCGCGGACGCAGCGCACGTCCGTCCCGGGCGCGATCTCCCGCACCTCCTCGGCCGACTCGGGGTGGGTGATCAGATGAAGGTCGACGCCCGGGTGGGCCCAGAAGCGCAGCGCGGCCAGGTCGGTGATCGCCGAGACGACGGGCATGTCGATCTTCCCCTTGGCGCGGAGGGCACCGAGCACCTCGGTGGTGCCGGGATAGGTCGAGATCACGATGTCGGGATCCCGCTCCAGCACGGCTTTCCGGATCGGCCTTGCCGCCAGCCACTGGGTCAAGTGCCCGGCGAACCAGCGCGTCGGGCGGACGTCGGTGATCAGCCGGTGGGAGAGGTCGAACAGCCTGCTTCCCCACTTGGAGTGAAAGCGGGAGCTGTCCATGACGAGCCGGCGCGTGAGCCGGCCGACGACGGCAAGCGAATCCACGATCTCGATCTCCGCGCCGGGCGCCTCGTGCTCTATCCCGTCGGCGAGGACCCGGGCGGGCAGGTCATGGCCTTCGCCGATCGACGCGCTGAAGATCAGGATCCTCAACGCGGGGGCAGTTTCTGCCTGCGCACGATCGGCCCGAGGAACCAGAATCCGATGAACGCGCTCGCCATCACCGCCGTGCTGATCACCGCCGTGGCGGTCCCGAAGAGAAAATCGCTGATCAGCGCGATCGCCCCGCACATGGCGACCGCCACCATCAGCATGCCGACCAGCGCGAGCCTGTTGGAGATCGTGACGATGAACTCCTTCTGCTGGCGCCGGAAGAGGATGCGGTGGCCGATGGTCGGGGCAACCAGCAGGACCGTCGCCAGGGACACGCAGATCAGCACCCCGAAGTAGAGCTTCTGATCGAAGCTGCTCAGGTCGTCGAAACGCTGAGTGAACGGGACGGTGAGCAGGAAGGCGAACAGGACCTGGACTCCGGGAAGCGCCACCCGCAGCTCCTGCAGGAGGTCGGTGAGATTTCGGTCCGCGCGCTCCTC
>CAVVFJ010000017.1:0-12814 GCA_963747425.1 uncultured Solirubrobacterales bacterium
CGATGATCTGCCCGCCGAGATTCAGGCGCAGCTCGAGGCACTGAAAGAACGCCTCGGGTAGACGGCTTCGCCATGAGCGGCCGCCACAAACACCGCGGCCGGATCAACGCCCCTTGCGCTTCCGGGCGCCCTTCTTCAGCTTCTTGCAGCCCCTCGCCGGGTCGCTCTTGTCCCGGAAGGCCTCGCCGCCACCCTTGCCGCAGTTGACGGCTCGGTCGCGCCTGCCGTCCTGAGCCTCCAGGGTGTCGAAGCCGCCGTCGCCGAACAGGCTGTCCTTGCCGGGGCCGCCGTCGATGTCATCGGCTCCGCCCCGCCCGTGGATCACGTCGTTGCCGCCCCTACCGAGGATGAGCGGGTCCTTGCCCTTGGTCCCGATGAGGGTGTCGGGCCCGTCCGTGCCCTCGAGGATCTCCAGGTCCTTGCGGAGGTGGGTGGCGCTGCAGTTGCCGCGTGCCGGGTCCGTCGCCGTGCCGCCGAGCGTCGCCTTGATGCCGTTCTTCGGCGCGTTCTTGTACCGGGCGAAGCCGGCGATGTCGAAGCCGGGGCCGCCGCTGTAGTCATGCCCCTGGCAGAGGTCGTCGCTGACCAGCTGGTCGTTGCCGCCTCCCCCGTTGAGCCTGTCACCACCCGTGCCGAGCGCGAGCAGCGCGTCGCTGCCGTCGCCGCCGTTGAGGGCGTCCGATCCCGACTGGCCGCTGAACAGCACGTCATCCGCGGAGGTGCCGTCGAGGGTGTCGTTGCCCGGGCCGCCGTCCATCACGGTGGTCATCGTGGATGGGTAGCCACCCGAGAGGCTCAGGTGGTCGTCACCCGAGTCGCCCCAGACCGTGATGAAGCTGAGGGCGGTCGACGGGGAAGGGCAGCTCACAGTGGCGCCGAGCTGAGCACAGGTGTCGTTTGATCCGGGCAGGCGCGCGATCGCGGTCCCGGCCCGCGAGGTGGCCGAGAAGGCCCCGCCGCTCGCGGTCACGACCAGGTCATCGTTCCCGGGGCCCTGATGCCCGATCACGTAAAGGCCGGGGTCCGGTCCCCGCGGATCCATGTAGACGTAGGCGCTGGCAGGCCGCGGATCCGACGGCCTCTCGTGAGTCGCACCTACCCCGCAGGCGGTCGTCTTGTCGCCGGCGGTCGCGTCGCAGCTGTCGTTGCCCGGGCCGCCGTTGAGCTGGTCGGCGCCGGCGCCTCCGGCGATCTTGTCGTTGCCGGGTCCACCGTCGAGTCCGTCGGCACCTCCGGTGCCTTCGATCGAGTCGTCGAACGCCGAGCCGAGCACGTTTTCGACTCCGCTCAAGTTCTCGGTTCCATCGGGGGTGATGGCCGAGCCGCCGGCGAGGTTCACCAGCACCCCGGTCGTCGTGTCCCAGGAGGGCGTGGCATCTGCGTAGCTGACCGTGTCGGTGCCGTCGCCGCCGGAATAGTCGTCGCCGTTCGGTCCGCCGCGGAACCAGTCGTTGCCGCTGCCGCCGCTCATCTCGTCACCGCCGTGGCCGCCGACCATGAGGTCGTCGCCGGTGCCGCCGTCCATGTGGTCGTCGAGGAGGTCGCCGTAGAGGCGATCGTTTCCGTTCCCCCCGCTCATGTCCTCTCCGCCCGCCCCACCGTGGATCTCGTCCGTCCCGTCGTCCCCGCTGATCGAGTCGCTGCCATCGTCGCCGAGCATGAGGTCGTCGCCCGCCCCGCCGTGGAGGTTGTCGCGGTCGCTGCCGCCGTTGATGAAGTCGTTTCCGGTGCCGCCGTCCATCACGTCAGGGCTGGGGCCTCCCTGCATCGAGTCGTTTCCGTCCTCCCCGAAGCTCGAGTCCTTGCCCTTGATGTTGAGGATCGTGTCGTCCCCGGTGCCTCCGTAGACGCGGTCGGTCCCCTTGCCGGCGAGGATGCGATCGTTCCCGTCTCCGCCGCAGATCACGTCCGAGCCCTTGCCGGTGACGATGTAGTCGTTGCCTGCGCCGGCGATCACGACCTGGTTGCCATGGCCATGATTCCGGGCCACGTACTTGTTGTTGCCGCCGCCGAGCACCACGGTCGCCTTCTTTCCATGGCAGGAGGGGCGGGCCTGGGCGGTCGTCGGGGCGAGCGCCAACAGCAGCGTCGCTGCGCCCAGCAGGGACGGGGTCAGGGATGCAATTCGGATCCTCATGAATGCTGGTATCGGGGGAAGTCGAAGGGCGCTAAATGCGCACTATTGCGTGGCACAATGACAAGGTCGCCGGGCGCCGTGATGAGCGCCTGGAGCACCAGGGGAGAACGAGGGTCAGGCCGGCGTCGCGGCGTAGCGAGCGAGGCCGGAGCGGATCGACTCTGGAATAGGAGCGGTGTTGCCTCCGCCCGACTCGATGAAGACGTGCCGCAGCTCGCCCTCTGCCACCGTCTCCTCCCCGCGCACGACCTCGATCGCCGTCGTCATCGACGTGTCCCCGAGGCGGCCCACCGCCGCCCGGACCTCGAACTCGTCGTCGAACCGGAGGGCGGCCCGGTAGCGGACCGTGGCCTCGGCCACGACCATGTCGACGCCGGCGTCGACCATCGCCTGATAGCCGCCGAGCTCGCGCCAGAGCTCGGTCATCGTCAGGTCGAAGTAGGTCAGATAGTTGGCGTTGAAGACGACGCCCTGCGGGTCGCACTCGTTGTATCGGACCCGCAGGCGGTGGACGAAGGCGCTCACATCTCGTAGGCCTTCGCCAGTGCCGGGTCCTTCTTGGCGAGCATCTCGGCCAGGTTCACCATCACCTTGCACTGCTTCCAGGTGGCGTCGTCCTGCATCTTGCCGTCGATCATGTGGACGCCGGCGCCGTCCGGGATCGCCTCCAGCACCTTCTTGGCGAAGAGGACCTCGTCCGGCGGCGGCGAGAAGACCTTCTTGGCGATCTCGATCTGAACGGGATGGAGCGACCAGGCGCCGACGCAGCCGAGCAGGAAGGCCGCCCGGAACTGGGTCTCACAGCCCTGAACGTCCTTGATGTCGCCGTAGGGGCCGTAGTACGGCAGGATCCCGGCCGCCGTGCAGGCGTCGACCATGCGCGCGATCGAGTAGTGCCAGGGGTCCTGCTGGGCGGTCACGCGGGGCGCATCGGGGTTGTCGGGATCGGGATCCTCGATCACCTGGTAGCCGGGGTGGCCGCCGCCGACCCTGGTGGTCTTCATTCGCCGGGAGGCCGCCAGATCTGCGGGCCCGAAGCTCATTCCCTGCATCCGCGGGCTGGCGGTCGCGATCTCCTCCAGGTTGGCCACGCCGAGCGAGGTCTCGAGGATCGCGTGGACGAGCAGCGGCCGCTCGAGCTTGGCCTTCGCCTCGAGCTGGGCGAGCAGGCGGTCCACATAGTGGATGTCCCAGGGGCCCTGGACCTTGGGGACCATGATCACCTCGAGCTTGTCGCCGATCTCCGTAACGAGCTGGGTGAGGTCGTCGAGGCACCAGGGGCTCTCGAGCTCGTTCACGCGTGTCCAGAGCTGGGTGTCGCCGAAGTCGATCTCGTTGGCGACCTCGATCAGGCCCTCCCGCGCCGGGATCTTCTTGTCGATCGGGATGGCGTCCTCGAGGTTGCCGAGCAGGACGTCGGCCTGCTTGGCCATGTCCGGGACCTTGGCCCGCATCTTCTCGTTGGATGCGTCGAGGAAATGGATCATCCGCGAGGGCTTGAAGGGGATCTCGCGCGGGCGGTTCCGGCGCGTCGATCGCCAGTGGCTTGAAGAAGTCTCTTGGGTTTCTCATGGAGGGAACGCTATCTGGACGGGTAGGCCGGGCGCGGCACGGATAGCCTCCGGGCATGCCCAAGGTTCGCGAGGCGGTGCCGGGAGAGGTGGAGCGGGTACTCGGCATGTACGAGTGGCTCTTCGCGCCGCCGGGATCGGTGCCGCCGCGCTGGGACCCAGGAGCGGGCGCGCACGGCCATCGCCGATGCGATCGCCGATCAGGAGGCCGCCGTGCTGGTCGCCGAGCACCGCGGCGACCTGCTCGGTCTCTGCACCGCATACCTGGACATGAACTCCGTTCGCTTCGGCCCACGCTGCTGGGTGGAGGACCTGGCCGTGAGCCCCGAGCACCGCTCGCAGGGAGTGGGGAAGGCCCTGCTCGATGCCGCCAAGGACTGGGCGCGCGAGCGCGGCGCCAGCCACCTCGAGCTCGACAGCGCCGATGTCCGGAAGGACGCCCACCGCTTCTACGAGCGCGAGAGCCCGAGCTGGCGCTCCGTCTCCTTCGCCTGGGAGCTCTGACCCCGGGGTCAGGTCTTGCGTGCCACATGTCGGGTGCAAGACCTGACCCCCGAACTCGATCTGTTACGATATATCGTGTTAAATCGTGATTGATCGAAAGGAACGACACAGATGCCCAGACAGACCAGCCGCTCGCGACGATACGGGCGGCACGAGATGAGGGGCGGTCGAGGTCATGGCCGCGGACGCCATCGCGTCCGCCGCGGTGACGTTCGCAGCGCGATCCTGGCGCTGCTCGACGACCGCTCCATGCACGGCTACGAGATGATCCAGGAGCTCGAGGAGCGCACCGGTGGCCGCTGGCGCCCGAGCGCCGGCTCCATCTACCCGACGCTTCAGCTGCTCGAGGACGAGGGACTGGTGACAGCAGAGGAGGTCGACGGCCGCAAGGTCTTCTCCCTCACAGATTCGGGCAAGAAGGAGGTCCCGGAGCGCACCGAGGGCCAGCGCCCCTGGGAGGAGGGGGACGAGGACTCGCCCCGCTTCGCCGTTCGCAGTGAGCTGATGCGCACCATCGGCGCCGCCAAGCAGGTCGCGCGCAGCGACGACGAAGAGCAGATGGCGAAGGCGGCTGAGATCCTCAAGGAGACCCGCCGCCAGCTCTACGGCATCCTCGCCGAGGAGTAGCGCTCACTCGCCGCGCTCTATCGCCTCGCGGGCCAGAGCCTCGGTGTTGAAGGCTGTGGTCGAGAGGATCAGCCCGTCGCGAAACCGACTCAGATACCAGACGATCTGAGCCGATCGCTCGTCCTCCGGGCCGATCAGCACGAGGAGCTCGTACAGCAGGCCGTCCTCCCCGACCTCCTCGAGCCAGCGAATCTCGAACCGCATCCCCCCGAGCGATTCGACGGCTTCGCGCAACGCGCGCTCGACCTCTGCCGACCCGCGGAACACGCCGGTGACGCTCTGGTGTGAGGCGAGGCCGACCTCCGGAAGGAGCTGCCGGAGGTTCATGTCAGGGTGGACGAACTCGACGACGCGGCTCATGTCGCCCTCGTTGAACGCCGTGATGGCTCCGCGAACCAGTTCCTCCCGCTCGCTCATCGGCCCCTGGAGGTGGTCAGGCGCGAGGCCACCTCGGCGTCGGTGGTCCAGGTCTCGCTGGGCCGGCCGATCAGGTAACCCTGGGCCTCATCGACCCCTAGGCCACGCAGGATCTCGACGGTGGCCAGGGTCTCGACTCCCTCGGCGACCGTCGAGAGGCCGAAGTTGCCGGCGACCGCGACGATCGCGCGAACAACCCGCTGGTCGTCTGGGTCCTCCGTCAGCCCCCGGATGAACTCCATGTCGATCTTGAGCGAGGTGACGTGGAGGCGCATCAGATAGGTGAATGATCCGTAGCCGGTCCCGAAGTCATCGAGAGCCACGCCACAGCCGAGTCCCCCGAGAGCCTTGACCAGGGAGTGGGCTGCCTCAAGATCCTCCACCGCCGCGGTTTCGGTGATCTCGAAGGTCACATCGCGTGGGTCGGCGCCATAGTCGCGGAGTGCCTTTTCCGCCGCGACGACGGTTCCGGGGTCGCTCAGGCTGGTGGCGGAGAGGTTGATCGCCACCGGATGCTCGGTGGCCAGCTCGATGCCATGGCGGATGGTCCAGCGGTCAACCCGCCTCATCAGCGGCGACGTCTCGGCGTGCGGCAGGAAGCTGCCGGGAGCGACGATCTCGCCGTCCATGCGCATGCGCAGGAGCAGCTCATGGTGCGTGACCTCTCCGGTGCGCAGGTGGAGAACCGGCTGCGGGTGGAACTCGAGGCCGTCGTGGTCGAGGGCATCCTCGATCTGGCCACGCCACGCCTGCCGCTCTTGCTCGAGCCGCTTTTCCCGCTCGCGGCGCCTGCGGTCCGTGATGTCGCGCGTGACGGTCGACGCGCCGATCACCCGTCCGGTCTGATCCCTTACCGGAAAGACCTGCAGAGAGATGTCGATGATTTCGCCGTCCTTGCGGAGGCCGGTGGTCTCGACCGAGGTTGACTCCCCTGCGCCGACCGCCGCGCTGACGCTTCTCAGCTCGGGCATCTTGTCGGGCGGCACCAGGAGCCTCAGCTGGGATCCAACGATCTCCTCGGGCCTGTAGCCGTAGATGCGCTCCGCCGCCTGATTCCAGGAAAGGACGATGCCGTCGAGGGTGACCGAGATCATCGCGTCCTGAGCCGAACGCACCATGTCAGCGAGCCGGTCCCTTTCCTCGTCGCGTCGCTTTCCCTCGGTGATGTCGCGGATGAAGGCGGTGAACCGGACCGGGTCGCTTCCCGACCTGGTGATCGCGAGCTCGATCGGGATCTCGCCGCCATCGGCGTGCCGCCCCGTCATCTCGAGCCGCTGGTCGATCAGGGTTGTGTTTCCGCCGCGGCCTGCGTTGGAGACCCCGCGCTGGTGGGCCTCTCGTTGCGCCGCCGGCACGATCAGGTCGGCGATCAACTCGCCCAGCGCCTCCTCGCGGCTGTAGCCGAAGATCCTCGCGGCCGCCGGGTTCCAATCAAGGACCCGGCCGTCGGCGTCGGCGGTGACGATGCCGTCGAGCGCCCCCTCGACGGAGGCGATCTGCAGCGCCTCGATCCGGCTGCGCTCCCTCTCCGACTCGAGGGCCCTCCTGCGCGCCCTGACCGCCTCCGAGTAGAGCAGGACGAGCTGAGCGGCCGCCGCGATCAGCGTGGCGGCCGCCAGGATGACGGTGGCCGGGCCGAGGCGATGGAAGTGGTCCCAGACCATGACGAGGACGGCCACCCCGATCCCGCCCAGCGCGAAGGCGAGTTCGATGCGCCCCTTGCCCGACCGGGCCGCAGCCTCATCCCGGCCGGCGACCCAGGGAGCTGCGGCGATCAGCAGCGCTCCGGTCGGCCACAGAGAGTCGATCAGGGTCTGATCGGCGACGTCCCCCTGGGAGACCTGCGCCGCGTAGACGGAATCCGCGACGCCGATGATGGTCACCCCTCCGATCAGCATCAGGAGCGATGGCCCGGCGCGCCAGCCGAGACTCGCGAAGGCGGCGAGGGCCGAGCAGACGAGCAGGAGATCGAGGAAGGGATAGGCGACGGTTGTGAGCCGGCTGGCGGTCGAGCCCTCCAGGGTGCCGATCACGGGGTCGAGGGCGAACCAGGACCACAGAGTCGCCAGTCCCAGCAGCGGGACGATCACGGTCCCGAGCGACCAGAAGCCGGTCTGGCCCCGGCGGCTGAGCGCGAACAGCCCGGCGATGACCAGCAGGTAGAAGGTGAAGTAGAGGTAGTCGGCGGGGGAGGGGTATGGCCCCTCCAGGGGGTCGACCTTTACCTGGAAGTAGACCTCGCCCAGCGCCCAGATGGCCAGGCCGGCGCCGATCAGCCCCCAGGCCCCGAGGTCCCGGCGAAACCGTGCCCCTGCGAGGCAGAGCGCGGCCGCGGACGCGATCAGGATCAGATAGGTGGCGTCCCCGAAGTCCGTGGGGCCCGAGCCGAATCCGAACGCGCCGACCTCACTGAGGTAGTTGACGGCCAGCAATGCGCCGCAGAGCCCGATCAGGACCCGGGCCCAGCCGGGTGTCCGTCTCTCTCCCATTTACCTTCTTGATCGGCAGATCGGCCCCGAGGCTGGATACGCACTTGTGCGTTTCGTTACGAATAGCACGAACCCCCCGGATTGGTGCGGGTGGCGATTCGCGGCCGGATTGCGTCGCTACGGGTGGTCGGGAGGAGAGACCCCGGCCGCCTTCAACCCGGCCTGCTGATCCAGGTAGAAGGCCGCTTGCCGGATCATTCCGTCCTCGAGCCACCAGACCGTGGCGCTCGGGGTCTCCACCTCGACGCCGCTGTGCCGGGTGGTGGCGATCTGCCTGACGCTGAACACGAGCTTGTCCTCGAGCTTCAGGACCTCGTCGACCTCGATCCGAAATTCCTCGTAGGGACTGATCCAGTCGCTCCAGGCCTCCGCGAAGCCCTCCGGCCCGGGGTAGTCCTGCTCGACGGCCTCGCTGGCCATCACGGTCACATAGTCCGGATGGGCGTTGTGACGGAGGAGCTCGGTCACGGCCTCGATCAGCTCGTCGCCCTCGACGACGGCACCGGGCGAGAACGGCCCGCCGCTGGCGATCAGCTCGAGCAGCTCGGCTGTGGTGAGTGCTCCCTCCAACGGATCGAGGGTAGCGGCCTCCCGTCTATCCTTCGCCACCCCGCGCCAGGCCCCGGATCCGGCGCGCCAACCGACTTACAGAGGAGCCAATGGCCGTAGCGACCGAGCAGCAAGAGAGCACGTTCCAGGAGATGACCGACGAGCAGCAGGCCATTGTCGAGATGGTCCGCGACTTCGTCGACAAGGAGATCATCCCCAACGCCGAGGAGTACGACCACGAGGACAAGTTCCCCGAGCCGATCGTCGAGCAGATGAAGGAGCTCGGCCTCTTCGGGGTGACGATTCCCGAGGAGTACGACGGCATGGGCCTCGATCTGACCACCTACGCGATGATCGTCGAGGAGCTCTCGCGCGGCTGGATCTCGATCTCCGGCGTCGTCAACACCCACTTCATCGGCTCCTACCTGCTGATGAAGTTCGGCACCGACGAGCAGAAGCAGTACTTCCTGCCGAAGATGGCGACCGGCGAGATTCGCGCGGCCTTCTCGCTCTCGGAGCCCGAGGTCGGCTCCGACGTCCAGGGCATCAAGGCGACGGCCACCAAGGACGACGACGGCAACTGGGTGCTCGAGGGGCAGAAGATGTGGGTCACGAACGGGCTCGGCTCGAGCGTCGTGTTCGTCCTGATGAAGAACGATCCCAAGGCGGACCCTCCCTACAAGGGGATGACCTGCTTCATCACGGAGAAGGAGCCCTGGAAGGAGAACAACGAAGGCGAGTTCGCGGGCCTCGAGATCCCGCCCAAGATCAAGAAGATGGGCTACAAGGGCGTCGAGTCCACCGAGCTCGTCTACTCGGGCTACAAGTGCCCGCCAGAGCGGATCCTGGGCGGTGAGGAGGCCGGTCTCGGCAAGGGCTTCTCGCAGATGATGGACGCGCTCGAGGTCGGCCGGGTGAACGTCGCCGCTCGCGGCGTCGGCATCGCGCAGCGGGCCCTGGAGCTGGCCCTGCGCTACAGCCAGGAGCGCAAGACCTTCGGCAAGCCGATCGCCCAGCACCAGGCGATCCTCTTCAAGCTCGCCGACATGGCCACCAAGATCGAGGCCGCCCGCCTCGTCACCCGCAAGGCGGCTCGGATGAAGGACGCCGGGGAGCGCTCGGACCTGGAGGCCGGCATGGCGAAGCTGATCGCTTCGGAGATCGGCAAGGAGTGCGTCGAGGATGCCTTCCGCATCCACGGCGGCTACGGCTACTCGAAGGAGTACGAGATCGAGCGCCTCTACCGCGACGCGCCGCTGCTGCTGATCGGGGAGGGAACCTCCGAGATCCAGCGCATGGTGATCGGCAAGAAGCTCCTGGAGCGCAACAAGATCTAGGCATAGGATCGGGCTCCCGACTCAAGGAGGTCCGATATGTACGCACGCGTCGTCAGGTTCACCGACGTCAGCCCGGAGCAGATCGCCCAGGTCGAGCGGCAGATAGAGGAGAGCGACGGGCCGCCACCCGATGTCCCTGCGACCGGAATCAGGGTGATGATCGACGAGGCTCAGTCGACCGCCGTGGTCCTGCTCCTGTTCGCGACCGAGGAAGACATGCGCGCGGGCGGGGAGGTTCTCGATGCGATGGACGCGGGCGAAACACCCGGAACCCGCGCCTCCGTTGACCTCTGCGAGGTCAAGGTCGACAGAGACATGAGCTGAGCGAGCAAGGCCACTTCCTAGACTGCGGAGGTGGCCTCAGGATCAAAGGTGGCGCTGGTCACCGGGACCAGCCGGGGAATCGGCGCCGAGATCGCGCGCGAGCTTGCGGCGGACCATGGCTTCCTGGTGTTCGCCGGCGCCCGGGACCCGGACGACGTCGAGGAGGACACTGGGATCGTCCCCATCGAGCTCGACGTAACCGACGAGGACGAGATCTTCGCGGCTCAGGAGCGCATCGGCTCGGAGGTCGGCCACCTCGACGCGCTGGTCAATAACGCCGGCGTCTACGGCGATCCAGTCGGTGCGGCCGACTACGACCTGGACCGCGCCCACGAGGTGCTGGAGGTCAACACCTTCGGCCCGTGGCGGCTGATCGAGGCATTCCTGCCGTTGCTCCGCCGCAGCGATGCGCCGCGGATCGTGAACGTCTCGAGCGGGGCGGGCCAGCTCTCTGACATGAATGGCGGCCGCGGGGCTTACCGCGTCTCCAAGGCGGCCCTCAACGCCCTGACCCGCACGCTCGCCTGGGACGAGGGGGACATGAAGATCAACGCGATGTGCCCGGGCTGGGTCCGCACCGACATGGGCGGCAGTGGGGCCTCCAAAACAGTCGAGGAGGGCGCCGAGACGGCCGTCTGGCTCGCGACCCTGCCGGAGGATGGGCCGACCGGAGGTTTCTTCCGCGACCGCAAGCCAATACCTTGGTGAGATGGCTTCGACACAAGAGCTGATCGGGACCGCCATCGAGCGCTTCCAGGCCGAGGTGCCTGCGCTCGCCCCGCTGAAGCTCGTCTTCGAGCTCGAGCTTCGGGGCAGGGGGGACGTGCAGATGTTCCGGGTGGAGGTGCCGGGGCCGAAGATCAGCAAGTCTGCCTCCACCGAGGACGCCCGGGTTACGGTCGAGTTCACCCGCTCGGAGTTCAACCGGCTCGCTGAGGAGGGCACGGTGCCCGACTACCGCGCGGCCTTTGACGCCGGTCACATCAAGGTGACCGGGGACAGCAACATCCAGAAGCTGATTGCCCAGGTGATCGAGCGCCACGAGCAGCGCGCGCGGACCAAGAAGGTCCACCGCTAGGGAGTGACGACCAGGGAGATCGATCCGGCCCGGCTGGCGAGACTCCGCGCGGCCACTCAGCTGCTGCACCGGCCGGCCTCTGCCAAGGACCCAGCGGAGATCGCGCGCTCGATCGCCGGGGCCCAAGCGCAGGACGTCTACGCCGGGCCGCTCACCTTCCGCTCGCGGAGCCGCAGGCTGAAGGCCGCCGACATCACGCGGGCGCGGACCGAGGAACGCTCGCTGCTCCGAACCTGGGTGATGAGGACGACTATCCACTTGATCCCCACCGAGGACGCAGGCTGGTGGCTGCCGCTGTTCGAGCCGGGGATCGAGCGCTGGTCGAGACGGCGCCTCGAGCAACTCGGCATGCCGGCGGGCCACCCGGACAAGGCGCTTCGCGTGATCGCTAAGGCGCTTGCCGACGAGGGCCCGCTCACGCGGCCGGAGGCGGCGGAGCGGGTCGTGGAGTCCGGAATCAAGCTCAATCAGCACACGCGACTGCACGTGGTCGGGCTGGCCGTCACTTCGGGGGTCGCCTGTCTCGGGCCGGATCGCGGCAGGACCACCTGCCTGGTTCGCCGGGAGGACTGGATCGGCAAGCCGCCACGTTTCGACCGCGACCAGGCGCTGGCCGAGCTCGCCCGTCTCTACGTCAGAGCGTTCGGGCCGGCGAGCGACCGCGACTTCGTCTACTGGTCCGGCCTGCCGCTGCGCGACGTTCGCGCCGGACTTGAGGCGGTCTCCAAGGAGATCGAGGAAGTGCGAGTCGGGGAGCAGAGACTGCTCGTGATCCGCGGCGGGCTGCCGCGGCTTCCCGCGACGGGGCAGGTGCGCCTGCTCGGCAACTTCGACACCTACCTGCTCGGCTGGAAGGACCGCGACTTCTCGGTCACCGGCGAGCACGCCGTGCACGTCAAGGAGGGGGGAGGGGGTTGGATCCGCCCGGTGATCCTCGAGGATGGGGTGGTCGTCGGCGGCTGGCGCTCCTCGCGGAAGGGCGGTCGTCTGGAGATCACGCTGAACCTGCCGAAGGCTGAGCGAGACCGGCTGGGCGCGAAGATCGATGCCGAGGTCGCCGACCTCGCGCGGTTCGAAGGTATGGAGGCAACGATTGCCTGACCCAACTACCATCCCGCGCCGCACCATGGGAGGAGTCACAACGACTCAAGGAGACCGACTCAAACGATGAGCGACCCCAAGCACCAGCTGACGACGGATCAGGCCGAGCGAGAGGCCTCGGGGGCCCACGAGTACGGGCGCTACCTGGAGGAATTCGAGGTCGGTGCGGTCTACAAGCACTGGCCCGCCAAGACGGTGACCGAGTCAGACGACCACCTCTTCTGCCTGATCACCATGAACCACCACCCGCTGCACCTGAACGACGTCTACGCGTCGCAGTCGCAGCAGGGTCAGAACGTGGTGGTGGGCCCGCTGGTCTACTCCCTCGCCCTGGGGATGTCCGTCAGCGACGTCTCGGGCAAGGCGATCGCGAACCTGGCGACCGAGGAGCTCAGCCACCCGGCCCCCGTCTTCCACGGCGACACTCTCTTCTGCGAGTCCGAGGTCCTCGAGGTGCGCCCGTCCGAGTCGAAGCCGGACCGCGGGATCGTCAAGGTCCACACGCGCGTCTACAAGCAGGACGGGACGCTGGTCGCGGAGTTCAAGCGCGCCGTGCTGGTGCCGCGGAAACAGCCTGGTTAACCAGCTTCGCCATCAGATCGCGGCCACAAGCGGCTGCCCCACATAAGTCGCTCCGGGCTTCGCCCTGCGCTCCGAAGTGGAGCGGCTTGGTGGCCGCT
>CAVVFJ010000018.1:0-144115 GCA_963747425.1 uncultured Solirubrobacterales bacterium
AAGCAGCGGTTTTCGTGGTCACGAGCGCATATCTCGGGACATATTCGGGACACGCTTTGCGATTCGCGGCCCGGCCGATCAAACGAAGTCGCCGATTAGCGGGGATTTCTGAGAGGCGCCTACCGGAATCGAACCGGTGTAAACGGCTTTGCAGGCCGCTGCGTAGCCACTCCGCCAAGGCGCCGGACCCCGAAGAGCCTAGCGACGGGCCCTGCCTCAATCCTGCCCACAGACCTTGAATCCATACGCTCGGGCCCTGCTAGCGGCCCGGGTCGTCGCCATGCCGATGCGCACCTGGAGCCTTCGAATCTCCGCGGTGTCGAGATCGTCGTATGCCCTGGCCCAGCTGTCGATCAGGCCGGCCTTGGCGCGGATGAGCGACAGGATCGAGCCCACGGTGGCGACGTCGGCGGAGGGCGGCTGCACCGCCTGAAGGTCATGGGCCTCGGCCGTCAGGTTGTCGCCCTCCTGGCGAAGGAGCCCGGCAACCCGATGAGCCTTGCCCGCCGAATCGAGCCGGCCCAGGTCGATCGTCTGGCTTTCGAGATCCTCCCTGCGGGATTGGTGGTTCCTGCAGATGACATCCGCCAGGGCGACGTAGTCCGCCTTCGACGGCAGCTGCTCGTGCCGTTGGGTCTCGACCTGGGTCGTGCTCTTGGTGGAGCCCCCGCCGCAACCGGCGGCGAGGATCGCGACGGTAAGGACGAGCAGGACGACACCTCGCACCCACCCAAGCTAACGGGGTCTGTGTTCCCGGAAATGAAAACGCCCCGGAGGCTTCATGCCCACGGGGCGAATGAGTCGAGGCAAGCGGCTGATGGGATTCGAACCCACGACCTTCTGCATGGCAAGCAGACGCTCTAGCCAACTGAGCTACAGCCGCGCGAGGGAGCAGTATAGGCGCGGCCCAGGCATGGCCAACTGCGTCCTCCCTCCTCACTTTTGGGTACAGTCCCTCTCGCTTGGGTAACTATCCGATGAGGGGGCATTCCATGCACCGAAAGGCTCTGACCGCGGCGATCGCTGTCGCTGCGATCTCTGTCCTTGCCATCGCACCGTCCGCCGCTTCGGCGTGGGCGCCGGCGAGTACAGCGACCATCCATCCCGGCGTCCAGGTGTTCACGAACGGCGCGCAGTGCACCGCCAACTTCGTGTTCCAGGATGCCTCGAACGTCTACCTGGGCCAGGCGGCTCACTGCTCGGGCACCGGGTCGAGCACGGACACCGACGGCTGCACCTCGGGATCGCTCCCGATCGGCACGCCGGTGGACGTCACTGGCGCGGCCCATCCGGGAACGCTCGTCTACAACTCGTGGCTCACCATGCAGTCGAAGGGAGAGGCCGACGCGGACACCTGCGCGTTCAACGACCTCGCCCTGATCAAGCTGGATCCGGCTGATGTCGCAAACGTCAATCCCTCGGTGCCGTCACTGGGCGGACCCACGGGCGTGGGCGCCTGGGGCGCTGCCGGCTCGACGGTCTACACGTACGGCAACTCAGAGCTGCGCGGCGGGGTAACCGCGCTCAGCCCGAAGCAGGGCGTCGTCGTGCAGAACGCGGCCAGCGGCTGGAGCCATGACGTCTACACCGCCAGCCCCGGCATCCCCGGCGACTCCGGCAGCGGGTTCATGAACGCGACCGGCGGAGCGATCGGGGTCCTCAGCACGGTGCAGCTCGCACCGCTGGCCGGCTCCAACGGCGTCGGCGACCTCCCCAAGGAGATCGCCTACCTGCACGCCAACGGATCCGGATTCTCCGGGGTCAACCTGGTGCCCGGGACCGAGCCGTTCAACGCCAACGTCGTTCAGGCGGTGCTGAAGGGCGTCGGCCTGTAGGAACCGGACAAGAAGCGAGGCTGGAAAGGCCGGGCCGAGGGGCCCGGCCTTTTCATTTGTCGAGGGCCTCGTTGAGGAGGTCGTCGGCGCGCGTGTTCTCCTCGCGCCTGACGTGCCGAATCGACCACTTGCCCAGGCCCCGAAGCGCGTCCTTGGCCTTGGTGTGCAGCGGGCGGAGGTGCTCCTGCTTCACCTTCCAGTTGCCCTTCACCTGCTCGACGATCAGCTTCGAGTCCCCGACGATCTCGACCTCGTCGGCGTCGAGCTCCTTGGCGAGGTCGATCCCGAGGAGCAGGGCGCGGTACTCCGCCACGTTGTTGGTGGCCTCGCCGATCGTCTTGCTGCGCTCGGCGAGTACTTCCCCAGAGGGGTCGGTGGCGACGGCGGCAACCGCCGCCGGTCCCGGATTGCCCCGTGAGCCGCCGTCCACGTTGACGACAACCTTCAGGCGCGCACTTCCTCCTCGGAGCCGGCCTCGGAGATCACCTTCTGGGCGAGGTGCGACGGGATCTCCTCGTGCCGCGCGAACTCCATCGTGTAGTCGCCGCGCCCACCCGTGATCTGACGGAGGTCGCGCGCGTAGTCGAGCACCTCGGCCATCGGCACCTCCGCCTTGATCTCGGTCACCGAGCCCTTTGCCTCCATGCCGAGCGGCCGGCCGCGGCGGGAGTTGAGGTCCCCGACCACGTCGCCGACGACATCCTCCGGCACGCTGACGGTGAGCAGCATGATCGGCTCGAGCAGCACCGGGTCGGCCTGCTCCATCGCGTCCTTGAAGGCCATCGATCCCGCCACCTTGAAGGCGTTCTCCGAGGAGTCGACCCGGTGGTACTGGCCGTCGTAGAGCCGGACGCGGAGGTCCTTCACCGGGTAGCCGGCGAGCACCCCGTGGTGCATCGCCTCGGCGACGCCCTTCTCGACGGCCGGGATGAAGCCCTTGGGGATGGCGCCCCCCTTGATCTCGTCGACGAACTCGAAGCCGGTGCCCGCCTCGCCGGGAGCGATCTCGATGTGGCAGTCGCCGAATTGGCCCCGCCCGCCGGTCTGCTTCTTGTAGCGGCCATGCGCCTTGGCTGCCTTGCGGATCGCCTCCAGATAGGGCACCCGCGGCGGGTGCAGCTCGATCTCGGCTCCGAAGCGGCTCTTCATGCGGTCGACGATCACCTCGACGTGGACCTGGGTGAGCCCGGCGATGATCTGCTCGCCCGTCTGCTGATCGCGGTGGACGTCGAGCGTCGGGTCCTCCTCCTCGAGGCGGCGAATCGCGCTGGCGGCCTTGTCCTCGTCGCCCTTGGTCTTCGCCTCGAAGGCGAAGGCCATCACCGGTGCGGGCAGATCGAGCGGCGGGACGGAGATCTTCGTGTCCTTCTCGGCCAGCACGTCGCCGGCGCGGGTCTCCTTCAGCTTCGCGACGGCGCCGATGTCGCCGGCGCCCAGCTCGTCAGTCTGCTCGTGCTCCTTCCCGCGCGGGATCAGGATCTGGCCGATCCGCTCCTTGGCACGCTGCGTGACGTTGCTGACCTGGGAGTCGCCCCGCAGGACGCCGGAGTAGACGCGAAAGAGGTTGAGGCGGCCCGCGTACGGGTCGGCGAGCGTCTTGAAGACGTAGGCGATCAGCTGCCCGTCCTCTTCCGGTGAGATCTCGATCTCCTCGCCCTCGCCGTCGAGGGCCTTGACCGAGCCTCGCATCGCGGGGGAGGGCAGATCCTCCACCAGCGCCTCCAGCAGCCGGGTGGTGCCGAGGTTCTTGGTGGCGACGCCACAGGTGACGGGGAAGATCTTGCCGTCGGTGACGCCCTGCTTGAGCACGGTGACGATCTCGTCGTGGTCGATCTCCTCGCCCTCGAGGTAGCGCTCCATCAGCGCGTCCGAGTTCTCGGCGACCTCGTCCATCAGCTTCTCGCGGTATTCCTGGGCCTGGGCCTGAAGCTCCTCGGGGATGTCCTGCGGCTCCGGAGCCCCCCTCCCCTCGCCCTGCGCGACGAACGCCTTCATGTCGATCAGGTCGATCACGCCGCGGACCTCGTGCTCCGAGCCGATCGGGATCTCGGTCGCGACCACGTGGTTGCCGAAGGCGCTCTGCAGCGACTCGAGCGCGCGGAAGAAGTCGGCGCGCTCGCGGTCGAGCATGTTGACGTAGACCAGGCGGGCGAGTCCCTCCGTCGTTGGCGCGTTGCCAGAGGCGGTCGGTGTGGACCTCGACTCCCATCACCGCGTTGACGACGACGACCGCGGCGTCGGCGACCCGCAGCGAGGCGACGGTGTCGGCGACGAAGCTTGGGTCGCCGGGCGTGTCGATCAGGTTGATCTTGCGGCCGTCGTGGTCGAACGAGGAGACGGTGGCGCCGATCGACATCTCCCGCTCCTGCTCGTCGGGCTCGAAGTCCGAGGTCGTCGTCCCATCCTCGACGCGGCCCAACCGGTTGACCACCCCGGCCTCGAAGAGCAGCGCCTCGTGCAGCGAGGTCTTGCCTGCGCCGCGATGGCCGATCAGCGCGACGTTCCGAATCCGGTCGGCGGCCTGATGAGGCATGGCCACGGACCCTATGTGAACGTCAGGCCGGGTTCAACCTGACGACTTCAGGCGCGAGCGCAGGCGCAGGACGGCCTTCGAGTGGAGCTGGGAGACCCGGGACTCGGTGACGCCGAGCACCTCGCCGATCTCCCTCAGGGTCAGGTTCTCGAAGTAGTACAGGGCGACCACGAGGGTCTCGCGCTCGGGCAGGTCCTGAATCGCCTCGGAGAGCCGGTCCTTGACCTCGCTGGTGTCGAGAGACGCCTGCGGGTCCGGGGCGCTCTCGTCCTCGATCGTGTCGAGCAGGGAGACCTTGTCGCCTGAGGCGTCCGGGGTCATCCAGAGCTCCTCGAGGGCGAGGATCGAGGAGTTGGAGATCTGCAGCAGCGCCTCCTGCAGCTCCTCCTCGTTCATGCCCAGGCGCTCGGCGAGCTCGGCGTCGGTCGGGGCTCGGCCGAGCTCGTGCTCGAGCTTGGAGTTCGCCAGCTCGATGTCGCGCGCGCGCGAGCGGACCGAGCGCGGCACCCAGTCGAGCGAGCGGAGCTCGTCGATGATGGCTCCGCGGATCCTCTGCATCGCGAAGGTCTCGAAGCGGATCTGACGGAGGGGCTCGAAGCGCTCCATCGCCTCGATCAGGCCGATCATCCCGTAGGAGATCAGGTCGGCCTGGTCGACGTGCGAGGGCAGGCGGGCGCCGGTGCGGCCGGCGACGAACTTGACCAGGGGCGAGTAGGCGACCACGAGCCTCTCCCGGGCGCTGGTGTCTCCCCCCTCTTTGTACCTGCGCCAAAGCTCCCTGAGCTCGAACGCCTTTACCTCGGCTTCCATGTGCCTTTCACCTGCACTTGGGCGCTTTCATCAAGCGCGAGGATGACTTCGAGCGTACTGGCTTTGCAGCCAGGTCGGCTCCACTTGGGTGTAAACCTGCGTGGTCGAGAGGCTGGCGTGCCCGAGCAGCTCCTGGATGCTCCGCAGGTCCGCCCCTCCCTCCAGCAGGTGCGTCGCAAACGAATGTCGTAGGGCATGTGGCGACACTCCCCCGGCGATCGCCGCCTCGCGGACCCAGCGCTGCAGCCGGCGCCGCACATCGGAAGGGTGAAGCCGACGGCCGCTCTTGGAGACGAGGAGTGCATGCTCGGTTCCCACACCTACCAAAGCGCGCCGCCCGCGCTCGAGGTAACCGCTGAGGGCCGCCTGGGCGGGCTCGCCCATCGGGACCAGGCGCGTTTTCCCGCCCTTTCCCTCGATGCGGAGCCGCTCGCCGTCGAAATCGGGCGAATCGGTGTTGAGGTTGACCACCTCCTCGGCGCGGAGGCCGCACGAGTAGGCGAGCTCCAGCATGGCCCGGTCGCGCATCTCGAGTGGGGTTCGCGTCGGGATCCGATCGAGCAGAGTCTGCATCTCCTCGCGGCTGAGAACGCGAGGGAGCTTGCGGTCGCGCTTCGGCGTGGCCACCAGGTCAGCGGGATTGGCGCTGACCTCGCCCGCACGGATGAGCGCGCCGTAGAAGGAGCGGATGGCGGCGAGCTTGCGCGCCACCCCCGCCTTCGAGATGCCGCGCTCGGAGAGGACTCCCGCGAAGCGGCGAAGGTCGCGATGGTCGAGGGCGTCCGGGCTCTGATCGTTCGAGCTCGCCCACACGGCAAGCTGCCCCACGTCGTTGGAGTACGCGCGGCGGGTCGCCTCCGCGGCCGAGCGAACCGCGAGATCGCGGTCGAAGAGGAGGAGCGCGTCGCGCCAGGCGGTGCTCAGAGGGGACTCTCGAGTCGCCTCGCCCATGTACATAACTTCGCCGAGGGACGCCTGGACCCTGCGTTACGGGCTTGCGTTACTGGACGTAGATGGGGTCGCCGACATCGACGCGGTCGTAGAGGTCCTCGACGTCCGGGATCGACATGCGCACGCAGCCGTGGGATGCGGCCGAGCCGAGCGAGCCGATGTCGTCGGTGCCGTGGATGCCGGCGCCGTCGAAGATGCCGATCCAGCGCGCCTTGAGCGGGTCGGCCGGGCCGGGTGGGATCACCTGGCCCGCGAGGCTCCCCGCCCAGGCCGAATTGGGCACGTGCCAGGAGGGATCGATCTGCTTGTCCAGGGCGTGGTAGAGGCCGGCCGGCGTCTCCAGTCCCTGCTGGCCGACCGCGATGGGGTAGCTCTTCTTCAACCTGCAGGTGGCGGTAGAAGCGCAGCGTGAAGCTGCCCCGGTCGATGTAGATGTAGCGGGGGTAGGCCTGCGCGAGGTCCTTCTTGTTGATCTCCGGCTTGGTCGTCTCGACCACCGCCGGGATGGCCTGGTCGCGGCCGGGCGAGCGGGCCGCGTGGTTGATCGCGGTGGTCATCTGCTTCGCGTCGACCGCCTGCCCGGGCTGGCCCGACTCCTGCCGCAACCTGCCGCCGCTCGGCACCACGCTGGCGTCGACGGGGTCCTGATTGATCTTGCCGGCGAGCTCGTTGACGAAGTCCTTGACCGCCGACTTGTCATAGCCGACGCGGGGTTCGAGATCCGCGTTCACGTCTCCCCCGCTCGCATAGCGCGAGACGCGGTCGAGGATGTTGCCCTGGCGGCTGCGATCGATCGCCTCCTGGACCATCCCGTCGACGTCGGCGCTCGCATGAAGGCGCTTGGGGCTGAGCGTGTAGTCCTTGCCGTCGTAGCTGACGACCACCGGCTGCTTGAGCGGGGCGACGACCTGGTTCTTGATGATCTTGCGCGCGGAGTCCGCGTCACGGCCGCCGACGTCGACGCCGCCGACCTTGACTCCCGGGGCGATCTGGTCCTTCTGGGCGTCGTCGTAGGCCCAGACGCCGACGGCGAGCAGCAGGCCCATGGTGAGCAGCGCCACCAGGGCGATCAGGACCTTCTGATGCATCTTCAGGTTTGCGCGCATTTAGAACCCTTGGATCAACTCTTCCCCTGCCGCTGAATTCTACGTTTCATCGCCCGCGTCCCCTGCTCTGAGCACGTTTCGCAACGTGCTTTGCGGGTACACGCCGCTCATTTTCGCACCGTTCTAGGATGCCGCTCGCCATGTCTTCCATCGCCATCCGGACCTGATGCGGACCAAGGACCAGGTCCGCCGGGACGTGTGGAAGGCGATGGAGCGCGAGGGCGTCTCTCGCTTTCCGGGCGCCGAGGGCAGAATTCCCAACTTCGCCGGAGCCAAGCTCGCCGCGGAGAAGCTGGCCGGTCACCGGCTCTGGAAGCGAGCCCAGGTGATCAAGGTCAACCCGGACTCTCCCCAGACGCACGCACGGCGTGCCGCGCTGGAGGAGGGGAAGACCCTGATCATGGCGGTGCCGAGGCTGCGCGACCCACATCCCTTCCGCCTCCTCGATCCCCGGAAGCTCTCCGCCAAGCAGATTCGCGAGGCCGCGACGATCAAGGGAGCGATGAAGCACGGCCGGGTGGTCGCCGAGGAGGACCTCCCCGACATCGACTTCGTCCTCTGCGGCTCCGTGGCGGTCAACCTGAGCGGTGCCCGGGTCGGCAAGGGCGGCGGCTTCTCGGACCTCGAGTACGGCCTTCTCATCCACGCCGGCAAGATCGACGAGCACACCACCGTCGCCACCACGGTCCATCCGATCCAGATCCTGCGCGAGCATCTGCCGAGCACAGCCCATGACCTGCCCGTCGATCTGGTGGCGACGCCCCGCGCCGTGATCGACGTCGAGCGCCAGTATCCGCGGCCCCGGGGAATCCTCTGGGACCACCTGCAGCCGCCCCAGATCCGGGAGATCCCGATCCTCGAGCGGATGGGCTACGCGTGAGCGTCGAAACGGCGACTCACGAGGCCACCGAGCACCCCGTACGCGACGAGCTGCGCCGGATCGCCTCGGACACCGCGTACGCCATCAAGCTGGCCAGGGGACAGATCGACCTGCCCGCGGCGACGCCGTCAGACGGCCCGGATCCCTACGGCAACCCCGACCCCGAATGGCTGCGGATCGACTGGCGGGAGCACCGTCACGAGGTCGACGTCGTCGGCGCGAAGGTCAACTACGTCGAAATGGGCGAGGGCCCCCCGCTCCTCTTCGTCCATGGGCTCTCCGGCGCCTGGCAGAACTTCCTCGAGAACATCCCGTACTTCGCGCGCACCCATCGCGTCATCGCGGTCGACCTCCCGGGATTCGGCTCCAGCCCGATGCCACCGTGGGAGATCTCGATTCCGGCGTACGGCCGGTTCCTGCGGGACTTCTGCGAGCGCCTCGGCGTCGACCGCTGCTCGCTGGTCGGCAACTCGATGGGCGGCTTCATCGCCACCGAGGTGGCGATCACGGAGCCCGACCGCGTCGACGACCTGGTTCTGATCTCCGCTGCGGGAATCACCTGGGCGCGGGCCCGCCGTGAACCGGCCGCCGTGATCGCCCGCGTGGGCCGCGCCGCGGCGCCACTCGCCACGCGATTTCACATGTCGTGGATCAGGCGGCCGGGGCTGCGCAAGGAGATCTTCCAGGGCGTGTTCTTCGACCCCAACGCCCTGCGGCGGGAGATGCTCTGGGAGAACGTCGTCCCCGCGCTGCAGAGCCCCGGCTACTACGACGCCATGACCACGCTCTGGGGCTACGACATCCGCCACCGCCTGGAGGAGATCGGCGTCCCGACATTGATCGTGTGGGGCCGGAACGATCGCGTCGTCCCCGTTCCCGCAGCCCTCTCCTACGAGAAGCGCATCGGCGACAACGCCGAGCTGGTCATCTTCGACCGTTGCGGCCACGTCCCCCAGATCGAGAGGCCGGAGCGCTTCAACCGCCTGCTCGAGGGGTTCCTGGCCCGCAAAGGGGCCTTGGAATAGCGGCGGGCTAGCTAGTCTCACTCCGTGAGGAGTTCCGAGGTCCTGTCCCAGACGCAGCTCGGTCTGCTGGCCGAACACGGCGAGGAGCGAACGGCAGAGGCCGGTGAGGTTCTCTTCGAGGTCGGGGACAAGGGCTACCCGTTCATGGCCATCCTCGAGGGGGAGGTCGCGATCCGGGCCGAGTCGGGCCACGAGCTGATCCGGCACGGTCCTTCCGGATTCGTCGGAGAGCTCAACCTGCTGACCGGCCAGACCGTCTTCCTGAGAGCCATCGCCACCGAGCCGCTGCGCTACATCGCCGTCGACCGGATGGAGCTGCGAGCGCTGCTCTTCGACAACCCGGATCTGGCGGATCTCCTGCTCCCCGCCTTCGTCTCCCGCCGCGAGCTGCTCCAGTCGGAGGACGGGCTCGGCATCGAGGTGATCGGGCCGCGTTCCTCCGAGCGGACCCGCGGGATCGCCGAGTGGCTGCGGAACGCGCGCATCCCCTACACGTGGCGCGATCCCGAGCACCATCAGCACGCCGGCGACACTGAGGCGAAGGGCCTGATCGAGGCGCTCGGCCCGGAGCGGCTGCCACTCGTTCGCATACCGGGCGGCGTCGAGCTTCAGGGCCCCAGTAACGGCGAGCTCTCCCGTGCGCTCGGAATCGGCCTGGAGCTGGCGTCCCGCGAGGAGGTGGACCTCCTGATCGTCGGCGGCGGACCCGCTGGGCTCGGCGCGGCGGTCTACGCGTCGTCGGAGGCCCTCTCCACGCTCGTGCTGGAGCGAACGGTGCTCGGCGGGCAGGCGGGGTTCTCCAGGCGGATCGAGAACTACCTCGGCTTTCCAGGCGGAATTGGCGGTGGCGAGCTCACCAGCCGGGCGGTCACGCAGGCGCGCAAGTTCGGCGCGAGGACCGCGACCCCGTACGTGGCCACCGCCCTCGAGCCCGATGGCGACAGGCATCTCGTCCGGGTTGAGGACGGCAACGAGATCGCCGCCCGTGCGGTCGTGATCGCGACCGGCGCCCAGTACCGCCGCCTTCCCTGCGAGAGGCTCCCCGAATACGAGGGGATCAGCGTCTTCTACGCCGCAGGGCCACCGGAGGCCAGGCGCTGCGGCGGAAGCCGCGTCGGCGTGGTCGGCGGTGGCAACTCCGCCGCACAGGCCGCGATCTGGCTTGCCCGAGGAGGCGCCTTGGTCACCCTTCTTCACCGGCGCGCCAACCTCGGCGAGACGATGTCCGACTACCTGATCCGTGACCTCGACCGGTACGGCGTCCAGGTGCGGGATCGCAGCGAGATCGCCCAGCTCCACGGAACCGACGGCGAGCTCGAGGCGGTGACGCTCACGGACGGCGAGCGGCTCCCCATTTCGAGCCTGTTCCTGTTCCTCGGGGCGGACCCGTGCACGGACTGGCTCGGCGAAGGGATCGCGCGCGACGAACACGGGTTCCTGCTCACCGGCTCGGATGCGGGCAGCGGGACGCCGCTCGAGACAAGCGTGCCCGGCGTCTATGCCGTGGGGGATGTGCGCTCGAGCTCGGCGAAGCGGGTAGCGACCGCCGTCGGCGAGGGCGCGATGGTGGTGCGCTTCGTCCACGACCGGCTCGGGCGGCCGTCGCCGGTGAACGTGCGCGAGCCGTCCGAGAACGCGTCCGCCGTCAGCTCGTGACCGCGCCCTCGGAGGCGCTCGACACGGCCGCCGCGTACTTCGCCATCACGCCACGCTTGTAGTGCGGCTCGGGGGGCTCGTAGGCCTCCACTCGCTTGGCGATCTCCTCGTCTGAGAGGTCGACGTCGAGGCGGCGGGCGTCGATGTCGAGGGTGATCTCGTCGCCGTCCTCGACTGCGGCGATCGGGCCTCCGCGAATCGCCTCGGGGGCGACGTGGCCGGCCATCAGGCCGTGGGTCGCTCCCGAGAAGCGGCCGTCGGTGAGCAGGGCGACCTGGTCGCCGATGCCCTCGCCCACCAGGGCGGCGGTGACCTGGAGCATCTCGCGCATGCCGGGGCCGCCCGAGGGGCCCTCGTTGCGGATCACGACGACGTCGCCGGGCTTGATGCCCTGCTGCTCGACCACGGCGAAGCACTCCTCCTCGGAGCCGAAGACCCGCGCCGGGCCGGTGTGCTTGCGGCGCTCCTCCCCGGCGACCTTGACCACGCAGCCCTCGGGCGCAAGGTTGCCGCGGAGGATCACCAGGCCACCGGTGGGCTTCAGCGGATCGTCGAGCGGACGGACGACCTGCTGGGCGGGCGTCTCCTCGGTCGCGTCCGCTTCTTCGCCGATCGTCTTGCCGGTCACGGTGATCGCGTCCCGATGGAGAACCCCCGCCTCGTCGAGGCGCTTGGCCAGAACGCCGACGCCGCCCGCCTCGTAGAGGTCCTTGGCGACGAAGCGGCCGCCGGGCTTCAGATCGCCGAGCAGCGGCGTCTTCTCGGAGATCCGGTCGAAGTCGTCGATGGTCAGCTCGATTCCCGCCTCGTTGGCGACCGCGAGCAGGTGGAGCACGCCGTTGGTGGAGCCGCCGGACATCGCGACGGTGGCGATCGCGTTCTCGATCGAGTCCTTCGTGATGATGTCTGATGGGCGCAGGTCGTCGGCGAGCACCTGCATGACCAGCTCGCCGCAGTCGCGGGCCACCTGCTCGCGGGCGCCGGCCACGGCGGGGACCATTCCCGACCCCATCGGGGTCATCCCCATCACCTCAAAGGCGCAGGCCATCGTGTTGGCGGTGAACTGCGCGCCGCACGCGCCCGCTCCCGGGCTGGCGCATCCCTCGAGCTCGTAGAGGTCGTCGTCGGACATCTCGCCCGTGGCGTGCTTGCCGATCGCCTCGAAGACGTCCTGGATCGTCACGTCCTGGTCGTGCCAGCGGCCCGGCAGGATCGAGCCGCCGTAGAGCATCAGCGAGGGGACGTCGAGGCGGGCGAGCGCCATGACGCAACCGGGGATCGTCTTGTCGCACCCCGAGAGGGCGATCACCGCGTCGAACTGGTAGCCGCGGGCGGTCAGCTCGATCGAGTCCGCGATCACCTCGCGGCTGACCAGGGAGGTCTTCATCCCCTCGGTGCCCATCGTGATCCCATCGGAGATCGCGATCGAGTTGAACTCGAGCGGCGTACCCCCGGCGGCGCGGACGCCCTCCTTGACGTGCTCGGCGAGGCCGCGAAGGTGGAAGTTGCAGGGCATCGCCTCGATCCAGGTGTTGGCGATCCCGACGGTCGGGCGGCGCAGGTCGTCGTCGTCGAAGCCGATGCCCTTCATGTAGGCGCGGGCGAAGGCGCGCTCCGGCCCGTCGAAGACGACGCTCGAGCGAGTCCGCATGCCGTTGCTCTTTACGGTCGCCACTGCCTCAACGCTTTCAAATCTCGGCGCACCATCGCCGGGTCGAGCTGGCGGCCCAGCGGGTGGACGTTGGCGGTGCCGATCAGCTCGCGCTCGTCGGCCCGCAGCGCCATCCACTTCGCGAGCACGTCGTCGGCGTCGGGCAGCCTCTCCCCCGCCTCGGGATCGGAACCGTCGCGGAAGCGGACGCAGTACTCGCTGAGCAGCTCGCCGGTCTCGGCGTCGTAGGCGACCAGCGGCCGGTGTGGGTAGATCAGGTAGCCGTACTCGTCGTTCTCAACCGCCAGCAGCCCGAAGCGCTCGTACATCTCGAGCGCGCCGTGCCCGGCCGTGGAGCGGAGCAGCTCGCGGGCCCGCTGCTCGGCCCGGCGCTCGCGCGCCGTGTTGCGGACGTATCTGCGCCGCATCAGCCGCCGGCCGCCTGGGGGAAGAAGATCACGCGCTCGGCGGTTATCGGGACCTCCGAGAAGTCGCGCACCATGGTCGCCTCTCGGCTCCCACCCGGGCCCTCGTGTGGGACCGCCGCCCACATGCCGAGGTCGAGCTGCCGGCGGAACTCCTCGACGAGGCGCTCCTCGTCCTCCGCCACAGCTGGATCGCCCTCGGCGAGCAGGACGTCCCCCTTCCCCGGAGTCATGCGAAGCAGCTTCATGAGTCGATTATGCCCAGTACGTCGACGGGTCCGGCGCCGGAGCCGATTTCGCGCAGCCCCCGTGCCACGGCGTCCGCCGCTATCCGCCGCGCCTCCCGGGCTGCCTCGAGCGGCGAGTCGCCGAGCGCGAGGCGGGCTGCCAGGGCAGACGAATGGGTGCAGCCGGACCCGTGGGCGGCGCCGGCCGGATGGCGCGGCCCATCGATCTCCTCCAGGACCTCGCCGTCGAAATATCGATCGGAGCCGTCGAGGTGCCCGCCGGTGACCACTGCCACCCGCGGGCCCAGCCCGTGGACCGCCCGAGCCAGGTCCTCGGGCGATGCCTCCTCGCCGAGACCGGTGAGCTCGCGAGCCTCGGCGGCGTTGGGTGTGACCACCGTCGCGCGCGGGATGATGCGCTCGATCAGGGCCCGCTTGGCATCCGGCTTCAGCAGGACCGCGCCGCTCTCGGCGACCATCACCGGGTCGAGCACCACAGGGGCGTCGCCCACCAGGCCGAGCGCCTCGTCCACCGCCTCGATGGTCGGCTCGTCGAAGAGCATCCCGATCTTCACCGCATCCACGCCCATATCCGAGACTACGGCCCGGACCTGGTCGAGGATGAACTGGCGCGGCAGTGTCTCGACCGAGATCACCTCGTGGGTGTTCTGCGCGGTGAGCGCGACGATCGCCGAGGTCCCGTGCACGCCGCAGCGCGCGAACGCCTTCAGGTCCGCCTGAATCCCGGCGCCGCCGCCGGAGTCGGAGGTGGCGATCGTCATCGCGATCGGGATTCGCCGCGGGGCTGTCACGCGGTTAAGGCTAGTGACGGTCGCTACGCGGGCTCGGGCTCGGGCGTGGCCAGCGCGGTGCGCTCGTAGCGGCCCGCGGAATCGGAGCGCAGGTAGCCGGCGAGCTCCAGGCTGACCAGCGCCGTCGCCAGCGGCCCCGGCTCCAGCTGCGAAGCGCGCGCCAGCGCGTCCGCGCTGCTCGAGCCGCACTCCACCAGATCGAGCACCGCCGCCAGATCCGGCTCGAGCGCCGGGCCTTGGGCCTGAACTCTGGGATGGGCCTCCGCTCCTACGCCGAGCATCGAGTCGAGCACGTCATCGGCGCCGCGGATCACGGAGGCGCCGTCGCGGAGCAGGGCGTTGGTTCCCGCGGCCGGAGAGGAGCCCACCCGGCCGGGAACCGCGCCCACCTCCCTGTTCAGGTCCTGCGCCATCTCCGCGGTGATCAGCGAACCCGAGCGTTCGCGTGCCTCGACGACGACGGTCATCCGCCCGAGCGCCGCCATGATCCGGTTCCGCGCCGGAAAGGTCCAGCGCCGAGCCGGCGTTCCGGGCGGCAGCTCCCCGACGACAAGGCCCCTCTCGACGATCTCGCCATAGAGCCTGGTGTGGCGTGGCGGGTAGGGCACGTCCACGCCGGTGCCGAGGACCGCCACCGTCACCCCGCCGGCCTCGAGTGCGCCCCGGTGCGCGCACGAGTCGATCCCCATCGCCATGCCGCTGACCACGATCAGCCCTGCCGAGGCGACCTGCCGCCCCAGGTCGGTGGCAAGGTCCCGGCCGTAGCCGCTGGGCCGCCGGGAACCGACGATCGTGACCGCGGCGTTTGCGGTGAGCGCGCCGAGCAGCGCGGGATCGCCGCGGCCGAACAGCGCCGCCGGCGGGTCGCCCAGCGCGGCCAACCCCTGCGGGTACGCCTCGTCGTGGCGGCAGCACGCCCAGGCCCGGGCGCCGGCAACGGCCGCGCGCAGCCGGTCGGGGTCGCGATCGCCGGCCCTCCGGAGAAACGAGCTCGCCCGGGCGCCGGCCATCGCGCGCGCGAGGTCCTGATCCGAGAGCGCGAGCAGCTCGTGGGCGCGGCTGCCGGGGGTCGTCCGATCCGCGGCCTTCTCGATGTGACCCGCGAGCGAGCCGACCAGCCAGGCCCGCCGCAGACATGCCGCGCAGGCTCGGGGCCGCTGGATGGAGCTCACCGCTCGCTTCGCCTGCGTTTCTGGATCGCCTCGGAGACATGCTCCACGCCGATCCGCTCCTCCCCAGCCAGGTCGGCGATCGTCCGCGCCAGCCGCAGGCAGCGGTCCCAGCCGCGCGCGCTCAGGCCCAGCTTCCGGTGCCCCTGCTCGAGCGTCCGTTTGGGCGCCGAATCGAGCTGGCAGTGCCGGCGCAGCTCGCTCGGGGTCATGTCGGCGTTCGTCCTGCCGGGACCGAGCCGCTTCTCCTGCGAGCGTCGCGCCTCGAGCACCCGCTCTCGAACCGCGGCGGAGCCCTCCACCGCCTCGCCGGTGAGCTCCTCCGCGGGGGGCGGTGCGACGGTGAAGGTGATGTCGATCCGGTCGGCGAGCGCGCCGCTCAGCTTCGCCATGTACCGCGACACGGCTCCGGGATGGCATTCGCACTCGCCGGAGTCGGGGCCGTTGCCGCAGGGGCACGGATTGGACGCCGCCACCAGCATGAAGCGGCAGGGCAGCGAGACACTGCCGGTGGTCCTGGTGACGGTCACCTCACCCTCCTCCAGCGGCACTCGCAACGCCTCCAGCGCGTCTCGCCGGAACTCGCCCAGCTCGTCGAGGAAGAGGACGCCGCGATGGGCACGTGTCACCTCGCCGGGACGCGGCGGCGAGCCGCCCCCGACCAGCGCCCGCCCCGAGACGGTGTGATGAGGCGCCCTGAACGGCCGGCGCAGTCGCGGCCCGCCGTTCTCGCCGCAGACGCCGGCGATCCGAGTCACCTCGATCACCTCGTTTCGGCTCAGCGGCGGGAGCAGGGACGGCAGGCGGTTGAGGGCCAGCGTCTTGCCGCCGCCCGGCGGACCGACCAGCAGGATGCTGTGGGCGCCGGCAGCCGCGACCTCGAGACAGCGACGCAGCGCCGGGTGTCCCCGCAGGTCCTCCAGGTCGGGCAGCTCGTCGTCCGTGACCTCGGGCGGCGAGGCGAGAGGAACCGGTTCGATCGAGCCCTCCCCCAGTTCGCGCAGCCGGGTGACGTGGTCGACTGACACAACCTCCAGCCCCCCGACGAGCGCCGCCTGGGCGGCGTCTCCGGGGGCGACCGCGACGCCCCTCAGGCCCCACTCCCGGGCGCCCTCGGCCATCGCCAGAGCCCCCGGGACCGGCCGGATCGCGCCGTCGAGCGCCAGCTCCCCGGCGAGCGCATAGCGGTCGAGCACGCTCCGCGGAAGCTGCCCGGTTGCGACCAGGAGCGCCGCCGCGATCGCGAGGTCGAAGCCCGGCCCGGCCTTGTGGAGGTCGGCCGGGGCCAGGTTGGCCGTGATCCGGTGCTGCGGGAAGTTGAAGCCGGAGTTGACCAGCGCGGAGCGGACCCGCTCCCTCGACTCCCTGATCGCGACGTCGGGGAGCCCGACGATCGTGAACGAGGGCAGACCGCCGCCGATGTCGACCTCGACGTGAACGGGCTCCGCCGCCACACCGATCAGGGCGAAGGTTCGGGCGACGGCGAACATGATCCGAAGCTAAGGAGCCGCTGCACGCGGCTGGCTCGCGGAAGGTCACGGTGCCGTCACGCCCTCGTTGCGGTTCGCGCGCGCCCCGGCAGCCGCGTGGCCCGAGGCTCGCGCCATGACCTACGCCAGGCAGCGGCTCGGGCGCCGGGCCGAGGAGCTGGTCGCCGCGCGGCTGCGGCGTTCCGGGTGGCGAATCGTCGGTCGAAACATCAGGCTGCCCTCGGGCGAGCTCGACATCGTCGCCCTGGACGACTCGGCCCTCGTCTTCGTAGAGGTGAAGGCCGGCCGCGCCGGAGCGACCCGGGGGCCCGAGCGCCCAGCCCACGCCGTCGGGCGCCGCAAGCAGCTCAAGCTCCGCCGGCTCGCCCGCGAGTGGATCGCGGAGCGGCGCGGGCCGTCAGGCGTCTCGGGCTATCGCTTCGACGTCGTCGGGGTCAGCTTCGGCCCGGATGGCGTCGCGGATGTCGATCACATCCGCTCCGCCTTCTGAAAGCGGGACCTCCTCGAACTCTCCGGCCGCGGAACCCAGGTCGAGCTGGGAGTACGCGACTGATGCGAACGAGCGCCGGTGCAGCGGGCAGATCCCGTGGCGCACGATCGCCTCGCGGTGCTCGGGGGTCGAGTAGCCGACGTTGCCCTCGAAGCTCCACTCGGGGAAGAGGGGGGCCACCCGGTGCATGTAGCGATCGCGGGTCACCTTGGCTATCACCGAGGCGGCCGCGATCGCCGCGCTGCGCGCGTCCCCATCGACGACTCGCTCGTGGTCAAGCTCGCAGGCCGGCAGGCGGAAGCCGTCGACCAGGCGGGTCGTCGCCTCCTGCCGGGCGACGGCTCGCATGCAGTCCGTGAGGGCGGCGATGTTGGAGACGTGCAGGCCGCGGCTGTCGATTACGCGGGGCGAGCGCACGGCAACCGAGACGCAGGCGGCCGCGCGGATCACCTGCGGATAGAGCTCCTCGCGCTCCTCCGGGCTCTTCTGCTTCGAGTCGTCCAGCCGCGCGAGCGCGAGCCGCTCGGAGCGGCCGATCCGCTCGAGGTCGATCAGCACTCCTGCGGCGAGCAGCGGGCCGGCCAGCGATCCCCGGCCGGCCTCGTCCACGCCGGCCACGAAGCGGCGCCCGAAGGAGCGGTCGAAGCGGAACAGCCGGGCGGCGGTTCGCTTCTTTCGCTTCCTAGAAGATCCCGATCCGGTCGGGCGGCCAGTAGGTGGCGAAGGCCTTTCCGATGATCCAGTCTCGGGGGACCGGTCCCCAGAAGCGGCTGTCGTCGCTCGACCCACGGTTGTCGCCCATCATGAAGTAATGGTCGGGCGGGATGGTGATCTTTTTGGGCAAATTGCAGGCTCCGCCCGGCGTGCAGGGGCGGATGAAGTCCTCCTGGGCGATCTGGCCGTTGACCACGGGGTGGCCGTTCTGGACGCTCAGCGTGTCGCCGGGCCCGGCGACGATCCGCTTGATGAAGTTGACGCTCGCCTCCTCCGGGGTCGGCTCATCGCAGGCGGCGCCGCTGCTTCCCCCGGCCCCGGTCCTCGGGTCGCCGCACTCCCCGCCAGCGCCGCCTCCGTTCGCGCCCTCGGGAGGATGGAAGACGACGATGTCCCCGATCGAGGGATCCGTGAAGTGGTAGAGGAACCGATTGACGAGCACCCGCTGGCCGACGTCCAGAGTCGGCTCCATCGACTCGGAGGGGATCTGGTACGGCTTGACGATGAACGCCTGGATGCCGAGCGCCAACCCGAGCGCGAGCGCGACGATCACGACGAGCTCGAGGAGCGCGCCCTGGGTGCTGTGGGGCCTCGGGATTCTCAGTCTTCTGCCTCGTCGGTGGAGGCGTCCTCGGCCGTAGCCTCTGGCTCCGGCTCCTCGTCCGCCTCCGCCTGGTCCCCACCAGCTTCGGGGGCCTTCTCCTCCCCGGCCTCGCTCTCCTCCCCGGCCTCGCTCTCCTCGGCAGGCTCGCTCTCCTCCTCGGGCGGCTCCACCAGCTCCGCGTCCGCCTCGCTGACCGCCACGCCCTCGGCGTCGACCGCCTCCGAGTCCTCCTGGGCGACGACGACGTCGTCCTCGATCCCCCAGCGACGCTCGGCGACGCGGGCGCTCTTGCCGACCTTGTCGCGCAGGTAGTAGAGCTTCGCCCGGCGGACGTCCCCGCGGGCGGCGACCTCGAGCTTCTCGATCTTGGGCGAGTGCAGCGGGAAGGTCCGCTCGACGCCCACGCCGAACGACTGCTTCCGCACGGTGAAGGTCTCGCGGGCGCCGCTGCCCTGGCGCTTGATCACGATGCCCTCGAAGACCTGGGTCCGCCGGCGGTTCCCCTCGATGACCTGGAAGTGGACGCGCACGCGATCGCCGGCGCCGAACCTGGGGCGCTGTTTCAGGTCTCGCTTCTCGAGGCTTTCGATGACTGTGCTCATCGCATGAGGATGATCGGCGGGGAACTTAAAAAAGCACGTGCCGAAGGCGCGTGCGCGACGCGGAAGGTTAGCGGAGAAGCTTCAGTCCGCTCGGCGGCGGGATTGCTGCAACCGCCACTCCCGGACCAGGGCGTGGTTGCCCGAGAGCAGGACCTCTGGAACCTCCCAGCCTCGATAGGTGGCGGGACGCGTGTAGTGCGGATACTCGGGCGCGCCTTCGAGCGCCGCGCTGTATGACTCCTCTACCGCGCTCTCCGCATCGCCGAGGGCCCCCGGCAGCTTGCGCAGGATCGAGTCGGCGACCACCATCGCGGGCAGCTCGCCGCCTGAGAGGACGTAGCGGCCGATCGAGATGGACTCGTCCGCGAGGTGCTCCACCACACGCTCGTCGAACCCCTCATAGCGGCCGGAGAGCAGGGCGAGGTGCGACTCCATCGCGAGCTCGGCGGCGAGCGACTCATCGAGGAGGCGGCCGGAGGGCGCCAGCGCGATCTTGCGAACGCCGTCGCGATGGGATCCGTACGCGGCCTCGAGCGCCGCGTCGACGACGTCCACGCGCATCACCATGCCGGCGCCCCCGCCGTATGGCGAGTCATCCACCTGGCCGGCGCCCAGCGGCGTCGTCTCGCGGTAGTTCCGGAACCTGAGCTCGGTCCCGCCCGCCAGCGCGTTCGAGACGTGGCGCTGGCCCCGGAACCAGTCGAAGTGCTCCGGGAAGAGCGTGAAGACGTCGATCACCATGGGGGCTGACCCCGGGGGTCAGTCAAGGATGTCGACGACCACGCGCTTCTCCTCACGGGTCGCAGCGGCCTTCATCACGGAGCGCAGCGCGTTGGCGACGCGGCCGCCGCGTCCGATCACCCGGCCGAGGTCGTCGTCGGCCACCTCGAGCTCGAGCACGACCTCGCCGTCGATCTCCTCGACCTCGGTCACCTGGACCGCGTCGGGGTCCTCGACCAGGGAGCGCGCCAGGAACTCGAGCAGCGTGCGCACGGAACGCCCGACCCGGCCGCCTAGCGGCCGGTCGCCTGGATCCCCTGGGTGCGGAGCAGCGTCGCCACCGTGCGGGTGGGCTGGGCGCCCTTCTCGAGCCAGTGCTGTGCGCGCTCGGGATCGATCACGATCAGCGACGGGTCCGTCTGCGGGTTGTACTGGCCGATCGTCTCGATCGTGCGGCCGTCCCGCGGCGAGCGCTGGTCGGCGACCACAACCCTCCAGATCGGGTTCTTCTTGCTCCCGACCCTGCGAAGTCTGATTCTCACGGACATGCGGCGGCGGAGGTTAGAGGTTGCCCGCAGTCAGCGCATCCCCCGCATCAGTTGCTGCGGGTCGGGCATCTTGCCCTCTGACATCTGCTTCATCAGCTTGTTCATCTGGCCGAACTGCTTGACGAGGCGGTTGACCGCCTGGACGGTGGTGCCGGATCCGGTGGCGATCCGCTTGCGGCGCGAGCCGTTGATCTCCGTCGGATGGGAGCGCTCATAGGGCGTCATCGACTGGATGATCGCCTCGAGCCGGTCGAGCTCGCGCTCGTCGACCTGCCCCATTCCCTGCATCGCCTTGCCCATCCCGGGCACCATCTTCATCAGGTTGCCGAGCGGCCCCATGCTGCGGACCTGCTTCATCTGCTTCAGGAAGTCGTCGAGGGTGAACTGCTGCTTGCGGATCTTGCGCTCGAGGTCCGCGGCCTGGTCCTCATCGAACTCGTCCTGGGTCTTCTCGATCAGCGACATGACGTCGCCCATACCGAGGATCCGGCCCGCCATCCGGTCGGGATGGAAGCGCTCCAGCTCATCGAGCTTCTCTCCCGTCGAGGCGTACATGATCGGCTTGCCGGTGACGGCGCGGACAGAGAGCGCGGCGCCGCCACGCGCGTCGCCGTCGAGCTTGGTGATCACGACCCCGTCGAAGTCAGCTGTCTCGGCGAAGCTCTCCGCGACGTTGACCGCGTCCTGGCCGGTCATCGCGTCGACGACCAGGAGCACGTCGTGCGGCTTGACCACCTTCCGCACCCGAGCCAGCTCGTCCATCAGCTCCTCGTCCACGTGCAGGCGGCCGGCGGTGTCGACGATCAGCACGTCGCGGTTCTCGCTGACAGCCTGCTCCCGCGCCCAGCCCGCCACCTTGACGGGGTCGGCCTCGCCTGGCTGGGAGTAGACGTGGGCGTTGGCCTGGGCGCCGAGCTTCTCGAGCTGCTCCACGGCCGCGGGTCGCTGCAGGTCGCAGGCGGCAAGGGCGACGCTCCGATTGCCCTTGGCCAGGAGCTTCGCCAGCTTCGCGCAGGCCGTCGTCTTGCCCGAGCCCTGCAGGCCGGCCATCAGCACCACCGTTAATCCGGACCCGGGTTTTGTGGGGTCCGATGATGAGGGTGCGAAGACCAGGTCGCGGCCGGCGCCGCCCATCAGCGCGGCGAGCTCGTCGTTGACGGCCTTGACCACCGTCTGGCCGGGGTTGAGCGCCTCGGAGACCTCCTCCCCGGCCAGGCGCTCTCGCAGCGAGGCGGTGAAGTCCTTGACGACCTTGAAGTTGACGTCGGCCTCGAGCAGGGCGAGCCGCACCTCGCGGAGGGCCTTGTCGACGTCGTCGTCGGAGAGCTTTCCCCGCGAGCGAACGTCCGAGAGCACGCCCTGAAGGCGCTCTGAGAGCTGGTCGAACATCAACGAGTGAGCTTAGGGGCTCGGCCTCAGGGGCAGCGGTCGAGGCGCGCGGTCAGCGGGTCGGCCCTGCGGCCGCGCGCATCGGCATTCGGGCGGCACTTGCGTCGCCGCTTGGATCGGTGTGCTCCGGCCCGGAGGGCGGTGACCGACCGGTAGCCCAGCAGATACGGGGTCGGGTCGACCGGGGTTCCGAAGTGACGCACCTCGAAATGCAGGTGAGGGCCCGTCGAATGCCCGGTGGATCCCACGTAGCCGATCGTCTGCCCGCCGGAGACCGACTGGCCGACCGAGGCCGCGATCCGCGACATGGTGCGCGTACCAGCTCTCGAAGCCCAGCCGGTGGCTGATGACGACGAGGTTGCCGTAGCCACCCGTATTGAAGCCCGCAAACGAGACGACGCCGACGCCACCCGCATGGATTGGAGTCCCCATCGGCTCAGGGAAGTCCAGCCCGGTGTGCAAGCGCCCTGGAGGGATCCAGCCGAAGCCGTCGCCGACCGCCCCCGGCACGGGCCGGAAGAAGCGAACGGGCCCGGCAGGGCCGCCGGAGGTGACGACCGGGCCGCTCCGCAGAGCGTTCACCGTGCTCGGGCCGGCCACGCCGTCGACGCCGAGGCTCGCCGCCGCCTGGTAGCGGCGTACGGCGTTCAGCGTGTTCGACCCGAAGCCACCGTCGAAGCCGCCCGGTTCGAAGCCCCGCTCATGGAGCAGGAACTGGAGCGCCGCGATGTCCCAGCCGCGCTTGCCCTCCCGCATCGGCCGCGCTCCCAGCTTGGGCTTGCCGCGCCTCCCGAGCGCCGCGCGGGTCTTGGGGCCGGCGATCCCGTCCGCCGCCAGGCCGTGCTGGGACTGGAAGGTGCGGACAGCCCCCTGCGTCCAGGGCCCGCTGATCCCGTCCACCGGATGCGGATAGAGGCCGACTCCGGTCATCGCAACCTGGAGCGCGGCGATATCGGCGCTGGCGGCGCTGGCGGTTGCGGGCATGGCAAGGAGGCCCCCTATGACCGCCCCAAGCAGGACGAGCATCTTGGTGCCTCCCGCAGGCACGACCCCAGCCTGCCCGGATTGTCGAATCGAACTGCGAGCGTCGTTGCAGGGGCGGTAACGCCGGTGGACTCAGGCGCCCTATTCCTCGATCAGAGCGCGCGCGAACTGCTCCGCGTCGAAGGGCCGCAGGTCCTCGAGTGACTCCCCGATCCCGATCAGCTTCACCGGGATGCCGAGCTCCGACGCGATCGCCAGGGCGACCCCGCCCTTGGCGCTGCCGTCGAGCTTGGTGAGCACGGCACCGGTCACCTCGACCGACTTGGCGAACTCCTGGGCCTGGCGGACCCCGTTCTGGCCGGTGGTCGCGTCGATCACCACCAGCGTCTCGTGCGGTGCCTCCGGGATCTGCTTGGCGATCACCCGGCGGACCTTGGTGAGCTCCTCCATCAGGTTGCCGTGGGTGTGGAGCCGTCCCGCCGTGTCGCAGATCACCACATCCGCCCCGCGCGCCTGCCCCGCGGCGACGCCGTCGAATGCCACCGCGCCCGGATCGCCTCCCTCCGTGCCCCGGACGATCTGGGTCCCCGCCCGGTCCGCCCACTCCGCGAGCTGGTTGACGGCGGCGGCCCGGTAGGTGTCGGCGGCCGCGACGATCACGTCCAGTCCGAGCTCCTTCTGGAGGTGCCAGGCGATCTTGCCGATCGTCGTGGTCTTGCCTGTGCCGTTCACCCCGACCACCATCAGGACGGATGGCCGATCGGGCAGGCGGATGCGAGCCGAGTCGTCGCCCCCGGGGGATGCGGTCTCGGCGAGCAGGGCGATCAGGCGCTCGCGGAGCGCCTCGCCCCCGGCGACCTCCCCGGCCTCGACCTCGTCCTCGAGCCGCCGGACGACCGCCGCGGTGGTGGGAGCCCCGACGTCGGCCAGGATCAGCGCCTCCTCGAGGTGCTCCCAGGTCGACTCGTCGATCCGCCCCGTGAAGCTCGACGAGAGCTCGGCGGTCAGCGCCTGCCGACTGCGCGTCAGCCCCTCGCGCAGCCGGCGGAAGACGCCCGAGCGCTCCTCCTCCTGCTCGGCTTCCGGGACCTCGCGATCACCGAGGTCAAATGCCTCTCGCCAGCTCGTCATCGTCGGCGAGACTAACTACGCGGCTTCGGCGGCCCTGGCCTCGGGGGGCTCCACACCAGTACCGAGCTCGTCGCGCGGAAGCTTGCGCGAGACCACCTTGGTGACGCCGTCGCCGCCCATGCTGACGCCGTAGAGGATGTCGGCGGCGTCCATCGTGCGCTTCTGGTGGGTGACGACGATGAACTGCGAGCGCTCGGAGAAGCGGCGGACGAGGCGCAGGAAGCGGTCGATGTTGATGTCGTCGAGCGCGGCCTCGACCTCGTCGAGGATGTAGAAGGGGCACGGCCGCGCCATCAGCACCGCGAAGACGAACGCCAATGCGACCAGCGACTTCTCGCCACCCGACAGTAATGACAGCCGGCGAGTCGACTTCCCCGCGGGAGTCACCTCGATCTCGACGCCCCCGTCCTCATCCGGAGGGGCGAGCTCTTCGTCGGAGTCCGCCCCCTCGCTCTCCTCGTCACCCACCGGCGCCTGGCCTGCGAACGGCCGGGGCCCGACGTTCACCCGGCGCAGGCGGCCGCTGCCCCCGGGGAAGAGCTCGGCCACCATCTCCTCGAAGCCACGGGCGGTGGCCTCGAAGGTCTCCTCGAAAGCGGCGGCGATCTCCCTGTCGGTGCGCCGGATCAGCGCGCGCAGCTCGGAGATCGCCTTCTCCAGGTCCTTGCGCTGCCCGGATAGGTCCGTGAGGTGCTCGCGCGCCTCCGCGTACTCATGCTCGGCCAGAGGGTTGACCGGCCCGATCTGCTCGCGGTTGCGCTCCAGCTTGGTCAGCCGGGTCTCGATCCTCTCGCGCTCCTCGTCCTCGAGCGCCTCGGTCGCCGCGCCCAGCTCCTCGCCCAGGGCCGCCGCCAGCCGCTGAAGCTCGGCTGAGCTCTCATCGCGGTGGCCGCGCAGCTGGGTCGCCTCGACCTCCGCCACGGTCATCGCCTCGCTGGCCTCGCGCAGCTCCGCCTGGAGCCCGAACTCCTGTTGCGAGCACTCCCGGAGCTCGGCGGCGACGTCGCCGCCATCCTCCTCCTCGGCGGCCGCCAGCTTCTCCGCGCGCCGCTCCAGCCCGTCGGCCAGGCGGCGAAGCGCGTCCCGGGCCCTGCCCAGGGCGGGCAGCGTCTCGCTCTCCAGCTTGATCCGGCGCTCGAGCTCCTGGCGATCGCGAAGGCGCTTCTGCTGGGCTCGCTCGGCGCTCTCGGCGTGGCGGCGCTCCGCCGCCAGCTCGGCCTCGAGCTTGGCGCGCTGGATCGCCGAGCCCGACCCGTCCCCCTCGCGCTCGGCGTGACGCTCCGCGAGCCAGCCCGTCCGGCTCGCCTCCTCGGCGGCCTCGTCCAGTGCCCGGCGCGCGTCCCTCAGGGCACGCTGCGATTCCTCCTCGCGGCCGCGGGCTTCGGCCAAGGCCGTCTCCCCCCGCTCCAGGTCGTTCCTGCACCGCTCCTCGGTCTGCTCGCGCTGGGCGAGGCGGGAGGCGAGCTCCTCGCGCTCGGACCGGGCGGCCAGGGCCGGGTCGGTGCCCTCCCGCGGCAGGCGACGGATCTCGCCGGCCGCCGCGTCGAAGCACTCCCCGTCGACGGTGACGGCGACGCCGGTGAAGCCCTCCGCCAGGCCGTCGAGCTCGTCGACCAGCCAGGCGTCGGCCAGCAGACGCGCGGTGATCGGCGCCGCGTCGCCGCGCGCCTCGATCAGGTCGAGCAGCCGGCGCGCGCCGTCCTTGGGCGTCTCGGAGGGCGACCGGGTGGGCCCGGATGAGATCAACGCCCTGGCGGCACCCTCTGCGTCGGCGAGCCGCTGCTGTCCCTCGCTCACCGAACCGACGATCGAGGCCCGGAGTCGCTCGCCGAGGACGGCCGACACGGCGCGCTCCAGTCCCGACCCGGTCTCGAGCATCCCGGCGAGGGCCTCGTGCTCGCCCTCCACCGCGGCGGCCGCGAGCTTGGCCTCGACGGCGGACAGCTGGCCCGCCAGTGCGGCACGCCGCTCGGAGGCCTTCTGGGCCTCCGCGCGGGCACGCTCGTGCATCTGGGCTGCCTGCCGCAGGGCGGCGCCGATCTCCTCCTCGGCTTGCTCCAGCGGCTCGAGCGCCCTGGTGGCCTCGACGCGCCGGCGCTCGGCCTCTTCGGCCTCGCGTCGCAGGCGTGCACCCTCCTCGGAGGAATCCTCGTCGAGCTTTGCCAGCTCAGCCTCCAGCTCGGCGATCCGAGCCGCTCCGCTTGTCTCATCCGGCTCCTCATCGAGCGCGTCCAGCCGCAGCTGGCGCTCTCCGAGGGCGCCGCGCAGGTCGCGCTCGGCAACGTCGAGCGCCTCCGCTCGCGCCCGGACCCGCTCGATCGCGGCCCGCGCCTCGGCGAGCCGCTCGCCGTGCCGGCGACGGCCCTCCTCACCCGCCGCTATCCGCTCCTCGATCTCGGTTCGCCTGGTGCGCACCGCCTCGAAGCGGCTCTCGACGGAGTCCCTGGTGGCACGAACCTCCGCGAGCTTCGCCTCAGCCGCGGTCAGCTGCGCCTCCTGGGCGCGCAGGTCGTCGGCGACGATCTGGGACCGCAGCTCGCTCGACTGGCGGAGCAGCTTCGCGGTCCGCTCCGCCGCCTCGGCCTGGCGCTTCAGCGGCCGCAGATGCGAGCGGGCCTCGCGCTCGACGTCGTGGGCACGCTCGAGGTTGTCGCGGGTCCGGTCGAGCTTGAGCTGTGCGCTGTGGCGGCGCTTGCGGTGCTTGCCGAGCCCGGCGGCCTCCTCGATCAGCATGCGCCGGTCCCTCGGCTTGGAGCTGACGATCTCCTCCACCTTGCCCTGGCTGATCACAGAGTGCGCCTCTCGCCCCATGTTGGTGTCGGAGAGGGCCTCGACGACATCGACGAGGCGGCAGCGGGCGCCGTTCAGGCGGTACTCGCCGTCGCCGTTGCGCTCGATGCGCCGCGAGATCGAGATCTCCGAGAACTCGCTGGCGGCGCGCCCCTCGGAGTTGTCGATCACCACCTCGACCTCGGCGAAGCGGCGGGCGGACTGGCCGTTGCCGCCGGCGAAGATCACGTCGCGCATCTGCTGGCCGCGGATCGCGGAGGGGCTCTGCTCGCCCAGAGCCCAGAGCACCGCGTCGGTGATGTTGGACTTGCCCGAGCCGTTCGGGCCCACGATCACGCTGACGCCCGGCGAGAAGGTCAGCCGGGTGCGGTCGGGGAAGGACTTGAAGCCCTTCAGGTTGATGGCTTTCAGATACATCGCAGTCGCAAGGGTCGCAGGAAGGCTGATGCTCGCGCGTCGCCCGGACGCAACCGCGGCTTCTAGGTGCGCAGTTTCTCGAGGGCGCGCTCGCGCGGCGGCCTGCTCGGCTGCCTTCTTGCTTCTGCCGGAGCCGATGCCGATCTCGTCGCCGCCCACGGTCGCCCGGATCTCGAAGCGGCGGTCGTGCGGGGGCCCGTCCTCGCTGGCGACCTCGTAGCTGACGGTCTCCCCGTCGCGGGCCAGTCGCTCCTGGAGCTCCGACTTGAAGTCCATGCGCTCCTGCGTGGCCTGCTCAACCTCGTCGGCGAACGCATCGACGACCGCCTCCGAGGTTCGCTCGAACCCGTGGGCCATGTAGCAGGCGCCGATCACCGCCTCGCAGACCGAGGCGAGGGTGCGCTCCGAGGCCAGCAGCGTGTCGACCGGCAGCCCGTCCCCATCGTCCGGCGCCTCCCCGGTGAGCATCTCGGGGAGCTGGAGCCTGCGAGCGACCTCCGCGCAGGCGCGGCCGCTGACGGCCTGGTTGAGGATCTTGGTGAGCTCGCCGATGTCGGCCCCGGGGTGGTCCTCGAAGAGAAGCGTGGCTACGGACAGGCCGAGAACGCTGTCCCCCAGGAACGCGAGCCTTCCGTAGGACTGGGTTCGCTTGTCGACCCAGGATGAGTGGGAGAGTGCCTGCCGGCGCAGCTCTTCGGGAGTGTCCGCGAACAGCTCCGCCAGGGAGGCGGCTGGAGGTGTCATTGCATCAGATCGCCTCTTCCCCCTAACCCGCGGGAACCCTGGCGCAGACGAAGTCGACGGCGTCCCCGACGGTCGCGATCTCGGCGGCCTCCTCCTCGCTGACGCGGATCCCGTAGCGGTCCTCCAGCTCCATGACCAGCTCGTAGAGGTCGAGCGAGTCGGCGTCGAGGTCCTCCCGGAACCTGGTCTCGAGCTGGATCTTCTCCGGCGCCACCTCGAGCTCGGTGCTCAGGTGGCTCCGCACGAGTGTCATGACCTCTTCGCGTTCCATTGCGGCGATTATGGCCTATCGCTCAGCCGTTCCGGAAGGCTCCTCCCGGAGGGCATCGCGGGTCGCGCCGGACGCCGCCAGCAGCTCGGCCGTCCGTTCCACCGCGCGCTCGGCGACCGCACGGTCGGCGAGCCTGACCGCGTTCGCGATTCCCTCGGGCGTGGAGCTGCCATGTGCGACCACCGCCACGCCCCGGAGGCCGAGCAGGATCGCCCCGCCGACCGAGTTGGGATCCATGCTCCGGCGCAGCCCGCCGAGGGCCGGGCGCAGGAGCAGTCCACCGGCCGAGGCGAGCGGCCCAGAGCGAGCGGCGGCACGCACCGCGTCCGCGACCGCCTTGGAGGTGCCCTCCACCGTCTTCAGGGTGACGTTGCCGGTGAAGCCGTCGGTCACCACCACGTCCGCCTCGTCCCCGAGCAGGTCGCGTCCCTCGAGGTTTCCGATGAAGCGCAACCCGGCGGCGCCGGTGAGGGCCTCGTGGGCCTCGACCACGTCGACTCGCCCCTTCTTCTGCTCCTCGCCGACCGAGAGCAGGGCGACGCGCGGGCTCTCCACGCCGAGCACGGCCGTGCAGAAGGCCGAGCCGAGAAAGGCGAACTGGATCAGGTGCTGGGGCCGGACGTCGGTGTTGGCGCCGGCGTCGAGGAAGACGAGCGGCGGTCCCTCCCGCCCCGGCACCGGAATCTGGACGGCGAGCGCCGGCCGGTGAACTCCCTGGGCGCGCTTCAGCGCGAACAGGGCGGCGGTCATCGTCGCGCCGGTGGAGCCGGCGCTGACCAGCGCGCTGCAGCGCCCCTCGGCGACAGCGGCCGCGGCTCGGACGACCGAAGCCTCCGGCGTGGAGCGCACCGCCGCGACCGGCTCTGCCTCGTTCCCGATCCAATCGGTGGTCGCGTCGACCTCGACACGTTCTGAGGAATCGAGCGAGGACGGACCGAAGACGCGAACCGCGATGCCGTCGGCGGCGGCCAGGCTGGCGCCCGTCAGCACGAGCTCGGGCCCCCCGTCCGCCCCGTACGCGTCGAGCGCGACCGGCAGGGTCATGCGCGGTTAGTCCTGCGGCGAGGGCTGCTCGGCCTGCGGCGTGGCCTCGGGGACCTCGTGGCGGATCACCTCACGCCCCGCGTACGTGCCGCAGGTCGGGCAGACGCGATGCGGCAGGCGCGGGCTGTGGCAGCGCGGGCACTCGTTCAGCCGTGGGGCCGAGACCTTGTGCTGAGCGCGCCGCTTGTCGCGCCGCGTCCTCGACTGTCTCTTCTTGGGGACCGCCATACGGCGGCGGAGGATAGCGGCCCCTACTCCAACTTCAGGTCACGCAGCTTCGCCATCCGCGGATCGCCAGCCTGGGAGTGGCGGTGCGCCTCGGGGTCCGCGTCGTTCAGCGACTCGCCGCAGACCGCGCAGAGACCGGCGCAGTCCTCCCGGCAGAGCGGCTGCGCCGGAAACGCGAGGACGAGCGCGTCGTTCGCCCATCGCTCGACGTCCAGGTTGCCGTCGGAGACGTATGGGCTGCGCAGCTCCTCGTCTCGGGTCGGCGGCTGGTCGACCTCGCGCGCGTCGACCTCCATCAGGTTCGTGCCCGGCTCCAGGCAGCGAACGCACGGGCCGGTCAGCTCGCTGGTGAACCTGAGTCGAAGCGCATAGCCGGTGCTGGTCCGGGAGACGTCGAGACGCGCCTCCGAGCCTCCGCCGGCCGGGACATAGCTCTCGCCGCCGAGCTCGATCGGCTCGAGCTCGACCTCGAGATCGAGCGCGCGAGCCTGCCCCGAGGACAGCGCGAGGCGCTCGAGATCGACGATTCCGCCTTCCGCATACACTCGCCCCGAGGGTACCGAGCCGACGTGTGCGCCCAATTCCACTGGAATCCCGAGACCTACCTGGAGGAGATCCGGGCCGAGGTCCCGCGCTACGACGAGCTTCAGCGGGCGGCGATCGAGGCGATCCCCTTCGCCCCGGACCGCGTCCTCGAGCTCGGGATGGGCACCGGTGAGACCACCCGCGTCCTGCTCGAGGCCTACCCGGACGCCTGGGTGATCGGACTCGACTCGGACTCGAACATGGTCTACCGGCTGCGAGAGGAGTACGACGACGTCCAGCTCGCTCGCATGGAGGATCCCCTGCCCGACGGTCCCTGGGACCTCGTCATCTCCGTCCTCTCGGTGCACCACCTGCAGGACGACGCCAAGCGGACGCTCTTCAGGCGGGTGCGCGAGCAGTCGCGGGCGCTGGTGATCGGCGACGTCGTCAAGGCCGAGAGGCAGGTCACGCCGATCGAGCCCGGCTTCGACTTCCCCGACACCGCGGAGGAGCTCGCGGAATGGTGTGGCGGCGAGATCACCTGGACCGCGGACGACCTGGCGGTCGTCAGAGCGACTTACTAAGCGGGTTGCTGCTCGGCTTCGCCTGCGCAGCACCCTTGCACAACGAGAGAGGAGCGAGATGACCCACCACAACCCGGAGCGGCCAGGGCCGCCGCCGTCAGCCGATGAGGGCGTCGTCCTCTACGAGAAGCGCGACCGGATCGCCTACGTGACGATCAACCGCCCGGAGGCGCGGAACGCCGTCAGCCCCGAGGTCCACAGGGCGATGATCGCGGCCTGGGCCGACTTCGACGAGGACGACTCCGTCGACGTCGCCATCCTCACCGGCGCCGGCGACGCCTTCTGCGCCGGGGCTGACCTGAAGGAGTACATCCCACCGATCGTCGCCGACGGCGACGCGACCGACATTCGCGAGATCGTCGAGCTCGGGCTCAACGGCTTCACCCGCGGCCAGCACCGCATCTACAAGCCGATCATCGGCGCGATCAACGGCTGGGCCCTGGCGGGCGGCCTCGAGACTGCGCTCGCCTGCGACATCCGGATCGCGTCGGACCGGGCCATGTTCGGCTCGTTCGAGGCCCGCCGCGGCTTCCACCACGGCGACGGCGGCATCGTGCGGCTGGTCAACACCTGCGGCACGGGCATCGCCCTGGAGATGCTGCTCACCGCCGAGCCGATCGACGCTCAGCGGGCGCTGCAGTGCAACCTCGTCTCCAAGGTCGTCCCGCACGAGAGCTTGATGGAGGAGGCCGAGGGGGTCGCCAAGCAGATCCTGCGGAACTCCCAGCGTGCCGTGCGCTCGGCGAAGCAGACGATCCTCGACACGGTCGGCAAGACCCTCGACGAGCAGCTCCGCAACGAGGCCTGGAACGCCTACAGCTGCGCGGACCCGAAGGAGACGACCGAGCTGCTCGGGCGCTTCTACGAGAAGACCGACGCCGGCCGGGCCGGTAGCCACCAGACCGATCTGTCATGAATCCGGCTCCCGAGCCGCGCCGCGCGCTCGTCACCGGGGCGGCCGGCGGGATCGGCGCCGCCATCGCCGAGAGGCTGCAAGCCGACGGGCTCCAGGTGACGACGCTCGATCGTGCCGAGGGCTGTGACCTCCAGGTCGACCTGGGCTCGGCGACGAGCTTCCCGACCTCGACGGAATCGACGTCTGCGTCTCCAACGCGGCGATCACGGACACGATCGCGCCGGCCCACCGGATGACGCCCGGAGCAGTGGTGCCGCGACATCGACGTCAACCTGACCGGCGCCTTTCGCGCGGTCCAGGCCTGCCTCCCTGGGATGCGCGAGCGGGGCTGGGGCAGGATCGTCGCGATCTCATCCGGCGCCGCGAAGACCGGCCTGCGCGGGCAGGTCGCCTACTCCGCCTCGAAGGCGGGGCTGCTCGGCATGGTGAAGACGCTCGCCGCGGAGAACGTCCACCGCGGGATCACCGCGAACGCGGTGCTGCCGGGGATGGTGGCGACCGAGAAGGTGAGGGCGATGCCGGACGAGGTGCTCGAGCGCCTGATGCCGCTCCTCCCCTCGGGCCGCATGGTCGGGCCGGCGGAGATCGCGGCCTCGGTGTCCTATCTCTGTTCCGAGGAGGCCGCGCAGGTGACCGGCCAGGAGCTCGCCGTCGACGGGGGCGCCGGGCTCAACACCTTCACCCTGGGATCCGAGGGCCGGGACTAGCCGGGAAGGCTTCGCTCCCGCCCGTAGCGCTTCCAGTGGCGCTCCGGGATGTCCGCCGGGTCCTTGTACCAGTGCCAGGTGCAGGGGTCGCGATCGAAGTCCTCGGGCGGATCGGAGGGATAGACCGGGTACCCGATCCAGTTGATCGGGCCGAGCTCGTTCATGAAGGCGCAGTGAGTGCAGTAGAGGGGGAAGCCCTCACGCCCATAGCTCCAGTCGTGCGCAGAGTCGGTGACTCCCCAGCCCTCGGGGCCGTAGCGGCCGTTGCGCCAGAGCCGCTGGCCCGAGCCGCAGGGGTTCATCGTGAAGGTCAGCTTCTCGTCGTCCTCGGCGATCTCGAAGGCGCCGGGGTTCGGCCCGACCCCACCGGTCGAGTGGCCGCGCCAGGTGGCGGCCAGGGCCTGTGCGATCGCCTTGCGGTCGGCGGCGTCGATCTTCTCGACACTCTGCTTCCAGCTGCGCTCGAGGCTCCACTCCCACGCTTCGCGCACCCCCTCGTCACCAAGCCTCTCCTTGACGAACGAGATCAACCCGGCCATGCCGTCGACCAGCATGTCGTGCATGAACTGGGATTCGTGCTTCTCGCGCTCGCAGAGGCTCTTCGCCTCCTCGAGATCGCCGCGGTCGATCGCCTCGGTTGCGCAGTCCATCGTCGGACGCGACATCTCTCGCAGCTCCTCGTCGGAGAACCACCTCTCGGACATGACCGCTCCTTTCCCTCGTGAGGGGTCGAACCCTAGTCGCCGGCCTCCGGATAGCCCGGACGGGCGACCTCGAGCTTGCGCCGCACGTGCTCCTCGAGCCGGGGGACCAGCTCATCGACGCGGTCGTCCAGCTCGCCGGCCCGCAGCCTGCGCGAAAGCTCCGCGGCGGCGGCGTGGACGTCCCCGGCCTCCTCGCCGAGCAGCTCGGTGAACAGGGCGAGGTCCTCGCCGGTCAGGCTCCTCCCCCGCCCTGAGCTCGCGGGCGACGACGGCGCAGACGTTGGCGGCGACCAGCACCTTGAAGCGCTGCTCGCGCGGGACCTCCGGGCGCAATTCGCCGAACAGGTACTCGGCCACCGACTCGAGCAGCTCGGGGGCGGTCGGGTCGGTCCTGCATCACGCGCACCAGCTCCAACAGGTCCCACTCCGGCTCGCAGACGCGGCGGCCGAGCGAGGCGAGCTCGTGGCTGCGACGGACTCCGGTCAGGTGGTCATGGGCTTGGCGGGCGCAGATGATCGCCCACTTGGCGTTGCCGAACACCTCCCAGTAGCGGACCCGGTCGCGGTCGACGGGCGCGCCACCGGCCGCCTCGTACGCGGCGATGAAGTCGTCGAGCTGCCCCACGCCGGCCACCGGCAGATCGTCGTTGCCGAAACGCCAGGAGCGGATGCAGAGCCAGCCGATGTCCTCGGCCGGGTCCCCCAGGTGGGCGAGCTCCCAGTCGATGACGGCGGCGAGGCCCTCCTCGTCGACGATGAAGTTGCCGAGGCGGAAGTCGCCGTGCACGAGCCGCGGCTCCGCCGGCTCGGGAGCGTTGGCCCGCAGCCAGCGCAAGCCGAGCTCGACGGCGGGCAGCGGCTCACCGATCTCGTCGAGCTGGCGCTCCCACTCCTCGATCTGGGCGACGGCCGGGTCCGAGGCCGGCGCCGGAACCACACCGTCCAACTCAGCCGTCTCGATGGCGTGAATCCGGGCGAGCGATTCGGCGAGCTGGCCCGGGAGATTGGCGCGGGCGTTCTCGAACTCGGCCTTTCTCAGGATGCGCGGCGCCACGGAGGTCCCCTCGACGTGCGCCATCAGCAGGCCCGGCGACCCGAACCGGCCACCCTCGGGCTCGAAGGCGAGCGGCGCCGGCACTACCACGCCGGCGTCTGCGGCGGCGCGAATCAGGGCGAACTCGTCCTCCATCGGGACCAGGGAGACCGAGCCCCGTGGGTCACGGCGAAGAACCCAGCGACCGGCGTCGCTCTCGGCCAGCCAGGTCTCGCGCGACGCCCCGCCTGGAATGGGGGTCAGTCGAAGCCCGCCGGCATCGATCCCGCGCCCCTCGAGAACCTCGCCGATCCCGGTCGCCAACCGCTCCAGATCCATCGGAGGAGCCTATTTGTGTCCGGATAGCCGCCTAGCTTCCGCTCCCTCATCTTCTTCTTCGACCTCAGCAGCCTCGAGCTCGCGCTGTCGCTCGCGGTAGTCGTCCTCGGGGCAACGGCGCTCGGCGCCTTTCTGGGACGCCGCGTCCGCCACCTCTCGGAAAGCCTCAGCGAGCCCTTCGGGGTCCTGCAGGCGGCGCTGCTCGGCGTCGTGGGGCTGATACTTGCCTTCGGCCTCTCGCTGGCCGTTTCCCGCTACGAAGACCGGCGGGCGGCGATAGTGGATGAGGCGAACGCGATCGGGACGACCTATCTGCGGGCCCAGACCCTGAGCGAGCCCGAGCGCAGCCGCTCGCTCGGGCTTCTCGTCCGCTACACGGAGAGCGCCATCCGCCTCTCTGACTATGTGCCCGGCAGCAGCCAGGAGACGGACGCGGCAGCGACCGAGGACCGGCTCCAGCGCCGGCTCTGGGCCCGGAACGGTCAGGCGCTCGCCCTCGAGCCCCTCGCGAGCGCACCTCGGCTCTACGAGGAAACGCTCAACGAGATGATCGACGCACAGGAGACCCGCGTCGCGGCACTCAACAACCGGGTCCCGAACGCGGTCCTGTTCCTCGAGGTCGTCGGCGCGGCGCTGGCGCTGGGCCTGCTCGCCGCCTACCTCGCGATCGTCGGCCGCGGCGTCGTCGCCGTCTTCCTCGCGGCGGTGCTCGTGACGATGCTGCTCTACGTCACCTGCGATCTCGATCGTCCGACGCGCGGGCCGATCCGCGTTCCGGACACCGCGCTCAGGAACGAGCTGGCGGCGATGCGCCTGCCCCCGGCCGCGGGCGCCCCCCCGGTTAGGCCAGTCGCCGACTAACCGATCTCGGAGGGCTCGCGCTCGCGGCCCTGGAGCCGGTCGCGGCCTCGCTGCACTGCCTGCAGGAACTTCTGGAGGTTGACCTCGAGGGTCGAGAGGATGTCGTCCGCGTAGTCCTCGGCGCCGAGGCGGATCTCCCGCTCGCGCTCGCGGGCCTCCTCGACGATCTCCTCTGCGGCGCGCTCGGCCTGGCGGGTGATCTCCTCGTTCGCGACGAGGCGGGCCTGCTGCTCGCGGGCCTCCTTGACGATCCGCTCGGCCTCGCGCTTCGCCTCGGCGAGCATCTCCTGGCGCTCCTTGACGATCCAGCGAGCCTGCTTGATCTCCTCGGGGATCGTGGCGCGCATCTGGTCGAGGAGGTCGTAGATCTCCTCGCGGTCAACGCGCACCTGATCCGTGAGCGGCACCGGCCGCGCGTTGTGGACCAGATCGTCGAGCTTGTCGATGAGTACTAGAACGTCCATTTGCAGTCGCTAAAGCTTACGCATCGGACCATCCGACCGGTCCCGGGTTGCCTTTCTGGGCCGGATTGCAAGCTCCTGCCCACCCCCCACGCACGACGGATCAGCGAGCTAGTCGTTCCGCAAGCGCCTTTGCAACCGGAGCGGGCACCAGATCGCCGACATCTCCCCCGAAGGTCGCGATCTCCTTGACACCCGTGGAGGAGAGAAAGCTGTAGTTCGCGGAGGCGAAGATGTACATGCTCTCGATGTCGGCGGCGAGCTTCCGGTTGAGCTGATTCATCTCGAACTCGTACTCGAAGTCCGAGATCGCGCGCAGCCCCTTGATGATCGCGCTCGCGCCGTTCTCCCTTGCGAATTCCACCAGCAGGTTGGACATGACCTTGACCTCGACGTTGTCGAGATCGGCGATCGCGTCATCGATGAACGCCTTGCGCTCCTCCGCCGTGAACAGCGTCTGCTGCTTGCGAACCGGCTGGTTGACCACCCCCACCACCACGCGCTCGAACACCCGCGAGGTGCGGGTGATGATGTCGACGTGGCCATTGGTGACCGGGTCGTAGCTGCCCGGGCAGACCGCGATCCTTCCGTCGACGCTCATCGATCGCTCCCGTAAATCCGAATCAGGGTGTCACCGTAAGTGCGCTCGGTGAGCACCGGCAGCTCCATTTGCAGGGGTTTGTCGGGGGAGGATTCGATCATCACTCTGCCTGACTCCGCCAGGGCACCTCGTATGGCTGGATCCAGCTCGGCCGCCAAGCGGTCGGCGAGTCTATATGGAGGGTCGCAGAGGACGAGATCGTAAGTCCCCTCCTCCGCGCGGCGCAGGAAGCGCGCGGCGTCGGCCCGAACCGCGACTGCTCGATCGGTCAGCTCGAGCGCCTCCAGGTTGCGCCGCGCCGCGGCGGGGTGAGTGTCGACCAGCGTCGCCTCAGCAGCCCCCCTCGATAGAGCCTCGATGGCCAGCGCGCCCGTACCGCAGTAGAGATCGAGGACGCGAGCGCCCGAGACGTCGCCGAGGATCGAGAACACCGCCTCCCGCACGCGCTCCGTGGTCGGCCGCAGCTTGGCTCCCTTCGGCGCCTGGATGCGGCGCCCGCCGAGCTCGCCCCCGATGATCCGCAACTGCGGCATCTCACCTACGCCGCGACCTGCTCGACCCGCTCGTCGCCGAATCGCCGCCTCGCCTCGTCCATCAGCGGACCGACTCCCGGCGCCTCGAGCGAACCGAAGCGCTCGCGCAGCTCCAGCACTCTGCGGCGCGCCTCGAACAGCAGCGCGGTGTCCTCGGGCAACGAGGCCGCCCTGAATCGGGGCAGGCCGTGCTGGCGGGTGCCGAGGATCTCTCCCTCGCCGCGGATCGTCAGGTCCACCTCTGCGAGCGCGAAGCCGTCCCCCTCTCCCGCGATGGCCTCCAGCCGGACCTTGGCCGCCTCCGACTCCGGGTCCCCGAACAGGATGCAGAAGGACTCGTGTTCGCCTCGGCCGACGCGGCCGCGGAGCTGATGGAGTTGCGAAAGCCCGAAGCGCTCGGCGCCCTCGACGAGCATCACCGTCGCATTCGGCACGTCGATGCCGACCTCGATCACGGTCGTGGCCACCAGAACGTGAGCCTCCCCCGAGACGAAGGCGTCCATGGCGCGCGCCTTCTCGTCAGAGGACATCTGCCCATGCAGGAGCCCGACCTTGACGTCGCGGAACTCGGTCCTGGCCAACCGCTTCGCCTCCGCCTCGGCGGCCCGGGCCTCCGTCAACTCCGACTCGCTGACCAGCGGACAGACGACATAGGCCTGCCGGCCCTCCCGTAGCCGCTCACGGATGAACTCGTAGGCCGCCGCCCTGTGCTCCTCATCGACGACTCGTGTTCGGATGGGCTGGCGGCCTTTCGGCAGCTCGCGAAGCGCCGTTGTGTCGAGGTCGCCGTACGCAGTCAGCGACAGGGTGCGCGGGATCGGGGTCGCCGTCATGTGCAAGACGTGCGGCAGGCGGTTGCCTGGACCCTTGGCGTCGAGAGCCGCCCGCTGGCGCACGCCGAAGCGGTGCTGCTCGTCGACGACGGCCACCGCGAGCGATGAGAACTCGACGGCGTCCTCGATCAAGGCATGGGTACCGACGACGAGCTGCGGCTGGCCGGACGCCAGCGAATCCAGCAGCTCCCGGCGCTCGGCCGGCGGGGTCGCCGAGGTGAGCAGGGTCGCCGTGGCGGCCTCGGAGGCACGCAGAGACTCGAGCGTGCGGAAGTGCTGCTCCGCCAGCGTCTCGGTGGGAGCCATCAGGGCGGCCTGGTGCCCGGCCTCGATCGCGCGCAACATCGCGTAGAGGGCGAGCACGGTCTTGCCCGAACCGACTTCCCCCATCAGCAGCCGCTGCATCGGCTGTGGCTGGCCGAGATCGGAATCGATCTCCTCCAGCGCGTGGCCCTGGTCCCCGGTCAGCTGGAAAGGAAGCGATTCGAGCCAGGCACGGACGTCTGCGCCGGGCGCGGACAGCTCGATGCCCTTGGTGCCAGAGACCCGTCTCCCGCGCCGCGAGACGAGGGCAGCCTGGTAGAGGAAGAGCTCCTCGAAGGCGAGCCGCTCCCGGGCGGCTTCGGCCGCGTGCTCGTCTGATGGGAAATGCGAGGCGACGATCGAATCGCTCGCGTTCGCCATCCGCAGCTCACGGCGCAGCCGGCCCGGGATCGGCTCGACCGCATGCCGGGCCATCGGGGTCGCCTGCCAGATCCACTCCCTGATTCGCTGCGGCCGCAGCCGCTCGCTGGCGGGGTGCACGGGCACGATCCCGGTCGTGTGAGGCCCGGCCGATTCGCTGGCGCCCTCCAGGAACTCGTGCTCTGAGACGTTGAAGCCGCGCTTCTCCAGCTTCCCCCGCAGCAGCAGCCTCGTGCCGGGCTGGAGCCGGTCGGCGAGCCAGGCGCGGTTGAACCAGACGGCCTTGACTTTCCCGCTGGAATCGAACACGTCCGCCTCCAGGATCGTCAGCCGGCGCCGCCGGGTGGGCCGCAGCTTCGCGCCGGCCACCTCGACCTCGACCGTGGCCTCCTCCCCCAGCCTCAGGTCACCGAGGCCGACAGGGTTTGCCCGGTCGCGGTAGCTGTGCGGAAGATGACGGAGCAGGTCGCCAAGGCTCCCGATTCCCATCTCCGAGGCCCCAGCGGCCAGCTTCGGACCCGCTCCCTTCAGCTTCGTAATGGGTGCATCGAGAATTGAAGGTCGCGGCGTCGACTTCAGGGGCGCCTCCAGCAGCCGCTCGAGCTCGAGAATCTCGCCGGTCGCGACCGCGCGCGGTATGTAGATCGGCACAGCGTCGCGCTCGAGGGCCGCTTCCATCTCGAGGCAAGGCTAGGCGTAACGTTGGATGGTCCCCTTGGACAATCGACATGACCACGCAGCGAGCGAAGGAATCCGTCTGGGACTACCCGCGCCCTCCCAGGGTCGAGCCGCTGGACCGGCACGTCCGAATCGTCCTCGGCGGAGAGACGATCGCCGAGAGCGATCGCGCGCTTCGGGTGCTCGAAACGGCCGGCCCGCCGACGATCTACGTGCCCCGCGAGGACGTGCGCACGGATCTGCTGATCGATGCCGAGGGCGTGCAGACCGAGTGCGAATGGAAGGGAACGGCGTACTACGTCCATGCCGAGGCCGGGGGCAAGCGGGCGCGGCGGGTCGCCCGGTCGACCCGGAGCCCAAGCGGGGCTACCAGCAGCTGACGGGCCATCCGGCCTTCTATTCCCGGCGAGTCGACGCGGCCGACCTCGACGACGAGCAGGTCACCCCGCAGCCGGGCGCCTATTACGGCGGCTGGATCACCGAGGAGATCGAGGGGCCCGTTCAAGGGAGAGCCGGGCTCGGAAGGCTGGTAGCGCGCGTCCGGGGTCGGCGGCGACCCGCGGATAACCTGACCCCCACTTGAGCCCTCCGACCTGCAGGTTCTGCGGGATTGGCCGCTGGTGGAGCACGTGTTCGTCGACCTCGGCATGTCGCCGCTCGCGAACGCGTACCTCGGCCGAGGACTGCCAGCGCGGAGCCCTTCTATCCGCTGCACGCCTCGTCTGCGAGCGTGCTTCCTCGTGCAGCTCGAGGAGTTCGAGCCCCCGGAGGCGATCTTCACCGACTACGCCTACTTCTCGTCGTACTCGACAGCTGGCTGCGAGCACGCGAAGCGCTACGTCGAGACGGATCACCGAGCGGTTCGGGCTCGACGCGACAGCAAGGTCGTCGAGATCGCGAGCAACGACGGCTACCTGCTCCAGTACTTCGATCGCCGCGGCGTCCCGGTGCTCGGCATCGAGCCGGCCGCCAACGTCGCCGCGGCCGCCGAGGAGCGGGGCATCCCGACGGTGGTCGAGTTCTTCGGCGCGCGAGCGGCGACGCGAGCTGCGGCCGAGGAGTCGCCGCGCCGACCTGCTCGTCGGCAACAACGTGCTCGCGCCACGTCCCCGACCTCAACGACTTCGTCGCCGGCCTGCGAGCGCATCCTGCACGCCCGGACGGCGTCGCTCACGATGGAGTTCCCGCACCTGTCCTGATCGAGGAGCACCAGTTCGACACGATCTACCACGAGCACTTCTCCTACTTCTCGCTGCTCGCGGTCGAGCGGGTGTTCGCGCGCCACGGGCTGACGATCTTCGACGTCGAGGAGCTCCCGACGCACGGCGGCTCGCTGCGCATCTACGCCTGCACGCGGCGACGAGCCGCAGGCCGGCCGAGCGACGGCCGTCGCAGGCGCTGCGCGCGCGAGGAGCGGCGCCGGGCTCGACGAGCTCGACACCTACGCGCGTTCGCCAAGCGCGTGCAGCGAGACCAAGCGCAGCCTCCTCGAGTTCCTGATCGCGCGCGAAGGCGAGGGCAAGACGTCGTCGGCTACGGCGCGCCGGCGAAGGGCAACACGCTCCTCAACTACTGCGGCATCGGCACCGACTTCATCGACTACACGGTCGATCGCAGCCCGCTACAAGCAGGGCTGTCTTCCTGCCGGGCACCCACATCCCGATCCGACGCCCCGGAGGAGATCGCCGAGACGCAGCCCGACTTCGTGCTGATCCTGCCGTGGAACCTGCGGGACGAGATCGTCGCAGCATGGCCCACGTGCGCGAGTGGGGCGGGCGGTTCGTCGTGCCCCCGCCTGGGCGGGCTATCGCATGATATTCGAGACACTCCGCTCGCCGGGCTGTCGTGATCGAGCTCGAGCCGGTGGAGGACGAGCGCGGCTACTTCGCGCGGACCTTCGACGCGGCGAGCTGGCAGACGCGGGCATCGACCTGGCGTCGCCCAGGCGAGCGTCTCCTTCAATCCCGCGGCGGGAACGCTCCGCGGCATGCACTACCAGGCCGCGCCGCATGAGGAGACGAAGCTCGTCCGCTGCCGCGGGCGCGGTCTTCGACGTGGTCGTCGACGTCCGCGCCGGCTCGCCCAGAGCTGGTTCGGGCTCGAGCTGAGCGAGGAAACGAGCGGATGCTTACATCCCGCCGGGTTCGCCCACGGGTTCCAGACACTGATCGACAACGCCCGAGGTCTGGTGCACGATCGCGGCGCTGCACGTGCCCGAATCCGCCCGCGGCGTCCGCTGGGACGACCCGGCGTTCGGCATCGAGTGGCCGGAGCCGGTGGTCCTTCTCCGCGCGCGACCCCATCCGCTCCTTTCCGGACTTCGAGTGAAGCGGCGTGCTCGTCACCGGTGCGACCGGCTTCGTGGGCAGGCACGCGGTGCGAGCGCTCGCCGATCAGGGGGTCGAGCGTGCACGCGGTCAGCCGCCGCCGGCGCTCGGATGAGGCGGTGCGCTGGCACGTCTGCGACCTGCTCGCGCCGGGGGCGGCAGCCGAGCTGATCGAGTCGGTGAGGCCTTCGCACCTGCTCCATCTCGCCTGGACGTCCGAGCCCGGCGAGTTCTGGACGTCGCCGGACAACGAGCGCTGGGTGGAGGCGCAGCATCGGCCCTGCTCGAGGCCTTCGCCGGGTCCGGCGGAGAGCGGGCGGTGATCGCGGGAAGCTGCGCCGAGTACGACTGGTCCGGCGATGGAGATCTGGACGAGGCGAGCACCCCCCTTCGCCCCGCCACTCCCTACGGGCAGGCAAAGGTGCGAGCTGGGCGGAGATCGCATCGGAGCTCGCCGGCCGCCGCGGATTCAGCCTCGCCTGGGGCCGGCTGTTCTTCCTGTACGGCCCCGGGGAGCACCCGGAGCGGCTGGTGGCCTCGGTCGCCCGGCACGTGCTCGCCGGAGAGCCCGCCCCGGCGCCGGCCGGGAACCAGATCAGGGACTACCTGTACGCGCCGGATGCGGGCGCCGCGCTCGCCGCGCTGCTGCGGAGCGAGATCGGCGGCGCGGTCAACGTTGCCTCGGGCGAGCCGATCGAGATCGCGCGGCTGCTGCGAGCTGGTGGCGGCCGCCGCGGGAGACCCGGCGCTGCTACGGCCCGGCGCCCTGCCGGCCCGTTCCGACGACCCGCTCCGCCTGGTGGGGAAGGTGGACCGCCTCTCCGGCGAGGTCGGCTGGCGACCCGAGCACTCTCTGGCGGAGGGCATCGAAGCCACGGTCGGGTGGTGGCGGGAACGGCTCGCCGCCGACAGTGAGCCGAGCGCCTGACTCCCGGTTACGCTGGCCCTCAGGTGAAGACGATCGTCGCGATGCCCGCCCGGAACGTCGAGCCGATGCTCGAGCGGACGGTCGAGGCGCTTCCGGAGCGCTTCAGGGAGCACGTCCTGCTCGGCGACAACTGCAGCGAGGACGGAACGGTGGCGCTGGCCGAGAAGCTCGGTCTGCAGGTGATCAGGCATGACCGGAACCACGGCTACGGAGGGAACCTCAAGCGGCTCTACCGGGAGGCGCTCGGACAGGGCGGGGAGGTCATCGTCGAGGTCCACCCGGACTACCAGTACGAGCCGTCCGTCGTGGACCTGCTCGTCGCCTACATCGAGCGCTACCACTTCGACGTCATCCAGGCGAACCGGATTCGCAGCCGCGGCGAATCCCTCTCGGGCGGGATGCCGCTCTACCGCTACCTGGGGAACCGGGCGCTGACCCTGTTCGAGAATCTCTGGTTCGGCGTCACCTTCGGCGAATGGCACAGCGGCATGAGGGCGTACCACCGCAGCGTCCTGGAGGCTCTCCCGCTGGAGAGCTATCCGAACTCTCACGCCTTCGCGAGCGACATCCTCATGGACTCCGTGCAATACGGATTCAGGGTCGCGGAGGTGCCCGTGCCCGTCCGGTATGACCACGAGAGCTCGTCGGTCGGGATCCCGGAGCTGATCCGGTACGGGGTGCACACGATCGGCGCCGCCCTGCGGCGGCCGCCGTGGAAGCGCGCCCCATACGGATCGGCCTCCCGCCAGCCTGACCGCCCGCGGCACCGTCCGTCGAGAAGGAGCTCGTCTAGCCGCAGAGCCTCAGCGCCGGCGGCCGACCGCGTGCAGGAAGTCCCGCCCCCCGCCCAGGGCCTGCTCGATCCTGGCGGCGGGCACGAGCAGCAGCGCTGCGAGCCACCCGAGCACCTCGCGCACTCTCCCCTCGCCCGCGGCGAGGCCCCCAAGCAACCTGTACTGGAGCGTGCCGATCAGCCCGGTGGAGCTGGTCGAGGTCCAGAGCTCGACGGCGTCGAACCCGGCTCGCTCGAGCAGGATGCGGAGGGAACGCTCGCCGAAGTGAACCCGGTGCCGCGGCAGGTCCAGGTGGAACCAGTTGCGTCCGAAGCGCCGCCGCGCCCAGCAGTCGAAGTTGGGCACGCTGATCGCCACCACGCCGCCCGGGACGAGGGCCCGGTGGACCCGCTGCACGGCGCCGCGCGGGTCGCCGATGTGCTCGAGGGACTGGTTGAAGACCACCGCGTCGTATTGCTCGGAGGGCACGGTGACCGTCTCCAGGGTGCCGGCGCGCGCCTCGATGCCGACGCGGCGGGCCTGCTCGCAGGCGCTCTCGGACGGGTCGATCCCGTCCACCCGCCATCCGCGGGCGATCATGACCGCGCCGAGCGCGCCCGTGCCGCAGCCGACGTCCAGCAGACGCCCGGGCCGCTCGGGCAAGCGCCCTCGGCGCGCCAACCCGCATCTCGCGCCGGGTGACGAGGCCGCGAAGCCGACGGGCAAGCGATCCGGAGGTCTCGCCGTGCGGTCCGTATCCCGCGGTGTAGTAGGAGGCGAGGGCGGCCTCGTCGGCGAGCGGCCGGGTGTTGCCCGCCCCGCAGTCGGGACAGACGTGCACCGTGAAGGTCCCCTCGGTGCCGTGGAGCAGGTCCGCGCCGCTGATCAACGGCCGCTGGGTCGAGCTCCGCGTCGCAGACCGCGCAGCGCCCCGGCGCTCAACCCAGGCCGACCCGAATCGCGCCGGGTCCCTCCTCGTGCTTGCCGTCCTGATCGCCGGTGGCGCCGACCAGGATCGAGATCTTCCCGAGGTGCCGGTTGCCGGTGAAGGAGCCGATGCGCCTCGGGGAGCTCTCCGAAGCTCCATCAGCCCGCCAGAGGACCGGGCGGATCTTCCCCTCCGCGATCAGCTGGTTGGCCCGCCATGCACTCGTAGGCGTTGAAGGCGTGCGAGCCGATGATCCGCTTCTGCCGCATCCACAGGTAGCGGACGTCGAAGTCGAGCATGTAGCCGCGTGGTCGCGCCGCAGGTGACGACCTGTGCCGAACGGCTTCGCCACCAGCACCGAGGTCGGGAAGGTCTCCTTGCCGACGTGCTCGAAGACGATGTCGGGGGCGTCGCCGAGGATCTCCTTGCACCCGCTTCGCGAAGCGGCGTGACTCGGCGAACCGGTCCCTCTCCTCCTCGGGCGCCTCCCCGCCCCTGCCGCATCATTCCCTGCGAACTCGGTGCGGTCGATGTAGTCGATCGGCTCCGAGCTCCTTCGCCAGCTCGCCCTTCTCGGCGGATGAGACGACCGCCACCGCATTCGCCCCGGCGCCCGCGCAGAGCTGTGCGCGCGAACACCCCGAGCCCGCCCGCGCCTCCCCAGATCAGGACGTTCTGCCCGGCCTGCAGGTCGCACTGGTCGATCAGCATCCGGTAGGCCGTGAAGTAGGTCACTCCGTAGGCCGACGAGTCGACCCAGGAGAGCGCCCGGCGGCTTCGGCAGCAGCTGCTGGGCCTGGACCTTGCAGAACTGCGCGAAGGATCCCCAGGTCGTCTGGTAGCCCCACCCCAGCTGGCTGGGGGCGGCGAGCGGGATCGAGCCCATGGACCTCGGGGTCCTCGTAGGAGGCCGAGTTGGCGTGCAGCACGACCTCGTCGCCGGGCTTCCAGCGGGTCACCCCCGGGCCGACCTTCCAGACGATCCCCGGAGGCGTCGGAGCCCGCGATGTGGTGACCCCACTCGGGGTGGTCGCCGTAGCCGAAGATCGAGATCGGCTCGGCGAGCGCCGCCCAGACGCTGTTGAAGTTGACCCCCGCGGCCATCACCCGGACGACCACCTCGAAGGGCCCGGGCTGCGGGAACCTCGACCTCCTCGATCTCGTAGGCGGCCTCGAGCGTCGCCCTCGCCGCTCCTGCGCGAAGCACCCAGGCGGCCATCGTCTCCGGCAGCTCGCCGGGGTCGACGGCCAGCCTGGGAGTACGTCCGCATGTGCCTATCGGCCCACGCGCTCAGTGCTGCTGCGCCTGGGCCAGCGCCTCGCACTGCTCGCGACCGAGCAACTGGACGCAGTTGCCGGGCGTCAGCGTCCGCCCCGGACCGGTGTTCTTCTGCGCCTCGCGCGATCGCCTCGCACTCGGCGCGAGTGTGGGATTTGAGGCAGTCCTTCGGCGCCGAGGTCTTCCCCACCTTCGCGCCCCGCGACTGCCTGGCGTACTCCTCGCATTGGGCGTGACTCATTCCGGGCGGACAGGTCGGCTTGGAGCTCCTTCCTGGGTGCCGCCGGCAGAGCCCTTCGACTTGGAGCCGCCGTCCGCCGGTGTTCTTCTTGTCCCCGCCGGGTGCCTGGGTCAACAGTTGGCGCGGTGACCGTGTGGGATCGCGCTGATCGGACTGGCCACGGTCTGCGTCGCGGCAGCCCGCTGGTCGTTGGATCCCCCGCCACAGGCGCTCAGCGCCGTCGCGGCGGCCAGCGCGAGTGCCACCGCAGCCAAGCAGGCGCGGCCGCGCGTCCACCGCAGTCGCGTTTCCCTCTCCGTCACGCGACCTCAATGTAGCTCAAGGGTCCAGCCCCCCAGGTCGCTGGTAGCTTGAGCGCGTGCACTGCCCTCGGTGCGGGACGGAGAACGAGCGGGGCGATCGCTTCTGCGCCAACTGCGGCGCCTCGCTGCGGACCAGGAGAAGGCCCCCTGCTCAGCGGCTCTCCACCCGAGGGGGGAGCGCATAACGGTTATTGTTCGGCACCTCTGCGGCGGGCCCGGCTGCTCACCGCCGGCACTGCCCTCGCGATCGTGATCGCGATCGTCGCCGCCCTCACGCTGCCGGCCAACGACAACGGGGAGATCCCCAGGGACCGCTACACGATCGCCGCCGATCGCGTCTGCGTCAAGGCCAAGAAGAAGATCGGCGCGGCGAGCACCCGCGCCCTGGCGGTGGGGGGCCTTAGCGGCGGCATCCGTCATCTCCGCCTTTTACGCGCGCAGCCTGGTTCCGATCGTTGCCCAGTGGCGCGTCGACTTCAACGCCCTGTGGGTCCCCCCGCGGACCGGGTCGAGCTGGCCAACTCTCTCGACGTACGCGCTCCGCGAGGTGGAGGTGGAGGTGGCCGGTCTCTCGATCGCCGCCGAGGGAACTGCGCGCCGGACCTGTGGAGCGCTCTCGCCACGTCGACCAGCTGACGGAGGAACGTCGAGCGGGCGATCGCGGACCTCGGCCTGACCGACTGCAGCTCGGATCTCGATCGCGCCGGGCGCCCCGCCGCCCAGCTGACCGTCCCCCGGAGCTTGCATGTGTCCTGCTCATGTGATGGAATCCTGGCCCTGAGTACGGCTTGGGACGGACGGCCGTACGGCAATTTGCAGGGAGGGAGAAGGATGAAGAAGCGCTACACGGTTTTGGGGCTGAGCGTGTTCCTTGCGCTTGCGCTGGCTGTGCCGGCACTTGGCGGGCCCTCGGATCCAATCGCACAGGTGGCGGGCAGCGGCGGCAAGGCCCTGAAGAAGGCGAAGAAGGGGATCCGCCTCGCCTGAGGGATGCCCAGAACTCGGCGGACAGCGCCCAGAACACGGCGAATTCCCTCGCCGTCTCGCAGGCGGCAGTAAACGCGCAGACGACCGCGGACGCCGGCGCAGAGGCCGAAAACGGCCGCGTGGGCGGCACAGAGCTCCCGCGGATGCCGCCAACGCAAACGCCAACACCAGGCTGAAGAGCAAGGACGGCGAGGTTCGGCACGGCCACGGCCAACACGGCCGGCGGGAGCTCACAGCACGTCGGTGTCCTGCAACGCCGGCGAGGTGCCCACCGGCGGCGGCTATTTCATGGGCGGAACCTGCGCCCGCTGGGGCTGTCGTCACCTCCAATGAGGACACCTTTCTACAACTACCGGTTGGTTCGTCGCCGGCGACAACCAGACGGGGATCGCCACCGCCTGGGGCATTGACGGCGATGGTGGATGCGCGCACCCCTAGCGCCGCTCGTTCTCGAGGTTCGATCCCCAGAAGGGCCGCCCGAGCGGGCGGCCCTTTTCCTTCCCCGGTACATGCAGCCCTCACGCTCCGACCCTCCGTCCGCAGGTGGCTGCCCGCCCGCGATCGTCGCCGTCGCGCTGCTGATCCGGGTCGTGGCGATCGCGAGCGACGGCGGCCTGACGCCGGCGAACGACGGGCTCAAGTACGACCACTACGCCCGCTCGATCGCGGCCGGCGATGGCCTGCCGCGCTCGGGCTACCTGCTCTACGGCGGCCCGACCGCCATCCACGGGCCCGGCTGTCCGCATCCTCCTCGGAGCCGTCTACGCGTTCACCGGCGACAGCATCACCGCGGGGCGGCTCACGGGGGCGGTGCTCGGGGCTCGTCATCGTCGCGCTCCTCCGGTATCTGCTGGTCAGGCGGATCTGGGGCCGGCGGGTGGCGCTGGTGGTAGCTGCGTCGCGGCGGTGTTCCCTTTTTTGTGATCATGGCCCCCCGGGAGCTCTGGTCGGAGTCGCTGTTCCTGGTTCTCGAGCTCGGAGCGCTGCTCTGCGTGGTCGAGTTCCGCAGGTCCGGCGGGTCTGATGCGATGGGCCGCGGCCGCCGGCGCGCTCTGCGGCCTGGCCGCCCTGACCCGGAACACCGGCGTGCTGGTGCTGGTGGTCGTCGCGCTCGGCGTCTGGACGATGCGGCCGAGACTGCGGTCTGAGGGCGCTGGCCGCGCCGGCAATGGCGGCGGCCTGCGCCGCGCTCGTGATCCTGCCGTGGACCCTGCGCAACGCCGACGCGTTCGGGCGGTTCATACCCTTGACGACGAGCGCGGGAGTGAACGCCGGTGGGGTCTACAACCAGGAGTCGTACGCCGACGGCGACAGCCACGGGGGCTGGCGCTTCACGCAGCAGGTCCCCGAGTACAAGGCGCTCTTCGTCGACCCCGCCCTCGACGAGGCGGACGTCGACCGGGCCCTGCGAGGAAGAACTCAGGCGCTTCGCGTGGGAACATCCCGGCTATGTCGCCGAGGTGTCTGCCTGGGACCTGCTGCGCCTCTTCGAGATCACCGGCGGTTCGGTCGTCGATCTGCACGGCAACCCCGTCGTCCCGCCCCAGAGCGGGAGCGGCACAAACACAGCGGAGCGGATCGGGCTCGCCCTCGCCGCGGCTGCTCGGCGCCGCGCGGGCATCATCGCTGATCGTGCGCTCCGGCGAGGGGGCGGTGCATCCCCCGGCGCCCGGAGCGCGCCGCGCATCCCCAGAGGCCCCCTATTCTCGGTCGCTGCCGATTCTGATGCTGATCGCGACCGTGCCCATCGGCGGCCTGCCCCGCTACCGGATCCCGATTGACCCGTTCCTGATCATCCTCGCGGCGATCGGCGCGGTCTGGCTCTGGGACCGATCGGCCGGACGCCGCCCCGGGAGCGCCGGATGACCGCGCGTCGGCGCGAGGCCGCTGCTCGTGACCGGCGTCGCCGCGACGATGCTCGCCGGCTGCGGCGGCGGGGGCGGGGCGGCACCACGTCAACCGCGGACGAGGCCGTGCCCCCCGCGGTCGCCGCGCAGGCGAACTCAAACTGCCGGCAGCTGGTCCGGGAGGCGGGGGCCTGGCGGCCGGGTCGTCCAGCGCAACCACCATTCGTTCGAGGGCCTGACCGCGATCGTGAGCAGGGAATCCCGATCGTGGAGCGAGTCGCCAGTCGCCAGCGGCGGCTCGCACAGGCGGCCGACAGTTCCGCCTACGAGCGGTACCTCGAGTCCTTCGACCCGCGGTGGTGCTCCTCCAGGAGAGGCTCCGGGCCGGCGACGCGGGGGACGCGACCAATCGCGCAGGCTGAACGGCCTGATGACGGGCCTCAGCGTCGAGCAGAAGCGGGCCGCACGGGAGGCGGGCCTCACCGGGTGCGACGTCGACTTCACGGATACCGTGACCCGGGCCGCCTTCGGCCCCAACGAATGAGCTCGCCGACAGCCGCTGTCCGGGGCGACCCGTGCCCGGATGTCGTCGCCCCGCCCCCGCGCCACCCGCGGTTCCCGCTCACCGTCGGCCTGCGAGGCGTGCCGGCCATCGCGATCCTGATAGGCCACGCCTGGTTCTTCAGCGGCGGCTTCGGCGGTTTCACCGAGAGCCTCCCCAACCGAGGCATGGTCCGCATGGACGCCTGGTCGCGCTCTTCTTCCTGCTCTCGGGGTTTCTGCTCTACCGGCCGATGATCGCCCACCGGACCGCGGGGCCCGGCACCCCGATCGCCGACTACGCCAGGAGGCGGTTCCTCCGCCTCTATCCCGCCTACTGGGTCGTGCTGATCGTCCTCGCGATCTTCCCGGGGCTGTTCGGCGTCTGGACCCCGACTGGTGGCGTTCTACGGCCTACGGACTTCTTCGATCTCCACAACCCCCACAGCGCCTGTCCGGCACGACCGTCACTTCTGCGGCCTGCCGCAGTCCTGGACGCTGGGTGTGGACATGAGCTTCTACGTCGCGCTGCCCTTCTACGCGGCGGGGACGGGGCTGCTCGCGCGCGGGCAGGGACGTAAGAGCTGGATGAAGGCAGAGCTGGCGTGCTCGCCGGCTGGCCGCGCTCGCTGTTCCTGCACGGCCCGCCGCTCAACATGCGGCACGACGAACCTGGTTCAGGTTCAGCTTCCTCGGCCACTTCTACTGGTTCGCGCTGGGCATGGCGATCGCCGTGATCTCGGTGGCCTACTGGGAAACGGGGCTGCCGCGCCCGCTTCGCTTCGCGAGACGAAGCCCGAGCTCTGCTGGGCAGTCGCCTTCGCGATCTACCTGGTGACGCTTTTCGGGTTCTAGCCGGCGCCGTTCCCGGTCGCGCCCTTCACCGCGCTCAGTACGTGAAGCTCAACCTGATCCAGGGGGTCGCCGCCGTGTTCCTCTTCCTGCCGGCGGTGTTCTCCAATCCGAATCGCGGCCTGCCGGCCCGGGTCCTCGGGCACCCGGTGCTGATGTGGTTCGGCCTGATCTCGTACGGCATCTACCTCTGGCACGTGACGATCGCCGTCGAGCTCGGAGTCGGCGGCGCGCCACCGACTTCTGGATGGTCCTGCTCGGCGGCACGATGCTGACGATCCCGCTCGCGGCGGCCAGCTACTACCTGGTGGAGCGACCACTGATGAAGCTCAAGTACCGCTCGCTTCGCCAGGTGCTCCGCGGCCGCGCCCAGCGGCACGGAGCCGGTGGCCGACCCGGCGGATCGGCGTGACGCCGGGACCGGTGAGCAGCCGCCGCCCACCGCCGGAGGAGCGTCGCCCGCCGCGATGCGCCGGGGGATGTTCCTCTCCCAGGACGGCGTGGTGCTCTGCACCACGCTCAGGGCCCTGGACGAGCTCGGCGTCCTGGAGCCGTCGCTGCAGGCCGATGGTCCCTCGCGGAGCTCTACCCCGAGATCACCGAGCCGGGTTCGGCGCTCTGCGGGTGGCCGTTCGGACCCTGGCGAGCACCGGCTGGGTCGCCGACCGCCGACCCTCGACCCGCGATACCACCGCTCTTGCGCTGGACGGAGGCCGGTCGTCTGGCGATGCGCCCGGCGGGACGCTACGTGGCCCTCGGGCGGTTGCTGGCCGAATTCGGCGAGCACCGAGGACGACGCCTGGACGCGCGACTGGGACGAGGGCCAGGTCGCGTACTTCCGGCAGCTGCTCGGCCCGGCCTGCGATCGCTGGCGCACTGAGCGGCCTCCCGACGAGCTCGCGGATCTGGTCGCGGCCCACCTCGACGCCGGGCTGATCGTCCCGATGATGCTCTGGCTGCACGAGACCGGGAGGCTCGGCGAGACGGGGCCCGACCCTGCCCGATGACGACGTCGGACGGGCATGGCGCGGCTGCTCACGGCGCTCGGCTGCACGGAGGCCGACGGCGCCTGGACCGAGACCGGGCTGCAGGCCCGGGCGTTCGCCCTCAACTTCGGCGGCGTCGCCACCTACCTGCCGCTGCTCGCCCGGCTGCCCGAGCTCTACCGCGGAGAGCTGACGGTGCAGCCGGAGCCCGGGGCCGAGCGCGAATGGCACGTGCACCGCGAGCTCAACCTGAGGATCAGCGCCAAGGCGCACAGCCGCTACTTCAGGGACACCGATCCGATCTTCCTGGAGATCTTCAACCGCGAGCCGATCTCCGAGCAGCCCAGCTTCATCGCCGACATGGGGTGCGGCGACGGGAGCTGGCTGCTGCACCTGCACGAGCTGATCGAGCGGGGAACGCGCAGGGGCGCGGCGCTCGAGAGCCACCCCCTGACCATGGTCGGCGTCGACACCGAGGACACCGCGCTGGAGCAGGCGCGGCGGCGCCTCGAGGGCGCCGGCGTCCCGGCCGTGCTGATCAGGGGGGACGTGACCGACCCGGACCGCCTCACCTCCGATCTCGGCGAACGCGGGCTGTCGATGCAGGACGGGCTCCACATCCGCTCCTTCATCGACCACGAGCGCGCCTACCTCGGCGCCGATGATGTCGACGAGGTGCCGGGCTGGGCCAGCGGCGCCTATCTCGGCCCGAACGGCGGGCCCCTCGGCGGCGAGGAGGTCGAGCGCGACCTGGTCGCTCACCTGCGTCGCTGGGGGCGGCACGTCCCCAAGCACGGGATGGTGGTGCTCGAGGCGCACAGCGTCGCGCCCCGGATCGCCAGCCGGCAGCTGGGCTCGCTGCACAGCGTCGCCTTCGACGCCCATCAGGCCTACTCGAAGCAGTACCCCGTCGACCACCCCAGCTTCATGCGCTGCGCGGAGCTCGCGGGCCTTCAGGCGATCGCGCACGTCGAGCGCCGCTACCCGTCGAACCGCCCCTTCGTCGCGATCAGCCTCAACCGCTTCCTCGGCGCTGGGAGGCTCCCGCGCTGCCGGCGATCGGCGAGGAGCGTGCCGCGCCACGACACCTGGCGGCCCGAGCCGGCGGTCGATCTCGCGGACGGCCGCGCCCTGCACGAGATGCTCTTCACCGGTGGCGACATCCGCCATCCGGCGATGTGGCACTCGGCGGCGACCGGCTCGGTCGTCGCCGGCGCGCTCGATGCAATCGAAGGCCGCCTGGCGGACGCCGGCGAGGGGGACGTGGTGCGGGTCCTCGACTACGGCGCGGGCACCGGCACGGCGACGATCGAGCTGCTCAAGGCGCTGCGAGAGAGGGGTTCGAGCGCCGGCTCGGCGATGCCGGGATCGGGCTGGAGATCCACCTGGTGGATCTGCCATCGGGCTGGTACGCGCAGGCCTACGAGCTGCTCTCCGACTGCTCGTGGACCCGATTCCACTCCCTGCGGGCCGACGACGGGGGCTTCAGGCCGCTGCTCGAGGTCACGGGCGGGCAGGCTATGGACGTCGCGATGGCCAACATGGTCTTCCACCTGATCCCGCCGCGAGCCCTCCCGTCGGCGATGGCCCAGCTGGCCGGCGTGCTCGTTCCCGGCGGCAGGCTGCTCTGGAGCTCGCCCGACCTCGGACCGCCCGGGCCCTACGACGTCCTGCTGCACGACCCGAACAGAGCGCTCAGAGAGCGGGCCCTGGAGCGACTGCAAACGGAGGGGCTCGACGAGGAAGCCATGAGCGCCGCTCGCGAGCGCGCCGAACGCCGGATCCTCCCCGCTCCCCTGGCGAGCGACGTCGATGCCGCGCTGGCCCCCGGCTTCGACGGCGAGACCGAGCTGCGCGCCTACGAGATGCGCGCTGAGGAGATCGTCAGGGGCCTGCTCGTCCCGTCGAACCAGGCCGAGTATCTGCCCGAGATCGAGGATGCCGGGCGGCGCGAGGAGATCATCCGCGAGCTGATGCTCGCCGACGTGATCCCGGCGATGCAGGCAGGGCCGGCGGGGACGGCGCTGGGCCTGAACCTGCACTGGACCCTGGGCGCGCACACGAAGCGGGCCTAGGCCCCGGCTTCAGTCCACCGCCGACGAGGTGCCTCGGTGGCGCCGCCAGGTCTCGGTGATCCAGCCGAGCGCCGGATGGTCCCGGAACGGCTCGAGGAACTCCCAGCGGGGCGGGTCCGGGAGCTCGTACTGGTACTCCCGCGGCCAGACGAGCGGATAGAGCAGCGCTGCCGCGGTCAGGTCCGCGACGGTGAATCCGTCGCCGACCAGGTGGTCCCCGCCGGCGCGCTCGGCCTCGATCCGGTCGAGGGCCTCGACGATGGTCATGCGGCTCCGCTTGACGGCCTCCTCATCGAACGCGTAGCGCGAGCTCATGTAGCGCCAGACGCCGGGGAACGCGACCCGGAGGCCCGTCCGGCCGACGGCGCGCTTGACCCTCGGCTGGTCGGTCGTCATGAACTGGAGCGCGTAGTCGAGATGCTGGCGCGCCTCCCAGAAACCGACCCGCCTCATGTCGTGGCCGGCGTTCTCGTCGAAGTAGTCCTCCAGCTCCAGGGCCCTCCGGCGTTGATCGGCGTCGGCCGGGTAGATGGCCGGCTCGGCCTGGCGCTCCTCGAGCGCGGCGATGATCGCCGTCGAGTCGACGATCCGCCTCCCGTCGAGATCCAGCACGGGGAGAGTCCCACGGCGGGCGAAGGACATCGCGCGAGGCCCTCCGGGCATGAGCGAGCGGCGGTGGTGCGGGATGCCCTTGAAGTCGAGCGCCCAGCGGGCCTTCTCGTTGTAGTTGGAGAAGCTGTACTGCCAGAGGACGGGCCGCCGTCGGGCGCCTCGATCCGCACGGAGCCGGCATCGAAGACGCCGCTGGTTCCTTCTCGCGGATAGGGCTGGATCACGGCGCCCTGCGCGTCGGTGGTGACGCTGAGGCCGTAGTCGCGGAAGCTGGGATCCCTTCCCTTCAGCCGCATGAGAAGTCCGCCCGAGACGACGTGAGCCGAGATCCCCTTGACGCGACCGCCAGCGGCGCCGCCCGCCCGCCGCCTCGATGACCTCGTCGATCAGCAGCGTCACTGCGCGGCCAGCAGCCACCAGTAGTGCGGCTGGCCCCCCTCGTGGAGGTCGAGCTCCACCCCTTCGGGGGTATCGCCCTCGAGGTCGCCGAGCGCGATCGGCGCCCCGTCACCGGCGACGACGGTCAGGATCTCCGCGCCCTCGGCCAGGCGCGCCATCGTCTCCGACAGGGTCGACCCCGCACCGCCCCAGGCGACGATCTCGTCCTCGACGAAGCCGACCGCGTCGCCGGTCACGAATCGGCCCTTGGCATCGTCTCGCGCGGCCGGGGCAACCGAGCCGGCGCGGATCCCCTCCAGGGAGGCCGCGAGCCGCTCGCCGTTCTCGTCGATCGAGGCCCTCGGATCGAGCTCGACCAGCGCGGCCAGGCCCGCCTGCTGCGACGTGCAGCCGACGACACGAGCCTCCTTGTCCGAGAGCTCGGCCGCCCGCTCGGCCGCCATCACCACGTTGGGGTTGTTTGGGAAGACCAGGACCTCCTCCGAGGGCACCTCGTGGATCGCCGCCAGCAGGTCGTAGATCGACGGGTTGAACGTCTCCCCGCCGTCGACGACGAAGGCGCCGAGGCCCTCGTAGAGCTCCCGCATCCCGCCGCCCGCGACGACCGCGACGGCGGCGCAGCGGCCGGCCTGCAGCCGCGCGCTTCGCTCGGCGATCTGCTCGCGCATGTCCGCGACGTCGAGCTGCGAGACGCCGCCGGCCTGGTCGAAGAGCGCGACAGCGGCCTCCGGCTCATCGGTGTGGACGTGGACCTTGAGGGTCGCCTCGTCGCCGACCACCAGGACGGAGTCCCCGAGCTCCTCGAGCATCGGCACGAACGAGCGGCTCTCGAGGCCGGCGCCGGTGACGATGAAGTTGGTGCAGTAGCGATAGCGGCTGTCCTCGTGATGCGGGCGCGTGTCCATGGCCGGCGCGTAGTGGGGCACCTCGGGGAGGTCTCGATGCCGCCCCGCAGGCCCGCGACCACGCCGGCGAGGATCACCACCAGGCCGTGCGCGCCGGCGTCGACGACACCGGACTCGCGCAGCACCTCGAGCTGCTCCGGCGTGCGGGCAACCGCCTGCTCGCCGTCGCGGACGGCGTCCTCGAGCAACTCGGCGAGCAGCGCGTCCTGCTCGGCCGGGGTGGCGTCGGGCGAGAGCCGGATCTCGTCCATGTGGGCAAGGCGCCGGGAGATCGAGTGGGCCATCTCGCGGAAGACCGTCAGCATCGTGCCCTCGGCCGGCTCGCGAACCGACTCGTACGCCGCGTCGGCGGCCCGGGCGAACGCGGCCGCGACCACGATCGGGTCGACCAGCTCTCCGGGGCGGCTGGCGAGCTCCTCGGCGGCCCCGCGGACGATCTGGCTGAGGATCACGCCCGAGTTCCCGCGGGCGCCCATCAGCGCGGCGCGCGCGAGCGCGTTGACCAGCTCGGTGCGGCCGATCTCGTCGACCATCTGGCCGTCGAGGCGGTCGAGCTCGTCGCTGACGGCGCGGAGGGTGAGCGCCATGTTGTCCCCGGTGTCGCCGTCTGCCACCGGGAAGACGTTGAGGTCGTTGACCTCCTTGCGCCGCTCCTCGAGGTGGGCGGCGGCGGCGCTGACGACGCGGCGGAAGCGCTCTATGGAGGGGTCTGCCATGCGGGGACTTACCGGGAGCCTAACCCCCGTTCACGGCCTAGGTCAGGCGGCCTTGGTCACCTTGTTCGACTTCAGGCAGCGGGCGCAGACGTAGACTCGCGCCGTCCCGCCCCCCGGCTCCTGGATGCGGACCTTCTGGAGGTTGGGGTTGAAGCGCCGCCGAGTCGCGACCATCGAGTGGCTCCGCGAGTTGCCGAACGCGGGGCGCTTGCCGCAGCTGTGACAGACCTTGGCCATGGGCGGGGCATGGTAGCGGCCAGTGATACGCAGGGACACGGCCCGCATTGGAGAAACGATCAAGTTCTGCACGCGATCTGTCGACCAATACTTGGTAGGGAGAGATCCTTGCGGCCGCGAACGACGCTCTCGACGGATTAGATGACCATCCGGCACAGGACGCCATTCGGATCGCAGGCACCCCTCGGGGCGGAATCCGACACCCTCGATGCCTCGATAGCCGACCTGCTGGGCGACATGATCAGCTCCCACGCGCCCGACGGGACGTACAAGTACGCCTCTTCGGCCGCCCGGGAGCTTCTCGGCTACGAGCCCTCCGAGCTCATCGGAACCTGGGCGTACGACTACTTTCACCCGGACGACGTCAGCAAGATCTCGCTCGCCCATCAGAGCACCCTCGCGGGCGCGCCCTACACCGTCGCCTACCGGATGCGACGCAAGAGCGGCGAGTGGCTCTGGGTCGAGACGACCACCCGCGTGATCCTCGATGACGACAGGGTGCCCGTGGAGATCCTCTGCTCGACTCGAGCGATCGAGAGCCGGCAGACGGTCGAGCAGCTCACCAGCGAGGAGCACACTCAATGGCTCGAGCGAATCCGCGAGGTCCTGCGCGACGAGTCGATCGACACCGTCTTCCAGCCCGTGCTGGAGCTCGAGAGCGGCCGGCCGATCGCGGTGGAGGCGCTGTCGCGCTTTCCGGGCGATCCGTCTCTCACTCCGGACCGCTGGTTCGGCGAGGCCTGGGAGGTCGGGCTCGGGGTTCCCCTCGAGCTTCTCGCCGTTCGCCGGGCGGCGCGTGCGCTCGGCCGGCTGCCGGACGGCGTCGCCCTCAGCCTCAACGCCTCACCCCCGACGGTCTCCTCGGAGGCGTTCCTGCCCGCCGTCGGATCCGCTGAGCGGATCACCGTCGAGCTCACCGAGCATCTGCAGATCCAGGATTACCGGGGCTTCGCGTCCGCCCTCCGGCCGATGCGCCAGGCCGGCGGCCAGGTCGCAATCGACGACTTCGGCGCCGGCTACGCGAGCCTCAGGCACATCCTGAGGCTGCGGCCCGAGTGGATCAAGCTCGACATCAGCCTCACCGAGCGGATCGACGAGAACCCAATGGCCCACGCGATGGCGGGTGCGCTCGCGTCCTTCGCCAAGGATGTCGGCCTGCAGGTGGTCGCCGAGGGCATCGAGACCGAGGAGGAGCTCGAGGCGCTCACCGACGTCGGCTTCCGCTACGGGCAGGGCTTCTACTTCGGGGTTCCAGCGCCGCTCGACGAGACGCTGGCGCAGCTCAGCTGAGCTCGGACCGAAGCAGTGACATGCGCATCGCGACGATGGCGGCACCCCTGCCCTGGTCCCGCTTGTCGCCGCCAGACCGGGCAAGCGCCTGGTCCATGTTCTCGGCGGTGATCACACCGAAGGCGCACGGGATGCCGGTCTCGAGCTGGACACGCTGAGTGCCCGAGGCGACCTCGTTGCACACGTGGTCGTAGTGGCTCGTCTCGCCCCGGATGACGACGCCGAGGCAGGCGATACCCGCGAAGCGCCCGGACTCGGCGCAGAGCTTGGCGGCGAAGGGCAGCTCGAAGGCGCCGGGCACCCGATAGGTGTGGACCGAGGCCTCGCTCACCCCACCGAGCCTGAAGCCCTCGGCAGCGCCGTTCAGCAGCCGCTCCGCGATGTCCTCGTAGAAGGTCGCGACGCAGACCGCGAACTCGCTGCGCGAGAGCGCCTCGCGCTCTTCGTCGGTGAAGCGCTCGTACGAGCTCTCGTCAGTCACCGGGCGGGTAGTCCCCTGACGCGGCTTCCCGGCGGTTCTCCTCGTCCTTGCGGTGCTCCTCGTAGAGCAGCTGCTCGTCGAGCGGCAGGCCCTGGTGGTGGAGCGCATGGCCCATCTTGTCGCGCTTGGCGTTCAGGTACGCCTCGTTGTGGGGGTTGGGCACCGACTGAATCGGCACCTGATCGGTGACCGAGAGCCCGTAGCCCTCCAGGCCGAGGATCTTCTTCGGGTTGTTGGTGAGGATCCGGATGCTCGACAGCCCCAGGTCGACCAGGATCTGGGCACCGATCCCGTAGTCGCGCAGATCGGCGGGCAAACCGAGCTTGAGATTGGCATCGACCGTGTCGAGACCCTCCTCCTGGAGCTTGTAAGCGCGCAGCTTGTTGAGCAGCCCGATGCCGCGCCCCTCCTGGGAGAGGTAGAGCAGCACGCCCTTCCCCTCCTGCTCGATCGTCGCCAGGGCCGCCTCCAGCTGCTCGCCGCAGTCGCAGCGCAGCGAGTGGAACACGTCGCCGGTGAGGCACTCTGAGTGGACCCGGACGAGCACGTCCTCGGACCCGGCCACCTCCCCCTTGACCATCGCGACATGGTGCTTGTCGTCGATCAGCGAGCGGTAGCCGACGGCGCTGAACTCGCCGAACTTCGTCGGGAGCTTCGTGGAGACGATCCGCTCGACGAGCTTCTCGGTGCGGCGGCGGTAGGCGATCAGGTCCGCGACCGTGACCATCTTCAGGTCGTGCTTCTCGCAGTAGTCCGCGAGGTCGGGGACGCGTGCCATCGTGCCGTCCTCGTTCATCACCTCGCAGATCACCCCTGCCGGAATCAGGCCGGCAAGCCGGGCGAGATCGACCGCCGCCTCGGTCTGGCCGGTGCGCTCCAGGACGCCGCCGTCCTTGGCCTTCAGCGGGAAGACGTGACCGGGCTGAACGAGGTCCTCGGGCTGCGAGTGGGGATCGATCGCCACCTGGACGGTGCGAGCCCGGTCGGCTGCGGAGATGCCGGTGGTGACGCCCTCCCGAGCCTCGACCGACACGGTGAAGGCCGTCTGGAACGGCGCCTCGTTCTTGGCTGCCATCAGGTTGAGCCCGAGCTCGTTGCAGCGCTCGTCGGTGAGCGCCAGGCAGATCAGGCCCCTGCCGTGGGTCGCCATGAAGTTGATCGCCTCGGGGGTCGCGAACTGCGCGGCGAGGGTCAAATCGCCCTCGTTCTCGCGGTTCTCGTCGTCGCAGACCACGACCATCCGGCCGCGCCGGATGTCCTCGATCGCCTCCTCGATGCTGGCGAAGGGCGAGTCACTTCTCGTCTCGGTCAGCTTGGGCTCCTCGGTCTGCTTGGACATTGCTAGCTCTCCTCCAAGGGCGCTCCGCGAGGAGCGCCCGTTTGATCAGGAATGGTTAAGGGTGACACGCCGGCGTCGGGATCAAGCTGGCGGCGGACATAGCGGGCGAGGACATCGCATTCGACGTTGACCCGATCGCCGGGCTCGAGATCCCCGAGAGTCGTCCGCTCGAGCGTCTCGGGAATCAGCGAGACCTCGAGCTCGGAGCCGTCGAGGCCGGCGATGGTCAGGCTGACCCCCTCGATCGCGATCGAGCCTCTCTCGACGACGTAGGGCAGCAGCTCCTCCGGCAGCTCGAGACGAAGGCGCTTGGCGAAGCCGTCCGCCGAGACTTCCGCGACCGTGGCGGTTCCGTCAACGTGGCCCTGGACCACGTGGCCGCCGAGTCGATCGGTGGCCAGGAGGGCCAGCTCGAGGTTCACCGGCGAGGAAGCATCGAGCTCGCCCAGCGTCGTCAGCGAAAGCGTCTGGTGCATGACGTCGGCCTCGAAGCCGCCGTCGCCCACGGAGGTGGCAGTCAGGCACGCACCGTTGACCGCCACCGAATCGCCCGGCGCGAGCTCCGAGGCGAGCTCCGCGCGTATCCGCAGGCGCGCCCCGTCGTCGGAGCTCTCGACGGCCTCGACGCGACCCATCTCCCTGACGATCCCGGTGAACATCAGTCCCTCACCATTCGCGGAGCCTTGCTCGAACGAGCATGTCCTCGCCCACCTGCTCGAACTCCGTGGCCAGCGGGCGAACGCCGTCGGCGATGCGGATCGCGCCCTCGCCCTCGAGCACTGCTCGCGCCTCGGCGGCGCCGACCAGCACCGGTGCGATGAAAAGTCGCAGCTCGTCGATCTCCCCCGCGTCGAACAGGGCGCCGGCGAAGGTCGGGCCGCCCTCCACCAGCAGGTCCTGGATGTCCCGCCGTCCGAGCTCCCCTAGCCCCGTCTCCAGGCGGTCCCGGTCGGTGCGCCCCGGAGCCACGATCACCTCGGCCCCGGCGCGCTCCAGCGCGTCGCGCTTGGACGACGGGGCCTCGGGGGCGCAGATCACGATCAGGGCGGCCTCGTCGATCGAGGCGACCAGCGCGGATTCGACCGGGAGCCTGGCGCCGGAGTCGAAGACGACGCGCGCGGGTTGGCTCGCAGCGCCCTCGATCCGGGCGGTCAGCAGCGGGTCGTCGGCGATCGCGGTGCCGATTCCGATCGCGACGGCGTCACACTCGGCGCGCCAGCGGTGCACGAGCTCGCGACTCTCGACGCTGGAGATCCAGCGCGAGTCTCCGGTCGGCGACGCGACGCGGCCGTCCAGGGACATCGCCGCCTTGTAGGTGACGAGTGGGCGGCCGATGCGGGCGCGCTTGCGAAAGGCCTGGTTGAGCAGCCGCGCGGCGCTCGCCTCGGGCCCGCCGGCGAGCTCGACCTCGACACCGCCGTCGCGGAGCATGCCGGGGCCGCGGCCCGACGCCTTGTCCGTTGGATCCTCGGACGCGTAGACGACGCGGGAGATCCCAGCCTCCAGGATCGCCTCGGTGCAGGATGGCTGACGGCCCTCGTGGGCGCAGGGCTCGAGGCGTGACGTAGACAGCCGAGCCGGCGGGGTCGGACCCCCGGGCGCGGCAATCCTCGATCGCGGCACGCTCGGCGTGCAGGCCCCCGAGCTCGGCATGAAAGCCCTCGCCGATCACCTCACCGTCGCGAACCAGCACGGCTCCGACCAGCGGATTCGGGCTGACGCTCCCGCGACCCCCTTCCGCGAGCTCGAGAGCCCGGCGCAGGTAGGACGATTCCTGTTCGGTGCTGACCGCGGCGATGCTCGCCTCCTTTCGGGTCGAGCTCGACTGATTGACTGGTCAGTCAGCCAGTGATTGTAGACGCGAGGGTGTTCCGAGGCGAAGCCGAGGAACAACCCGTTCGACGTAGTCTTGCGCGTCGATGGCAAGGGCAAGGGAAAACTCGGGCGAAAGCGAGGCAAGGAGCTACGGGCGCCGCGCCAGCCTGCTCTCGATCGGGGTCGGGATCACGGGGCTGATCACGTACCTCTACTTTGCGATCGCCTCGCACGAGCTCTCGAAGGACCAGTACGGGCAGATCGCCGTGCTCTGGTCGGCGGTCTTCATCGTCGTCTCGATCCTGCAGCGCCCTGTCGAGCAGCTGCTCTCGCGGACCGTCTCCGAGAACCTCGCCCACGACGTCCCGATCCGGCACACGGTCCGCGTCGCGGCCACGATTCAGCTCTCCGTCGCGGTGGCGTTCGACGTCGTCGCTCTGGCTCTGCGCACGCCGATCCAGGATCACCTGCTGCACGGCAACTCCACGCTCTACTGGATCGGCGTTGCGGCGATCACCGCCTACGGGGCGAGCTACTTCGCCCGGGGCTTCCTGGCGGGGAGCCACCGGCTGACGATCTACGCGCTGCTGATCATCAGCGAATCGGTCGCTCGCACTGCGTTTCCCTTCGCGGTGGCACTCGGGATCGCGTCGGGCCAGACCGCGGTCGCGCTCGGCATCGTCGCGGCGCCGACGCTCTCGCTGATGGTGGTGCCGTTCGCGTTCCTGCGCCGCTTCGGCGCCGCGGAGGAGGTCGCGCCGGAGCCCGCGCCGGGCGGCGCCCCCGGCGCGACGAATTCACGCTGGCGCGCGGCGGGCGATTCGCAGCGGGCGTCTTCCTGATCATGCTGAGCGAGCAGACCTTCCTGAACGCGGGGCCGCTGCTCGTCAACGCAACCACAGGGGCTGCCGCGGCCGGCTACGTGTTCAACATCCTGATGATCGCCCGGGCGCCCCTGCAGCTCTTCCAGGCGGTGCAGACCAGCCTCCTCCCCCACCTGACGACGCTCGGCTCCCGCGGAGACGAAAAGGACTTTCGCGCCTCGATCCGCGTGACGCTGCTGGCGATCGCGGGCTTCGCGGCGCTGGTCGCGCTGGCCATGGCGATCGCCGGGCCGCACCTGATGCAGATCGCCTTCGGCAAGAAGCACGACTACAACCGTGCCGACCTCGTCGTCGTCGCCATCGGCATGGGCCTCTACCTCTCCGCCGCGACCCTCAACCAGGCCGCGCTTGCTCGCGGGCAGGTCCGCCGGGCCTCGTTCTGCTGGCTCGGCTGCGCAATCACGTTCATCGTCTGGACCCTCGTCCCGATCGTCTCCAGCGACGTCACGCGTGTCGTAGTGGGCTACCTCGGCGCAGCGACTCTGCTCTGCTCAGTGCTCTACCTGCTCTACCGGCAGCCACTGGAGCCGACGGACGAGCCGATCAAGCCGGGCTCGACCGAGGAGATGGAGCTGCAGCTCGCCTCGGCGGACGAGGCCGGTTAGCCCAGGTCGCCGAGAACGTTCCCGGTCGCCTTCGCCGGCTGCGGGACGAACATCGACTCCAGCTTGCGCAGGGCCTCGACCGTGCCCATCGCCACCAGCACGTCGCCGGCCCGGAGCACGGTGTCGGACGCTGGGCTGCGGGTGAACCTTGCCGTCGGAGCTCCGCAGCGCGGCGATGCTCGTCGTCCCCCGCACCTGGCCGATCGTCTTTCCCGCGGCCTGACAGCCCTCGCTGACGTCGATCTCCTCCATCCGGTACTCCGGGGCCACGTCGACGACGCCGGTGACCTGTGGCTGCAGCGCGAGCCGGGCCATCTCGGCTCCACTCGACTTGTATGGCGAGATCACGCGGTCGGCACCGGCACGGCGGAGCTTCTTCTCGGAGTCCTCGACGCTCGCGCGCGCCACGACGGTGATGTCCGAGCGCAGCTCTCGCGCCGTCAGGCAGATGAAGATGTTCTCCGCGTCCGAATCGACGCACGCCAGGACCGAAACGGCGCGCTCGATGCCGGCTGCCCTCAGCATCTCGTCGTCGGACGGCCGCCCGCGCAGGAAGGGAGCGCCCATCTGGTCGGCGATGCCCTTGTTCTCGTCGAGGCTGTCGATGACCACGAAGTCGTCGCTTCCGGCATCGAGATCGCGCGCGACCTGGCGACCGACGCGGCCAAAGCCGCAGATCAGGTGGTGGCCGGATAGGTGTTCGATCTTCTTCAGTGTGCGGCGCTCCTCGAGGATCTCGCCCAGATGCCCTGCGACGAAGAACTCCGTCACCGTCACCAGGGCGTAGAAGAGCGTACCCACGCCCAGGACGATCAGCAGGATCTTGACGATCTGGCCCGGCAGGTCCGGCGGGGTCGGGTCCGACCCGACCGTCGCCACGGTGTCCAGGGTGAAGAGGAGGCCATGCCAGATGGACACGCTCTCGGTGAGCGAGTACGCGATCGCCCCGGCCGCCTGAACGGCGAAGATCACCGCGATCAGGAGTGCAAGGCGGCGCAGGAACGGCTCGAACTCGCCGCGCTCCCCGGGGCCGTCGAAGCTCCGGAACCGACTGAGGCGCGCGTGCCTGTCCGTCACGCGAGGCTAGGCGGCGCCGGCCGCTTCGGCGATCGAGACATAGGCCGCTGCCGGGTCCTCCGACCCGAACACGGCGGAGCCGGCTACGAACAGGCTCGCCCCTGCGGCGGCCACGCCGCCCGCGGTGCCCGGGTCGATGCCGCCGTCGACCTCGATGGCACCGGCCCCGACGAGCGCGCTCAGCCTCCCCACCTTGTCCGGCGAGCCGGCGATGAACGGCTGGCCGCCCCAGCCCGGGTTCACCGTCATGCAGAGGAAGACGTCGGCGTCGTTCACCGACTCGCTGACGGCGGCGACCGGCGTGCCCGGGTTGATGGCGAGGCCCGCCAGGCAGCCCAGCTCCCGGATCGCGTTGAGCGTGCGGTTGATGTGCGGGGTCGCCTCGGCGTGAAAGGTGATGTTGTCGGCGCCGGCCTTGGCGAACTCCTCGATCTGCCGCTCGGGCTGCTCGATCATCAGGTGGACGTCGATCGCCCCACCCGCGTCATGGACCAGGTCTGCGATCGAGCCGGCGATCAATGGGCCGATCGTGATCGGGGGGACGAAGTGGCCGTCCATCACGTCCACGTGGATGATCCGCGCGCCCGCGGCCATCACCTCCTCCACCTGCGCGCCCAGCCGGGAGAAGTCGGACGAGAGGATCGACGGAGCGACCTGCTTCGTCGCGAAGAGGTCGCGGCGGCCCCTCGTGGCGGTGTCGGTGGCGGCTTCCAAGGTCAGATCGAGCGGAGCATCGAGTCGCCGCATTGCTGGCACTTCATGTCCTCGGTCCGGCTCATGCGGCTGATCGTCCCGTGCTCCCCGCAGTTGGGGCACTGCGAGACGAGCTCGAAGCGGCGTAGGCAGTACACGCAGACGAAGCGGCCCGGGAGCTGCGCGGGCCGCAGCCAGGGCTCGCCGCAGCCGGGGCAGTTGGGGCGCTGCAGGGCGCCCTCGGTGGCCTCGGGAGCGTCTGCCTCCTCGCCAACGCGACTGTCGACTCGTTCGGCCATGTGACGAGAGTATCGAGCGCTACAGAGCCTTTGAAGGTGCGTCGTGTCCGCGCAGGAATTCGGCCGCACTCATCGGCTTCTTTCCCGGCGGCTGGACGACATCCAGCCGCAGCGCGCCGTCGGAAGCGCCGAGCACGAGCTGCTCGCCGCGCGCTTCGATCGCCCCCGCCGGAGGGCCATCCGGCGTCGCCCGCGCGGCCCGTACACCGAGGCGCTCCCCGCCGTCGAGCTCGAGATAGGCGCCGATGTGAGGCGTCAGCGCCCGGACGGTCCTCTCGAGCTCGGGCGCGGTCCGCGACGGGCGCAGATGCCGCTCGTCGCGTGAGACCTTCTCGGCATAGCTCGCCATCGACTCCTCCTGGTCGGTGAAGGCGAGCTTCCCTTCCTGGAGCGAGTCGAGGGCTCGGACCAGCAGCTCGCCCCCCAGATCGGCGAGCCTCGCCGAGAGGGACTCGTAGTCGTCTCCGCTCCCGATTTCGACCTCCTCGGCCAGCGCGATCGGGCCCGAGTCGAGTCCCTCGGTCACGCGCATGATCGTGACGCCGGTCCGCTGGTCGCCCTCCATCAGGGCTCGCTCGATCGGCGCCGCGCCGCGCCAGCGGGGCACCAGCGACGGATGGACGTTGAGCATCAGGAACTCGCTCAGCAGTGGCTCCTTGATCAGCTGGCCGAAGGCGCAGACCGCCACGGCGGCCGGCTTGGCGGCCCGGATTGCCTCGACCGACCCCGGGGAGTTGACGTCCGCGGCCTGGTGGAGCTCGAGGCCCAGCTGTCGTGCTGCCTCCGCCGTCGGCGGCGGCGCCAGCTTGCGCCCCCTTCCCCGGCGGCTGTCCGGTGGTGTGAGGACCAGAGACGGGCGGTGCGGGCTATCGGCGAGACGCCGGAGCACCGTCGCCGCGAACCCAGTGGTGCCGAGGTAGGCGGTCCTCACTCCTCGCCCACGGCGAGCCAGGACGGCTTCGCCATTAAACGGGTGACTCCTCGGCTTCGCCTGCGGAGTCCCCTTGCGTCTCCGGCGCGTAGGTGCCGCCTTCGCGCAACGCGCGAAGGGCGCCTCGCTTCTGCTCGCGGTCGGCTCGGTCGAGCATCAGGACTCCGTCGAGGTGATCCACCTCGTGCTGGATCACCCGCGCCTCGAGGCCGGATGCGTCGATCGACAGGGGTTCGCCGTGTACGTCGACGGCCCGCGCCCGGACGTGGAGCGGGCGCTCCACGTCCACGATCACCCCGGGGAGGCTCAGGCAGCCCTCCTCCGCGGTTGCGAGGTCGCCCTCCGAGCGCCACTCGATCTCCGGGTTGACGAGGACGGTGGGCTCGGCGTCCGATCCGACCTGGAAGACCAGCATGCGCCGGAGCGTGCCGAGCTGGGTGGCGGCGAGGCCGACGCCGATCGCGTCGCGCATCAGGCCGATCATCCGCTCCGCCTCCGCCTCGAGCTCGCCGTCGAACTCGGTCACCGGCGATGCGGCCGAGCGCAGCACAGGATTGCCGAACTTGACCACCTGGGAAAGCGCCTCCGATCGGCGCTCGAGCGCCTCCTGGTCGACGCCCTCCGGCTCCGCGGCCTCGGTGGCCAGCTCGTCGTCGAGCTCCTCGACGGGAGCATGTGTGTGCTCGTCGCTCATGCCTTCGAGTCTAGTCAGGCGGTATCTCAACACGACTTCGGCAATGAATGCGCCACATCCGCGCGCGTTGGGGCACACCTCGGCTGCGAGATTCGGCCCATGGCCCATCTGCGTCAGATTCCGCCCACCCCTCGGGCGGAAATCGACGCAGAACGGCTACGCCAGGTGGTTGAGACTCAGCACGGCGTGGTAAGCCGAGCGCAACTGGCCGACGCGGGCCTGAGTGGCGGGGCAATCTCTCGGTGGCAGAGGGCCGGCCGCCTCCACCGCATTCATCCCCACATCTATGCCGTGGGCCATACGGCCCTTCCGCTCGAAGCCAGGCTTTGGGCCGCCCTTCTCTATGCCGGGCCGGGTGCTGCTCTGAGCCATACGACCGCCGGGTGGATCTGGTCCCTCATCGATGACACACCAAGGCGGATCCACCTGACCGTCACAGGTGCTCGCTCTTCATTGCCAGATGTTCGGATTCACCGATCACGTCGAGTGGACGCCGCGAGGCACCGAGACCTCCCCGTGACAAGCGTCCCGCGGACCCTGCTGGATCTCGGCACCGTCCTATCCGCCCGCCAACTCCGCCGCACCCTCGCCGAGGCCGACTACCGTGGGCTGCTTGAACCGGCCGAGGTCGAATCGGTGCTCGGTCGAGGCCGACCGGGTTCGCGGGCGCTCCGGGCGGCGCTGGCCCACCACCTGCCTTCTCTGGCCCGGGCCCTCAGCGTTCTCGAGGAGCGCTTTCTGGAGCTGTGCGATTCCGCAGCTCTCCCCCACCCCGAGGTCAACGCCAAGATCAGCCGGATGCGCGTCGATGCCCTCTGGCGAAAGCAAGGGGTTGTAGTCGAGCTGGACGGCGCTGCCGCGCACGGCAGCTGGGCGGCGATCAAACGGGACCGGGAACGCGACCTGGCACTTCGGTCGAGCGGCTATCTCGTCCTCCGGTATACGTGGGAGCAGGTCACCGAGCGCGGCAACGCCGTGGCAGCGGACCTGCGGCGAGTACTCGGTTAAGCCGCTACTGCGGATCCACGTCGACGGAGATGGAGACCTGGCGCAGGGACCGGTCCCGTACCGCCGACGCGACGGCGTCGCGGACGGCTCCGACCGCCTCGTGGCGGCGCTCGGACTTGACCACGAGCCGGCGCCTGTGCTTGCCGCGAAGCCGGAAGAGCGGCGCGGGGCCGAGCAGGTCATCGTCGGCGCCGAGGCGGTCAGCGACCAGGCCGCGCACCGTATGGGCGGATGCCTCGACTCGATCGTCCTCCTCGCCGGCGAGGCCGATCTCGATCAGGTGGGAGAAGGGCGGATAGCGGAGGGCCCGGCGCCGCTCGAGCTCGTCGGCCAGGAAGCCGCTCGCGTCGTGCCTGGCGGCGTGGCGAATGCTCGGCGCGCCGGTGGCCATCGCCTGCACCAGCACCCGGCCTCCCGCCTCTCCCCGGCCGCTGCGCCCCGCGAGCTGGGTGATCAGCGCGAAGGTGCGTTCCTCCGAGCGGAAATCCGGAAGGCGCAGCGAGCCGTCTGCATCCAGCACGACGCTCAGGGTGACGTCCGGGAAGTCATGGCCCTTGGCGACCATCTGGGTTCCGACGAGCACGCCGGACTCGGCGGACTCGAAGCGGCGCAGGACGTCGCCGTGTCCGCGACCCGCCGCGCTGTCGGAGTCGAGGCGGAAGATCTCCAGCGGCGCGAGCAGCTCGTTCAGCTCGGCTTCGACGCGCTGGGTCCCGGACCCGACCCGGGCGATCGTCACCGACGAGCATTCCGGACAGGCGTCGGGCTTCGGCTCCGCATGCCCGCAGTGGTGGCAGCGCAGCCCGCCGTCGCGGTGGAGGATCAGGGAGACGTCGCAGTTCGGGCATTGCCAGGCGTGCCCGCAGGAACGGCAGGTCAGATGCGTCGACCACCCGCGGCGGTTGATCAGCAGGATCGCCTTGCCGCCCTCCGCGGCGACCTCGGTGAACGCCTCGCGCGTTCGCGGGTGCAGGGGCCCGGGCACCGGGCCGCGCATGTCGACGATCTCGACCGGCGGCAGACGTCGTCCGTCCACGCGGCTCGGCAGCTCGAGCCGCTCCAGCTCGTGCCAGCTCTCCGGGCGGGGGGTTGCGGTCCCGCAGAGGAGCACCGCGCCGGCATCGGCGGCACGGTGCCGTGCCACCTCGCGTGCGTCATAGCGCGGGTCGCCCTCCTGCTTGTACGAGGAATCGTGCTCCTCGTCGATCACGATCAGGCCCGGGTCGGAGACGGGAGCGAAGACGGCTGAGCGCGGGCCGACGCAGATCCGCGCCTCGCCGGATCGGAGCCGGCGCCATTCGTCGTAGCGGGCGCCGGCCGGCATCCTCGAATGCAGCAGGGCGACCGAGTCGCCGAAGCGCCGCCGGAACCGATCCATCGTCTGCGGCGTCAGGGCGATCTCCGGGACCAGGATGATCGCCCCCCTCCCGCGCGCCAGAGTCTCACGGGCCGCCTCGAGGTAGACCTCGGTCTTGCCGGAGCCGGTGACCCCGTGGAGCAGCAGCGAGCGTCCGCCACCCGGCGTCCTTCCGTCCGGCAATGAGGCGACCACGGTTCGCAGCGCGGCGGTCTGATCCGCGGTCAGCTCGATGCCCTCGCGCACCGCGCCGACGCCGGGCGCGTCGTGGTGCCGCCTGCGCTCCACCTCGCGAGTGGCGATCAGGCCGCGAGACTCCAGGCGCCTCAGCGTCGTACGGTCCGAGCCCGCCGTCGCCGCCAGCCTGCGGGCGAGCTGCGGGCCGCCCAACAGGGCGCGGAGCACGGCCTTCTGCCGCAGGCCAAGCCGCTCGCCACCGGAGACCGCCTCGATGCCCTCCGGAGTAGCCTCGGCCTCGAGCTCGACGAGCGGCCGGACCCGTCGGGCCTCCGCCCCGGTCCCCACACCGGGAGGCAGGACGAGGCCCAGGCCGCGAGCGGGTGTCGAGCAGTACTCCTCGCCAACCCAGCGCCCGAGATCGACGAGCGCCGCCGGAACACCGGCCTCCAGGGCCTCCAGGGGCTCGGCCAGGCGCCCGTCGGGCAGCTCGCTGCGGTCGGCGAGGCCGACCACGACGCCGACGACCTTGCGCCGGCCGAACGGAACGACCAGGACGGAGCCCACCCCGACGTCATCCATCGCCTCGGGCAGGCGATAGTCGAACGGCCCGGAGACGCTCCGGGTGGTGAGCAACGGTTCTACCTTGGCGATGGCCATCCCGGGCCAGGCTACGTGCGTCCACGGACGGGCGCCGCGCCTTCCCCCGGCGATAGTGTCCCGGCATGGACCTGCAGTCGGGCGAGGAGGTCATCTACCAGGGGCACCCCTCCTGGCGGGCGATCATCGGCTTCTACCTGAAGGGCATCGCCGTCGGTCTCGCCGCCGGGGTCCTCGCCACGCTGCTGAATGACGGCAGCGCCGGCCTGGGCGTCGTGGCCTTCGCCGTGATCGCCGCGATCACGATCGTCGTCGGCTTCATCAGGCGCGTCGCGACCGTCTACACGATCACCGACCGCCGGCTCAACATCAAGGTGGGGATCGTCGCCCGGAAGGTCCAGGAGACCCGGCTGCAGCGAGTCCAGAACGTGAACTACAACCAGGGCGTCTACGAGCGGGTCATGCAGATCGGCGACGTCGAGTTCACCACCGCCGGCACGGACGAATCGAACTTCGTCTTCGCCGGTGTCGCGCAGCCGGAGCAGGTAGTCCAAAACGTGGAGAAAGCCACCCCGATCCTCAGCGGCCTCCAGGGGGAGGCCGAATCAACTCGCTGACAGGCTCTCCCTGAGCAGCGCCGAGATCACGAAGGCGGCCAGCTGGTCGGAGATGGAGTCCGGGTCGACGGTGCGCTCGAAGGCGAGCCCGTTGATCACGCCGCTGAGAGCCGCGGCGAGCTCCTCCGCCGGATAGCGCAGCTTCTGGCCGCGCGTCGCCGCGACCTCGGCGAGCGGGCGGGCGATCGCCTCGCGGGCGGCGGCTCGCCTGGCCTCGAACTCCGAGCGCAGCCTCGCGTTCCTCACTCCGTAGGACCAGAACTCATAGAAGAGCAGCGGCCACTCCTCGTTGTCCTCGACGAAGGACCGGAACCAGCCGGCGATCGCGTTCTCGAGGCGCCCGGCGTCGGCCCAGGGATCGTCGGGGGCGAGCTCGGCGACCGCCCGGGCCTGCTCCGCGCGACCCTCGACCTGGCGATCGGCCAGGGCCAGGAAGAGGTCCTCCTTGCCGGAGAAGTTCGAGTAGACCGCGCCGGTGGAGTAACCGGCCTCCCGGGCGACCTGCTCGAGGGTCGCGGCGTGGTAGCCGCTATTCGCGAACACCCTGGCGGCGGCGTCGATCAGCCGCTCGCGGGTCTGGACCTGTTGCTCGGCGCGGGTGGTTGGGGGGGTTGACATCGATCGCGCGGTTTGGATACAGTCCGCAACTCAGATAATAGCCATTATCTGATCCACGACAGGAGCGAGGCGGGAGATGGCAATGAGGAAGGCAATCGACGGCCGCTGCGGGAAGCTCGGGCTGATCTCGGCCCTGATCGGAGCGGCCGCCCTGATCTCGGCTTCGGCCGCGCCGGCCCAGTCCCCCGGTACACCTCCGGTGCCCATCGGCAGCATGGCCACCAGCGCGCCCGGCTTCCTCGGCAAGGTCGCCAAGCCGCACAAGATGCCCCGCGGCTTCCCGGTGCCACGCGATCCCTTCCTCGCGCCCAACGGTCGCAGCAACCTGCACGTCGACGCCTACCAGACCGACGCGTACGATCTCCCGGGCCCCCGGGGCAGGAAGATCGGCGTCAGCTCGACCCTGTTCACCCGCGACTGCGGTTCGCTCACCTTCGACTCCCAGGGCCGGATCCTGACGATCTGCATCGGCTTCGACGGGCCGGTGCTGGTCATGCTCGATCCCACCAGTCTGCAGACCCTCGCCACCTACACGCTGCCGCCGACCCCGAAATCGACCGGCGACCCCTTCCTGCACGTGAGCGGAGGCGGCTACTTCTACCTCGACCAGAAGGACCGCGTGGTCGTCCCGACCAACACGCGGCACGTCTTCGTCCTCGGGGAGAGCGGCACCGGCTTCTCGCTGGTCGCCGACTACGACCTGAGCGGGACCGTCCCGGCCGGAGTCGGCCTGCTCTCCGACCTGCCCGACTGGAAGGGCCACATCTGGTTCGCGGCCGAGGACGGTACGGTCGGCTGGATCAATCGCCGCGACGGCTCGATCCACAGCCGCCACCTGGGCGAGCGAATCGGGAACTCGGTCGCGACCGACGAGAACGGCGGTGTCTACGTCGTCACCACCAGGGCCTTCTACCGGGTCCGCGCGAAGCGCGGCAGGGTGAAGCTGAGCTGGCGAAGCAAGTACCCGAACGACCGTGTCCAGAAGCCGGGGCTCCTCTCCCCCGGTTCCGGCACGACCCCGACGCTGCTCGGGCGCTCGGAGGTGGCGATCACCGACAACGCGAAGCGCATGCACGTGATCGTCTACAAGCGCGACGGCAAGGGCGGCGGCAAGGTCGTCTGCCGGCGGGGAGTCTTCAAGACGGGTGCCTCGGACACCGAGAACAGCCTGGTCGCCTTCGGACACTCGCTGATCGTCGAGAACAACTACGGCTACACGGAGCAGGGCGTGGAAGCGGGCCAGATCACGGCACCGGGCATCTCGCGGATCGACGTCCGCAAGGGCCGCTGCCGCACCGCCTGGACCAGCAGGGTGCGGGCGCCCTCGGTGGTGCCGAAGGCGTCGCTGAAGACCGGCCTGCTCTACACCTACACGCGACCGCCGACCAGCGACGGCAGCCAGGCCTGGTACTTCACGGCGCTCAATCTCCGCACGGGCAGGACCGTCTACAGCAGGCTGACCGGGGCCGGCACCTTGTTCAACAACCATTACGCGCCGATCTCGATCGGCCGGCGAGGCGTTGCCTACGTCGGCGTTCTCGGCGGTCTGCTGCGGATCGCGGACACGGGCTGACCGGGCCGCCGCCCGCCGAGGTGGGCGAACCCTGAGCCTAGGCGGGAGTCTCGGCCTTGGCGCCCAGCCCGGCGGCCTCGCGCAACTGATCGGCTCGGTCGGTCCGCTCCCAGGTGAAGTCGGCATCGTCGCGGCCGAAGTGGCCGTACGCCGCGGTCTTCTGGAAGATCGGCCGGTGCAGGTCCAGGTAGCGCCGGAACGCCGCGGGGCGCAGGTCGAAGTTCTCCTGCACGATCCGGGCGATCTCGGAGTCCGCGATCTTGCCGGTACCGAAGGTCTGCGCCATCACGGAGACCGGGTGCGCGACGCCGATCGCGTACGCGACCTGGATCTCGCAGCGGTCGGCGAGTCCCGCCGCCACCACGTTCTTCGCGACGTAGCGGGCCGCGTAGGCGGCCGAGCGGTCCACCTTCGACGGGTCCTTGCCCGAGAAGGCACCACCACCGTGCCGGGCGGCGCCGCCGTAGGTGTCGACGATGATCTTGCGGCCGGTCAGGCCCGCGTCGCCGACCGGACCGCCGATCACGAACTTGCCGGTCGGGTTGACCAGGAAGTTCTCGAGCAGCTCCTTCTCGGTGAAGAGCTCCTTGTACTCGGTGTGAAGCACCGGCTCGAGCACGTGCTCCCAGAGGTCCTTGCGGATCATCTCCTCGCCTGCCTCCTCGCGGTGCTGGGTCGAGATCAGGACCTTGGCGATCTCGACCGGGCGGTCGTTCTCGTAGCGGACCGACACCTGCGTCTTGCCGTCCGGCCCGAGATACGGGACCACGTCCGCCTTGCGCACCTCGGAGAGCCGACGGGCCAGCTGATGGGCGATCTGGATCGGCATCGGCATCAGCGCCTTGGTCTCGCGGGACGCGTAGCCGAACATCATTCCCTGGTCGCCGGCGCCCGCAGAATCGAGGTCGTCGGAGGATTCGCCCGAGCGCTGCTCGAATCCCTTGTCCACGCCCTGCGCTATGTCCGGCGACTGCTCGTCGATCGCGGTCAGAACCGCGCACGCCTCGTGATCGAAGCCGTACCGCGGGTCGTCGTAGCCGATCTGCCGGATCGTCTCGCGGGCGATCTTCGGGATGTCGACGTAGGACTCGGTCGTGATCTCACCGGAAACCACCACGAGGCCGGTGTTGACGAGGCACTCACAGGCCACCCTGCCGGTCGGGTCGTCGGTCATGATCGCGTCGAGGACGCCGTCGGAGATCTGGTCGCAGATCTTGTCCGGGTGCCCCTCGGTGACCGACTCGGAGGTGAACAGGAACTCGTTCTCTGAAAGCTGTTGCATGGTGCCTTTTCTCAGTGGTGGATGGCCAGGAAGAGCTCTGAGCGAAGCTCCTCGTCGCTCCCTCTCACGGCGAGGCCGAGAGACTGAACGTGCGAGATGTCTTCGCTGAGCGAGGCATACAGTGGATCCTCTGCCAGGCCGGCCTGCTGGGCCAACCCCAACACCTCATCGAGGTTGAGGAAGACTAGCGCTGAGACCTCGTCTGGGAGGTGTTCCGTGGCCGCCTGGTACGCGCCCGTGCCGGCCAGGTTGTCCCCGCTCGAGCGAACCTGGGCGATCCCCTCGGGCTGCGTGGAGACCACCAGCTTGCCGTCGAACACCGCGTAGGACAGGTCCACGCTGGGCGAGATCTGCACCGAGTGCACCGCGACTCCGTCCACCTCCTTGGTCTGGAAGGAGGGAACCTGCGGGCCCCCGGTCCCCAGGGAGCGCACCAGCGGCGCCTGGAGTGAGGCGAGTGCATCGTTTGCCCTCTCCTCGTCCACCCCATCGACGATCAGGCTCGCGTAGGGGGAACTGCCGGTTGGCTCCGCCACCAGTGCGGCCTGACCGCCGAGGGCGGGGAGAAGGTCCTTGAGCGGATCGACGCCTGCCTGCCGCTGGAGGCTCTGCGCGAGCGCCCTCAGCGATCCCGCCAGTCCCTGCGCCCCGGAGCCCGCCGTCGCCAGCGCCTTGTTGAGCGCCGGCCCCAGATCCCCCACTCCGATGTACCCGAGCGCCTCGGACCCGGCCTCGTCGGCGAGCGCGGGCTGGAACCGCGGCAGGCTCGCGAACACCGTGGGGCTCTGCAGCTCGAGCTTGGGGTCGAGGTCGCTGACCATGTTGATCTCGACCCCGTCGTCGCGCGCTCGCGCGGAGGCCGCCATCCCCGTGCTCGCGCCGTAGTCGACGAATGTGTCGAGCTGCGTCGCGCTCCCCTGGCGTCCGACGAGGAAGCGGCGGATGCCGGCCTGGGAGAGATAGACCTCGGCGAGCCGGACGTCCGGCAGCGCCGCGCGGGCGGCGTCCTGGTCGGAGCCCTCCAGGCCGGGCGCGCCTCCGGACTTCGCGCTGAGGGCGGCGCGCACCGCCGCCACGCTGCCGAACAACGCCTCGTCGCCCGAGCGAGCGGTGGCGAGGCCGGTGGCGTAGACGCTGACCGTCGCATCGGCCACCTTCATCCGCTCGGCCTTGCCGCCGGGCCCCAGGGCGGCGAGGAACTGATTCGCCTTGGCGTCGTCCCCGACCCCGACGATGTACGCCTCGGGCGTCGTCTTCTTCGGGCCGGGGACACCGAGCAGGGCGATGTCGTTCTTCGCCCACGGCAGGACCTCATGCGAGAGATCCACCGGCCTGGCGGACGGGATGGAGAGAGCGCTGGTATCGCTCTGCAGCAGGGCGGTGATGTTCGGAAGCTCGTCGTTGAGGTCGCCGGCGAGATCCGATTGGTGGCTGTGGCCGTTGACCGTGACGTGCGCGTAGATGACCGCGTCCCGGGGGACGTAGGCGATCGTGTCATTGGACGGTGCGCACTCCTTTGCCGCCGAGATCTCGCAGGGAACGCCCGGCACGGGCAGGAACCTGATGACCAGGTAGAGGACGACGACTCCCGCGACCGCCAAGATCCGGCCGCGGGTTGCTCGGGAGCGAGTGGACCACCAGTAGGCGACCGCGCCTGCGACCTGCTTCAGCCAGCGCCAGACGATCCGCGATTTCTCCTTGATCCAGTAGCCGACCGCCCGCAGGCGGGTGTGCAACCGGAACCAGAGATCGCCCTCGGTCGTCGGCTTGGGCAGTTCCACCTTCGGCAGCGTCGGGCGCCCAAGCTTCTGCGCCTTCTTTCGGGGCAGGCTCAGCCGCCGGAACCGCGCGGGGCGGCGCTCCTTGCCCTCCTCGCTCTTGTCGCCGGTCTCGTCTGGAGCCTTCCTGCCCCAGGGGTCACCGGGTTGAGACGTACTCACGGACCGCCGGTTATACCCGGCCCGCTCGCTGGGCGCTCCGGTTCCGTCGACCCTTCCGCGGGACGTAGTCGATCACCAGCGGGACGCCCTCGAGCGAGTAGGCGTCGCGCAGCCGGTTCTCGAGATGGAAGGCCCAGTCGCGGGTGATCAGCCTGCGGTCGTTCACCTGGATCGCGAAGCGGGGCGGCCGCCTTCCGACCTGTGCCGCGTAGTAGAGACGAAGCCGCCTGCCGTGCCGCTGCGGCGGCGGTCGATCCCCGACGACCCGGGCCAGGAACTTGTTGAGCTCCGGAGTCGGAATGCGATCGGCCGCCCGCTCGGCCAGCCGTATCGCCTGCGTCAAGACGGCGGCGACGCCGCGCCCGGTGAGCGCCGAGCAGGTCAGCACGGGGGGCCGCAGGCGGTTCTTCTGCAGGACACGGGCGCGCGCGTCCTCGAGATCGGTGCGAGACACATCCCACTTGTTGAACGCCAGGACCGTGGCGCAGCCGGAGCGCATCGCGAGCTCGGCGACCCGGAGGTCCTCCGAGGTGACGCCCTCGGTTGCGTCGCAGACGACGATCGCGGCGTCGGCTCGCTCCGCGGCTCGCTCCGAGCGGAGCTGGGCGTAGTAGCCGACCGATCCGGCCACCTTCGACCGCCTGCGGAGCCCGGCAGTGTCGACCAGGACGATCCGCTTGCCCTCGACCTCGGCCTCGGTGTCCACCGGATCGCGGGTGGTGCCCGCCTGCTCGCTGACGATCACCCGCTCCGAGCCGAGCAGCGCATTGAGCAGCGATGACTTTCCCACGTTCGGCCGCCCCAGGATCGCGATCCGCGGGACCCCTTCCTCGGCGTCCTCGAGCACTTCCCCCTGCTGGGCTCTGAGCAGCTCGACCAGCCGATCCAGCAGGTCGCCTGTACCGAGCCCATGGCTGGCCGACACGGGCAGGGGCTCCCCCAGGCCGAGGCCGTGGAGCTCGGCGGCGAGGGCCTGGTCCTCCGGGCGGTCGATCTTGTTCGCCGCGACAACCACCGGGCGCCCGGAGCGGCGGAGCAGGTCCGCGAGCTCGGCGTCACCGGGGCCGAGGCCGCTGCGCGCATCGACCACGATCAGGATCACCTCCGCCTCCTCGATCGCCGCCTGCGCCTGGGACTGGACGGCCCGGGCAAGCTCGTGGGAGTCGGCCAGGTCCACGCCGCCGGTGTCGATCAGGTCGAAGCTGAGACCGTTCCACTCGCATTCCAGCGCGCGCCGATCGCGGGTCACGCCCGGCTCGGCATCGGTGACCGCCTCGCGGCCCCCGGCCAGCCGGTTGATCAGGGTGCTCTTGCCGGCATTGGGGAAGCCGACGACGGCCACCGCCGGGCGGCGGCGCAGCGCCCGCGCCGGGGGGCTCGAGGCGGTGCCCCCGGCCATCAGCCGATCCCCCTTTCGCGCGCCAGCTCGGCGATTCGCTCGACCACCTGCTCGGGCGAGAGATCCGTGGTGTCGACCGAAACGGAATCGTCGGCCGCCCGCAGCGGGCTGTCGGCCCGGTCCTGATCACGCCTGTCGCGGTCCCTCATGGCCTCTTGAACCTTGGCCACCGCCTCGCCGCTGTCGGCAGCCCGCCGTCGAGCTCGCTCCTCCTCGTCGGCCGTCAGGAAGATCTTGAGCGGCGAGTCGGGGCTGACCACGGTCCCGATGTCGCGCCCCTCCGCCACGTAGTCGCCCGACGCGATCAGCTCCCGCTGGCGCTTCACCATCGCCTGCCTGACCTGGGGATGGATCGAGACGTGGGAGGCGGCGATCGTGACCTCGGGCGAGCGAATCTTGCCCTCGACGGGGGCCCCGTCCAGCTGGATCGTGCCCCCGGCGAAGGCGATGTCGAGGCTCCAGGCCAGCTCGCCGAGCCGTTCTCCGTCTTCGACGTCTATGCCGCCGTCCAAGGCGGCGAGAGCGACACAGCGATACATCGCGCCGGAATCGAGATAGGTGAAGCCGAGCGCCTTGGCGACGCCACGGGCCACGGTTGACTTGCCGGCCCCGGCGGGGCCGTCGATCGCGATCACCACGGTCGCCAGCGTACGGTTCCGGGATCCCCGGCGTGGATATAGAGTCCCGCGTGGCAATGGAGAACTGGAACCTCAACGAGCTGGAGATCGAGCCGCACGCACCCCAGGTGCTCGACTCGGAGTCCGAGGGCCGCGCGATCGTCATCAACCTGCCCAAGGGTGAGCAGCTGCAGGAGCATCAGGTCCACGAGCGCGCCTGGGTGCTGGTCGTCGATGGCAATGTCGAGATCAACACGCCCGATGGCAAGTGGGCCGCCGGCGGCCCCGGTCTGCTCGCCATCTTCGACCCGAAGGAGCGCCACGAGGTGCAAGCGGTCGAGGACTCCCGGATCCTGCTCGTGCTCTCCCCGTGGCCCGGGGACGGGCACCCCTCCCAGCGCGACTAGGTCGTGAGGGCGCGCAGGTCGCGCTCGAAGCCCGGGTAGCTGACCGCGACCGAGTCGAAGCCCTCGACCTCGACCCCCTCCTTCGAGGCCAGCCCGGCGATGGCGCCGACCATCGCCAGCCGGTGGTCGCCACGCGCATCGAGGGTTCCTCCGCGCAGGCGACCGACGCCCTGAACGGCGAAGCCGTCGGGTCGCGACTCGATCTCGGCGCCCAGACCGGTCAAGCCCTCGACCACTCCGGCGATTCGGTCGGATTCCTTTGCACGCAGCTCGGCCGCTCCGCCGACCACCGTCTCGCCCTCGGCGAAGCAGGCCAGCAGCGCGACCAGCGGCAGCTCGTCGATCGCATCCGGGACGTCCTCGGCCGTGACGGCGGCGCCGGCCAATGGAGCGCTGCGCACCTGCAGGGTCGCGATCGGCTCGGGACCGGGCTCCCGGATCTCGTGCACGGTCATGGCTCGCCCTCCCTCGTGCGCCCCGCCCATCTCCACGCCCATTCGCGAGAGGATTGAGAGCAGGCCGATCCGGTTGCGGTTGATCCCGACCTCGCGGAGGGCGATCTCGCTGCCTGGCACCAGGAGCGCGGCCGCGATGAAGAACGCCGCGGAGGAGAAGTCACCCGGCACCGGCACGTCGCCCGCCTCCAGCCGCTCGGCGGGAGAGACGATCAGCCACTCGTCCTCGCGGCGGATCGAGGCGCCCATCGCCGCCAGCATCCGCTCCGTGTGGTCCCGGGTCCAGATCGGCTCGTGGATGGAGGTCTCTCCCTCCGCCAGCAGTCCTGCGAGCAGCAGGCAGGACTTCACCTGGGCGCTGGCGACGGACATCTCGTAGTCGATCCCACGCAGCTGGGCGCCGCGCACCCGGAAGGGGGGCAGGCGGTCGTCGCGGCAGTCGACCTCCGCTCCCATCAGCCGCAGCGGGTCGGCGATCCGGTCCACCGGGCGGCGCCTGATCGACTCGTCACCATCGAAGGTCCACTCCCCGCCGGGCTGTCCGGCCAGCCATCCCGGCATGATCCGAAGCAGCGTCCCGGCGTTGCCGACGTCGATCCCCGCCGGGCGCGGGCCGCGAAGGCCGACTCCCTCGATCTCCACGGAGACGCCGCCATGATCGTCGGCGCCGCCCTCCCGGACGCCGGCGCCGACGGAGGCGACCGCCCGCAGGGTGGCCCGGGTGTCCTCGGAGTCCAGGTAGCCGGTGATCCTGGTCGGCCCGTCGGCCATCGCGCCGATCAGCGCCGCGCGGTGGCTGACGGACTTGTCGGGCGGCGGGCGCAACTCACCTCGCAGGGGTCCGCTTGGCTCGAATCTCATTCTGCCCGCGAGACGTCGTGGCCCAGCTCGCGCACCAGACCCTCGGCGCGCTCAGCCTCCTCATCGCCCGCGATGTATAGGGAGATCGCCCCGGAGGTCATGTCGGCGGATGGGTAGAGCGCCATGTCCTCGATGTTGACTCCTGCGCGACCGAGCTCGAGCGCCACCTCGGCGACGATCCCCGGGCGGTTCGGCACCCGCACGCGAAGCTCGTGGAGCGGCCCGCCGGCGATCTCGATCTCGATCAGCTCCCGGCGGCGCTCCCCTGCCTCTGCATGCCAGGCGGTGACCGCATCCGGCTCGCCGGAGCGGAGCAGCTCTGCGGCCTCGGTGAGGCGCGCGATCGCCGCATCGATCTCAGCGGCGACGGCCTCGCGGTTCCCGGAGAAGATGTCGCCCCAGATCGCCGGGTTCGCCCCGGCGACCCTCGTCGCGTCGCGAAAGCTGGGACCCACCTCCGGCAGGTGCTCGGCCTCCTCGCTGAGCGCCGTCGCCGCCTGCGCCACCAGGACGTTGGCGACCACGTGCGGGAGATGGCTGATCGTTGCCATCAGCCGGTCGTGCGTCTCGGCCTCGATCGCCTGCGGTCGCGCCCCCATGTCGGCGATTGCACGTTGCACGCGGTCGTAGAGCAGCCCACCGGTCTTTGCCGTCGGGGTCAGGTACCAGCGGGCTCCCTCGAACAGATCGGCGCGCGCGTTCTCCACCCCCGATGTCTCGGCTCCCGCGAGCGGATGCCCCCCGATGAAGCGGCTGTCCGACCCAACGGCAGCGATGATGTCCCGCTTCACCGAGCCGACGTCGGTGACCGCGCAATCCTCGGAAGCCGCCGCGAGCGCCTCGGCCGCCAGGCCGGTCAGCGCCATCACCGGAGCAGCGCAGAAGACCAGCTCCGCGCCGTCGACAGCGGCGCCGACCGTCTCATGCGCCGAGTCGATCGCCCCGAGCTCGGTGGCGCGGTCGAGCAGGTCGCGGTTGGGATCGAACCCCCCGACCTCGGCGTCGAGCCTTGCACGAGCGGCGAGCCCGATCGATCCTCCGATCAGGCCGACGCCGAGGACTGCGATCTTCATGGCGTCAGCTGGCTTCGCGCCGCTTGCGCACCGCCGAGGCGAGCCGGTCCAGGGTGAGCACGGTCGTGTCCCAGTCCATGCACGCGTCGGTGATCGACTGGCCGTAGATCAGATCGCCGTCGGACTCCAGGTCCTGGCGGCCGGCGACCAGGAACGACTCCATCATCACGCCGACGATCGCCCCGTTGCCGCCGGCGATCTGGTCCGCGATCTCGCTGACGACCTGCGGCTGGCGCTCGTGGTCCTTGCCACTGTTGTCGTGGGACGCGTCGATGATGATCCGCTCCTTCAGGCCGGCGTCGCCGAGCTGCTCCAGGGACCCCGCGACGCTGTCGACGTCGTAGTTCGGCGCTCCCTTGCCGCCGCGCAGGATCACGTGGCAGTCGGGATTGCCCTCGGTGTAGAGGATCGCCGGGGTACCGCTGACGTCGACGCCGGCGAAGGCGTGAGGGCCGGCGGCCGCTCGGACGGCGTCGACGGCCAGCTTGACGCTGCCGGCCGTGCCGTTCTTGAAGCCGACCGGCATCGAAAGGCCGGAGGCGAGCTGCCGGTGGATCTGGCTCTCGGTGGTGCGGGCCCCGATCGCTCCCCAGGCGACCACGTCGGAGATGTACTGCGGCGTGATCGGGTCGAGGAACTCGCAGCCGATCGCGAGTCCGAGATCCGTCACCTCGAGCAGCAGCCGGCGGGCGGTGTGTAAGCCCGACGTTCACGTCCCGCGACCCGTCCAGGTGCGGGTCGTTGATCAGGCCCTTCCATCCCGTCGTCGTGCGCGGCTTCTCGAAGTACGTGCGCATGGCGATGCAGAGGTCTCCCTGCAGATCCTTGGCGCGCACGCTGAGGCGCTGCGCGTATTCCATGGCCGCCTCGGGGTCATGGACGCTGCACGGGCCGACCACGACGAGCAGGCGGTCGTCCTCGCGGTCCAACACCGACTTGACCTCCGCTCGATGGCCGAGAACGGCGTCCTCCCGCTGCGGCCCCAGTGACAGGTCCTCGAGGATCTCCGCCGGCGAGACCAGCTCGACCACGCGCTCGATCCGCTGGTCGCGGACCCGGTCCGACTGCTGTCGCGGTAGCTCCTTCATCTCGAAATTCATCCTGAAGCCTCTTCTTTCTACTGATCGGCGATTGTCCTTGGATCACGGCAAGGGAACCGTGGGAGGCGGCGCCCGGCGGTGAAGCTTCTGCGTCGGCGGCTGTGGCAGCCGCGGGCCGGACGCCTAGCTAAATCGCCAAAAGTAGAAATAGGCACGCGTGCGGGCCGTGTACCGGCTCGAGGGAGAAGCGATCTGCGTGCCGTGCTGCATCAGTGATGCTTTGTACCAGACGCCACACCCGATGTCACGCCTGGTCGCCCTCGCCCGGCCGGACGACCCCCGATTCGTAGGCGAGCACGACCGCCTGCGCACGATCGTGAAGATCGAGTTTCGAGAAGATCCTGGCGACGTGCGTCTTGACGGTCGCCTCGCTCAGCACGAGCCGGTCGGCGATCTGTGAGTTCGTGAGACCTCGCGCCACCATCGCGAAGACCTCCCTCTCGCGGGTTGTGAGCTCGTCGAACCCGGGTGGCGGCGCGGCGCCCGGGTCGGGCATCTCCGCGAAGCGCTCGATCAGCCGGCGGGTCACGGCCGGGGCGAGAAGCGCGTCCCCGGATGCGACAGCACCGACCGCCTCGGCGAGCTGCTCGGCCGGCAGATCCTTGAGGAGAAACCCGCTGGCCCCAGCTCGCAGCGCCCCGTAGACGTACTCGTCGAGATCAAAGGTGGTGAGCACGAGGACGTGGATGTCGAGCCTGGGCGGCCCGTCGATCAGGCAGCGAGTAGCTTCGATTCCGTCCAGGACCGGCATGCGGACGTCCATCAGGACCACGTCGGGCCGTGCCCGGCGTGCCGTTTCCACCGCGGCCCCGCCGTCGGCCGCCTCGCCGACCACCTCGATGCCGTTCTGCTCGAGGATCAGGCGGAAGCCCGTCCGGATCATCTCCTGGTCGTCGGCGATCACCACCTTGACCGTCATTTCCTCTCCTCTTCGAGCGGAAGGCTGGCGCAGATCCTGAATTCTCCGGCCTGCGTGATGCCTACATCCAGGGTCCCGTCGTACAGAGCCGCACGTTCCTCCATGCCTATCAACCCGTGTCCGCCGTCGTCGGCGCCCGGCGGCTGCGCCGGAGGGTTCCGAACCTCGATCTGCAGCCCATCCGGCCGGTAGCGCACCACCGCGGTGGCCGTGCCGCCGCCGTGTTTGATGGCGTTGGTGATCGCCTCCTGCGCGATTCGATAGGCGGCGAGGTCAATTCCCGCAGGGAGCTCACGCACCTCCCCCTCTCGCTCGAATCGGAGATCCACGCCCGATTCGCGGGCGCGCGCGATCAGCTCGTCGACCTGAGCGAGGCGTGGCTGCGGCGCGATGCCGGGAACCTGGGCGTCTCCGCGGATCAACCCGAGTAATCGGCGCATCTCGGAGAGCGCCTCGCGCCCGGTCGTCTCGACGGAGCGCAGAAGCTGCTCGCTGCGCTCTGGCTCGGTTCGCGCGAGCGAGCGTGCGGCCCCCGTCTGCACCACCATCACGCTCATCGTATGCGCGACGACGTCGTGCATCTCCCGGGCGATTCGCGTCCGTTCCTCGGCGACTGCCCTCTCGCGCTCCGCCTGGCTGCGTTCCTCGGCTCGCACCGCACGGTGCTCGAGCCTCGCCGCGACCAACCTGCCGCTGCGCATGGCGTACCCGCCCAGCCAGGCGCCGCCGCCGAGCAACAGCGAGAACGCGTAGTCGCCGACGCCCCGCCCTCCCTCGAGGGCGAGTGCCGACCAGGCCACGAGTTGTCCGACGAGCAGGCCGGCGACCGCGACCCGGTCATCCTGGGCGTGCGCGGCAAGCGAGTAGATCGCGACGAGCAGGGCGATCGACACCGCAATGCTCTGCTCGGCGTGCCCACCGGCGAATGCCTGCGCGGCGTAGGCCGCGTAGACGATCGCGAAGGCGGCGACGGGCGACCGCCGTCGCCAGGCAAGCGGCAGGGTCATGAACGGGACCGCGCCAGCGGCCGCGCCATCCGCTCCGGGAAACGTCGCGGAGGCCAGGACCTCGACCTCGGCCATGACCGCAAGCGCAGCGGCAAGGAACCCATCGACCGCGAACGGCGGGAGCGAGCGAAGACGACGAGTGAGATCCGTGACCATCGCGCGAAGGTAATCGAACCGCGGCCCGCACCACATCCGCCCGCGGGATGAGACCAATGTTGGAAGATCATCCCGCAGACGTAGGCCGGTTCAAGTCCTCGGCCGACGACACGGCGGGCGCCCGCGCCTAGGCTGCGCCCCGTGAAATCGACCCCTGGAGGCAAGAAATGATCAAGCGACAGACCCTGATCCCGCTCGGCGCCCTGCTGGCCGTGTGCTTCGTCGCCAGCGGCCTGCTCAAGGACGACAACACGGGCGCGCTGGGCGTACTCAGCTACCTGGCATGGTTCGGCTTTCTAATCCTCGCCGTGTTCTTCATCGTCGTCGCGGTCTTCACCATCGTCCGCAACCGCCGCCGTCTCGACGGCAGTCGGTCCTAGCGGCCGAATCGGGCGACCGCAACCTGGCCGGCCCAGCGCTCTCGGCGCGTTGGGCCGGTCAGTGCATGGCGGAATCGCCGATCGCCGCCAGGAAGCGCTCGTTCTCCGCGCGCGTGCCATAGGTGACCCGCAGGCACCCCGGCCCGCCCAGCGGCGTGCCGGGCCGGACGGCGACTCCGGCCCTGGAGAGTGACTCCACCACCTCGGCCTCGTCGAGGTCACCCAGCTCGAGCCAGGCGAAGTTGGTCTGCGACTCGGCGGTGGTGAAGCCCAGCTCGTGGAGCGCCTCCTCGACGAAGATCCTCTCGACGAGGTTCTTCTCGACACGGTCGGCGACGTCGTCCTGATGGCGGATCGCCTCGGCCGCCGCCGCCTGCGCCAGCGTGTTGACGCTGAACGGCTGGCGCACGGCGTCCACCGCGGCCCGGAACTGCGGCGAGCAGAGCGCGTACCCGACCCGCAGCCCGGCGAGGCCGTGGCACTTGCTGAATGTCCGGAGCAGGACGACGTTCGGGTGCTCGGCGAGCAGATCGAGGGTGGCGTCCGGATCCTCGCTCGTCTGGTACTCGATGTAGGCCTCGTCGAGGATGATCGTGGTCCGCGAGGGGACGCCCTCGACGAAGGTGCCGATCCGTTCCGCCGGCAGGTGCGTTCCAGTCGGGTTGTTGGGATTGCAGACGATCAGCAGCTGGGTGGCGGCCGTCACCTCTTCGAGCATCGCGTCCAGGTCGTGGACGTAGCCCTCGCCCAGGGGAACTCGGATCTCTCGCGCGCCGGAGAGCGCCGGCAGGTGCGGGTAGATCGAGAAGGAGGGCCAGGCGTAGAGGATCTCGTCGCCCGGCTCGCAGAGCGCCAGGGCCGCAGCGAGGAGGATCTCGCAGGAGCCGTTGGAGACCGCGATCCGGGCTGGATCGGTCTCGTGATGGTCGGCGATGGCGCGTCGCAGCGCCCGCGCCTCCGGGTCCGGATAGCGATTGACGTCCTCAGCCGCGCGCGCGATCGCCTCGACCACCGCGGGGTGCGGCGGTAAGGGCGACTCGTTCGAGGCCAGCTTGACCGCGTCGGCGGTCTCGGCGCGGGCCTTGGCGTCGTCGAGCGACGTGCCCGGCTCGTAGTGCGGGATCCGGGCCAGCTTGTCGGCGAAGGTGACGGTCATTCGGGCCCCATTGTTGCGTGTCGCCTGTAGCGGACCGCAGGTTCACCGGTCCGCGGGTGGATCTTCTCGGAGCCGTCGGGGCGCCATCCCTGCCTCTCATAGAAGGTGATCGCGCGCGTGTTCTCCTTGAAGGTCCAGAGGACCACCTCCGTGTAGGGGAGCTCAGCCAGGCGCTCCATTGCCGCACGCATGAGGACCTCCCCCGCCCCCTTGCGCCAGTGCTCCGGCTCGACGTACATCGCGACCAGCTCGGCCACGTCGGGCCCGACATCGGACTCGCGGGAGGGCGCGGCGACGTAGCAGTAGCCCGCGAACGACCCGTCGATCTCGGCGACGTAGGTGAACGCGTCCCCGACCGGCCGCTTCAGCCCCACGCCCACCTCGTGCCGCCAGCGATCGACCGGCAGCTCCGCCAGCTTCTCCGGGGCGACGATCTCGCGATATCCGGCCCGCCAGCCCGCCGCAGTCACCGAGACGATCGCCTCGGTGTCGTCAGGGGTCGCCTCGCGGACTCGAGGGGCTACTGCGCCGCCTTCAGGTCGGAGCGCAGGTCCTGGGCCTCCCCCAGGTAGGCGTGCGCCGGGGTGTGGTCCGGGGGCGCGTAGTAGTGCAACAGCACGCGGATCACCGAGCGCATCGCGTTCGGGACGTCGATCTCCCGGGCGCAGAGGAGCGGCACCATGTCGAGCCCGAGGTTGCGTGCCGCCACGGCCGGGAACTCGGCGTTCAGGTCGGCGGTCGAAGTGAAGATGCAGCTCACCATCCGCTCGGGCTCGAGCTCGTTGCGGCCGATCAGCTCCCGCATCAGCTCCTCGGACGCCTCGACGATTACGGCTGGGTCGTTGCGGCCCACCTTGGTGGCGCCTCGCACGGCCCAGAGTCTCTCTCCCACGCCGGCTGCTCCGCTTCGCGTCCGCTGCCGTCTATCTACGCTCATGGCGCGGAATCTTCCCAGAGCGCGGCGATCTCCCTCTCCCCGAGCCTCCTTGCCTCCCCGCGGCGGAGGCCCGCCAGCCTCAGCGAGCCGATTCGGACCCGGGTCAGGGACTCGGCCTCGTTGCCGATCGCCTCGGCCATCCGGCGAACCTGGCGCTTTCGCCCCTCTCGGATCGTCACCTCGATCTCCCGCTCGCCGCGGCGCTCCACGCCAGCGGGAGCGCTCGGGCCGTCCTCGAGCCGGACCCCGCTCCGCAGGCGGTCGAGGTCCCCGTCGGAGGGCGGGCGGGCGAGGCGCACGCGATAGGTCTTGGGGACGCCGTAGCGCGGATGGGTGAGCCGGTTGGCGAGCTCGCCGTCGTTGGTCAACAGGATCAGTCCAGTCGAGTCCGCATCGAGGCGGCCGACCGGGTACAGCCGCCGCTCGGAGTCGACCAGCTGGGTGACGGCGCGTCGCTTGCCCGGCTCGCTGGCGGTGGAGACCACTCCGGCGGGCTTGTTGAGGGCCCAGACCTCTCGCGGCTCCGGCGCCACCGGCCTGCCGTCGACCTCCACGCCCGACCCCTCGCCGACGTCGCGAGCCGGATCGGTGACGACCTCGCCCCCGACGCGAACCTTGCCCGCGGCGATCAGCGTCTCGGCCGCGCGACGCGACGCGATCCCTGCATGGGCTAGGTACTTGGCGAGCCTCACGGCTCCATTGTCAGCAGTCGCCGAGCTTGGCCAGGTCGGAGCGGTAGGTCTGCATGTCCGCGTGGTTCCAGTCGCCGTGGGTCTGCCCCTGGAAGCGCGGGTCGAGCTCCTTGTAGTACGGCGAGGAGAGGCTCTCGTTGTGGCCGATCACGCCCGCGACGGGGATGCCGAAGCGGCAGCGGAGCCACTGCACGAAATGCAGCGAGCCGTTGAGCTGAGCCGGGCGGTTGAGGATGTCCGAGTCGCTGAACCCCACGTGCTCGATCCCGATCGCGACATGGTTGAGGCCGACGACGTGGCGGCAGCGGATCGTCGGCCGGACGAACTTGAAGACGCCCCCCGAGGCCGAGACCGCGTAGTGCGAGCAGACGTTGGGCCGCTCGTGGAACTCGACGTCGGGCTGATCGGTCCTGAAGGTGTTGAAGATCGAGCTGATGCTGCCCGCCGCGGCGTAGTGGATGACGATCAGCTTCGGGTTGTTGAGGCGCCACTTGTACTGGCCGTAGTGGCGCTTGGAGTACGCGGCCATCTCCCGCTTGCGCTTCTTCGGGTATGGGATGAGCCTCTTGTGGATCGGTGGCTTGGCGACCGCGCTGGTTGCAGTCGGTGCCGCCCCGGCGCCGGAGCCGGCGCCGGCGCCGAGCACGGCGGCGATCGCGATCAAACCGATGACCAGGCGACTCACCTCAGCCGCCCTCCGCCACCGTTAGGGCTGCCCTCGCCTGGCGCTCGGCGGAGCCGCCGCTGATCTTGCCGGGCGGCATCTCGACGACGAACGCAGCGCTTCCCGGGAAGGCATGCATCTCCCAGGTGATCGCCGTCCCGTGCAGCCCCTTGCCTCTGCAGCTCGTTCCCATCGCGACCAGCTTTGCGTACTCCGCGGCGATAGGTGGCCTGCCTCGGCACGCAAGCACCGCGCCCCAGGGCTGGTGGTACCAGATCGAGAGATCGGGCCGGATGCGCCGGGCGAATGCCATCACGGCCCGCGTCTCCGGCTCGGAGGAGGGTCGGGGCCCCGGGTAGTAGCCGTTCGAGTGTGGGACGTCGTCTCGCCATCGGTACGGGAAGTTGCGGTTCAGGTCGACCCCATGCGCGTTCTTGCGCGTGTGTGCCCTCAACCCATCCGGATTAACCGTCTGAATCGCCCAGAGTTGCGTCCCATGAAGGGAGCTCGCCTCAGCGGAGGCCCGCCTCTTGATCGCGGCCGTGATGCGCAAGCCTGCCCGCTCATCGCCGTGGATCACACCGACGACCAGCGCCACCCGGGTCCCGGCCGGGTCGCCGACCTGGACGGCCGTGATCGGGCGCTTCTGGACGGATCTCCCGATCACGATCCGCTCCGTGGCTTCACCCGCCGGGGGATCCGCGCCCGCCTGCCCCGCCCATCCAGCCGCCACCGCCGCCAGGGCCAAGCCGGCCGCGATCCAGGCCCTCATTCGACCCGCTGCTCACCCGCCTTCAGCAGGCGCTCGCGCAGCTCGCGCTCGTCCTCGGGCGTCGGGTCGAATTGGGCGACGTCCGGCAGGGCATCGAGGCCCGAGAGCCCGAAGAGCTTCTCGAACAGCGTTGTGGTGCCGTAGGTGACCGCCCCGAACTGGGTCCGTCCGCGCTCCTCGATCATCCCCCGCTCGGTCAGGCTCCCTACGGCGGAATCCGACGAGACGCCGCGGATGCGGGCGACCTCGGGCCGGGAGACCGGCTGCAGGTAGGCGACGATCGCGAGCACCTCGGCCTGGGCCTGGGTGAGCGGCGGGGTGCGGGGCCTGGCGAGCAGGCGCCGGGCGGCGTCCTCCGCCTCTGGGATCGCGGCGAGCGCATAGCCGCCTGCCACGCGCCGCAGGCGCACCCCTCGGCCGTCCGAGTCAAGGCGCTTCTCCATCTCCTCGAGGGCCTCCGCGACTGCCTCCTCGTCCACCTCCATTGCCTCGGCCAGCTCGGCGGCCGACACCGGGTCGGGCGCCAGGAAGAGGAGGGCCTCAACGGCCGCTCCCAGGCCGTCGGCGCTCACTGGACGTGCACCTCGATCCGGCCGAAGGTCTCTTTCTGGGTCCAGGTCGCCTCGCCGCGGCGATAGAGCTCAAGCAGCGCGAAGAGCGTGACTGCCTGGGTGAAGCGGTCCTCGTTGCCGAACGCCTCGTCGAAGTCGAGGGACTGGCGCGACTGCAGCAGCTCCCGCACCACCGACAGCCGGCGCTGCAGGGTGACGGTGACGCGGATGTGGCGGGTATCCGGCTCGGGCGGGACCGTCAGCAGGTCGCCGAGGGCAACGCCGATGCGGTCGGGCTCATAGACCTTGGTCGCGGCGTCGAGGGCCGCCCGGCGCAGCTCGGCTGGCAGCGGCGCCGACCGGTACATGACGCCACCCTCCCGCTCGAGTCGATCGGAGAGCATCTTGGCCGCCTCGCTGTAGCGGCGGTACTCGAGCATCCGCGCGAGCAGCTCATCGGCCGCCTCCTGCGGGCCGAGTTCCTCGTCGCCCTCCTCACCGGGCAGCAGCAGCCGCGATTTGAGCTCGCAGAGCGCCGCGATCAGGACCAGGAACTCGGTGACCGCCTCGAGGTCCAGGTCCCTGTCGGACTCGCCCATGCGATCGATGTAGGCGATCACGATCTCGCCCAGCGGAACCTCCGACAGGGAGATCTCCTCGCGCAGCAACACAGCGAGCAGCAGGTCGAAGGGTCCCTGGAAGACGTCGAGGTCGAGATCGAGCTCGGAGACCGAGGTCACGGGCCGAACAGTAAAGGCCGCGAAGGCGGCTTTCGGCCGTCCCTCTAAGGGGAGCCGATGCCGATCGCGGATCGGACCTCGGCGAGGGTCTCCGAGGCGATCGCCCGGGCCTTCTCGGCGCCCGCGCTCAGGGTCTCCTCCAGCGCCGTCTCGTCCGGTCGCAGCTTCTCGTAGCGCTCGCGAACGGGGGCGAGGTAGTCCACCACCGCCTCCGCCACCGCGGCCTTGAAGTCGCCGTAGCCGGAGCCGTCGAACTCCCGCTCGATCTCCTCCTCGGTGCTTCCACGGGCAACGGCGAGGATCTCGATCAGGTTCGCGATGCCCTCCTTGCCGTCGCCGCGCTTCACCTCGGAGCCCGAGTCGGTCACCGCGCTCTTGATCTTCTTGGTGGCCGTCTTCGGATCGTCGAGGACGAGGAGCGTGCCCTGCTCGGTCCCGTTGGTAGTCGACATCTTGTTGGTCGGCTCCTGCAGGTCCATGATCCGCGCGCCGACGTCGGGGATCCGCGCTTCCGGGACGACCAGGATCTCGCCGAAGCGCTCGTTGAAGCGACGGGCGATCTCGCGCATCAGCTCGACGTGCTGGAGCTGGTCGTGTCCCACCGGGACCTCCTGGCCGCGGTAGGCAAGGACGTCGGCGGCCATCAGCACCGGATAGAAGAAGAGCCCGGCTGAGACCAGCTCACGCTGCTTCGCCGACTTGTCCTTGAACTGGGTCATCCGGTTGAGGTCGCCGTGGGCGGTCAGCGCGGCCAAGTACCAGGTGAGCTCGGTGTGCTCTCGGACGTCGGACTGGCGGAAGAGGATGCAGCGCTCGGGGTCCAGGCCCGCCGCGAGCAGGATCGCCGTGGTGTCGTAGACGCTCTCCCTCAGAGTCGCCGGATCCCACGGCACGGTGATCGCGTGCAGGTCGACGATGCAGTAGATCGCCGGATCACCGCGGTCCTGTCCGTCGACGTACTGACGGATCGCCCCGATGTAGTTGCCGAGGTGCTTGGAGCCCGTCGGCTGGATGCCGCTGAAGATGCGCACGGGCGCGGACTATAGGAAGGGCGCGAGCCTTCCGGTTACTGAGAGCCGCCGACCCAGGGACCCACGCCGCCGACCTTCTCCGGCGTGGTCCGGATCACGTAGCCGGGTGGCGGGTCGTCCATCGGGGGAAACTTCACGTCGGGCCCCAGATAGACGTGGGCGAGCCGCTGGAGAAGCTCGGGCGCGCCTCCCTCCTCGACACGAGCTTTTCCCCGGACCACGAGATACTCGATGAGCCCGATATCGCCGACCGTGTCGGTCTCGATCGAGAGCGCGACGCGCCCATCGCGCTCGACGTTCTTGACCTTCTGGTTCCGGGGCAGATGTCCGCTGACGATCTCATCGCCGTCCATCCCGACCCAGATGCAGCTCATCTGCGGACCGCCATCGGGATTCAGAGTGACCATGTGCGCGAGCCGGTCCGACTCGATCAGCCTCCGCGCCTCCGGATGAAGATCCGCCATCGCGGCAGCCTACGCGGGCTCCGCGACCGGCTCGCGCTCACCCTCGCGCAGACCGGCGTCGTCGAGGTGCTCAGGACAATGCGCGCACTCCCCGGCCGTGGCGGCTCCCGGAGCGTCATACTCGGCCTCCCGCTTCGGGTTGCGCAGGCCGATCCCCGCGATCACGCCTCCGACGATCATCAGGATTCCGCCGGCCGCAAGCCCGAGGTGAAAGGCATGCGCAGAGGCATCGTCACCGGCGCTCCTGACCGTGGCCGCCTCGTTCCCGGACAGGCCGGCGGTGTCCGGCGTCCCCAGGGCCTTGTCCTTCGCATGGTCGACGGCATCCTGCGCCTTCGGAGAGAGCTGGGTCCCTGAGAGGTTGTCGTCGATCGTTGAGCTGAAGCTCCCCGCGATCAGCGCACCCAGCACGGCGATCGCCAGGAGGCCGGCAACGCGCGAGACGCCGTTGTTGATCCCAGAGGCGATCCCGACCTGGTGCTCGGGCACCGAGTTGAGGGCGGTCGCCGTCAGCGGGGCAACCGTGGCAGAGAGTCCGAGGCCGAAGACGATGATGCCCGGCAGCACGTCGGTGACGTAATTCGGGTTCGGGCCGACACGCATCATCAGCAGCAGCCCGATGCCGCCCACGATCGGCCCGACCGACATTGGCACGCGTGGGCCGATGCCCATGGCCATCTTCCCGAACCGCGGAGAGAGCACGAAGAGGATCACTGAGACCGGCGTCGTCGCCAGCCCCGCCGCGATCGGCGAGTAGCCGGCGGTCTGCTGCAGGAACAGGGTGATGAAGAAGAAGGCGCCGATCAGACCCGCATAGACGACGAGCGTCTCGATGTTCGTGATCGAGAAGTTCCGGTTCTTGAAGAGGCTGAGGTCAAGCATCGCGTGGCGGTAGCGCGATTCCCAGATAAGGAAGACAGCGAAGACCGCTATCCCGCCGATCAGCCCGCCGTAGACCATTGGGTCGCCCCAGCCGTGCATCGGCTGCTGGATCAGCGCGAAGACCGGAGCGCCCAGGCCGATCGCCGAGAGCAGGATGCCGACCCAGTCGATGTGCCGGTCGGCGTCCGGATTGACGCTCTCGCGCACGCTGCGATGGGCGAGCCACATCGTGAAGAGAATCAACGGCACGTTCACCCAGAAGATGGCGCGCCAGGAGATCGCCTCGACGAGAGCCCCGCCCCCAGCCGGGCCGATCACCGTGGCGATTCCCGTCCAGGCCGTCCAGGTGCCGACCGCCCGGCCGCGCTCCTCGCCCTCGAAGGTGGCCGCCAGGATGGCCAGCGAGCCCGGCACCAGCAACGCGCCAGCGAAGCCCTGGAGGGCGCGAGCTCCGATCAGGACGGCGCTCGACGGCGCGATCGCGCAGAGGATCGAGGTGGCCCCGAACAGGCCCAGGCCGAGGATGAAGATGCGGCGGCGCCCGAACTGGTCGCCGAGCGAGCCTCCCACCAGCAACAGCGACACCAGGGCGAGCAGATACGCCTCCACCACCCACTGCTGGTCGGCCAGGCCAACTCCCAGGTCGTCGCTGAGCGCGGGGAGTGCGACGTTGACCACGGTCGCGTCCAGGAAGACGACCGTCGAGCCCAGGATCGTCGCGATGACGGTCCACCGGTTCCTGCTGGCGTCAGACAAGACTCGATCGAGTCTACGGAGGCCAGCCCGTCGGCCGTCCGATCTTCGGTGATTCCCCACATTGCGGCGGCAGCCCCAAACCGCGACACTGACTGTGTCCGATGCGGGCAAGGGTTCCGCTCATAGCACTGGCGTCCGTTGCGCTGGCAGCCGCTCCCGGCGCCGTCGCGACGCGTGCCAGCGCGCCGCGGGCCCGCGCCAGCGGAAAGGCGATCCTGCCGACGGGCTGCACACACGGCGGTGCCCCGTTCGTCACGCACGGTCCGCGAGGTCGCAAGCGAATCGCCATCGGCTTCGATGACGGCCCGAGCGACTACACGCCGCAGATCCTGAGAGTCCTACGGCGATTCGACTCCCACGCCACCTTCTTCGAGATCGGCCAGGAGACCTCGGGCCGCGCGCGGATCATGAAGAAGGTCCTCCGCCAGGGAAACGAGATCGGAAACCACTCGCTCCATCACGAACTGGAGCCGTCCTCCGCCTCGATCCACGAGACGGATCGCCTGATCCGCAAGGCCACCGGATTCCGGCCCTGCGACTTCCGTCCGCCGGACGGCACAGTGAACAGCGCGCTGATCGCACGAGCCCATGCCCAGCGACTGGTCACGGTCGACTGGGAGGTCGACCCGCGAGACTGGGCCGACCCGGGCGTCGGGGCGATCGCCTCCAACGTGATCGGCAATGCCCACAACGGGTCGATCGTCGTCATGCACGACGGCGGAGGCAGCCGCAGCGAGACCGTCGCCGCCCTCCCCGCGATCCTCTCCCACTTCCGCCATCGCGGCTACAAGTTCGTCCCCGTGGCCAAGCTGCTCGGCCACAAGTTCATCTATCCCAAGACCACTACGGCTCCGGCGGCTCCCGCAGCTGGTGCGCCGCGGTGAAGAAGTTCCGCCGCGCCAATGTGATCGCCATCAGCGCGGCGATCGACACCGCGCCAAGCAGGACGTAGAGAAGGATCAGCTGGAGGCGGACGGCGTCGGTCGGGTCGGCGCCGGCCAGCAACATCCCGACCATCGTGCCGGGGAAGAAGATCAGGCCCGTCGTCTTGGTCGAGTCGACCAGCGTGATCATCCCCGACCTCAGGCTGCGGCGGACCAGCGGCGTGACCGCCTGCGAGGACGTCGCACCTAGCGCGAGGGTCGCCTCGATCTTCCTCGACTGGTCATGGACGTCTTCGCCGAGCCGGTTGAGCGCTACCGCCGCTGCCGTCATCGAGTTGCCGATCACCATGCCGCCGACCGGGACGATGTAGCGCGGCGTCGCGGGGAAGATGCCGAGAGCGATCACCAGGCCGAGCGTCGCGGCAGCCGCCACGGCGAGCGAGACGAGCAGGGGCCAGAATGAGTTCGGCACCCCTTTGGCACGGTGGCGCGCGGTGAACGCCCCGAAGACGACCATCACGGTGATCAGGGCGAGGACGAGCAGCGCCGAGTCCTGGTCGAAGATCAGGGTGATCACGTAGCCGATCGCGGTCAGCTGGATCAGGGACCGCACCACGGCGATGCCGATGTCCTCCTCGAGTCCGGCTTGCCAGGCGCGCGAGGCAATCGCCGCGATCGCGACCAGAGCGAGCGCCGCGGCCACCTCGCCGACGGTGACGTGGATCGAGGAGGAGGCCGCGAGAATCAAGATGCGTCCTCAGCTGCCGCGATGGCGATCTCCTCGTTGAGCACCTCTTCCGCCGGCCCCTGGGCCGTCGCGCTCCCGCCCTCGATCCGGACGACGTAGTCCGCGAGCCGCCGGGCCTGCTCCATGTCGTGAGTGACCACGACGGTGGAGATCGCGGTGCGTGCGCGCAACCCCTGCAGCGTCGCCTCCACCGCGTCGCGCGCGGCCTGGTCGAGCGCCGACGTCGGCTCATCGAGGAGCAGGACGCGCGGCTCCAGGGCAAGCGCCCGCGCCAGCATCACCCGCTGCTGCTCGCCGACCGAGAGCTTCGCCGAATCGCGGTCCTCGAACGCCGGATCGAGCCCCGCCAGCTCCAGGCAGCTGCGGGTGTCGAAGCTGTGGCCGGCGAGCCGCGGCCCGTAGGCGACGTTGTCGTGCACGGTGCCCTCGATCAGCGCCGGGAGCTGCGGCACCAGGCTGACCTCGCGGCGCAGCTCCAGAGGGTCGCGCTCCCGCACGTCCGTGCCCTCGTAGACGACCCGGCCCGAGTCCGGGTCCGCCAGCCGGTTGAGCAGCCGCAGCAGCGTCGACTTGCCGCTCCCGGAAGGGCCGACGACCGAGCTGGCGCCGACCGGCAGGCGAACGGAGACGTCCCGGAGCACGAGCTTCCCTCCGCGCGAATAGCTGACGTCCTCCAGCTCGAAGAGCACGCATCGATTATCCGACTCGGGTCTAAATCGCCCCGCATAATCGGTGCCGTGCCCAAGGAGCGGATGCCCAGCCGGCTCGAGCCCATGCTCGCCAAGCCCGGCGAGGTCCCCGAGTCGGACTCCGGCGAGTGGGCCTACGAGATCAAGTGGGACGGCATCAGGGCGCTCGGATACGCCGATCACGGCGCCTGGTCGATGCTGAGCCGCCGGCAAGAGGACGTCAGCGCCCGCTACCCCGAGCTGGCGGCGATCGCCGAGGCCCTGGGCGACCACTCGGCGATCCTCGACGGAGAGGTGGTCGCCCTCGACGCCGAGGGCAGGCCGCGCTTCCAGCTGATCCAGAGCCGCATGGGCCTGAGCACGCCCGCCGCGGTCCGGGCCCGAATGAAGGAGCAGCCCGTCGACTACGTGATCTTCGACCTGCTCCACCTCGACGGCCGCCGCGTCCGAGACCTGCCCTATCTGCAGCGGCGGGAGCTGCTCGAGGGCCTCGGCCTCGACGGGCCGCGCTGGCGCACCCCGCGCTTCCGGCGGGACGGAGGAGCCGACTCTGCTCGAGGCGGCCGCCAGGCAGGGCCTCGAGGGGATCGTCGCCAAGCGCTGCGACAGCCCCTACCGGCCCGGCAAGCGCACCGGCGAGTGGATCAAGACACGTGTCTGGCGCCGTCAGGAATTCGTGATCGGCGGCTACATCCCGGGCGAGGGCCGGCGCTCGAAGCGGGTCGGCTCGCTCCTGGTCGGCTACTACGACAAGCGCCGCTCCGAGCTCCGCACGGGCCAGAGGCAGGCGCTCCACTTCGCGGGCGGCGTGGGCTCGGGCCTGAACGAGAAGCAGATCGACTCCCTGACGAAGGAGCTCCACGCCCGCGAGCGCCCGGACAGCCCGTTCGACGTGGGCGCGCCAGCCGGGCCGAAGGCGCGCTTCGCGGTCTGGTGCGATCCCGAGCTCGTCTGCGAGGTCTCCTGGACGGAATGGACCAACCAGGGCACCCTCCGCCAGCCCGCCTTCAAGGGCGTGCGGGACGACAAGGACCCGCGCGAGGTGGTGAAGGAGTTCTGAGCGCGAACCGATTAGTTCCGCCCACGCACAGGGTCACTACGCACATGGAACGCAAGCTTGCGCCCGATTGCGGACACCTGCCCAGGGGTAATCTCCGCTATGTCGAAGGATTCGGATCGAGGTGATTGAGCATGGCTAGGGCGATATGGAGTGGTTCGATCAGCTTCGGGCTGCTCAACGTGCCCGTGAAGCTCTACAGCGCGGTCTCGAAGCAGACCGTGCGCTTCCGCGAGCTGCGGGAGGGCGACGGCTCACGGGTGAAGCACAAGCGCGTGGCGGAGACGGACGGCAAGGAGGTCCCCTACGAGAAGATCGTCAAGGGATACGAGTACGCCCCGGACCAGTACGTGATCCTGAGCCGCGACGAGCTCTCCGAGCTCGAGCCGCAGCGCTCGCGGGCCATCGAGATCCAGGACTTCGTCGACCTCGACGACATCGACCCCATCTACTTCGAGCAGCCTTATTACCTGGGGCCGGACAAGGGCGCCGAGCGCGCCTACGCGCTCCTCGTCCAGGCGATGAAGGACGCCCGCAAGGTCGCGATCGCCAGGTTCGTGCTCCGCAACAAGGAGCACCTCGCTGCGATCCGCCCGATGGACGACGTCCTCACCCTGACCACGATGCGCTTCCACGATGAGGTCACATCCCCCAAGGACCTCGATGAGGTCTTCGAGGAGGCCAAGCCCAAGAAGCCCGAGGCTCGCGAGCTCGAGATGGCCAAGCAGCTGATCGAGTCACTCACCAGCGACTTCAAGCCCAGCGGCTACCGCGACGAGTACCGCGAGGAGCTGCTCGACCTGCTCGAGCGCAAGGCGGCCGGCAAGGACGTCGTCTCCGCCCCGAGCGAGGAGCCGAAGCCCACCAAGGCTCCGGACCTGATGGCGGCCCTCGAGGAGAGCCTGGCGGCGGTCAAGGGCGAAGAGGCGGAGACGGACGGCAAGGCGAAGGCGAAGGCGAAGCCCAAGGCAAAAGCCAAGTCGTCAACGCGGTCGAAAAGCTCGAAGTCGAAGAGCTCGAGCAACGGCCGTAAGTCAACGTCGCGCAAGAAGGCCAAGGCATAGCCAAGGGCACCGAAGTAACGATCGGTCGGCGCAAGGTCAAGCTGACCAACCTCGACAAGGTCCTCTACCCGAAGACCAAGACCACCAAGGCCGAGGTGATCGACTACTACGCGCGCGTCGCGGACGCGATCCTGCCTCATCTCAAAGGCCGGCCGCTGACGCTCCGTCGGTTCCCGGAGGGCGTCGGCAAGCCGCAGACGTCGTTCTTCGAGAAGAACTGCCCGAAGCACAGGCCCGAGTGGGTCAAGACCACTCCCATCTACGTCGACAGGCGGGCCGGGGAGATCGACTTCTGCATGTGCCAGGACCTCCCCACCCTCACCTGGATGGCGCAGCTCGCCGCCCTCGAGCTGCACCCGTCGCTGTCGAAGGCTTCGCGCATGGAGCAGCCGACGGTGCTGGTCTTCGACCTCGATCCGGGAGCGCCGGCCGGCCTGGTCGAGTGCTGCCGCGTGGCGCTGCGAGTGCGCGAGCTCTTCTCCGCATTCGACCTCGACTGCTTCCCGAAGGTCTCCGGCGGCAAGGGGCTGCAGGTCTACGTCCCGCTCAACACCAGGGTGACCTACGAGCGCACCAGCCCCTTCGCGAAGTCGGTCGCCCAGCTGCTCGAGAAACAGACCCCGAAGGAGGTCGTCTCGAAGATGGCCAAGGCCAGCCGGCGGGGGAAGGTCTTCGTCGACTGGAGCCAGAACCACCAGAAGAAGACGACGATCGGCGTCTACTCGCTGCGGGCGCGCGAGCTACCCACCGCCTCGCTGCCCCTGCACTGGCGCGAGGTCGAGCGAACTGCGAAGGGCGGGGACCCCGACAAGCTCCGCTTCGAGATCCCCGCGGCGGTCAAGCGCGTGGAGAAGGAGGGCGACCTGTTCGAGCCCGTCCTCTCCGTCAAGCAGAAGCTTCCCGAGATAGCCGAGCTCGAAGCCGAATAGACAACAGAGGAGTAGATGTCATTCCTGAAGACAGGGGCCGGGCGCTGGCTCGTGCCCGCAGCCCTCGCTGCGGTGCTGGCGACCGCCCTGCTGATCACCCCGGTCATCGCCGGGACCAAGGGCGTCGAGGAACCTGAGCACGTCCCAGACTGCGCTCGGCACCCTCAGCCTGAAGCAGGGCAGCTACGACGTCCGCTCCACGTTCGACGTCCGTCAGAACGCAGCGGGAGCCAACGTCAGCTGCCTCCTGGTCCTGAGCGGCGTCGGTCAGGATCAATCGGAAACGTTCACGGGCACGGGCACGGTCACGGCACAGAACAGCGTGGCGATGGAGCTTTCCGGTCAGGCCAAGGCGGCAACCGCCGCGACGCTGAGCTGCTCATCGAGCGCGGCCGCGGATGTGAACCACGCCGAGATCACGGCGCTGAAGGTCCCCGGGGTCAAGACCGTCAGGGGCTGACGATCGACACGGGCCGCCTCCGGGCGGCCCCGTCGATCAACCCAAGGGCTGGCGGACGACCGGGTTGCGGTTCGCGGCCACCTCATCGAGGCGCCGCACCGGGGTCGTGTACGGCGCGCCCTGCGCGATCTCCGGGTCCGCCGCGGCCTCGTCGAGGATCGCGTCGATCGCCTCGGCGAAGGCGTCGAGCGTCTCCCGCGTCTCGGTCTCGGTCGGCTCGACCATCAGCGCCTCGTCGACCAGCAGGGGGAAGTACACGGTCGGCGGGTGCATGCCGAAGTCGAGCAGCCGCTTGGCGATGTCGAGGGTCTTGATGCCGAGCTCCTTCTTGGCCGGAGCGCCGGAGAGGACGAACTCGTGCATGGGCCGCTGGTCGAACGCCACGGGCGCATACTTGCCTGCTCTTCCCTCGCTGAGCTTGGCGAGCAGGTAGTTGGCGTTCAGCACCGCGGTCTCCGAGGCCTCCTGGAGCCCGTCGCCCCCGAGGCTGAGGATGTACGCGTAGGAGCGGACGAAGACCCCGAAGTTGCCCTGGAAGCCGCGCAGGCGGCCGATCGACTTGGGACGCTCGAAGTCGAGGTCGAAGGACGGCTCTCCCCCGTTCTGGGGCTCGCGGCGAACCACCTGGGGTCGAGGCAGGTAGGGCTCGATGCGCTCGCTCGCCGCGATCGGCCCGGCTCCCGGCCCGCCGCCGCCGTGCGGCTGCGAGAACGACTTGTGCAGGTTGACGTGGACGATGTCGAAGCCCATGTCGCCCGGGCGCGAGCGGCCCATGATCGCGTTCAGGTTCGCCCCGTCGTAGTAGAGGGTGCCGCCCGCCTCGTGGACGATCGAGGCGATCTCCTCGATGTTCTCGTCGAACAGGCCCAGCGTGTTCGGGTTGGTGAGCATCAGGCACGCCGTGTCGTCATCGGCCTTCGAGCGCAGGTCGTCGAGGTCGATCCCGCCCTTCTCGTTCGAGGCGAGCTTCACCACCTCGTAGCCGGCCATCGTCACCGTCGCCGGGTTGGTGCCGTGAGCGGTGTCCGGAGTGAGCACCTTGGTCCGGTTCTCGCCGCGATCGGCGTGGTAGGCCCGGGTCAGGAGCAGCCCCGCCAGCTCGCCGTGCGATCCGGCCGAGGGCTGGAGGCTGACGTGCGGCAGCCCGCAGATCTCCGAGAGCGACTGCTGGAGCAGCCACATCAGCTCCAGGGCGCCCTGGGCCCGCTTGGGCTCCTGTGCCGGATGCAGCCGCGCATGACCCGGCAGCGCCGCCACCCGCTCGTTGAGGCGGGGGTTGTGCTTCATGGTGCAGGAGCCGAGTGGATAGAAGCCGGTGTCGAGGTCGAAGTTCCGGCGGGAGATCCGGTTGTAGTGGCGAACGATCTCGGGCTCGGAGACCTCAGGCAGCTCGGCGGGCTTGGCGCGGAGGAGGTTCTTGGGGATCAGCTCGTCGATCGGGCGCTCCTCGACTTCTGCATCCGGCAGGGTCGCGGCGCGCCGGCCCTCGACCGAGCGCTCGTAGATCGTCGTGGCGCGGTCGCGCTGCATCGGGGTCTCGGTCAGCTCGGGTCCCGCTGCGGTGATCTTCTCGGTCAAGACGCCACCTGTTCCGTGACCTTGGCCCCGCGCAGATCGGCCACCGCTCGGCCGAGCGCGTCGGCGAGGCGGTCGATGTCGTGCCGGCTGCGCCGCTCGGTGATCGCGACCAGCAGCCCGTTCTCGTGCTCGGGGTAGTCGCGGCCCAGCGGATAGCCGGCTCCGATGCCCTCGGCGGCGCAGCGGTCCAGAACCTCGGAGACGGGCGCGTCCAGCGCGAGCGCGAACTCCCTGACCACCGGGGCCTCGTGCAGCGGCTCGACGCCATCGACGGCCGCCAGGCGCTCGCGCGCGTAGGCGGTTCGCCGCGCCAGCAGCTCGCCGAGCTCAGCGAAGCCGCGCTTGCCGAGCCAGGCGAGGTGGACGATCCCCCCGAGCGCGTTCAGCGCCTGCGCGGTGCAGATGTTGTGCGTCGCCTTCTCGCGGCGGATGTGCTGCTCGCGGGTCTGGAGCGTGAGCACGAAGCCGCGGCGGCCGTCGACGTCGGTGGTCTCGCCGGCGATGCGGCCCGGCATGCGCCGGATGTGCTCCTCCGTGGCGCAGAAGAAGCCGAAAGACGGCCCGCCGTAGTCGAGCCGGTTGCCGAGCGGCTGCCCCTCGCCGACGGCGACGTCCGCCCCGCACTCGCCCGGCGGCCGGAGGATCGAGAGCGCGATCGGATCGCAGGCGACCACGACCAGCGCCCCGTGCTCCTTCGCCTTGGCGCCGAGCGCCTCGACGTCCTCGACCGCGCCCAGGAAGTTCGGCTGCTGCAGGAAGACGGCGGCGGTCTCGTCGTCGATCGCCTCGGCCAGCGCGGCGGCGTCGGTCACGCCGCCGTCGAGCGGCACCTCGACCAGCTCCGTCCCGTAGCCCTCGCCGTAGGTGAGCAGCGACTCGCGACTGTGGGGATGGAGGCCGCGGGAGGCGACCAGTCTCTTCCGCCCCGTCGCGCCGATCGCCAGGTAGGCGGCGGAGGCGACCGCGGACGGACCCTCGTAGAGCGCTGCGTTCGACACGGGGAGGCCGGTCAGCTCCGACATCGCGGTCTGGAACTCGAACATCACCTGGAGCCCGCCCTGGGAGATCTCGGGCTGATACGGCGTGTAGGGGGTCAGGAACTCGGAGCGGCTGGTGATCGCGTCGACGATCGCCGGGACGTAGTGGTCGTACATCCCGGCGCCGAGGAAGCTCGTCTCCGCCTCCGCGTGCGCGTTGCGCGAGGCCAGGGCCGAGAGCCGGTCATAGACCTCGGTCTCGGGCTTGCCGTCGGGCAGCTCGAGAGGCCGGCCGAGGCGAACGGCCTCGGGGATGTTCTCGAAGAGCCCGTCGATCGAGGCCACGCCGACGGCCTCGAGCATCTCGCGGCGGTCCCGATCTGTTGCGGACGTGTACCGGCTCACGGACGACTCATCGTAGTGAGGCGCACCGATGGGGCCGGGTCGCGAAACGTGGCTACTCGTCCTTCTCCTGCGCGCGGTAGGCGACCACCTCGACCCGCTCGAGCGTCACCAGCCCGTCGCTGACCATCTCGTCGATCCTGGGCATGATCGCCTCGATCCGCTCCGCCGTGTCCGCGACCTCGATCACCATCGGCAGGTCCTCGGAAAGGCGCAGGATGCGCGCCGTATGCAGATGAGATTTGGCCCCAAAGCCCTCGATCCCGCGCAGTACGGTCGCGCCTGCCATCCCCTCCTCGCGGAGCATCTCGACGATCGCCTGGTAGAGGGGCTTGCGCCCGAACTTGTCGGACTCGCCGATGAAGATCCGCAGGAGCTTGCCCTCCCCCTCGAGCTTCACAGTGTCCTGCCGATCGCGAGTCCCGTGAACGCCGCGAGCATGCCGATGGCGACCATCCCAACAGAGTTCACCAGAGCGAGGCCGACGGCGCCATCCTCGGCGAGCTTGACGCTCTCGTACGCATACGTCGAGAACGTGGTGAACGAGCCGAGGTAGCCGATCCCGAAGGCGACGCGCCAGTTGGGATGCGGGAGGAGCCGCTCGGTCGTGACGGCCACCAGCAGGCCGAGCGCGAACGCTCCGGCCACGTTGATCACGAACGTCCCCCATGGGAACTGGCCATGGGTCAGGTCGCTGATCCGGCCATCCACCCAATAGCGGCTGACCGCTCCCGCGGCGCCGAAGACGGCGACCAACGCGTATGTCACTGAGACCTCCTGGAGTCTTTGACAACGACGTAGAGGCCATCAGCGGCGTCAACCGCGGTTAGGAGCGAGCCTCATCGCTCGGGCGGAACCGTAGCGGCTAGGACTCGTCTTCGAGCAGCTTCTTGTACGCGGCCGCGTCCATCAGGGCGTCGGCCTCCGAGGGGTCGGAGAGCTTCACCTTGATCATCCAGCCGTCGCCATACGGGTCCTGGTTGATCTTCTCGGGGTTCTCCGAGAGCGCGTCGTTGGTCTCCGTCACCTCGCCGGAGAGCGGCGCGTAGACGTCGGAGACGGCCTTAACGGACTCGACCTCGGCGTAGGCCTCGTCCTTCTTGACCTCCTTGCCAGCCTCGGGCGGCTCGTAGAAGACGACCTCGCCGAGCGCGTCCTGCGCGTACCAGGTGACGCCGAAGGTGGCGGTGTCGCCCTCGATGCGAGCCCAGTCGTGCTCGGGGTGGTAGCGAAGGTCGTCGGGATAGCTCTCGTCGGCCACGGCGGAAACCTATCCGTCTCGCGAGTAGAGCGGCCGCTCGCGAATCTCGGCCGGCCGGCTCTTGCCCCGAACGTCGATCTCGATCTCGGTCCCGGGCTCCGCGAGCTCGCTGCGTACGTAGCCCATGCCGATCCCGACCTCCAGGGAGGGCGACATGGTCCCGCTGGTCACCTCGCCGACCTCCTCGTCGCCCGAGACGATCGGATTGCCCTGCCTTGGGATTCCGGCGCCGGTGATCACGAACGGCTCGAGGGCCTCCTTCGGCCCCTCCTCGCGTATCACGCGGCAGGCCTCCGAGCCGACGAAGCCGGTGTCCTCCTTGACGCACCAGCCGAGCCCGGCCTCGATCGGCGTGCGCTCCTCCGTCAGGTCGTTGCCGTAGAGGCAGTAGTTGACCTCGAGCCGCAGCGTGTCACGCGCACCCAGGCCGGCGGGTCCGGCGCCGCCCCCGATCAGGGTGTCCCAGACCGTCTTGGCGTCCTCGGGCCCAATCAGCAGCTCCACCCCATCCTCGCCGGTGTATCCCGTGCCGCAGACGAGCGCCGGGGCCCCGGCGACCGGGAGCTCGGCCGTCTTGAAGCGCGGCGGGAGCTCGCCGTCGGTGACCCGCTCGACGATCTGGCGCGCCTGCGGTCCCTGCGCGGCCAGCATCGCGTACGCGTCGATCCGGTCGTGGACCTCGGCCTCGAACTCGACGGCGTGCGCCTCGAACCACTCGAGATCGCGCACGTGGTTCGCGGCGTTGGTCACCGTCAGGTAGCGGTCCTCACCCAGCCGGTAGGTGAAGAGGTCATCGAGGACGCCTCCGTCCTCGCGGCAGAGACAGGAATACTGCGCGCCGCCGAGCTGGATCTTCGAGACGTCGTTCGAGAGCAGTCGCTGGAGCAGCTCCACCGCCTGCGGGCCCTCGGTCTCGATCTCGCCCATGTGTGAGACGTCGAAGACGCCACATGATTCGCGCACTCGCAGGTGCTCCTCGCGGATCCCGTCGTACTGCACGGGCATCTCCCAGCCCGCGAACGGCACCAGCTTCGCTCCGGCCTCGACGTGGGCCTCGTACAGAGGCGTCCTCTTCAGCGTGCCCGTTTCCACCGTTCGCCACGATACTGACGGGCATGGGAATCCCCGAAGAGCGAATCGTCCAGACGCTAGATGAGATCTACGAGGCGTTCAACAAAGGCAACTTCGACGCGGCAATCGACCACGCCCATCCAGAGATCGTCCTCGCCCGGGCGGGCGATCAGTCAGACATCGTCGGGAAGGACGCCGTGCGCGCCTGGATGGAGCCGGACGCGTTTGAATTCCAGCGCTTCACGACCCAGAGCATCGAGGTGTCCGGCAACCGCGCGCTGGTCGAGTTGCGCACCGATGCTCAGGGCGCCGGCAGCGGCATCGAAATCGGACTCGATGCATTGATCGTCTGGACCTTCGACGATGACGGTCGCATAACGCAACTGGAGACCTTCTTCACCCACCAGGAGGACGAAGCGCGGCGCGCTCTGTCCGCTCCCTGATCGGCGGCTACTTCAGGAAGTCCGGGACGTCGATCTCGGACTCGGAGATCCGAAGATCGCTGAGCGTCTCGCGGCTGCGGCCCACACCGGCGGCGGGTCGCCGCTCCGCCGCCCGCGCCGTGAACTCTGGCGCCCGGGCGATCATCTCGAAGCCCTCGAAGCCGGTGGCGATCACCGTGACTCGGACCTCCTCGTGCATCGAGGAGTCGACGACGGCTCCGAAAACGATGTTGGCGTTCGAGTCGGCGGCCTGGATGCACATCCGCGCCGCCTCGTTGACCTCGAAGAGGCCGAGGTCCTCGCCGCCGGTGACGTTCAGCAGCATGCCCTTGGCGCCGTCGATCTGCTCCTCGATCAGCGGTGAGGTGATGGCCGCCTTGGCGGCCTCGACGGCGCGGTTCTCGCCGGTCCCGGTGCCGACGCCCATCAGAGCCGAGCCGGCCTGGTGCATGACCAGGCGGACGTCGGCGAAGTCGAGGTTGATCAGGCCCGGGATGGTGATCAGGTCGGTGATGCCCTGGACGCCCTGCCGGAGGATGTCGTCGGCCTCGCGGAAGGCCTCGAGGATCGTGGTCCGCCGCTCGACGATCTGAAGGAGCTTCTCGTTCGGGACCGTGATCAGGGTGTCGACCTCCCTGCGGAGCCGGTCGATCCCCTCCTCGGCCTGGGCCATCCGCTTCTTGCCCTCGAACTCGAACGGCTTGGTGACCGCGCCGACGGTGAGGGCGCCGATCTCCTGCTTGGCGATCTCGGCGATCACGGGGGCGGCTCCGGTACCGGTACCGCCACCCTCGCCGCAGGTGATGAAGATCATGTCCGCGCCCTTCAGCGCGTCCTTGATCTCGTCACGAGACTCGGCCGCCGCGCCGGCGCCGACCTCGGGGTTCGCGCCCGCGCCGAGGCCCTTGGTCAGGTTGTGGCCGATGCCGATCTTGACGTCGGCGTCGCAGGCCTGGAGGGCCTGGGCGTCGGTGTTGACGGCGACGAACTCGACGCCGCGCAGCCCCGCATCCACCATGCGGCTGACGGCGTTGGAGCCACCGCCACCGACGCCGACGACCTTGATTACGGCCAGATATGAGGTTTCCATTTGGTTGGTCCTGCTCCGAGCCCGCCGCTTATCCGGCTGTGGGCCTGATCGAAAGTAGGGCAAAGACTACGCACTGTCAACGCCCGTGCAGGCCTGAAGTCTCAAGTCTCCCTTGAGACTCTTGGCACCGTGACTCTAGTGTCGAGGTCGAGGTGCAGGGTTGGTTGAGACCCCAGGAAATCCCTGCAAATCGAGCAGTTTTGCCAGGCGGCGGCCGGCCCCGATCGAGCGGCCCTCAGACCGCGATGCGGGCCAAAATTCGGGGTGCATGTGGCGTTGCAGGGAGCCCGGCGCCCGTCTCGCGAGGGGCCTCAGCCGCCCGAGACGGGGCGGTCGGGGACGCTGACGTCGAGGTAGGACGGGGAGCCTCGCTCGTCGCCCGAGAGGACCGCGACCGCGGCGGTCCACTTGTCCCGGGCGCGCGAGCCGTCCCCGAAGCGGACCTCCGGACCGTTCCTCAGGTCCAGCACGACGCCACCCCGCTCGTCGTCCCAGTTGGTCACAGTTACCCGGTTGCGGAGCGGCTCCGGCGTCGCCCCCAGGATCGCGGCCTGCGCAGCAGCGTCCTCATCCAGACGGGCGCCCCGGGCCGCAGCGCCCTCGATCCTCGGAAGTTGCTTCTGATCGAAGCTCGCCCCGGCGAGCAGGTAGCCGTCGGCCGAGACCGCGATGGGTCGGCCCCCAATCTGTGCGAACGCGACGGGCAGCCGCTCGGTGATCGTCACTTCGAGACCGTGCGGAAAGCTCGTCGTGGCCTTCACCGACGCCACCGTGGGAAAGCGGGCGACGGCGTCGCGGAGCTCGTCGTCCTTGATGTGCAGTGTCGTCATGTCGCCGGCCACCCCGTCGACGGCCGACTTGATCTCGCGGCCGTTTGTCGTCGCCCCCTTGATCGTGACGTCATCGATCGCGAACCACGACAGATCGCGGAACCAGAGCATGTAGCCGGCGTAGAGCGCCACCAACACAATGGCGGCGCCGATCAGCCGGCGCCGGATGACCGCGCCGCGCGCGGTGGGCCGCGGGCGGCTTCCGGCGCGGCCGGCGGGACGCGCTTGGCCTACGGCTCGAGTTGCCATTGCTCCGGCCAGCTCACTTCGCCTAGGACCTGCACCTCCGGCTCGAGGGTCACCCCGAAGCGCTCGTGGACCCTCCGCCTGGCCTCCCCCATCACTTCGAGGATGTCCGCGGTGGTCGCGCCGCCGGTGTTCTCGACGAAGTTGGCGTGCTTGGGTGACAACCGCGCCCCACCGATCTGCAGCCCGGCGCAGCCCGCCGCATCGAGCAGTTGCCCGGCGGTGCGGTTCTCCGCCCGCTGGTCATCTGGGTTGACGAAGGTCGAGCCGAAGGTCTTGATCCCCGACGGCTGCGCCTCCTTTCGCCTGCGCCGCATGTCCGCCATGGTGGCCTTCACGTCGGCCGGATTCGCCTCGGAGAGGGCGAAGGTCGCAACCGCCACGACATCTCGGTCGCCGAGGTTCGACCCGCGGTAGCGGAAGCCGAGGTCCTCCGGGCGGCGCTGCTCGGATCCCGCAGGGGTGCACACGGTGACCAGCTCCAGAACGCGCCCCAGCTCCCCTCCGTAGGCGTTGGCGTTCATCCGCACCGCGCCACCCACTGTGCCGGGGATGTTGACCCCGAACTCAAGTCCCTCCAGGCCCCAGCCGGCCGCCTTGGCAGCCGCCGACGGCAGCCTCGCTCCTCCCCCGCAGACGATCCGCGTCGCATCGCGCTCCACCCGGGTCAGCTCTCCCGTGAGCTTGAGGACCAGACCACGGAAGCCGTCGTCCGAGACGAGCAGGTTCGATCCGGAGCCGACCACCCCGACCAGCAGCGCCTCTCCTTCCGCCCAGGCGAGCAGGTCGACCACCTCCCGCTCCGACTTCGGGCGAGCGAAGTAGTCCGCGGACCCTCCGGCCCGCACCGTGGTCAGCCGCGCGAGCGAGTAGTCGCGCGTGACGCCGGCCGGGGCGCTCATGGAGCAGCCGCTCCGTCCACCAGCGTCTCGGCGAGCTTGTAGATGTCTCCGGCCCCGATCGTGATCAGCACGTCCCCGTCCCCGAGGCGCGGCCCCAGGGCCTGAGCGGCCAGCTCCGCGTCGGGGAGCCACCAGACGGGCCGCCCGCGGCCGTGGTCCGCGGCGGCACTCGCAACCATCAGGCCACTCACCCCGGCGAGGGGCCCGACGGGCTCCTCGCGAGCCGGGTACACGTCGAGAACCGCGATTTCATCGGCGGCGGCCAGGGCGGCGCCGAGCTCCGTGGCCAGCGCCTTGGTCCGCGAATAGAGGTGGGGCTGAAAGGCGGCGATCAGGCGCCCGGGTTCGAGCTCGCGGGCGGCCTGGAGCGTGGCCGCCACCTCGGTCGGGTGATGCGCGTAGTCGTCGTAGATGCGGGCGCCGTGGCTCTCGCCCTTCAGCTCGAGGCGGCGAGCGACGCCCGGGAAGTCGCCGAGAACGGCGGCGCACCCATCGACGTCCGCCCCCGCAAGCGACAGGCCGCCCAGCGCCGCGAGGGCATTGGAGACGTTGTGGCGTCCGGGGACCCGCAGCGACACCTCCACGTCGATCCCGGCGCCGCCGGCGCGGAAGCGACTGCCGCCGCCCGCCTCGCTCTCGATGCCCGTCGCGAGCAGATCCGCCGCAACTGCACGCTCCCCGGGTGCCGGCTCGAGGGCGAAGCGGACGACGCGCTGTGCCTCCTGCCCCGGCAGCCGGACGTCCGCGCCCGTCACCAGCCCAGATGCGGGCGATGAGAACGCCGCGAAGGCCTCTGAGAGCTCCGCCAGCGAGTTCCAGCGGGAGTGGTGGTCGAGCTCGAGATTGGTGATCACCGCGATCTCGGGCTGCAGCTTGAGGAAGCTGGCGTCGCTCTCGTCCGCCTCGGCGACGACCCACTCCCCCTCGCCCCAGCCGGCGTTGGTCGCCTCGCCATCCGGCCCGGCGCCCGCCAGCTCGCCACCCAGGAAGAAGGATGGGTCGGCCCCGGTGGCGCGCAGCGCCCAGATGCACATCGCCGCGGTCGTGGTCTTCCCGTGCGTCCCCGCGATCGCCAGCAGGCGACGCTGCGAGCAGAGCTCGGCGAGGAGCTCCCCGCGGTGGATCACGCGCTGGTCGCGCTCCCGCGCGCGCACCAGCTCGGGGTTGTCCTCCGGGACGGCGGTGGAGACGACCACCTCGGCGTCCGCCGGTACCTGCTCGCCGCCATGCCCCACGGCGGGCTCGATGCCCGCAGCCCGCAGGCGCTCCATATATGAGGACTCGGCTCTGTCCGAGCCGCTCACCTCGGCGCCGAGCCGCCGGCAGACCAGCGCGAGCCCGCTCATGCCGGCTCCCCCGATCGCGATGAAGTGGAGCCTCCGCCCCTTCATCGGCTCAGGCACCCACGGCCCCCAGGACCTCGCCCGCGATGCGCTCCGCGGCGTTTGGCTTAGCCAGCCTCCGAGCGGCGATCCCCATCTCCCTGAGGCGATCCTCGTTTGCCAGCAGCGCCGCGATCTCATCGCTGAGCCGCACCGCGGTCAACTCGCTGTCGGGGATCACGACCGCGGCACCGCCTTCGGCCATCCAGCGGGCGTTGGTCGTCTGGTGATCGGCTGTGGCATGGGGATAGGGGATCAGAATCGCGGGCCGACCCGCGGCCGCGATCTCCATCACCGAGCCGCCGGCCCGTGCAACCACGAGGTCGGCGGCGGCGAGGACATCCCCCAGATCGGGCTCGTACTGGATCAGGGTGTATCGCTCCGGCCGGCCCTCCTCGTCCCAGCGCCGCCGCAGCTCCGGGTAGTCGCGGCGGCCGGCGACGTGGACGATCCAGGGCTGACCCACGTGGTCGTGAACCCCTCGCTCGAGCCGCGTGAACGCATCGAACGCCGCGACATTGATCGACAGCGCCCCGAGGCTGCCGCCGACCACGGTCACGCAATCCGCGGGCCCCGGAATCCCGAAGCGGCGGCGGGCGACGGTCGGATTGGCCTCCAGGACGGCGCGGGGCACCGGCCTTCCCGTCACCAGGTAGGGGCCCCCGTCGCGGCCTGGGATCGGAAAGGACAGGCAGATGCGCCGGGCGCGGCGGGCCAGCAGGCGGTTGGCGAGCCCCAGATGGCTGTCGGCCTCGGTGAGCACCAGCGGCAGGCCCATCCGGACCGCGGCCAGGCCTACCGGGCCGGCCACATAACCGCCGCCGCCGAGCACGACCTCGGCCCGGCGCCGCTCGAGCACACGGCGGGCGGCGCCCACCGCCCGGCCGGCACGCCAGGCCGCCCTCGCGGCCTTCAGCGGATTGCGGCGATCCAGCCCGCTGACCCGCAGGTAATCGATCTCGTATCCGGCGGCCGGAACGAGGTCCGCCTCGGCGCGCTCGCGAGTGCCGAGGAAGCTGACTTCGGCGCCCTCAGCGCGAAGCGCGTCGGCGACGGCGATCGCCGGCACCACGTGCCCCGCCGTGCCGCCGGCCGCTATGACGACTCGTGCCACTGGCTGCGCGCTTTCTTCTCGTGTTGGTTCCGCCCTCGACCACGCGCAGTCTCGCAGGGCCCGCAGCCGTGGCGCGGCCTCCGCGCCTGGAGCTGCGTGCCGCAGCCTGCGCCGGCCGGCGGGCTACGTTCAGGATCAGTCCGGTGGCGGCAAGCGTCAGTACGAGGCTGGTGCCGCCGTATGAGACGAATGGAAGGGGTACCCCTGTGAGCGGGGCTAAGCCGAGGACCGCGAACAGGTTGAGCGCCGCCTGGGCCATGATCAGCGAGGTGAGACCCGCAGCGAGCAGCTTGCTGAAGCGGTCGCGCGCCCGGTGGGCCGCGCGCAGGCCCGCGTAGCCGAACATCCCGAAGAGCCCCACCAGGACGAACATCCCGGCCAGGCCGAGCTCCTCGCCGATCACCGCCGCGACCATATCGGTGTGCGCCTCGGGCAGGTAGGAGGCCTTCTGCACGCTCTCGCCGAGCCCCACGCCGAAGATCCCGCCCGAGCCGACCGCGATCGTCGCCTGCTTCGCCTGGAAGCCCGATCCGCTCGTGTCGGTTCCCGGGTGGAGGAAGCCCGTCAGCCGGGCCTCCTGGTAGGGGTGGGTGGCGATCATCCCGATGCCGACGATCGCGATCAACGCGCCGACCGGCGCGAGCGTCCGGGGGCGCACGCCCGCCAGGAAGAGCACGCAGCAGACGGCGAAGGAGGCGACGATTGCGGTGCCCAGGTCGGGCTCCTTGGCGATCAGCAGCACCGAGAGCCCCACGACCAGCAGGTAGGGGCCGAGCCCACTCAGGGTCCGGGTGCGTCGAGGCTCGGCCGAGAGCAGGTAGGAGCCGTAGAGGACCAGGGCGATCTTGGCCAGCTCGGAGGGCTGGAACTGGACGAGGCCTCCCCCCACCCAGCGCTGCGAGCCGTTCACCGTGGTCCCGATCCCGGGCAGGAGAACGGCGAAGAGCAGGATCAGCGAGGAGAGCAGGATGAGCGGGGTGAGGACACGGGCCGCGGCGACGCCGCGCACGGAGGCGATCCGCATCACAACGAGCCCGATGGCGCCGAAGATCAGGGTCCGCTCGAGGTAGTAGAAGCCGTTGCCGCCGGTGTTGAGCAGCGAGCGCGCCGAGCTCGCGCTGAAGACCATCACCGCCCCGAAGGCGAGCAGGCAGAGGGTCGCGGTGAGCAGCAGTGAGTACTCGATCGGCGGAGGCGCAGGCTTCTTCGTCCGCGCCGCGCTCATGACAGGGCCTCCACCAGTGCGCGGAAGCGGTCGCCGCGCTGCTCGAAGTCCTTGAACGCGTCGAAGCTCGCGCAGGCCGGCGAGAGCAGGACGACCTCGCCGGGCTTGGCGTCGGCCGCCGCGGCTTCCACCGCTCGCTCGAGAGAACCGAACTCGGAGATCGCCACCCCCGCCTCCGCCGCCGCAGAGAGCTCGGCGGCCATGCGCTCGGCGCCCTCCCCGATCAAATAGCAGGCGACGCAACGCTCCCGGACCGCGGCGGCGAGGGGCTCGAAGCTCTCCTGCTTGGGAAGACCGCCGGCGATCAGCCGTACGCCGCCCTCGAAGGCCTTGATCCCCGCCAGCGCCGAAGCGACGTTGGTCGCCTTGGAGTCGTTCACGTAGAGCACCCCGTTCAGCTCCCTGACCCGCTCGAGCCGGTGGCGCACCCCCTGGAAGGTCCGCAGGCCCTCAGCGACGGCGTCGCGAGGCAGGCCGGACGCGAGCGCTGCGGCGGCGGCAGCCATCGCGTTCTCGACGTTGTGCGCCCCGAGCAGCTGCAGCTCGTCCGCGCGGAGCAGCGGCTCGTCCGCCGCGAAGATGACGCCGTCCCGCATGCTGAGCTCGCAATCGGGGTCCGCGGACTCGCCCTCGACGGGACAGAAGCGGATGCGCCTGGCGCAGCCGCCGAGGTCCCGATCGCGCAGCTCGGGGGTGTCGCCGTTGTAGACCGCGGCGTCGTCGTTGCCCTGGTTGGCGAAGACCCGGAGCTTGGCGGCGAGATATTCCTCGAGCGTTCCGTGGCGGTCGAGGTGGTCCGGGGCCAGGTTGATGAAGACCGCGCACTCCGGCGAGAAGTAGTTCGCGTCCTCGAGCTGGAAGCTGGATGACTCGCAGACCACGGTCGCGTCGGGATCGACGGCGCCGATCAGTGAGGCCAGCGGTGTGCCGACATTGCCGGCGACGGCGACCGGGCGACCGGCGGTCCGGTAGAGGTGGCCGATCAGCTCGGTCGTGGTGGTCTTGCCGTTGGTGCCGGTGACGGCGCAGAAGGCGTTCGGGATCAGCCGCCAGGCGAGCTCGAGCTCGCCGGTGACCTCGGTCCCGCTCTCCCGGGCGGCCAGCACCACCGGGGCGTCCTGGGGCACGCCGGGGCTCTTGACCAGCGTTCGGGCACGATCGAGTTGCCGTGTTCCTTCCACGCCCAAACTGACTTCGACGCCTGAGGCCTCCAGCCCTGCCGCCTGATCAGGCGTGCCCGAATCGACTCCGATCACGGTCTCCCCACGCTCGGCGAGCGCGCTCGCGATCGCCGCCCCGGAGCGCGCGAGGCCGACCACCAGGAAGGGGCCTCCGGGCAGCGGAGGACGCGGCTTCTCGCCTGGGTTCACATAACCATGTTCGCCCTCGGCCGCTCACTCCCTGCGTGCCTGAGGCATGCCTGAGGCGCGGTGATCGCCGCGCGATTGGCGGGTTAGTTGCCCAGAGGGCGACAAACCCGCCACATCCTGCATCGTGGAACCGCAATCGGCCGCGATTGGCGACTTTCTTCCGCTATGCGGAAAGAAGTCGACAACCCACCGCGTCTCGTCCAAAGCGGTGGCTCTGGACTACTCCGACAGTCCGGCGGCTTTCCGGGCTGCTGCACGATCGAGAAATCCCTGCATGCGCAGCACTCGCCCGTCGCGCACTTTGAAGACAGCCGCCGTGTCGATTTCCAACTCGACTCCACTGCCTCTGCCACGCCGGAATTCGTGGAACAAGACGACTACCTCGGAGCCAGCATCGAGGAACCCCTCTGGCTCGATGCGGCGCTCCTCCCACGCCTCGCCATCCACCTCGTCGTACTCGCGGATGACCTCAGTGAGACCGCGGTAGACCCGGCCCTCCTGAACGCCACCGACGGTCCCGTGCAACTCGATCTCGGGATCGACCAGTTCCGCGAGTTGCGTCAGGTCTCGTCGCATAGAGGCATCGAGATAAGCCTTCACGACGTTCACGTTCTCCTCTGACATATCGCGAAGTATCACGCGAGAACGGCTGCTTCCAATGCAAAGCAGCAGTTTTCGCCCCTACGACCCGATCGACTGCTGGTACAGCGTGAAGCCGATCCCCGAGCAGACCGCGGCGATGATCCAGAAGCGGAGCATGATCTTGGTCTCCGACCAGGCCATCAGCTCGAAGTGGTGGTGGACCGGGGCCATCAGCAGGACGCGGCGGCGCAGCATCTTGAAGGTGGCGACCTGCAGGGCGACCGAGAGAGCCTCGATCACGAAGATGCCGCCGATGATGATCAGCAGGACCTCCGTCTGGGTCATCACCGCCAGGGCGCCGATGGCGCCGCCTAAGCCGAGGGAGCCCGTGTCCCCCATGAAGATCGACGCCGGGAAGGCGTTGAACCAGAGGAAGCCGATGCAGCCGCCGACCAGGCAGGCGGAGAGCAGCGAGAGGCTGTGCTCGCCCGTGGTGATGAAGGTGATCGCCGTGTAGGCGAGCAACACGATCGCGCAGCACCCGGCGGCCAGTCCGTCGAGGCCGTCGGTGAGGTTGACCGCGTTGCTCGATCCCGCGATCACCAGGAAGATCACCAGCGGATAGAGGCCGTCCGGGATGTCGAGGGAGGCGTGCGAGATGCGCAGCTCCAGGCTCGATTCGATCCCGACCGAGTGCCGGGCGACGTACCAGAGCCCGATCGCGAGGCCAAGCTGCAACAGCAGCTTGTATCGAGCGGACAGGCCCAGCGAGCGGCGCCGCGTGATCTTCAGGTAGTCGTCGACGAAGCCGATTGCTGCGCAGCCGATCGCGACGCCGAAGACCGCCAGGCTCTGCGTGTCGCGGTCGGAGAGCACCAGATACGGGACCGCGACGGCCGTGAAGATCAGCAGGCCGCCCATCGTCGGCGTGCCGGCCTTCTCGTGGTGCTCCTCAGGTCCCTCCTCGCGGATCTGCTGGCCGAACTCCCGCAGGCGGAGGTACTCGATGAACTTCGGGCCCAGGAAGATGCAGAGCAGCATCGTTGCCATGCCGGCGATGAGGATCTCTCCCAGCATCAGATGATCGAGTCCAAATCCGCGCGCGACCGGGGGCGCGCCTGGTCGAGCAGATCAAGGACGCAGGGCGAAGCCTTTGGTGGTGCCAAAGGCGAGCCCGAGGACGCGGAGCTGCGAAGCGCCAGGCGCGTCATCCGGGCGTGTGGGGATTTGGAGTCGGTCATCTAGCGCCTCGCCAGCTTCTCGGCGACCCGCTCCAGCCCAACCGCCCTCGAGCCCTTGACCAGGACCGCGTCCCCCGGCCCGAGCGCCGCAGCGAGCGCGTCCGCGGCCGCCTCCGCGTCGTCGACCTGCTCATCGGGCCCGTACTCGGACGCCATGTCCCCCACTCCGATGATCAGCTCGACGCCCCGCTCGCGCGCGTGCTGACCGATCTCGCGGTGGTAGGCCGCCGCTCCAGGACCGAGCTCGCGCATCTCGCCGAGCACAGCGAGCCGCCGGCCCCCCGCCTTGAGCGTGGCGAGGTGGTCCAGCGCCGCCCGCATCGAGATCGGGTTGGCGTTGTAGGAGTCGTTGACCAGGATGGCGTTCTCCGGGAGCTCCACCAGCTCCCCACGAAGGCGCGAGAAGACTATCCCGGGCGCCCGATCGGCCATCTCGGCCGGCGGAAAGCCCAGCGCCAGGCCCGCGGCGATGGCTGCCAGGGCATTGTCGAGGTTGTGGGCCTCGACGAAGGGCAGTTTGAACGCCTGCTCGCCCTCGGGAGTGCGTACCAGGGCGTCGGTCTCACCCTCCTCCGCCAGGACCCAGGTCGCCTCGACGTCGCCCCCGGTCCCGAACCGGAGCAGCTTCGGTGCCCGATCCAGGTGCGTCTCGAGCGGCCCGGCCTCAGCCGGCACCACCGCGGTCCCCTCCGGGCGGAGGCCGTCGATGATCTCCGCCTTCGCGGTGGCGATCGCCTCGACGGAGCCGAGGAGCTCGACGTGCACCGGGCCGACATTGGTGATCACGGCCACGTCGGGCGCAGCGATCGCGCAGAGCTCTGTGATCTGACCCACGCCCCGCATCGCCATCTCCAGCACGAGCACCTCGGTGCCCTCGGGCGCGCCGAGCACGGCAAGCGGCAGGCCGATCTCGGTGTTGAAGTTCTCCGGGCTGGCCTGGACCTCCGCGGGGAGGATCGCGCGGCAGACGTCCTTGACCGACGTCTTGCCGGTCGATCCGGTGATCCCGAGCACGCGGGCATCGAGCTCATCGCGCCATCCGCGCGCCAGGGACTGAAGCGACGCCAGTGGATCGGCGGCCCCGAGGACCCAGCCGGCCCCGTCGAGCGCTGCCCCAACCTGACGTTGCATTGCCAGCTCGCGGCCCCACTGGGTGCTCACCAGGATTCCCCAGGCCCGGTCGCGCATCGCGGCGGCGCCGAACTCCCCGCCGTCGGCCCGCTCGCCCGGCAGCCCGACGAACAGGTCGCCCTCCCTCACCTCGCGTGAGTCGATCACGGCACGGGTCGGGCCACCCTCGGCGCCCTCCGCCAGCACCTCCGCCCCCGCCAGCGAGGCGAGACGGTGGCCGTCGAGGGAGATCAACTTGCAGCGCTCGTCTTCAGTTTGCGCAGTTCGTCCCGAGCCACGTCGCGGTCGTCGAACGGGACCTTCCGCCCTTCCTCGAACTCCTGGCCCTGCTCGTGGCCCTTGCCGGCGATCACGACGGAATCGCCCTCCCCGGCGCGGCCGAGTGCCAGCGCGATCGCCGCGCGGCGGTCGGCCTCCACGAGGACCTCGGCGTGCGGTTCGGCGGGGATGCCGCTCCGGATCTGGTCGATGATCGCGTCCGGGTCCTCGGAGCGCGGGTTGTCCGAGGTGACCACGGCGATGTCGGAGAGCTCCGCCCCGGCCCTGCCCATCAGCGGCCGCTTCTCGGTGTCGCGGTCGCCGCCACAGCCGAAGACCGAGATCAGCCGACTGCCCGTCAGGCGCCGCGCCGCGGCCAGCACGTTCTCCAGAGAGTCCGGCGTATGGGCATAGTCCACGATCACCCCGAACGGCTGGCCCTCGTCGATCGACTCGAAGCGGCCCGGGACCTGCTCTGCCGTTGCAAGGGCCCGGGCCGAGTCCTGAAGGTCAAGGCCCAGGGCATGCGCCACCGCCAGGGCCGCGAGCGCATTGGAGACGTTGAAATCGCCAGGAAGGGGCGTTTGGACGTCGAGCTCGCCCTCCGGGGAGATGCAGAGAAAGCGGGAGCCGCTCGGATCGAAGGTGACGCCGCGCGCGCTCAGATCGGCCGCGCCGCCCGCCGCGGAGTAGGTGATGCAGTCGCCGCCCTCGCCGGTGGCAAGCTCCTCGGCCAGGCGCTGGCCGTAGGGGTCGTCGAGGTTGACCACGGAGATGCCGCCCTCTAGCTCGATCATGGGGACGCCCCCCTCGCCCGAGAAGAGCAGCCGCTTGGCCGCGAAGTAGTCCTCCATGTCCGCGTGGAAGTCGAGATGGTCCTGGCTCAGGTTGGTGAACACCTTGACGGCGAAGTCGATGGAGTCGGCGCGGTGCAGGACGAGCGCGTGTGAGGACACCTCCATCGCGCAGGCGCCGTCCCCCGCCTCGAGCATCCGGTTGAAGGTCCGCTGCAGGTCGATCGCCTCAGGCGTGGTCCGCTCGACCTCCTCGATCTCGCCGCCGACGACCTGCCGGACGGTCCCCAGCAGGCCGCAGCGCCGTCCAGCAGCCTCGAGCAGGTGCCTGACCAGGAATGCCGTGGTGGTCTTGCCGTTGGTGCCGGTGATCCCGACCACCGCCAGCTCCGAGGTGGGGTCGCCGTTGAAGGTCGCCGCGATCGGCGCCATCGCCGCCCTCGCGTCCTCGACCTGCGCCTGTGGCACGTCCAGGTCGAGCTGACGCTCGACGACGAGCCCGGCGGCGCCCGCCTCGACGGCCCCGGAGGCGAAATCGTGCCCGTCTGTCTTCTCCCCGGCGAAGCAGAAGAAAAGGGTCCCGTCGCTCACCCGGCGGCTGTCGTATGCCAGGTCGCGGATCTCCACGGACGAGTCGCCGCGCACCTGCGCAGCGACGCCCGACGCTCTCAGCAGCTCGCCCAGCTCCATCCCGACGCGATTCTAGGAGTAGGGATCGAGGCCTAGCGCGGCGAGATGCCCAGGTAGGGCAGCGCGAACTCGGCGATCTGCCCGAAGACCGGTGCGGCCACCAGGCCGCCGACGTGCACGTACTGCGGCTCGTCGACGACCACCGCGACCAGCAGCTTCGGATGCTGGGCCGGCGCGAAGCCGACGAACGAGGCGACGTAGCGGCTGTCGGAGTAGGTGCCGTTCTCGACCTTCTGCGCCGTACCCGTCTTGCCCGCCAGCGTGTAGCCCGGGACGCTGACCTCGGACGCTGTGCCTCCCGGCGCCAGCACCCCCTCCAGCATCTGGCGCAGCTGGGCCGCTGTCCTCGAGGTGATCACCCGATGCGGGTCGGGGCTCTGGTCCGAAGGCTGGCCACCGACGCTCTCGACCAGGGTCGGGCGGCGCAGGATCCCACCGTCGGCAATAGCCGAATAGGCGGTCGCCATCTGCATCGGGGTGACCGAGAGGCCCTGCCCGATGGGCAGGTTGCCCATCGTGGAACCCGAGTAGTCGTCCCGGGCCGGGACGATCCCGCGCTCCTCGCCCGGATAGCCCACATCGGTGGGCCGCCCGAAGCCGAAGCGGTTGATCCACTGGGAGAAGCGGTCCGCACCCTCCTTCAGGCCGATCGTGACGGCGCCGACGTTGGAGGACTGGGCGAGGATCTGGGCGGTGGTCAGCGTCACCGGCGGGCGCGCCTCGGCCTCGCCGATCGTCCGGTCATAGACGTGGATCTCCGACGGCAGGTAGAAGCTCGAGCTTGGCGTGACCACACGGTCCTGGAGCGCCGAGGCGACGGTGAAGGCCTTGAAGGTCGATCCCGGCTCGTAGGTGAAGCCGGTGGCACGGTTCTCGAGCTCCTCCGATGTCGCGTTGGAGAGGTCCGCGGGATCGAAGCCGGGGGTGTTCGCCATCGCCAGCACCTCGCCCGAATTCGGGTTCATGACGATCGCGGTCCCCCCCTTCGCGTCGTAGTGGTCCACGGCCGCGTTGAGCGCTTCCTCGGTCTTGTCCTGGATCGCGGCGTCGAGGGTGGTCTGGACATCCTCACCAACGCTGGCCGGAGTGACCGTCTCCATCCGCAGCGGCCGCCCGACGGCGTCATGGACGATGTCCTCCTCGCCGTTCGCGCCGCCGAGGACGCTGTTCTCGGAGTGCTCGAGGCCGGTCAGGCCCTGGTTGTCGGTGCCCACCGCCCCGATCACCTGCGAGGCGAGCTCGCCCTGCGGATAGAGGCGCTTGCTGGTCGGGACCGTGGAGATGCCGGTGATGTCGAGCTTCTTGACCTCGGCGGCCGTGTCTGGATCCACCTTCCTGGCGAGGTAGGCGAAGCCGGAGGTGCGATCGGAGAGCGCCTTGAGAAGGTCCGCGGTGGACACATCGAGGACGTCATGCAGCCGCAAGGCGGTCTGTCCGGGGTTGTCGACCTGGTACGGCGTGGCGACCACGTCGGCGGCGTCCTCGGAGGCAGCCAGAACCTTGCCGTTGCGGTCGAGCACCCGGCCACGCTCGCCCGGGATCGTCACGGTCGTGACCTGCTGGCTGCGGGCCTCCGCCCGCAGGCTGCCGCCCTTCACGCCCTGAAGCCAGAACGAGCGGACGATCGCGAAGGAGAAGATCAGGAAGAAGACGCAGAAGAGAAGCCCGAGCCGGCGATCTATCAGTCGCATCGCCCTAGATCTCAGCCCTAGAGGCCGACGCCCCCGGTCGAGCTGCCCGTGGATCCCGCTCGAGCTTCCGCTGCCGGCCGAGGCCCCGCTCGTCGATCCGCTGCTCGAGCTGGGTGTCGTGCCGGTCGAGGTCGCGCTCGTGGTCGGGCTCGGGGATGCGGTGGTCGTCGAGGTGGGGGCCGAGGACGTCGACACCGGCGCGTAGGACTCGCCGTTCGCTGGATAGCTCGAGGGCAGGCTCGACGCCATCAGGAAGCTGTCCGTGCCCAGCAGGTGGGCGAGGCGCTCGGCGCTGCCGTTGCTGGCGTCCAGGTAGGTGATCGCCTTGGGATCGGGCACCGCGAGGCCGAGGCGCGATGCCTCAGCCTCGACCCTGCTGGCGGAGAGGCGCTCGTCGATCTGGGCGTTCAGGGAGGAGATCTGGGTCTTGAGCTCGTCGATCCGGAGCGACGTCGCCCCGGCGCCCGCGTTCAGGCTGAGGCTGACCACGTTGAGGGCGACGATCCCTCCGAGCAGCGCGCAGAGGACGGCGATCCAGCCGCGGCCGCGGGTGAGCCGCATGATCAGGCTCGAATCGGAGAAGTCCCGGACCGCGCCGACGCTGCGCACGGCCGCCTGAGGAAGCAGGGCCGCGCCCGCCACGGCGGGTCGCATCACCCGCGCCGGGGCCTGGCGCGGCACGCGGGCGGGGGCCCGGCGCGCCCGCGGCTTACGGCGAGGCGCGGGTCGGGCAGCGGGAGCCGAAGCACGGCGGGCGGTCGCGGCGGCGGCCATCAGCCGGCGTCCTCCGCCTCGCGGATCTTGAGCGCCGCGCGCAGGTGCGCGGACGAGGCGCGTGGATTCCGCTCCAGCTCCTCGGAGCCGGGAGCGATCGCCCGCTTGGTGAGCAGGTCGGCCTCGGGCTCGCGCCCGCAGACGCAGACCGGCAGCTCCGGCGGGCAGACGCAGCCGCGTGCGCGGTCGGCGAGGAAGCGCTTGACGCGGCGGTCCTCCAGCGAGTGGAAGGAGATCGCGCCGAGGCGCCCGCCTGTCGGCAGGATCGCCCAGGCGAGCGGCAGCGCGTGGTCGAGGGCGTCGAGCTCGCCGTTCACGGCGATCCGAATCGCCTGGAAGGTGCGCTTGGCCGGATGCCCCCTGCCGAAGCGCTCGGAGGGCGGGATCGCGGCCTTGATCGCCGTGACCAGCTCTGAGGTCGTCTCGATCGGGCGGCGCTTGACGATCTCGCGCGCGATCGAGCCGGCGCGGCGCTCCTCGCCGAGCTCGCGAATCACCTTCGCCAGGCGGTCCTGGGGCCACTCGTTGACGACGGTTGCCGCCGAGAGGCTCTGAGTCGGGTCCATCCGCATGTCGAGAGGGGCGTCGTAGGAGTAGGAGAAGCCGCGCTCCCAGGCGTCGACCTGCATCGAGGACATGCCGAGGTCGAAGACGATGCCGTCCGGGCGGACGCCCTCGCCGCGCAGGCCCTCCAGGGCGGCGACGAAGTCGGCGCGCAGGAAGCGGGACCGCGAGGGCACGACGGTGGCGAACTCGGCCCAGCGCTCCTCCGAGGCGGGGTCGCGATCGACGGCGATCAGCTCCCCCTCTGCGCCGATCCGCTCTGAGATCAGCCGGGCATGGCCGCCGCCACCGAACGTGCAGTCGACGAAGGTCTCCCCCGGGCGCGGGTCGAGGACGTCGATCAGCTCTGTGGCCAGTACGGGCTCGTGTTCCTGGGGCACATAGGAAAGGTTCGCTGACTCGGCAAGGGATCCCACTACCCGGTGCGTTGCGGTCGCCATCTCAGCCTCCTTCGCTCTCGGAGAGGTTCTCCGCGACATCCGAGACCTCTGCATCCATTTCCCTCTCGTAGACGGCCCAGCGCTGGGCGCTCCAGATCTCGAACCAGTCGTCGGAGCCCACGATCATGCACGGGCCCTCGCCCAGGCCGGCGTGCTCGATCAGCTTCTTCGGCAGGCGGATCCGGCCCGCCGAGTCCATGGAGTCGTCGAAGGCTCCGCCGTGGAAGTGGCGGCGCAGCATGCGGCCGCGCTTGCCCAGCGGGTTGGTCTCGCCGAGGAAGGACTTCGTGAAGTTCTGGTAGCCGCCGGGCGCGAACACCCAGACGGAGGGGTCGAGCCCTTTGGCGAGAACGACTCCATCAGCCAGCGCCGCGCGGAACCTCGACGGGACCGTGAGGCGGTCCTTAGCGTCGAGATTGTGCTCGTACTGACCGAGAAACGACAAAGTGGGCTTCCTCTTCTCCGGAGTGAGTCAGTTCGGAGCGGGCCGGGGTGGTGAGGTGGGAGGAGCCTCATCACCCCGGCCCTATTGACCAACTCTGTTCGCCACGCTAACCCACTCTGTCCCACTTTGCAACACAGATTGGGCGGGCGCATTGCATCCGATCCGTCGGACGGAATTGCTACCCGGCCCCGGAGATCGCTGAATTCCGCATTCCCATGCGGTTTACGCGATCACCGACCTGAGCCAATCGCGGCGCTCTAAGGGCTCGTTCCTGCAACTCTGGTTGCAGCGAAGAGGACCGTCCGAAGCCTCCCCCACTTTGACCCCCGCGATCCTGCTCAACCTGACCAGCTTCGGCCTGACCGCTTTGGGCCTGGTCGTCCGACTGGTCGTGGTCAGCGCTCTCTACAGGGGACCGACCCGCCCCTGTCATCGCTGCGGTCGTCGCGTCCCGCTGGCCAAGCGGGTCTGCGGGCACTGCGGCTACGAGTTCGAGCCGATCCGCTTCACTCGCTAGCCGCGCTGCCAGACGCCCAGCACGGTGCCGACGGGATCACCGAACACCGCCACCGTCAGGTCACCCTCCGGGTAGGGAGGCGTGACCACGTTCCCACCGTTGGCGGTGATCTTCTCGAGGGCGGCCTCAACGCTCTCGACGTAGACATACGGGCGGATCCCGGCTTTCCCGCCACCTCCATGTCACCGTGGATATGGCCGATCACGTGTCCCGTGCCGTCCTCGAAGCTCGGGTCCTCTCTGTCCGCGTCCACCTTCCAGTCGAAGACCGCCTCGTAGAAGGCCGCGCTCGCCGGCGGGTCGGTCGAGGGAATCCGCAGGTACGAGATCCCCGACGGCCGGAAGATGTCCGAGAAGGGTCCGTCGTCAGCAGCCACGCCCGCATTGTCCCGCCTCACCTCACGCGGGCCTTAGTTCGCAACGTTCCATCGGCGGATGAAGAGCGAAGAGGAGGCCACGATGGACTTCGAACAGCGCTACGAAGCGATGGAGACCCGGGACCAGAGCCACGCGGGCAGGTTCTTCGCCGCCGTCACCTCGACCGGGATCTACTGTCGCCCTGGGTGCCCGGCCCGGATGCCGAAGCGGGAGAACGTCCGCTTCTACCGGACTGCCGAGGCCGCGCGGAGCGACGGATTTCGCGCCTGCCTCCGCTGTCACCCGGACGACTTCGTCTGAGAGCAGCTCAGAAGCCGGCCATGAAGCGGTCGACGTTGGCCAGGAGGCCCGCCGCGATCATCAGCAACACCGACGGCACGAGGAGCAGGGCGACGGCCAGCTGAATCTTCGGCGCAGCGCGGGCGGCCTGCTCCTCGATGCGGCGCCGCTGGACGCCACGCAGGGCCGTTGCCTGCTCGCGCAGCTGGTCGGCGAGCGGTGAGCCATAGCGGCGCGAGCGCTCGATCACGCCGCACATCGCCGAGACCTCGGGCACCGGGGCCCGCCGCCGCAGCGACTCGAGCGCCTCGCTCTGTGGCAGGCCGCAGGAGCTCTCCGCGGAGAGCATCGCCAGCTCCCGGGCGAGCGGCCCCTCCCCCCCGCCGAGCTCGCTCAGGCCCGCGAGCGGGCTGCGACCAGCGGCGGTCCCGACGGCGACCAGGTCGAGCGCGTCGGGGAGCCCGGCCCGCAGAGCCCGCAGGCGCTGGCGGCCGCGCCGCTCGAGCCAGGCGTCAGGCCCCAGGAATCCCGCCGCGGGGAGTCCCATTGCCACGATCCAGCCGAGCCTGCTCGGCGCCGCGGGCGTCACGATCATCGCCCACAGCGCCCCCGCCAGAGCGCCGCCGAGCTTGGCGGCGATCAGCGCCTCCAGGGAGATCCGATCGGTGAGCCCGGCCCTGTTCAGCCTGGCGGCGAGACCAAGGCGGGTGTCGATGGCGGCGAGCGCGCTCCACGCCGGCGAGCGTGCCGGAGCGTCGGGGCGACCGTGGCGGGCTGACCGGCCGCCGCCGGGGACCAGCTCCGCGGCCGCGGCGAGGCCGAGCACCAGCGCTCCGGCGACCAGGAGGAGAACGGCAGTCAATCGGCGGGCCTGCCCAGACGGCGAATCACGGCGAACCCGACCATCTGCAGGCCGGCGGCCGCGACCAGCATCCCGGCCGAGGCCGGCTCGGAGACGACCCGGGAGACGAATCCCGGCTGAAGGAGCTCGGCGAAGAGCGCCGCACCGGCCGGCAGGGCGACGACCAGCAGCCCGGTGAAGCGTGCCTGGGTGGTGGCCGCGCGAGCCTCGTCTTCGACCCGGTCGCGGTCCGCCGATGCCGCGGCCAGGCGGCGCATCAGGGACGCCACGTCCCCGCCGGCGACCTGCTGGCTGAGCAGCGCCTGTGCCAGGGAGTCGACGCGCTCAGAGCGCAGTCGGTCGCGCATCGCCCCCAGCGCGTCCCCGGTCGATGAGCCGAGCTCGAGGTCGGCGGCGACCCTGGCGAGCTCGGCCGAGGACGGCCCCTCGAGGGATCCGGCGGCCGCCGCCAGCGCGCCGCGCACGGAGTGCCCTCCCGAAATCGCGTCCGCGATCGCACCCGCGATGTCGGGGACTGACCGCTCGACCGACCGCCGGTATCGCTCCCGGCGCCGCGCGACCAGCATGCCCACGCACCACGGTCCCCCCGCAGCGGCCACCGCCGGCGGACCAGGCCCCGCGACCAGGAGGGTCGTGGCGGCGATCGCGGCGCTGCCCAGCAAGGCCAGTCGCCGCTGCTCCTCGGCGCTCGGCGCGTAGCCCTCGCGACCGGCGCGGCCCAGCGGCGCTACCGACGTCCGCAGCCACGTTCCCAGCCGCGGCGCCGAGATGAGCGCCTCGCGGACCGCGATCGTCAGCAGCCCTCCCGCCAGCGCCGCTAGCGCGATCAGCGCCGGCTCGCCCATGGGCGTCCCTCCGTCTCGCTTCCCAGCCGGTAGAGCGCACGGACGCCCACAGAGCCGGCCGTCCGCACCACCTCCGCGACCTCCACCACGCGCCGCGACCCGTCGCTGAGCCGCGCCAGGTGGATGACCAGGTCGAGCCCGCGGCCCAGCTGCTCGCGAATCGCGTCGTGCGGCAGCCCCACCCCGGCCATCAGCGCCAGAGTCTCAATCCGGCGCAGGGCGTCCTCGGGCGAGTTCGCGTGCACGGTCGACAGCGCCCCTTCATGGCCCGTGTTGAGCGCCATCACCAGATCCAGCGCCTCACCTCCGCGCACCTCGCCGATCACGATCCGGTCGGGACGCATCCGCAGGGCGCCGCGCAGGAGGTCGCGGATGGTCACCCGGCCGCGCCCCTCGACGTTAGCCGGACGGCTCTCGAGCCGGACGACGTGCGGCTGGCGGAGACGGAGCTCGGCCGCATCCTCGATGGTGATCACCCGCTCGGCCTGATCGATGAAGGCCGAGAGGGCATTGAGCAGCGTGGTCTTGCCCGAGCCGGTCCCGCCACTCACCAGGATGCTTCGCCGTGCCCCGACCGCCGCGGCGAGCTCGTCGTGCAGCTCGGAGGTGAGGGTGCCCAGCTCGATCAGCTCCCGCGGGCCGGGACGGACGGCCGAGAAGCGGCGAATCGACATCGACGGGCCGTCGACCGAGAGCGGCGGGATCACCACGTGGACGCGCGAGCCGTCCTCCAGACGCGCGTCCACCATCGGGCTGAGCTCGTCCACCCTGCGGCCAAGGGGCGTGAGGATCCTCTCGATCGCATCGCGCAGCGACTGCTCCGAAGGAAAGGAAACCTCGGTCCGCTCGATCCGACCCGCCCTCTCGACGTAGATGCGATCGTGCCCGTTGACCATCACCTCCTCGACCGCCGGATCGGCCAGCAGCTCCTCCAGAGGACCGAGACCGACCGCCTCGCGGAGGATCAGCTCACACAGGCGGTCCCTGATCGGATCCTCGAGAACCGCCGCGTCCTCATCGACGAGCTCGCGGACCGCGTCGGACAGCGGTGCCATCGCACTTCCACCGGACGCCGCCTGCGCCCGCCGGCGATCAACCAGCCGCCGTCGCAGCTCGGCGGCCAGCTCATCCAGGTGCCTGCGGCGGACACGCTCGTCCACCTGGGACTAAGCGAGGAGCGCGGTCTACTCGCCCCCGGCGGACTCGCTCTCCGGCGAGGGAAACAGCACTTCTTCGAAACCGCCGAGCTGGTGGTAGAGGCGATTCTCCATCCGCAACAGCCAGATCAGCGAGGCGATCGCGACGATTCCGCCGAGACCGGCGCAGATCCCGAGCGGAGCCGCGGAGAGGGCGCCGATCGCGATCGCCACGGCTGCGCCGCCGACGACGCTGTTGATCACGGCGATCATCGACCCCGTGGTGAAGAACTGCTGGCGGCGCTCCAGGCTGACGCCCATGTTTCGGATCACGCCGACGGCGTCGTCGTGGGCGGAGAGCATGAAGTAGCGCGCCTCCTCGCCGGCGATCTGCAGGTAGTAGTTGCGGATCCGGTTGATCGCCCTGCCCATCATCAGGTCCTCGACCCCGTTCTCGACGGTGCGGACGAAGGTGAAGATGCCGAGGACGTAAAGGGTCGGAAGCACCGTCAGGGCGAAGACCGTGAATGAATCGCCGACCGAGGAGATCTGACCGATGAAGCCGAGCGCGACCAGGGTGCTGGAGACAGCGCTGATGTAGAGCGCCGCCCGCGCCGAGCTCTCTCCGGTCGCCTGCGCCCGAGCCCCCGCCAGCCCGAAGTGCTCGGTGGTGAGGGCGGTGAGCAACTGCTGGCGGTCGATCTCCATTAAACGGGTTGCTCTCCGCTTCGCTCCGAGCACCCTCGCATGAGCGCGACGGTAGCCTCACCTCCGGACGTGGCTGAGCTCGAGGTCAAGCAGGCGGACATCACCAAGCTCGAGGTCGACGCGATCGCAAACGCCGCCAACACACAGCTGCGGCACGGCGGCGGGGTCGCGGGAGCAATCTCTCGCGCAGGGGGCCCGGCCGTCCAGTCCGAGAGCGACGACCGCGCCCCCATCGGGCTCGGGGAGGCCGTCGAGACGACCGCCGGGGAGATGCCCGCCCGCTGGGTGATCCACGCCGCGACTATGGAGCTCGGTGGCCCGACCTCCGCGGAGATCATCCGCAGCGCCACCGCCAGCACGCTCGCCAAGGCGGACGAGCTCGGCGCGAAGAGCCTCGCTCTGGTCGCATTCGGGACGGGCGTCGGCGGTTTCCCGCTCGACGAGGCGGCGCGGATCGAGGTCGAGGATGTCCGGCGGCACCTCGACGCGGGCAGCGGGCTCGAGCGCGTCGTCTTCGCCGTCCATGGCGACGAGGCGGAGACCGCGTTCAACTCCGCGATTACTTAGGCGGGCCGCCGGAGTCTCAGATGTCAACGATGGCCTATCCCCCACCGGCACGGCACCTGCTGCGCGCCAAGGACCTCGCCGACGCCCGCTACTCCGAGCAGCTCGACGTCGAGGACATGGCCGGCGCGGCGGGTCTCTCGAAGGCTCACTTCAGCCGCGAGTTCCGCCGGACCTTCGGCGAGTCGCCCCACCACTACCTGCTGACGAGGCGCCTGGAGCGCGCCGCCGCCCTGCTGCGGATGACCGACTGGAGCGTTGCCGAGGTCTGCCTGGAGGTCGGGCTGCGGAGCATCGGCTCCTTCACCACGAGCTTCAAGCGCGCCTACGGGCAGACCCCCACCGAGTACCGAGCCAGCCAGCCGCCCGCTGCCGCCTTCGCCAAGGTGCCGAGCTGCGTCCTCCGGACCTACCTCCGGCCCCAGACAGCACGTTTCAAGAAGACAGGGGAATGAGCCGCGACTAGCTTGGTCCCCGGCATTAAACGGGTTGCCCCTTCGGGGCACCCTCGCATCCCAACCGAAAGGAGACGAGATGATCACCGTGGCCAATGGACAGGTCTGGGTGCACGACCAGGACGAGGCCCTTGAGTTCTGGACCAAGAAGGTCGGATGGGAGGTCCGCTCCGACATCACGATGGCCGAGCTCGGAGGCTTCCGCTGGCTCACCGTCGGGGCCCCGGGCCAGGAATTCTCCCTTGCCCTGATGGCCATCCCCGGCCCGCCGGTGATGGACGAGGAGACGCAGAAGCAGGTCCAGGACCTGATGTCCAAGGGCGTCGCCGGAACGGTCTTCCTGACCGCCGACGACGTCCAGGCCAGCTACGAGGAGCTCAAGGATCGAGGTGTCGAGTTCACAGAGGCGCCGGCCGAGCAGCCGTATGGGCTCGACTCCGAGTTTCGTGACCCGTCGGGCAACAAGTACCGGCTCGGCAAGCCGACAGTTGGCTGATCAGGTCCTCGGCAGCAGGCGAATCTCGCGCCCGGCGCTCTGTGCGCCGATCAGTGAGAGCGCCTGCTGCTCGGTGACCGCGAGGGTGGCGGACCAGCCCTCGCCCGGGCCGGCCGGGCTGCGAAGCGCGAGGAGCCTCACGTCCGTCGCGGCGATGCGGGCCTGAGCCGATCGCCCGAGCCCGCCCTGACGCGCGACGACGACGTCGACGCGGCTCCCCTCGGGCGAGCCGTCCCCGACGGTGAGGGCCTCGGCTCCGGCAACCGCGACCTGAACCGGGCGCAGCCCCTGCCCCACTCCCGGCGCCCGCGGCGCGTCCACGTGCGGCACGGCGAGCTGGGCGCCGAGCACGTAGGAGCCGGCGGGGATCGTGGCACCCGGAGCTCGGCCAAGTGCGTCGGCCGGGCGCACCAACGCCCCGGGAGGGACAAAGCTCGCGGGGACCCGCCGCACGGCGAGCGCGGCCCCCACCCTGTCCACCCCGATCGGCTTGCCCGCCGGCAGCTCGGCCGTGGCCACCACCACGGCACGCAGCGGCCCGTAACGGGCCTCGACGCGCGAGCGATAGCGGCCCGCGACCGTGGCGGCGAGCACCGCGCAGACGAGGGCGGCGACGAGAAAGACCAGCGCCCGGGTGCGGCGGCTCACGCCGCCAGGGCGTAGCCGGGCTCGGCCAGCGGCAGCTCGAGCGCCGCGACGCAACCGCTCCCCGTCCGGCAGAGGGCAAACCGTCCGCGATGAGCGCTGGCCACCTCGGTCACGACCTTCGTTCCATGGCCGCGTCGCGGGTCGGCACACTCGGACGTGCGCTCCTCCCCGACACCATTTGCGATCGTGATCCGGACGCGGCCCGCCACCCGGGCCCCGGTGACGACCACCGGCGGCCCGCCATGCTCGAGCGCGTTCGCGACGAGGTTGTCGAGTGCCTGCGCCAGCCTGGCCGAGTCCCCCTCGATCGGCGCCGGGCCCGCGTCCCAGTAGACGCGGATCCCGCCCGCATGAGCCGCCGCCGAGCGCCACCGCTCGAGACAGGCGAGCACCGCCTCCCGGCACGAGAAGCGCCGCGCCGGCCGAGAGGTCGCGTCGCCGTTGAGCGTCCCGTCCAGATCGTCGAGGGCGCTGGCCGCCACCTCGAGGAGGCCGCGGCGGCTGGCGGTCGGGGGCGCGGCGGCGGGCCGGCCCGAGCCCTCCTCCAGGAGAACGAGGGCCTGGAGCGGGCGCCTCAGCTCGTGCAGCGCCCGGTTGAGCGCGCGCTTGTGTCCGGGCGTGATCACCAGTCGAGCAGCCTGTAGCCGACGCCCCAGCAGTTGAAGACGTATCGCGTCCCATCCGGGTCGAGCTTGCGCCGCAGCCGGCTGGCGTGAGAGTCGAGGGTCCGGGTGCGCCCCTTCGACCGAAAGCCCCAGACGTCCCGCAGCAGCTCGTCCTTGGTGAAGACGCGCCGCGGCTCGGAGGCCAGGGCCCGCAGCAGCGCGAACTCCTTGTTCGCCAGCTGGACCTGGCGCTCGCCGACCGTGACGCGACGGGTGACGGGGTCGACGCTCAGGTCGCCGACCCGGATCGGCCCGCGGCGAGCGCCGGCCCGCCTCCGCAGAACGGCGGCCACTCGCGCCAGCAGCTCCGGGTAGTGGAACGGCTTCGGCAGGTAGTCGTCCGCGCCGGCCTCGAAGCCCCGCAGCCGGTCGGCCTCGCTGGTCCGGCCCGAGAGCACCAGCACCGGCAGCTCGGGATCGATGCGCTCGCCGGACCCGCGGATCTCCCGCAGCACGTCGATCCCCGGGGCGTCCGGTAGCCCGAGATCCAGCAGGATCAGGTCCGGGTGGTTGTAGCCGCAGAGCCGGAGCGCGTCGGAGGCGCTCGGCGCCGGGAGGGCGCGGTAGCGGTCAGCGGTCAGGTGATCGCAGAGCAGCTCGCGCGTCGCGATCGTCGTCCTCGCAGACCACCACCGTGGCGAGCTCTTCGACGTTCGGCAGCACGCCTCGTTAAGCGAGGCGCCCGCGACAATCTCCCCCGCTCAGCGCCGCAGCTTGATCACGTTGACCACGAGATCCTTGTCGCGACCCTCGCGCTGGGTGCAGACGAAGAAGTCCTCCGGCAGATCACAGGCGATGTTCACCGGGGTCCGGGTCCGTTCGCAGTGCGCGTCCGTGGTCTTTCCCGGGAAGTGGATCCGCACGCAGCTGCCGTTCAGCACCTCCGACACCAGATAGTCGCCCGGGTCAACGGACCTGTGGTCCCGACCATCGCCCTCGTCCAGGCCGACCACGATCTCACGGTTCGTCTGGTTGTGAACCTGGACGGTCGAGGTCTTGAAGGCCTGGGCCGTCCCCGCACTCAGAAAGAGAGCGGCGACGCCGATGAGTGCGATCCGTCGCATCGCAGGGGTATCGGCGGATGGCGGCCGCGCCTTTACTTCTCGAGCGGGTGGTGCGCATCAGAGGTGCAGGCGGCGCCGCTCGAGCCTGTGCTCGGGGTGCTCCTCCGGCGCCGGCTCGTCTCCCCCGGTCCGCCGCACCAGTGCCCAGGTGAGGATCGCCCCCACCGAGACGAGGCCGACGAGGACCCAGGTCGAGTCGCCCAGCGCGGTGGCGAAGGCAGCGGCGGCGTCGCCGGGATGCTGCGCGAGCCGGTCGTCCTCGATGCTCTGGAAGACCGCCGTGACGATCGCGAGCGCGACCGCGCCCGCGGTCACCCGGATCATCGCCAGCACGCCCGCGGCGATCCCGGCCTTGGCGCGCGGCATCGCCAGCATCGCCGCGGTCGACATCGGCGCGTAGACGAGGCCGAGGGAGATGCCGAAGAGCAGATACCCGGGTAGCAGCGCGCCGAAGGAGCTTGAGGCGTCGATCTGGGTCAGCAGGGCCAGGCCGACCGCCCCGCAGACCATGCCGAGCGTCATCAGGCCGCGGGGGCCGAAGCGCTCGATCAGGGGGCCGCAGAACGGCGAGATGAAGACCATCGGCGCCGTGATCGGCAGCACGAGCACCCCGGCCGCGACCGGCCCGTGGTCGAGGACCTCCTGCAGGTACTGGGGCTGGAAGAAGATCACGGCCCAGTAGGCGCCGACGAGGGCGAACGCCGCCGCCGAGGCACCCAGATAGGGGCCGTTGCGGAAGAGATCGAAATCGACGATCGGGGACTCCACCCGGTGCTCGACCGCCCAGAACGCGGCGAGAAGCAGCAGGCCCGCCGCCAGCAGGCCGAGGGTCTTGGCGGATCCCCAGCCCCACTCGTCCGAGCGGACCAGCGCAAAGACGACGGCGAACAGACCCGGCGTGAAGGTCGCGAGACCGGCGAGGTCGAGCCTGGGAGGCGAGGTCTCGTCGCGCGACTCGTGAGCCGCCCAGCGGGTGATCGCTATGCCCGCGGCGCAGATCGGCAGGTTGATCCAGAAGATCAGCCGCCAATCGACGTCGATCAGCACGCCCCCGACGAGCGGCCCGATCGCGAGCGCGAGCGCCGAGACCGCCGCCCAGATGCCGAGGGCCTGGCCCTGCTGCTCGACCGGGAACGCGTGGCTGACGATCGCCAGGGAGAGCGAGAGCATCGCCGCGCCGCCCGCCCCCTGGATCACGCGCGCCGCGACCAGCACCAGGTCGTCCTCGGCCACGGCCGCGAGCACCGAACCGGCCGCGAAGACCGCCATCCCGATCAGGAAGACCAGGCGCCGGCCGTAGATGTCGCCGAGCCTGCCCGCCGTCACCACCAGGACGCTGATCACCAGCAGGTAGCCGTTCAGCACCCACTGCACGTTGTCGCGGGAGGCGTGCAGCTCCCTCTCGATGGTCGGCAGCGCGAGAGCGACGACGGTGGAGTCGAGCATCAGGATGAACAGCCCCAGGCACGTGCCGACGAGCACCCACCATTGCCGCCTGGATTCGGCGGCCGAGGTCACTCAGGGGATGGCAGCTCGAGCACGGCCATCGCGCCGGGGCAGCGTATGACCCGGCCCGGCGGCACAGCGCGCCGGAGCTCCACCACCCGGTCCTCTGCATCCAGGAAGACCAGATCGAGCCGGAACCGCATCCCGAAGGTGTGGACGCTGCGGCAGCGCGGGATCAGCAGTCCGTCTCCGGCGCGCCGCCGCGAGAGCAGCGCGAGCCCAAGCAGCCGGCTGAGCCGCGTCGTCGCGACCGGGACCTGAAAGCCGAGCGGCGCGGCGCGCTCGCAGCGGCGGAAGCGGGGTGGCGTCTCCACCCTTCCATAAGCTTCGGCGCCGATGGAGTACGCGGCACAGCCACCCGTCGCGGTCGCCCGCCCCGAGTCGACCTTCCTCCAGCGGGTCTTCCTCTGGATGTTCGTCGGCCTCGCCATCACCGGCGGCGTCGCGGCGGCGATCGGCTCGTCCGACAAGCTGCTCACGGACATCACCGAGACGCCCGGGATCGTCATCGGGGTGATCGTGCTCCAGCTCGCGCTCGTTCTCGGGCTGGTCTTCCTCCTGCCGCGGATGTCCGTCGGCCTGGCGACCTTCCTCTTCCTGCTCTACTCGGCCACGGTCGGGGTCACCTTCGCCTTCATCTTCGAGCTCTACACGACCCAGTCGATCTTCACGGCATTCCTGATCACCGCCGGGATGTTCGGGGCGCTGGCCGTCTGGGGCGCGGTCACCCACATCGATCTCTCCAAGGTCGGCGCGATCGCCTTCATGGCGCTGATCGGGCTGATCCTGGCGACGATCGTCAACGTCTTCTGGGCCAACTCGACGCTCTACTGGATCACGACGTACGCCGGGGTGGGGATCTTCGCCGCCCTGACCGCGTACGACATGCAGAAGCTCAAGCAGATCAACCAGCAGGGGCTGACCGGCGATGCCGAGGGACGCGCGGCGATCATGGGCGCCCTCGCCCTCTACCTCGACTTCATCAACCTGTTCCTCTTCCTGCTGCGGATCTTCGGCCAGAGCCGCTAGCGGCCTCTGCCCCCGACCCGCGGTCGATCTCAAGGCCGCTGCTTTGCATGGAAAGCGGCACTCCCGTAGCGGGATACTGTGGGCGATGTCGGAGGAGAACGTCGAGATCGTCAAGCGTGCGATCGAACTCTGGAACCGGAACGGAGCGGATGCCGCAAAGGAGCTTTGGGCGAAAGAGATCGAGTGGCGCGATCCTCCGAACCTCCCGGACCCGCAGGTGGTGCGGGGGCGAGATGCCGTTGCGGCGTACCTGACCGAACAGGTCAACGCCGTCGGCGACCTGGACATGACCATTGTCGACGCGAGAACGCGGGAGGACACGGTTGTGCTGCGGGTGGAAGTAACCATCCATGGGGCCGAAAGCGGCGTCGACGTTCCCGGCGAGATGGCACAGGTGATCCAAGTCACCGATGGCAGGCTCCAGCGTGCACGACTCTTCGGGACGTGGAGGGAAGCCCTAGAGGCCGCCGGGCTCTCGGAGTAGTGCTTTGGACGAGAAGCGGTAGTGCTTCGCATGGAAAGCAGTAGTCCGGAGGGAGCCTGAGGCCGCTCGGCAAAGCTCTATTTGAAGGGGACGGTGACGGGACCGGGTAGGCGCCGGTAGACCGCGAAGAAGTCACGGTCGTCGGGGCTGAGGTAGCGGCCGTCGGGCTGGTTCGATGGCCCGACCTGAGTCGGGCGGAGGCCATGGTGGTGGGCGTAGGTAATCAGGGTGTGCCAGTCGGCATTGATGTCGAACTGCATCGCCCGAACAGCGCCGGCGTGCTGCAGGATCCGGGCCAGCGTGGTCACGGTCATGTCGTTTGCGGCCGCGAAGATCAGGTTGCCGCGGCGGTCGATGCCGACCCCGGTGCGCCAGACGCGGACGGCGTTGCCGACCGTGAAGCCCCACTGCGTGCTGTCGTTCAGGTTGGGGTTGAGTCTCCTGTGCCAGACGATGGGCGGCAGGCTCTGGCGCGACCAGGCAACGTTCGGGCCCGCGTTGGGCCCGCCGTTCCACCTCTCGATCGCGACCCGGCCGTCGCGGTAGCCGAGCAGCGTGGCGTTGCCCCTCGCCAGCGGCTCGTTGACTCGGCCGTTGTCGGTGGATCCGTTGTTCACATCTCGGTAGATGAAGCCGGCGTTGAAGGTCGCAAGCAGCCGCCTTCGCTGGCTCTCCGGGACCATCGCCGGCCCGCGCACGGCCGCGCTCGGCGGCTCGTAGCGCCCCGGATAGAAGGCGAGAGCGGTGCGCGAGTGGTCGAACCAGGCCAGGTATGCGACGTTCCGCGGATAGTCGGTCTCGGGGCGGAAGGTCGTCACCAGCACCCCGGGACCGCCCCTGACCGGCGGGCCGGTCGGCTTCCAGATCCCCTCGCCCGGCAGCGGGTGCCTGAAGACCGGCTTGATCCGCGGAGGCCAGGCGGCGGTCCCGCCGGGCGCCTTCGCCCCCTGACCGGCCGGCGGCAGGCTCTTCAGCTGTGGGCCGCCCTTCGTCGGTGCATTCGCGCTGTAGTAGATGTGCTCGATCTCATCGACCACCTGATTGCCAAAGGGGATGTCGGCCCTCACCCACTCGACGCTGCGCGCGAAGAACGGCATGTTCGATGGCCGCAGCATCCAGCGCGCATACGAATAGATCACCGGCGAGAGCAGCACGATGAGGACAGCCACAGCCAAGATTCGCCGGCGTCGCCGCCTGTGTCTGGCCGCCTCAGCTTCTCGCCACTTCTCTCGGCGCGCCGCAATCCGGGTGAGCAAGCCGGGCGCTGAGTCAGCCGCATCCGGCGGGCCACTCAGGACAGGACCGGCGCCAGACCGCCGCAGACCGTCCATTCGAGTCACCCTAGGCTCGATCGACCAAGGCAGGCTAAGACGGCGATTAGAAGGCGCTTAGGTCCGCTCGCCTTGAGAGCGGCGACGCGAGCCCGGCTTGATCTCCCCCTTAGAACCGCCCTCCATCGTTGGATAGACGATGGAATCTCTCGAGATCATTGTGGTGCCGGTGGCTCTCATTGGCGCCCTTCTCCTTGGCGCCATCTGGACCACCGTGGCGCTCCACTGGCTCAGGAGCACCGAGCCGCTCCAGTAGACCAGCGGACCCAGCCGCGTGAGGCTGGTCGCGGTTTCGGACCAGCCAGGACGTGCCGCACCCGACGCAGCCGATCCAGGTGCCGTAGCGCGTGTACTCGATCACCCGGAGGCACATCGGATCCGCATGCATGCACCCGCCCGCGCGGGTTAGATCGGGGCGCGGATGCACCTGTGCTGCTGTTGAACCGCTTCTTCTCGGGGTCACTATGTCAGCGTTGCGAGGGGCTCGGTAGCGAACGGAAAGCTCCACACAAAGGCCGGGCAAAGACCATGCCTTCCGGTCCCGACTTTCATCTGACCTTTCGGAAACCCTTCTCCGGTCTTTCAGGATCGGGCGGACGATCCCTCCGACAATCCCCGGCACTGGAGGCATCAGATGAACAGCAAGCGGGCCGATCGAGATGACCACTACCTCGCTGCCCAGATCCGGCTGGACGCACATCGCGCCTGGCGGAGAGCCAGGCCACCCTTGCGGATGGGCGTGGCCAGGGAACAGAGAGGGGGCAGAGTCAGGAAAGGCGCAATCCCCCGCGGGCATCTCCCGCGAGGCGCGCTTGCAGCCTGACACGCTTCGGACGAGAAGCGGCTACCGCTTTGCATGGAAAGCGGCGGTCTTCGATCAGGCGCTCGCTTCTCGCGCGAAGCGGAACCGACGAGACGGATGAGCCCGACTACTGCCCGTCGTCCAAAACAGCTGTTCGGAGTGTCTCGACCCCAGCGGCCGAGACACCCGCGTTCACGGAAAAGGGGTTCCAAAGAGCTACTTCTTCTTCTTGGACCCCTTCTTCTTGCACTTCTCGGTTGACGTCGCCCTGAGGATCTCGCCGCTGTAGAAGGTCGTCACCTCAGTGGTCGTCCAGGCCTTTGCCTTGCAGCGCGCCATGAAGTAGTAGGTCGGCACCTTCTTCTTCTTGCCATTGACCTTGACCTTCATCTTGCCCGTCTTGCGCTTGTTGAACGTGACGTCGAAGTTGGTCAGGATCAGGCCGGGCGTGTTCGGGATGTTGCTGAACGTCAGCGTCCGGTGGAAGATGGTTCCGATGATCGTGAGAGTCGTCGCGCCAGGACCGATGTCGGTCTGCACGTAGATCGTCTTCGGGCCGCCGCTGAAGGTCGTCACCGTCCCCTTCACGGCGCCGCCGTTGACCTCGACGCTTCCCCCGCCGGTGATGCTCTGCGGGCAGGCCGCCTGCGCCTGGGCGGTGAACTTGCCCTGGACCGCGCTCAGCGGACAGGGCGGGACGTTGCCGTTCACGAACTTCACGTTCCGGTCGATCGTGAAAACGGTCTGCTGCGGCGACTGCGTCGTGGCGGGGTTGTCGATCGTGGTGCCGATGATGTTGTGCAGCGAGGCACCGCCGAACAGCTTCTTGTCCTGCTTGGCCGGCGCCACTGTGGTCTCCAGCGACTGCGAGATGGGAGCTGCCGAGGCGATGCCAGAGAAGGCCAATGCCCCGATCACGCCCACCAAGACGCCGATCAGATACTTGCGGTTACGCATATCACTCCACTCCCTTGCCTCGATGACGATTGCCTTGCTTATATGAGGAACACGGCCTCCGGGATAAGGATGCGCTCGTCAGCGACAGACGCCCCCTCCCGCGTAAACGCGGAAGTCTCGTCTACTGGGACGAGGACTCCCCGAATAGCCGCTTTGGACGAGAAGCGGCTATCCGCTTTGCATGGAAACCAGTACTCCGCCGAGAGATACTGCGTGGGCGATGTCGGAGGAGAATTGTCGACGTGGTGGCGGCGCGGGTAGCCGGCGCCCCCGCTCCAGCTAGCTAGGGGGCTGGACTGAAGCTGGCCACCCTGGGAGCGGTATAGCTCACGGTGCCTGAGTCGCACGTGCCGTCTGTGGGACTGGTCGCCACCAGCCGAATGGTCCCTGTCGCGGCGCCCTTGCTCGACACTCGAGTGGTCAGCTGAAGCAAATCTGCTGTGCCGTTTGAATCCGCGTCATCACCGGTCAGCGTCAAGCTGTACCTCCCCTTCTTGAAGGGCTTGAAGCCAACGGCGCCGGGGTATGGAATGAAGCCAGGCTGGGCGAAGCCACCGACCGCCCCCGACTCAGCGTTAAAGGGGCCGACGAAGGTTGTGGTTCCACCGGGGCAGAAGAGCGCTATCGCGCGGTGCTTGAGGTTGGCGACGTAGTCGGGCACCAGCTTGCCGCCCTTGCGCCTGAATTGAACTTTGAGCTGGATGGTGGGCGTTTGACCGTCGACCCCCTGGGTCGCCACGGTCCCCTCATACGCCTTCTTCTTCTTCCCAGCGACCGCAGTTTGCGGGGCGACGGCGAGGATGGCGCACATCGCTGCGATCACAACGAGCGTCGTTCGGCCAGGTCGCACAGTTCCACTCCCCTCCCCTATCGGTCTTACCTCGTCGCCCACACTAACGCAGCCGGGCAGCTCAAGGTCAAATGCAGGTGGGTCGATTCTCAAACTGCTGCTTTGGACCGAAAAGCGGCTATCCGCTTTGCATGGTAAGCAGCACTCTCTCGTCCTGCGAGATACTGGGCGGCGATGTCGGAGGAGAACGTGGAGAGGATCAAGGAGGGATTCGCGGCGCACAACCGCGGCGACCTCGACGCCCTAGTCGGGCTCTATGACCCGGAGGTGGTGTTCGAGACGCTGCTCCTGGGAACCCACCATGGCAACGAGGCCATTCGGGTGATCTACGAGGAGAACCAGAAGAACCTGGCCGGCTACGACGTCGTCCCCGTGGAGCTGGTCGATGCCGGGGACAAGGTGGTGGCGGTCGCCAGGACGGAGGGGTCCGGTCCGGCCAGCGAAATCGCAGTGGACGATCAGTTCGCCTTCGTGTTCACCTTCAAGGGCGAGCGAGTGGTGAGGGAGCAGGCCTTCCGAAACAGGCAGGAAGCGCTCGAAGCCGCCGGGCTGTCGGAGTAGCCCGACTACTGCTTTGGACGAGAAGCGGCGCTTTGCATGGAAAGCAGCGGTCGGGACCTCTAGCAGAATGCACGTTTTGATCGGTTGGCCTTCCGGGGTTAGGGTTGACCGAACTTTCCAAGGAGGGAGAGGGCCATGAGCGACAACCCCGAGACCGCGATCCTTGCTGGAGGTTGCGCCTGGATCATGCAGCAACTGCTGCGCCACCCCGACGGGGTCATCTCCACGCGTGTGGGATGGACCGGCGGCGAGGGCGACAACCCGTCCGAGGAGACCCCTGGAGGTCACGCCGAGGCGGTGGAGGTCGTCTTCGATCCGGAGCGGCTCTCGTATCGGGACCTACTCGAGTACTTCTTCCAGGTCCATAGAGCCGACCTTGGCGAAGATCTCGTCGGCTCCATCTACCGCTCGGAGATCTTCTACACGAGCGAGGAGCAGCGCAGGGTGGCCGAGGAAACGATCCGCGACGTCGACGCCTCAGGCCACTGGCTCGGCAAGACCGTGACCGAGGTCACCGAGGCTGGTCCCTTCTTGGAGGACCCGGCCAAAGATCAGGACCGGTTCCTGCGCTATCCGCGCTATCCGGACGGCAGCAAGCTCCCCTTCCCGCGGCACGGTGTAGAAGCTGACAGCCGCGAGACCGCGGTCTAGCCTCAGCCTGAATAGGACCGTCTGAACGTTCAAGCCGGATAGCCGCTTTGGACGAGAAGCAGCGCTCTGTAGCTTCAGTCCATGGCCGAAGCGGGTGATCCACCGACGCTGCATCAGTGGGCGGGCGGAAGCGAGGCGTTCGAGCGGCTGATCGGCGCCTTCTACGACCGGGTCGAGGGCGACGAGCTGATCTCTCCCCTCTTCCCCGGCGGGGTGAGCGAGGAGCATCGCCACAACGTCACTCTCTGGTGGATCGAGGTCTTCGGCGGGCCGGCCGAGTACACCGAGAAGCTGGGCGGCTATCACCGGATGGTCGGCAAGCACCACGACCTCGGGATCACGCCGGAGCAGCGCCTGCGCTTCGCCACGCTGATGAGCATGGCCGCCGACGACGCGGAGCCTGCCCGACGACCCGGAGTTCCGCTCGGCGTTCATGGCATACGTCGAGTGGGGCACGCGCCTCGCCCTCCACAACTCCCAGCCCGGCGCCGACGGCGTGCCGCAGGAGGCGCCGACGCCTCGCTGGGGCTGGGGCGAGGCTCCGCCCTACCAGCCGTGAACGGCGTGGAGGAGGGACCCGACGGCAAGTCCCGCTGTCCTTGGGCCCTGGGGACGCCCGACTACGTCGACTACCACGACTCCGAGTGGGGCCGGCCGCTGCATGGCGAGAACGAGCTGTTCGAGCGGCTTACCCTCGAGGCCTTTCAGTCCGGGCTCTCCTGGCTGACGATCCTGCGCAAGCGCGAGAACTTCCGGCAGGCATTCGACGACTTCGACATCGAGAAGGTCGCCGCCTACGGCAAGAGGGACGTCGCGCGGCTCCTCGCGGACGCCGGGATCATCCGCAATCGCAAGAAGATCGAGGCCGCGATCGCCAACGCCCAGGCGGCTCGTCGGCTCCATACCGCCGGAGAGACCCTCGCCGAGTTGGTCTGGGGCTTCGCCCCGGACCCGGAGACGCGCCCGGCGCCGACGACCGGCTCGGAGATCCCCGCGATCACGGAGGAGTCGACCGCGCTGGCCAAGGAACTGAAGCGCCATGGCTTCGTCTTCGTCGGACCGACGACCGCCTACGCCACGATGCAGGCCGCAGGGCTCGTCAACGACCACCTGGAGGGGTGCGCTTTTCGCTAGCAAACCGTCGACGCCAACCCTGGGTTCCCTTTTGCTGCAACCGGCCGTTCAGGACCCCCCAAAGACTGGCGACGACGACCCTCATCCGCAAAGATGCACGAACGCCGTGGACGAGACCGCACGCAGAGGAAATTACGAGTCGGGCGCCGATTACGTGCTCGAGTACGGAGAGCTCCGCTTCTCCTTCAACGAGCGGGACTTCGCCCAGCGGGTCGAGCAGGCCGCGGTCAAGCTCGACTTCGTCCGCCAGGGCCTCGACGAGCACGAGCTGGAGGACCTGCTCGAGCTCGCGGTCAACGGCGAGATCCGGGAGCCCTGCTCCCCCCTCGGCGGGCACGTCAACGAGAACTGGGACGAGCTCGTGGGCCCCTCGAACAAGAGCCTCGTCCACTGGCTTCGCCGCCTCGTCTTCCGCGGCGCCTGGCTCGACCAGCGCGTCAAGGAGGGCGAGCTCGACATCGTCTTCGACGAGTCGACCCAGACCTTCGGGTACGTCCAGCCGGACCGCGACTCGGAGCTGATCGAGCTCTCCGCGGAGCCGTCCTGGGGCGCGATCGCCTACGGCGGCCGCGACCGCGCCTAGCCCTGCAACCAGCTCGGCGCTGAGGTCTTCGGGACCTCGCTCGCGATTCGCTGCATCAGGCCGTAGAAGCGCGGCAGCTCGGGATAGACGATGGCCTTTCCGGTCGTGATCAGGCCAACGGAGATCGCCCGCTCGGGGTCTGCCCAGCCCATGATGTTGATCAGGCCGAGGTGCCCGAAGGCCAGGTCGGTGTCCCGGCCGTAGAGGCTGACGTAGTCCGCGCCGAGCATCAGGCCGTAGGAGAAGCGGGTCGGGAAGATGAGGGAGAAGTCGATCTCGAGGTGCGACTGCTCCGTCAGCGCGCGCCGGATCGTGCGCTCGGTCATGACGCGGACGCCGTCCATCTGCCCGCCCGCGCGGAAGATCTCGAAGAACCGCGAGAGCTCGTTGGCGTTCGTGACCGTGCTGGCCGAGGGGATCAGCGCGGTCAGGAAGCGCGGGTCGTTCGAGTCCTCGACCACCTCATCGAGCGGCGCGCCGAGCACCCGTGTGGCCAGGGTCGAGATCGGCGGCAACAGCGGCGGGCCGGTCACGTAGCTGAGCGCGACCTCGTCGATGTCGCCCGGCCGCACGCCGTAGTTCATCCACCGGAAGCCGAGCGGGTCGAGGATCTCCCTCGCCAGCACGTCGCGAACGGTCTCCCCGGTGACCCGCCGGACGATCTCGCCGAGGATGAACCCGCCTGAGACCGCGTGGTAGGCCAGCAGCCGCCCCGGGCGGACGGTCGGCTTCGCCTCGCAGATCAGCCGGACGATCCGGTCCCAGTCGTTGAGCGAGTCGAGGTCGAGTGCGTCCTTGGGCATGGAGGCGACGCCGGCGCGATGAGCCAGGACATGCGCGATGGTCGTCCCCTCCTTGCCGTTCTGGGCGTACTCGGGGATGTATTCGCTGACGCGGTCGCCGATGTGGAGCAGCCCGCGCTCGTCGAGCAGGTGGACGACCATGGCGGTGACAGCCTTCGAGGCCGAGAAGATGCACGCCGGCGTCTCGGTGGTCATTGGGACCTTCGGCGTGTCCTCGGAGTCCGCAGGCCCGTTGCCGCGAGCGTGCCCGACCGCTCTGTCCAGGACCACCCTCCCCTCGCGCCGCAGGCAGAGCTGGAGGCCCGGATGGACGCCGCTGCGGTAGAGGTCGAGGGCCCCATCCCAGATGTGCTCGACCGTCTCTGCGTCGAGCCCCACGGCATCAGGCTGCTCCTCGGCGGCCACCGTGGTCACGGATCCCAGATCCGACGGAACCCGGACCCGATGTAGGACATCCGGTATCCCAGGCAGGCGCGGCAGGTGAAGGATGTCCGAGAGGTGAGGGCGTCGTGGCGCCATGGCCGGCTAGAGCCGGGCGAGCAGCTCCGCGTTGCTCCCGGTCGCCACGATCTGATCCGAGAGCGCCTGGGCCGCCTCCTCGGCGTCCATCCCGCCGAGCTCCTCGCGGAGGCGACGGATCTTCTCCATCTCCTCCGGATCGCGCAGCTCGTCCTCGCCGGACGCCCGGCAGTCGGCCACGACCAGCGCGGGCACGATGCCCTTGGCGGCCAGGCCGGCGTCGAGCCGCAGCAGGAGGTTCTCGGTCGTCTCCAGCGCCTCCCTCACCTCCGCCCCGCGCTCGTCCGAGTCGAGCACGGTCGCAATCACCGTCAGGGAGCCGCTGCCGTCCTCCGCGAGCTCTCGGCCCGAGCCGAAGATCCTCTTGACGCGACTCGGGTCGCGGTAGCCGCGGGCGAGCCTGCTCAGGGAGTCGATCAGGACGACCACGTCCTCGCCGCCTTCGGCGAGCCGCTTGGCATGGCCCATCGCCAGCTCGGCGGCGCGAACCTGGTCCCGCGGCTCCTGGTCGGCGGTGGCCGCGAAGATCTCGGCCTGCGGAACGGCCTTCTCCCACTGCGGCACCTCCTCGGGCCGCTCGTCCGCGAGCAGCACGCACAGATGCGCGCCCCCGTCCGCGATCGCCGATCCCAGGGCGCGCAGGAGCGTGGTCCGGCCCGAGCGCGGCTGGGCCACGACGAGCACTCGCTGGCCAAGGGCCAGGGGACCGAGCAGGTCGACCGCGCGGACCAGCGGGTCGCCGGGAGCGTCGGGAGGGAGCAGGCGCCGGTGGGGCGGCGCGGCGGTCAGGTCCTCGAAGTGCCCGCGCTCCTCCTCGGGAGGCTGTCCGTTGACGGTCTCGATCCGGACGAGGGCGCGATGGCGCTCCCCGCGGCGCGGTGCCCGGGCGGGGCCGCTCACCTGGTCGCCGGGACGCAGCTCGCAGCGGCGAATCTGCGAGGCGGAGACGTACACGTCACCCTCCGCCTCGCTCAAGCCGCTGAGGCGAAGAAACCCGTAGCCCTGCGGCATCCGGTCGAGCACGCCGGAGACGTCCTCGGTCTCGGCCTCGGCCTCGGGCTCCGTCTCGGCCTCGGGCTCCGGAACGGGCTCCTCTTCCCCCTCAGATCTCTCCGAGATCGCCTCGATCAGCTCATCCCGAGGCAGCATTCGGTAGCGCTCCACGCCGAGCTCGCGCGCGCGCCGATGAAGCTCCGCGAGGTGTTCGTCGGTCAGGGCCATCAAGGCGCGCATCCTAGAGGGACGGATCCGGGCACCGCCCGCTACCGCGCGAGCGCCCTGCCCGGGTCAAGGCCCTCGGCCTCGCTGACGCCTCTCCACGCCTCGGTCTCGGCCGCGACGCGCGAACCGCTCCAATCCAGCTCCCGCCCGAGCGCGGCGGCGACCGCCTCGACCCGCTCGCCGTCGCGAAGCTCCGACGCAGCCACCAATCCGAGGCGGGTGCGCCGCAGGAGGACGTCGGCGACCGAGCGCGCCTGCTCCCGCCCGGCGGCGATCACCACCTCGGCCATCAGGTCCGGGTGCCCGGGGACGATCGGCTCGGCAAGCTCGGGGCGCCGATCGCACAGGTCGAGCACCTCTCGGGCGGCGTGCCCGTAGCGGAAGGCCAGCTGATCGGTTGCGCCGTCGGGGAGCTGGACGCCCGTCTCCAGGTCCTCGGGGCGGGCCGGCATCCCCAGGGGGATGTCGTCGGTTCGGCATTCGGCCTCACGCCCGTCGCGCTGGACGATGCGATCCACGACCTGGGCGGCCATCCGCCGGAAGGTGGTCAGCTTGCCGCCGGTGATCGTCAGCATCCCCGATGAGGTCTCGTAGAGCTCCGCACGGCGGGAGATGTCCACGGACTTCTTCGGATCGCCGGTCGAGATCAGCGGGCGCACGCCCGCATAGGCGCCCGTCAGGTCTCCCGAGCCGAGATCGGTCCCGAAGTACGAGTTGAGGGCATCGAGCAGGTACTCGACGTCGTCCCCGCTCGGTGGGACGTGATCGATGTCGCCCTCGTAGTCGAAGTCGGTCGTCCCGGCGAGCACCCGCCCGTACCAGGGCAGCGCGAAGATCGTGCGGTCGCCGGCCGCCGGGACGATGCAGGCGGCGGTGCCGATGTCGAGATCTTCGTTCGACAGGGTGACGTGGGTCCCGCGGCTGGGCCGGATGTTCGGGATCTCCTCCTCGGCGAGCAGCTCCTCCGGCCGAATACGGTCGGCCCAGACGCCGGTGGCGTTGACGACGTTGTCCGCCTGGACCTCGATTCGCTCCCCGGACTCGGCCTCGGTGAAGGCGACGCCCGCGGCGCGACCGCCCTCCTCGAGCACCTCCGTCACTTCGGCCCCGTTGACGATCACCGCGCCGAACCGCTCCGCCTCCCCCAGCACCGTGAGCACGAGGCGGACGTCGTCGGTCTGGCAGTCGTAGAAGAGGTAGGCGGAGCTCGGCTCCATCGGGTCCAGCGCCGGGATCAGCTCCGCCGCCTCCTCGCCGGAGATCGTGCGGTGCCGGTCCGGCGACCAGTACTCGGCCTCCTCGCGGTGCTCGTTGCGCTGGCTGCGACCCCGCCCGATGCGCGAGGTCGCCATCACGTCGTACATGTTGAGGCCGATCCCGATCGCACGGTTCTTGCGCTCGCCGCCCAGCGCCGGAACCAGGAACGGCGTCGGGTAGACGAGGTGGGGAGCGAGGCGGACCAGCAGCTGGCGCTCCAGCAACGCCTCGCGCACCAGCCCGAGGTCGAAGTTCTGCAGGTAACGGAGGCCGCCGTGGACCATCTTCGAGGAGCGGCTCGAGGTGCCCTCGCCGTAGTCGCCGCGCTCCACCAGCGCGACGGAGTAGCCGCGCGAGGCGGCGTCGAGCGCCACACCCGCGCCGGTGATCCCGCCGCCGACGACGACCACGTCGAAGCGGTCCTCCTGCATCGCAGCCAGCGCTCGGTCGCGGGAGATCATTCGAGGAACTCGATCACCTGGTCGGCTGGCAACCGCTCAGGCGCCCGCTGCTCCTGGACCGGCTTGCCGAGATGGAGGAGCCCGACGAAGCGCTCGTCCTCGGGCATCCCCACCGCCGCCTGTCCCTCCGGGGTGCGAAGGACTTCCGGAGTCCGCCAGTAGGTGGCCAGGCCCCGGCCGTGGGCGGCGAGCAGGACGATGTAGGCGGCGCAGGCGGCGGCGTGGAGGTCCTCCTCGTCCTGGATCGGATCGCCCGTCAGGGCGCACGAGCAGACGACCAGCGTCGGGGCGCGGTCGAGCTTGGATGCCGACTCCGGGCCGGCGGCCTCCTTGAGGCGCTCGAGGGCCGCTGGCCCGATCACCCGAAAGCGCCACGGATTCGTCAAGTTGTGGTTTGGCGCCCATCGCGCCAGGTCGAGAACCTCCTCGAGCACGGCGCGGTCGACCGGCTCGGGCCGGTAGGCCTTGTGGGTGCGACGAGTGCGGATCGCCTCCTCGACTTCCATTGCAGGAAACCTAGGGCAGGCGCCGCCGGTACATCACCCAGCCGCCCCAGACCGCGGCGGCGGCGAGCGCGACGACAGCGGCCGCGATGAGCCAGCCTGGGATGCCGCCGCCTCCGTCGTCCTGGGTGGAGGAGGCGGGCGCAATCGGAAAGGGATCGCCCGGCTCGGTGGGCTGGGTCTCGGTCGGGGAACTTGCCGGTGACTTTCCGGAGGACTGCGCATTTCCGCCGCTGCCGCCGCCGGCCGAGGCTCCCCCCGTCGCGCCTGCGGCCCCACCGCCACCGGCAGCCGCGCGCGACGCCAGCCTGGGCACCGGGCTGAGCGGGAAGGCGGCGCCGTTGACGGCCAGCAGCGCCTGCCCGGTCACCCAGACCGGCGTCTGATCGCTCGATGACGAGTAGCGGTAGTGACCGTCCCCCGCTTGAGCCGATGCCAGATAGGCCAGCGATGAGCCGCGGCGGCGCACCGACGACGGCGAGACGCCGGCGGCGAGCAGCCCCTGTGCGGCCCAGGCGGTTGACTGCGCGTTGACCGGGCCGCCCGTCAGCGCGAAGCCACCGCCCCGGCGCTGCAC
>CAVVFJ010000019.1:0-6025 GCA_963747425.1 uncultured Solirubrobacterales bacterium
CCGGAACCTGCCTCGGCCCGTGGCCAAACTGCTGACTCGCGCGCTGCAGCGCTCGGTTCAGCGCACCTGGATCCCGATTCCGGCTCAGCGCGCCTGGACCGAGGCGGCGGCGAGGATCAGCCGGGTCCCGCCGGGGATCTCGATCGAGCAGCGGTCGCTCGGCGGCGTTCCTAGCGACCGGATCGAGTCCGGGGACGCGGTTCGCACCCGCGCCGTCCTCTATCTGCATGGCGGCGCCTACGTCCTGGGGTCACGCCGGACGCATCGCGGCCTGGCCGCGCAGATCGCGCTCGCCGCCGGCGCCCCGGTGCATCTGCCCGAGTATCGCCTCGGCCCGGAGCACAGGCATCCGGCGGCTCTGGAGGACACCCTCGCCGCCTACCGGGAGCTGCTGGCCTCCGGGATCGACCCCAAGTCGATCGTGATCGCCGGGGACTCCGCCGGCGGCGGGCTGGCCGTGGCACTTACCACCAGGCTGCGCGACGAGGGCGAGCCGGTACCACGGGGACTCGTCGTCCTGAACGGCTGGCTCGACCTGACCTGCTCGGGTGCGTCGATGGGCAGGAACGCCCGCCGAGACGTTGGGCTGTTCCGCGAGTGGACCGTGCGCAGCGGCGAGCTCTACCGTGGCGACGCCGATCCGCTGGACCCCGAGCTCTCCCCGGTCCGCGCCGACCTCCACGGCCTGCCGCCGACCTACATCCAGGTCGGCACGCACGACATCCTGCTGAGCGACTCCGATCTGTTCGCCGAGCGGGCGCGGGCGGCCGGGGTCGAGGTCGGCTACACGCGGTGCGAGGGCATGTGGCACGACTTTCAGATCGGGGCCGGACTGCTGCGGGAGGCGGACGAGGCAATGGCCGACCTCGGGTCCGCTTTCGACGACATCTGGGCCGGCCGCCCGCTCTCGGCGCGAGCGAGCGCCCCGAGCAACGGCCGGCAGGCGCCCAGCGTCGCGATCATCGGGGCGGGCTTCGGCGGAATCGGCCTCGCGATCACCCTGAAGAAGGCCGGGATCGATGCGCTGACGATCTTCGAGAAGGCCAATGGAGTCGGCGGCGTCTGGCGGGACAACACCTATCCGGGGGCGGCCTGCGACGTCCCCTCGCACCTCTACTCGTTCTCGTTCGAGCCCAACCCGGACTGGAGCCGCCGCTACTCTCCGCAGCCCGAGATCCTCGACTATCTCGATGCCTGCGTCGAGCGGTACGGCCTGCGGTCCAACCTCAGGCTGGGGACCGAGGTGACTCGCGCCGAGTTCGACGCGGATTCGGGGCGCTGGCGGATCGAGACGGGTGAAGGCACGGTCGAGGCGGATGTTCTCGTCTCCGCGTGCGGGCAGCTGAGCCGGCCGGCAACGATGCGGATCGAGGGGTCGGAGCGCTTCAAAGGCCCGATCTTCCACACTGCTCGCTGGGACCACGGAGTCGAGCTCCAGGGCAAGCGGGTGGCCGTGATCGGCACCGGCGCCAGCACGATCCAGGTCGTCCCCGCGATCGCCGATCGGGTTGACCGGCTCGACGTCTATCAGCGCTCCGCGCCGTATGTGATCCCCAAGAAGGACCGCCCGTACATGCCGTGGGAGAGGCGTCTCTTCCGCTGGTTTCCCCCGGCGAGGCTGATCGCCCGCTTCACCCAGTGGCTCTTCTTCGAGATCTTCATCGCGGCGTTCAATCAGTTCAAGGGGGTAGGCAGGGTCGGCGTCCGGATGTTCGAGCGGAACCTCGACGACCAGGTCTCGGACCCCAAGCTGAAGCGGGCCCTGACCCCCGACCACGTGCTCGGCTGCAAGCGGGTCCTGATCTCGCCCGACTACTACTCGACCCTCGAGCGGCCCAATGTGGAGCTGGTCAGCCAGGGCGTCCGCAAGCTGACGAAGGGCGGGGTGGTGGCCGAGGACGGGACCGAGCGCCCGGCGGACGTGATCGTCCTCTCCACGGGCTTCGAGAGCACGCGGTTCCTCGCCCCGATGGAGATCCGCGGACGGGACGGGCTCGACCTGAACGAGGCCTGGCGCGAAGGGGCGAATGCCTACCTGGGGATGACCGTCGCCGGCTTCCCGAACCTGTTCGTCATGTATGGGCCCAACACCAATCTCGGCTCGGGCTCGATCATCTTCCAGCTCGAGAGCCAGATGGCGTACATCGCCGACGCGGTCGCGAGATTGCGGCGCACGGGCGGGTGGCTATCGGTTAGGCCCGAGGTTCAGCGGGCCTTCGACAGCGAGATGCAGAGCCGCCTCTCCACCTCGGTCTGGCAGACGGGCTGCAACAACTGGTACCTCGACGAGCACGGCCGGAACACCAACAACTGGCCGGGCTTTACGCTCGAGTACCGGCGCCGGACGAGGCGCCTGGACCCGGCCGATTACGAGCTGATCGCGTAACGATCGGCGGCCTCCCGGGACCGGGAGGCTATGCGCAACTGGCCGCTGCTCGTACGTCTGGCCTCCGGGGCCGTCTTCGTCGCGTTCGGCGCGGCGAAGTTCATCAATCACGGCGCCGAGGTCGATTCGTTCGAGACCTACGGATTGCCCTCTGCGGATGCCTTCGTCTACGCCATCGGCGTCATCGAGGTGGTGGGAGGGGCGATGCTCCTGCTCGGTCGCGGTACACGTCTCGCCGCGCTGGTGCTGGCCGGCGACATGGCCGGGGCGATCGTCGTCTCCGGCATCAAGGAGGGCGAGCCGATCAGCCTGACGCTCGCGCCCGCCCTGCTGATCGCGATGCTGTACCTGCTCAACTCAGGACGTCGGGCGTATATCCGAGCACCCTGATCTGCTCGAGCAGGCGCTCGGCGTGCTCGGGCCCGCGCGTCTCCATCACCAGCTCGACGCCGGTCTCGCTGACCGAGAGGCCCACGCCCTCGCGCACGTGATCCACGTCGATCAGGTTGGCGCCGCCCTCACCGATTGCGGTCAGTAGCGCGGCGAGCGAACCGGGCTCGTCGGGGATCTTGGTGAAGATCCGCAGCCGCCTCCCGCGCCCCGTCTCGTGGTGTCGCGCGAGGTCGGCGAGGACGCCGGTGTCGATGTTGCCGCCCGAGAGGATCACGACCGTCGTGCCCGTCGCGGCGGGCTGGACCTGCTCTCCGATGAGCGCCGCGACGCCCACGGCGCCCGCCCCCTCGACGACGAGCTTGGTCCGCTCGAGCAGCAGCATGATCGCCTCGGCGATCGCGTTCTCGTCCACGATCACCTCTTCATCGACCAGGTCCTCGAGGAGTGGCGCTGTGATCTCGCCTGGCTGCTTCACGGCGATCCCGTCGGCGAGCGCGCACTGCGAGCGGATCCCGACGATCTCGACCGTCGGCTGCGCGGCCTTGATCGCGGTTGCGACCCCGGACGCCAGGCCGCCGCCACCGATGGGGATCAGCACCTTCGCAAGATCCTCGACCTCCTCCACCAGCTCCAACCCGATCGTTCCCTGTCCGGCGATGACCGCCGGGTCGTCGTAGGGGTGGATGAATGCGAGGCCCTCGGACTCGGCGTATTCGCCGGCGTCCTCGACGCAGGCCTCGATCGACTCCCCTTGCAGGACGATCTCGGCGCCCGACTCCCGGGCGGCCGCGATCTTCGCCAGGGGTGCGCGCTCGGGCATGAAGATCGTCGCCGCCAGATCGCGGGCCCGCGCCGCGTACGCGACCGACTGGCCGTGGTTGCCCGCGCTCGCGGCGACCACACCCTTGGTGCCGCCGTCGAGCCCGGCGATCATGTTGAGGGCGCCGCGCAGCTTGAAAGAGCCGGTGCGCTGCAGGTTCTCGGCCTTGAGGGCGATCGTGCCCCCGGTTGTGCGGGAGAGGTAGCGAGACTCGAAGACGTAGGTGCGCCGGACTACATCGGCGACCACCTCGCGAGCGCGCTCAATGTCCTCGAGCGAGACGGTGTCGGTCACGTGGCCAGCGGAATGGTGGCATCCATCTCCACCAGCGCGCCCTTCGGAAGGGCGGCGACCCCGACCGTTGTGCGAACAGGGAATGGCTTCTCGAAGAAGGTCGCGTACACGTCGTTCACCTTGGGGAAGTCCTCCATGTCAGCCAGATAGATCCCGATCCGCGCCGCGTCCTGAAGCCTGGTGCCCGCCTCCCGGCAGACAGCCTCGAGGCTCTCCAGGCACCTGGCGGCCTGCTCTGCAATGCCGCCGTCGATCAACTCACCGCTCTCCGGATCGAGCGGCACCTGGCCGCTGCAGTAGAGGACGCCGTTTGCCACCACGGCTTGCGAGTAGGGACCGATGGGCTCGGGTGCGTCCCCGGTCTCGATGACTCGTCTCGCGCTATGTGATGCCTCCATGCCGGCCTTCCTCGGGATTCGCCAGTATCTCAATCATGGTGGTCCACGGATGAGGGCGCTGGCCATCGTCCATCAGCCCGACGCGGGACCCGGCGTCTTCGCCGAGGAGATGCGTCAGCGCGGGGTGGACCTGGACGAGTGGAGGCTCTCCGAGCGGGGAGGAGGGCCGCGGCTCGAGATCGCCGACTATGACGCGGTCCTCACCTTCGGCGGCGCGATGCACGCCGACCAGGAGGATCGCCATCCCTGGCTGCGCTTCGAGAAGGACTTCCTGGATGCGATGGTCGACGACGGGATGCCCCTGCTGGCCATCTGCCTTGGGAGCCAGCTACTGGCCGAGGCCGCTGGGGGGTTGGCTCGCCGCGCGAGCGAGCCTGAGATCGGCTGGGGCGAGGTCGAGATCACCGACGATGGCGCCGACGATCCCCTGATCGGCCCGCTGGCGCCGCGCTTCACCGGATTTCAATGGCACAGCTACGAGGCGCTGCCGCCCGACGGCGCGGTGATCCTGGCCCGCAGCCCGGTCTGCGCGCAGGCCTACCGGGTCGGCGAGCGAGCCTGGGGGATCCAGTTCCATGCCGAGGTCACGGCATCGGATGCCGAGAAGTGGATCGACGACTACCGATCCGACGAGGATGCGGTGCGGACCGGCATCGACCCGGACGCGCTGCGCGCCGAGACCCGGGAGAAGATCGCGGACTGGAACCGGCTGGGACGGGAGCTCTGCGGCCGGTTCCTCGACACCCTGACCTGAGCTGCTCAGGCTCTCTGCTCGTCGGGCTCCCGCCTGCCGGCCGCCAGGTGGTAGTGGGCCGCGCCCGCGAGGAAGATCGTCGAGGTGCCGACATGAAGCAGCGCGTCGGCATCGCCGTGGGGGAAGTAGAAGAGGCCGGCCGCGACCTGGGTGCTCAGCATCGCCCAGACCGCCGTGGAGAGCAGTGCGACTGCGGCACTGACGTTGAAGAGCGCCGACCAGGAGCGCCGCAGCGCGGCGAAGAACCCGGGGATTGCGACGAAGAAGCCGGATACGGCGTGCCAGCCGTTCATGTCCACCCCGAGCACGCGCACCGACGTCGCGTCGCTCCCGACGTGGAAGTCCGGGTTGAGGATCAGTCCAGGCACGCTCCAGACGAGAACGGCGACGGAGCCGGCGATCGCGGCCCACTGGACGGGTTGGAGTGGTCTCTCGGCGGTCAGCAAAGTTACCGTCCGGTAACTTAGCAAAGATCGACCCCATGACAACCAAGCCTCGGAAGCGCCTCCCCGGCGCCGAGCGCCGGGAGTTGATCCTCGAGTCGGCCGCCCGGCTGTTCGGCGAACGCGGCTATCGCGGCACCACGCTTGACGAGATCGCCGCCGCCTCGAATGTCACCAAGCCGATTCTCTACCGCCACTTCGCCTCGAAGAAGGCGCTGTACCTGGCGCTTCTGGAGCGCCACCGGGATGACCTACCCCGCTTCTTCGAGCACGTTCCCACCGACCTGCCCTTCGAGGAGAGGGTGGAGGCGATCCTCGAGGCCTGGTTCGCCTACGTCGAGGAGCACGGTTACGCCTGGCGGATGCTGTTCCGGGACAGCGGCGGGGACGCCGAGGTCCACGCTTTCAGGCGGGCGAACTTCGACCGCGCGCGAGAGGTGCTGGCCGGGTTCATCGGGAGCCAGAAGGGAATCCCGGAGCGCGAGGTCGAGCCGCTGGCCGAACTCCTGCGCACGGGCGGCGCCGGGCTGGCGCTCT
>CAVVFJ010000020.1:0-17093 GCA_963747425.1 uncultured Solirubrobacterales bacterium
CGTGACGCCGGTGAGCGGCGCGGCGACGCCGCGCGCTCCGAGAACCCGTCTGTATGTCTCGGGAAACATCCCGGCCCAGGTTAAGCTCGCCGCGTGGCCACCCCGCCGCCCGTCACCGGTATCTCGGAGCTCGTCCTCGAGGTGGACGACCTCGATGCTGCGCGGCGCTCTACCGGGATGTGCTCGGCTTCGAGGAGACGCTCTACGGCGAGGGCGCCGAGGGTCGCTACTGGTACCTGGTCGGCGAGACGGCCAGGCTCGGGCTCTGGACCGAGCAGGTTGGGCTCGCCGGTGGACGGGGCGGCGCGCACGTCCACTTCGCGTTCAGCGTCGCCGACCGGGAGATCGACCCCCTCAGGGAGCGGATCGAGCATGCGGGCGCGGAGGTCGAGGGGCCGATTCAGCTCGGTCCCGGCCGGGCGATCTACGTCACGGACCCTGACGGCAACGTCGTCGAGTTCTGGAGCCAGGATCTGGCCGAGTACACGGAGGGCGCCCGCGCCGGCGGCGGCCCGGGGACCTTCCGCGGCGGATGAACGAAGCACCCAGAGGCTTAACCAGGAAGCAGCTGCTGATCGGACTGGCCTTCGCGGCGGTGTCGCTCGGCGCGCTCTACATCGTCCTGCCGAACATCGCCGGCCTCGGCGACACCTGGAGGAGGCTCGATCGGGGCGAGCCCGGGTGGCTGACCGCCGGCCTGATCCTCGAGATCGCCTCCTTCTTCTGTTACGTCGCGCTCTTCCGGGGCGTGATCGGCCGTGAGGCAAGGATCGGCTGGGCCCAGAGCTATCGCATCACGCTGGCGAGCCTGGCGGCCACCAGGCTGCTCGCGGCCGGTGGGATCGGCGGCATCGCGCTGACGGCCTGGGCGCTGCGACGGGACGGGCTGCCCGCTCCGCTGGTGGCGCTTCGCATGGCGACGCTGCTGGTGCTCCTCTACACCGTCTACATGGGCGCGGTCTTGCTGACCGGCCTCGGCCTGCGGAGCGGGATCCTCTCGGGGCCGAGTCCGGTTGCATTCACCCTGATCCCCGCCATCGTCGCGGGGCTGATCATCGTCGCCGCCCTGCTGATCGGGTACTTCGGCGGCGAGCTGCACGAGACCACCGAGCGCCTCCGCCATCCGAGCCGGCGAGAGCGCTGGCGGGCGGCGCTGGCGACAGTTCCGAACACGCTTGCGGGCGGCGTGCGCGGCGCGATCGCGATCGTCCGGGAGCGCCCCGTCGACGGGCTCTGGGCGGTCGGCTGGTGGGGATTCGACATCGCCGTCCTCTGGGCCTGCCTGCACGCTTTCGGCTCGCCTCCGCCCGCGGGCGTGATCGTCGCCTCCTACTTCATCGGCATGACCGCGAACCTGCTGCCGCTGCCGGGTGGCATCGGCGGTGTGGAGGGCGGCATGATCGGCTCGCTGATCGCCTTCGGCGTACCGGGGGGCCTGGCGATCGTCGCGGTGCTCTCCTATCGGGCCTTCTCCTTCTGGCTGCCGACGATCCCGGGCGCGATCGCCTACATCGGCATCCTGCGACGCGAGCCCGCGGCGGCGACCGCCTAGCGGGCGGCGCGGCTGAGCACTTCGTCGAGCAGTGACGAGCGGTCGCCTGCGCCGAACTTCCGGCTGAGCTCGGCCTCGATCGCGGTGCGGTCCTTGCCCTCGACCGCCAGCTTCATCGCCACCAGTCGCTCGGCGGCGTCATCCCCGTTCGCTGCGGAGGGACCGACTGGCTCCGGTGGGGGTTCCGGCGCGGGTTCCGGTTCCGGCGCGGGTTCCGGCTGCGGCTCGGGCTCGCCGGGACGCTCTCCGCACCGGGAATCGCGGCCGTCGCGGCGGCCGCCAACGTGCCTCCGAGCTCGTCGAGCGCCCTCTTGGCGGCCTCGATCTGGCCGCGAGCGTCCGCCTCTGCGCGCTCTCGGATCTGCGACGCCTCGGCCTCGGCCTGCTCGCGGATGCTGCCGGCCTTGGCCTCCGCCTCGCGGAGAATCTCGCCGGCGCGGTCCTCCGCCTCGGCGACCACGCGCCGCACGGTCTCTGCGGCCTTCGCGGCGAGGTCGTCCGCTTGTTGTCCGGCGCTCATGTCCGAAAGCGTAGTAGGGCGTACGCTGGGCCGGCGCCACCTGCCTCCATCGTGGACTCGACCAAGCCCGAAGCGTCCGACTCGCAGGCCTCGACCGCCCCCCAGCGGGCTGGCTGGGTGCTCGCATCACTGATCGCGGTCGCGACCGTCGCGAACCTGGGGCTGGCCGTCGCCAATGTTGCCCTGCCCGACATCGGACAGCACTTCGACGCGTCGCAGACCGATCTGAACCTGATCGCAATCGCCTACTCCCTCGGGCTTGCCTGCTCCGTTCTCTACTTCGGCGCTGTCGGCGATCGCTACGGCCGCAAGGGAATCCTGCTCGTGGGCATGGCCGTCACGATCCCGGCCGACCTCATCGCGGCCTTCGCTCCCTCGATCGAGGTGCTCTTCGCGGCGCGGATCGTCGGCGGTCTCGCGGCGGGGATGGCCTACCCGACCACCCTCGCGCTGATCACGGCGCTCTGGTCAGGCCCGGCCAGGACGAAGTCGATCGCGCTCTGGGCGGCGACCGGAGGGGCGCTCACCGCGCTCGGCCCCCTGCTCGCCGGCATCCTGCTCCAGCACTTCTCGTGGGGGTCCCCGTTCCTGCTCACCCTGCCGTTCGCCGGGCTCGCCCTGTTCATGGCGCTGAGGTTCATCCCTGCCAACGTCAACGAGACCACGGAGCCGGTGGACCATCCCGGTGGCGTGCTGACGATCTTCCTCGTCGGCGCCTTCATCATGGCCATCAACTTCGTCGTGGTCCCGGGCAAGGGGTCACTGGCAATCGGGTTGTTCGCGATATCCGCGGCCGCCCTGGTTGCCTTCTTCATCAGGGAACGGCGTGCGCGCAACCCCCTCTACGACCTCCACGTGGCGTCCCGGCGCACATTCTGGGTGGCCGCGGTCGCGGGGATCATCGTCTTCGGCTCACTGATGGGATCGATGTACATCGGGCAGCAGTTCCTCCAGAACGTCCTCGGTTACTCGACCGTCGGTGCGGGAGCGGCGATCCTGCCGGCCGCGGTATGCATGGTGCTCGTGGCACCCCGCTCGGCCAACCTCGTGGAGTCCAAGGGCGCCAGGACGACCCTGCTCCTCGGGTATGCCTTCGTGCTGCTCGGCTTCCTCACCATGCTGCTCCTCTGGAAGGAGGGCATCCCGTACTGGAAGGTGGCGCTGGGGTACGCCTTCATAGGGATCGGCGTGGGCCTTGCCGGCACTCCGGCATCGCACTCTCTGACCGGGTCAGTCCCGGTGAGGAGAGCCGGCATGGCTTCGGGAACAGCCGACCTCCAGCGCGACCTCGGCGGCGCGATCCTGCAATCGATCATGGGGGCCTTCCTGACAGCGGGCTATGCGGCCGCCGCTTCGGCGGCCATCGCCGGCTCCGGCAAGAACGTGTCGGACAACGTCCAGAGCGAGCTCACCAAGTCGTTCTCGAGCGCTTCCGACGCGGCGAAGCAGTACTCACCCTCGATCCAGGACAACATCGTCGCCGCCGCGAAGACCTCGTTCCTCAAGGGGGATGAGGCGGCGTATCTGGCCGGGATCGTCGCGGTCCTGCTCGGCGCGGCCGTCGTCTTCTTCCTCTTCCCCAAGAACCAGGAGGAGCGGCGGATGCTCGCCGAGTTCGCGGCTGAGGACGCGGCCGCCGCCACGGAAAGGTCTTCGGCCTAGGCGATGCGCAAGTGGATCCCCATCGTCATCCTCGCCTCGGGCCAGTTCGTCATGACGCTCGACACGAGCGTGATGAACGTCTCGATCTCCCAGATCACCGCCGACCTCAACACGTCGATCCAGGGAGTGCAGGCGGCGATCACCCTATACGCGCTCGTGATGGCCGCCCTGATGCTCACCGGCGCGAAGCTCGGCGACATCTACGGGCGCAACCGGATGTTCGCGATCGGGCTCGCGGTCTACGGCGCCGGCTCCCTGATCACGGCCCTGAGCCCCAATCTCACCGTTCTGCTCGTGGGCTGGTCCGGGATCGAGGGGCTCGGAGCGATCATGGTGATTCCCGGAATCGCCGCGCTGACCGCCGCCAACTACCAGGGCAAGGACAGGGCGCTCGCCTACGCGCTGATCGGGGGCATCACCGCGGTCGCCGTCGCGGCGGGCCCGCTGATCGGCGGCTGGGTCACGACCAACGCCAGCTGGCGCTACGTGTTCGCCGGAGAGACGGTGATCGTGACCGGGATCATCCTGGTGCGGGGACGGATCGCCCAGGCCCCCAAGGCAGAGCACCCTCCCAAGATGGACGTGATTGGGTCGGTGCTCTCCATCGCCGGCCTGGGACTGGCCGTCTTCGGGATCCTGATGGGCAGCAAGTGGGGCTTCGTGAAGCCACTCGGGGCGCCGGAGATCAACGGAAGCGAGGTCACCCCGCTCGGCTTCTCGGTGGTCCCGTTCATGGTCCTTGCCGGGCTGGGAATACTGGCCGGATTCGTCCACTGGGAGGAGCGGCGCCACCGCCTGGGCCTCGACCGTCTCGTTGACACAACCCTGCTGAAGATCACGCAGCTCCGTGCCGGGCTGACGACGCTGATGGGCCAGCAGCTGGTGCTGATGGGATTGTTCTTCGTCGTCCCGGTCTACCTGCAGGTCGTCGTCGGGCTCAACGCGTTCGACACGGGTAAGCGGCTGCTTCCCCTCTCCGTGGCGATGCTGGTCTTCGCGATGGCCGGTCCCAAGGTGGCCGGGAGGCGCTCCCCGAGGACCGTCGCGCAGGCGGGTCTCGTCCTGATCAGCGCCGGAGCGGTCGTAATGCTCGCCACGCTCGACGTCAACCTCAACGACACCGGGTTCAAGATCGCCATGGTGCTGGTCGGGGCCGGCGGGGGGTTCCTCGCATCCCAGCTCGGCAACGTGATCATGTCCTCGACCGACCCCTCCAAGGCGAGCGAGACCGGAGGCCTGCAGGGGACGGCCCTCAACCTCGGCTCCTCGCTCGGCACCGCCCTGATCGGCGCAATCCTGATCCTCAATCTGATCAACGGGTTCAACGACAACATCGCCGACAACCCGCAGGTGCCCGCCCAGGCGCGCGAGACGATCGCCACCAACACGGAGGAGGGCATCGACATCGTGCCTGCCGACCAGGTCGAGCAACAGGCGCTCTCGGAGGGCCTCTCAGAGGACCAAGCGAAAGCGGTGGCCAGCGACTATGGCGACGCCCAGCTCGACGCGCTCCGTATCTCCGTCGGCGCCGTTGCGGCCATCGCGCTGCTCTCCCTCTGGTTCACGAGGAAGCTGCCGACCTCCGCCGTCGCGCCCGCCACGGAACCGGACCGAGCCGCGGCGACAGACCCCACCTGACCCGTTCCGCCCAGCGGCAGGAAAGCCTTCAGGCGGCCCGAACCGTCGGAAGTGGCCCAAAATCCCCGCGAGGGGCGAGAGAAGAGGCGGCCGCTCGGACTGTCGCGGCAGCAGGGCGAGCGCTGGGGGCAGTTTGCCGAGAGGGTCGCCAACGCCTTCGGACTTGTCCTGCTCCTGGTGCTGGCCACCTATGTCCTTGGCTCATTGACCGGGTTCCATGGCTGGACCGCGGTGCTCACGACCCTGGTCGCCGGGCTGGCCGGCGTCGTCGGGCTCGCCGGATCTGGCGTGCGCCCGACCGTTGTCCGCGGGGCCGGGATCCTCGCGCTGGCGGCGGTGATTCTCGCCGTGCTGGCCGAGCTCGTCGACAACATCCACCTGCTCGGTGCCAGCTCGTTCGTCATCGTCAGCCTCCTGCTGCTCGCGGCGGGGGCGATCCTGCGGGCCGTCCTGATGGAGACCGAGGTGGGATTTCGCACGATCCTCGGCGCGATCAGCGTCTACACGATCCTGGGACTGCTGTTCAGCTTCCTCTACGCGGCGATGGACAGGGTGCAATCCACACCCTTCTTCGGCACCGGCGTTACGGTCAACAGCGGGGACTTCCTCTTCTTCAGCTTCACCACGCTGACCACAACCGGCTACGGCAACCTGGTCCCGGCCGGGCAGCCGGGCAGGATGTTCTCCGGGCTCGAGATGCTGATGGGCCAGATCTTCCTGGTCACCCTCGTCGCCGGTCTGGTCAGCCTCTGGCGCCCGGGGCTGCTGGCGCGCGGGCGGAAGCGCTCCAGCTAGATCGGCGTGGCATAGGATCGTGCCCCGTCACTGAGAGGTCGCGACCTGTCCTCGACCACGACCCAGCTCCAGATCCTTCCGCTGTCCCTGATCATGGTGATGGGGCCGCAGATCCTGACGGCCATTTTCCTGGTGACGAGCAGGGAGCCGGTCAAGAACTCCATCGCGATGCTGACCGGGGTGCTGATCGCGGCATCGCTCAGCATCCTGATCTGGTTCGGGCTCTACGAGATCCTCAACATCAAGCCCCGGTCGGGGTCCGGGCCGAGCACCGCGGACTACGTCGTCGCCGGCCTTCTGGCGCTCGCCGGCATTCACACCTTCCTGGGCCGAAAGAACGCCTCGGTCCCGAAGTGGATGAGCGCCCTTCAGACGGCCGAGCCGAAGCGCGCCTTCAGCCTCGGCTTCCTGCTGATCCTGATGATGCCCACCGACCTCGTCGCGGTGATCTCCACCGTCCACTGGCTCCATAACGGCCACCTGAACGTGTTGCATGCCTGGCCGCTGGCGGCCGCGACCACCCTCCTAATGGCGCTGCCGATCCTCGGATACCTGCTGCTGGGTCACAGGGCCCGTGACGCGATGCCCGGGATCCGCGACTGGCTGACCACCAACGCCTGGCTGGTGAACCTCGTCGTGATCGTCTACTTCATCTACCAGCTGATCAAGTAGCCCGGGCCGGCTCCTCCGCTGGCGCCAGCAGGTCAGCGATGCCGAAGCGACCAGGCTCGTGGGCCGGAAGGGTTGGCGTCCACGACGGCTCGACGGAACGGAACGATTCGGGGTCGGCGTCAATGATCCCGACCAGGACCTCCGCCACGATACGCCCGCCGACCGGTCCGAGCCGATTGCCGTCCTCGAGCACCTCCGCCTCCTTGAGCACGTAGAGCCAGAGCGGCGTCTCCAGATCCCAGCCCTGACCGGACAGCCCCACCTGATCGCGTGAGAGGGGCTCGACCCCGAGCTCCCGTGCGACGGCCTCACCCGAGGGCAGTCCGACCGCCTGTCCGCGCTGCAGATCCCGGTTGGCGAGGGATGCATAGGGCGACTCCTCGCCCTCGCCGCTGATCTGGCGCGGCAGGGAGATCAGGGAGCGAGGCAGCGTGCCGTCGATCTTCTTCGAGCGCTGTGCGCTCCCGTCTCCGGGGACGTCGAACTGGAGGGTCCAGTCGATTGCGTGATCGACCGGCACCGCGCCAAAGCCGATCAGGTCGGGGAAGACGGGAACCGGCCCGAATTGGCGGTTGACGCGATAGGTATCGCGGATCTGGCTGTGGCCATAGCGGTAGGCGGCATCGGCGAACTCGAAGGGGATGTACGGGTCGTCGCCCGGCTGGAACAGCCTCGTCCCGCGCTCGAGCAGCTCCTCCATCAGCTCGCTGCCGACCAGCATCGGCAGGAACTCCTTGACGATCACCCACTGGTAGTGCCAGGTGGTCGCGCGCCTGGCGTCCTCGAAGACCTCGGCCTCGTCGACGCCGTCCTCGCGCAGGCGGTCGACGACCAGGTTGTGCGTCTTGATGAAGCGCACCTGCATCTGGCTCATGAACAGGTGCACGTCATTGCGCTGATCGCCTACCAGCGCGATCCCCTCGTGGTTGCGCGGCACGTCGTGTCCGCCCTCCCCCAGCAGGAGCTTCGCCGGGTCGTCCTTCCGGAACAGGTAGGGCGATCCCATCGGACCCGCGGCGTACACACCCTCGAGGTTTGCGCGCGGGGTACGGAAGTTCCTGATCTGTTCCGGGTCCGTTCGGTGGCCCAGCGGGGAGCGATCCGCGGTGATGTCGTGCGCGATGAACTGGCCGAAGAAGGGCCATCCGGCAGCCATCTCTCCGTCGGCCGGATCCGCGGTCGAGTCATCGCAGAACCCACCCGGCCTGCCCAGCGCCAGCAGCTCGTCCTCGTCCGCCTTCAGCGCGGGCAGCGAGTCGAACAGCCTCCGGTAACGGCCTCCGTAGACCGGCTCGCCGACCCGCTCAGGCGCGAGGCAGTGATCGCGGGCGATCGCCTGGGTGCTCACGCGTAGGTCGGGGTCGGGGGGATCTCCTCCCCCGCCTTCACCGCCTCGACCGCCTTCTCGGCATCGGGCAACCGGTACTCCTCGCCGTATACGCCGCCGGGGCGTCGCGGCATCTCCATCACGGCGGCGTCCGCATTGCCGCCCATGTCGACGGGCGCGTAGCCCGCATCCGCGATCAGGCCCATCACCACCTGCTTCGCCTCCTCGTCGTCGCCGCAGACCCACTGGACCACCCGATCGGCCTCCGGCCGGAAGGCCGCCTCCGCCTGGAAGGCCGAGGTGAGCGTGTTGAAGCTCTTCGTATAGCGGGCGCCGTGCACGCGAGCGGCGTGGAAGCTGGCCCCCGTCTGTCCGTCGGCGGGCATCTCCGAGCTGCCGTACTGGTTGGTGGTGTCGATCACGATCTTGTCGTCGAGCGAGCCGGCCGCCGACACCGCTTCGTCGAAGCCGTCCCAGGGAACCGCGAAGACCACCACCTCCCCGAACTCCGCTGCCTCGGCCGGAGACCCGATGCTGGCCGCATCGCCGATCTCGGCCGCCAGCCCCTCCAGCTTCGACGGGTCGCGCCCGCTCAGCCTGACCTCGTGACCACCCTTGGCGAGCTGGGTCGCGCAGTTGCCGCCGATCCTGCCGGCTCCAACGATTCCGATTCTCATCCCGAACCCCCTTTCGACGAACGACAGCTCGTTAGATCGTAGGAAACGGCCGACCTCGGCCCGGCAAATTCCAGCCGGAGACGCCCTGTTCGTAGGATCACCTGCGGAGGAATGGCGACCGAATACGCACCAACGCCCGTAGAGGACTTCCTGGATCCGGACGATCCGGCGATGTTCCCCCGGCTGACGCCCGAGCAGGTCTCCTACCTGGCGGAGATTGGCACCCAGCTGACGTTCGCCCGCGGAGATGAGGTGTTCGAGCATGGCCAGCGTGAGACCCCCCTTTACGTGGTCCAGAGCGGGGCCGTGGACATCATCGATCAGGCGCCGGAGGGCGACCGGTACTTCACCCAGTGCCAGGTGGGGACCTTCATCGGCGATCTCTCCATGTTCACCGGCGAGCCGACGCTCGCCGCCGGGTTCGCCGCCGGACCGACGTCACTGATCGCGCTCCCGCCGGAGGACGTACGCAGGGTGGTCGCGACCGCTCCCGCCGACCTCGGCGACCTCCTCCTGCGAACGATGGTCGCCCGACGCGACTGGCTCATGGGTCGCGGCCTTGGCCAGCAGAAGCTGATCGGGACACGCTGGTCGAGCGAGGCGTTCGCCGTGAGAGAGCTGCTGGAGCGCAATCTCGTTCCCTTCACCTGGCACGACCTGGCGACCGACGAGGAGAGCCGGATCCTGCTCGACGGCCTTGGCATCGGGGAAGAGGAATGCCCCGTCCTGGTCCGCTCGGACGAGGTCATCCGGCAGGCGACGGTGACTTCCGTCGCAGACGAACTGGGCCTTCGAGCGCAGGTCGACCGTCAGGCATTCGACGTCGTGGTGCTCGGCGGCGGTCCCGCCGGCTTGGCCGCGGCGGTGTACGCCGCCTCGGAGGGGCTCAGCACGCTGGTGGTCGAGCGGTTCGCTCCTGGTGGACAGGCGGGAACCAGCGCTCGGATCGAGAACTACCTCGGCTTTCCCACCGGTCTCACCGGGTCCGACCTCACCCGGCGGGCGACACTTCAGGCGCGCAAGTTCGGCGCAGTGATCTCGAGCGTTCACGAGGCATCTCGCGTAGCGGAGCCCGACTCAGACGGACTGCGGGAGATAGAGCTTGCGGACGGTCAGCGGGTGCAGGGGAGGATCGTGGTCCTCGCCCCGGGCGCCGACTATCGCCGGCTGCCTGCAGAGAACGCGGAGCGGTTCGAGGGCCTGGGCCTCTACTACGCGGCGACGCACATCGAGGCGCAGCAATGCTCGGCGGAGGACGTCGTCGTGGTGGGCGGAGGGAACTCGGCCGGCCAGGCGGTCGTCAAGCTCGCCGATACGGCGCGCCAGGTGCACGTCGTCGCGCGGCGGCCGCTCGAGGTGGCGATGTCGCGCTACCTGGTCGATCAGATCGAGGACAAGTCGAACGTTCAGGTCTGGACCGGGTGTGAGGTGAGTGCGCTCGAGGGCGACGGGCAGCTCGAGGCAGTGCAGATCTCGGGCGCCGGGCCTGATCAGCGCGTCGAGACCTCGGCGGTGTTCGCGATGATCGGCGCCTCACCAAGGTCGGAGGGGCTCGTCGACTTCGTCGGCCAGGACGACAAGGGCTTCGTGGTCACCGGTGAGGAGGCGAGCCGCCACCCCGACTTCTCCCAGCACTGGAATGGGTCGGACCGTGGCCCACTGATGCTCGAGTGCACGCGCCCCGGAGTGTTCGCGATCGGCGACGTACGGAGGGGCTCGACCAAGCGCGTGGCGGCAGCCGTCGGGGACGGCGCGCTGGTCGTCCGCTCGATCCACGCCGCGCTCGCGGGCACCTAGGCGCGGATCGCGTCCAGGTCCGCCTTGAGCTCCTTGAGCTCGTCGCGGATCCGCGCGGCCTCCTCGAAGCGAAGGTCGTCGGCGGCCGCGAGCATCTCCTCCTCCAGCTCGATCACCAGCTTCTCCAGCTCCTCAGGTGTCTTGGTGGCCGTCTCGTCCCGGCGGCGCCGGCGGCGGCGAGGCGCGTTCGATTCCATCGCCAGGAACTCGGCCATGTCGGAGATGCCCTTGGTGACGGTCGCGGCGGTGATGCCGTGCTCCTCGTTGTAGGCGAGCTGGATGGCGCGGCGGCGATCGGTCTCGGAGATCGCCTTGCGCATCGCGTCGGTCTCCTTGTCCGCGTACATCAGCACCCGGCCGTCGACGTTCCGCGCCGCGCGACCGATCGTCTGGATCAGGCTGGTCTCCCCGCGGAGGAAGCCCTCCTTGTCGGCGTCGAGGATCGCAACGAGCGAGACCTCCGGAAGGTCGAGGCCCTCCCGCAGCAGGTTGACGCCGACGAGCACGTCGTATTCGCCGAGCCGCAGCTCGCGGATGATCTGGATCCGCTCCAGGGTGTCGACCTCGGAGTGCAGGTAGCGGACCCGGAAGCCGTGCTCGAGCAGATACTCGGTGAGGTCCTCGGCCATCTTCTTGGTCAGGGTCGTGACCAGCACCCGCTCGTCGCGCTCGGCCCGGACCCTGACCTCGTTCATCAGATCATCGATCTGGTTCTTGGTCTCGCGGACCTCGACGTCGGGGTCGACGATTCCCGTCGGGCGGACGATCTGCTCGACGACGTTGGAGGACTCGGCCCTCTCCCACGGCCCCGGCGTCGCCGAGACCAGCACCATCTGGCCGATCCGGTCGAGGAACTCGTCGAACTTGAGCGGACGGTTGTCCACCGCACTCGGCAGCCGGAAGCCGAAGTCGACCAGGGTCGACTTGCGGGAGTAGTCGCCCTCGTACATGCCGCCGAGCTGGGGAATCGTCTGGTGCGACTCGTCGACGAAGAGGACGAAGTCGTCCGGGAAGTAGTCGATCAGCGTGTACGGCGGGCTGCCCGGTGGGCGGCCATCGAGGATCCGGGAGTAGTTCTCGATCCCCGGGCAGAAGCCGAGCTCGCGCATCATCTCCATGTCGTACCGCGTGCGCTGCTGGAGCCGGTGCGCCTCGAGCTGCTTGCCGTGCTCCTCGAAGTGGGCGACCTGGTTGCGCAGCTCGCGCTCGATCTCATCGACGGCGCGCTCCATCGTCTCCTCCTTGACGACGTAGTGGCTCGCCGGCCAGACCGAGACGTGATCGATCACGTCGAGAATTTCGCCGGTCAGTGGATCGAAGTGCTGAATCGCCTCGATCTCGTCGCCGAAGAGCTGGATCCGGTAGGCGGACTCGGCGTACGCCGGGTAGATCTCGAGCACCTCACCGCGCGCCCGGAACGCCCCGCGGGCCAGGTTCTGGTCGTTGCGGCGGTACTGCATGCCGACCAGCTTGCGGAAGACGTCCTGGCGGTCGATCCAGTCGCCGACCTTGAAGAGCTGCATCTGCTCGCGGTAGAGCTGGGGTGAGCCGATGCCGTAGATGCAGGAGACCGAGGCGACGATGATCACGTCGTCGCGGGCGAAGAGCGAGGCGGTCGCGGCGTGGCGCAGCCGGTCGATCTCGTCGTTGATCGAGGAGTCCTTCTCGATGTAGAGGTCCTGCGCCGGGACGTAGGCCTCGGGCTGGTAGTAGTCGTAGTAGCTGACGAAGTACTCGACGGCGTTGTCGGGGAAGAACTCCCGGAACTCGTTGCAGAGCTGCGCGGCAAGCGTCTTGTTGTGGGCGATCACGAGCGCCGGGCGCTGGACCCGCTCGATGGTCGCCGCCATCGTGAAGGTCTTGCCGGTGCCGGTGGCCCCGAGCAGCGTCTGAAACCGCTGCTTCGACTCGATGCCCTCGGCGAGGCCCTCGATGGCCTTCGGCTGGTCGGCGGTCGGCGTGTAGGCCGGGTTGAGCTTGAACTCAGGCACGGGTCCAGCGTACTGGGGCGCCCTCTCGGACCCCCCGGGGTCAGACCCCGTCGGACCCCCTGGGGTCAGCCCCCGGGGTCAGTCCGCGGCCGCGATCCCCTCGGCGGTTGCGCCCAGGGCCTTGACCAGCATCTCGACCATGGCGTCGCGGTCCTGAGCGCCCTCCTCGAGCCAGGTCAGCATCGCCGCCTCCACGTAGGAGGTCCACGCGCGGAGGCCGACCCGGACCGCGGGCTGCCCTGGATCCAGCCCCATCGCCTCGGCGAGCCGGGTGACACGCCACCACCGCGCGCGCTCCAGGGCGTCCCGCACCTCGCTGAATGCCGTAGCCCGTGTCATCAGGTTGCGGTAACCGGCCGGGTGCTCGCTGATCGCGTCGGCGAAGTTGCGGAGGCCCTCGCGCAGCCGCTCCACGGGAGGCAGCTCGGGATCGGGCTCCACTCGGGAGCGAAAGCCCTCGATCAGGGGCTCGAGGCATGCGACGTACAGTCCCTTCTTGCTGCCGAAATACTGGAAGACCAGCCCGTGGGAGACGCCGGCCGCCTCGGCGACCTCGTCGACCGAGACCTCGTCGTAGTCGCGATCGCCGAAGACCTCGAGGGCTGCCGCAAGCAGCTGCGCCCGGCGCTCGCCGGCCCTCTCCGTTGTCAGGGGACGTGAGGCGATGAGCCAGGATAGTCCGGGTTGACTTTGGGTCAACACCTAGTAGTTGGTGACCGGGCGCCCAGGGCCGCTGGTAATGTCCGCCATTCGTTGACTCCGAGTCAGTCGGGGTCGCAGAGGAGGAAGAGTGGGAAACTCGCGCACGGAAGCGCGCAGGCGATCAAAGGGGCGAACGACCGCGGCGATTGTCGGCGTGACCGCGCTGCTCGGCATCGCAGCGACCGTCCTCTTCGTGCCCGGTGGCGCCTCAGCGGCGCTTCCAAACCCCTGCGTGGCCGGCGCGACCGTCGGGACCAAGACCACGTACACCTGCGACATCCCCACCGGGACGATCGGCGGCTACGAGGTGCGGCAATGGGTGACCAGCGCCCCCAACCCGCTCAAGGGCACCGGGACAAGCACAGGGTTCATCACCCACATGGAGACCGACGTCGTCGATCCCGGCACCGACCAGCCGGTGCCGATCCAGCGCCTGATGCTCCATCACATCGTCTTCATCAATGCGGCGCACCAGGACAGCACCTGCGCCGGCAACGGCTATCTGGGCTTCGACAGCCGCCCGAGCCTCGGGAATTTTTCCCCCCAGCGCTTCTACGCGGCGGGCGAGGAGCGGGCGAAGATGTCCCTCCCCGACGGATACGGATACAAGCTCAACGCCGGCGACCCGTGGGCGGTCCTGTCGATGGTGATGAACCATCGCTCAACCGCGGACAACGCACTGATCCACTACACGGTCACGGTCGACACGAACCCGAACCTGACGCCCGTCACCCCCTACTGGCTCGACGTCCGCAATTGCCGTGCCGACCCGATCTACAACGTCCCTGGGGTCACCCAGAAGGCCAAGAAGACGAAGAGGTCCAAGAAGGGGAAGGGACGGAAGGCCGCGACCGCCTCCAAGCACAAGAAGAGCAAGGGCAAGAAGCACCGAAAGAAGCACAAGAAGACCGCCACGCTCCCGACCACCGACGAGACGGCGGACTACACGTGGCCCGAGAGCGGCCACCTGATCGCCGGAGCCGGGCATGTCCATGGCGGCGCGGTCGACATCAACCTGACCGAGCCCAGCTGCGGCAACCGCAAGGTGGCCGAGTCCGATCCCACCTGGGGCCTGCCCGACCACCCCTTCTACAACGTACGGCCCGTGCTGCACGAGCCGGGGCCGATCAACATGAGCGCTTTCGGCGACACGACCGGCCTCCCCATCCACAAGGGCGAGACGCTCAGGCTCAACTCGGTCTACGGCGACTCCCAGCCGCATGTCCGGGTGATGGGGATCATGATCGTCTACTTCGCCCCCGATCCATCCGTTACGCAGAACTGCGGGCCAACTCCGAACTGGACGATCCTGAAGACGGACCAACCCGGCCGCACCGGGCCGATCCCCTTCACGATCCCGCTCACGGCGCTCGACGCCAACGGCCAGGCGACCACCATCAACGCCCCACCCGGAAAGCTGCAGAACGCCTCCTCCGGCACGGTGGTCCCCGTGGGTGACAGGTACTTCGGCGACCCCAACCTGCGCGTGAGACAGGGTTCCTCCCTGACCTGGCAGTTCGGCGGACAGGAGATCCACAACGTGACCCTCGCCAACGGCCCGCTCGGAATCGGCTCCGACAACCTCGACGGCAACCGCACCTTTACCCAGAAGTTCAACCGCCCGGGCACCTACAGGTTCTTCTGCGCGCTCCACCCGGTGCAGATGCAGGAGCGGGTCGTCGTCACCGGCAAGAAAAAGAAGAAGCACAAGAAGAAGCACTGAGCGTCGCCGGGCTATCGGTCCAGGCGGTTTTGTAGGCTCGCGGATGCCAGTTGGCCTTTGTCAGGGAAGGAGGGCTGTGAATGCGCCGCAGTAGACGGGTCCCCGTGATGAGCGTCAGATCGGTCGCCCTCGTGCTGGCCGGACTGGGCCTGGCGGCCGCGGTCGCCCCGATGGGCGCCGACGCCGCGGCCCACCCGAGGATCCAGGGACAGGTGCTGAGCGGCAAGGGGCCCCTCCGCTCCACTCCGGTCGCCCTCTACGGCGTCAAGCCCGGCAAGCACGAGCATCCCTTCGTCCTGGCCCGCTCCCGCACCCGCTCCGACGGAACCTTCGGGCTGCGTTACCGGGAATCGAAGGCGATCCTCTACCTGCTGGCCGGCAAGGGGGCCGCCGTCCGCCTCGCTACGGTGCTCGGCCGTTCTCCCGGCCCGAGTCAGGTGATCGTCAACGAGCGCACGACGGTCGCCTCCGGCTTCGCCCTCGCCCAGTTCATCCACGCCGACAAGATCGAAGGGCCCTCCCCCGGCCTGCAGAACGCGGCCGGCATGGTCCGCAATCTGGTCAACGTCCGAACCGGGGGCCTGAGCGGCGTCCTCACCCAGGAGCCGAATGGAGCCGGGACCTCGACCCTGCGTGAGTTCAACTCGCTCTCCAACATGCTGCCCCGCTGCGTCCGCAATCGGCACCACTGCGGCAGGCTCTTCCGCCTGGCGAAACCGTCGCGCGGCAAAGCCCCGCGCGGCACGCTCGAGGCGGTGGCCGACATCGCCCGCAATCCATGGAGGCAGGTCGCGGGACTGTTTGCCTTGGCGCAGGCTCATCCCGCTCCCTATCGCCCGGCGCTCGGCTCGACGGAAGCCCCTGATGCCTGGACGCTGGCGCTTCGCTTCAACGGCAACGGGCACACGATGAACGGCCCGGGCAACGTCGCGATCGACGGCCACGGCAACATCTGGGTCAACAACAACTACGTGTACAGCCCGGATCCCCTTCAGTCTGTGTGCGGCAGCGACCTGCTCTTCAAGTTCAACCCCAGGGGCCGCTATGTGAAGGGATCCCCCTACGCGGGCGGCGGGTTGAACGGCGCCGGCTTCGGGATCACGATGGACCCTCGCGGCAGGGTCTGGGTGGGCAACTTCGGCTTCTCCTCGCCCGGCTGCCCGTTCATACCGCCGCGCAACAGCGTCTCGCTCTTCAACTCGCGCGGCCGGGCCCTGTCCCCGATCCAGGGCTTCACCCAGGGCGCGATCTCGGCCCCGCAGGCGACCTTGTCGGATCGCAAGGGAACCATCTGGGTCGCCAACTGCGGCGACGGCTCCGTCACGCGCATCCCGCGCGGAAACCCCGCGGCGGCGCAGAACATCAGCGGGCTCGGGCTCGTCGAGCCCTTCGACGTCGCCTTCAACCGGAAGGGGCAGGCCTTCGTCACCGGGATGGTGAACAGCACCGTGGCGATGCTGAACAAGGACGGCACCCCCACCCCGATCTCCCCGATCAGCGGAGCCGGCCTGAAGCACCCGATGGGAATCAAGCCCGACAGCCGCGGCAACATCTGGGTGGCGAACTCAGGCGTGGTCGACCTCCCGTGCCCCTTCATGCCTCCTGCTCCGGGCCCGCCCCTCGACGGATCCGTCACCCTGCTCGGCCCCAGCGGCGCCTCGAAGGGGCAATTCAGAGGCGCCGGGATGACGATCCCCTGGGGGATCGCGGTCGACGGCAACGACAACGTCTGGGTCGCAAACTTCGCCGGCCAGAGGATCTCGGAGCTCTGCGGCGTCAGGCGCCGGCAGTGCCGTCCTGGCAGCGCGGTGGGCGCACCGATCTCGCCGTCGAGCGGCTACGGCTTCGACGGGCTGACGCGCCTCACCGGGGTCGCCATCGACCCCTCCGGAAACGTCTGGTTCACCAACAACTGGAAGCAGCTTCCCCTTCCGGCGAATCCGGGGGGCTATGAGATAGTCACGTTCATCGGCCTCGGCGGCCCGTTGAAGACTCCGACGATCGGGACGCCGCGCCGGCCCTGACAGGGCCGGCGCT